>NZ_CP194782.1:2670000-3157500 GCF_050995535.1 Paenibacillus sp. SN-8-1
GCTTTGCAGCCTTCTTAAATCCTCATGTATTTTAACAGGGTCTCCAACAAGGCTCTTTGATATCGGTGTGGAAGCTCGCGACATTAACGAATGAGCTTCTGCCTCCGATTCAGCACATATGACCGAGACCGCTACCATGGTATCTGGAATCTGTCTAAGCTTACCGGGTCTGAATTCATCCCGGTAAGCCCTCAAGGCACTTTCACCGTCATGCTCACTCATAAAATGACCAAACACATAGCCGGTTCCAAATTCCGCTGCATATTTCCCACTCTTCTCATTCGTTCCAAGCATCCAGATATCAGGTGGGTCTTGTGGAATCGGACGAGCCACCACAGGATGATCTTCATATTGGTACTCATTCTCAAAGAACTTGATCAATGCATCCATAGAGGAAGGCATATCAGTCACATTCTGAAGAAAGTTACCGCTTAACGCCATTGATGCATGAGCTGGCCCCCCTGGAGCACGGCCAATCCCAAGATCAATCCTTCCCGGGTACAGGCAAGATAATAGATGAAAAGATTCAGCTACCTTCATCGGACTGTAATGCGGCAAAAGTAGCGCCCCTGAGCCCAGACGGATCCGCTGCGTTCTTGCACCGATATGAGACATTAATATTTCTGGTGAAGTACAGGCCAGACCTTCCAAATCATGATGCTCCGCGACCCAATATCGATCATAACCCCAAGTTTCACTGTGTATCGCAAGCCGGACTGCTTCCTGAAGGGCAACCTCTGAACGTACACCATTATATTGAGGCACAAGGTCCAAGACGCTAAGCCTAATCGATTCCATGTTTGACACCTCTCGCACTTTGATTCTCCTCCAAAGAGTATGTTACTCTAAAACTGTAAATTAATTACCAAATAGACATAACGAGGTGAGACAATTGAAACTGACTTTCTTGGGACATTCCACCGTTTATGTTGACACTGGCGAGTACAAGTTCATTATCGATCCCTTCCTTACAGGGAATCCATTGGCCACTGCCAGCGCAGAGGACATCGAAGTGGATTATGTACTCCTCACTCATGGCCATTCGGATCACATTGGGGATGCCGAGCTAATTGCACGTAGGAACAAAGCCACAATAGTGGGCATCGTCGAACTAGCCAATTACTTCGAACATCTGGGTCTGGACACTATTGGAATGAACCTTGGTGGTTCTTTTCGCCTGCCTTTTGGGACGATTAAATTCACTCCGGCACTGCACAGTTCATCCATAACCAAGGATGGAGTAAATCTTTATCTGGGTGTCGCAGCAGGCATAATCATACAACTGGACCAGATCACCCTGTACCATGCAGGAGATACCGCCTTGTTCAGTGACCTGAAGCTCATAGGTGAACAACATCCTATTGATGTTGCGATGATTCCGATCGGAAATTACTTCACGATGGGTCCTGACGACGCTTTGCTTGCAGCACAGTGGCTTCAAGCCAAGATCACCGTGCCAGTCCACTATAATACCTTCCCTCCAATTGAGCAAAATGGGGATGAGTTCGTCAACCGGCTCAAACAAGCAGGTCTAACTGGACAAGCTTTGAAGCCGGGAGAGTCCATTGATCTGACCTAGCTAAAACAACCGACTGTACACCAAAGTAATCATTTAGTAACAAACAGCCCCCTATCCTTATGGAAGGGGGCATTCATCTTTTACTATAGAACTATACAGCTAAAATAACCATACCGATCCCATCGACTTCCAGCTTACTCGAATTAAGACTTCTAATTTGTTCTCGACCATGGATGATCTTCCACTCACCAAGTACAGGAAGCTCCAGGGAGACAGCCTCCCGTCTCGCATTATACAGCACATAGAGATGTTCAGCCGGGTCCCCTCCTGCATGATGACGAAGGGTATATGCCACTGTATTACTAGGGCTTGCTTCAAAGCGCAAATGCTTCCGTATTAATTCAGCCGACTCCAGTCTGAAGGCAGGGTGCTCTTTACGAAGCTTAATCAGCTCTTTCATAAATTCTACATCATCTTTGTATTCCGCACACCGTTCCCAATCGAGCCTGTTAACCTCATCCGGGAGGTTATAGCTGTTCTCAAAACCAAATTTGGAGCGGCAGAACTCTTGTCCAGCATGTATGAAGGAAATACCTTGACTGGTTAATACGATTGAAGATCCAAGCCGGTGCATTTGACGACGAATCTCGTTCTCTTCCCCGTCAACGGACACCAGAATCTTATCCCATAGGGTATGGTTATCATGGCACTCCGTATAGGTCACAGTCTGCGTAGGCTCGGCCGCAAAGCCTTTAATCCAATCGTCAAAGTCAATGCAGGCGGTAACCCCTTGCTTAATTGCATGCTCAAGGCCTTGACCTCCACTGATAAATCCCTTCTCTCTCGCTTCAAACACGTGTCCTCTAATTGCATCCCGAATGACATCGTTAAACAATCCGATTCCCGGCATCTGCCGGGCTTGGTGCTGATTCGCTCTCTTGTGAGAAGGAAGCTCAGTCTCCATAATCCAGCCTTCTCCAATCGTGATCAGCGAAGGATCAATCTCATCCAGCCTACGGCGTATCTCATTCATAGTGTCCACGTCTAAGAGACCCATAAGATCAAAGCGGAAGCCGTCGACATGGTACTCCTTAACCCAATGGAGGATAGAGTCGACAATGAACTTGGACATCATTTTCCGTTCAGAAGCCACATCATTTCCACAACCTGAACCATTAGAGAATTCCTGCTGACTGTTATAACGAAGGTAATAACCGGGTACAAGCTTGGTGAAATTAATAACATATCCATCGTAAACATGATTGTACACCACGTCCATAATGACGCGGAGGCCCTGATCGTGCAGAGTTTGAATCAGTTGTTTCAACTCGCGAATACGGACTTCAGGCTGATACGGATCTACCGAGTAGGAGCCTTCTGGAACGTTGTAATTCTTAGGATCATACCCCCAATTATATTGGGGAATATCAAGGCGGGTCTCGTCCACACTTTGAGTTGAGTAATCATAGATCGGCAGCAGCTGAACATGAGTTACACCGAGTCCTAGGATATGATCGAGTCCCGTCTTGATCCCTTCAGGTCCACGTGTTCCGGTCTCGGTCATACCAAGATACTTGCCCTTATGGGTGATTCCGCTCTCTGGATGGATTGAGAAATCACGAATGTGTGCCTCATAGATAATAGCATCTGTTGCTTTACTAAAAGGAGGCTTCTCATCGGTCCATCGTTCCGGATTGGTTCCAGCTAGATCAACAATTGCTGCGCGGTCTCCATTTACCGCGACAGCGGTTGCATAAGGATCGGCTGCTTCGTTCCACTGATCTCCAATGCGGACAAGATAAGTATATAAATAGCCGTTCAAATCCTCATCAATCTGTAGTGTCCAAGTGCCACGAACATCCTCATTCATTGGAACCAGACGTTCGGAACGCCCATCCCAAGTCCGGTATAGGACTACGAACACCTCGCTGGCCGTAGGCGCCCACAGACGGAATGCAGATCTCTTCTTACTATAGCGGACCCCCAGGTCATCTCCATCATAAAAATAGTGCTCATCAAACTCAGGTGCAAAAATGGAGATTCCACCAGTTCTGGCGGGATCTCCATAATCTATATGAACATTTCTGTCGATCTGTACGGACAAGCTGACTCACTCCTTGAAAATGAAATTCATGGTATTGTTGGCAATCGTTTGCACTCCAAACTATTTAACATTATAAAGGAGATTATCGGCTATTTGAAGACGAAAAATAAGACATCATGAATTATTGTGTTCCGCTTACAAGGGATTCATTCTACATCAAGCTACGCTGACAGTCTCAGAACAGGATCTGCGTACATTGTAGGCGAACTGGCGAAACGAGAAGAATGCTTCTTGGCAGAAGCATGCCCAACTAGTCCGCTACGGAACATGTTGATGACAAGATGTGGTTCAGCCAGATCATTATTCAACATTTGAACTAGAAGATCTGCATCTTCATGGCGAATTGCCAGCAAATATTGATGAAGCTCCGCTTTAGAATGCTCCGTAACTCCAGCAAGAGCCTCTAATTCTACCAGGCTTTCTCGTGTCATATTAACGGAGGCAAGGGCCACCCTCGCTCGATATAAAGCAGATTTCACAGCTCCTTCAGTCATATTCAGCTTATCCGCCACCTCGCGTGAGGTATAAGACAGAACGTCCCTTAATAGAAAAATACATTGCTGCAATGGAGACAGATGCTTCAATACATGTCTCATTACACTCGTAACATCCTCTGTATCCACATCAGCATGGTCTTCAAGATTAAATTCGTATTGTAGATCAGCTAGCTTACGATCAAGCACCTTCTGTCTTCGCAAGTGATCAATCCATTGGTTTCGTGCCGCTCTGAACAAGTAAGCCTTCGTATTCTCATGATATTTAATCCCTTGAATAACCGGCAGAGCCTTCAGACAGATATCCTGTACCAAGTCCTCCGCCTCCCACTTCGATCCGGTCAGAGTTAGGCAATAGCCGAGCAATGTGGAGCGGAGCTCCGAAAGCTCCACTGCGGGTACAGGAGCAGGGAGTTCGATTGATACGTTAACGCTCATGGCAATCTTCCTTTCCACAGTTCTTCGTTATTAAACGAAGAATGCCCGTCAATGGATACGCAAATTCATGAAAAAATTTATCTCTCGAACAAGTTGCCAAGTCCGCCGAGAATACTTCCTTCTTCTTTACTTCCACCGAACCTTGCCGCCGACATAACCCGGTCTGCCATGCGACTGAACGGAAGGGACTGAACCCATACCTTGCCTGGTCCGCGAAGTGTCGCGAAGAACAGCCCTTCTCCGCCGAACAGCGCGCTCTTGATTCCTTTTACAAATTCAATATCATAATCCACGCCAGCCGTCATCGCTACAAGACAGCCTGTGTCCAGACGAAGAACCTCACCAGGATTAAGAGTACGTTCCACTACCAGACCGCCCGAGTGGACAAATGCCCAGCCGTCCCCCTCGATCTTTTGCATAATAAAGCCTTCTCCACCGAAGAAGCCCGCTCCTAGCTTGCGCTGAAATTCAATTCCGATCGAGTTCCCTTTCGCGGAGCACAGAAATGCATCCTTCTGACAGATTACCTTACCGCCCAGCATCTGAAGATCGAGCGGAATGATTTTACCCGGATAAGGTGCGGCAAAAGTTACGTTCTGGCGATAACGACCTGCGTTCGTGAAGACGGTCATGAACAAGCTCTCACCTGTCAAGAGCCGTTTGCCAGCTCCCATTAACTTGCCCATCATTCCATTCCCACGCGCGCCATCGCCAAAGATGGTCTCCATCCTAATATCCTGATCCATCATCATAAAACTGCCAGCCTCAGCTACAACACTCTCTGAGGGGTCCAGCTGAATTTCAACACACTGCAATTCTTCACCCAAAATTTGATAATCAATTTCATGTGCACTCATGTACATTCGCCTCCAACTTTAACTTCTGTTTTATTTACGCGTAAGAGTGATCATAGTTGCAAAATAAGATGTCGTTTAAAAGTATTATAACAGCCTGAATTGAAAAGAGACCGCCTAACATATTCTAATGTTCGGAAGTCTCTTTTAGGCTAATTTATATTATTTAGCTTTAGCGAGTAAGTACAGGAAATAGGGGGCCCCGATAACCGCTACCACAACTCCGATCGGAATTGAGACTGAGCTCACACGGGTCACGGCATCAGCCAAAATCATTAGGAACCCTCCACATAACATGGATGTCGGTAGCAGCAATTGATGCTTGGGACCAACTAGCCGGCGTGCCAAATGAGGGCTGATCAGACCTACAAATGAAATCGCTCCTCCAACCGCAACACAGACACCTGCCAAGGCTACAGCTACCGCCATCAGCTTAAATCGCTCCCGATTGACCGCCGTTCCCAGACCCTTCGCTGCCGAATCGCCCAGTGTCAGAACATTCAGCACTTTCGCCTTATATAGGGAATAAGGAACAAGGATAAGCAGCCAGGGAATGAAAGAAAGCACGTAAGTCCAGTCCGTTCCTCTTATACTACCGGCCAGCCAGGTATAGATCAGCTGATGATTCTGGGGGTCAAGCTTCAACGATATCACTATGGTAAAAGCGTTAACTCCGGCGGCTACACCAATTCCGCTTAGAACAAGTCGGATAGCTGAGAGGCCGTCCCCTTTCTTATATGCAAGATAATAGATCAGGCCTGCGGAGGCTCCAGCACCGACCAGAGCAAGAACAGGCATAAGATAGACCGAGCCCAGCAGCTCCGCGGGATATAAATATACAAAGATCAACACGGCAAGTCCCGCTCCAGAATTAATCCCGAGAATTCCCGGCTCCGCCAGGGAGTTGCCTGTTACCCCCTGGAGCAAACAACCCGAGAGCGCAAGTCCTGCTCCAACCATAACCGAGATTATAATTTGCGGCAGACGAAATTCAAACAGAATCAAGTTTTGCTTCGGTGTTCCCCGTCCAATTATTGTCTGTAGAACTTCGGAAGGCGTAAGACGGATTTGGCCCAAATTCATGCTGATTAGGAACATGATTAATATCAGAATCGAAAGTGTAAGCATTACGACGATACCTCGGGCTCTCCTTCGGCTCTCTGCCTGTGAGATCAGGAGCTTATTCATAGACTAGATCAGCCCCCTTCCCGAACGCCGTATGAAGACAATGAAGAACGGTACACCTAACAGAGCAATCACCGCACCTAGAGGCGTTCCATATGTGGGGTCCAGCCATTGTCCCGCGATATCGGCTATTTCAACCAGCAGGCCGCCGAGAATTGCTGAGCAAGGAATGATCCAGCGGTAGTCGACACCCACCATGTACCTGGCAAGATGCGGAACCATTAAGCCAACAAATGCGATCATACCGGCAATCGATACACTACCTCCAGCAAGAACCATAACAACCACCAATGTTGCCGCCTTAACCCAGCCAGTTCGCAGGCCAAGCCCGGACGCCACCTCTTCTCCGAGGCTCAGGAGAGTCACTGAACGAGAGAGCATCAGCGCACCCGCCAGTGCAATGACAGCCCAAGGGAACACCATGTCTAACTGGGTCCATTTGGTCCCTCCAAGCCCGCCGGCATACCAGAACGAAAGCTCCAGTCCCAGATTAAAGTACACAGCGATACCTGTGCTTAGTGCTACAAATAAAGCACTGACCGCCGCGCCTGCCAGAGTCAGCCGGATCGGGGTTATTCCTCCTCTGGTCAACGAACCGATTCCGTATACAATGCCGACCGCGACCGCTGCTCCAGCGAAGGAGAAGAACATCAATCCCGCTGATCCAACAGAAGGAAAGAATGCAAAGCATACAGCTATCGCGAAACCCGCTCCTGCGTTCAGGCCCAGCAGTCCCGAGTCTGCGAGCGGATTTCTGGTCAGACCCTGCATTAAGGCTCCGGCAACAGCCAGACAAGCACCGACTAATACACCTGCCAAAGCTCGGGGAATACGAAGTTCCCTGATCACCTGATGCTGCTGCAGATCTGGATTGAAGTGAATGATTGCCTGCCACACAGTGCTAAGTGAAATAGCAGAAGAGCCGGTAGCTACAGATAGACCTGTAAGAAGAACCAGCATCATTAGTCCAGTAGCCATGATGATCATAGCTGTGATTGGCCGGCTGCTCTGCTGAATTAAATTTATATCCGAGTCTCGCGATGAGGCAGACATATGAAATCATCCTTTTAGAAGTTAGTAAAATAATTCGTTCTTTCGTCTACAGTTCATTGTATTGATAACGATTCTCACAGTCAATAATTTCTCTTATTAACCCTACCAAACGTCCATACCATATAGTCGTATGTGTAATATGATGTGTATTATCCCAAGAGAGGAGCTGATGATTGTGGCATTACAACCATCAAATTGTTCAGACCCACGGCCGATTTATACGGATAAAAAGGTAATTTATGAAGATGTGTTCAAACCGGAACCTGTGCCTGTTATTCATGAAATCGAGGTCGTAAAGCGGATTCACCATGTGCCCGTACCTGTTCATCACGTTGTCGTAACAAGAAGAGTCGTTCACTGCGGTTACGATTGTTAAACTAAAATAAGAGCAGCCGTCCCGATTCCCGAACGGCTGCTCTCGCATGTACTCCTTGCTATTCTACTATAGATTTCTCATAGCAAACACTGACTTCTGTCTGCGTATATTCACCAAATGTGCTAATACTTTCATAACCATATTTCTCATACAGAGCGATAGCCTCAGGCTGATTGATCCCCGTCTGAAGACGAATCCGACGATACCCGTCCTTTCGAGCCTGCTGCTCAAGCTTCTCAAGCATGGAAGATGCGATACCACGGCCGCGGTATTCTTCCTTTACATAAAACCTCTTAAGCTCTGTCACTTCCTGATTAAGCGGTCTTGTTGCGCCGCAGCCTACAGCCTTACCATTCCAAAGCGCAAGAACAAAGGTAATGGATTCCACCGCAGGATCACTGAAATCAATACCAAAGATAGGTTCCCCGGGATATCTGTCCCGCAGCTCACAGTCTAGCTCCTCTACTAGCATATGGAGGCGCGAATCGGTGCTACTAACCTGTTCAATGGAAAGCGTGTTTGATGAAGATTGATTTAGGGCAGGCTGGTCCACGGGATTGATTACCTTGCCTATAATCACCAGATCTCTTGCTACGCCGTCCAACATGGCCACTTCGGGCAAATACCCCCACTGAACAAAGCCAAATTTCTTCAGAAGGGACAAGCTGGGTTCGTTATGGGCAAAGACAAAACCAACCAGACGTGTAAGGGATAGCCGGGGGCATTCCTCAATCGCTTTCTGAATCAGAATTTTGCCAAATCCTTGTCCACGGGAAGCCTCTGCAATGTAGATACTTATCTCAGCCGTACCATTATAGGCCGGTCTTCCGTAGAACGATTGAAAACTAAGCCAAGCGGCGATCTCATCACCGACCCGCAGCACCCAAAGAGGTCTGTGATCCGGAGAGTGTTCATGGAACCAGGAAATCCGGCTCTCTACAGAGATAGGATCAAGATCTGCTGTGACCTGTCTACCTGCAATAGTACTGTTATATATATGTACAATCTGCTCAAGATCGTCAAGCTTAGCATCGGTTATCGTATAGGATGTCATGGTCTTTTGCGCGCCTCCGGTGATGTATTTAATGTGTAAGTTACTAAATACATTATACATGGGTACCGGGAATATTAAAGAGCTGCCAGGCAAGCCTGGATAAGCTCATCCAAGGTTTCATAATAGTACGTTGGCTGTACCCCTAGAAGCTCCTCCTTCGATCCATAACCATACCCTACACCTACGCTATGAATTTGATTAGGTTGGGCACCTAGAATATCGTGCTTTCGGTCCCCAATCATTACGGTCTTCACTGGATCCAGCTGAAGTGTATCTACTATATAAGCTATCAATTCTTTCTTATTCGAGCGGGTACCGTCCAGCTCACTTCCGAAAATCCCTGTGAAATAGTGATCTAACCTGAAATGGGTAAGAATCTCCGATGCGAAGACAAGAGGTTTCGAGGTTGCCACATATATCTTTTTGTCTTTCGACTTCAGCAGGCCGAGCAGGTCTGTAATTCCGCCATATACCTCATTCTCATACAAGCCCTTCTCTTTGAAATATTCCCGGTAATATTCAATAGCCTGCCATGTTGTTGTCTGATCAAATTCGTAGTGCTTACTGAAGTTCTCCTGCAGTGGCGGTCCAATGAAGGATTGAAGTTTGGTTAAGTCCTCCTCCACGATACCCATTTTGGAAAGCGCATATTGCACCGATTTGGTAATACCCGGAGCCGGGTCTGTTAGTGTTCCGTCCAGATCAAATAAATAGTGATTGTATTAAAGTATCGTAAGCACCTCTTTCTACAGATCGATTATCTCGTCAGTATTTTACAGCAATAACAATGGATTTGAAATACAGCACAATGTTTCCTCAGGGAAAAAATTTGTTGTACATGCATTTTTATTGGTGTATGCTAATATTGTAGTTTATGGGAAATACATACATCTTAAACGGCTTTTTTTATCCAAAAAGTTTCCTATAGGAAACAAATATGCCACAATGCAATATGCTTGGCCTACCTGTTGGAAATTCCAAAAACATTCAAAGGAGTGAAGCATGTAATGAAAGAGCGAGTCAAAGGAAGACATGGTAACAGATTCTTACCCTCAAGTAGGATGATAATTCTGATATGGATGAGTCTCATCATCGTCCTATCAGCCTGCGGGAACAGCAAGTCTCTGTCCTACCAGGATGGAGGTAAGGTCAAGATTACAACCACCACCGGGATGATCACGGATATTACCAGACAGGTTGGAGGCTCCCATGTAGAAGTTACCGGGCTCATGTCGGCCGGCGTGGACCCTCACCTGTACAAGGCGTCTCAAGGTGATATTCGCAAGCTGGATGAGGCCGATATTATTTTTTACAACGGATTGCATTTAGAGGGCAAGATGGTTGAAATCTTCGAGAACATGGCTAAGACAAAGACCACCGTTGCCGTCTCCGACTCTATTGAGCGTTCAGCATTGAGATCGGGGGCGCTTATGAAGACCGAGTATGATCCGCACATCTGGTTCGATGTACGGCTGTGGATGAAGGCAACCGAGAAGGTAAGAGATACGTTGACCGAGAAAGACCCGGCCCATGCCGAAGATTATAAGAACAATGCTGCAGCTTATCTCAAGCAGCTAGAACAGCTGCATCAAGAGGTAATCGAGCAGATCCTCACTATTCCGGAGGCTAGCCGCGTGCTGGTTACCGCGCACGATGCTTTCGGTTATTTCGGAGATGCCTACCATCTCAAGGTTATGGGACTACAAGGCATAAGCACGGCTTCCGAAGCTGGAACCAAGGATGTAACTGATCTTAGAGACTATCTGGTTAGTAACAAAATCAAAGCCGTCTTCATCGAATCCAGCGTACCTAGAAAGGCCATTGACGCCGTCATCCAGGGTGCTAGAGAGAAAGGTCATGAGATCAAGATCGGCGGCGAGCTCTTCTCTGACGCGATGGGCAAGGAAGGTACGCACGAAGGAACCTACATTGGAATGGTGAGACACAATGTGAAGACTATTGCGGAGGCGCTGAAATAAATGAGCATCCTATTTGAAGGGAGACTGGTCAAATGAAAGAATGCCCGTTAATCATTCAGAACTTATCTGTTGCTTATCAGAAAAAACCTGTCCTGAGAGATATCAGCTTCGAGGTGCCCGAAGGCCAATTAATTGGGATTATCGGCCCTAACGGCGCCGGCAAATCCACACTGATCAAGGCGGCCCTCGGCCTCCTTCCCCGGCTCTCGGGTGAGGTCTTAATCTATGGAGAGCCTTACGCCCAGCAGAGACAACGGATTGGATATGTGCCGCAGCGGGAATCCATCGACTGGGACTTCCCCACCAGTGCCCTTGATGTTGTGATGATGGGGAGATATGGACATTTGGGATGGTTGAAGCGGCCCGGCCGGGAAGAACGGAGAATAGCGATGGAGTGCTTGGCAAAGGTTGGAATGATGGACTACGCTGACCGGCAGATCAGCCAGCTGTCGGGAGGACAGCAGCAGCGAATCTTCCTGGCAAGGGCGTTGGCGCAGGATGCAAGTCTGTATTTCATGGATGAGCCGTTCGTTGGTGTGGATGCAGCAACCGAGAAAGCCATCATAACACTTCTGAATGAGCTCAAGCAGCAGGGCAAGACCGTGCTTGTGGTACATCATGATCTGAACACAGTGAAGGAATATTTCGACTGGGTAGTGCTGCTGAATGTGAGTCTCGTGGCAGCTGGGCCTGTAGATCAGACGTTCACCACAGACCTTCTGCAGCTTACTTATGGTGGACGCTTAACTATACTTGACCAACATAACCCAGCTTCCTTAATTACAAGTTAGAGAAAAGGAGGATCTAACCAATGCCTGAATGGATTCGCATATTTCTGGATCCCAATGCCAGGTGGATACTGCTGGGGTGTATGCTGCTCGGACTAAGCAGCGGTGTCATCGGCAGCTTCTCCTATCTGCGCAAGCAGTCGCTCATGGGAGATGCCCTGTCCCATGCGGCTCTGCCCGGGGTATGTATCGCCTTCATGCTGAGCGGTTCCAAATCCATCTTATTATTTCTGATCGGAGCAGCTGCCGCGGGCTTCCTGGCAACGTTCGGGATCGGCTATATCACACGTCATACCCGGATCAAACAGGACGCGGCTCTAGCTATTGTTCTATCCGTCTTCTTCGGATTCGGAACCGTGCTATTGACCCACATTCAACATAGCGGGAACAGCAATCAGAGCGGGCTGGATAAATTCCTGTTCGGTCAGGCGGCTTCCATGGTCCAATCTGACGTGATCATCATGGCCCTGATTTCTGTGGTGTTGATAGGGATATGCTGTCTGCTGTACAAAGAATTCAAGCTGCTTAGCTTCGACCCGGGATTTGCCCACGGGCTCGGTTACCCTGTGGCGCTGCTGGATCAGCTGATTATGTTCCTGATGGTTGTAGCCGTTGTGGTAGGCATTCAAGCTGTAGGAATCGTGCTTATGGCTGCACTCTTGATTACTCCGGCGGTCTCCGCCAGATATTGGACTGAGAAGCTGGGGATGATGGTTATTTTATCAGGTCTGTTCGGCGCTCTGAGCGGGCTTGCAGGTACCTTTGTCAGTGCAGGTGGCAGCAACCTGCCAACGGGTCCCTTAACCGTGCTCGCTGCAACCACTCTGTTCCTGATCTCCATGGCGCTTGCTCCTAAGCGAGGTCTGCTCTCCAAATTGATCATGAGAAAGACAGCCACAAATATGTACCGTCAGGATCAGCTAAGAGTGGCAGCCGCTCTTAAGCGCAGTGAAAGGAGGATACCAAGTGAGTGATTTCTGGATTATTCTGACCGGCGCACTGGTTGCCAGTACATGCGGAATTGTGGGCTGCTTCCTGGTCCTTCGCAAAATGGCCATGATCGGAGACGCCATAAGTCATTCGGTTCTCCCCGGGATCGTGATTGCTTTTCTGATCAGCGGCTCCAGAGATTCCCTCTTCATGCTGCTCGGTGCGGCAGCCTTAGGCCTGGTCACTGTGCTGCTGATTCAATTGTTTCATCAAAGCGGTCTGCAATCGGATGCTGCCATCGGAGTTGTATTTACTGCCCTATTTGCGGTAGGCATTATTCTGGTGAGCTTGTACACACGGGACATTGATCTTGATCTGGACTGTGTACTCTATGGAGAGATCGCATATGTACCCTGGAATACACTGGAAGTGGGCGGGATGGATATTGGCCCTAAAGCCGTATGGGGCGTGGGAGCGGCACTGGTGCTCAGTGTTGTAGTCATTACGGTATTCTATAAGCAGTTCAAGGTCTGTTCATTCGACCCGGCCTTCGCTGCCGCGATCGGAATACCCATTGCCCTCTTCCATTACCTCCTGATGGGATTGGTGTCGGTCAGCACCGTCGCTTCTTTCGAAAGTGTTGGAGCTATCCTTGTGGTCGGCATGCTGGTCGTTCCGCCAGCTACTGCCTACCTCTTAACCGACAAGCTGAATCGTATGATCGTCTACAGTGTGACGATTGGCATCGTTAGCTCCATTACAGGCTACTACCTGGCTCAGTGGCTAGATGCCTCTATTGCCGGATGTATGATTAGTACGGCAGGAATCTTCTTTGTAATCGCCCTGCTCTTCTCACCACGTCATGGCGTCATCTTCCGCAAATGGAAGCAGCGGCGCATGCTGCTCGAAGCTTCCGCATAATCCGGGTTAGGTTGAACGGCGGGATCGCATCGCGGGAACAAGTGTGGGCTTCCCTTTACCTGGTTCTGTGAATCTGCCGTACTCGTCCGTATCCATACCATATATGGCAATCCTGCCCTCTTCGTTATAGTGGATGCCCCATCCGAATTTCTTGGGAAGCTGAGAAGCTCTCAGGCATGGGTGCGGCTTCCGGAACAGGTCTTCCCAGATCTCATCAGCATGGGCAAGGACATAAGCTTCTTCTAGTTCTTTATGCCGAATATGGATCTCATAAATCAATTCTGCCTCGGTATAACGGTAAGGATTATTGGACAGCAGATCAAATTCAATTTCATAAACAGTCTTCTTGGCCCTAGAGGATACAGGGACCGTGCTGGTTGTTACCGGACAGTCAGTTGAAATCACAATGAATGTATTTCTGTAACTCATCCCCATCTTTCCTTTCCGAAAAATTTAATTGGTATTACCCAATGTATACCACTTCTGTGTATTTCAATTCAAATGAAAATAAGAGGGCAGCCCCAGGCTGACCCTCTTATCGTGCATACATCCTTAATGCATGGACATTTGCCGTACCGGATTAATTCTCCAAATCTCTTCCGCATACTGCTCGATCGTACAATCACTCGCAAATTTGCCTGAATGCGCAATATTAATAATAGACTTCTTCAGCCACTCTTTCTGATTCCGGTAAGCTGCATCAATCCCAAGATGTGTATCCACATAAGGTGTGAAATCCTTGAGCACAAAGTATTCATCATTATGATTCAGAATGGAATCATAGATCGTTTCAAATTCTTTTGCCGTAGAACAGAACGGACCTTCATGAGTGAGCTGATCCAGAACCTGATGGATACGCGGATCACTGTTATAGATCCCTCTCGCATCATACCCGCCGTATTGATAGTAATTAAACACTTGATCCGACCGGAGACCAAAGATGAACATGTTCTCATCGCCCAGCATCTCGTGCATTTCCACATTGGCTCCATCCAGTGTCCCGATCGTCAATGCCCCGTTCATCATAAACTTCATGTTTCCTGTGCCCGAAGCTTCCTTGCTTGCGGTCGAGATTTGTTCACTGATATTGGCAGCTGGAATAATCTTCTCCGCCAGTGACACCGAGTAATTCTCCAGGAATACAACCTTCAGCTTCTCACTCACAACCGGATCACGGTTAATAGTATCAGCTACGACATTAATCAGCTTAATAATCCGTTTGGCCAGATAGTAGCTTGGAGCGGCCTTCGCGCCAAAAATAAAAGTTCGAGGTACCCTATCCAGGGAAGGAGTAGCTTTAATCTGATTGTATAAGTGCATAATATGGAGAACGTTAAGAAGCTGGCGCTTGTAACCATGCAGTCGTTTGACCTGAACGTCAAAGATCGAGTTCGGATCGACGCTGACTCCATTCTTCTCTTGGATGTACGCCGCTAGCTTCATCTTGTTGTCCATCTTAATCTGGTGAATATGTTGTTGGAACCCTTCATCCTCACTAAACTTTAGGATATCAATCAGCCTGCGGGGCTCCGCAATCCAGCCACTGCCAATCGATTCGGTGATCAATTCAGCAAGTCTTGGATTGGCATGCATCAACCAGCGGCGATGCGTAATTCCGTTCGTCTTGTTGTTAAAGCGATCCGGGTACAAGTCATAGAAAGATCGCATTTCTCTCTTCTTAAGGATATCCGTATGCAGCGCGGCAACGCCGTTCACGCTGTGGCTTCCGGCAATTGCAAGATGAGCCATTCTGACTTGATCCGAGCCAATGATTGCCAGACGATCGATTCTCTCCTGATCATCCGGATTCTGTTCATGAAGCATCCTGCAGAAGCGTCTGTTGATCTCTTCAATAATCATATAGACCCGCGGAAGCAAATCTTTGACCATTCCTGTTGGCCATTTCTCTAGAGCTTCACTAAGGATCGTATGGTTCGTATAAGAGACCGTTCGCACTGTTATGCCCCAAGCCTGCTCCCAGCTGTATCCTTTGACGTCCACGAGAATACGCATCAGTTCCGGGATGATCAAGGTCGGGTGCGTATCATTAATATGCAGGGATACTTTCTCAGGCAGATGATCATAAGATAGCCCAAGCTTCTCGAAGGTTCTCAGTATGCTCTGCAGACCTGCCGAGCAGAGGAAGTACTGCTGCTTCAATCTGAGCAGCTTCCCTTCATACTGCGAATCGTCCGGGTACAGGAACTCCGAGATCGACTCCACCGAGCGGTTATAATTCAGGAAATTATAATAGTCATAATGCTTGGAAGCCATTCCTTTACTGCTGCCCAGCATCGCTGACTCCGCACTCCAGAGCCGAAGTGTATTCACATGATGGTGACCGTAACCGATCACAGGTACATCATAAGGAACAGCCAAGACCGATTCATAGTCTTTTGTCTCGAATATCCAGCGCCCATTCTCTTCGCGTGCCTCGACTTTACCCCAGAAACGAACCTCCACTTTCTTGTCCGCACGTCTAACTTCCCACTCGTTCCCCTTTTGCAGCCAATAATCCGGCAGTTCTACCTGATCGCCATCAATAATCTTTTGTTCAAAAAGACCATATTTATAGCGGATCCCACAGCCATGACCTGCATACTGAAGTGAAGCGAGTGAATCCATGAAGCAGGCGGCCAGACGGCCAAGGCCCCCATTACCAAGACCGGCATCAGATTCCTGTTCTTCAATATCTTCAAGGTTCCATCCCAGCTCCTGAAGGCCATCTCGCACGATATCCAGAATCCCGAGATTCAGCAGGTTGTTCCCCAGCAGACGGCCAATCAGAAATTCCATGGAGAAATAATAGACCTGCTTCTCCCCACGCTGCTGATATTCCCTGTTCGTTGCCGCCCAATCCCGGCCCGCATATTCCCGGATCAGTCCGCTGAGAACCTTATATACATCCGCGCTCGTAGCCTCCTCGAGCGGCGTCCCAAGCTCCCCTATAAAACTATCGCTGAACACTCTCTTGAAGCTTTCCTTATCGGTAAACAAAATAAATCCTCCTGTCGGGCACTCTAATCGTAGTTTAAAGTGTACTGCTCTTCGCTATGACAAATGGCCGCTTCACATCCCCAACCAGCATACGGTCAGGGGGAAGATTCACATCTTTATCCAGTATCACATTCTCGATAACGGCATTCTCACCGATTACACACTTCTGCATAATGATAGAGTTGGTAATTTTAGCACCCTTCTGCACTCTTACTCCGCGGAACAGAATGCTGTTCTCCACTTTCCCTCCAATTATGCAGCCATTTGCAACCAGAGAATTATTCACGCTTGCACTATCGAGATATTTTGTAGGTGCCTCATATTTTATTTTCGTATTTACAGGCCGTTCTTTGAATAGATTTTTGTAATTTTTTGGACAAAGCAGCTCAAGACTATTTTTGTAATAGCTCTCCACTGAGTTAATGACGGCATGATACCCTTTATATTCATAGGCGGCAATTTTTAGATTATGATGATTCTTTTGAATAGCATCCCGGAAAAAATAGCTGTCGCCATGTGCGATACAATGCCTTACCTGCTCAAGGAAGAACTTTTTCTCCATAATGAACATTTCCATATAGATGTTGGGATGATCCTTCTCATGGTGGATATTGCTTACCAAACCGTCCTCGCCTACTTCAAGTCGCAGGCAAGGATCGTGCTCTGGTTCAAGCTGATCCACCTTGGTATAGATCAGGGTAACATCGGCCCCCTTCTCCTTGTGATAATTGAAAGCATCACAGAAATCCACCTTGCACAGATGCTGGCTGCCGGAATGAAGAATGAATTTGGCCTTGCCGCGATTGAAGAAATCCAGATTATTGCGTAAATGCTGTAAATCGCCATGCGAGGTATCGGAGCTATCATTCCAGTCAGGCGGGAGTATAAAGAGTCCACCTCGCTTCCGATCCAGATCCCAAGGTCTTCCCTCTCCCAAATGGTCCATAAGGGAACGATATTTACGCCGGACGAAGACCGCTATATCTTTCATTTCGGCGTTAGCCATATTGGAGAGTACAAAGTCAATCAATCGGTATCTCCCGGCAAAAGGAACAGCAGCCCCGCAGCGGAAGTAGGTTAATTCATTCAGCAGGTCAAGCTCATGGTCGAGATTAATAACACCCATTAGTTCTGACATGGGAACACCGCCTTTTTTCATTTATTGGTCGATACCGAAGCTTCATGTTCTTTGTAAGAAGAGAGCTCTTCATCTGTAATTAAAAGTATTTCGTCTTCATCGGGTCGATTCAGGCCAAGAACGGTGTTGTCCTCGATGACAAGATTCTCACTGACGATCGCTTTATGGATGCGGACATTTTTGCCTATTTTCACCTTGGGCATGATCACGGAATCCGTAATCACACTACCTTCGCCAACCTCAATTCCGTAGAACAGCACAGAATGCTCAACGGATCCATGAACAACGCAGCCTTCATTAATGACACTGTTCATTACGGAGGCCTCGGGAGCAATATATTGAGCGGGCTGGTTCGGACTCCGGGTGTAGATCCGCCATGCTGGGTCGTTCAAATCAAGAGGGGGATGATCTGACAATAGATCCATATTGCTCTGCCACAAGCTTTGCACGGTCCCCACATCTCTCCAATATCCTTCAAAAGGATACGCATACAATACTTTCTGATTGCTTAGCATTAGAGGGATAATGTCTTTCCCGAAATCAAACGAAGAATCGGGATTTCGTTCATCTTCATACAAATGCTGCTTAAGAACATCCCACTTAAATAAGTATATTCCCATAGAGGCAAGCGTGCTCTTCGGATGCTCCGGCTTCTCCTCAAATTCATAAATGCTGAGATCCTCATTCGTATTCAGAATGCCAAAACGGCTCGCTTCCTCAAGCGTGACGTTAATGACTGAGATCGTACAATCAGCGTTCTTTTTCTTGTGATAATCAAGCATGGCATCATAGTCCATTTTATAAATGTGGTCTCCGGAAAGAATCAGAACATGCTCAGGGTCATACTGTTCAATGAACTTCATATTTCTGAAAATGGCATCGGCCGTACCTCGATACCAGCTGCTTCCATCCTCGCGTTCGTGCGGAGGAAGCACGAAGACCCCTCCATCTTTTCGCTCCATGTCCCAGTCACTGCCTACGCCAATATACGAATGCAGCACCAGCGGTTCATATTGTGTCAGGACCCCTACGGTATCGATTCCCGAGTTCGAGCAGTTGCTAAGCGGAAAATCAATGATCCGGTATGTACCCCCGAAATATACAGCAGGTTTGGCCAGGTTCTTGGTGAGACCTTTTAGTCTTTTTCCTTGTCCGCCGGCAAGCAGCATCGCAACCACTTCTTTTTTCTTCATTACGATATACCTCCTTCACTTAAGTTCAATCCCACGGCCGATCCATGTACAAGCTTTTTTGCTAAACAAAAAAAGATTAATCCGCCTTCTAAACTTTAGAACAGATTAACCTTGTTGAACCTACGCATCTGGGTAAGCGAAAGCTCTTTTCTTCATATATTTAAACAAGAATAAGTCCGTATAATCCTGCTTGAAGCTCACTCCCCGATATAATATTTGTATTGATTAATTCGACCAATATTACCTGCTCATGGACATACTTCCCTGGGTATTTGCTACGAGTTACAAGATATGTGGTTCAGCCATAAAAAAAGGCCCCGGTATGAAGTTCATACCAAGGCCCTTGATGGAAAATCCACGTTACTTATGGCGACATATAACGCCCGCCCTTAATTTCAAGCTCAACCAGAGCTTTGTCCGTTTGATTCAGGAAGATTGCATTCTTCCCTTCCGCACCCGCCCACTCCATGCCAAGGAGAATTCCGTTCTTAGTGGAAGCTGCGAATAAGAATGAGAACATATCTGGCGTAACCTCCCCGCCATCGTCTACCCGCCATGTCGAATTCGGATCATAATCGGCCACATAATCTTTGGTGACCATCTGTGACCCGTGCTTCAGTATAATTGAAGCCGTTACCTTCTTGCCCTTCTTCTTGAACTGGACCAGATAGATTTGGTTGTCCTGGCCCACATGACCGATCTCCCAAATTTTCTCGATTTGCAGCGTCTTCAATTTCTGAATGGACTGCTTAACCGAATCCTCTACACCGGATTTGACCTCGCTTGTGACGGGTATGACCGCATTAATGTTCATCTTGCGATCGTCAACAAGGTAATAAGTCTGGTTGGGAGAAGCCTTCCCTCCAACTACCTCGAAGATAAGCCCATCCAGATTGTCGAAATTGTTCGCCCATTGTCTGCCATCGTCCTTATCACTCCGGGACTGCTTCTTAATAAATTTCACGTCCAGGATCTTACCGCCTTCACCAATCGCTTTGTTCAGGTTCATATTCTGATTGCCAGTAAAAGAAATAAGATACTTGCCAGTACGATCTGCAAAGCTGTAACTATCGGTTAATGCAGCGGGGTCAAGCAGCTGCTTCTGATCTGGTACCTTTGCCGGCTGTTTATCTTTTTGGGTTGGGACTTGAACTGTTGATTCCTGTTTAGCTGTATCTGGATTGCCTACTGAGCAACCTCCAAGTGCAAGTATTACGCCAATCAAAATTGCGAGCTTTCTCACTATATTTCCCCCTTAGCTTTATTCGTCTTAAATTGTAACGTTGCAGCTTGGGGGATTGTTTCAAAATTTCCCAATTATTTATTAAGAATTGGCTGTGCCTACAGAGGAGTTTCCTGTGCTTTTCCGAGTTTCATAAGCACCTTATTAATTGAAATTGCGGCCATAGCACCATCACCCATGGCTACTGTCACTTGCTCAGCATGGACGCCCAAATCTCCCGCAACCCATAAATTCTGGACACTCGTCATTCTGGAACGCGCATCCGCCTCCACATGTTTATTGTGATACAGCTTGGCCCCAAGCTCCTCAGCAAGCTTAGAATGAACCTGATTGCCTCCAAAAGCAATAAAGCCTCTCTCCGCTGGAATTACTGTACCATCCTCAAGAATGACACTCTGGATCATCCCGTCATGCTCTTCCAGAAGACGGCTTATACCTCCCTCAATATACTGGATCCCTCGATTCTTTATTTCCATAAGGGTCTCCGCGTCAACAGCCTTCTGTTCATGATTAATATAAATTAATTCGGAGGCACGTTCAGCAAGCAGCAGCGCCATATTGGCACCTGGATTGCCCGAGCCCATGACTACCGTTTTTCTATCATGGATTTCAACCCCGTCACAATCCGGGCATACATATACAGACCGTCCCATTGCCGGAAGGATGCCAGGGATGTCTGGAAAGCGGTCCATCAAACCGGTTGCCAGCAGCAGAGTCCTCGCTTCATAATGCTCACCTTGTTCTCCAGTAAGCTTAAACAACTGGCCATGTCTGACTGCCTTTATCACCTTGTCTTGGACAAACTTAACGCCAGTCGAGGCCGCTTGGGCCTTCCCTCTCTTCCGAAGCTCTATACCGGAGACCCCCTCAGGCCAACCAAGAATATTATGATAATTACGGCACAAGGTGGACCTTCCATGTCCAGAATCAATCACAAGAATCTGATGAGTCATATATCGTCCTAGCTGAATGGCAGCCTGGAGACCCGCTATTCCTCCCCCGACGATGATACAATCGTAGGTCACAGAAATCCCTCCTGTCTGTAGTCAGTACCTTCGTTCTATAACTTCACTTTTCAACAATTAACCCGGTCATCCAGAGAACTGGATTATCTGTTCTATGAAAGATGATGTATAATGAGATCATACTGTCATCATGTGACAATCTTCCACATTTACTTATTATTTTCTTACAGGCGGGATATTACTTTGAAATTTGTGAACAAAAAAGGCTTTACCCTTCGATTCGGCATCAGCGTTCTTGTCATTATTGCTGTTCTCCTCACTATGCTGATCGGCATGATCTCTGCAATACAAGTTAACCGGGATTCCCTGATTTCAAGCTATCTGCAGAGTAATAACCAGTACGCCAAGAAGCTGGCCTCCAACACAGGAGACCTGTTAACCACCATGAGGATGAACATTATATCCATCTCATCCATCGTCAAACGCGGCACCAAAATGGACGCCGAGCTTCTAGATGATCTCTATCAGGAGAATCGCCAATATTTCAATTCCATCTTCATTGCGAATGAGAAGCGGGTTATCCAGTTCACGAGCCCGAACACGTCCGGAGTCCACCCTGGAGATCAGCTAACTTCGGAAGCAAGCAAATTGGCGATTACGTCCAGGACCCCTTTTATATCCAATCCATATCGAAGCAAGTCGGGAAGATATATTATCCTGATTTCCGCACCTGTCTTTAGTCAGAATGGTGAGTATAAAGGATTTGTTGGCGGAACGATCTATCTGGAGGAGAAGAATGTACTCAATTCTCTGCTGGAGGAGCATTTCTTTGGAAACGGCTCTTATGTCTTCGTAGTCGAGAAGACCGGTCATCTGATCTTTCACCCGGACAGGAAGCGTATTGGGCAATCCGTGAGCAGGAATGCTGTTGTCCAGAAGGTGCTTGCTGGCGCCAATGGCTCTCAGAAAGTAACCAACTCCCAGAATCACGATTTCTTTGCCGGGTATGCCTTTGATCCAACCAGCTCCTGGGGGATCATCGCCCAGACGCCAACTTCGGTTATCGAAGGCCCATCTTCTCATTTGATTTATAAGATGATGCTTCAATCCCTGCCCTTTCTCATCCTGATCCTCATCATAGGATGGTGGGTTGCGAAGCAAATCTCCAGACCCTTACATATTCTTGCCAAATTCTCAGACGAGGCTACACTTAATCTGGGAAAAGGAAAGAGTCTTCCTGAGCTAAGGTCCAATTATTACGAAGTACGTCTGCTGTACCAGAGTGTTAAGATTGCTTTTCAGAATATTAATCAGGATATCATTCAGCTTCGGGATGAAGTGAAGATGGACGGGTTAACCGGACTTGGAAACCGCAGATCCTTTGATTCTGTGATAAACAAACTAATGACAAGACACACGCCCTTCTCCCTGATCTTATTAGACATCGACCACTTCAAGAATGTGAATGATACCCACGGTCACCTTACCGGAGACGAAGTCCTGAAGTTCCTCGCGAGCACACTGGAGGATCTGGCGGGAGACCGCAGCTTAACCTTCAGGTATGGAGGAGAAGAGTTCGCTATTCTGGTGAAGCACGAGGATACGAACTATGCGTTCCAAATTGCTGAACGAATAAGAAAAATTCTCTCGGTTACGAAAAGCCCGACAGGTGATCCTGTCACGATCTCCCTTGGTATCGCTTCCTTCCCGCTTCATGCCAAGGAGACCCAGGACCTTATTATGAAGGCCGATCAAGCCATGTATCAGTCCAAACTGAATGGTCGAAACCGTACAACCCTAAGTGAAGCTGGATTATAGAAAAGAGCCTGAGAAATCAGGCTTTTTTTTATGATGTTATTCTTTTGAGTCATAGAAAATATGCTTCGCCTCTATTCCATTCTCTCTTAATTCAAGGAGACCGACCGAATAGCGGGCCTCTCGCCGCTTGTCGGCAGCTGAACCAGGATTAAATAAAAGCACGCCGTTCACCTGCTTTAGCAAAGGCTGGTGCGAATGACCGAACAAGATGACATCCAGATCGTCATCCTTGAACGAGAGCTGCGCTTTCTCTTCCGTAGTCCGGCCCGCAAATGGCGTATGGCCATGTACGAGTCCAACCTTGTAATTCTCAAGTGTTAGGATTTTCCGGTGTCCGAACCGGTCAATAATTTCACCCGGATCATTATTCCCTGCAATCCCCTCAACAGGGGCAAGCGCAGCAAGCTGCTCATAGACATCCATAGTGACCCAATCTCCAAGATGGAGAATGAGGTCCACACCACCGAACACCTCAATCACAGCAGAAGGCAGCCGATTGGCGGATCTAGGCATATGCGTATCTGATATAACTCCAATAATCATAAATAACTCCTCCTAATCTATAACCCGTTATCTCTTCCAAGAAACTGAAGAGGACTGGCGTCTATAGAGCAGAGCAGCTCCTGCCGGAGACCAGTCCGATTCATTCAGGTATCATCACCTACTTTAACAAGTATACCCTAGCCTCATAGGGTCTGAGCTGAAGCTTCTGAACATTCTCTTCCGGAACGGGCTTATAATTTGAGATAAGCAGTTCGGCTCCATCTAGATTCAGATCCTCAGGCCATTCAAAAGTCGGCTGCTGATCGAAAAAGTTCAGGATAACCAAGAGCTTATCCTCCTCACAAGTCCGGGTATAAGCATAAATCTCGGTTTCTAGAGGGCACAGGAGCTTATATTCCCCATATACCATAACCTTGTGCTCCTTCCGTAGAGCAATCAGAGCCTTATAATAATTATAAATGGAATCCGGGTCCTTCTGCGCCGCTGCCACATTGACCTCCATGTAATTGGAGTTCACTTTAATCCATGGCTGCCCACTGGCGGTGAAACCGGCATGCTCGGTATTATCCCACTGCATGGGAGTACGGGCATTGTCCCGGCTCTTCTTCCGAATTGCTTTCATGACTTCTTCTTCCGGGACTCCCTGCTCTCTCCTCTCATGATAAAAGTTCAGCGTCTCCACATCCCTATAATCCTCAATAGAGTTAAATGAGGGATTCGTCATCCCAATCTCTTCACCCTGGAAGATGTAAGGTGTGCCCTCCAAAGTTAAGAGGAACGTCGCCAGCATCTTGGCTGATGGCACGCGATAATGCAGGTCATTCCCGAACCGGGATACCGGTCGGGGCTGATCATGATTCCCCAGGTAGTTCGCATTCCAACCCTGGTTATGAAGCACAGTCTGCCACTCGCTCATGACTTTTTTGAGCTCAAGGAGGTTCCATGGCTTGATCTCCCATTTCCCGCTTCCGGGCGAAGTCGCATCCAGATACATATGCTCGAATTGGAAGACCATATTCAGCTCCCGCCGGGTATCCCCTACATAATCAAGTGCCTGATGGGGACCAAGCCCCGATGTCTCCCCGACGGTCATAATATCGTAGTAGTATAGTACCTTGTCATGAAGATTTTGCAGCAGGGTATGAACTTTATCCAGATTCGAGAACAGCTGATAGGCGCGGACCGTTGGCAGATGATTGGGATTCTCTGCGTCAGGCAGCCCTTGGGCTTTGACAATATGGGCTATGGCATCGAACCGGAAACCATCTACACCTTTCTTCAGCCACCACTGGATCATGTTATGAAGCTCATCAACCACAGCCGGGTTATCCCAGTTCAGGTCAGGCTGCTGTTTGGCATAGAGATGGAGATAATAGCTGTCGGTAGTTGAATCATGTTCCCAGACGGAACCGCTGAAGTAAGACTCCCAGTTGTTTGGAGGCCTGCCATCCTTCCCTTTGCGCCAGATATAGTAATCGCGTTTAGGATTGTCTTCCGAGGATCTGGACTCCACAAACCACGGATGCTCGTCTGAGGTATGATTAAGCACTAAATCCATCATCAGCTTCATCCCGCGGGCATGGACTTCACGAAGCAGCCGGTCGAAATCCTCCAAAGTTCCGAACTGCTGCTGAATATCACAATAGTCACTGATATCGTACCCATTATCATGATTCGGTGACTTGTATATTGGACACAACCAGATCATATCCACGCCGAGGTCCTTCAAATAATCCAGCTTGGAAGTGATTCCTCTAAGATCTCCTATTCCATCCCCGTTCGAGTCTTTGAAGCTGATTGGATAGATTTGATATACCACGCTTTCTTTCCACCATTTGGGATTCACCTTGCAAGGCCTCCTTTTCCTATGTAAAACAGTCCTTATTGTATACTTTTAAACAAGGTCTGCCATTTAGAACATTTTTAATGAAATATGAAGTCATTCATTCCAGCTTAAGACTATATTTATCCTTTACATTTTACGTCTAATGTATAATAATCAGGGCTGGTCAAAAACTGTAACTGCTACAGTATCATCTCGGACAAGAAAGGAAGAAATGGCCCATCATGAATACACTAGAATCAGGAACTGAGCCGCCCCTGCAATTATCACGATCCCGCCGGTTATGGACGGCGGTTATACTAGGTTCATTATCAGCATTCGGACCTTTGTCCATCGATATGTATCTGCCCTCGCTTCCAACGCTAACAGTAGATCTTCATACTACTGCTTCCCTAACCCAGCTGACTTTAACCGCATTTCTGCTTGGTCTTGCTCTCGGACAGCTTGTTGTAGGACCCCTTAGCGATGTAAAAGGAAGACGTTCTCCCCTGATAATTTCGCTTGCCGTATATACCGTATCCTCACTATTGTGCGTGTTCTCCCCTTCCATTGGGGTCTTAATCGCACTAAGATTCATCCAGGGTGTATCCGGAGCAGCCGGGATTGTTCTCTCCAGGGCCATTGTCCGGGACTTGTATTCTGGTACAGAACTGACAAAGTTCTTCTCATTATTAATGCTCATTAACGGAGCTGCGCCGATTCTGGCTCCACTAATCGGTGGGCAGCTGCTGCGAATATTTCCGTGGCGTGGTGTATTTGTTGTTCTTGCCCTCATTGGAATAGTTATGCTTGCAGCCGTCTTCTTCAGTCTTCCCGAGACCCTCCCCAAGCACAGAAGAGCTACAGGAGGTATTCGTCAGACCTTCTCCACCTTCGGCAGGCTGCTGACAGACCGTGTCTTCATGGGTTATACCCTTGCTAGTGGCCTCGTAACGGCTGCGATGTTCGGCTACATATCCGGGTCTCCCTTTGTCATTCAGGATATATTCGGTGTATCCCCTCAGATCTATAGTCTAATCTTCGCTTTGAATGGGATCGGGATTATTGCAGCCAGCCAACTCACCGGACGCTTGGCTGGCCGGGTTCGCGAGGAGACGCTGCTTGTCTTCGGGCTGTGCATGGCAGCAATAGGCGCGATTGTTCTGCTGCTGAGCATCGTTTTTTTTCCGCGGCTGGTAATGGTACTGCTGCCGCTCTTCTTCGTCGTAGCTTCTGTCGGCGTAGTAGGAACAAGCAGCTTCCCGCTGGCCATGAAGGAACAGGGCCATTCAGCAGGAAGCGCCTCTGCCCTTCTTGGACTGCTGCCCTACATCTTGGGTGCGGTAAGCGCACCGCTGGTTGGGATGGGCGGAAGCCATACAGCTATCCCAATGGGTGTGGTTATTACGGTTGCCAATGTTTGTGCAATCGGAAGCTATTACTTACTGGTTCGCAGAGCAGGGAACCGGGCCTAATTAAATTTGAGTAAAGAAGAAGCGCCAGGAACTAAGGTTCCCGGCGCTTCTTCTTGTTGTACGAAAGCGACTAGATTGAAGATTCTGCAAATAGTGGCTTGAAATAGAGCGCGTAAGCTTGTGCTGCTATTGCATCTGGACTGTAATTATTATTACGCCGCAGATAAATGTAGCAATCCGGCCTGAACAAGAACAAGAACGCATTGATATTGAAGCAGGGGTCGCAAGACATGATCTCATTATTGTCAGCCGCCTTCTTCAACAGGTCATTAAGTATTCCATAGATAAATGCATGAGGATGCGACTCGGAGAATTCGAAGCCCATCTTCTGCATTTTACAGTTCTCTTCCAAAGCGCCTATCCAGTTCATCATTTCCTCAACGAAGTTCACCCATTTATGCACAACATCTTCTATTTTCTCACTAGTCGATCGCGACTCCTGACTTATCCCACTGCGAATATCCTTCATGGCGGCAGTCAGTTTCTCGTCAATCAGATTCAAGCAAATGTCTCCAACGCTTGTGTATCTTCTATATAAGGTTCCTTGCCCGATTCCTGCGGCTTTGGCAATCTGGTGCATACTGACTTTGTCGGCACCTTTCTGCTCGATCAGCAACCGGGCATTCTTCAATATTAATTCATTAATTTCAAGGTGGCTTCTACTCTCTTCATGAAGCGTCATGGACCAAGATCTCCTTCTAAGCAGGTAATGGATCGTACATCAACTCATTGTAACCCTTACTCTCTTAAAGGATCAATACCTACTAGAATTAGCTCTTAGCTCCATGCTCTTGAGGAATGGCGCTGCGGCGCATGAACAGAGCCAGAATCAGGGCGACAACCGTCAAGATCGCAGCGAACCAGAAAGCGTTATGCACACCGGCGGTCATGGCCTCCGGAAGGTGCTTCGGATTGGTTGGATCTTGAAGCCCGCTCAGATAACGCGTCTGCCCTGAGGTCATGATGCTGATGAACAAGGCAGTACCGACTGCCCCAGCAACCTGCTGAATCGTATTCATAATGGCAGTTCCATGAGGATACAGATTACGCGGCAGCTGATTAAGTCCAGTTGTCTGTGCAGGCATAATCACCATGGACAACCCGATCATCAGGACAGAGTGAAGAATTATAATAATGAACACTTCCGATGTGGTCGTTACTCGCGTGAACATCCACAGGGAGAGGGTCATGATCACAATTCCTGGAATCACCAGGGCTCTTGGCCCGAATTTATCGAACAAACGCCCCGTAACTGGTGACATAAGTCCATTAATAACTCCACCAGGGAGCAGGATGAGGCCAACGGTAAAAGCTTTCAGAGCCAGTCCGGTAATCATGAACATTGGCAACAGAGTCAGTGTTGAGAATAAGGTCATCATCAGAATAACCATTAGAATGACGGCCAAAGTGAACATCGGATACTTGAAAGCCCGCATATCCAGTACAGGCTCAGTAAGCTTAATTTGACGAAGAACGAACAACAGCAAGCCAATAAAGCCGACAACCAGACATGTAATGACCAGCGAGCTGGACCAGCCAACCTGTGGATCCCCAGCACTGCTGAATCCGTATACGATCCCCCCAAAGCCTACGGTGGAGAGCAGAATGGATAGGATATCTACCTTAGGACGTGTAACCTCAGAGACGTTCCGCAAATAAATGAATGCGAAAATTATCGAGAACAAGGCAAGCGGTAGAACTGAGAAGAACAGCCAGCGCCAGCTCAAGGAATCCAGAATCAATCCTGCAAGAGTAGGACCAATGGCAGGAGCGAACATAATGACCAGACCGATTGTACCCATGGCTGCTCCGCGCTTCTCCGGCGGGTAGATCGTCAAGATCGTATTCATCATGACTGGCAGCAGCAGACCTGTTCCAAGAGCTTGCACCAAACGGGCGACCAGCAAAACCCCGAAGCTCGGTGACAAGCCGGCAATCAGTGTCCCGGCGAGGAACAGTACCATCGCACTGATAAAAATCTGCCTGGTTGTGAACCATTGAATCAATAAAGCTGTTACCGGGACCAGAATACCGATTAACAGCATATAGCCTGTAGTCAACCACTGAATCGTTGAATATGACACCTTCAGATCCTGCATTAGATCCGTTAGGGCCACGCCAAGCAATGTCTCATTAAGGAGGGCTAGAAATGCCCCGATCATGAGAGAGATAACTATGGGGAGACGCTTAATCTCACCTATGGGTGCAGCCGCCCCCGACGTTGTACTTGCTGTATTCATTGAAAATCCTCCTTATATGTATCTCTATCTAACCGCACTGTACAGTATAGTCTGTCTATTAAAAAGTCTCCGCTCTCCCTTCATACGAACATATGATATCGCGGACAATTGTCCGCACGTTGTATATTAGCAGACAATTGTCCGCTGAGTCAATGTAAACAATAATTATATTTATTTTCATCCTTGTTGACTTGTATATGAGAAAATGAACCGTTCCCCATGGCAGGAGAACGGTTCATGTGCAGATCAATTTCCAAGCATCTTACAGTTATTAGATTGTCCTTACATTGCTATTCTTGACCCCAGATCGCAGCGCCTCTTGCTTCAAGTTCCCTCACCAGTTCTTCGCACAGCTCATGGGTCATAAGTGCATCCCTGGCTGAAGGCGATGGATTTCTCTGCTCTCTTACTGCGGTTAGGAATTCATCAATTACCTGATCAAAGCCCCTTCGGTAGAGATTCGGATCCCAATCCTTGAAATGAGAATGCTTTTCTTCTCCATTCTTATAATGAATGGTGGAATTCAGATCCTTAACCCGCCACTTGTTCCCGGGACTCATGACTTCCAGTATCTCTTCATTACTTCCGTTATCCCGGTTCATAATCCCTATACAGCTGAATCCCTGACCCTCAAGCTGCAGCATCACATGATACAGCTTACCCTCTTCGATATGAGCCGAGATACGAGTCTCTGAAATCTCACCTGGAGCCAGAAAGCGAAGCGTATCTACAACATGGATGAAGTCATCCAGCACGAACCGGCGGGCGATATCAGGGTGGTGCAAGCGATTTTTCTGCAGTATTACCAATCGCCGTTCTTCTACATCCTTAAGCTGAGCATACATCGGGGCAAATCTCCGATTGAAGCCAACCATCAGAACAAGACCGGCCTGTTCAGATAATTCCACGATCCGGCGTGATTCTTCAAGTGTGTAAGCAATAGGCTTATCCACGTAGACATGAATCCCTGCCCGAAGAAGCTGCTCTACAACAGCGGGATGTGATTCCGTTGAGGTATGTACGAAGGCCCCATCTACACCAAGGGTAATTAGCTCCTCCAGTGTCCGAACATGCTCCTGAATCCGGTACCTGGAGCTTAATTGTTGCAATGTCTCTTGGTTGCGGGTGCAAAAAATCAATTCAATATCCTCACGTGCGGTAATCACGGGTAAATAAGCTTTCTGGGCAATACTTCCCAGACCAATAACGCCAATTCTCATAGGTTAGCTCCTCCAATATCAACAGCTTAGTCTCTTTATTATAAGGTTCAAGAGACTTAGATTAAAGGAAGCCACCCTCTCTCACAAATAAGAGGAGAGGTCTTCTATTCTTCGTAGATCATTTTGCGTGTCATTCCACCGTCAATGACCAGATTGGCGCCTGTGATAAATGTATTGTCCGGATGGGTCAAATATAGGCAGGCTCTCGCTATATCGGCTGGCTTCCCTACTCTTCCTGCCGGATGCTGCTGATGATCCTCTGGGCGAAGCGCCTCGTAGTCTCCTGTCTCAATCCATCCCGGACTAATACTATTGACTCGGATCCCGTCCTTGCCAAGTGAGATCGCCATCGCGTGGCTTAGTGAAATAATGGCCCCCTTGGAAGCCGCGTAAGCTTCCGAATTCGGCTCTGACATCGCAGCCCGTGTAGATGAGATGTTGACGACAGCTCCTTGTATCCCCAAATCCGTCATATGCCGGGCAACTTCACGTGTGGCCAAAAAGCAGCTGCGAACATTGGTGTTCAGGACGTCATCCCATTCCTCGAGCTTAAGCTCGTAAGGTGATTTCCACCGGGAGACACCCGCATTATTAATCAGGATATCGATACGTCCATACTCCCTTATAGCCTCCTGCATTAAATGTATGATGTCTTCTTCCTTCCTCACATCACATGAAACGAACAAGGCATTTCTTCCTTCTTGACGAATTTCAGCCGCAGCGGCTGCTCCTTTGGCTTCCTGAACGTCCGCAAGAACGACTGAGGCCCCTTCAGCAGCGTAAGCTTCCGCAACAGCGCGCCCGATCCCATCCGCCGCACCGGTAACAATTACAACCTTCTCGTCATAAGACAAGCCGTCCCCTCCTGTTCAACTGAACTCTAGGCCTTTCCACTAGCAATATCTCTGACAAGCTCAGGGAACCAATCGGACAACGAATTAAATGAATAACCCGCTTGAACCGCTTTACTTGTATCCATAACCCAGTCTGCCGGCACACCAAACGGGGATTTATGCTCAGGCTGAGTATCTGTCTGTATAACTGCAATCTGTCCGGTGATCTCCTGGATGATACTTAGAATCTGACGGACGGTCAGGCTTCCAGCGGATGCTGCGTTAACCGGCCCGTCTATCTTAGCCTGGCTCAGCCATGCCAGGAATTTCGCTGTCTCATCAGATGAAATAAAGCTGAGTCTAGCAGCCGGATTTGGAACTCCGATAGGCAGCCCCTCTTTTACGTGGTTCACATGAAAGTGCAGTCGCTTCGTATAATCATCGGGCCCCAGCACGATAGGAATCCGCATGGCGATTACAGGGAAATTTGCTCTCTGGAATAAGACGGCCTCTGCCTGACGCTTACCTTCTTGGTATGTGAAGACAGCCGACGAACCTTTTTTAATTGAATATGTATACGGATCAAAATCTTTCTCAGTCAGAAGCCGATCTATAGGATTATAGACGGACAAAGTTGAAGTCAATATATAACGCCCAACATGACCATCGAACACTTCAACCGCACTGCTGGCGTCATCCGGCGAATAGCAGATGTTATCATATATGACGTCCCAATCTCCCATTGATACTGTTCTGAGAAGATCTGCCTTGCTCGTTCTGTCGAGTGTTAAATGCTTGACCCTTCTGCTGAAAATAACCGGTGTGTTCCCTCTGGTGGCCAAGGTTACATCATGTTCACCTTCTCTGAGAAGAAGTTCAACCAGTTTTTTGCCAAAATAACGAGTTCCTCCGAAAATTAATACTTTTCCCATGATTCTTATCCTCCTCTGAAGTGTATTCACTTAGTAGGCGAAATCATATCGATTAAAGAAACCTCTCAACTTTTAAGCACGTAAAGGATTCTCTTAAATTGTAAACATTTGAATGACGCTAAACAACAAGTCTGATGGCATGAGCTTTCAAAATTCAGACTGCTTCACTGATACTTTAGTACCTTATTTCCATTTGATAACCTGGAAGGAAGTCCCAGTCTACTGAATATATGAGTCTCCCTTCTTCCATAATTTATGAGTATTGTGGGATACCCAAATGAAAACACTTCCATAATAATGGAGAAACAGGAGTCTTCCAACTATCAATAACAGCCATTGTACAAAATATTTGGGAGGAGTGTCGAAGTTTGTTCCAATCTATAGTCCGCAAATCTGCTTATTTGATTACTAGCCTTACTGTAGTCTCAGGAGTTTTTGCCAGCAATGGCTATGCCGCTCAGGAAACTCATAAGTCCCCTGTTATAGAATGGTCTCAGGAATATGGTAAAGGGCAGCTGTCCGCAAATGGGCGCGGTGTAACGCCTACCCCGGATGGAGGCTACATCGTGGCCGGAGATTTTACAGGGAAAGATCCATCCAGCTATGGAATTACACAAGCCTACATTCTCAAAGTTAACGCCTCCGGTCAGAAAGAATGGGAGCGAAAGGTTCAGCATGGTGACTCGGAGTATTCCTATGCTTACAAAGCAGTCCCCACTAATGACGGCGGCTATATTGTCAGCGGAGCAACTAAGAATTATGATGGCAAGCCGCGCAACGTGGTCTATTTAATTAAGTTAAATGCTGAAGGCAGCGTGGAATGGGAGAAAGAATACGGGGATGGATACACCAATCAGTATGGCGAGTCCGTTGCTCAGAGTGAAGATGGCGGATTTGTCGTAACCGGGTACAGCGTAACTTCAGCCGGAGAAGCACCGGCTTATGTACTCAAGACCGATGCCAAGGGGAATCAGTTGTGGCACAAGAAGTTCCGCTTCGACGATAATCAGTACTTTAATGACCTAATATCCACCTCTGACGGCGGTACGATTTCAGTAGGAACCATTAATACCTTTTTCGGTCCCGGTGATAATGATGCCTCTGTAGCCACCAAGCTGAATGCAAATGGTGAAGAAGTATGGACTAAGAAATTCGTTCAACCTGGCTCCTCACGCTCGGCGTTCTCCATTACGTCTACTAATGAGGGAGGTTACATCATTGGAAGCAGAACCCGGGATGACATTAACATCCTGACCAAGGTTGATGCAGACGGCACAGTAATCTGGGAGAAGACCTATAACCCTACTCCAGACCGCGAGCTCTTCACCCAGGTCGTTCGTACTCAAGACGGATACGCCCTGCTAGGTGAGAATCAAAAAGGCCAATACCCTGATGAACAAAGGCAATTCGAAGTATTAAAGGTCGATAAAAATGGCGGCGTGCTGGATAATGTACTCTTTGGTGAACCGAACCTGTATGGAATTGGTAAAGGTACGATCTCTAAGGACGGCGGCTTTGTACTTACGGGCCAAGCCAACCAAGGGGGAGAATATTATCTTCAGCTAACTAAGCTTGCGGGAAGCAACGCGCCAGCGGAGCCTACGATCACAGGCATCGAATTCTCGGAGACAACCAAGACTCTTGAAGTAGGCAAAAATACGGCTGTAGCACTTAATGCTCTGTATTCGGATGGCACAAAAGCAGGGGTATCTGATTCAGTCTCCTACACCTCTGCCGATGAGAATATTGTATCCGTAGACAGCTCAGGTCTGCTCACCGCGAAGCAGCCCGGCAGCACCACAATCTCTGCCGATTACAAAGGACTGGTTGCACAGCTTCAAGTAAATGTCTCAGCGTCTGGAACATCGGATGGATCCTTTTATCTGGATTCTGACGAATATTCCTTATCCGCGGGAACTTCTCTTGATACCATAGCCATCTTTAAGGACAAGGATGGACAGATTCATAATGTTACTGGACAGGCTGTCTTTAAAAGCGAGAACCCACTGGTAGCCGAATATGACAAAGACGGCAATATCATCGGAGTGCATGCGGGTATCACGCATGTAATAGCGGAATATAACGGTCAGACCTACAAAGCTTTGGTTCAGGTTGTTCGTGCCTATGTGCCGAAATAACCAGGAGAGCCATCCTTAGGGATGGCTCTTTATTTTAAGATAAATTTTGAAATTCCCCATACTGCCCCTAGCCAAACTTCTACCTAACTTTTACCGTATTGGGACACCACACCATCATGATTACCTCTTAGTAGTTTACTAGCACTTACATACCAGAGCGGCACACGAAAAAAATTTTTGAGAGGAGTGTCTTAGTTTGTTCAAGTCTATTATTCGTAAAACCAGCTATGCTCTTGTAAGCCTCACCCTCGCATCAGGTATTCTTGTTGGTCACAGCAATGCAGCATCAGGGTCCAGTCAGCCCGTTATTGAGTGGTCCCACCAATATGCCAAGGATCAGCTATTCACAGACGGCAGCAGCATTGTCCCAACCTCGGATGGGGGCTATATTACAGTTGGAAGACAGGATGCGGGCAGCGAGAACAGAGCCTATATCATGAAGCTGGATGCTTCCGGGAAAATGGAGTGGGAACAGACAATTAAGATTGGATCCTCCAACTATACCGAAGCATTAAAGGCTATCCAGACCCGGAACGGGGAATTTATTGTCAGCGGATCTGCCAACAACGGTTCGTATAATGTAATCTTCCTGGCCAAACTTAGTGCTCAGGGTACGGTGGAATGGCAGAAGGAATTTGACCATGGTGTCCATGAAGACGGAAATTCTGTGGCTGAGACTAAGGATGGCGGCTTCGTCATCACTGGTTTTACCTATTCCGGTTCTGGCGAAGCCCCTGCCTTTGTGCTTAAGACAGATGCCCAGGGACAACAAGTATGGTACGACAAGTACCGGGTAGGCAGGAATCAATACTTCAATGATATCATTGCAACCCCCGATGGAGGATCGATTGCTGTGGGTACCATCGATCGTCGAGTTGACAGCAACGACATACTCGGCGGTATCGTGACTAAGCTGAATGCGAACGGGCAGAAAGTCTGGACCAGACAGCTCATCACACCGAATTCAGGGCGCAATGCCTCTTCAGTTATTCCCTCCGGGGACGGAGGATATGTGGTTGCGAGCAGAAGCTGGAGCAGCATTAATTATCTAACCAAGATAGACACAAATGGAAAAGTGATCTGGGAAAATAGTTATTCTGCCGCTCCCGACCTGGAGCTTTTGAAAAAAGTTGTTCAAACGGATCAAGGCTATGCTCTTCTGGGTGAATATCTAAAAAGAGACAATTCTGATCATAATAAACAGTATGAAGCATTAAAGGTCGATGCTCATGGAGAGATCGTGGACCGCATTATTTTTAGCAGCAAGAATTATGAGGCTTTTACTACTGGGACGATATCGCCAGATGGTGGATTAGTTGTATCAGGACTAGCCAAGGTTAATAATAAGTACTTTTTGCAGCTCACCAAGCTAGCTGGACAAGACCGTTCGCCGGTAGATCCAACCGTGACGGAAATCTCTTTTACGGATATAAGCAAACAGATTGCTGTCGGTGAATATACCGCTATTAACGTCAATGCGCATTACTCAAATGGTACCGAAGCAAAAGTAACAGACTCTGTATCGTTCACATCAGAAAATGAGAGTATAGCTACAGTAGACGCGAAAGGAATAATTACGGGAGTCAAGCCAGGCAGCACCACAATTAATGCAGTCTACCAGGGTCATCGTGCACAGTTAAACGTACAAGTAACCGAAGTTCCAGGCAGCGAAGGCCCGGGTGAGTGGACGTATCAGTTCGGTAAGGATCAGCAGTCCACAAATGGAAGCAGCGTCACCTCTACCTCGGATGGAGGTTATATTGTAACGGGGGATTCTAGCAATTCTAGTGACGGAGAGACAACGGCCTTTGTTATAAAGCTAAACTCTTCAGGAGGCGTACAGTGGCAGCAAAAGATTCATCATGGAGAATACGCCTATGCTAAAAGTGCTGTTCAGACCAGAGACGGCGGATTCATTGTCAGCGGCTCGTTCAGCAGTCAGGACGGAAGGCCTCATAATGCCATTTTCCTAACAAAACTCACTGCCCAGGGTATCGTAGAATGGGATCAAGAATTTGACATCGGCGCTAATGTGAACGGGGATTCTGTGGCCGAGACCGAAGATGGCGGTTTTGTTGTTACTGGTTATACCTTATCCGCTTCCGGTGAAGATTCTGCCTATGTGCTTAAAATGGATGCCCATGGACAGCAAAAGTGGTTCAAATGGTACCGATTTGGCAGTAATCAACACTACAATGATATCATCGCTGCGCCGGATGGCGGCTCCATCGCAGTCGGTACCCTTGATACGATAATCGGCAGCACAGATGATGACGGCGCTATCGTTACCAAACTAAACGCCGATGGCGAGGAAGAATGGACCAAGAAACTAGTCCATCCTAAATCCGGTCGCAGTGCATATTCAATCACTTCTTCCGATGATGGAGGATATGTAATCGCCAGCACCGCAACACAGGCCGGCGTTGATGTTAACTACCTGACCAAAATTGACGCTGCAGGTAACGTAATCTGGGATAAGAGCTACGATCCAACCTCTGATCGGGACTTCTTCACTACAGTCAATAGAACCGGGCAAGGATATGCCCTGATCGGGAATGCCCGAAAGGGAACCTACCCTAATTACGAGACCCAGTTCGAAGTGTTACAGATTGATAAGAATGGGGAGATCGTGAACAACACCTTGCTTCCTGAGCCGAATTTGTACGGTTTAGGCCGTGGCGTTGCTTCATCGGATGGCGGATATGTACTAATGGGAACGATCGCGGTGAACGATAAGTACATGTTGCAGCTGACCAAGCTGGCTGGACAGAACCATCCACCAGTGGAGGGCACTTTCTATCTGGACTCGGATGAATACTCATTAACGGCGGGAACTTCACTCGATACTGCTGCCTTTTTTAAAGATAAAGACGGCATAGTCCACAACGTTACAAAGCAATGCATATTCAAAAGTGAAAATCCAAAGGTCGTTGATTATGACTCAGATGGCAATATCAATGGCTTGCAGGCTGGAATTACAGCTATTACTGCTGAATATCAGGGTCAGACTTATCGGGCAACGGTACAGGTGGTTCGTGCTTCTGTTCCGAGATAATGAAGAAACCACCTATATCAGGTGAACTATTGATTTACACATGAGGCGGCCGTGTGAAATGTTCTTCCGATCGCTGTTGTTCCCAGATTTCTTAATTAATTATATACAAGGTGGAAATCCAGTCACAAAGGCGAACGCTTCGCTTCTCCAGAATCATTTCACACTCTTGCCCATGGGTAATTCTTAAGTTCAACTTATATAGCTAAAAAAGACGTAAAATGAAAAGCCCTGTCCAATTAGGAACAGGGCTTCTTGTCATACGTCTTTTTGGGTATCATCTTTTTCGATAACATCTTTTTCGTTACCATCTCATCCAATACGTCTCGTGTATGACAGAATTCATCGTCATGCACAAATGTTTATTTGCAAGCAACCTATCTGAATAATACCGGCCCTGGACTCGATCTCTATTGCTGTACAACTGGCTGTGCTTCAGTATCTCCGGTTCTTTGTCCCAGTTCCACATCCGCTGTTACCAGCATATATACTCTAGATTCATAAGGCTTGAGTGCAAGTGTCTGGATACTCTCTGAAGGATCTGCCTCGTAATTATGAACAAGGAGCTTAGCGGATTCATATTCCCAACCGATTGGGCAGTCGAACAGCGCTTCCTGGGCTGAGAGATTAGAGATTACCAGCAGCTTCTCATTGCCAAGTGTCCGGCTGTAAGCATACAGATTCGGGTCCTGCTGTGGCACAAGATCATATTCTCCATATACAATCACCGGGTTCGCGGCACGAAGTGCAATCAGCTTCTTGTAATGGTTGTAGATCGAGTTCGGATCCTGGATCTGCTGCTCCACATTGATCGTTCTGTAATTCGGGTTAATCTTCAGCCAAGGTGTGCCTGTCGTAAACCCTGCGTTGGCTTCTTCGTTCCATTGCATAGGTGTCCGGGAATTATCACGGCCGTTCTTCCAGATGATCTGCATAATCTCATCATGGCTCTTCCCCGCTTCCAATTCCAGCTGGTAGAGATTCTTGATAGCCACATCGTTGTAGTCATCAATGGAATCGAACTGCACGTTCGTCATCCCGATCTCCTGTCCCTGATAAATAAAAGGTGTACCCTGCATGAGGAAATACATGGTTGCCAGTGATTTGGCAGATGCTTGCCAGTGCTCCTGGTCGTTACCCCACGTGGACGTAGAACGAGGCTGGTCATGATTCTCGATGAAGAGCGCGTTCCAGCCTCTTCCCGAAAGTCCTTTTTGCCAGCGGCTAAGAGTCTCCTGCAGGGCCTTGATATCCAATCCCCCGGTCACGCTCTTGTTCCACAGGGCCAAATGTTCAAATTGGAAGATCATATTGAACTTGCCATTCTCTTCTCCGACCCATTGATCCGCTTGCTCGGTCGATACGCCGCTGGCTTCCCCAACGGTCATGATGTCGTACTTGTCAAATGTCTCCTGCTTCAATTCCTTCAGGAAGTCATGAATGCCTTCCCGGTTCATATGACCTTCGAAGGAAGGAACATATTTGAGACTTTCCGGGTTTGGCATATCCGGGAATCCGTCTACTTTCTTAATATGAGAAATGGCATCTACCCGGAAACCGTCAATTCCCTTATCCAGCCACCAGTTCACCATGTCATATAATTCCCTGCGCACGTTCGGATTCTCCCAGTTCAAATCCGGTTGTCTTGTGGAGAACACATGCATGAAATACTGCTCGGTGGCAGCATCGTACTCCCATGCGGAACCACCGAAGATACTTTCCCAGTTGTTCGGCTCCGAACCTTCCTTCGCATCGCTCCAGATATAATAATCACGCTTTGGATTGTCCTTGGACGAACGGGATTCAATGAACCAAGGATGCTCGTCCGAAGTATGGTTGATAACCAGGTCAAGAATAAGCTTCATTCCGCGCGCATGTACCTCACGCAGCAGCTCATCGAAATCTTTCATACTTCCGAACTCTTCCATAATGTCCTGATAGTCTGAAATATCATATCCGTTATCGTCGTTGGGAGACTTGAAGATCGGGCAGATCCAAATCACATTAATTCCGAGATCGTGCAAATAATCAAGCTTGGAAATGATTCCTTGAATATCACCGATACCATCTCCGTTGCTGTCCATGAAACTCCGGGGGTAAATCTGATATGCTGTCGCTTCTTTCCACCAAATTTTTTTCATAATAGCTCCTTAAATCTTGAGTAGTCTTATTTGTGTGCACCTTATTGTGCATACGATTGCACAAAAAGTTTCTGTGACTATTTTAACGTTTTTCCCGCCATTTGTCCTTAGAATTTTTCATATAAATAATTGGTAGACAATTAAAAAAAGAAGAACCACCGCAAGGATATATACCCTGCTGTGGTTCAACTTAATGTATGGCTACTCTTGATAGAAGAACAGTGCCTAGCTCTCCCCCTGTTATCTCCATCACCTATTGAGCGAGCTTCTATCCCCTCACTATCTTCTTGTATCGAACAAGCTCTTAATGAGCGACAGCCCGCTAATCACCCCGAAGAAGAAATGACCGTTACGGCCTGAGCCGCTTTACTGCTTGGGCTCGTTGACTTAATTACCTTTTGTCCTTTACGGGCTTTGTAGCCAAATATCGCCCGTCCTCCTGCATAGCCACGCTGTTGGGTTATCTTGTTGCTCCCCCTGCTAACTTGAGGGCAAATTCTAGTCTTTGGTACTGGTTAAGCAGTTCCATCAAGCCGTTAATCAGAAAATTGCTTAGGTCTTTCTTATGGATGAAATAAGACGGTTGCTCGATGCTTTTCACATTCACGCCGTACTTCTTGAACTCTTGATGCACCAACACTTTTACAATGTCAGACCGCCATAAACGGCTTGTATTGAGGACTACAACAGTCTCATAGTTCGGGTGGCTAGGGCGGCTAACATGCTCCGAAAGCCGATTTTGTCCACTTCAAGAGCATCCTTATCCACCTTCATCCCCTAACACCTTCATCCATAAAGATGTCCTAGGGGTGATGAGGGTTAAGTTCGATTGGGATTAGCCACCCGCTTCATTCGGCACTGGGTAGGGGTAATAGAAAGGCCTTGAGGATTTCTGCCCTCAAGGTCAATGAAATTACATAAGTTTAATTATACTTCGACAATCGTTGATATTGATTTGTATCCTTCTGGCAGATTATTTCTCCATAACTCTTCTACTCCAGATCCACCAATATTAATACCTAAGATTGAAGGATCTAAAAATATTTCTTGACGGTTAGTTAAAATCAATTTAACCGCATCGCATATTAACTCACAATTATTTACATCTATGTTGAACAACTCGATCATTGCAATCTTATTTTCTAGCATTGGATTATTAAAGATAACCCCACTAATTCTCGACTTTGCAGGTATAACATCTTCCAAATCGATATCTATTTTTATAGTATCAACTTTAGCGATAGATAGTTTTGAGTATTGTTCAATGGATTGAAATTTAATCAATTGCTCTCCGAACTCAAAAATGAGATAGTCCGTATTGGCGACAAATTCAGACAACTGATTTTCTTCGAAATCAACAAAACCCGTTAAATATATCTCATTTAAACAAGACTTACGCATTACTTCTGTAATTTCTTTTAACATTCGCAACTCCATTCTGAAACATTATTTGAATACTATATTAAGATCCATACCCTTGCCAGTTTCTAAATACGTAACCCATTCGCCATTTGGTTTAGTTACTACAGTCAGCCCGTTCCCTCGATAAATATTCATCAATCCTGAATCTTTATTTATCGTTCCTTGATCTACAAAACTTACTGTCCCATCATCTATCATTTTCCCAATATCCTCAAGAAACCTAGGTCCATCTGCTGAAAGCTTAGAATACTTTGTACCAAGAGTTTTTTCCAGTAATGTCTTATGCTTCAAAAAATGAGATTTAAATTTATTTCCTGCGGTAATAATAGTACAATTATGCACCCAAACTCCAAGGTTAGGATACAAAGTAAGAATGATACCCGTCGACCATGAAGTTGTAAACCGTTGTTTGTCTCGGCGCTTTCTCAATCTTATCTATTTCCAGTTTAGTACCATCACTTGAGACAAGCAAATCTCCAACCTTTAGGTCTTGTACGAGAGTCCACCCTTTTTCCATCAAGCCAAAATGGATGTAATCCAGTTGTTTCAATGATTTCATCACCGATACGGACATAATAAATCTCATCAGCTTGCTTTTGGAAAAGCTATACGACCTCTTTATATTCTACTTCTCCAGTTTCTTCATTCTTGGAAAGTACTTTATCACCTACCTCGATTTCCTCGATAGGTTTCTCCCCTACGTCTGTTAAAACCTTTGTTCCTGCAGTAAAACAATAACATTTAGAAATAACCGCTCGTCCTTTATTTACTTTACTATTAATATTCGGAGAGAGTTCAGATAAGGCAATAGTCCAAGCTATATTTCAGCATACTTCTGATAAGCCTTTAGAAACTCGTCTCTTGCCCAATCCGCATTTCCTTCACTATTCTTATATGGGCTGGTTTGAGTGAGCAGCCCAATTAGATAATTAAAACGATTGTTATTCTTTTCATTAAATACAGGTGCAAAGTGTTTAAGCATGTTTGCTTTATAGGCGTTGTATTCTTTTGTATTTAAATGCGACTTTGCTTGTTCTTGCCTGATCACATCTTTGATTTCGCTATACTTAAGCGGTGTCTTGATGGAAATCGACATGTTGCCACTCGGATCAAAAAGAGTTAATGGATTATTGCTTACATATGTATACAAATTTAAAGTCAGAGGATTCGTAATGTTCCCCTCATACGTATCCTCACTAATGAACCTCGCATCTCCCGGATCATAAACATCATCATAGATTTGGTTATTTGTGCGTATACTATGTGCATATGATTGCACAAGGAGTTTTCTGTGACTTTTTTAACGTTTTTCCCGCCATTTGTCCTTAGAATTTTTCATATAAATAATTGGTAGACAGTTAAAAAAAAGAAGAACCACCGCAAGGATATATACCCTGCTGTGGTTCAACTTATTGGCATGACAGATCTGGGTAAAAGGACAGTTGTACTCTCCTTCTCTTATCTCTATCACCTATTGAGCGGGCTTCTATCCCCTCACTATCTTCTTGTATCGAACAAGCTCTTAATGAGCGACAGCCCGCTAATCACCCCGAGGAAGAAATGACCGTTACGGCCTGTTATATCCGCATAGTAAGGAATTGTAGGAAGCTTCGTATAACTGGACAATAGTACATAAATCAGCAGAATAAAGCTTGGAAGGAACACCGAAATGAACATCGGTTTGTTGAAATTGGATCTGCCCGGCAGACCAAATAATGCACTTAAATAGATCCCCAAGATGAAGGAGTAGGCGGCACCCACCCATACCCCTCTTTTAATATTGAAATCTACTTCCCCCTGCCGGACTACATCATTCAAGTAATGATTCCCGTAATAGAGCAGCAGAAGCGCGCCAATAATCCAGATAATATAATACATATAGCCTTTTTTCTTCATAACAACTCTCCCGCAATCCAGATTCAGTTAAGCACATCAGCTTCAGACTGTTCGACAGACTTATGATCGCTAAGGTCACGCTGGCCTTTGACGTGCTTCAACTGGGCAACAATAATAAGACTGATGACCACGAGCAGGAACCAGGAACTTATTTTACCGAGATGGACAAGCTGCCAGGCATGCTCCTGATCCGGATAACGCCAGGCACCGAGCAGGGTTGATATATTCTCGGCCACCCAGATGAAGAATCCGACCAACAGAAATGAAACAACGAGCGGCATCCTTAAGGTAAGCTCCTCAACCTTGAAATGGATCTGTGTCTTATAGAATATGAGACATAACAGCACAATCAGAACCCATCTGTAATCACCTATATAGTGATGAGTGAAGAAGTTCAGATAGATCGCGCCACTGATCAGCCAAGGCAGAACAGGTCCCGGCCAACCCGTGATCCGAAGATCCATTCGCCTCCAGGCCTGGCAGATGTAACTTGCTACACTGGCATACATAAAGCCGCTGTAGAGCGGCACACCATAAATTTTGCTCCACCCGGGCTCTGGATATGACCAGGAACCCATATGCACTTTGTAGAGCTCCAAGGCAAGCCCAATAATATGGAACAAGCAGATGACCTTGAGCTCATCGATCGTCTCCAGGCTGAATAACACCATGGCTACTTGGGCCACGATACAGATCATCAGGATCAGATCATATCTTGGCACATAAGGTACATGGATGAACTTGGTTATAGCCAATGAGGCAAAGATAATAACCGGGAATACACAGCAAAGGGCCTCTTTCCAGGTAAAAGCCCATAATTTACGCCAAAATATCATTTTTCACCACCAAATCTCGAATTCACAGCTTGATCACCATATGAATATCTTCTGGTTCAAGCTGGTACAGTTCTTCATCCACCTCAGCAGTCAAGCGGCTCCCGCAATGGGTATAGAATTGTACAGCTGACTGGGTTTCGGTAGAGGACACATAGAGGTATGCAGCCCCTCGTCTGATTGCTTCACGCTTCAGCTCATTCATAATGGTTCTTCCAATGCCCTGTCTCCGGTATGCTCTCGACACGTACATCAGATCCACCTGGAGTTGGTTCAGGTCTTGGCCACGGAATTTATATCCTAGAACTCCGAAGCCAGCCAGTGTCGTACCGTCATATGCACCATAAGCAAAGCCACCGCCATGCAGCTGTTCGCGGTACCTTGCCTTTAGCTCTTCCAGATGATGCGAGTCCCATGCTACACATTCATGCCCGGCCTGAATTTCCTGAATACTTCCTTCCTCTATCCGATAAACCTTCTCAATATACTCCGAACGGTCAATTTGTGCAATCAATTCCGCCTCTTTTACATTCATTACTCTGTAGCTAATCACGTGGTCTTCTATCCTTTCATTCATTTAAGTCCATTTCAAGCATGATCATATCTCTGCAAGGAATCCCATTCTCAAATATGGGCTCATTATAGTGCTTGATGAAATAATCCCGCAGGACACCCACTATGCGAAATCCACTCTTCTGGTAAAAGGCCAGTTGATTCAGGCTGGAGTTCCCAGTTCCTACCTTCAGATGAAGATAGCCAGCCTGACGGGCAGCATGAATGGTGTACTGCAGCAGCCTGGTCCCGAAGCCTTTACCTTGTGCATTCTCAGCTATAGCAATGTTAACGATCTCGACAGTGGCGCCCGAACGGGGCACAAGTACACTAATACCCAAGACCTTCTCGTCTTCCAGCAATTTGTAGATGATACCATTATGTATATATGTCTCAATCATATGTTCATCAGGGTCAGCTAGAAGCAGCAGATCCATCGGCAGTTGTTCAGATTCCATATGCTCTCGTATAGATATAGTTGAAATTTAAGTTCCCCTCCCATCGCTTTCGCGTAATTTCACAGCACTCGTCCTATTATACCATTTCGTACAATCTCGCACTTAGGGAGGATGTAATTTAGATGCAAACGGTTTGCAGTGTGTTAGAGATTGACATTCAGGAGTTAATCGAGTTGGAGTAGTCCTTTTGTTCTAGTAAGTCGTTCTATGCACGTAAAAATTGCAAAACAAATTTAAATGGCAGGGAGAAAGCGACAGTATGACTTTGGAGAATAGAAATGGTGGTAAATAAAGTTATTATAGTTATTTGCTAACAAAATAAAGAGTAAAGAGGGTATACGTTTTAAAGGTGATGTACATACTAAAGAATTTGCTAAAACATCATTTTAGGGATTGCAAAAGGTAAGCCAATTCTCTATACAAAAAAATAAACTATTCGATACTGTGTAGTCCCTCCAACAAAAAGAACCTTGAAAGACATTCAGCCAATCAAGGTTCTTGAGAAAAAATTCAGGGAAGATAGATTTCACATTTCTATATTTTAACAGTACCCTTTGTCTTTTAAGTCTTTTTTCGCTAAATCAAGAGCAACAGCCAATTTAATTTGATTTTGCTTATTAAGTCCTTTTAAATACTGAGATATTGTTATAGTTTTGACTTTTGGCTCTATTTCAGAATTATTACGCTCTAGTTCAATTTCTGCTATAATGCTATCGTTTATCAGTATCTTATAGATATCCTCACCTTGTTCAGGTATCCAATTAATGATATATGCTGTAATCATTTCTGTATAAAAACTTTTTATCACTTCTAGAAGCGTTATTTTATCTTCACTTTTGAAAAGTAACTGATTAGATTTAATAAGGAGTTCCCTAATTTCTTGTTCTGTTTTGCTCCCAATAAGTTTCACAATCCCATCCTCTCCAGACATTTTCTATTTTATTTTTCCTGGCGTTACTGTCACTAGGTTACCATTTCTATCGGTCAGGATAGTCATGGTAGATGTAGGTTTAAAATTATTGAACTTGTCAAGCCCAATTGATTTATTTAATGTGACTTCTCTTATATATCGAACACCATCAGCACTATCTAGGCTTCTATTAATAGGGGATTTAACAATATCTTTGCTTGATAGCAATGAACGTAATTCATCCTGAGAAATTGTAAAATGTGAATCATTCTTATAAGAAAAATGCCTATCTATTACATGACCCCATCCATCATTACTTAAACTAATGCGTGACTGAACATTAGGGGGCATTCCCTTAACTTTACCTATACCCTGAGTTATATTCCCTGTAGGTCTACTTCCTCCCTCTGGTGCCAAAGTAGATGGCAACATCTCCATCACAGAATTGCGCTCCCAATCCTGATAGGCCGCAAGGAGTTGGCTTTTTGCCAATCTGTATTACCTGCACTATTCTTATACGGACTTGTCTGCGTTAGCAACTCGAACAATTGCTTAAACCAATTGTTGTATTATTAAGTATGGATTAGTATACATAATCAATATTTGATATAATCATAATAATCCCAGTACCCCGCATTCTTGGTGGAGGTTGCTTCATAGTTCGATTAGTCGGTCTGGTCCTCATACAAAGTTCACTACTGGGTTACTTGCATTGGATCTGGAAATAACCAGGCTATCGTTTTTTATATCGGGTCTTGTTACTATCCTCGATTTTAGATATTCTGATCCCTACATCTCAACCCGAATTTTGGTAGTTTTATTTTCCTTGATTACAGTCTTGAGCCGGTCAAGACATTGTAGGTGAATGTCATTTCCGGCGAATCATTAGTGTTACTATCTCCTTCAATGTGGATCGATACCCGGTGAATCGTACGAATTAGAACATTGGCTTTCCTAGAGAAAACCACAATACGAGACTTAGTCGCATTGTTGTTTGTAGTCATGATATCTTGATAACTTGAGTATCTATTCTATAGCTTCACAAAACATTTCTTCCACAGTACCAATTTTCCTCTTAATAAGGCTCCTCTCTATTAGATGATTGAACAATATATCCATGTACTGATATTTTACGTACTAATGTGAAAATATATCCGTTAGCTAATCAAGGTTGAGAGATATGCAATTCCTCTAACATTATGTCAGAACATACTACTGACAACCACGGTTTTGAGTAGTCTGTAGTAAAAATCCCCACATATTTTTGCTCATCTGAATTATTTTTACTCTCTACCAGCTCTTTAAAGAGGACAATCGTAAAGAGACTTTCTTTGTTTACTTCATCAGGAGTTAAGGGAAGTTCTGTGCTAATTTGAAAATCCGCCTTTATACATTTTTTAAAAATAATTTTTAGCAGCCTTGTAGTGTCCCTTCCATCTTGGATATCCCAATAATAATCAACAACAACTATCAGGTCTATTAAATTTTCATCCCATTTCACTTCAGTAACAATACTATCTGTAAAATCAAAGTTTTCTAGAACGTCATATAAGCTGAAAGCCAACACTTTTTACTCACCTACTTTTTAAAATAAAAATGGGTCAAATCTCTTAATTCTTGCTTTGTTGCGTTGCTTGGGAATACCCCATTGTTATCGAGATAGCCGCCCTTATTTGGGACCCAAAATAAGGAGTACCTTCCCCAGGCTCTGCATGTATTCTCACCTTTGTACCTGTTTTTGAGTCAGTTAGAATGGTGGCAGGCCCACTTTTCTTTCCACCAGGCTCAATTATTACGTAAATCTTCAATAGTTATATGCATCCCTTTTTCTGGGTCGTAATCTAATTTCCCTCTTATTTTTCCATAAGCAGACTGCCCACCAACCACATTACCATATCCAGCACACTAAAATTTAAAGCCTTAAGAGACACTATCTCTTAAGGCTTTGTTATCACTCAAAATGAATATCTATCATTTTAAGCCCATCTAATAAAAAATAACAATTTTCAGTTGTATCAGAGGCTAAAAGTTCAGTTAAAGGGCTTCCAAACCTTGTCCAATTGTCTGAAATCCCCCCCAAAACATTATTTATTTCCTCTTCGGTAGTACCTACTGAAATTAACATTGTAATCTCTACAACGTATACTCCATCAATCTTCCAATATGGTTCTATCTTCTGGATTTCTTTACTCCTTAATATAGGTTGAAAAATATTAACTCCTTATAGAGATGAAAAAGGCCATTTTACTACTAATTCTTCAGGAAGAAAAGTCTACAGTGAAGAGTTTATATTAATAGGGAGGAAATAAGTAAAATGGTTGAAAAATTAGCCATTAAACCATACGTCAGGTTATTGAAGATGTTAGGCGAAGACTTAATTAAAGACTCAAAAACTGCTTTAATCGAATTAGTAAAGAACGCTTACGATGCTGATGCGACATGGGTAACTGTCAACTTCAAAAATTTCGGAGATAATTTTAGTGTCACCGCTAAATCTGAAATAATCATTGAAGATAACGGGGATGGCATGACTGATGATATATTAAGAAATGAATGGTTAAATCCAGGCACTCCTTTTAAAAAAAATATGAAGAAAAACAATCATGTAACAGAGAAAGGAAGAATTCTTCAAGGGGAAAAAGGCATCGGTCGTTTTTCTATGTTCAAACTAGGAAGAATAATTGAACTTAGTACAAAACATCAAGAATCTTTAAATGAACATAAAATTGTCGTGGATTTATCTAATTACGACGATGACTTTATGTCTAGTTCAGCAAGTAGCGAAGCTGAATTTTTAGAAGACATGGAAGTTACTTTGTCTCAAAACAGTGTTTCTACCTTTGATGAACCAGGATACTTTGAAAGAAAGGGCACTGGAACAAGGATAACTATTTCTAATTTAAATGGATCTTGGAACGCAAAAAAAATAAAAGAAGTATATTCGGACGTAGCAGCTTTACAATCAATCGGTCCAATTATTAATGGGTGGACCACCGATTCAAAACTGGAAGACTTTAGTACAGGCGCGCGCGAGTTTGCAGTTCATTTTTATCGGGATGGGGTAGAAACTTATCACAAAAAAGAATACGAAGCCAACTTGGAGCAACTGCTAAATATCATAAAGGAAAAGTGTTTTCTAGAAGTAAAGCAAGGCAAATTTAATGATCAAGATAAAGAATTCAGTTTCACTATCAACAATGCTAGCAAGACAATAAAAATAACCGATCCACTAATGAAAAACCTTAATGTATATAAAAGATATTTTGTTGATGAAAGAGATAGCTTTGAAGAAGACACTATTGAATGTGGCCCGTTTTCTTTTGAGTTCTATATCTTCCTTCTAGATCCACGTGCTTATAATAAAATTGAAACCGAAAAATATAGAGTAAATACAGAAGAAAGAGAAATTCTTAAAAAACATCGTATTTATCTATATCGTGATGATATAAGGGTTTACCCTTACGGTGATCCAAAGGATGATTGGTTACAAACAGATACATTGCGGGGAATATTGCAAGCTGGACAATTTTTTAGTAATGATCAAGTCGTCGGCATTATAAATATTACTCATTCTGGAAATCTTAATTTGCAAGATAAAACTAATAGAGAAGGTTTGATAGCTAATGGTGAAGCTGTTTCAGAAATTATAGCTTTACTTCAAACATTTTTATCATACCTCAGAACACATCAATACAATGATTTTTTATTAGAATTAGAAAATGCAAAAAAACAAGCTGAAAGAAAAAAAGCAGAGGAAGCAAGAAAAAAAAGAGAAGAAGAACGTCAAAAACAAGAAGAACAGAGAAAAAAGGATGAGGAAGAGCGCTTATTAAGAGAAGAAGAACAGCGAAAAAAAGCAGAACAGGATAAACAAGAAGCAGCACGAACCAAGCAAAATCGAGAGGATGAACAGCAAGAGGGCCAAGATCAGAACCCTAATGGAAGTAATAAGGAAAATGAATCTGATCCTGGTAACAAAAGTATTGAAGAGATTGAAACAGCGATAGATATGAAAAACAAGAGAAAAAACTTATTTTTTAAGCGTTCAGATATTTTGAAATCCTCTATTCAAGGATCAACTTTTTACCTTGAGCATAATGAATTAATAGAACAATTATCCAGTTTGAAATACGAGAAGCATTATCTTCTATTTGTAATGTCTTTTCGTGTTTTGATTGAAAACGCAGCTAAAAAATACTTAGTTAGCTTTGCTCAAAAAGATTTGCGCGCTGGACTTGGAGAAAATGTTAATCTTATGATTGAAGATATTCTAGCCAGAACTTCTCAGTTAGAAGCTCCTAAACAAAGTATTATATATGGAATGTTCGGTGGAAGAGATTCTTTCCGAAACCAATTAAAAGTAATAAAAGACGAATTTTACAAAAATGGAAGTCAAGAACTCTTGGCGACTCGTTTAAATGCGTTAACTCACAATCCAATAAGAATGGAAGAGTTAGATGCTTTAAACATAGCGAATAATAAAATTCTACCCTTGATCTTAGTTTCTGAAAAGTTAATGGAACTTTAACCATATATGAGAATGGTAATACACGTATCCGTGATTTGCTTCATAAAAAATAGTAAAGAATGAAAGATTGAATGATCGGCCACCTTTAGTATATTTCAAAGGTGGCCTTTCCAGCCAAAGGGGGCCAACATTCACTGACTGTGTCGCAATTATTGCTCAGTAGCAACATCTGCTGTAGCAAGAGCTGTTGGAATCACTACTGGAGCATACATAATCCCTGCCGCTAAAGCAGGTACTGATAAGGATAAGGAGAACCAATCTTCCTTGACACCTCTTGTCATATCCGTACTGCGTGAAGAATTCGGATGGATCCGAGACATTCATCAACCGATTCTGATCATCGAATTCATGACGGACGATATTTTGGACGCCTTCGGACTCTTTGGCTTATATCGCTGGGAACTCTGTCACTAAAAAACAACCCTCAAAAGAGGGGTAGAATTTCTCTTCTGAGGGTAAATCCTGTATTACTTTAATCCTATTCTTACTTCACCATCATGAAATATCTCTATAACATATCCAGAAGATGGTGAAAATAACCACGTATCAAAACTTACAGCAGTAACATCATCTATAAATTCAAATACTTTTTCTAAATTAGATTGAATAATAGGTAATGTAACTTCGTCCCAAATTACATAAATAATATTACTGTAATCAACGTTTTGATTTAAAAAGGAATTTATATCTTCAACTGTATTTACCTCTGTGTGATTAGATACTTTATCCCAATCAATTCGCCCCCAATGAGTAAATGGAAATGAATCTTCAAAATTGTTTAATATTTGCTCCCTTTGACTGTCAGATAAAACATGTGCATTCTCACCAAGTACTTCGATACACTCATCAAATAGACTCATTTTGTCTCTCCCTTATTTATTCAAATGTTTTAATAGAGATTTGAATGTACTTTCGCTGCCCTCAAACGGAATTACTATTTTTATAGCATTAGAACCTTTACCATTACGATAATCTTCAATATTTATGTGCATACCTTTTTCTGGGTCGTAATCTAATCTCCATCTTACTTTTCCATCAGCAGACTGCCTACCAACCACTTTACCATATCCAGCACTGGATTTAAGTGTTCCAATATAAGGTTTTGAATTTGGTCCTAAATCTCCAACCAAGTGCAGGGCTTGATTTCTAGCTTGTTCAAAATTTTTGACTTTACCTAGTATCACCTCTCCTTTTCCTATACCCTTAAGTTTTCCAAGCATTCCGAAAGATGATACAGCTATGCTCTCACCAGGGTGATTTTCAATAAAGTCAGATACACCTTTAAGAAAGCTTTGAACAGCGCTCAATAAAGGGTTCGATGCATGGGCTTTGTTCATTATAGAATCCATTGGTATCATCTTATCTGTACTTTGCATGATATCAGAATCAGAATATTTTTTTCTTGCCTGTACTCTTATTTTTTCTGCTTCCTTAGACCAATAGTCTCTTTCCCCTTGAGTAGTTGCATTCGCCCACATATTTTTCATTTCATTAATAGTATAATTAAAACCGAGATTCTGGTTCCATTGACCGGTTGGATCAATATAAATTAATGGATTATTAGTTACGTACGTATACTGATTCAAACTCAGTGGATTAGACACATCCCCTTCATACGTATCCTTACTAATAAACCGCCCTGAAGATGGATCGTAATATCTTGTCCGCAGATAATAAAGCCCGGTCTCTTCATCCTGCAGTTCCCCCGCATATTTGAACGAGTTCGGTACCTTCTCCTCTTTTTGAAGAATATTGCCCCACTCATCGTACTGGTACTTGTTTACCACTGTACCATTCTCGTCAATGATCTGGACAACATCCCCATGTCCGTTATACATATAATAATACTTCTTGTTCGATGCCGCATCCCGCTTCTCAATTAGACGGTCTGGTCCCCATACATAGTTCGCTACGGCTTGGTTAGTAGCGTTCGCTTCCGAGATTATCAACCCATCATTGTTGTACGCATACCGCGTTTTATTACTTCCCGTAGCCTTGTACAACCGGAGCCCTTGCATTTCATACTCAAACTGAGTCGTCTGTTGCCCCTTGGTTACCGTCTGGAGCTGGTCCCAGACATTGAAGGTATACGTCTTGTCCGACGAATCCTCAAGCCCGCTGTCCCCCTTCACGGTAGAGCGGTTCCCACGAACATCGTAAGCGTAGACAACAGTCTGTCCGTTTGGACGCTTGACCTGGGTCAATCGGTTCAATTTATCATACTGATAGTTCGTCGTTCCCGTACTGTCTGTGATCGCTGTGATATTGCCATTCGGGTCATACCCATATTGGTAATCGGATATAACCGCGCCTCCCTTAGTGTTCGTTACCTTGGTCTGCCGGCCTATCCCGTCATAACTCTTGCTTGTCTTCAGAATGCTGCCGTCATTAAGCTTTGGATACGTGATGCTGCTGACCTTACCATCCGGTTCATACTGGTAGAATGCATTGGCTGTATCCGCGCTGGAAGCCGCATACGCCCCATCTGTCTGCACTCTTGAAATGCGCGTCTTATCATATCCATACTGTGTAAAGAAGTCGAATGGATCGGATACGTTCTTCAACCGATTCTGGTCATCGAATTCATGACGGACGATATTTGCTACTCCGTCTGACACGTTTGCTTTGTAAGTTTGTGACCCATACATATTATAGTCATTATAAACGGTCATAAAGTTAGCGCCGCTACGGGTCTCTTCTTGACGAGTAGGACCGAACGAACTGTACTGGTATATATTCTTAAGGGTTGTCTGATTGACCACCTTAGCTAGGTTACGTCCAGCTTCATCATATAGATAGTTAATCATGTTGCCATTCGGATCGGTACGGAGTGAGATTTGTCCCAATTTATTTCGAGAGAACTTATCCTGATTGGATGCAGGATCTGTACTGCTCTTCAGGAAGCCCGTCTCATCGTAGTCCTTGGAGCTTACCCAGGATTTGATTCCATCCGTTTGCGTTGTGGTTTTAAGCTGTCCTAGCTTGGTATACGCGTATGTCGTAGTTTGATTCAGCGCATCGGTTACCGATGTCAACCGGTTCAGCTTGTCATATGCATATTTCGTCGTGTTGCGATTTGGGTCCGTATAGGTAAGGACATTGCCCGCATCGTCATAGCTGTAGTTCTCTTCAACTACATTCGTGGTCCGGTTCGGCCAGTTCGGAAAGCCCTTACGGGAGACTTCTCTGCCCCAATTATCGCTGATAGATTCCATGACATTCCGCTTAATGCCGTCCTGCGGGTTGCTACGGAAAGCAGGGACATCTGCACTAGCCACAAAGTAAGACGTGTTCTTGTGGTCAATAAGATCGTAGTCGCTCCGGTACAGATTGCCATAAGGATCAAGCATTTCATTGGCTCTCCCCCATGCATCATATGATGCCTTGGATACATTGCCGCTGGTATCCGCCACATACTCAGGACGGGCCATAATATCGTAGTGATACTGGGCACGAATTAACTCTTTACTTTTGGCAATATCTAGTTGGCCTTGAAGTACCAAGTTACCAAAACCATCATAGAACTCGTGAGTGTAGTTCTCATAGCTCGGAACGTTATTCTCAAGCTTGGTTGTCTTAGTATAGCTGTCGACTCGAGTGGTAATGAGATACTTATTATCCGCGTCGAAATAATCCGGGCTGCTATCCACAATCTGATCATTGTAGACCCAAACGTCTTCAACCTGATAACGTTCTCCTGATTGATTGTTCGTAATAGGATGAAGGGCACTGATTACTCTTCCGTATTCATCATACTTAAACTGCGTGGTTTGGTTGTCGGAATTCGTCTCGGAAGTAAGCAGTCCCAACAAGACATTATAGGTTCGCTGCACCGTTGTCTCAATTTGTTGTCCTGCATCATTAGTGTAGTGGCTCTTGATTGTTGTAGGGAACAGTTGAGAGGCTGCCTGGCCATATACAGAGATGGTCTGGGACGTCTTCCCGCTCTCCAGTAGTGTTGAGACTTCTACCGTTCGAGAGTCAGCCCCCATTGTATAATTATAGGATGTGACTTCCCCATTCACATTCTGGGCGGTCTTGATACGCCCCTGACTATCATAACTATAGATCTCATTAAGCAATGTAGTACCATTATAGTACTGCGTCTTGGTTGGCAATTTGTAGGTTGGATCATATTCATATGTTGTGGTGTACTGCCTTAGCTGATTAGGATCATTTTGTTGGGCGGCTGTTAAGGGTCTTGTCTCCGATAACAGGTCTCCTGCTGCACTATACTGATAATTAGTGTACAGCTTGTTCTCCCTGCCGCCGCTGGTAACCTTACTCTCTACCTTTGTCGGCTTAAATTTGTAGTTCGGATCATACGCCTGAACCGTCTCTACAGAAGTCTCACCGTTCTTCGCTGTCTGTTCAGTTGTTAACAGCTGCTTCTTTCCGTTAAATGTCGACTTTGTCTTCATTCCATCATTGTTAGTAACCTCGGAGCCAAACCGGTATGATTCAGGCAGATTCTCTTCTTCAGAGTAGTTCGGATAGCCCGTAACGTCGCCAAAGTAGGTATAATTCCTCTGATTGTATAATCCCCTGGCCTTGATCTGTGGATTAGGTTGGTCATATTCATAGATATTTAGACCATCCCAGCGACGGGAGACTTCAAAGGCCTGGTAAGCCCCGTTTCCTCCCCAGTTCCGTGACACCACGTGATATTCATAAAAGCTGGTAGAATGCGGGTACATAGCGTATTGAAGTAAATATACAGCAGTTCCCGCTGTGCTGCTGCCAAGTGACTTGCTCTGAGAATCAAATGCCTCGGAAGCTAAATAATAATTATAGAATGTACTGTAGCCTTCTGTATCCTTAACGCTGGACAAGTAAGGCTCATATCTTGTTCCAATTAAGGTTCCATTCTCAAAAATGCTTACCTGTTTCCTCTTTTTGCTATACACAATTGTCTGTTTGTCGATCGTTGAAGGGTGACTTACAGTTATTTTAATATCTTCTGTCATATTCTGTGTATCAAAATTAGGATCATTCAAATTACTCTGATAATTAAAGTCAATATTACGCCCAACAGAATCCACAATCTTCACTATGACCGGATAAGTATGACCATTCATAGTCCTGTTAATATGTGTAAACCGCACCTCATTACCGAACCGGTCCTTTATCCCGAGCAGCCTGCCGTCACTGCCAAAGTAGGTCTTCTTCTTATGCTCATCGGTAAAAACATAACTGGAATTCATTTGTCCGTTAGAATAACTGGAATCGTAGAGCATACTTACATCATTTCGACCATAATCCTCCAGTTTACCCTGGTTATTCCCATCGAAACGTACAATATACGCTGCTCCAGTTCCGTCATGGAAATGGATGTAATCCCCTTCTATTTGCAGCGAAGGAAAGGCAAGCGACCAGCCTCCCCCAATATCATAACGGAGGCGACTGTATGAGTTCTCATCCGGATAAATCTTTGTTGTTGTAGTATAAGTAATCTGTACGTACTGCACCGTCTTGTATTCAATATCATATTCAATATACTGCCTTCCACTGTCAGGCTGATTTCGAATATAGTAATCAGCTATGCTGTATGCTGAGCTATAGTCGCTGTAATAACCAGGTACCTTGGTTCCATAACTTGATGTAGCATTATCCCAATACAGCAAAGTGACATAATATCCTGTACCGTAACCAACCAGTTGGCTTGTATCTGAAGTAACGGATACTCTCTTAGTACCAACTTCAGCTTGGCTGGAGTTATATTGCCGATCCAAGTTGACATCAAGCCCATCCTTGCCGGGAAGACTTAAGTCATGCTCCGTCAAGGTTAATGTTCCTGTGGCCGGGTCTATACTTTCCGATACCTGATTCCTATCCGACAAGTTAGGCTTATTCGACTCATTTACCAATTTTGGAGTGACAAGTCCGTTCAACACACCTTCGAGAACTTTGTTGTCCACCTGAGCATAGGTAGATGGAGCGCCAATTTGTGAACTTACAACAAAAAGGACAAGGGCAATTATAAAATTACGTGTATAGTTAAATAGTTTGATCACCAAATACTCACTCCTTCTCCACGAGTACATTCTTACTCAAATCTTTGGCGCTCTTATACTTACTTATAAGTTCATTTAGAGGGGTGCCCGTCTTCTCAGATATCCCCTTCAACCTGGTCAGCACATTTGGATCAATATCCGTCGAATCGGAGGAGTTAGTTGACTGGCTCTCTACCTTTACCGATTTAGCTGATTCATAGTTTGTAACTGCCTTCTCCCCCTTGGACTTAAAGGTGCTTAACAGGTCCGTTATGCTCCCCTTCCCTTGATCCAAGGAGCTCAGTAAGAGTATCTTGTTCTGATCCGTCAGCTTCTCATTCTTAATTTGTTGATATTCACTAGGGTGCTCCTTAATCAGAACCTGCAGCATAGAGGTATCTTTCTCCTGTTGGAGCACCTCACCGAGCTTAGCCCAGTCTAGCTTATCTCCCTCTTTTCGGGTGATGATAGTCTGAGGGTCTATTAATAACTTGTTAGCCAACTCATCAATTTTATAAATGTCGTCCACACTATATCCTTTGGTCACCAGGTCTTCAATCTGTTGCTTGCTCAGGTTGAACAGGTCTGACTTCTTGTTATCCACTTTGAAGGACTTTGATGTTGCCGGGTTAACCTTAGGCTGGTACTCCTTTTCTGTATGAGCAACGCTACTCTCTGAAGTGAAACCTTTAAATTTCTCAAGGTCTTCATTAGCATTAACAGTAATATTACCTTCCTTGTTAGGCACCTGAATGAATGGCTTGTCTGCTGGCTTGCCAAGAATCTTCTCGTTGAACTGACTAAGTACCTCTGCTGCGAACCCTGTTGTTACGGAGGAGAATGGAGATACCAGAACACCAAGGCAAATTGCAGCTACCATTAACTTTTTAACAGATCGTTTGTTATTTTTATTCAATTGGTTCACCTCATCAATTAGATTTAGGAGTCTTAGTAACACGTCTTAACAATAGATTGCCGTTCCGGTCATATTCATACTGAATAACGTATTGATATAAACCTTGTTCATACTCTACTTTTATCAAGTGGTTAGCATCATCATAGGTATAAGTCTTCAGCGGTGACAGCGTAAGACGCAGCAGGTAAGGATCAGGTCCAAAAGCCCCTAGATCGGCATAAACCCGGATATACACCGTTTCATTTTTAACTGCAAAAAAGGAAACATCGACATCTTGCTTATTTTGAGTTTGTAGAACATTAAGTTTCTGTCCAGCTGAGTTCAGTATTTCAACTTTATAGTTCTTATCTTTCGGCGACTGCAAGGTCAGGAAGTAATTGTCAGTATCGGCAGCGACAACTTTATAATAATCCTGATCCAGAGGCTCTGAAATGTATGCGGTTATCAATTTCGAAGCGGTGATAGCTGATGCAGTTGCAATGGTATTGTTTGGCTCATAGAGATCTGCAGCTGACTTAGAGGCAGTTAAATAAGCAGCATCCAAGGCAAGGATGTAGCTGGTACTTGCCGTGTTCTTGCCCGTAACTTCCAGCTTGAGAGTATGTGTTGCCCGGTTGTCCAAGTTAATATTTCCCACAGCAACATTTGCATACTTTGCAGAGGGACTGTATAGATCAATAGGTTGTCCAACAGCTATCCCATCTACATACACCTTTGCTATACCACGATTTGTGAACTGCTTAAGTCTGAGATCTAGCTGATAAGAACCCGCCTTACTAACCTGGAAAGGGAATTCTATATAATCTCCTACGGTACTAGATTCATAAAATACATGATTCCCGCCACTAGATTCTTTCTCACTTATTTTGGTCTGCTTCTTTCCAGAGCTATTTCCACCAGTTAGCTGCTCTAATTCAAGAACGGTTTTGCCTGCAAGCGTTGAAACTTGTAGAGTAGTGCTCCAGTCTGAATAGATTCCGTCTTTGTTCTTCGCTTTGACACGGTATGAATAAGTTGTGCCAGCAGTGAGACCTTGAATTGTAGTGAAGGTTTGTGTACCCGCTACCTTTCCAGCAAGTTGATCGTGCTCGTATATTTCATAGCTATCTATCCCTTTTGTATCTGTAGAAGCTGTCCATTCCAAATTCAATGTGGTATCTGCCTGAATTGAAGATTTCAGGTTCTGAGGTGTGGATGGCTTTGCTGCTGTTATTTGTTTAGTTAAATAAAGTGCATCCAACCCTAAAAGGTAAGAAGTACTTAAGGGGTTCTTATCCGTCAGAACAAACTTAATTGTGTGTGAAATTCCGCTGCTTAAGTCCGCCACACCAATTTTGCTATTTACATAACGGGCAGTTGCATTATAAGAGTCTAGTGGGTCCCCAACAGCTTTTCCGTCAATATAAATTTGAGCAATTCCACGATTCTTGAACTGCTTATTCCGCAGATCAATCTGATATTGTCCCGGCTCCGCTATGCTAAATGGATATTCAATATAGTCTCCGTTGGCACTGGCTTCATAGAACATATGATAGCCTCCGCTTGACTCCTTCTCCGCTACTCTTGAAAGAGGCTTACCGGAGTGTTTAACACCAACAAGAGACTCAAACTCAATAACCGTTTGACCTTTTAAGGTTGCAATATCCAGTATGTTGCTCCAATCGGAGTAGACTCCGTCAATATTTTTGGCTCTCACTTTAAAAGAGTACGTTTGACCCGGAGTGAGCCCTGCAACCGTATAATTGGTTTGTTTCCCCTCAACGGAAGCAATTTGTTGATCTTTCTCATAGATTTCATAAGTGGCAACACCTTTGGAATCCTGAGAACCTGTCCATTCCAAGTTGACAGAAGTATCGGATTGAACTGCTGATTTCAAACCAGAAGGAACAGAAGGTGCTGTAGTTGTTGCCTTTTTAGTTAAATAAAAAGCATCTACTGCCACAATGAAATTACTGCTAGCCGAGTTTTTACCTGTTAGTGCAATCTTAAAGATATGATTCTGGGTTTTATCTAAATTCACAGTGCCCACCAGCGAATTGATATATCTAGCAGTTACATTATAGGAATCAGTAGGTTGACCGACTGGTGCATCATCAATGTAGATTTGAGCTATGCCTCGGTTAGTAAATTGTTTCGAACGAAGTTCTATATCATAACTTCCTGTCTCTGCAACTTGAAATGGGAACTCGATATAATCACCCGCTTCATTAGCTTGGTAGAAATCATGATAACCTCCGCTTGATTCCTTCTCATTTACCTTTGTCAGAGCGTCACCCGAGCTTTTAGAAACTGTTAGACTCTCCAGCTCGTACACCTTTTTGCCCGTGAGGGTAGGAATCTCAATGCTTTGACTGAATTCAGAATAAGCGCCTTCCTTGTTTTTGGCTTTTATCTGAATCTTGTACGTATTTCCTGCAGCTAAACCTCCAATCGTATAGAAGGTTTGATTGCCAGGAACAGTGCCTGCAAGGCTGTCGTTAACATAAATTTCATAAGCTGAGATGAGTGATGAATCTTGGGAAGCGGTCCATTCTACATTAATCGTTGTGTCTGACTGAACCGAAGATTTGAGGTTTGTAGGAGGTGTAGGTAATACAGCTTGTAACGAAGTATCAGTGTTATTCGGTAGTTCTTCCTTTGAAGCAGGCTTACCGGCTTCCTGGGGAACTTCCTCAGTAGATTTTCCCTCTGGTGAATTCTGCTCAGTAGTGGGCGGGGCAGGAACTACAGGTGCAGTTTCATCCTTCACTTGGGTAAGTTCATCTCCAGCAGCAAAAATAGGAACATAGGCCGAAGAAAGGAAAAATACAGAAACAAAAAACAACACAAACATTTTCTTGAATAAATTACTCAAAAGATCACCTCTTTCTATAATATATTCAAAATTATACTAAATGTGGTAAATCGGGAAAATGGTTCAATTTTGTTGATTGCTGATAACCTTTGTCGAAGATTACAATAAATCACTTTCATTGGATTTTTTCATTGCCATAATCTCTCATTCATACCTATCCCTGAGCATGGTATAATGATCAGCGCCGACAATCCTGCCAGCGAGATCCTAATGAAAGAAGATGAATTTATACTCATGATTGCAGTCATCCTTGTTCAAGTCGTGCTGCCGATATTTATACTGATCAGCATCGGTTCGGTGATGCAGTACATATTCCGGCTCGACCTCTATACGCTAACCAAAATCAATTTTTATTTCATAACACCCGCAGCGGTCTTTATCAGCATGTACAAATCAGAAATGTCACCTGCGCTCTTTGGAAATGTGGCCCTTTTCTATACCTTGTATGTACTGATTCTCTATGGGGTCGCCACGCTCGTATCACGGCAGCGTAAATTTACAAAGGGCATGAAAGCGGCATTTACGAACAGTCTGATCATTGACAATTCTGGGAATTACGGACTGCCGATCAATACTCTGGCTTTCAAGGGGGATCCCCTTGCCAGTTCGATTCAGGCCCTGATTATGTCGATGAATAGTCTAGTTACATTCACATATGGAGTTATCTCCATCCAGGGTGCGAAGAAGGAAGGCTTATACCGCCACGCCATCATAGGCTTTCTGAAGATGCCCGTCCCCTATGCACTTGTGCTGGGACTCGTCATGCATATATTCAGCGTTCCACTTCCCATGTTCCTCTACCATCCGCTTCAATATGGCAACCAGTCCATGGTCGCAATCGCACTTCTGACGCTCGGAGCACAGATTATTAAATATCCGCTCAGGCTGGACCGGTTGGAGGTCTATCTAAGTGTGGGTCTTAGGCTGCTGCTCGCGCCTGCCGTTGGCTTCGTGCTGATTCTGCTGCTCGGCCTCAAAGGGATTCCGGCCCAGGCCCTGCTCATTGCCTCCGGCATGCCGGTTGGCGTCAATACCTCGATTCTGGCTGAAGAATATCAGAACGAACCGGATTTTGCGGCCCAGACGATCCTGATCTCAACTCTCCTTAATGTAATTACTATAACCGGGCTAATCTCCCTGACTAAATTTGTGGCATAAGTTAGTTCCGGATATGTCCAAATCTGCCTAGCAAAATGAATGAACAGCTGGAAAGGTCCCGAGTTGGTTATGAACTCGGTCCTTCTGCTGCAAGTTCAATTCAATTCTCTATTTTCATATCATCGCCTATTTAAGGCTGATGATTATTTGTGTACCTCTCTCCGACTATCTGTTCCCCCCTTAACACGTGGATTAACTTCGATTCCCTAATGGACTGCTCCAATTGGTAAAACCCAATACCCTTACAACTTAGGACTAAGGTCAGACCTGTATAGTCAGGTATTCTCTTTCTTTTAGATAAATGCATCAAAGCTCATAGTCTTTTTGGGTCCCGTCGTACCTGTCGGACAACCAGGTTATCCAGCACAATTAACTTGTATAACATTGCCAATTTGGGGAGGGATCAGGATTTATGGGAGTTTTGCGAAAGTATGGGAAGATGTTTGCTGCCGTATGTATCGGACTAAGCCTTTGGTCAGGGCAAGCTCACTCAAGTTATGCAGCCACAAGTACTGAGGTGCTGGAGAAGGAGTGGACCCAGTTCTATGGAAATTCGGCTAACTACAACGAGCCCAGTAGTGTTGCTCCCACTGCTGACGGAGGAAGTGTGATTTTAGGTGAGACTACCCCGCGAGATGGTTATATTACGAAAGTCTATGTAATCAAGACTGATAAAAATGGCCAAGTGGAATGGCAGAATGAGTACTTTGAGGATCAATATGATACAGAAGCTGTTCACGGTTACAATATTAGACAAGTAAAAGATGGCGGTTATTTGGTAGGAGGTGCAGTTAAGGACGATAGCGGAGGCAAGTTTGTATATCGGGCCTATCTGCTCAAGCTTTCTGCCTCAGGGCAGAGAGAGTGGGGACAAATGTATGGTAACTACGGTGATAATCCGGTCAATGAGGTTCGAGAGACTAGTGATGGAGGTTATATCGTGACCACATCAACCTATAATGTATCGGACACAGCGCGCGCTTATATTGTCAAGGTAGGAGCCAATGGAGTGAAGGAATGGGAGCATTATTTCCGAAATAATGAGCTCGTCGAGTATAGTGATGATCAATCGTACAGTGATGTCATTGAATCTGAGGATGGGGGCTATTGGGCTATAGGCAGGACACAAGTCTATGGGGCACGGCAAAGTTATCCTCTACTGGTGAAATATGACGCAGCTGGTCAAGTGAAGTTCAAACGAATTAAAGAGACACTGGATTGGGGCAGATTAACTTATAATGAGATCGAGAAAGCCCCTGAGCACGACGGGTATGTATTGCTTAATACGGAGGGCCTTTGGAAAATAAACGAACAAGGACAGACGGTATGGAGCAAGAAATTGGCTGATACCACTCCGGAGCTTGCAAACGTTAACTTCTATGATCTGGAGCCATCTTCTCGTGGATTCCTCATATCAGGCATAAACAAGGTTACAGGGAATCATGTGACTCTAAACGTTGATTCCAAAGGGGCTATCCTTGACGTATTGAGTCAAGAGATTCCCGGTTATTCCTCTCTTAATGCAGCTCGCCGGGCTCCGATTCCTGGAGGGGGACTGCTGCTGTTAAGCAAGACCGACAACGCGGCGCAGCTGGCACTTACCAAATTCAAGTCGGTCTCCCCTAACGAAGGCCCTGGGGGTAGTGAGGAAAGCTATTACCTGGATTCGGAAGAATACTCCATTACGGTGAATACAACTTTTGATATTGTTGCACTTCTCAGGAAGACAGACGGAACGACCCTTCCTGTTACAACGGATACCCGGTTCACAATTGAGCATCCGGACATAGCATCGATTGACGATCAAGGAAACATCACCGGGCTGGCTCCTGGACTTACGAAGATCACTGCTGAATATCAAGGACACAAGGCCGAAGCCACAGTCCTGGTCGTCCGTCCGTACCAGCCGAACTAGACCTGGTTGTTCCTCAGCTTATGAGACCGGCTGAACCCGAGGAATCGGGGACAGCCGGTTTATTTTTATAACAAGTCCAGTATGTCTATATTTGCATAATAAAGAGAGAACAGCCCTTACAGGCCGTCCTCTCTTATTAACGTAACCTACCATTATGGATCAACCGCTTCCTTGGTAAGCTGGTAAAGCTAGAATTCCATTCCTAAGCTCAAATCCACTCCGAAGCCAGAATACCGTAGACCACATGGTCGATATAACGCTTCCCGTTAAGCTCAGCCTGCCGGATTACCCCTTCCTCAGTGAAGCCAAGTCTTTCCGGAATGGATCTGCTCTTCTGATTTCCTACTCCCGCCCTGATCTCTATCCGATTAAGTCCCAGCTCTCCAAAAGCATAATCAATCATAGCTTTGCATGATTTAGTCATAAGTCCTTTGCCTTGATAAGCCGAACCGAGCCAATAACCAATCGATGCTGTCCGGTTAGCCTGATTGATATCCATCACCGAAATGCAGCCTGCAATCTCACCTTGATACACGATACTACAGCTTATGCCAATTCCGCGTGCGAAGATATCCAGCTGGGATTGAATGAAATCCTCTGAATCACCGACCTTGTGAGTGTACTTGACCCAAGGTAGCCACTCGTCTAGCATATCCCTGTCCTGATTTGTAAGTTCAAATAATCGGGCAGCGTCCCGGATACCTAGCAGCTTCAAGGATAAGCCTTCATCTATAACGTGCTTGAACATTTGAACCCTCCCTTGGTCCAGGAATCCGGCCCCTTTTATCGTGCCCTAGCGACTTAAACAGCCTCTTGAAGCTCCTTATCTTTAGGCAGGAAGATTGTAAGCAGTCCAATCAAAGGCAGGAATGCACATACCTTCATAACATTAGTAATGCTTGTTGCGTCCGCGTAGTGCCCCAGCACAGCTGAGCCAATCCCCCCAAGTCCGAAGGCAAGACCGAAGAAGAGTCCAGACACCAGACCCACCTTACCGGGCAGAAGCTCCTGAGCATACACTACAATGATCGAGAACGCCGAGGAAAGGATGAAACCTGCGCATACAACAAGAACGCCGGACCAGAACAAATTGGCGTATGGCAGAAGCAATGAGAACGGTGCGGTGCCAAGAATGGACAACCAAATAATGCTTCTTCTTCCATAACGGTCTGCAAGCGGCCCACCGAAGAAAGTCCCTACAGCCGACGAAGCAAGAAAAGCGAACAAAAACCACTGAGCAGTCTGCTTCGTAATCCCAAATTGTTCTATCACAAAGAACGAATAGAAATTCGTAATGCTGACCATGTACACATTCTTGGAAAATACAAGCAGGACCAGAATCGTCATCGCAACGATCACCTTCGTCTTGGACAAAGTCCGTCTGCTGCCAGCCTGCACAGCAGATGCCTTTCTCCTTGGCTTCAGTTCCTGGGCGCTATACCATTTGGCAACCCGGTATTGAATCCCGATAGCTATAAGCGCTGCGATACTGAACCAGATCACACTGAACTGTCCCAGCGGAACAAAAATCAGCGCGGTCATCAAAGGTCCCAGTGAGCTGCCGAAATTCCCGCCGACCTGAAAGATCGACTGGGCCAGCCCCCGCCGGGGACCAGCTGCAAGATAAGCAACACGGGATGATTCCGGGTGGAATACAGACGAGCCTATTCCGATCAAGGTAACCGCCAGGAGGATATACAAATAATTTGGAGCGAAGGCCACCAGGACAACGCCCAGCAGCGTGAAGCATACACCGAAAGGAAGTATGTAGGGCCTTGGCCTGAGATCTGAATAGATGCCAACAACCGGCTGCAGTACAGAGGCTGTGATATTCATGGCAAAAGTGATCCAGCCGATCTGCCCATAGGTCAGCGACAACGAATCCTTCAGAACCGGAAATAGCGCCGGTATGGCCGACTGCATAGCATCATTTAGCAAATGGACTATACTTACAGCGAATAATATAGGAAATACGGTGGCGTTATTTACAGCGGATCTCATAACGGCAGCAGCTTTGCTCACCTTTCTCCCTCCCTTTCTCTTTGTAAATAGTTTTAAATGGAATCATGCCACATTTTGGAGAGGATGAAAAGAGGAAATGTATTCTTTTCACAATTTTCAGAATCACACAAGTCGTACTTTCTTCCCGTATCTCTGATAACAAAAATAAAATACAATAAAATGGTAAAGCTTTAAAAAGCGTTTTGAAAATAAGTAGATTCGGTAATGAAGGTGGTACTCGGAATGAGACCTTACATAATCTTTGACTTTGATGGGACTCTGGTTGGGTCCAAGGCATTAGCGATCCATATTTTTAACCAACTCGGTGCGAAGTATGGTGGAAGAAGTATTAGCGATGAGGAAATTCCAGCATTATCGAATATGTCCATCCCGGACAGATTGAAAGTGCTGAATATACCTGCTTATAAGCTCCCGGCCTTATTAATTGAAGGCAAAAAGGAATACAAAAAAGAAATTGTCAATCTGGAACCTGTAAGAGGAACTAGAGAAATTCTAATTGAATTGAAGGAACTAGGCTATTCTCTTGGTATCTTATCTTCTAATACCACGGAGAATATTCACAAATTTATAGCGGTTCATCAATTAGACTTCTTTGATTATATTCATTCTGCAACCAACTTATTTGGCAAGCACAAAGCAATTGCAAGCATGACAAAAAAACTTGGAATAACCACGAATGACATCCTGTATATCGGAGACGAGCTGCGCGATATCCAGGCTTGCAAAAAAATAAACGCAAAAGTAATTGCTGTCACTTGGGGGTTTGATTCTCCAGACTTACTTGCCAAATCTTCTCCCGACCTTATATGTCATACTCCTGAGGAATTATTACGATTAGTTACACAAACAATGCCCTGCAGAATTAAATCGATTTGACGAAAGCAATCTCAATTAATCAACAAAAAGGCTGAAGCAGAAGCTCCAGCCTTGTGTTCATCAACAGAATCAGATAAATAACTAAATCTACCTAGAAGTTAAAGTTGTCCGGATCTGGACCGGTACGTTCATTCAGATTCAGCGAATCTATGGCAGCCATATCCTCCGGGCTTAATTCAAAGTTGAAGACATCGGCGTTGCCTGTAATCCGGTCTTCATGGACTGATTTCGGGATGGTGATGATGCTGTTCTGAAGGTCCCAACGAAGGACAACCTGGGCAGCGGTTTTACCATATTTATCACCGATCGCCTTAATCGTCTCATCCTTTACCACCTTGCCCTGAGCAAGTGGAGACCAGGCTTCCACCGCAATTCCTTTCTTCGCACAGAAATCACGAATTTCCTTCTGGCTCAGATATGGATGAAGCTCAATCTGATTAAGAGCCGGGATGATCTTGGCATCCTCCATCAAATCCTCCAGATGATGCACTTGGAAGTTACACACACCAATCGCTCTGGCTTTGCCATCTTGATAGATCTTCTCAAGAGCCTTCCAGGTTTCTTTGTATTTGCCTTTAACAGGCCAATGGATCAGGTAAAGGTCCACGTAGTCAAGCCCCAGCTTGTTCAGACTGTCATCGATTGCCGCCAAGGTTGACTCATATCCCTGGTCCGCATTCCACACCTTGGTTGTGATGAACAGCTCGTCACGCTTTAGTCCATTCTCCTGCAGCGCCTCACGTATAGCTTGTCCTACGCCTTCCTCATTCTTATATGCCGCGGCGGTGTCAATGCTTCGGTAGCCGTGACGAATCGCGGTCTTCACCGAGCTCAATACCTCATCCCCGTCTTTGACCTGCCATACGCCAAGACCGAACCATGGCATTTCTACTCCGTTGTTTAGTGTGACTGTATCTTGTAAATGGTTAGGCATGAACGTAAATCCTCCTTAGATTGTAATTGCATAGTTAATCCATGAACATTATAGGCTGGCCAGGCTGAGAAAGAAAAGAAGGCACATATTTGATACTTACCCCATCCGAAGCGTAATATTCCCTATGAAAGGTAATTTTTATGAATTATACTAATTAGATAGATTGAACTAAAGGCTGCGTGATTAATGTCCAGGCGTAACAAGTAGTTGCCTGACTCCCAACGTTTAATTCTTTAGTTCACTCCATCTTGATTATTTTTTTATTTCATTCCTTGAACAGGAATAAAATTGTTAAGATCTAGGGGATTTAAAGAACAATGGAGAACTCGAATTTCATGCCTTCAAGCAGCGGGAAAAACGAACGGAAAAAGCGTTTCTTCGGACGGGGTGGTGTGAAATATGCCCTGCTTGAGCTGCTCACCCATGGACCCATGCATGGCTATCAAATGATTAAAGCGCTTGAGGAAGAATCTGGCGGAATATATGTACCGAGCGCAGGGTCCGTCTACCCAACACTGAACATGCTGGAAGCAAGAAAGTTAATTGCATCCGAGGCTGCCGAAGGAAAAAAAGTATACAGCCTGACCGAATCAGGCCGCCAATTTCTAAACGACATGCCAATTCAGGAGCTGTATGGGGCTTCTGCCTATCGAAAGGAACTATACCGGATTGAACGGGAAGGACATGGCAAGGAATTCAAAGACGAGCTATCCGAGCTGCTGCTGCTCATCGGTAAAGCGGAGAAAGCTACGGTCGGCCATCCTTTCCACTGGGAACGGTTCCGCAGTGCCTTGGATCAGCTCAAGGAACAGATGAATATGATTGTGGATGACCTGGACCGCTCAAGACCGACCTCACGCAAGACGAAAAACTCACTTTAGGCCGCCGAAGTTGTCTAGTTACTTTTTTTAATATAGCTGGTTGGAAGAAATTGCTTGTCGCAAGACATCAATCTCATCCTGGCTTATCTCATAACCGCCAAGCTCACCCGCCGCTTCAGCAGGGATCACACCGGCAAGCACAAGGCACCATAACATACGCAAAATATACTTATCCATGGGAGCCACAAATGCGGCTTCAGCAAATCCATCAATCCGCGCCGATAAGTCCATGAATTTCTCATAATTACCCTCACTATAAGCCTGAATCAGATCCGCCTGTATATTAGGGAATGCCGCTCCAAGCCCAACCAGAGCACTCTTCGCTCCCCGCATGAGGGAATACCCGAACATCCGGTCCTCCCCGGTGAAGAACAGCTTGTCCGGGAAGTGGTTATGGAGGATCACAGAGACATCCTGCATCGTCATGACGCTGTCAAGAGTCGCCATTTTGATTCCAATCACTTGGGGCAGCTCGAGCAGTACTTTAAGTACCTCTGGCGAATATTTGATTCCTCCAGCCTCTTCATACAGGTAGAACAGAATAAGCGGATAACCTTGATCCGCAAGGCTTCGGTGATAGTCAATTATGGCCTGATCCCGCTCAGAAGAGGCAAGCTCACGGAAGATGACCGGTGGGAAGACGAGCAGTGCGTCCGCTCCCCAGTTCATAGCATCGACCGCCATCGCGTGGCTTGAAGCGGACCAACGCTTGATTCTCTCATCTTCAGGCCATGATGGATCGATCAGAGAACCGACACCTGCGACAATCGCCTGCTCCGGCTTAAGCCTGGTCCTCCAGCACCGAAGCACATATTCTCTTTCAGAACGGGTTAGCTGCAGACCTCTTCCAGTGTGCACCCAAAGGGCAACCCCGAGAATCCTCTGTGCTGCCATATACTCTGCATAATTCTCATGAGCTTGAGCATGTATGCTTCCATCCGCCGAACGCGGAACAGGAACAGCCGGGATCATTCCTCCGGTTAACTGTTCCCTGATCAGCTTATAATCCCGCATGCTTGCATTCCCCCTATACCATGTACAGAAAGTACTCCTTACCTTTGTTCCGGTACCAGGAAGCCATATCTCTGAACCGGATTATTCCATCCGGACAATCAATCTCCTGATGTTCTTTCAGATGCAGCATCCAAGTAATCAATCCTTCTCCAGGATGAAAATATAGCTCATGAAGCGCCCGCTCGGTCTTGCTGCCCGTGCGCATGCCAAAGGCTGAATTCGGCCGTTGGAACATCGTATGCATCTGCACACTCTCCGCCCCGCGGAGGGCATATTCCACAGTCATCTTGCCGGAATGCACATTCCCTGTCCCGGATAATGGAGGGATCGGTCTCTTCAGCTTCCCCTGAATTTCCATCTTGCGCAGTCTTGATAGAATCCTGAGATTGCGCGTGCTCAAATCCGGGCCGCCATAAGCTGCCCCTTCCTTGCCCAAAAATTTAAGGTGTGAATCATACAACCGGTTCGCATATACCACATAATCAGGCCGTGTCCGGCCTTCTTCCAGGAGGAACCGGAACGATTCCAGTTGAAATTTATCATCAAACATCGTGTTCATCAGCTTAATTCCAAGCTGAACGTCACTTTCTGGAACTGAAGATTTAATCAGATAAGGGACTTGTCTCAACCATTCAAGAACGGTGTTCTTCTGGCTGGCAAGGCCGGAACCCGCTACCGTAGGACTGAAATCCTTCTCCATTTGGAGCGGTCCAGTCTCTCCGGCTTCCTTCCATACCTTGTATAACATTTGGGTCGTATACCGATACTCATCAAGCTGATATTCAAGCTCGGTCTGACTCGGAAGGTGATATTTGCATGAGGGGACTATGACCGTTCCGCGGGTTCTTCCTGCCTCCAATGCTGACCGGAAAAATTCCAAATAGGCATTCAAGGTCCCATACCAGCCCCGCCCTCTCCAGGTCACATTCCATCCAAGCTCACCCGTCTCCTTGCCGGTGATCTGATTCACCACCATCCGGGTCTCCTTCACCGCCCATTCCTTCATCGACCGGTTCCCCTGCGGATTCTCGGCAACGACTGTCTTTAGGACCACAAAGCCAAGCCCGGCCTTTGAATCGGCCCGAACCTGTTCCAAATTAACCGACAGCTGACCAGATGCCTTGCCAAAAGGGTTTCTTATGGGTGCGGCACCATACCGTGATGAGACATCTACTCCATAGCGATCCAAAATGTATTGTTCAACCTGGTCTGGCATGCCTTCCCGGAAACGGTCATAATCCGCTTCGATCCGGGATACCGTCTCTTTGCCGATAAGCGGCTTCACCGGTAAGATAGGCCCATTCATCATCTCTAACCTCCTGTATGTGATCAAGGTCTTGAAGACTCTATTCCACACCTCGCATGAAGTCTCCTGTCCCCTAGGAGGAATTTTACCTGGAGTTTTCACTTGGAATATTCAACTGGAATTTGAACCCGAATTTAACCCATTACTTATTCTGAGTGTAAAATCAGCCAGAAACGCCGCGCCATGCACAAGAGCCTTCTCGTCAATCGTCATTCGGGGATGATGTAGCGGAAATTCACCCCGCCCGGCGCCTCCGGCACCCACTAGCAAAAAAGCCCCTGGCACCTGGTCCATATAATAGGCCATGTCCTCACTTGTCATCTGCGAATGCTGCATCTGAACAACCGAGACCTCCTCAGGCGCTTTACACAATGTCTCCTCAGCCCACAGGATTAGCTGGGGATCATTCACAGTTGGCGGGTAGCCATAGGTATAGCTTACCTCAGCCCGTCCATTCATTCCCGCCGCAACGCTGCCGGCAAGCTCCTGAATACGCTTGGCCATACGCTGGCGCGTATCCTCACGAACCGCCCGAACGGTACCTTTGATCTCCACCCGGTCGGCAATAATGTTAGGCAGGCTGCCGCCATGAATGGAGCCCATACTGAGCACCACCGGATCAGCCGGATCACTCTCCCTGCTGATGAGCGATTGCAGCGCGGTCATCACATGCGCAGCGACCAGGATCGCGTCAACACCCTGATGCGGGGCTGCACCATGACCGGCCGTCCCATGGACCGTGATATTCACATGGTCCATACTTGCCATAATGGTGCCAGGGCGCAGACCGAATTGGCCAGTCGGCAGATCCGGCCACAGGTGCAGGCCGACAATCGCATCTACCCGGGGCGATTCCAGTGCCCCCGCTTTAATCATATGCCGGGCACCGCCCAGCATTTCCTCCGCCGGCTGAAAAATAAACTTCACCGTCCCCGCAAGCTCTTCGCGGTGGCCAGTCAGGATCCGCGCCGCACCGAGCAGCATCGCCATATGCCCGTCGTGGCCGCAAGCATGCATCCGTCCTTCATGCAAGGAGGCGAAGGGGAGTCCTGTCTGTTCCAGAAGCGGAAGGGCGTCCATGTCGGCGCGGAGAGCAATAACCGGTCCGGGCCTGCCTCCTTTAAGCAGGGCCACGATGCCCGTACCGGCAAGCCCGGTCTGTACAATTAGACCGAGCTTGCCGAGCTCCCCCGCCACATAAGCCGAGGTCAGCACTTCTTCAAAGCCTAGCTCCGGATACTTATGCAAATGACGGCGTATGGCCGTAAGATCATCACTTAGTGACAGGGCTTTTGTCCAAATGCTCTCTCTATTCATGGCCTACTCCTTCCAAGGTTATGTGATAGATTTGACGGGGTCTGCCGCGGCCTGCCGGCTGCTCTTCCCCAACGATTCGGGCAATCTCGAACTTCTCCAGCACAGCCATAATCCGGCGAGCACTTCGCAATGTTATGCCGAAGCCTTCAGCCAGCTGGGAAGCCGTGAATGTCGTTGTCCCCAGTCTGTTACAGAAAGACTGGAGCTTGTTGATCGTGCCGACACTTAAGCCTACCTTCTTGGCGATAGAGAGAAGCTGCGGATCCTCACTTCGTACGGAATACTCCAGAATCAGCTCCGATCCCATAGGTCCGTATACAAGTCCGTCCTGCATAATCAGGAAGCAGTTCCCGCCTCCGCTCAGCTTCGCCTTTAGCAAGGCTTCTCTTGCTTTGCCTTCCGCTTCATTCGCGGTTCGGCCGATTCCGATCCCGATGCTTGCTTTCCACTGAAGCTTCTCCATAATTTCAAGCAGGAGCGGCGCCTCCTGGAACTTTTTGGTCGACTGTTCAATGATTCCCCTGGTTGTGATGAAGGAGACCTCATCCCCATCGGTCCATTTGATTAATGCCTGCGTTTCTTCCCCGTAATCGAGCAGAATCTGTTGAAGTACAAGTTTTTTTCGCTGAAGTTCATATTCGGAGGCAACTTCTTTGGAAACCTTCATAAAATTATCAATGTTCATAATCCCAACAGCAATCTGCGTGCTGCTGAACTTGAGACTTTTGGCCTCAAGAAGGGCCCGGTTCAGGGTATCCCTGATTGAGGACAGGGTGGGAACCACTCTGTACACAGGAACACCCAGCTGCTTGAGGCGTTCATAGACCGATGTAACCGACGTCACAGTGACCTTTACCTTGCCATCTTTCCAGAGCTGATGATGAAAGGAGACCAGTTCTTCGGTCTCGATGCCTACCGTATAAGACTTCACATAGAGCTCATAATCAGTCATTCCGATCTCGGTAAGCCGTTCCTCGATCTCCTCACGTTCGAGAACGTCCACACTGATCTTAAGCCCTTTATCCCCTAGATGAAGGACTTCGTCCCGAATGAAATCGAAGAGCACTTTATACAGCGCGGTTCCAGAATAATGAACGTGCACCATTGGCTTATCCTTAATTTGTCCAAGGGCAATCTGGTACGGAATCGGTCCGGTGAACAGAAGAATATCCGCCTGTGTTCCCACCTCTGCCGCAAGCTGTAGAGTATCCTTCTCATGCTGATACGCTGCTGGGAGCATCGTTAGTCCCTCATACTTTGACCCAAGCTCCATAATTGCCTGAACTAAATCCTGAGGACCAATTACGGCTACTTTTAAATTCAGGGTCATGCTGATCACCTCCATGCCTATTTACGAAAGAACATGGTGCAGGTAAGTCCGAATCTCTGCGAGAGAACGACTGGCCAGACTGAGGCTTGAATCACCAAAATACTCAAACGAAATAAACCCATCATATCCGGATGCAAGCAGAGCATTAATCAGAAGCTTATGGTCACAATCTCCCTGTAGGACCGGCACAGGCTCACTCAGGTTCCAATTACGGTGATCCCAGATATAATTCTTGAAGTGCACGTGGGATATCCAAGGTCGAAGTTCATTTAACACAGGTCCGGGTTCCTGACGATCTACAAAAAGATTGAATGGATCATAGATCAGCTCCAGACTGCCTGACCCGGCTTCCTGGATAAGTGCCTTAATCCGGTCCAGGCGGTCCGCATACGTATTGTTATGAATTTCAACCGCTAATCGGAGCCCTGCCTCTTCGCAGCGGGCAGAGGCTTCCCGGAGCCCATCCATAGTCTGGTTCCATTCCTCTTGACCTGCATGGGCGGAGGGTACATGCCCGGCAAAAGTACGGATTCGCGGGCTGCCGACTCCCTGTGCGAGCTCAGCCGCCCGGTTAAGCTGAACCAGATCCGCATGGATATCTTCCGCATCCTTGGAGAAATACGTATAAGCCGCTATGGCTGGAACCTCAAGTCCCCGAGCTATAAGAAGCCCCCGAACCTCCTCTAAGCTCCCTCCCTGGTAAACAAAATCTTCAAGATGCTGTGACCACAGCTCCACTCCATCCAGAGAAAGGCTCTTGGCCGCATCAAGCACTTCCAGTAAAGACTTTGATTTGAGGCCAGTCGAACAAATGCTGTACTTCCATAGAGCAGATTCAGGATAACTCAAGGAACCGTTCACCTCCCTGCGCGTCCGAGGCGTATATGGCTTCAATGGCTGCTATGACGGTTCGGGCATAAGCTCCGGAGCTTTCCGGCTCCTGTCCGGTTCTGATTCCCTCAAGTAGATCCCTGAATTGGAGAACGAAGGGATCTACCTGTTCCTCCAACACGCACTGCACATACTGTCCATGCCGCGAGATCCACAACCCTTGGCCAGAGATGAGCCTGGCCATCCCTTGTGTGAAGATCAAGTCTGTAGTATCTGCAGACACACCTTCGTACCCGGACTGAACAATGGTAGCTGCCAAGCCGCTCGTTGTCTGAAGGAAGACCATTCCGCTGCCTTCCACATCTCCTTTAGGTCCGTGATAACTGAGAGCCGCGTGGATTCGGGCGACCCGGCTCCCGGTGATAAACTGAATTTTATCAATGGAGTGGGCACCCAGGTTCATCATAATGCCTCCCCCGGATTTAGCCTTCTCGAAGAACCACTCTGGTCGTTCGTCCTTATAGTAATGAAGATGACGTGTATCCTGGATTGCAATAAGCTCACCAAGCTCCTTCCCTTCGATCAGCTTCTTCGCCTGAATATTCGCGGGCAGATAGTGTTGGGTATGACCGACAAGGAGGGTAACCCCGGCGCGGCTTGCCGCCTCAATAATCTCACCGCATTCCTTCACATTCAGAGCCATCGGCTTCTCCAGAAGAATGTGACAACCCTGGGAGCAGCACCAGATCGCACACTCCCTATGGAGGAAATGAGGAACCGCAATAACCACGATATCGGGCTTCTCCTGCCGGACCATCTCGCGATAATCCGCGTAGGCGCTTATCCCGTACTCTTCGGCCAAAGATGATCTTTTGGACAGATTGGGATCAGCCACGGCTACGGCAGCAATCTCCGGCATCAAGCGGATCGCATCCAGATGGTTCCGTGAGATAATGCCTCCTCCTATAACAGCTGCCTTGAAGCTCATACAAGGCTCCTCCCCTCAATACTCACTTGATACCAGCAGAATTGCTGCCTTGAACAAAATATTTCTCTGCAAATAGGAACACCAGCAGGATCGGCACGAGACTCAGCAGTGCGGCGGCAACCACGTACTGCTCGCCTCCATTATATTGACCACCCAGAGACAGAATCCCGATTGGGAGAGTAAAGTTCTCTTTGGAGGTCAGGAAGATCGCCGGCGACAGAATCTCATTCCACTTAGTCATGAAGGTGAATACCGCAAGTGTGGCGAAGGTCGGCTTGCACATGGGCATGAAGATTCTCCAGTAAATCTGGAACGGATTGCAGCCGTCCAGCTTGGCGGATTCCTCATAATCCTTGGGGATCGTGAGGAACGCTTGACGCATCAGGAAGATTCCAAATGGTTGTGCCAGCCATTCCAGGAGCCATAGCGGTGTCAGGGTATCCAGCATCGCCAAGGATTTGAAGATAACAAATTGCGGAATGATCAGGACTACCGCGGGAATCATCATCGTTCCCAGGACAACCATGAACAGGGTGTTGCGGAACGGGAATTCGATTCTTGCGAATGCGTAAGCCACCATGGAGCAGGAAATGAGCGCCCCGATAACGGACAAAACGGTAACGATCGCGCTGTTTGAGATATATTGCGCGAATGGCCCCAGCTTCCAGACCTCACTGTAATTGCTCCACTGTACCGGATTTGGAATCCATTTAGGAGGTACCGAAGTAAATTGGGCATATGTTTTCAATGAATTGAATACAGTGGACAGGAAGGGCAGCAGCATAATTAAAGAGCTGATCGTCATGACAATATAACTGACTGTTTTGCGTACCTTGGATTGGGTCATATTCGGTACCGCCTCCTAACATCATCAGTAGTCAAGAGCTTATTCATAATGCACCCACTTCTTCTGCAGGGTGACCTGTACGATCGTAAGAATAAACAGCAGCACGAACAGCACCCAGGCGATCGCGGAAGCATAACCCATCCGCAGGAAAGAGAAGCCTTCGCGGTACAGATAGATCATAAGCACAAGGCTTGAATTGTTAGGGCCGCCCGCAGCCGTGGCATCCTGTGCTCCACCCGTCATGACATAGATCTGCTCAAATGCCTGGAAGGTGGAGATCGTACTGAGCACAACAACCAGAAAGGTGGTTCCCGAGATCAGAGGAACGGTAATATTCAGAAATTTCCTGAATGTGCCGGCTCCATCAATCTCTGCGGCTTCGTATACATCCGAGGGCACATTTTGCAGCCCTGCCAGGAAAAGCACCATAATGTAGCCGATCCCTTTCCACACCGCAATGAGCACTAGAAGCGGGATCACCAGATGCGGATCCTGGAGCCATGTCTGCGGGTCAAGACCCATCCGGATTAGGAGATCATTCGCCAGACCAAATCGCGTATTGAAGAACGTATCCGACACATACAGAATAACGGTCCAGGAAGATATAACCGGGAGAAAGTGGGCTAGCCTGAACAGCTTGAGAGCCCTGAGCTTCTGATTAAGCGCGGCGGCTAGAATCAGTGCCAGAATGGTCTGCAAGGGAACAAAAAGGACAGCGAAATAAAGCGTGTTGCCGAGTGCCTTCCAGAAGACTGGCTCATTGAAGAGCTTCGTATAATTGTCCAGTCCCGTCCATTTCGGCGGGTTGAGGATATCGTAATCCGAGAAGCTGAAATATAGTGACGCGATCAGCGAGCCCAGAACAAACACAACAAAGTGAACAAGATAAGGGGCGACCATTAGAAGGCCCCATTTTCCATCGGAATTCAGTTTTTTTCTACGCTTGCGGACCACATGCTTGACTTCCGTACGCGCAAGTTCCGTATTTCCCATCACGTTCCCTCACTTTCTCCAGAGATCCTGCATAACCGGATGTCCTGTAGAGTTACATGGACAGGGTGCTATAGATTCTTACCTCTAAATGGATACGGGCAGCCCTGCCACATCAAGTGGACAGGACCGCCGTGTACCCGCTCTGATAAGATTTATTTCTTCTTGTAGAATTCATCGAGTACTTGCTGAACATCTTTATCCGCTGTGGATAGAGCCTGATCTGCCGGAATCTCGCCTTGGAATGCACGATTAATGCTTTCATTAAATTTGCCTACCCACTCACTCCATACCGCGTTGACATCCAGCGTACCCGCGAATTCAAAGCTGTCGAGGAACGCCTTCTTGTTAGCAGGCTTACCATTCAGGAACTGATCGGAATTCGCAACGGATTTCTTAACCGGAACTGCTTCACCGAGTGAAGCCCACTCCTTCTGAGCTTCGTCCGTAGTAGCCCAGAATTTAACCCATTCCCAAGCCGCATCCCCAACTTGGTTCTCAGCCTTCTTGTTAATCACCCAGCTGTTCGCAATAACCGGGGAGAAGCGCTTGCCATCAGGACCTTTTGGCAGGAGCGTGACATCATAGTTCAGACCGGCATTGTTCGCATCCATCGTCCGCGCGTAGATCCCGATCCGCATTGCGGCCGCCTTGCTCGGGAATGGTGCCATATTGCTCTGGAAGCTCTTCAGATCAGCAGGAGTCGGTAGCAGGTGGCGACTCATACCATCCACGATCCAATCCAGTGCCTTCTTGTTCTCTGGAGAGTTAATAATCGATTTCTGCAGAGTCGGATCAAGCACGCCTCCGCCGAAGGATTTCAGAACAGGCATCCAGCCTTCCGTGATACTGAAGAACGTTAAGCCATATTGCTTCACCTTCTTGCCATCAAATGCGGCATCTGTAGCATATTTACCATTGGAGTCCAGCGTCAGCTTCTCGGCAGCCGCCTTCAGATCATCCCAGGTCCAGTCCGTAGTCGGATAAGCGACCTTGGCCGCATCGAACATGTCTTTGTTATAGTAGAGAACGCCAATCTGAATTCCCTGTGGTACGCCCCAGTATCTGCCGTTCGTATCTTTATTGAAATCAAGACCATAGTAGTCATCATGATTCAAGTCTTTGCCGATTAGATCTGTAAGGTCCTTCAGTGCTCCGCGTTCGGCATATTTAGGGACAAGTACTCCATCTGACAGCCATACATCCGGCGCGTTACCCGCAGCAATCTGCGTATCTAGCTTCTGGAAGAACTGCCCGTAAGGTGAGGATTCAGTCTTTACTTTGATGTTCGGGTGGGAATCCTGGAACTTCTTGACCAGCTCCTGCATCTTAGCATCGGTCTGAGCTGAAGAGTAATACCCGAGTCTTAGTTCCACTTGTTCTTGTTCTTGTTTTTTGCCTCCAGGAGAAACTTCACCTTCCTCCTTCTTGCTGCTTCCAGAGCATGCTGACAAAATAATGGAAGAGAACATAAGCACAGCAAGTATCAAAGCTCCACGTTTGAATGCCAGATGTTTCATGATAAGCCCCCTTAATCAATTTTATAAAGAAAAGTAATCACATGTGATGTTAGCAATTACTTTCTTTTATAATATTAAAGCTACCCAGTTTATCCTTATTGGTCAACGGCCTTAATAAGACCGAAATTGCTTCAAAAAAATTTAGTTGTAGATCTATAATATGAAGCGCTTCCAAAAAATAGACTGATGCTTCGGAAGAAGCGCTACGCTTCTATCCGCGGCGAATGATCTGTTATATTTTCAATATCCAGCTTTCTACAGCCTGAGCTGTCTGATGACGCGCGGCCATTACTTCGCCCGACAGGTGAACCCCGGCGAACTGGTATCCCTTTGGCCCTTGATGGGAGATAAGGAGCGAATCGACGGTATCATCCCTTACTATCTCGACCACGGTCGCCAGATCTGAATCCACCCTGCGGCCATAGCTGTCCTCGCAGCTCCCAAGTCTTACCTCAAGCCGGGTCTGTTCATCAGGCCTTTCGGGATAGAACAGCGTAACAAACCGGGTTACTCCCTGACCAGATTGCTGGAGCACGGCTTTCACAGCAGGAGTCTTCTCGTTATAATTTCTCGACACCCAAGAGGACTCGATCCTGACCTGAACAGGTGTAACGGGAATAATCCGCAGGGAAGGCCCAGCACATGAGCCATGCTTCTCGGCTGAAGCGATAAGCTCACCCGGATCTCTCAGCTCAGTTAGGGTCATGCCCTCAGCAAAATGCAGAGGAAGCTCATAGTTATGCTCTCCATGAGAATGAAGGGTATCGACGACGACCCAGTAATCCGGCTTCATGAATACAATCTGCCGCTTGATCCGAACGGGCTGCGCAAGCCGCCAATATCCGTCATGACCAGCTTCCGCATAATCAAATGCATGACTGCTCCGCCACACTCTGCCGAGCGGATTCGCTTCTGCATTCCACCGCCATGAATCTACATATTCAGAGATCGTTCTGCCATCAACCGAGATCGTATTATGCTGCAGGGACTCTTTGAAATATCTCCGTTCCTCGTTCTCCATGTACGTATAGCGTCCAGGATCAATCAGGAACTGCTGACCGTAGGCGGATAAGCTGAAATGAAGCAGGTCGTCATGGCCATGTGCCCGGATAACGTCCATATGTCCCGCATCGAACAATAAATATTTGGCATCCGGCGACCAGTCACTGCGCATGAACATATAACCGCTATCTTCTAACAGAGTGGAGCAGAATTCGGGTTCCGTGGCTTTCAATTCTTCATAATTGCGGTAGCCTGTGCTGCCAAAATACCAGATACCCTCATAATCCAGATGCTCATACGCCTGACTCTTCAGATCACCACGGCGAAATAGACAAGCACCCCGGCTAAGAACATCTCTCACATCCGTTCCGTCGCTATCCCCCAGCATAGGCTGATGTCCATCTGGTTGAACGAAGGCGAGGGTAGCTGTGTACATGCTTCCCAGTGTCTGACGGAGATGATCTGGAAGCTTATACCCGTTGATCTCGCTCAGCCATACCGATTCAAAGATACAGTGCAGCACCTCATGATGATACATCGTGCACTGCTCATTATGCATGCCATCACCGAATACCTGAACAGGGGCCATTTCAGCCAGCCGATGAGCTGCTGTCTCGATCCACTTCGAAGACTCCTCAAACTCAGGAAACAGCAGGGCTAATTGAAACAAACCATTGGTCTCAAGATATCCCCAGTTGCTTTGTCTATCATGCGTGGTATATGCCCGGTTCAGATATACGCCATGCAGGTGTACCGCCTCCTTGAAGAGGCTCTCCTCCTCTTCTGTCCATAGCGAAGAAGTACGGACACAGAAATATCCTTTAATCCAATGCGTAATTCTTATTCCGCTATCCAGCTTCCGCCAAGTGTCCTTCACGTTATAGGCCTTGGCCGCACTGGCATCAAGCTCCTCAAGACTAAGCGGATTCTGCCTGATCCAATCCTTCATCAGACGGATATACGCAGACGCATACCTCTCCTCATTCGTGAGCCAGTACGCCTGACCGAGCTCACTCATGTACCGTGCCCGGTTCAGCATGACCAGCCATTCCAAATCATCATGGTGACGATAGTTCCAGTTGATCCCGCTTCCAAAGCTTACAGGCTCCGTACATCGTTCCATGTCCCACCTGTGGGTAAATATAAACGTGTTCTCGCAGGCTAAATTTGACCGATGCAGCACTTCCTTGACTTCTTCAGGCCAGTTGCTGTGACAGGCGGACACTATAAATTCCTTGTCTTCGGGTGACCAGTAGAATCTCGGGCTCCGTGGCGTGTTCTGAGTATTCATTTGGTTCGACTACTCCTCTCCGATTGCTGCTGCGGGCGGCGGATCTCCGAACAATTGGTCCTTGATCCTCCTGCCGGTAGGCGTGTCAGCAAGCCCGCCCATGGCGGTCTCCTTCAAGGTGTTCGGCATCGCCTGACCAACCCGGTACATGGCTGTAATCACTTCATCTGCGGGAATAATACTTTTGACCCCGGCCAGGGCCAAATCCGCGGCCACCAGCGCATTCGCCGCCCCCATCGCATTGCGCATGACACAAGGCACCTCGACCAGCCCAGCGACGGGATCACACACCAGACCGAGGGTGTTCTTCAGCGCGATGGCCACAGCCACAGCCGACTGCTCTGGTGTACCCCCCGCAAGCTCAACAACAGCTCCGGCTGCCATTGCGGAAGCGGAACCAACCTCAGCCTGGCACCCGCCTGCTGCACCTGAAATAAAGGACTGGTTCGCGATGACCATGCCTATTGCTCCTGAGGTGAACAGGAAGCGTACCATCATCTCCCTGTTAACTCCAAGCTCAGGGGCTAACCCGAATAAACATCCGGGAATAACGCCGCAGGCTCCAGCCGTAGGGGTTGCTACAATCGTGCCCATCGCCGCATTAACTTCGTTAGTTGCGATTGCGCGGCTAACCGCATTTAGCATTCTACTGCCTGAGACCGTGCTTCCGCCGGCTGCATATGCATGTAACCTCTTGCCCTCTCCGCCGGTCAGGCCGCTGTGCGAACGAATATCTTCGGTGAGCCCCCGTTCCACTGCCTGCTCCATGGTATTCAAATGCGCTTGCATCCTGCTGATCACTTGTTCACGGGTAAGGTCAGAGGCCATCATCTCTTCCTGAATCATGACTTCAGAGATCGGGATCTCTGCCTGCTCCGCAAGCTGTACCAGCTGTTCAATTGTCTTGAATTTCACGGCAGCTGCACTCCCTTCCGGCGGTCTATAGAGGAGCTATAATGCGGACCCCATGTACATCGGCAATCGCTTCGATCTTACTTCCCAGGCCGTTATCCATAGGCTGATCGGCCTCGATCAGCAGAAGAGCTTCCTGTCCCTTTCCTTTACGGGACATATGCATGCTTCCAATATTAATTTGGTGATCTGCGAGAACCTGGGCAATGGAGGCGATCATCCCGAAATGGTCCTCATGGAAGACCAGCATTGTCCAGTAATCCCCGGTCAGATTCACATCGAATCCACCTGCTTGCTTGATCTCTATCTTACCTCCGCCAATAGAGATTCCTTTGATCTCCAAGCTTCCTTGCCCATCTGTCAGGATGATTCTCGCCGTATTCGGATGTTCCTCAGGATCATCTGCCGTTATGATCAGGATATCAATATTCAGATCTTTAGCCATGAGGAGAGCATCCTTGATTCTTGGATCAAAAGTATCATATTGCAATATGCCGCCAACCAGGGCCACATCTGTTCCATGGCCCCTGTATGTCTCCGCAAAGGAACCATAAAGCACAAACTCAGCTCTCAGGGGCTGTCTGCCAAACAGCATTCGGGCCATTCTCCCAATTCGCGCAGCCCCGGCGGTATGGGAACTGGACGGTCCAATCATGGCCGGGCCGATAATGTCGAACACGGATCTGAATTTCATGTGTTCAACCATTCCTCTAGATGGGCCTTCACAAAGGCATCATCGTTCAGATGGGGATACAGGCGGTACACCCTATCAATTTCCTCCAGCTGTCCCGCCGATAATTCCTCTTCAGGATTCAGACACCATCTTCCTTCGAGAAGTCCCTGCCTGCGAAGAACCTCATGAATGCCTGGAATACATCCGTGGAATCCGTGGGAGGGATCGAACAAGGCCGCATTGGTATCTGTAATCTGTGCTCCCCTTTGAAGAAGTTCGGCCGGAATCGGGGCTCCTTGTTCACGAAGAGCCATAATTTCACCAAACAGCTCTACAGCTGTCCGTGTCCAAACGGCCCAATGTCCGAGAAGACCACCAGCAATCCCCTTCTCAAAGCTCCTTCCATCCTCCTCGAACCGGTAGGTTGTGAGCAGATCGGCCACAATATTGTCATCGTTCCCGGTATACAGCACAATTTCATCTTTTCGGCTGGACATGCAGACTGCCCGAACCACATCCAAAGTCTGGTACCTGTTGAAGGGAGCCATCTTGATGGCTTTAACGCCCGGAATCTCCGCAAGCTCTCTCCAGAACGAATAACTGAGCGGCTTTCCCCCAACAGCGGGCTGCAGATAGAATCCGAACACCGGAATAATGTCCGTAATCGCCTGGGCCCTTTTTAGCAGCTGCGCCTCGGTCCAGTCCCCCAGACCACCTGTGCTTACCAGCCCAAGATCATAGTTGTACTTAACTGCGAGTTCCGCCTCCCGAAGTGCCTGATCTGTGGGTCCGCATATTCCCGCTACCTTGATTAGCGGGCGGTTAAGCCCGGCGGCATCCACCTCTTCAGCTGCAAGACGCAGGACAGGTTCAAGCAGACCTATATCCGGTTCACGGATTTCAAACTGTGTGCTGTGTACAGCAACGGCAATCCCGCCTGCACCGGACGCCAAATAATAACGTGTCAATGCCCGCTGCCTGCGCTCATCCAGCTTACGGTCCTGATTCAGTGCCAGGGGATGCGCAGGGATGACCGTACCCTTCATCAGCAGGCTTCGGACCGAAGCGCTTAACTCCCTAGGTTCCCCCATTTAGAACGCACCTGTCCTTTCTTGGAAATGTGTAGGTTTGCCCAGGGTCTCCCCGCCCCTTTCCACCCATTCCAGTGTCCAATCGATCATTGTCCGCAGTGATACACGAGGATAGCCGAACAGCTGATGCGATTTGGAAGCATTGCTCAGTAGGGCCGTATCTCGCTCTTCTCCCGTAAATACAGGCTGCTTACCAAGACCTTCCCCAAATCTTTCGGCCAGCCAGCGAATGGAAACGGTTTCAGGGCCAGTTACGTTAAGCGTCACTGCTGGGGATTCACCAATTAATAATGAACGAATGGCCATTTCATTGGCATCTCCCTGCCAGATCACATTCACTTGACCCATCCCAAGATCAATAGGGCGTCCTTCGTTCACTGCACTGGCGACTTCAAGTAATATTCCATATCGCATATCTATGGCATAATTCAAACGAAAATTCACAACCGGGGTACCATTCTCCCGAGAGAAATATTCAAATACACGTTCCCGGCCCAGACAAGACTGCGCATACTCCCCGATCGGACCAACCGGATGCTCCTCGGAAGCTCCTCCAAGTGACACGGGGGTCAGTGGATAAATATTACCGGAGGAAAAGGAGACAATGCGCGAATTGCGATACTTCTCAGCAACACGTCCTGGAAGATACGCATTCATGGCCCAGGTGAAGTACTCTCTTCCCGTTGTGCCGAACTTGTGCCCGGCCATATAGATTACATTTGGGACATCCGGAAGTGCACGCAGAGCCTGATCACTGAGCAGATCTGCACTGATGGTCTCAATTCCGGATTCTTCAAGTTCCTTTTGCAGATTGCCTGATGAGAACCGGGATACACCAATTATTTTCTTCTTCACACCTGCCGCTTCGGCTCCCCGCCTCGCCAATTTAGCCAGACTCGGACCCATCTTCCCCCCTACGCCAAGAATCAGAATATCCCCATCCAATTGGGCCAGATCAGCGGCCAATGAAGCAGACGGCTCACTTAAGCAATTCTCTAATTCGGATACTGTTCTCACTACCCATCACCTCTTCTGATCATAAAGTCGCCTGCATTGGTCTTTCTACCCTCATAGTAGGACCCCCTATATTAAAAGACAACGACTTTAAATAGTCCGTTAATTCAAAAAAAGAACGTCCCCAAAGTGTAAATTTGGTAGACGTTCTTCTGAAATCTAATTTAACAAGGTCAGAAAGAGATCATGGCACCGCTTTCATCAAATATGGCTGAAGGATTCCAGGCCACTTCCCAGACATGATTCTCCGGATCGGCGAAATACGCAGTCCGGCCGCCCCAAAATGCTTCGTGAGGCTCGCGGAGAATTTTTGCTCCAGCTTTCCTCACCTGCTCGGTGATGTCATCCACTTGCTCAGGTTCCTCCACATTGATGGCAAGCGTAATCCCCCGGAAGTCCGGTTCCTGAATCTGAGCAGCACCCTGCTCAAGTCCAGCATCTTTTAACAGCTCGTCATACGGAAAAAGGGACAGCAAGACTCCCGCAGTAGTGAACACACTATACTGATCATTGCTAGTTGGTGTTTCTTCCCAGCCAATTTCCCGGTAAAATGCTCTCAGCTTCGGCATAGAAAGTGTTCCCAAAGTTACAAGGGTAACGCGCGCAGGTACCATTTTGATATCCCTCCATAATTTGACTTAAGGCAGTTGGAACTGTGGTGTTCCTTCCACCTTGAATTATATATTGAAAATTTAATAACTTCTATCTTATCCCCTTAAGCGTGAAAATACTATGAAGCTGGTGTCTAATTTTGACGTCGAACGATTTTATTTATTAACACCGGTAAATATTTCTCCATGATATCCCGATCAAGACCGTCCACATCCAAGGTGCTTATGAACTAAAGGGTATCCTGTACATGAGTCCTCTCCCCTAGGCTGATCTACAAGACTCTCGAATGACTATTTATCAAAATTAACATATAGCTGGTACTTTTGTATCTAAGTTCCAGATTCATATCTCTTCATCCTCTATCTTTCGACTCCATCTGAGAAAAGCCGCCTCCACTAATCAGAGGTGCCGCCCATAGTAGAACAGTAGGATATGTTTTCTTCCAAAAATATGTAAACTCTTAGTATCTTCACTCTATCATTTTGAGCTAGAATACATGAATCCAAATTGAGAAGGAGGAAACCACTTGAAGTCTATTTCACGTCAGCAATGGTTGGTCGGAGTTCTTAGTCTATCCCTAGTTCTTGCCACAGCTTCTCCAGGCGCAGCATCCGCGGCTTCAACAGTAGATGCTCAGACTGCTTCCAAATTAAAGGTCCAATCCAGATTGAATTCCAACCTTAATATCCCCCGCAGCGGGGAGTTAACCCCAGGTGCGGTACCCTTCCTGAAATCCTCAACCTCAACGAATACACCGAAGAACTTCGTTCCGGAGAGTGACAGCAGTAATCTGACCACCGTAATCGTCCAGCTGCAAAATGATCCTATTAAAGTTTTCGAGAAACAGTCAGCCGGTGCCAATCTCGCGGATCATGCCAGCAAAGTTCGTGTTGAGCACAATACCTTTAAGTCAGCTGCCCAGGCGCTCCGCGGTCTGACATTTAAGAGAGAGTACTCCAAAGTGTTCAACGGATATTCCGTTGAGCTTCCCGCGAATCAGGTAGACGGCCTGCTCAAGCTGCCAGGGGTGAAGGCTGTATTTCCTAACTTGACTTATCATGCTATCCCGGTCGAATCCACGGGTGAAGTAGGACCCTCCGCGGATAACAGTATTCCTTATATCGGTGCGCCCAAGTGGTGGGAAGAAGGCTACAAAGGTAAAGGGGTAAAAGTCGCTGTTATTGACACTGGTGTTGACTATAATCATCCAAGCCTTAAGGGAGCTTACAAAGGCGGATATGACTTCGTAGATAATGACAAAGACCCATCCGAAACAAGACCGGATCCTACCAAGCCTCCTATCGACGGGAAGCCATACGATACCGAGCATGGAACCCATGTATCCGGAACAATTGTGGGACGCGGGAATCCAAATGATTCCCAGGGCAAGGAAGGATGGGCACGGGGCGTTGCGCCTGAAGCGGATCTCTATGTCTACCGTGTTCTTGGTCCTTACGGCAATGGTACTACCGAGAATGTAGTTGCCGGTATCGAAGAGGCCGTCGCCGATGGAAATGACGTAATCAACCTGTCTCTAGGCTCGGACTTTAACAATCAATACACAGCGGACAGTATAGCCGTTGATAACGCGGTAAAGGCTGGAGTCGAAGTGGCTGTATCCGCCGGCAATGAAGGCCCCGGGGATGAGACACTTGGAAGTCCGGGCGGCTCCCAGCTCGCGATCTCCGTGGGTGCTTCCACCCCTCCGGGCGACACCCCTATTTTCAAATCGGCTGAGCTTGGTGATCTGTATGCATACTTGACCACTTACTCGCCCGAGCTTAAGGACAATAAGGACGGCTGGGGAGTTGCCTTCGCGGGTCTTGGCAAGCCAGCTGATTTCGCCGGGGTGGATGTCAAAGGCAAAATCGCTCTGATCTCACGCGGCGAAATTTCCTTCCATGACAAGGCTGTAAATGCCAAAGCGGCGGGCGCCGCCGGTGTGATCATTTTCAACAATGTTCCAGGGGAAATTCAAGCCACCCTCGGTAGTGAAGGCGATTATGTGCCAACGTATACCATCACTCAGGAAGATGGACTTAGTCTGAAAGCGAAAGCTGAAGCATCGGATTACAAGATCCATATTGGTGCTGTCCATGAACAGGATCTCCTGGCGGATTTCAGCTCCCGCGGACCTGCACTTCCCGACTATTCCATCAAGCCGGATATCACAGCACCAGGCGTAGCCATTACCTCTTCCATACCTTCCTGGAATGGGGATTACAGCAGCGCCTATGAATCCCTGCAAGGGACAAGCATGGCGTCTCCTCATGTCGCGGGAGCAGCGGCGCTATTGATTCAGCGTTCCAAGTCGGAAAGCAAGGAGAACCATCTAGGTCCTGAACAGATCAAGGCTCTGCTCACGAATAATGCGGTAGAGATTCATGATCGTTCCGGTACTCCATACTCGGTGCAGCTTCAAGGCGCTGGTCGGATTGATCTGGGTAATGCGCTCACAGCCGAAGCGATCGCTTCGGTCAAAGAGAAGCTTCCAATTGAGCTTCAGGGATCAACAAATAGTGAGTATCAGACAGGCAGTCTCTCGTTTGGACTACAGGCTGGCGGAGCAACGGTTACGAAGGAGATTACTCTGAACAATATTGCGGGTACCAAGCAAACCTATGATGTGCAGGTGAACTGGACCGCAGAAGGCAAGAATGCTCCTTCCCTCATCTCCTCCAATCAGCAGATCACCTTGCAGCCTGGACAAAAGCAGGCCACCTTTACGGTGAAGCTGACCGTTCCTAAGGGAGCACCTGAGGGCAAATTCGAAGGACAGGTCCTCCTCGTCAAGCAAGGGGACGGTCATACTCTACGCTTGCCGGCAAGCGTATATGTTGGTGAAGATCTCAGCATCAGCGAAATTAACAATATCGCCTTTTCGAACGACATCTTCTCTCCTAACAAAGATTACTTAGCTGACACAACCGATGTATCATTCAATATTAATTATCCAATCAAAGATTTTGATTTGGTCGTTAACAGTGACACTGAAGGAGATCAAGGAACTCTGTACAATGGGCTGAATCATGCCCCTGTTCATAACCCTGACAATTATACGATTACAGACTGGGATGCCAGAGTAACCGATCATGGTCAAGAAAAATCGTTAAAGGATGGACTTTACTGGCTGACTCCGGTCATCCATGATACGAATTCACGGCTTGACAAAGAACGTGCGCCGTTCGTCGTTGATCGCGAAGCTCCGAAAGCCGAGATTGATCAGCCTGGACTTGTTATCAAGGATGGAGATGGAACGAAAGGGACGATTTCCGGCAAGATTCTGGGAGATACTCTCCTTAATGTGCTTCCGAATGTGAAATACTCCGATGTTATTGGAGTTGCCGTATTGACTACGGATCCTAACGGTACTTATACTCAAGCGGATGGTGTAATCGATGACAACGGTCACTTCAGTGTCGATGTTCCTGTCTATCCGGACACCGACAGCAGTTATGAAGTCTATGTATATGATGCAGCTTCCAATGGTCTACTGACTCCGCTTGCTACCTTGAAGAAGAACCAGGAACAGGCCAAAATCTATGCTGATCCTCAGACACAGGAGGCCAAGACGAACGCTGAATTCCAAGTTGGAATTAAATTTGCCACAACTGCTAAAGTGAGCTCGGCCTCCTTCAGTCTTCAATATCCGAAGAACTTGAAGCTGAATAACGTTAAGTTGGACCCTTCAGCTGTGCCGAATGCCCAAGATGCGGTGGTTACACAGGATATTGTGGATGCGCCTAACGGAGACAAGCAGCTGAATTACTCGGTCTCATTGAAGAGCGGTACCTTTACAGGATCGGGTCAACTTGCGAGTGTGAGCTTCCAATCGGCTGATGCAGGTAATTACTCCCTTACACTTGCATCCGCTGCTGTGAAAGCGGGAGCTGTTCAAGTACCGGTTACTGGACTGAATTCGGTACAGGTTGTTGTCAAATCCGGTGGAACGGATCCGGGAACGCCTGAACCTGGCGTGTTCAGCCTGGATTCAGAAGATTATTCCTTGCTCGTAGGAGAACAATTTGAGACCGTAGCCCTGTTCACTGATCAGAATGGCAAGGTCAAGAATGTCTCTTCCGAGGCCGTCTACACTTCCAAGAATCCAAAAGTGGTAACGGTTGATAAGGATGGCACCCTTACAGGTGTGAGCAAAGGTGTCACACAAATTACGGCGACTTATAAAGGACATACCGTTACAGTCGGTGTTCTGGTTGTTGTTCCTTATGTGAAGCCTTCCACCACCACAGACTCTTCTCTGGATAGTACTCAGCCGAAGCAAGCTGAAACTGTACAGCCTGGGGTAGCGCAGCCTCAACTGCCTCTTGAAAATTAATTAATTTATCCCGTAATGAATGAGGGGTCTGCCCAAAAGTCCAATGCGACTTTCTGGGCAGACCCCGTTCTATAAGTAAAATTAGTGAGTTCATGGTAAGACAGCGTGTAAGTTGGTTCCGAGAATCGCTGATACTCGTAGATTCCATTTCTTTATGGGAATTCTTAAGTTCAATTTATATAAGTGCTTATTTATGTAGCTCCGCTTTGGCTAATACTAGATTACATCCGAGTACAGTCTGTGGCTCATTTGTTCTCTGTGCTGCTGATTACGCAGTTTTTGTCTTGCCCGGTACAGTAGAATTTTGAACCTGGATAATCCAATCCCCATCATATCTGCGGACTCCTGATACGAGAAGCCTTTAAAGTCATACAGAAGAACGGTCTGTCTCTGAACCTCGGTCAATGAATCCAGCATTTCGGATACCGCTTGCTGCTTCTCCTTGATGATGAAGATGGACTCCGGTGTATCCGTCTCCGGAAGCTCATTAAAATAATCCGAATCGTAATATTGCATCCTTTTTTCTTTGCGCACCTTATCAATGAACAATCGGTAAGCCACTCTCAGCAGCCACGGTCTTACTCGGCCTTGATGCTCAGGCTTCAGATGAACCAAAGCACGCGCGAATGTCTCCTGAGTCAAATCCTCTGCCAGATGGTGATTCTTCCCCAAATACAGCAGGTATAAATATACATCTTTTTTGTAGTCTCTATATATATTTTCTATTTGAACACAGTCCATTAAACTCTCCCCTTCGATGAATTGGCTTTGAACAGTTACAACTTGAATCCATAATCAAGCAGCTTACTTGAGTCCTTCCACACGCCCTCAGCTGTGGAGTGGAGGACCACACTGATCAGATTCCTGCCCTTTCGGCTTGCTGAAGCTACGAGACAATACCCTGCCTCATCAGTGAAGCCTGTCTTTATCCCGTCAGCACCCTGAAAATAATACTCGCCTCCACTTTGAATCAGCTTATTGCGATTGGAGAATGAAATATTAGACAGCGTGGCTTTGTGTTTTTGCTCCGCGACTATATTCCGGAAATCCTTATTTCTCATGGCAGTCTGGGCAATCAGCGCCATATCCTTTGCCGTAGAATAATGATTCGGGTCATGCAGGCCGTGTGGATTAACAAAGTGGGAAGCCTCGGCTCCCAGCTCAATAGCCCGGGTGTTCATCAGACCGGCGAAATAGGCTTCGGACTCTTCCGGGGACATGCTGTGTCCCGAATCTAATCTTGCGATATATCTGGCTGCAGTTCGGGCTGCATCATTGCCGGAGGGAAGCAGCATCGCGGCTACGAGGTCTCTCAATCTCAGCTTTTGACCCTGCTTAAGCCCCGCAGAGCTCTCGCCCTGTGTTCGAAGATGGACTTCCTCTCCCACGGTAATGATGTCGCTCGGATTCCCCTTCTCCAGCGTGATGAGTGCTGTTAAAATTTTGGTTGTGCTTGCCGGATACAGACGCTCGGTATCATTAATGGAATACAGGATATCCCCCGTATCCTCATCCATAAGTAAAATTCCTTCCCCCTCAAGACCAGGCAAGGAAGGGTGATTCATATCCCTCCACTGCATCTTAACCTCGTGCATAAGGGCAGTAGTATGCCGTTTTAAATTCCCGGAGCTTAATTCAACAAGCAGAAGTACAACAATTAGGAACCCTGTTATGAATGCTATTTTTCGTTTAATCACCTTGAAACTCTCCTCTACTAACCAACGTCCGCCAATGATTCTATTATCCGGGGTATAACTTTCGCTACGCCTAAGAAAATATTAAGAATATATTAAGAATTGTCTACGAGTTCATAGATTGGGGTGATTTACGGGCGGGGATTTTATAGAGTCAAACGACAAAATAAGCATGTCCCCAACTAACCCGGTGACATGCTTCTTACTTTGTGAGATGTTTTGTTACTAAGCATTCTGACTGATCCGTACGGTGAATACCGTTTGCTCCTCATCACTTGTAACCCGAATCGAACCTTGGTGAAGATCCACAATGTGTTTGGCAATCGCAAGTCCAATTCCCGAACCGCCTGTGTTCTTATCACGGGATTTCTCCACTCTGTAGAAGCGTTCGAACAAGCGAGGAATATCCGATTCAGGGATCGGTTCACCATAATTGATCACATCAATAACCGCGTCCTGACCTTCGATTCTCCCCCTGATATCCAGGAATCGGCCCTCATTTCCATAACGGATGGCGTTTGAAATAAGATTCTCATACACTCTTCTAAGCTTGTCGCCATCAGCAATAACAATCATCTGGTTCTGCTCGAAGAACAGCCTGGACTCCATTCCGCTCTCGCCGAGCTGCCACTGGAACTGTGCAGTGATCTGATGGAGCATTTCCACCAAATTGATTCTTGACTTATTCAGCGTCATTTCCCGGTTGCGCAGGCGCGTATACTCGAATAGATCCTCCAGGAGCTGCTTCAGCCTTAACGATTCCTCATAGGCCATGTTGTTATAATATCTGAGCTCCACTTCATCCCGGTAACGATCCTGATCGATAAGGCCAAGATACCCGGTAATTGTGGTTAGCGGCGTCCTAAGGTCATGCGATACGTTCGTAATGAGCTCATTCTTCGTCTGTTCCGCCCGCCGCTCTTCCTCCAGCGAGATTCTAAGCCTCTCCATCATCCGGTTAATGTCCGCAGCGAGCTGTCCCAGCTTTCCTATCGAGCGAACCGTAACTTTGCGGTCAAGCTGCCCCTCCTCCAGGTTGTGCACTTCTTCAATAAGCAGGGCCAGGTAATTCTGCTCTTGTCTTCGGCTCTCTCTGCGGTACAGATAGATACCCGTAATCACAATAACTGGAATGGAAGCCACGTAATAGATCTCTGGACGGCCTATTCCAAAATAAAAGAATCGGACAATACGGATGATGTTCAAATTACCGTAGTTGTAATATAGGTAGTTAATTAGCATATAGAGCAAGGAACACAGAATGGCCGAGGCTACCACGGTCCAGAAGAACCATTTGAAGAATCTTAAGCTAGATCTCAATTTTGTAGCCAACCCCCCATACGGTGCGAATCAGCTTCTCACCGCGCATTTCCTTCTCCAGCTTGTCCCGCAGGCGGCTGATATGAACCGTAACGGAATTGTTATTTTCAAAATACTTATCCTTCCAGATCAACTCAAAAATATCCTCCGAGCTGAATACCCGCCCTGGCTGACTCGCCAGCAGGAAGAGAATACTGAATTCAATCGGGGTAAGCTTAACCGGACGGTCGTCTACCCTGACCGAGTGGGTCTCCTTATCAATCTGCAGGGAACCAAGCTCAATTAAATGGTCTCTAGCCGTAAGTGCAGGCTGTGCACTGTAGAAGGCGCGTCTCAATAATGATTTTACCCGGGCTACCAGCTCCAGCGGATTGAAAGGCTTCACCATATAGTCGTCCGCCCCAGTCATCAGACCGGTTATTTTATCCATATCGCCGTCCTTGGCGCTCAGCATCAGAATGGGGGTCATATTCGTCTCTCTGATCTTGAGACATACCGTAATTCCGTCCATCCCTGGCATCATAATATCCAGAACAACCAGATGGATCACTTCATTCTGCATGATCTCCAGCGCCTTGAAGCCATTCTCGGCTTTGAACACGACGTAACCTTCATTAAGAAGATAAATTTCGATCAGCTTCGCAATTTTGTCATCATCATCTACGATCAGTATGTGTCTTTCCATACCCTTCATCCTTTGTCATTGATTTGTGCTTGAATCATCATAACATGATTCCGAATTTTGTTTTCAAACAAAAGGTTAAGAAAGAGTTAAGAAGTTCTTAATATTTTGTAGGATTAGACTTTGGGGTAATACGTTACAGTAGGGTCAGTAAGATCAGTAAGGATCACTCAGGAGGACAGGAACCATGATTTTATTTATTCATCGAAAAGATCTTCGCGCCCACGATCTTGCCGCTTTCGAGCTTATTGCTGACAAACAGCAGACGAGCCTGCATATATTTATTGCCGATCCCACCCTGCTTACTCCTGAGCGCAGAAATGAGCATAGCGGCATTCATTTTCTCAGTCAGGTTAGAAGCCTGCAAGGATTATATACTCAGGCAGGCCGAAGGCTTCACATCCTGTATGGGGATCCCGAGCAGATCGTAGATGCGATTCTCGGGCAGTACCCAGTTCGAGAAATGATGCTTGGGAGAGATTATACGCCATATGCAGTTGCACGGGATCATAAGCTTAAGCAGACAGCCAGGCGGCATGGAGTCATGGTCACCTCTCTTCACGATCAGACCTTGATCGATCTTGAAGATTTCCATGCTTTTGCCGGACGCAAGGAACCTTACAAAGTATTTACGCCCTTCTACCGAAAATGGAAAGAATATTTGGAGTTGTTCTTCCGGCCTCCCGGAACTGCTTCGGTGTCTGACCTGCATACGGCGGACCTGCAACCAGAGTTCCTGGATCGCTTTCGCCTTCCATTTCTTCTGGAGGACTACCCAGCTGCCGAAGAGCCAAGCATTCAGCTCGCAGATTTCATTGAGGACGATCTGAGTAATTACGAGCGGGAGCGGGATCGTTATGGAACTGAAGGGACAAGCCGGATTAGCGGGGCACTGAATACCGGAGCGCTGTCGATAAGGGCAGTCTACCAGCAGGTGATGGGTATTCCGGAAGGAGAAGCCTGGCGCAGACAGCTCGCTTGGCGGGATTTCTATCTCTATCAATCGGTGTTTGACCCCGACTTTTATCACTATGAACAGCGCTATGATCTATCACTGCTGAACGATAAGCTGTTCAGCGCCTGGACACAGGCCGAGACCGGGATTCCAGTCATCGATGCAGCCATGACCCAACTTAACGAGACCGGGCAGCTGCCTAACCGGCTTCGGATGGTGACAGCCATGTTCCTCACCAAGAATCTGCTTTGTCCCTTCCCTCTCGGAGAAGCTTACTTCCGGCTAAAGCTGGCTGACTATGATAACGCGCCGAACCGCGGGGGCTGGCTATGGAGCTCCTCCCTCGGCTTCGATGCAGCCCCTTACTTCCGAATTATGAACCCGGTCAATCAGTCGGAGAAGTTCGATCCTATGGGCAGCTACATCCGCAGATGGCTTCCGCAGCTTGCGGATGTAGAAGGACGGGAGATTCACCGTCCAAGTCCCCATGCTATTGTGGACCTAAAGGCTTCCCGGGAACGGGCGATCGGAGTCTATAAGGAGATATTAAGGAGCCGGACGGTGGGTGGGCAGAAAGAAAATATCTAACAAACAATTAAATCTGTGATTTTCAAGAAAACAAAGTATATAAAAAAAGAACCGGCCTATGCCGGTTCGAGTCACATATCGGCTTAAAATTGAAATAAGCCATTCTTATAAGCAAGATTAAATAGCTCAACCCAGGTAATTATTGTACCAAATGTAAAAATAATTATAAGAAACAAGAAAGTTCTAGTCTTCCTTTTAGTGAAATAAACTAAGATTGTCATAATTAGCGCTACGACAGCTAAAATATTAGAAATGAATGTTTCTAACAAGACATCAACCCTTACTCTACTGAATTATGATAACAATAGTCAGGTACATCTAGTGCATAGACCACAGTTACACCATAGCCATCATCTACATACTGTAAAAAACCAGCTGTAGCCCATGTTATTCCAGAAAAGGCTCCTAGAATTGCAGCATCGGCCTGCCCCAGAAACGGAACCCAGGCTGTTGCCACAGCCGTAACACCAGCACCCCCCGCTATCATATTTAATGCACCTTCTAAGTGTTGTGTTCCAATTTCGTTGTAAGTATCCTCGTAGCCCCACCAATAATCATGTTCAATCATCGATGGAGTATGTGATGTAAACCATGCTTCAGAAAGGTCATGTGTTGAGTTCGCTGAAAAAAGTCTTGTATCTTTTCTCAGATGAGTAACAGTATCGACCATCTTATTCTTTACTAAATTATTATATTGATTAATTTTATTTTTAATTACGTTGATTTCCTCTAAGGATAATCCAAGATTTGTGAGACTTTTTGTTGCATTTACTGTACCATCTGCATTAGTTTGAACATAGGGCGCAACTTTAGAGATAGCACTTTCTGCTTTTTGCCCTAATTCACTACTTTGCGAATACTTAGGTAATGCAGGCAATTTAGAAGAGATCACTACTGGTGAAGTTAACGTACTCGATGTTGCTGCCAAAGAGGCTGTTGGTAATGCTAAGATAGCTAATAATGCAACAGAAGCTGTAAAAAATTTTTTCATATTTTACCTCCTAATTTTAACTTTTCATTCCCATATTTAATGACAATATTTAATGACAAGGGATTGAAGTAAAATTAGATTAACATAACCTAGTTATAAACAATATAATACATATTAGGTATTATATTCCAAATAATTGCAGCAACACAGTAACTGCTAAAATTGTTTTGGAATTAATATTTAGCTTACCATTTATATTTCTAATATGTGTCCTCACGGTATTTTCGCTAATATATAGTTTTTCACTTATAGCTTTATAGTCAAAATCAGAAATCCAGTACATTAATATTTCTCGTTCTCTTTTCGATAGACTTAGAATTAAGTCAGGATTATTGGCAGAAAAGTCTGACAGAATACAATAAAGCTCTTCTTTGTCCATTTAACCTCCTATAATTTGTTTAATATATAATTAATTACCATTATAAATTGTTAAAGATCAATAATCTACTTGATGATAAGGATTCATATATACCTGTACCAACTCTGCCGAATTCAATTTTCGTCTCCTACACCGACCATCCGGTGGACCTTACCTTTCTGGTATTCGAATAAAAAAGAAATATTCATCCCTCAATGGTTCAATGTAACGTGTTATCCTTTAACTACTACGAATTCTGCAATAAGAGATTGGATAATTATGATACAGAAGCTAACAAGATGGGCCAAACAATTGAAAAGAAAAGTAGTTATACTGTATTTCGCATATAAAGATGAACGGACACCTTGGACTGCAAAAATACTTGCGATTTGTGTGGTCGCCTATGCGTTTAGTCCGGTTGATCTGATTCCGGATTTCATCCCTGTGCTTGGTAATTTGGATGATGTAATCTTGGTTCCGCTGGGGTTGCAATTATTCTAAGAATGATCCCCAAGCCAGTAGTTGAAGACTGCACGATCCGAGCGTAGCAGCAGATGAAAGAGAAGAAACCCGCAAATTGGATATCGGGCAGTTTGATCATTTTGGTGTGGATCGCGGCGTTTGTATGGATAACAACACTTGCTTTACGTTATTTCGGGTAATTTAATTCTTAACATGGATAAAAGAAGCCTTGCTCACAACTAGTTGAGCAAGGCTTCTTCAATAGCGAGGTGACTCCTCGTTCACGTTCATACCGCTATCGTAATACAATTGCCTGGCTGTTTCTCAGCCAGGCTCCAGCACCCTCTATTTACCTTGCTTGATTGCATCTCTCACCGGAACCCCGAAATTCGGGGTTCCATCCTCGTTCCAGCCAAATACCTGTGCCCGGGTATGACGGTTCGGATCATACAGCGGATCTCCGGTAATCTCCTTATAATTGCGGGCATGATAGATAATCACATCCTGTCCATCCTCGGACACGGTGAAGCTGTTATGACCCGGACCATACTCGCCTGTCTCTTCGTTCGTCTGGAACACAGGTTCAGGCGACTTGGTCCAGGAGTCTGGATCAAGCAGATCCGATGACTCATCGGCGCTAAGCAGACCCATACAGTAGTTATGATCTGTAGCACTTGCCGAGTAACTGATGAATATCCGGCCATTGCGTTTGAGTACGGCTGCTCCCTCATTTACCTTGAACCCGATAACTTCCCACGGATACTCCGGAGTGGAGATCATGACTTGCTGCCCGCTCAGAGTCCAGGGATTGCTCATAGTCGAGATATACAGGTTAGAGTTCCCCTCGATCAAAGGATCCTTCTGCGCCCATACATAATACAAGTTGCCTTGATGTTCAAAGGTCGTCGCATCCAGCGAGAAGGTCTCCCACACGGTTCGCACCTGCCCCTTCTCTACCCACTTCCCTTCCAGCGGATTGGCAGATTCATTCTCCAAAGCATACATCCGGTGATCGAACAGACCTTCCTTCGTCTCAGTTGTTCTGGCTGCGGCGAAATAAATGTACCATTTACCCTGAATAAAATGAATCTCCGGCGCCCAGATGTTCGCACTGAGCATCCCGGTCTCGTATTTGCGCCATGCCACTACAGCCTCGGCATCGCGTAAGCCCTCCAAAGTCTTAGAACGGCGAATTTCTATCCGGTCGTATTCCGGAACCGATGCGGTGAAGTAATAGTAACCGTCGCTATGCTTATATACCCACGGGTCGGCACGCTGTTCCACTAATGGATTGTTATATTCTCTGGTTGCGTCCATTGCTCTCGTCTCCTTTAAATTAAGCGATTACCACTCAATATATCTATGATTTATTAGCTCCTACCCATCTGGAGTCTCCCGGATAAGGACATACGGAGTCCACCAGCCTCGCTCTAACCGCCACCAGACAACCGCAGTGCCTGCATGTAGTTCCATATTGAAGCGACTGACAGCTCAGGCAGCGGTCAAGACGCCGCTCGTACTCCTCATCGTCTACCGCAGGCCGGTTCTGTGTCGCCATTTCAATCAGCCGCGCAAGCTTCTCCGGTGAAATTTGGACACTCTCTGAGCAGCCTTTGCAGCCTTGGACACCCCGCATATTCCCGCTCATCTTTAGGTGAGGGACAGTACGAGAACAGAAGCCGGCGGCAGTTCAAATTCAAGAACTCCATCCTTAAGAATCGCATCTTCAAAAGCCACAGGGGCAACATGATCCGGCTGCTCGAACGTGTTGTGCGCGTTCAGGGAAGTGTGCGTTAGAATTCGGCCAGTCACTTGTCTGTAATCCGCGCCCTCAATATGACAGCTGAACGTGGCAGCTTCTGCGTGGTGCAGATTACAAGCCGTCAAATGGATCGCTCCCTCTGAATCCTGAGATGCCGAGACACTGATCTGCGGAATCGATACATCCCCGTAGGTGTATTCCGGGCTGTCGAACTGAAGATTGAGCAGCTGATTATCCATATGTACCTGATACATATCGAACACATGGTAGGTCGGCGTCAGCAGCATTTTGTCACCCTCGGTAAGAATCAAAGCCTGCAGCACATTCACCAGCTGGGCAATGTTGGCCATCTTCACCCGGTCACAATACTTGTGGAAAATATTCAGGTTAATCCCCGCAACCAGCGCATCCCGTAGCGTGTTCTGCTGATATAGGAAGCCTGGATTTGTTCCCGGCTCCACATCGCACCAGGTTCCCCATTCGTCGATGATCAGACCGACTCTTTTCTCCGGATCATACTTATCCATAATTTCGGAATGCTTCACAATCAGCTCTTCCATGTAAAGGGTATTCTTCAATGTGGCGAACCACTCATCTGTGCCAAATTCTGTAGCAGAGCCTTTGGTTCCGAACCAGTTGCCGGATGGAATGGTGTAATAGTGAAGACTAAGTCCGTCCATCAGCCCCGCCGCTTCGCGCATCAGCACCTCAGTCCAGTGGAAGTGATCTGTATTCGCACCGCATGCAATTTTGTATACCTTATTTCCGCCGTAATTCCGAACATAAGTGGAACAATGCCGGTACAAGTCCGCATAATATTCCGGGCGCATATTGCCGCCGCAGCCCCAGTTCTCGTTCCCCACGCCAAAAAATTGCAGAGACCAAGGCTCGTCACGGCCGTTATCACGACGCAGGTTCGCCATCGGAGACTCCCCGTCAAACGTCATATATTCCACCCACTGCTGCATTTCGCGAACAGTACCACTGCCAACATTGCCGCTGATATAAGGTTCCGTATTCAGTAGCTCGCACAGACGCAGGAATTCATGTGTTCCGAAGTGGTTGTTCTCTTCAACCCCGCCCCAGTTGTTATTGATCATTCGCGCCCGCTCGGACGCCGGACCAATTCCATCCAACCAATGATACTCATCGGCAAAACACCCGCCCGGCCAGCGCAGAACCGGGATATTCAGGCGCTTCAGAGCGCCGAGCACATCGTTACGAATCCCTTCCGTATTGGGAACTGGCGAATCTACACCCACCCAAAGCCCCTCATATACACATCTGCCCAGGTGCTCCGCGAAATGTCCGTACAAGTGACGACTAATTTGACCTTTCTTCTCTCCTGCATTTAGCTTCAAAGTTATCATTTCAGTTGTCCTCCCCACCCTATATTTATTGTTTAGGCGCTGCTTGCTTGCCCCATACGGAGATCCCCTTCTCATCCATTCCGGTAAAAACAAGCGTCTGGCGATTCTGCTCCCAGTCCCAGGATGGCAGAAGCTGAACATGATCCGTCTTCCCCTTGCCTGCCTCGGGATTATCCCATGTCAGGGTCAGCTTAAATTTACCGTCAAAGGACCATGTTCCTTGACCCGAAGGGCCGTTAACGGACCCATCGTTCTTTAGCTCAATTCGGCTTGACTCCACTTGACCATCAACAGACGGGTCTATAATCAGGTAATCCCATCCGCCTGTAATCAGAGATTTGGGAATATTCTGCTGGGTCTCCCCCGCATATCGCTCCGGTGATACAACAGGCCAGCCGTCCTCAGTCCACAAGATTTTGCGGACATGCAGGTAGGACCAATTCTTATCCTGTTCACCCCTTGCATGATTGACAATGAAGTAATTCTCCCCATCCTTCAGAACGGAATTATGTCCGGGAGCAATCCATCCCGGATCATCCCCAGGCCGGTAACCGCCCAGAATTTTATTACCTACCTCATACTGGGGCTCGTAAGTTGTATCCGTCATTTCACGGCCGTTATAATCCACATATGGACCCGTAATGGAGTCGGAACGGGCTACCCGTACGTTATAGTCTTCAAATAAGGAGTCATAAGAGACGAACAAATAATACTTCTTGAACTTCTCGTTATATATGATGTATGGACCTTCTACCGCTCCGTCCTCGGTGACCCGGTCCCGCGCGGCAATCAAGGTGCCGAACCCGGATTCAGCAGGTTTGCCAGTCTCGGGGCTCAGCTGAATGATATGAATTCCTCCAAAGAAAGAACCATATACCATCCACATCTTGCCGTCAGCATCCGTTATGACATTGGGATCAATCGCATTAAGCGCGTCATTATTTCTCGTCTTAATGACTGCGCCCTTATCGGTCCATGGCCCCTCGATAGAATGGGATGTGGCTAATCCGATCATGGATTGTCTGCTTCCAAAGGTAGAAGCTGAATAATAGAGACGATAGGAATCCTTGTATTTCACTACATCCGGCGCCCATAATCCAACAGCACCAGACCAGGCTTTGGCTTCAGCAGGTACACCCGGCAGGGCGTACTGCACCCATTTCCAATGAATGAGATCCTCCGATTTCCGGACCATGACGCCGGGCTTTGGTTCCCCGCCCACCTTCACATCCGTCGAGAAGACATAATATCCTTGATCTGTCTTGATAATGCCTGGATCATGAGCATTGTTCACGGTCCAGTTGGCCTCATTGTCAATCGCAGAAGAATCATACATGGTGATATCGCCGGGAGAGGAAGGGAATACGGGCTTCGCCGTATTGTCCGCCGTACATCCGCCAGCCCCCATCAACAGAAGCATAGGAATAACCATAATCGCCCTCCATTTGGCCTGTGGGATCATCCCTTAACACCTGAGATGGCCACCGACTCAATAATTTGTTTTTGGAACACCAAGAACGTAATCAGGACCGGCAGCAGCGCAATGATAGAAGCTGCCATGATTAACGGGTAGTCCGTCTGAATGGCATAAGTCGCATTATAGTTGGCAATAACCAGCTGCAGCGTCTGAGTCTCCGGGGAGTTCAGATAGATAATCGGCGCCAAATAGTCGTTCCAGATCCCCATGAACCACAGGATGAGCTGAGCGGCAACCGCAGGCTTGATGAGCGGGAACGTGATGGTCGAATATAGTCTGAAGTAGGAGCTGCCATCAATTTTGGCCGCCTCAATAATCTCATTAGGCACACTCACCAAATATTGCCGGATGAAGAAGATCATCACGATATTTCCGAACAAACCCGGAATAATCAAAGGCAGCAGCGTATCAACCCACCCAAGCTCCGAGAACATAATGAACTGCGGGATCATCACTGCCGGATAAGGAATCATAATCGCTGAAAGCAGCAGCAGGAAGATCTTGTTCTTGTGCGGAAATTTAAGCTTTGCAAATGAGAAAGCGGCAAGACTCGAAGTGAAAGTACCCACGATTGTTACACTCAAGGCAACGATCAAGCTGTTCGTAATCCCCGTAAGCAACGGGCCTTTCTCCCATATCTCCGAGTATTTATCCCAGTGAAATACGTCCGGGATCCATTTCGGCGGAAGTGCAAATACATCCTGCTGATCCTTAACGGATGTGGTAAGCATCCATAACAGCGGGGCAATCATGAAGATCGCGCCTATGGCTAGTAAGATAAAAATTAAGATGTTGGCCGTTCTTCTTCTTTGTGAATGGGACATGTTCATATTCGCTCCTTTCTCCTTGTGATCAATCGGCCTCGTAGGATGATTTCTCGTTCATTTTGAATTGGATTAGAGTAATCACAAATATGAATAGCCCGAGTACAACGGCCATGGCTGAAGCGTAGCCCATTTGCAGATTGCCGAAGGCTTTCTGCCAGATGTAGAACACCACAGATGCGGAGGAATACTCTGTGCCTCCAGTAGGCGTCATGATGTTAATTTCAGTGAAAATTTGTGATCCGCCAATAATGCTGGTCACGACGATGAAGAACGTCACCGGCTTCACCATCGGCCAGGTAATATGCCTGAATGATTTGAAGCCCGTAGCCCCATCGAGCTCTGCCGCTTCATAATAGGTTCTTGGAATGCTCTGGAGCGCGGCCAGATAGAGAAGCATGGTATAACCAAGACCTTTCCATACGGTCATAATGATGATCGCGGGCTTCACAGTATACTTGTTGGCGAGCCAGTTCGGTCCCTTGATCCCTAACAGGTCCAGGAACTGATTCACAAGTCCGTAATCTCCGTTGTAAGCCCAGTTCCAGAGAATAGAAATGGCAGCCAGAGATGAAATGACCGGGACGTAGTAGATGACGCGAAACGCAGTTGTTCCGGGGATTCTTCGATTAAGTCCGAGAGCCAGCAATAGGGCTAGGAATAATCCAATCGGAATTCCTATCATCATGTAAATGGTGTTAAATGCAGCCTTATAGAACAAGTCATCCGAGAATAGATCCTTAAAGTTGCTTAGGCCGACAAAGCTCATTTGTCCAAGTCCGTCCCAGTCCGTCAGAGACCCGTAGAAGGAATAGATGACCGGGTACAGTGTGAAAATCAGCAGTCCCAAAACGGGAGGAAGTATGAACAGATACCCGTAAATTCTCTCTTTTCGATAGAGATTTGATTTGGTTTCCATGGGGTTTCACCTCAGCTTCAGATACCGGAAAGGAAAATGATGTTAGCCATCAGGCAGCTAACATCATATATTCCGGTTAATGATTACTTCTTGGATTTGTTCTCCTGCTCGATGGCTTTGTCGAGCAGCTTCTGCATTTTAGGCTGCTCCTGCTTCACGTAATCCGCCGCAGACATTTTACCGTCAAGAACCGGTTGGATATCTGTGAAGAACAAGTCGTACCATTCTGAATTGTAAGTGAAGTTAGCTGGAAGAGGTCTTCCGTAATCCTGTACGATTTGAATGAACTCTTCTTTGTTAGCTGGCTTCGTAGATGTATCCTCTGCCCAAGTTTTTGCCATATCAACCATGTTAGGAATTTGTACTTTAGCTTTAACTAGAGCGTCCATACCTTCCTTGGAGGAAGTCAGGTAGTTCACAAGCTCCACGGCTTCGTCCGGATATTTAGTTTTCTTGGATACCCCGATACCAAGGGAACCCGTCCATGTTGCCGATTTGCCAGTAGACCCGGCTGGGTAAGGAATAAGATCATAATCGAACGGCAGCTTCTCATAGGTTGACATATCCCATGGACCGACCGGGAAGAAGGCAAGCTGTCCTTTCATCCAGCGCTGATACGTATCGAGTGTCTGGGAATCTGCAATGGAAGGTGTGACTTTAGCCACGTTCTGCAGATCGGCCAGGTATTGAAGTGCTTCGGCGAACTTAGGATCATCCACAGTGACCTTAGTCTTCGAGGAGTCGATGAAATCCGCACCGTTACTCCATACAAAGGCCTGAAGTGCCCAAGTAATATTGAAGCCTGATCCGAACTGATCGAGCTTCCCGTCCCCATCGGTGTCTTTGGTCAGCTTCTTCTGCACATCCAGGAATTCAGCCCATGTCATTGGCTTATCCTTATCCGGCAGTGGAATGCCGGCCTTCTCGAACATGGTCTTGTTATACCCAAGCGCAAATGGGCCCACGTCCTTCGGCATACCGTAGATATCACCTTGGCCCGCCATATTGCCGTCATAACGATAGAGATCCACGCCATATTTCCAGATGTTATTCAGATCAATATTCTTGTTCTTCTCGATATATGGAGAAAGATTCATAAGTACGCCGCCGTTCACGTACGCTTTGAGATCACCGGAGCCGAAATAGAACACGTCCGGAAGCTTATTCCCGGTAATGGCTGCCTTCAGCTTGGTTGCGTATTGATCACCTGTAGTGATAACTGTCTTCACTTTAATATTCGGATGATCCTTCTCAAATTGCTTGACAACATTCTTGTACGCTGTCTGCTCATCCGGACCCCCGCGGAACATGAAGGTAAGCTCCTTAGTTCCTCCTTCAGCACTGCTTGACCCGCTTTTGCCACACCCTGTCAATACAGCCGAGCATACGAGAATCAATGATAACAATGTTAACCAACCTTTTTTCTTTGCCACAATAACCCCTCCTATAATCTAATAAGAAATAGAAAGAACTGGAGTTGGTCTAGCCAGGAATGCAGGTCTCTCACAAATGGGCTGGCTGGATACAATTCAATTCAACCTATTGAAACCGGAATTGTTAGCGCATTCAATCAATCTGATGAGTTCACCTTGCTCAAGCGGATTACATTCCACGAGGCTTTAGCAAGCCGCCCTCGTACATAACCGTCACGGTACTCGGCAGTCCCTCTGGAATGAGGTCTTACCTTCTCTTCGTTCGCCGTGTTCACGGCTTTCAAGTCGTCATGTTCAAGCACAATATGCTCGGCTAGACGATAACCCTCGAACCCGCGTACATCACATTCCAAATCAAGCGCTTCTTCCAGATGGCGGTTAACTGCGAAGATCGTCAATTCCTCAGCTGCTTCGTTGAAGACTACTGCGCTGTCCAGATAAGGGACATCCGTATAATCCTGCGCGTCGTACTTCGGAGAATCCACAATAGGCATGAGTGAGACGCCCCGCCCATATTGTGACGCGTGCAGATAAGGATAGAATATCGTCTGCTTCCAGGCTCTTCCGCCATTCTCAGTCATGATTGGAGCGATGACGTTGACAAGCTGGGCAAGACAAGCCATCTTCACCCTGTCCGCATGTCTTAGAAATGTAATCAACATGCTTCCAACAAGTAGTGCATCCTCGAAATTATAGACATCCTCAAGCTGCGGAGGCCCGATACTCCAAGGTTCAAGCTTCGCATCAGAGTCATTGGAGTGATACCATACATTCCACTCATCAAAGCTGAGCATCATCGTCTTCTTGCTGCGCTTCTTCGCCTTGATGTAATCGCAAGTCGATGCGACGGTATGAATGAAATGTTCCATATCCATCGACCGGGCCAGGAAATTAGCCGAATCGTTATCCCGGTTCCCGTAGTATTGGTGAAGAGAGACATAATCCGCTACATCATAGGTATGGTCCAGCGTTACCGCTTCCCACTCCGGGAAGGAAGGCATTCCGGTACTTGAGCTTCCGCAGGACACCAGCTCTATCGAAGGATCAACCAGACGCATGGCTTTGGCGGTCTCGTAAGCAAGTCTGCCATACTCCTGTGGAGTCTTCTGCCCAATCTGCCATGGACCATCCATCTCGTTCCCGAGGCACCAGGTCTTTATCTTGTGCGGCTGTTCAAAGCCATGCTGACGACGCAGATCACTCCAATAACTGCCTCCAGGATGGTTGCAGTACTCCAGCAAATTTCTCGCTGCGTCTACACCGCGGGTTCCAAGGTTCACTGCCATCATGACCTCTGAGCCAACTTCCTTGGCCCATTTCATGAACTCGTTCGTTCCGACTTGGTTAGGCTCAACCGTTCTCCATGCCAGCTCCAAACACTTGGGACGCTTCTCTATCGGACCTACTCCGTCCTCCCAGTTATACCCTGATACAAAGTTACCTCCTGGATACCTTATAATAGGTACATTCAATTCTTGTACGAGCTGCTTAACATCCTCCCGGAAGCCATCCGGATCTGCTGCCGGATGCCCAGGCTCATAGATCCCACCGTATACGGCCCGCCCTAAATGCTCTATGAAGGAGCCGTAGATCCGGTTGTCAACTTCAGCTATTCGGAATGCTTGATCCACGACCATCCTTGCTTTCAATGCAGTTAATGACATGTGTTCACCATCCGTTTTAAAAATGATTGAAATAGTTTATAATATATTAAATGAATCCGTTTACATACTTAAATTAACACATATTATTTACGTTGTAAATACATTTATCTAAACCTTTTTATATTTATGTAAATCAAATCAGAAAAACGGCTGAATTTCGGATATTTCCTTACTCTATCAACGTTTTTATTCAAATACATCTAAACTCCCTCTGTTATTTATTACAAAAAACAATAGTATACTTTAGAAATATTACAATATTTAATTCACATCTTTCTTTAAACTCTTGATTAGTTTATAATTATCTAAAATAAATTTTTATCAAATAATTCACTTGGAAGAAGGTTCATGACCTATGATATACATTAAGGATTTGATGAGCGGGATTGAGATCTTCAAAGCATTAAGCTCTGAGATAAGAATTCAGATTCTTGAACTGCTGGCTAACAACCAGGCGTTGAACTTGAACGAGCTTGCCACGAAGCTGAATTTGAGCAACGGGGCGATTACCATGCACATTAAGAAGCTTGAAGAGAGCGGACTTATCGAAATCAATACATCGGTTGGGAAGCACGGCATCCAAAAGATTTGTTATTTGAATAAAGATAAATTGATTGTTGATTTGCGGAGCAAGGATATGGAGAATTTATACGAGGTGGACATTCAGGTAGGCCATTATAGCGATTATCAGGTCTCTCCCACTTGCGGACTTGCAACCAAGGACAGCATTATCGGAGATTTTGATGATCCCAGATACTTTGCTGATCCGCAGCGCATTGATTCCGAGATTATCTGGCTGTCTGAAGGCTACCTGGAATATCGGATTCCGAACTATCTAAAGCCGAATCAGACCTTCCGGGAGATTCAGTTCTGTATGGAGCTTGGATCAGAAGCACCGGGATACTGTGACAACTATCCGTCTGATATTTATTTCTACTTAAATGGTGTTGAACTCGGGTTCTGGACTAGTCCAGGCGACTTTGGAGATACCCGCGGTACATTCAATCCGGAGTGGTGGCCGCCCCACCTCAACCAATACGGCATGCTCAAATTAATCCGGATTAACAATGAGGGCAGCTTTATCGATGGCTGCCGGATTTCGGATGTAACTCTGGACCAAATCCAGCTGAACTATAAGAGCGAGCTCACCTTCCGCATTGCGGTTACAGATAAGCCGGTTAACAAGCGGGGCTTGACCATCTATGGCAAGCATTTTGGCAATTACGGCCAAGATCTTTCAGCGCGTGTGCTGTATAACGTGGAAGAGCCATAACAAGCGAAATAAGATAATATATTTAGAACATACTCAGGTAAAAAAAGGATCACGTCTAGCTAATGGACGTGATCCTTCTGTTTGTTAAGCTTCGTTCAATGCACGAAGAAGTGTATGACGATTGCGCAGACGATGAGCCTGGCTCAGGCTCCGTTTAAGCAGTTCATCATCGATCCCCAGCTCGGTCCTGTCATTAGGACCGCCCGCAATCCGCAGCAGATCACGGATTGTGGATTCTGGAGGAATCTCAGCTATCCATTTCCGAACCTCTGAACCATGTTCCCTTAGTGCTTCTGGCTCTGCCCCGGGAAAGATCCCCTCATCCACGGCCTTGTGATATAGATGTGAGATCTCCGCGCAGGCAACACCTACCTTCGCCCCATGGAGCAGCGCTCTCCTGCCGAGGCGCAGGTATTCCATCTCCCAATAATGGGAGAGATGGTGTTCAGCGCCGGAAGCTGGGTGCGATTGTCCGAATAGTAGCATGGCCATGCCTGATTCGATAAGTGCGGTCATCAGTGTCCGGATGCCCTCTTCTGTTCGATTCCCGATTGCCTCCACCTGATCTACACAGGACTGAAGCGCCCGCTGGGTTATTACAGCAGCCTGTTCATCATATGGTTCGCCCGCAGTAAGGTGTGAGAACTTCCAGTCGAACAATGATGTGTACTTGCCGAGCATATCCCCGAACCCGGCTGCAACTAACGGCTGTGGAGCTTTAACGAGAATATCCAGGTCGGCAAATATGGCAATGGGAGGAACGGCCGCCACCGTCGTCTTCACACCACGGATAATTAGCGGTGCCCCGGCAGAAGTGAAGCCATCTACTGAAGGCGCGGTGGGAACAGAGATAAAGGGTACCTTCGTCTTATGACTCACAAAACGGACGACGATATCATGAATCGTCCCCGATCCCACCGCAATCAGACAGTCCGTCTGATCGGGGTTCGTGCTTAGAAGCACTTCAACAATCGATTGCTCATCAGCAACACAATCTCCCTGGGGATTCGGACTAATTCGCAGCTGGCTAACCGGGATCCCTTCATGTTCAAGCAGATTCATGAGCTGCTCCCCTGCAGCCTTATACGTATTCTCGTCAGCAATCAGCTGCACTTCCGAATACTTCCGCTTCTGCAGGAATGACGCAACCTCATGAAGGGCGCCTGGGCTGAGCGACACTTGCTGGATCGCTTTAATATCGTTCAAGGTACTCATATCAGCAGACAGCCTCCTAACCTGGTGTATCTTTTATTCGGCAGATTTCTTAATCGCCTTCAGACGCTTCATCACGTCATTCTCACCGCGTCCAAAATAATCATGAAGCTTGCTGTACACCTGATACAATAGTTCATAAATCTCCACATTAGCGGGAATCGGCTTGAAGGTCTCTTCCTTAACTCTGGCCATGCTTGCAGCCGCATCAATGATCGAGTCGTAACCCCCTGCTTCCGATCCGGCAGCAACCGCGGCGAACATGGCCGCTCCAAGAGCCGGTGTCTGCTTGGAGTCTGCAATATAAATTTCGCGGTTAGTCACATCAGCGTAAATTTGCATAAGCAGACGGTTCTTCTGAGGCAGCCCGCCACAAGCATAGAGTGCATCTACAGGAACCCCATTCGAGTGAAAAGCATCAACGATCTTCCGGGTTCCAAATGCAGTAGCCTCCAGAAGTGTTCGGTAGACTTCCTGCGGCTTGGTTAATAGCGTGAGTCCAAGAATCATGCCGGTTAGATCGGTATCTACCAGAACGGAACGATTGCCGTTCCACCAGTCGAGTGCAAGCAATCCCGTCTCTCCAGGCTGATACTTGGCTGCTTCTCTCTCCAGCCATTGGTGAACCCCCAGCCCTTCCTGGACGGCTTGCTCTCTCACATATGCAGGGAGCGACTCTTCTACGAACCACTCAAATATATCCCCAACGGCCGATTGACCAGCTTCATAACCATACAGTCCCGGAATAATGCCATCTTCAACAACGCCGCACATGCCCTCTACTTGCTTCTCTTCAGTACCAAGCAGCATATGACAGATGGAGGTTCCCATGGCCATCACTAATTTCCCAGGAGTAACCACGCCAACGGCAGGAACCGCAGCATGAGCATCCACATTACCTACCGCCACCGCGATACCCGGCTTAAGACCGGTGAGTTCTGCCATCGCTTGGGTTAACCCGCCTGCTGGTGATCCCAGGGCAATGACCTCACCGCGGAGCTTCGTATCCGTAAGGTTCTCGAGTCTCGGGTCAAGTGCCTTAAAGTATTCTCGGCTAGGGAATCCCTCCTGCTTATGCCAGATCGCTTTGTATCCGGCTGTACAGCTGTTCCGTACAATCTTCCCGGTCATTTGGGAGATAACCCAGTCTGTTGCTTCCAGAAATAGATCTGCACGATCATAAATCTCTGGAGCTTCGTCAAGTATCTGCCAGATCTTTGCGATCATCCATTCCGAAGAGATCTTCCCGCCGTAGCGGGGCAGGAAGGTTTCCTCGCGCTCAGCAGCAATTTGGTTAATCTTGTCGGCTTCCGGCTGGGCGGCATGGTGCTTCCATAGCTTCACCCAGCTGTGAGGATCATTTACGTATTCCTCACGGAAGCAGAGCGGCTCTCCAGCTTCATCAACGGGCAGCATAGTACAGGCCGTGAAGTCAATTCCAACGCCTATTACGTCTTCAGGGTTAACTCCCGATTCCTTGAGGACTGCGGGAATGGATCTTCTAAGCACCTCCAGATAGTCATCCGGGTGCTGCAGAGCCCAGTCATGGGCAAGCTTGATCCCTGAACCCGGTAGATATTCATCTATAACATGATGAGGATACGGTGTTACATGATCGGCAACTTCTTGACCGCTCGATAAATCCACAAGTACCGCACGCCCCGACTGGGTACCGTAGTCAACACCAATCGTATATTTTTGTCCCATATTGGCTTCCTCCCGCTAATTGTTTGATTTTAAGTCGTTATTTCTGTCCGTAATAAGCGTTCACACCATGCTTCCGTAAATAGTGACGGTCAAGCAGCACTTGGTCCATTGGTGCGGATTCCGGATTAAGCGCGAGCATGCGTCCAGCGATCTTCGCCACTTCTTCCAGCACGACCGCATTATGCACCGCATTATGAGCATCTTTGCCCCAGACGAACGGAGCGTGTGCGTGAACCAGTACACCGGGGATGTGGTTAGGATCCAGGTCCTTGAACCTTTCTACAATCACATTCCCGGTCTCCCTTTCGTAATCTCCTTCGATCTCCGCCTTGGTCATTGGCCGGGTCACCGGAATCTCTCCGTAGAAATAGTCTGAGTGGGTGGTTCCATATGCCGGGAGAGCACGCCCCGCCTGTGCCCAGCTGGTTCCCCAAGGAGAGTGCGTATGCACAATACCTCCGATATCAGGGAATGAACGATACAATACGACATGCGTAGGTGTATCGGATGAAGGACGAAGATCTCCCTCAACAATCCGGCCCTCCAGATCAACTACAACCATGTGCTCTGCCTTAAGATCCTCGTAGGGCACCCCGCTTGGTTTGATCACAACTAGCCCCTTCTCCCGGTCGATACCGCTGACATTTCCCCATGTGAACGTGACCAGATTATGTTTGGGCAGATCCAGATTGGCCTCCAGCACCTGTTGTTTGAGTGCTTCAAGCATGTACAGACACTTCCTCTCCATTAAAATGTTGTACGTACAAGTTATAGTGTAAAAGTCCATTCATGGACTTTATCTATGTCTTATTTCCGTTTATGCACAGATTGACGCTCAATTAATTCCGGCTCGAATACGGTATCCTCAAAGGTACTCCCTTGTTCAATCATGCTGATTAGCTGCCTTGCGGCCATCTCGCCCATCGTAGTCTTGGGATGAGTTAACGTGGTTAGACGAGTGCCCAAGGACAGACTGGAGTCGTCGAACCCGATAAAAGAAATATCCTCCGGAATACGCAGACCACTTACCGCGGCTGCTTCCATAAGCCCCACAGCTAATTCATCGTTGTAACACACAAAGGCCGTTGGCCGGTCCTGCTCACTGCTACGAAGAAGCTCCAGCGCCTGTTTGTAAGGAAGATCCTGCTTCTGCTCTGTGGTATAAGTGACTACATGCCGCGGAGATACGGTGATTCCATGCTCCCGATGGGCATGCAGAAAGCCTTTTAACCGATTCACGCCCTGCAGGTCATCCCGCTTGAAGAAGCCGGCAATCTGTGTATGGCCGTTCTCCAAAAGATGCGCCGCCGCCTTATACCCACCCGCCTCATCGTCCACCCTAAGACTTGGACATTCGAGCTCACGATACTTCTCGTTAATCATCAGGTAGGGAATATTCTTTTCCTGAAGCTCCAGGAAATAACCTAGATTCGGATTGCCTTCCGCGCTTTTGGTCGGTTCAATAATGAGGCCGCTGAGGGGCTGGCTCGTCATTAGTTGGAGGCTCTCCATTTCCTTCTCTTTCTTGTTATCTGTGCTGGACAGCAGAAGCCGGTATCCCTGGCTGCGGAGCTCAGCTTCCGCTCCCCTCACAATATGCGGAAAGATATAGTCAGAGATATAGGTCGTGATCACGCCGATCGTCTTAACCTGCTCACCTTCACGCCTACCCGGGTTTCTTGCAAAAGTCCCCTTGCCCTGAATCCGTTCTAGCCAGCCTTCCTTCTCCAGCTCTCCAAAGGTCTGCCGGACCGTCTGACGGCTTAGCTTGAATTGTTCAGAGATTTCATTCTCGGAAGGAAACTGCTTGCCAGCCTGCAGCCTGCCTGACTCCAGCCAGGACAGAAGCTCTTTTTTCAACTGTAAATACTTAGGAATTCGTCTATTACTCATACGTCACCTCAGCCACCGCTCTAGTTATATACGGGTTATTGTAACACAGACTGGGTGAACGAAGCAGTTTTCATCGCTGCAAACGGTATGCCGCGTCACTCCATAACAATTCATTCTTGAATCTCGGGATCGTTGTGTTCTTATCAATAATGACAGCTTCAATCCCGGCCATCTCGGCGAAATCCGTCAGGTTCTCTGCGCTAATCGCATAAGAAAGCACCGTATGGTGAGCTCCGCCGGCCAAAATCCAGGCCTCTGCGGATTCGCGAAGAGACGGCTGCGGCTTCCACAACACGCGTGCAACCGGCAGCTTCGGCATTGGCTTCTCTACCTGAACGCCATCCACCACATTAACAAGCAGACGGAACCGATGACCCAGGTCTACGAGAGAAGCATTCACTGCCGCCCCGCCCTGTCCGTCAAAGACGATCCGTGCTGGATCTTCCTTACCTCCAATACCTAGCGGATGAACCTCGATCGATGGCTTGGTTGCTGCGATGGTCGGACATACTTCCAGCATGTGTGCTCCCAGAATCATATGATTGCCCGGCTCGAAATGATAGGTGTAATCCTCCATGAAAGAAGTGCTCTTGTTATCTGCCAGCACTTTAAGCACACGAGTCAGAGCTGCTGTCTTCCAGTCACCCTCTCCGCCGAATCCATACCCGGCTTCCATTAACCGCTGTACCGCAAGCCCTGGGAGCTGCTTAAGACCATGAAGATCCTCAAAGGTTGTGGTGAAAGCTCCAAATCCGCCATCCTTCAAGAAGCGTTTGAGCGCAATCTCAAGCTTGGCTTGATACGCGATGGAATCCCTTACCGGGCCTGCGCTTAGTCCTTCCTTGGTAATGGTGTATTGCTCCGCGTATTCCGCAAGCAGCGCGTTCACTTCAGCATCGCTAACCTCCTGAAGCACCTGAACGAGATCACCAACTCCATAACCATTTACAGACCATCCAAGCTTGATCTGTGCTTCCACCTTGTCGCCATCGGTAACAGCCACTTCACGCATGTTGTCACCGAAGCGGGCAACCTTTAGTCTGCGGCTCTCTGCATAAGCAGCGGCGGTGCGCATCCAGCCCGCGATTCCATCACGGACCTCGCCATCTTCCCAATGCCCAACTACAATTTTGCGAGCGATTCCAAGACGCGCACCGATATGGCCATACTCACGGTCTCCATGTGCAGATTGATTCAGGTTCATGAAATCCATATCAATCGTCTCCCAAGGAATATCCCTGTTGAACTGGGTATGGAAATGAAGCAGCGGCTTTTGCAGCTGGGACAGCCCGGCAATCCACATTTTTGCAGGCGAGAAGGTATGCATCCAGGTCACAATCCCGGCACATGATTCATCGCTGTTCGCCTCAAGAATGAGCTTATATATTTCATCCGGTGTAGTTACGATCGGTTTGAAGATGATGGGGTAAGTGAACTTGGAATCCTTGTCCAGCTGCTCCGCTATAATGTGGGAGTGCTCTGCCACCTCTTGAAGAGTCTCGGGTCCATATAAATGCTGACTTCCTGTTACAAACCAAAATGAATGCGGTTTCAAACTCATTTACTAACGCCTCCCGAATAATTGGATAGATTAATTCAATTCAATTAGTCATACGTACAAGTTATGTTAAATTGAATATTTATCAATATATGTACGTACAACTTAATCTGAGATCATTGTATCTCCTTCCTTAAAAAAATACAACCCTCTTTTCTGTCATTCCAGGCGATTTGTCAAATAAAAAAAGCACCTCAGCGGTGCTTGTCATATTATCTCTCGTGTATCATTTATCAAGGATTACCTTAAAAGTAGTTCCCTCACCCAGCACGCTGACTACTGTGATCTCTCCTTCATGTAATTCTACTATCTTCTTCACGAGAGAGAGACCGAGTCCGCTCCCCCCTGCCTCACGATTCCTTGACTTATCAGCTTTGTAGAATCGCTCGAAGATATGAGTCATGTCCTCAGGAGAAATTCCGATCCCGTTGTCTGCAATCTGAACTTCAACCTGGCTTCCCATTTTCCTTAGACCGATCTTGATCCACCCGCCAGGCTTCGTGAATTTAATACTATTATGAAGCAGGTTGATCCATACCTGGCTCATCAGGTCTTCCTCAGCTTTAATCATCGTTTCTTCAAGCTCGAGTTCAATGTTGAGGTCTTTGCCGCTCCACTGGGTTTCTGCCGATAGGACTACCCGTTGTATTTGCTTATCGAGCCTGTAATGCTTCTTCTCGAACAACGGTTCCGCGGATTCCAGCGCGGTCAGCTTCAGCAGATTATCACTCAGCTTGGAAAGCCTTTGGCTTTCGGATTCAATAATGCCAAGATAATGCCTTCTCGTCTCTGGACTAACCTCTTCCTCCTGCAGTAAAGCCCTGGCGAATCCTCCTATAGACGTAAGCGGGGATTGGATCTCATGGGATACGTTCGAGATGAAGTCCTGCCGCATCGTCTCCATCGTCCCAAGCTCGCTGACCATTTCATTGATTGTCGCCACCACTTTTTCAAAGCCTTCGTCATACTGCTCTATATCCAGACGAACCGAGAAATCGCCTTTGGATACCCGCTTCATTGCGTCTATAATATTGTTTATTTTTCGAATTTCTCGTTTTCTGAGCAGTAGACTTATGATTACAATGGTTAGAAGAAAAAGGAAAATACCTATTCCAAAATAGATCAGATATCCCGCATACTCCCGCATGGAACCTGGCTTGCTCTGGTAGAGTGACTTAACCCAATATGCTCCTGAAGCGGCTCCAAATGCGACCACAATAAGCATAAGTATCCCCAGAATTTGCTTCATAACGATTTTGAATTTTTTCAATCTTGAACCTCCAGCCGGTAACCCAGACCCCGTATTGTACGGATTCTAAATTTGCATTTCTCTTCAGGGAACCGCTCTCTTAGCCGATTGATATGAACATCGAGCGTTCTCTCGTTTCCTTCAAAATCATAGCCCCATATCTCTTCAATCAACTGATCACGTGTTAACGTTGCGCCCGGATAGCTTGCCAGCTTGAAGAGCAGTTCGAACTCCTTCAGAGGCATATTGAGCGCCTCGGAGCCCAAAGTGACCTCATAGATTCTGCGGTTCATTTGAACCAATCCCGCTGTAACTACCTGAGAGGAGGATATCTGATATCTCTTGAGCAGAGCCTTGACTCTGGCCAACAGAACAGGGGGTTCAAACGGCTTCACAAGATAGTCGTCGGTCCCAAGATCAAATCCCTTTACAACCTGGGAAGTCTCGCCCTTTGCCGTCAGCATGAGAAGAGGAAAGTCATAATGGGCACGCAGCTCCCTGCAGAGCTGCCAGCCATCCATATTCGGCATCATGATATCCAGAACGACCATATCCACCTTTTCCTTCTCCAGCAGGGCCAGTGCCTCAAGTCCGTCCGAGGCTTCAATACTCTCCATCCCCGCTCCCTCCAGAAATACGGTCACCAGCTCCCGAATGTGAGGATCATCATCCACTACCATGATCTTGGCCATCAGAGATCACCTGACTTCTCTATTAAATCTTGTTCTTCCACAGCAGAATTCTGGAATTGTTGGGTGGCGAATTTCCTATACATCTCATGGGACTGCAGCAACTCAGCATGAGTGCCTCTTCCCGTGAGCTTGCCTTTCTCAATAAAGAGAATCTGATCAGCTCTTACGACTGTGGACAAGCGGTGTGCGATCACAACAGTCGTTCTTCCATTCATCAAGTTAAGGAGTGCCTTCTGAACCACCTCTTCGGATTGGCTGTCTAGGCTCGAGGTAGCCTCATCCATCATAAGGATCTTGGGATCTCTCAGAAGGGCTCTGGCAATGGCCAGACGTTGACGCTGTCCTCCCGACAGCTTAACCCCCCGTTCTCCAACATCCGTCTCAAGCCCACCGGGCAGCTCCCGAATGAATTGATCAGCATAGGCCATCCCGGCCGCCTGCCAAATTTCCTGTTCACTAACCTCACGGTCTATCCCATAGCACATATTCTCCCTGATTGTTCCGGCAATCATCGGACTGTCCTGGGAGACATACCCGATCTGTCTACGCCAGGATCTTAACGAGAATCCGTCAATGGGCTGATTGCCAAGCAGGATTCGTCCTTCATTTGGTATATAGAACCTCTCTAGCAAAGAGAAAAGGGTTGTCTTACCGCTTCCGCTCGGTCCCACAATAGCAGTGACTTTACCCGGCTCCATCTCAAAAGAAATCTGATGAAGAATCTGCTCCTCACGGTTATAGCTAAAGGACACGTTCTCAATACGAATGGGCTGATTCGCTGCAAAAGACTCTGATCCCCCTGCATATTCTTCCTCTTCCGCATTCAGCGTCTCAATCATACGCTCAGTGGCTCCCTTGGCCTTCTGGAATTGAGTGAAGAAAGTTGTCAGCTGCGTCATAGGCATCACGATCTGAATAAGGTACAGGATATATGCGACCAGTTCCCCGGCAGTGAATACACCACTGGATACCTGCATCCCCCCGTAACCGATAATAATAACCAGCAGCATCATAAGAACAAGAGACATCACGGGACCAATCCAGGCACTTACCTTCCCTTCCCGAACACCGAAGCGGAAGAGGCTTGTAATCCCCTCTTTTCCTTTTATATATTCCTTGCTTTCGGCATTGGATGCCTTAACTAACCTGATCTCGGAGAGTACCTGATTGATTGTTGCCGCGAACTTAGCCGTCTCATCCTGCATACCTAAGGAGATCTTATACATCTGGCGTCCCAGTGGAACAAGGATAAGCGCCGCTATGGGGATCACTGTGAACATGATCAGGGTCATCCGCCAGTTCAGATACAGCAGAACTGCTATAGAACCTACAATGGAGATGACTCCACTAAAAAATGCAGTTGCATGATCGGAAATCAGAGTTTTCAGTATCAGCGTATCATTCGTCATCCGGCTGCTGGTCTCCCCGGTCCGATTATGGTCGTAGTAGGATACCGGCAGGACAAGCAGCTTCTTCCACAGGCGGTCACGCAGGGAAGCCACCACCTTCTGACCGGCATAGTTGAGCAGATAGATCGATACTCCACCCGCGATTGTCTGAGAAATAAAAGCCGCGGCTATAAGCACAATCTGTGTGGAGCTTATCGAAGACAAGGAGAAGCCATCAACCAGAGTCTTCGTGAACATAGGTATAACAAGACCGACCAACGTGGAGATGACACTCAGGACAATCGCGAAGGCGAGTGCAGGAATCGAAGGCCGAGTTTCACGAATTAAGGTGAACAGCGAACCTGATTTGGAGGTTTTCTTGTTATTTAGCAGCATATCATTCATAAGTTTCTCTTCCTTCCTTACCGCTTCTTCGGCACTACCAAATATCCGTAAGAGAATAATAACTTATAAATGTGAACTGAACTTAAACCTGAACGATTTAGGGCTACAGCTGCTCGATCTCTACACTGTGCACATGGTCAATCTTTTTGATAAAATAATAAATCTCCGTAGTGTATTCCTTCTCAGGAGCTGCAATCACCATATCAATTCGCTGCCTGCCATCGTCGAGGTCTTTGATTCTCAAACGGCGAATCTTGTGAACGGGTCCCGCGGAAGGCTGGCCGGGTATTCTCTTCCGTTCAATGTGACGAATTAAATCGGTCATATAATCATTCGTCTCCATCACAATCTTCACAGAGACATCTCGTTGATTGAGCTTCTCAGGCCCAATCGATTTAATAAGGTAGGGTACAAAATTAACGGCGATGATTAGCAGTACAACCGCTACTACAGCTTCAATATAGAATCCTGCCCCGATCGCAATTCCAAGTCCGGAAGCCGCCCAGATCATTGCGGCCGAAGTAAGTCCCGAAATAGCGTCATTACTCCTTCTTAAAATCACACCGGCTCCCAGAAAACCTATACCGCTGACGATTTGCGCGGCAAGCCGCATCGGATCCATGTTCGGATGATTCGGTCCAGCAAAGCGGGCAAAGGACTCAATCGATACAAGGGTGACCAGACAGCTTGCGACGCAGATCACCATACTTGTCTTAATGCCTAGCGGCTTCTGCTTCAGCTGCCTGTCGATTCCGATGAACAGACCGAATAGAAGCGCGAGACACATTTTAATAACCATTTCAAGTTCCATCATGTGCATTCCCTTCGTATGTATAGTGTGAGTATAATTGTAATTCTCCTTTTTTGGCAAATTAACACGTATCCATCAAATTTGAAACACAAAAAAAGAGCCTTACGGCTCTTCTTTAGCTTAGTAATACAATATGAAGCTGGAACAAATATTATTAGAATTTAGCCGCGAGTTCAGCAGCTCTCTTCACGCCATCTTCAATGATAGAAGCGGCACGGTCTGGGAACTGGTTGTGACCTTCTACAACTACCACCTCAGGATTAGTAATTCCCCAGAAAGCAAGTGTAGTCTTCACATAGTTAAGGGACATTTCCATAGCACTCATTGGAGCTTCGGAGTATACACCGCCGCGGGCCTGAAGCAGAGCAACTTGCTTGTTGTTAACAAGGCCAACAGGACCTTCAGCTGTATATTTGAACGTCTTGCCTGCTTGGTTCAGGTAGAACAGATAAGTCAGAAGCTGAGCCGGAATCGTGAAGTTCCAGAGCGGGAACGCGAATACGACTTTATCAGCACCAAGAAATTGATCCAGGTAAGTATTAGCCAGATCAGCCAGACGCTGTTCTTCAGGCGTTGTTTCGATACCGTTACCAAGCTTGTACAAGCCTGTCATCATGTCGTTATCGAAGTATGGCAGATCTGCTTCGAACAAGTTAAGTTCAGTAACCAGATCGTCCGGGTGAGTTTCTTTATAAGTCTTCAAAAAGCTCTCATACAATTTCACAGTCACGGCTTGCTCAGCCGGTCTGTTGTTTGCTTTCACAAATAATACGTGTGCCATTAGGAAAAACCTCCTGTAGTTGTTTATTTAATCAGAGAAAGAACTTATATAATGTAACTTTCTTTAGTATAGTATCTGTTATTTTTATTTTTGTCAACTTCTTATTTAAGCCGCCATCATAATCAACCAACTGGAATGGTATCGGAGCACCCTCTTTGGTAATTTGCCCTTAACACCGAAGTGTATTCACACTTAATCTTCAATTGCGACTTCAATGTAAAATAGCACAGCTCTAACGAGCTGTGCTTTGTCCTACAGTATAACTGATGCCTATACGTTAACCTTCACATGGGCTTCACGGAATTTCTCGGCAGCTGCGACCATGTTGCGGAGTGAATCCACAGTCTCCTGAACACCTCTTGTCTTGAGTCCGCAGTCCGGATTAATCCAGAATAATTTCGGATCCAGCACCTGAAGCGCGCGTTCAATCATAGAGACCATTTCGTCCACCGAAGGGACACGCGGGCTGTGAATATCATACACTCCAAGACCAATACCAAGCGGGTAAGTATGTTCCTCGAAGCTGTGAACCAATTCGCCGTGGCTCCGGGACGTTTCAATGGAGATGACATCTGCATCAAGAGCTGTAATGGAATCGATAATGTCATGGAATTCACAGTAGCACATATGGGTATGGATTTGGGTTGTATCACGGACAGTAGAAGTGCTGAGACGGAATGCCAATACCGCCCACTCCAGGTAATTGTCCCAATCTGCTCTCTTCAGGGGCAGACCTTCTCTCAAGGCAGGCTCATCCACTTGAATCATCTCAATACCCGCACGCTCAAGTGCTTCCACTTCCTGGCGCAAGGCAAGAGCAATTTGATATGAAACGTTCTCACGGCTGAGATCGCTGCGGACAAAGGACCAGTTCAGAATTGTGATCGGACCGGTAAGCATTCCTTTTACAGGCTTCTTCGTTAAAGATTGCGCATATACCGTCTCTTCTACTGTCATCGGCTCGATAAAGTCAACATCACCATAAATAATCGGCGGCTTCACACAACGGGAACCATAGGATTGAACCCAGCCTCCGCTAGTGAACGCAAATCCGGCGAGCTTCTCTCCGAAGAATTCTACCATATCTGTGCGTTCGAACTCTCCGTGTACCAGTACATCGATGCCAATCTCCTCTTGCTTGCTGATCCAGTCACGGATTTGCTCTTTAACGAACTCTCCATACTGGCTGCCGGACCATTCTCCTTTGCGCCACTTCTGACGCGCGGCCCGAATTTCTGTTGTCTGTGGAAAGCTTCCGATCGTTGTAGTTGGCAGGAAAGGGAGCTTCCACTTCTTCTCTTGAGCCACTTGTCTAATGGAGAAATCATGCTCGCGATGAGACGGCTGTTCAGCGATATGCTCTACGAGACTTCTGACATTCTGACGGTTTCTAGCTGGAGAAGCAGATAGAGCTGACAAGGCTTCACGGCTCTCAAGGAACTCACTGGCCACCTGTTCGCCATTTGCTTGCTTCGTCAACAGGACGAGTTCATTCAGCTTCTCTTCCGCAAAAGCTAGCGCATTCTTCAGAACAGGCTCTAGCTTGGTCTCTGTGCGGACAGTGACTGGCACGTGCAGAAGACTGCTTGATGGCTGCACAACAACTTCAGCACCACCTACGAGCTTCACAATATCACTGAGAAGAGCCGACTGGGCATCAAGGTCGGCACGCCAAATATTTCGGCCGTCTATTACTCCGGCTCCCAAGGTCTTACCCTGCGGGAAACCATACTGCCGCAGAGCTTCCAGGTTACGTCCTTCGTCATGTACGAAATCTAGTCCGATGCCCTGTACTGGCAGCGCAACTACCTCAGAGTAGAATTCTACGGAACCGAAGTAGGTTTGCAGTTGAACTGAGAGATTCGTTAACTCCGAATTAATAGCTTCATAAATGTACTTGATATGCTTCAAATCCTGCTCATTAACCGATGTTACAAGGATAGGTTCGTCAATTTGTACCCACTTTACGCCTTCCTGCTCAAGTTCTTTGAGTACACGGACGTATAAAGGAAGGAAGGAGTCTATCACTTCGGTAAGCTTCGAAGGTTCATAGCCTTTAGAGAGTTTGAGGAACGTATATAGACCAACAAGCACAGGACGCCCCTCAATACCTAGCTTCTCCTTAGCTTCACGGTATGCAGCAAGAGGACGGTTCACTGTGAGCTCAGGTGTAACCCCTGATAACTCAGGAACGATATAGTGATAGTTCGTATTGAACCATTTCGTCATTTCACTAGCTGTTGCTTCTTTATTTCCACGTGCAACTCCGTAGTAAGTTGTTAGAGGGACTTCTCCACCTTCATAGCTAAAGCGGGTAGGAATGACTCCAAACATGGAAGCCGTGTCCAAAATATGATCATAGTAGGTGAAATCATTTACAGGAATAATCTCAATCCCTTTATCTCTCTGCAACTTCAAATTACCAAGGCGGATAACTTCGAGCTGTTGATGAAGCTCATCTTCTTGAATTTTACCTGCCCAAAATGCTTCAATCGCTTTCTTCCACTCCCGATTCTCTCCAATACGTGGGAAACCAAGGTTACCGCTTCTTACGTTACTCATTTCCTACCCCCATCACGAATTTGTAGTTAAACATAATTAAAAAGAGCCTTCTCTAACCTCGGTAGGTTAAAGAAGGCCCCGTAAGTGCACGTAAGGGTGGCAATCTCTAACACCTCCCTATCTCCCGTAGGTACATCAGTGCTGTCAGAACAGGCAGGTCTCCTGGCTTCAGGATCAACGTCATTACAGCCTTCCCAGCTTAAGTTAGTTAAGCCAGTGGCATGGATCGTAATTAACTCCTCTGATACAGTGGCGGGACCGCGCCGGCTTCACACCGGACTTCCCTATTAAGTCTGAGCCCTTCTGGGCTGAGACACCTGTTCCCACTTTATACAATTATGTTTATAGGAATAATTATACATCAAGAGTAATAATAATACAATTGAATTTTCACGGCTCATTTCTTTTTTAAATTCGCAAGAGTCTCTCGTCCGGCGATAACGAATAGCTTCGACTTGGATGCTCCAAGCTGCTGGGACGTATATATTCCCGTATGGCCGGAGAATAAATAACCAATTACGCAAGCCATCAGCATATAGACGGCTGCCTGCGAGCCGAATAATTCAATCCCCATAATAAAACAGGCAAGCGGTGTATTCGCAGCTCCACTAAATACGGCTATGAACCCTAGAGCCGCGAAGAAGCCAACTGGCTCATGGAGCCATATCCCAAGCGTACTGCCAAGTGTGGCACCGATCACGAACAATGGCGTAACCTCTCCGCCCAGGAAACCCGCTCCCAGGGTAAAGGCCGTAAAAAGAAGTTTTATCAGAAACGCAAAGTCCGGCACGTCCCCGGAAAAGGCACGTTCAATCAAAGGAATTCCCAGTCCCAAGTAGTCTCTTGTCCCGAAAATGAACACAAGGAGAATGATGACCACACCTCCAACAAAACTACGCACAGAAGGATGTGCGATAAGCTTTGTGTATGTTCCCTTGAGGTAATGGGTCAACGAACTGAACAGAAGGGCCGTCAGACCAAAGGCAATCGAAGCCGCCATTACTTTGAGTATGGTCGCCAATGACAGATCAGGAACCGCGCCCATTTGAAATTGAACATGATGAATTCCCCATGCCGTAGTGACCACATTCCCTACCACGCTGGCAATAAAACAAGGAAGAAGAGCTTCATACCGCAGCATTCCAATTACCAGCACTTCAAGAGCAAATACGGTTCCGGCAAGCGGTGTGCCGAAGACCGAACCAAAGCCACCACTTATGCCGCACATTAGAATAATCCGCGTGTCTGCCGCATCCAGCCTCAGAAGCTTGCCTAGACGCGCTGCAAGGCTGCCCCCCATCTGAATCGCAGTTCCTTCCCTACCTGCGGAGCCGCCGAATAAATGGGTGATTATTGTACCCCCAAGTACCAAGGGAGCCATTCGCAGCGGAATGCTCTCCCTACCCTGGTGAATGGTCTCCAGGATCAGGTTATTGCCTTTGCCGGAATTCTTCCCGATCGTCAGATATAAGTAACTCATAAAGGCTCCGCCCAGCGGAAGCAAATACAGCAGCCAAGCATGGTTCATCCTGCTGTCTGTTGCCCATTCCAGGCCTGCCAGGAAGAGTGCCGAAGCACTTCCTGACAATACCCCTACTGCACCGGCAATCAATATCCACTTCATCAAAAAAATAACCAAAGCAGCCTGCAAATGCCTGCTTGAGAATCCATGTATCCGGTCACGGATCAGGGAGAGTTTGTTCACGTTCACGATGAATTTCCCCTTACTTAATACAATAGACATAGCAGATAATGCCTGGTCTTATTTTTATATTTCTAACTATAACCGAAATTGTCGTGCTCTGCTTTATGCAGGATGCCTAGACATCTGTCTAGATCAACCTTTACCTGCTTGCGATAGAGCTCGGCCTTTTCTTTGCCATCACTCGTAAAGTGATATAGGACAATCTCCTGAAAATCAACGCTGGGGTCATTTCCCTTCAGTTTCTTGGTTCTGTACAGAACCCCTTCTTGTACTAACTCATGAAGTGCCCGGTAAATCTCACTTTGCGGCGGCAAATAGCCATGAGGTTTGAATTCAGCCTTAAGATCCTCAAGCATTTGATACCCGTATCCTCTTCGTTCTTCTACCATTTTGATCAAGTATAATTTCAAAAATGCCCGCTGTGCAATCATAAATGCCATATTCTTAACCTCCCGGTCTATTTTTTGTTCTCTTTCTACTTCTATTATATGAAAATTTCATAATAGTGGTCAATTCACCATTTTTAACTAGATGGTGTAGATGGATATATGGAGATGTTGGGGGCGTGTGGGTGTAGATAGGTACGTGTATTTTTGGGGGTTTATTATTGTGAATTTTTCATATGTTGAAATTTTAATTATTTGGTGCGTTTATGGTTAGGTTTGCGGTATATGGTTATTTTTTAGGCATTTCTCGGTTGGTGGGTTGATGGATTTTCTCAGACCTATGAGCAGGTTGTTGATTTTGTTGATTTTGTTGATTTTGTTGATTTTGTTGATTTGTTGGTTTCATTTGGTGGGTTGGTGGAGTTGCATGAGCTGGACTGAGTTACAGGAGCTATGAATGAGTTGCAGGAGTTGCGTGGGTTGCGAGGTTTGCGAGGGTTGGTGGAATTTATTACGAAGCATAGTGTTGATCGCAAAGAGACTCAAAACTGTAAGATTTAGTTAGATATTGCCTGCTTTTCGGCACAGGTAACCTGATTAGCAGCCTTTATTCTATTAGAATAGGCTTAACTGGGCGGCTTTTTAAAACAAGCCCAGCCCCAACTTTTGAGAAGGGGGCTGGGCAGAGGTTATCTCCACGGGGCATAATCGGGAATAATTCGATTTTCATTAATGCGTTACGCTTGATCTGAAGTCGTCACGACTTGATTTGTCAGTATGATAGAATACGACATCCCCATCTTGAAGAGTATAGGTGCGCCCATAAGGATTCATGAAGTTATTATTGAACCCCTCAAGTTTCCATTGATTCATTAATGGAGCATGAATATATTGCAGATGGGGCTCCTTCAAATTCCCTTGATCGATAGTCTCCAGGTTGAAATTAACAATAAAATACCCATTTTTCAAAAACACGGGACTTCGGTCCGTTAAACCTTGATGGGTTCTACCATACTCAGCCAGATTCGTACCTGCAACTACCCCATAGATATCTGCTGGCAAGCTATACTCTCCATACCATTTCTGGATAGAGGCGTTTGCTCTTTGCACGTCTACACCATAGGGAATGCCCTCCTTAGGTCCAACAAAAGTGCGAACAGCTTCAGGCAGCTGTAATAGTTTTAATCCGCCAACCGGAGTCTTTTTCATGGAAAGCTTGTCGATATAGCTCTGTAAAAACGTGTCCCGGCTAATCTCTCCAACTTGGCCAAAATTATAATACTGATCATACTTGTACAATGCCGTATCCTGTAATTCCTCCAAAGGGATATTTCGGAGTCTGTCATTCAGAACTACATACCGCTGATCCGTATCCTCAGCTGATCCAATTCGGACAAAACCCTTGTCACCCGCTTTATAATAAATATCAATCGGGGTGCGTATCTTCCCGTCCTCGCTCGTATAATAAAAACTTGGAGTAATACGAATGGAGTCTTGAACATCATACATATTCCCTTTTGTCTTTAGGTCGAATTTAAAGTGATACCCTGTCTTGACCGCAACATTCTTGTATCCCGGATCCGGATGGCTACCAGGATGTATCGGCAGCGTGTACGGGTGAATATTTCCCCTCTGCGCCCCATCAATCCCTTGAAGACCAGCCCAATAGGAGCGCCCGGAAGATGTAGAGGTCATTTTATGAGTCCGGAATACGGTCTCCCATAAATAATCCGCTATATCGGTCACATGAAAATCATACATTCTTCCAATAACCTCAATAGGGATGGTATCGACAGCTGCATGATTAGTTAGATTCATATTCGCATTAGACTGCTCTCCAAACGAAGATGGCGCATTTTCGGCTATGCTGCGAAACTCCACGTCGTAATTTCCTTCATTTACCCAGACTGGTATAAAAAAGGTGGTGTAATCCTGTGTTATAGGGATATCCACCCAGGTACCTTTGTATATGTATTGTGTTCGGTCTGCATTGTATACATCGAACGGAAACTTCACCTGCTTATAACGTAAATACTTCGCATAGTCACGATTCCCATAACCCGGATTGTTCGTGTGCTGACCCGAGGTAGGTATGTGAATTACAAAAGGTCTATCCAGAATTACTGCTGATCGACCCTGAGCTGGCTTCGTTTTCTGATTATGCTCGGCATCATCCGATACAGAGGAATAATTCACTACTGGCGTATGTACAGTTACGTTGTTTATATTGCTTATTGGAAACTCTTTATCGCTGCTTCCGTTCAAGCTTTCGGGAAGAAGATCATAATACAAGCTACCTGTACTTGGTGTGTCGGCACTATTTACCAAGGAGCTGCTGATCAATTGTTGATCTTCATAGAGCATTTTGTCCGGGATCCGCGTTGGCGCCGGGATTGAAGTTGGAGCTGGGCCTGAGCTGCTTACCGTATTGTCATACATAATCGTTAATCCATTAAAGGTCAGCCTATCGTTCTTCACATCCGGAGGCATCGTTTGGGCTTCTCCTAGCCCTTTCAATATCGCCGTATGGTTCGGAATTTCCAGCGGAGCGTAACCACTGGTAGCCAGGACTGGCGGTGTGAAACTAATCGTACCTGTGTCCTTAGGGAATACATGATCGTTCACATCACTGCTGTTATCCACGTCAATATCAGGAGGCGTATAACCTTGAGGTGTCATATATACATTGCCGCCCGGTAGAGCATAGTTCTGCATTTCAGCATGATTAATGCCGTACACCTCCAGCTGCTTGATCTCCCAATACGAATAATGCCGTGGTTCCAGGTTGAAGCTGTATGGTATGGTCACAGTATCAGACTTATCGAGATCCGGATGCTTGACAGGCTTCCCATCTGGATCGGTGGTGTCCGGCTGCTTCTCTTTCCAAGTGCGTGTATACGTCACGTCTACCTTGCAGCGGTAATCAATCGTACCCTTCATGTTGGCAAAAGTATGCTGGAACAAGTAGTTCATTCCCCACGCTTGACCATACAGGTTCTCACTGGTTGGAATGGCCTTCACTGCGTCAAAATGCCGGCCATTCGCCGCATCATCCCCTAGAATCTCGCCCTTTGCATTCGGGTTCATGAACGAAGTAACCGGGCTTGCTGCAGCATAAGGTGGATTGATGGTTGGGATACAGGAGCCAATAGAAGGTTGATTAGTGATTTTGGTATCTACGGTAACAACCTCCTCAGTATGGAGCCAATACTTGTCCTTCTTCCAATCAACGCTGATAATAGAACTCCCCTTGGAGACCCCGGTAACAACCCCGGCGGCACTTACCGTGGCTATGCTTGGATTACTGGACTTCCACACCACGTCACTTCGAGTCGTTACGTCTGCTGGAGTGCCGTAGGCTTTCTTCGCTTCCGAGGTAGCTACGGTTGCTGTAAAATTAGCGACTTCATTCACTGTGATCTTGGCCTTGCCGGTCATGGCTATCTTTTTCTTCTCTACATAGTTGGCACGCCAGGTGACGTGAACCTGTGTGGTGTATCCTACGCTCCACTTGTTGCCGGAGAATTTTTCGTGCTTGTTCCAGATATACGCATCAGGTGGGCTGGAGCTTTCGATGTCACCGCCAATGACCGATGTAATAATCAGGTTGGCGCTGTCTGGGATATGCAAAGCTCGTGTGGTACTGGTTTTGTTTTCAAGAGGAGTCTCATTATTGGCCCCAATGATTTTAGGATCCGTCATTAATGAAGAAGCTCTTTGTACCCCATCTAATAATTTATAATCCTCCTTTGGTAGATACTCTGGCTTTGTCATATTAATCTTGTTTTCGAATAAAGGACCTTTCTCCGGATAGGGAGAGGCAGGCGAACCTACCGAGTTATATAGCACCGTGCCCCGATACGTTTCTGCGACCCACTTTTTGTCATCACGTTGGTAGATATAAACGCCTGGATTTGCGAGTGAATCCACTTGCCCTTCCCGGATCCAGGTTTGTTCCGCTTTCCCTCCCTCCGTGATTGTCTCTTTCATAGGCTTTACGTCTGGTAGCGTGGCACTAACGTAGCCGCCCGCATTGGCGATTAGAGAACCGATCCACAGAAGATTAGGAAGTAGGATTACACAACTCAAGCCAATCATGATATTTCGTCGTAAACGACCCATCTAGTAGCTCCTTAATTATTGATCTCATAGTCTAATCTAATTTGTAAATACTGAACGATTTACCCTCGCTAACTGTAATGGATGCGCCATTATGCGTATCGTAGATAGGAAGATTTGACCTCACAAACCCATTTCCCCAGAACTTGACTTCAACACCTTTCTTAAAGAATTTATCTTTAGCAATCGTCCCCATAAGATATGGCATTGTTTTAATTCCATATTTATCTATGGTCCCACTTTTAAAGCCAGTCAGAGTCAGGTATGTAGAGGTAGTTGAGTTAAGGTAGGTCATTACATCCATATTTTCAATATTGGATGTGAACGCATACTCGACAAAGACTTCGTATCGGTCTTTTTGCATCTTAAAAGCTGAATCATAGCTTTTATCGACAAACATTTTACCGTAAAGGTTTTTTACATCATTTGCCTTCGATGCGTTGACCAGAATAAAGCGGTTTACCTTGGTCTTAGCAACATTATTTCTAAGAGTAACAGGCACGTTCCGTATACTTGTAAAAGTAGCTTCCCTGACATCATCATATTTACTGTACTTAAACCCCAAACTTATCGCATTCGTCCCGGTCAGCCCCACTTCCCGCATTTCTTTCAGATCCTGAAACGCATCGGCCTTCTTGTCCTGAATCGACTCGAAGCGGCGCAGGATTACCGCAGCCTCCGCCCTCGTGGTGGTCTGGGCTGGGCCGAAGCGGCCGTCCGGGTATCCACCCATAAGTCCGGTTCCGAGCGCAACCGACACATATGGATAATCGGCCTTATTCAGACCGCCCTTGTAATACTCCGCGACCGGCACAAGAGTATCCGCAGTATCGGACAAAGCCTTCTTGAAGTCGTCGTCCTTGGCCGCCAACCCCGACGCCACCCACTTGGCCAGCTCTCTGCGTGTCAACGGTGCGTTCGGATTGAATCCATTTGGATAGTCGCCTGGCGAGATAAAGCCCTTGCTCACCGCAATATTGACCTCATCTTGGCTCCAACCGGGTATGTTACCAAAACCGGTTCTCCCAGCATCATGAGCATTGTTCGATGCTCGTGCCAGGATGGCTGCGAACTCTGCCCGGCTGATCGTGGCATTCGGATTGAATTTCCCACTTTCATCCCCTTTCATGTATCCTTTTGCTGCCACGTACATAATATCCGACTTCGCCCAAGCAGGTAGTTGATCTTTGAAATTAATTACTCCCTCTGCTGATGCTGACCCTGAAGCACCGAACAAACACCCCGCAGCGACCACACTTGCCATTAATGTGTTCATCATAGACTTACTTGTCATATAACCTTCACTCCCCCACTTTGTATGTATTGCTTCCCCTCACCACTTGGATGGTAAAATCTAGAATATAGTCCTATTAACTTCTATGGAATAGGTATACAGTCCTCCTTTATTATGTAAAAACACAAAAAAAGCCGCCACCTTATACCTAAGGCAACGACTTGATGCTTTCAAGTCTCTAATATCCGTATTAATGATCAGTGCGCTTTGTATCTACCCAGCCCTGCTCCAGTGCATATCTGGTCAGCTGCACCCGATTCTCCAATTGTAACTTATGTAAAATATTTTTCAAGTGATTTTTAACAGTCTGATCAGAAATTAGCAGTTCTCCCGCAATCTCCCTATTAGTCATCCCTTTAGCAACCCAATTGAGAATCTCCCTTTCACGACCGGTGAGCGGATGATCCTGCGTCTCCTGCTTTGGAGCAGAAGGGAACTCCTTAAGAATCTGATGGGCCAGTTCGCTGGAAAGCGGGGCCTCATCAATCATGATCGAACGCAGGTACTCCACCCATGTTGAAGGTGACAGATTCTTCAGCAGAAAGCCTTGCGCCCCCTGCTTCAGTGCTTCAAATAGATGCGCAGCATCATCGGAGACCGTAATCAGCACAATTTTGACATACGGAAATCTAAGCTTAATAATCCGGGTAGCTTCCAATCCATCCATCCCCGGCATATGTATATCCATCACAATCAAATCCGGCATGAATTTCTCAGTCAATTCGATGGCTTCTGCCCCGCTCGAGGCAACCCCTATGACTTCAAAGGACGGGTCCTCCGCCAAAATATCACAGATACCTTCTCTTGCATAAGCATGATCATCAACGACCAATACGCGGGCTTTCAATGCCAAGTCCCTCCCTGCTCTCAATCATAACTATCGTCATTCCGTCTTCTGAGCCAACAGACAATGCCCAGCCCATCTCTTCAGCTCGCTCTCTCATAATCTTCAGCCCGTATTTATCCCGTACATCTGTATACATGTAGGCACCAAAGCCTGGCCCGTTATCCTTCACGCTCACCGTCCAGAATGGTCTACTCCCCTCACCTAGTAAAGTGATGTGGCTGGCAGGAGCATGCTTCTTCGCATTAACTAAGGCTTCACGAATACATGCAAGCAGTTCAACCTGTTCTTTAGGCGTAAATTCTGTATCATCCAGGGTCCATTTCATTTGAACTTGAACCTGAATCTCATCCACCATTTGAGTAATCCGATGACGTAATGTCTTCTTCCCGTCAGGACTTGCCGCCGGCGGATATTTCAGATTGGAGATCGATTGCCGCACATACCGGTTAACTTCGTGCACCGTCTTCCGCAGCTCATCCAGATTCAGTTCGGCTCCTGTCTGACTCTGACGGCGCTCCGCTTTGTCAATTTTGACTGATAACAGAAATAAGGACTGTGCAATTCCATCATGCAGTTCTCTGGCCAGCTGCTCCCTTGCGACGAGCTCTGCCTTCTGAGCGCGCTCTTCATTCAACTCATTCTGCACCCGTTCGAGCATGGTGAACAATCGATACAGCAGTGTGATACTTACCACGAACAAAATGATCGGGGTTATAAAGTTCCCTAGCCCCATAGATATATATGAAATAAGAAATTGATGTCTTACAAACTCCCAAAGTCCCACAATTATTGAGGGTACGATCAGAATCATCCACTTAATTTGCCGATATGACACTTTATCCTTCGCCTCTTTCTCCAAAGAAGTATGCTCACGTCCGAATATACGCCAAGAATTATGCCGAAGCAAGGCAAATAAATGAACCTTCTGGGTAGATTATATGAATTCTAGAGTAAGAGTTAATTTAGATTCAAATGAAAACAGGACGGATAAATATCCGCCCTGAGCTTGTAACTTCTCACTTCTTATTCGGTTCACATCAATTTCTTGATGTCATCTTTGATGGATTCAGACTGAGGTCCGAATACGACCTGGACAACTCCTCTGCCCTGACGCATAACACCCGATGCTCCAAGATTTTTGAGTGCGGGATCATTCACGGCTTTATCGTCTTTCACAACCAGACGCAGTCGCGTGATACATGCATCAATGGATTGAATGTTATCTGAACCACCGATGTTAGCTAGAATCTTCGCAGCTTTACTGTCCCCTGCTGCAACAGCACTGCTGCCGTTGCCAACTGCAGGTTGATCGTCAGCAATAAAATCATCTTCACGTCCTGGTGTCTTCAGGTTCAACTTCACAATAAGAACGCGGAAGAGGAAGTAATACACCACAGCAAACACAAGACCTACAGGAATCAAGAGCAGCGGCTTCGTCGCCAATTGATAGTTGATGGCATAGTCGATGAAACCCGCGGAGAAACCAAATCCAAGCTTAACCCCCAGCGCATACATTACATAACCCGCTACCCCTGACAATATGGCATGGATACCATACAAGACAGGTGCCACGAACATAAAAGCGAACTCGAGCGGTTCTGTAATCCCTGTCAAGAAAGAAGCAAGGGCTGCACCAATGAAGATCGAAGCGACAGCTTTCTTTCTCTCCGGCTTGGCAGTGTGAATAATCGCAAATGCGGCTGCTGGAAGAGCGAACATCATGATCGGGAAGAATCCAGTCATGAACATCCCCGCGGTTTTATCCCCGGCGAAGAAACGATAAAGGTCACCATGGATGACTTTACCCGCAGCATCTGTGAAGTCACCAATTTGGAACCAAACAATAGAGTTAATGATGTGATGAAGACCGAATGGAACGAGTAACCGGTTCGCAATCATGTGGATGGCACTACCGATACCTCCCAGACCGACAATCCAGTTGCCGAATGTATCCAGAGCGGCTTGCACGGGTCCCCAGATCAGACCAAATATAATCCCGGTAATTACCATGGTCAGTGCGGTAACCATAGGTACAAACCGTTTGCCTCCAAAGAATCCAAGCCAATCCGGCAGTTTGATATTGTGGTACTTCTTATACAGGAATGCAGCGATACAACCCACAATGATACCGCCTAATACACCCATGTCCAGCTTCGCATCTTTACTCATCAGCGTATCAAAGACAAGTGGCACTTTAGTAAGCACACGTACCAGGATCAGATAGCCAATCGCTGCGGACAGAGCTGCAACAGCATCTCCCGCGAGTCCGATAGCCACCCCGATCGCAAAGATCAGTGGCAAATTATCAAATATTGTAGTTCCACCCGCATCCAGGAACGGGGCAATATACTTGTTAATGAACTCCCCTGCAGAGCCCATGTGGAAATCTTTGACGTAGTCAATGTTACCGAACCGCATAAGAATCGCGGCTGCTGGAAGAGTTGCGACTGGGAGCATCAAGGATTTCCCAATTTTTTGTAGAAATGACAACATCACTTTTCACCCTTTCAAATATATTGGCCTAAGCCTTAAATATCGCCGTAAGAATGACATCTTTGCCGGATTGGACCGGGCCGAGGTTGGTCTCGATGCCTGATGTCAATTCTTCAGCGTTTGTTACTATGACTGGGGTAATAACCGGGTAACCTGCTCCCTTGATCTTTTCGATGTCGAATTCAATCAAAGTCTGCCCTGCTTTCACAGAATCACCTGTCTGTACATGACTTATGAAACCTTCTCCCTTTAGGGACACGGTGTTGATTCCAATGTGAAATAACAGCTGTAATCCGGACGGGTGCTCCAGCATGACGGCATGCTTGGATTTAATGACATGGGAGACTGTGCCGTCAAATGGGGCAGTGAGCTTACCCTCGCTAGGCATAATGGCAATTCCTTTACCCATGAATCCTCCCGCGAAAGCATCGTCCGGTACAGTTTCAAGGGCTACAGCTTCTCCAGTCACAGGGGCATATATTTCAACATTCTTCTGCTCAGCTGGTTTCTTTCTCCATTTAGAAAACATAATCAATCCCCTACCTTTTTATTTAGTGTGTTCAATTCGTGGTCCGGTATAGGCGATATAGGTGCATGGCAATATAACAGATTTCTTCTTCAGGCACAGGCTTGCCGAGCTCACTTTCCATTACTTTTCCCAATCGCTTGGCTAATAAATACTCTTCCCTGTACTCAAGCCTGATATGGTTCACAAAAGGATTATCCACCTTAGTATCCTGCAGGATTCTTTCCAGAGAATACCTTAGATGAAGCATCAATCTCACATGACTCATGCTCCCCTGTCTAAAAGTGACTTTCTTCTCTTGCTGAATCAGCTCCAGCAGCTGATTAACGATATTGGAAGCTTTGACAAGCTGACCAACCGGCACATTGCTTACAGCCGAATACACATGGTAAGTAAGAAAGCCAACTTCGTCCTCAGGGACATGAACTGAGAATGCCTCACTGATCATCTCAGCCGCTTTGGAAGCGATTTCAAATTCTTCGGGAAAACATAGCTTTGTCTCTTGTAAGAAGGGATTAATAATATCCATTCCGTTGCGAAGCCGATAGACCGTGAATTGAATATGGCTTGGCAGGGCTAGATAAATTTTATCGTTAAGCTTTCCAGGCTTACTTGCTGAAATATACGAAATGATCTCATCGGTAATATGCATTACCTTAGGATCAAAGTCCTCCATCAAGCTTTCATATTGACTCCACTGTTCACGATCCTCCAGCTTGAAGCGCTTCTCAATTCTCGGATCGTTTGCCTCAATCGTACCTGATCCTTTCACTGCAAAACCAATACCCTTCCCCAATAGAACGTATTCTTTGCCGTTCGTCCCCCCCTGAGCCATAACGACATTGTTACCGATTACACGTTGGACTTGGAGTAGTTCCACTTCTTTCATTTCCATTGGCCCCCTCCTTATTATGAAAAATCAAAAAGAGCCAAGGAAAAGCAACCATATTAAATAGGTTAACTTTCCTTGGCTCATGCCCGTTACGGTAACACGCCATAAAGTGTTTTCATTTATGAGCCAATCATAAATCAATCACTTTTAACCGTCAACAGGAAAATTCTGAATACACCTTTCTCATTTAAGATTCCCAGGTATAGCTACCCCTATTAGTTTATTATCCGCCTGAACGACTGCCATACCCTGTTCAAATTCGGTCGGTCCATAATTTCGGGCTCCTGATCTAATGGCAAAAGCCTCTTTGCCCGCAGACAGCTCAAAAGCGCGGAAGATCCCGTCCGTCTGACCGATATATACTCCATTCCCAAAGACATCAATCTGAGCAGCAGGGTTATCATTTCCATAGCTCACCGTATGCTGATCAGACAAGTTGATTGATTTCAGTATGGAGTATGGCAGCTCTGAACGCTCCTGATAAAATATCAGATTTTTGTACACCTTCATCAATGGGTTCTCCAAATCATGATTCGATCCCGTAATTCTATATTCAGGCTGGTCCGAAATGCTCGAATACTTGGTTAGATCATATTGTACCCATTCATGATTGTTATACGCATATAATTTATTACCCTCAATCATGGCATTATCCGTATAACCACGAATATAAGAAGCCGGATTATTCGACCACTGATACAGATAGTTCGCTTTCTCTTTGCCTGTCTTCAGGTCAAATTCTTTAAGTGTCAATTCAGCTTTCGGCTCCTCAAAAAGATTCGGTTCATACACAGAATAAACCGATCCATTCTTGACCTGGATAGGGAGGTGCTGTTGGCTTTGCTCCCAGAGCTTTGTACCCGTTGCCGCATCAAAAGCTTTAAGTGTCACCGTGAAATTAGCGATCCCGGCATACGTCCGAAAAACAACGCCATCTTGTTCAGTAAGCTCCTTAGAACCGGTTAATGCAAATGTGTCATGATACTCCCAATTCAACGCTCCATTCTTGGCATTAAATGCAAATATATCGATCCCTCTCAGGATGTAAAGAGTATCTTGGATGGAGACCAGCCTTTCCGCTTTCGTAACGGTCCTGCTCGATACCCATTTGATCGTCCCGTCCGTATTCAGCGCATAGACCCTTCCATCTTCATAGGTGCCATACAAAGTACCTTGATTGTATTCGATTCCTGGGCTAAGCTCGCTTCCAAAACTCCAGGTTATCCTGCCGTTTGTGATATCTCGAGCGATCAGCTTTCCTTGATCCACAACAAAGACTTGTCCCTCACCAGTGGCCATACGAGACTGGGCCCCCTGATCTTTTTCTGTGAGAGATGTGGACAGAGACACCGTCCAGGCTGGATAAATGAAATCCGTGGATGAAGGCTCAGTCCACTGAGTAAAGGATAGTGGAGCTTTCTCCGCTGACACGGAAGATGACCCTACCCATAGAGTTGAAGTTCCGACAGCAAGCAAGGCCAACGCGGCTGAACTTATGAATTTAACAAGTTTATTCATCTTTTGATCTCCTTTATCTGGCCTATTTAGCTGCACTTTAGTCAGCCAGAATGATCTATACCCAAACCAGTCATACTAAAGCAAAATTCTGTTAGGCGGTAATTGAAGATGACGAAGCTAGGTTCCATTTATATTCAAGATATTCGAAATATTGCAACCAACTGGGCAGCATCCGTCGTTATCCTTGGTCTCATCCTTCTTCCGTCTCTTTATGCCTGGTTCAATATTGAGGCCTCCTGGGACCCGTATAGTTCGACTCAAGGCATTCAAATTGCGGTTACGAATCTCGATCAGGGGACGCAAATTCAGGGCAAGCAAATAAATCTCGGACTTGAAATCAAGAAGTCTCTGGAGGCTAACCCCAAAATTGGCTGGACCTTCGTCTCCCATGAAGCCGCTCAAAGCGGACTTAAGCATGGCAATTATTACGCGGCGATTGAGATTCCTCCGGAATTCTCACAGCACATTGCGAGCGTACTCACTCCAAATCCAGTAAAAGCAGAAATTCGTTATACCGTAAACGAAAAGATCAATGCCGTCGCTCCAAAGATCACATCCAAAGGAGCCAGTTCAATTACCCAGGAAGTAAATCGTAATTTCGTTAAAACGGCAAACGGCGCTATTTTCAAAATATTCAATGAGATCGGGGTGGAACTTAAGCAGCAGCTTCCTCTGCTCAATAAAATGAAGGGGCTGCTCTACAAGCTAGAGATGCTATTTCCAGAAATCAATAAGGCCGCTGACATTGCAGTTAAGGACCTTAAAGAGAGCAATCGGATAGTAAAAGAAGTCCAGTCCCGAATCCCAGCAGCAGCTGAGCTCGCCGCCAAAGGAACTGAGTTCAGTACCGATTTGATTCAATTTCTGGATCAAAGCAGCTCGGCTTTAGCCAATGCGGCTCCCCATATCAAACAGAGTCTGATTCAAATCAGACAGTCGCTTGAGACTGCCGAGCTCGGTATCACAGCGGCAGAGAGCTTGGCGGATAATAAATCTCCAGAAGCTATACAATCAGAACTGGCTCGTGCACAGCAGAGTTTAGCTGAGGCCGCGGCAGCTGCCAGTACATTTCAATCCCTGATTAACAATCTTAATACTGTTGCCCCATCAAGTTCTCTAACCGGGATATCCACTCAAATGAAGGGAATCGCCGCAAAAATAGAAACACTTCAGAACACGCTGTTACAAGCTTCCAAACAAGGCGCCGAGCCAAACAGCTCACTACTGGACACCACTAAGAAAATGGTTAGCACAGTTGGTTCTGACCTGGATCGGATGATCGACAGCTATGATCGTGAAATTCTCCCGGGTCTGCAAGAAGCCCTCGCTCAGGCAAAGCATACGGCTGCCCAAACCCGTACAGCACTGACGGAGGCACAGCGTTCACTTCCTAAGGTCCAGCAGATTCTAAATGATGCATCTAAGGGACTCACACTTGGCTTGACAGAAGCCGAGCATATAAGAGGGCAGCTGCCTGAAGCAGAAGCTAATGTCAGATCGATCGGAGACAGACTGCGCGCTTTTGAAAAGGAAGGTCATCTGGAAGATCTCATTAAGCTGCTTCAGCTCAATTATCAGAAGGAAAGTGAATTCTTCGCCGAGCCCGTGATTCTGGTGGAAAATAGGTTATTTCCAATTCCAAACTACGGCTCCGCCATGTCTCCATTCTTCACCACCTTATCCCTCTGGGTGGGAGGCCTGCTGCTCGTATCCATGCTGACAGTTGAGGTTCACTCCGATGAAGAGTATTCAAGCTACCAAGTGTACTTTGGCCGATTTCTTACATTTGGTACGCTGGGCTTGCTGCAATCGGTTTTTGTATCCACAGGAGACCTCTTTATACTTGGTACTTATGCCAAAGAAAAACTCCTCTTCATCCTGTTCAGCTTGCTGATCAGCCTGGTATTTATGCTCATGATCTACACCTTGGTCTCCGTATTCGGTAACGTTGGAAAAGCCTTGGCCATTGTGCTGCTGGTGCTGCAGCTGGCCGGCTCCGGCGGAACCTTCCCAATCCAGGTCACGCCGCCCTTCTTCCAGATGATCTACCCATTCCTACCATTCACTTATGGAATCGGTCTTCTTAGGGAAGCTGTGGGCGGAATCGTTCCCGAGCTTGTGATCCGCGATATCCTCCTGCTCATCCTCTATGGGGCGCTTGCTCTCCTGCTTGGTCTGGCACTTAAACCAGGCATCAATCGAATTGCCGCGCCCCTGGTTCAGAAAGCTCGAAAAAGTGGGCTTATTCATTAACAAGCAAAGAGAGTCCGCCGAAACTCAGCTGGACTCTCTTTGCTTGTTATGAGTACCGGTTAAACCGGATTATTCGTGTAGTCAGATTAGAGTCTTGGATTCGTATCTGAATAACGGGATGCGTTCAAAGACCGATTAGTCCGGAATGTATCATAGACGGCAGGTGTGCGATCATCTTCATCTACCAGAACAAGGATCTTCCCATTATCTACATAAGCTCCGTATTCGTTCGCTTCGTCCTCAGGAATACCGAGGCCAATCAATCCGCCAACCAGACCGCCGGCTCCTGCGCCGACTGCGGCGCCCGTAAGTGTGGCAGCAATTGGGCCAGCTGCGAGAATAGGGCCAACACCCGGAATCGCAAGAAGTCCAAGCCCTGCAAGCAGTCCTGTTACACCGCCGACAACACCACCTGTTGCCGCGCCTGTAGCCACGCCCTCTGGTGCTTTGGAACCTGTCTCATCCGAGATTGCCGCCTGATCATCGCGGTTCTTGGTAATGACTGAGATTTCATCAGCACGGAATCCCTGGTTCTGAAGAGACTCAATCGCTGCGGTTGCCTCACGGTCGGTATCAAATACACCCACTATTTTCTTAGCCATAACAATTACCTCCTTTGATTGACTGTTCCCTCCATCATTACCCCGATCAGGAAGCAATTAACCATAGGACCCATCTTATTTCCGGTCACCCGGGGGACGAACCCGCTTTGTAGCTGTGGCTTCCAGTGGGTTATCAGGCCAGTAGTGCTTGGGATAACGGCCTTTCAGATCTTTTTTTACATCAAAATAGGTACTCTCCCAAAAGCTCCGCAAGTCAGAAGTAACCTGAACCGGGCGCGAAGCCGGGGACAGAATATGCAGGGTAACCGCTGCACGCCCATAGGCTAGACGAGGAGTATCCATGAGGCCGAATAATTCCTGAAGCCGTACGGAGATATAGGGAGCCTGGGGACCCTCATAATTTACAGGTATCCTGGAACCGCTCGGGACGGTGATATGGGTTGGAGCTTGCTGTTCCAGCTCCTGCTTCTGACTCCAATTCAGCAGATGATCCAGAATTTGATAAAGCTTCAGTGATCTGAAATCCGACTTTCTCTTAAAGCCTTCAAGATAAGGAGACAACCACTGCCCTGCGCTCTGCTGAAGTGTGACGTCCGACACATCCGGCCACTCCCCGCCGCAGCACTCTCTCATAAACTGGATTCTTGCTTGAAGCTGCCTGGATTTCACATCCCAGGGAAGCAGGTGAAGCCCGTCTGCTCTAATGGTCTCCAATAGAGCCAACTGAATTTGTTCTTCCGTAGGCCTTATATTAGGTGTCTCCTTAAACACAATAGCTCCTAGCTTAAGCATGCTCTTGGCCCTTACCGTGCCTGTTCCTTCATCCCATTTAATCTCAACCTCTTCATTCATTTCCTTCCTGTAATGTTGCTCTAGCTGGCTCTCCGTTAACGGAGCAGCAAGCAAAATCCTCGCTTCTGTACCTTCATCATCCACTTCTGCAGCGACAATATATCTCTCCTGAGACAGCTGTTCTCCGTTAAGCATCTCTGCTCCCCGGCCGCTTCGCAGCAAGTAACGTCCATCCATTCTCCGCTGACCTATCCGGTCTGGGAAGGCGAAGGAAAGCAGCAAGCCGCACAGCTGGTCCGCAGCTTCGATTGTTGGTTCGTGCTGTACACTGCCGGTGGCGTCAGGAAGTCTGGAAATCCACTGTCTGCCCTGACTCAGTAGACGCTCGACATCAGCTCTATGCGCTCCGCCAAGGTCCGTGCGGCCCGTTCCCTCACGGGCTGCCCTGGTCATTACTACAAGTCTTGCCCGCAGGTCAATGTTCAGGACGCCTGAGGAATACCTTGGAAAGATGTCTCTTTCTTCAAGAAGTGCGGCCATAAGGCAGGCCAGACCGCCCTGTCCCATCCGTGACGACTCTAGGATCATATGCGAAAGCCTGGGATGCAGGCCGAGTCCAGCCATCTGCTGACCATGTTCCGTTATATTCCCGTCTGAGTCCAGGGCTCGAAGCTGGTTAAGCAGCCGCTGCGCCTGACGAAATGCCGCCATTCCAGGCAGATCCAGCCACTGCAGCTCAGCAGGGTCCTTCACTCCCCATACAGCCAGTTCCAATACTAACCCTGAAAGATCAGCCTCAAGAATCTCAGGGGTTGTCCTTTCAGGCAGCTGACGATCCTCTTGCTCAGTCCATAGCCTGTAACAAACACCTGGAGCTGTTCGTCCTGCCCGTCCTCTCCGCTGGTCGGCCGAGTCCCTGGCGGCCCGTATTGTAACCAGCCTACCCATGCCCGTTCGGGGAGAGAACTGCTGTGTCCGTCTGAGTCCGCTGTCAATAACAACCCGGATGCCCTCTACCGTCAAGCTGGATTCAGCGATTGAGGTAGCCAGCACGATCTTGCGATGCCCTGCTCGAGGTGCCCGGATTGCCTCAAGCTGATCTTGCTGAGACATGCTTCCATAGAGAGGCACTACATCAACATTTGGAGCGAGACCCTGCAGCAGACTCATCTGAACCCGGCGTATCTCCCGAATTCCGGGAAGAAACGCAAGAATGCTTCCCTCGTGCCTGGCCAAGGCTGAACGAATGGCACCAGCCATCAATTGTTCGAGCGGCTGATTGCTCGTCTCTGTTAAATATTGGGTCTCAACCGGAAAAGTCCTCCCCTGGCTTTGCAGTACAGGAGCATCGTTCATCAGGCGGGCAACCGGTTCCGCGGCCAGGGTAGCCGACATGACCAATATACGCAGGTCCTCTCTAAGAATCCCCTGACTTTGCAGAGATAGAGCCAGACCCAGGTCCGCTTGAAGGCTTCGTTCATGATATTCGTCGAATATCACAAGTCCGATTCCCTCAAGTGAAGGGTCTGCCTGCAGCATCCGGGTAAGAATACCTTCCGTAACCACCGTAATCCGTGTTCGGGGGCTTGTTCTGCTGTCCATGCGAATTTTGTAGCCTACCGTTTCCCCTACTTCCTCTCCAAGCTGAGCGGCCATAAAAGCAGCAGCAGATCTGGCCGCTAATCGCCGGGGTTCTAGCATGATAATGCCCTGATCTTCCAGCCAGGGCTCCCCTAATAGGGCAAGTGGTGTACGGGTCGTCTTCCCCGCCCCGGGTTCAGCCAGTAGAACTGCACAATTGCTCGTATTCAGAGTTTCTTTCAAATCCGGAATAATCTCATCTATAGGCAAACTCATTAATTACACTTCCCCTTGCAATGCTTTCTTGGCCAATGGCTGCTATTGTGACCTAATCATAAATGGAGGATATTTCTCTGTCAAAACTCATACAAAAAAGAGGCCGCTAATCGTGCCCGCCGGCATGACTAGTGACCTCTCCGATATTAAGAATGTAATTATTTGAACCTTTCACTTAGAACCGGTTCATATTGCTGGAATGCCGTGTTCTCTGCCAGCCTCCGCTCTGCAATCATCATTCGCAGCTTAACGGTCTTCTCATTCAACTGCTTATACAAGCGCTGCTTCTCATTCGGGTCACCGCAAGCTTGCAGTAGATCCTCCAGCTGCAGACACTCACCTCTCAAGGTTAACTCTTCAGGGACATAACCTGCATTTTTCATCACTTTGTACGCAATACGAAGATCTTCAGGGATATGTGAGAGGTCCTCTAGTTGCAAAGGCTCGCCCTTGCCGGGTAAATCCTCTAGCTCCCCCCTGTCGATTGCTTCCGTTATTCTCTGTTCAGCCAGCCAGGTGAACATGCAGCTCCACAGCTCCTCTCTAAATTTAAGGTTACAGTAATGATTCTGCTCCATCAATAACGATTCTTGCTCCAGTAATATGCTTCGATTCTGACGAGGCCAAGAAAGCGACCAGGTCAGCAACATCCTCCGGTTGTCCGGGTCCATCAGCCAGAGGCTGACTTCCTTCAGGGTATTCGACTGGTATAACGATTTCTTTCAGCTCTTCGCTTGGCTCCGAGGTCTGGTCAATATTGGTGGCAATGGCACCAGGACAGATCACATTCACTCTGATTTTGAATTTGGCCAGCTCAAGTGCAGCCATCTTCGCAAAACCAACCTGTCCGGCTTTAGTCGTGCTGTATGCAGACATACCGAACCCGGCAAACCGGTCACTTCCGTTAATAGAACTTGTGATGATGATACTGCCCTCCCCTTTTTCTTTCAAATAAGGGAGCGTATACTTCACGGTCAAGAAGGTACCATTCAGATTAATGCGCAGCGTTCTTTCCCAATCCTCAAAACTCATTTCTCCAATGGGTGCCAGCACACCATTAATGCCCGCATTAGCAAAAACAATGTCGATTCCTCCAAAATAGGAGGCAGCATCATGCACCGCCTTCTCCATCCGCTCCGGATCCGAGACGTCTACATCAAATGAGCGGGAGACACCCCGAAAAATATTGTTGATTTCATGCTCCGTTGAACTGGTGCGGTCATTCTGCAGATCAAACAACGCCACTTTAGCCCCTTCTTGAGCAAGCCTTATTGCTGCTGCTTTCCCAATTCCAGAGCCCGCACCTGTTACTATAGCTGTTTTTCCTTGAAAACGTTGTCGATTGATCTGATTATTGGGCATGATTTATACACTCCTTCTCTCTATTTATAGGATTTGACTTAGTTAGCATTCTGTTCTAAACAAGATTACCCATAAAATGATACTGTTTAATCAAAAAGTCATTTATTTCTAGATAAAAAAAACGCCAAATAAATTTGGCGTTGCTTGCATCACGTATCCCATGATAACTCAAGCCAAGAGGCGTCATCCTCCAGATGCGCTTCTTTTGCTTGATTTACAAAGATTCGATTCAATATAGAGATCATTTCGGGTGGATCCTCACAGCGGTCGAGTATCTTAAATCCATCCGTGTAGATCATAATTCGATGCTTCTCGTTCTGCTGCGTAAAATCTTCCGTATACACATGGGGAGAGCCTCCTACGGCTCCATGTCGAACGGACCAGCGCTCTTTGGTGACAAACGAACCGGGCTCTGTTATTAGCTCTTCGTTATCTACCCATCTCCTGAGCCGGCAGTCCCCTTGCCAAGCCAGCCATATCCTGCCCTGGGTCCGTCCAGGTTCAGGCAGGTCGATTCTTCCGCACAAATACATGGTTTCTGCTCCACGAGAGCGTTTCTCCTCAAGTACATCCTTTAGGAGAAGCGGCATATCGGAGGGTATTTCTAAATTGTCAACGGTCTCCGACGCGTCTGGAACAAGGTCGCACAAGAACTGCTCAAACCCCTGTCCGGAAAGCTCCTTGGTATGGCCTAACCAGTTAAACATGCGCTGGCCGAGGAAGCTCGCGGCAAAATCCCCGCGATAGGACAAAGACACACCATCACAAATGACAAACCTGCAGGTATGACCCTCGACCCCTACTGCCAGAAAATCCTGACTGGCCTCCCCGGATTCGATTGTTTCATCCGAAGGGCTGTATGTATACCGACAGGTGAACCGGCTGGTAACCTTCTCGGATAAGGGATAGACGTAATTCTGATGACTTGTCCATTCGAAATCAGACGGCACTGTGCGCGTAAATTTACTTTTCACCTTAGCTGCCTCACCTTACCGGTGTCGCGGCAGACATTTGGAATCCAATGGAGACAAGCTCAGCGCAGTTGCCGGGAAGCAGCATTAATGCTCCAGGAGCCAATTGGTAATCAGCTTCCGCCAGCATTTCCCTGTAGCTCTCAGGAAGCACTGAGGACATTTCACGAAGCTTAAGGCCAGCGCCTTCCTTCAGCGGAGTTTCGAGATTGATTCCTTTCCATCTTCGCGGCTCATGAATTGGCTCATCAAGTACATGGTCTGAAATAAATATATTCTCAACCAGGACATTTCCATCCTCGACGCCCATAGCCATAATCCGCTTCACAATTGGCTCCGGGTCCTCCCCTGTTGTGACCCCGTCTGTCATATGACAGATCAAGGGAGCAGGGCACCCTTGCATATCTGGAAGCTCATCTTTTAGAATTTTCTCCGCTTGGGCAAAAGCCTTAGCTGAATCTGAGAATCTCTTCGGTGTCAGATCGGGCAGCTTCCCAAGCTGGGCGACCTCGTCGATTCCCTTAACACCGCCAAGCAGGTCATACACTTCATCGCTGTATGCCAGCAGGGCAATACGGTAGCGGGGAGTCAATCGATTCCCCTTGGTCGATCTGAACACCATCTGTCTAACCGCCAGGGAGAGGGCATCGTATACAATATCAATTCGTCTACGCCCTTCCATCAGCAGGTTCATCGAAGCACTAATATCAATTAAATAAATTATCAGGGCCGGTGTTCGTTGCGAGGCCTGAACGGTGTACTTCATGCAGCTTCTGTCTCCTTTAACTCTTCTAAATCAATCCTGCTTCTAAATATCGGGCAGTCCAACACTATTCTTGGCCAGAAACTTTTTGAGGCTTGCGGCTCGTTTGGCCAGTTTAGCATTCTTGCTGAAATATCCAGAGTCCTGACTGTATATATCCAGGAACTGCCATGCATAGGCTTTAGCTACATCATTGCTGCCAGTTTTCAGCGCATTATAGGCTTGGTTAAAAGAAGCATTGAGCTTAATAATCTGCTCATCACGCTTGGCAGCCAGAATCCGTGCTTTTTGTTCATTTTCACGTTTCTGCTGTTCAAGCTTTGCTTTGCGGGCTGCGTCAGCTTTCTTTTTCTCGGCGGCTTCCTTGGCCAGCCGTTCGTCCCGCTCTTTTTTCCATATCAAGTACTTCTCGTATTGCAGCTGCCGGTCATACTTTTCTTGAGCTTCCTTCTGCTTCTCGAGCTCGGCCTTCTTCTTGGCTTCTTCCTGCTTTTTTCGTTCCTCTTCAAGCTTTGCGGCTTTGGCTTCCGCCTCTGCCTTAGCCTGCTCAGCCTGTTGATCCTGGTTAACCGCAGGAGACTTAACCGGAATTTGGACAGGGATCGTCGTCTTCGGAGTCGCTGCTGCCGCAGGCTGCTTGACAGGTTCTAAGCTATGAGCGATGCTGGCATCCCCGGGCTTGGAATTTCCAGGCAAAGCATAGACAAGAATGGCGCAGGTAAGCAGGACAAGTAAAGCTGCTCCGGCATAAAGCCACAATCTACGCTTTGGAACTCTTCTTAGAGATGAGACCGGTGCCTTGGGTTCCTCTGTGGTCAGCGGCGCTTGAACTGCTATCAAGCCCTGCACAGCAACCGAGAGCTCTGTATATAAATCTCCCCCTGGAGGAGAGTCAGCAAGCGCCTTCCTGTAACCTTCCAATGCCAATTCTTTATTTCCCGCTTCTTCTTGCCCCCTTGCCCATTCCACCAATTCGTGGGCAGTCAGGAACGCAGGAATTTCATATACCTGATGATCTTCTGTTGCAATAGACGGTATCACAGGAATAGACTGAACAGGGTCTGGAGTTGATAGCTTCTTCGGGTCTTCAGGAGCAGCCATCGAAATTACGACCAGCCACTCTCCAAAGGTAGGACAGTTGCGGACATCATCACTGTGCCACGCCCGAACAAATAATTCGGCTGCACCTTTTCCCCAGTTCGCTTCCAGACTTGAGGCCATGAGCTCGTATCTCGTACTCTGGGTCTGCATTTCATCAGGATCGAAGTAGCTCTCTCCCCATGCCTCAGCCAGAATACGAGGATCTGACCAACTCAGCATTTCTGCAAGAATGATAGCTCCAGCAAATCGATCCGCATAAGCGTGCCATGGTCCGCCGGAGCTGCGATGTACTGGCTGCCCAGATGCATAGCCCGGAGATCCAGTGAAGTTAATATCCGGCGGATCTAGTCTTGGACTATAAAGCTGCTCCACATCCACCAGCTCGATAGATGAGCTGCCATCCGCAGCATAGTTCGGGTTACGCCAACCTGGCAGCAGAACATTTGGCGAAGATAAATCACAATGGGCCAGTCCTTTCTGCTCCATCGATGATCCTACCGCTGCAAGCCCCCTTGCCAACTCCCAGCTCTCCACAAGGGTTAGTTGATCACGGTGAGCAAGAACATCCATCCAGGTCGAACCATCCACCCATGGCATAAGCACCGCGTACAGCATATCCGGATACTGTGCGATCAGTGCCCCGTTCGTCTCAGGTGTAATCACCAGGCGGGAGCACACCTTAAGGCCGGGCAGTGAGCTGAAGACCTCCATAATCTCAGACTGATAGACCAATGCAGGATTCCGGTATTTGGGGTAAAAGATCTTCAGTGCCTTTGCCTCATCCTCATCCCCATGTTCAGGGATCAACTTGTACACGGTGCCCTGTCTTCCGGCTTGGGCATAAGCCATACCCGGCGCTGCTGGATGCTGTCCGACCAGATATTTCTGCCTGCTAATATTGATCTCATCCCCCGGGTTAGGCTGAAATGACATTAATACTCCCTCTTTCTTGAGCAAAAATAAATAAATCCGAATCAGCTATGACTCTGGTCAATGGACCGAAACTTCTGAGAGATCGATAATAACTCTTCACTGATGGAATCCAGGATTTGAACAAAGGACTGCATCTGTTTATCGGCCTCCTGAAATTCCTTAATGAAACGTTGTTTAGTAACACCTTCCCATTCATTCTCCATCCCTTGGACTGCATTTGTTAAGTTAGACACAATTTGTCTGCTTTCCTCACTACTCATTTTAAATTGCTTGGCGATTTGCTCTACATGTTCCGGGCTGATTGTAATACGTCCTGCCATCTGTGTCTTCCTCCTTGCCTATTAATGTAGATTTCATCTCAATCCAGAATGGTGTCGCTGTCAGACGGTTTATGCCTGTTAAACAGTTTATCTAAATGCCGCATATCTGAAGGTTTCTTCCCCCCTGGAATTACTCGGATTCTGCGAAGCTTCAAGGGACGCTGAACAACTGCCGAAGGATTGGTAAACTTCCATGCGGGCGGATTGTTCACAGCTACCTGTAGGATCTCTCGCTCATCCGCCTCTGCTCCAATGTTGTCAGAACTTGAATGCTGAATGCCGCTTGACCGGAGCTTGTTCGAAGTTCTGAAACCAAGTACATTGGACGCGGATGTATGCACTTCCCATTTCTGCTTCGGCCCTGCGCCCTTCTCATTCCTCACGGCCTGAACAGCCGATTCAGGGTTGGAGATTACGCCATGCATCTTATAGCTTCCCGGTAGTATTACAGGATTCCGAACAGCCAGCAGACCGGCATAGAGAGCCGCTGCATTTCCCACGGCAGCAATGGGTGTTCCTTTCTGATAGGATGCAGGCTCATGCTCTAGAGCTTGGAAAGCATCTGCCCTCGTCTCAACAAACCTGCCAATTCGGTGAAGTTCGGTATGAAGCTGCTCAGACAAACGATGGGCTTGCTGCCACTGTTCGGTTACTGAGCCAAGAGGTCCGCTCTCCTGGATAAGGGAATGCAGCAACTGATTGAGGCCTGTCGCCATTTGGCGCAGCTGTTCTGCCGATTGCTGCAGATTTTTGCTCAGCGTCCGCATTTGCTCGGGTTCCATTCTTATACGCATCATAATCACCTTTCCTCTGCTTCAGAAGGTCTCTCCAACCACAGCAGCAGCATTGTGTGAAATTGCTCTCTAGTCGTCGGGGTAGCAATTAACCAGTCTTCTTCATCTTTTGTGCTCATACGAATTAACCAATTCATAGATTCATTTACTATAAAAGCCGCGCCCTGGGTCTCCCAGTCCGTTCCGCTCCATACGGACAATTGAAGTTCTCCGTCGGAAATTCTAGTCTTGATGCACCTGGCCAGGGCCAGAGCCCCTTCATGATCATCGGTAGATTCCGCAAGCTCTGTGCTGATCTCATCCACGCTCATATGCTCGCTGTTCTCATACAGCTCGTTGAATTGTTTTCGGGATAATAGCAGAGCAGGCATATTCTCAGGAGATTTGGAATTCCATCTCATCCTGTTCACCAACACCTCACTAGCCTGTCTCACCGTACCGATCTCCAGGAGCTGATATTCGCGGGAGGAATCATAGAGCTTTCTCACCTCTACGACCTTCTCATCCGTCACATGCAGATATCCCTCAAAGCTCTCTTCCACATTTGTGTATCTTACCCAGCATGCGCGCTCAGCCAGACCCGCTATAGCAACCTGCGAGAATACCTGCGGTGACATCTCCAGTTCAACCCCATTGTTCACTTGGGTTAAATATCCTTTACTTAGGAGTGAATTCTTGGCACTTTCCCATTCCTCGGCAATTTCTTCTGACAGATATCCACGGAACGGATCGTCTATCCCAAGCAGACGGTCCGAACCGAGAATCCCTGCCAGGAAGAAGAGTTCCTTCGTTTCCAGAGTGATGATTGCTTTTTCTGAGGCATTCGCCGTCACCATTTATCCCACCTCCTCTCCGACTAACACCTTCCATTTATCGCTAATTCTCATGATCCATTCATTTCTTGCTTCTACAGTATCAAACGGTAATGCTGCTTTAATTTTATCGTATTTACGTCTTATATAATAACCTTGCCCTGGCGGCAGGACGGGCAGCTCACCATTTCCTGATTGAGTCTCTGACATAGGAATCCGGAAGAAGCTCAGGTCATTCGCATCTCGGCTTCCGAGTAAAAACCCACTTTGACAATTTCGAATCTCGCTGAACCAGTCAACTCCAAAGGTTGGAAAGTCTGACGGGACTCCCGAGATAATGACATGTACACCAAGCTCTCGTGAGTTCCTGATCAGACTCGCAAGCTTATCCTTGAGGGCGAAATCCTGCATTTGACGAGCAAGTATATCCGCATCATCAATCATCAGCAGCTTGGTGGTTCGCTCTTGATAGATCATTCCGCCAGAATCGGCAGAATTCGCCTGTCTGTCTAAGAGAACCTCAAGTATTCCGGCAAGTCCCTTGTCTCCGAAGGAGCTGCCCTTGATATGTGGAATCCCTTGAAGTCCCCCCAGCTCATTCGCGGAGTGGCGGTTATCCACAGTGAAGATCTCTAGCTGCTCCGGTGGATAATTCCAGGCAAGTGAGAGAAGCCAGCTTGTCAGAAATGACGTCTTGCCCGCCTCCATAGGTGCACCGACTAGAAAATGCGGCCCGAGCTCTAGATCAGCTCCAAAAGGCTTAAGATCCTCGACCCTAATTCCCAGCGGGGCCAGAACCCCAGTGCTATCACGATCCTGAATTACTTGATCCAGGGTTAAGGAGATCGGCAGTTCACGAATCGATTCAGGGCGGGAGCCCCTCCAGCTCCGGTCTAACTCAAATATCTGTTGCCGCAGCAGTTCTGCTCTCTCTACCTCACTCTCTCCTGGCGATGGAAGCGATGCCTGGAATTCCAGTACACGGGACTCCCACTTGATATATCCGCGTCCCGGAGGCTGGTGAATATCTGCTCCGCCGGCCGCGCGTAGGCCCATGTAATAATAATCTCCCGGATCAGCAATCTGAAAGGCTATGGATCTCGGGATGCTGCTGCGTACTTTCTCAATAATATCACCAACACGATTTGCGCTGATAATCACTCGTATTCCCGCCGCCGCACCTTCACGCAGAATGAAATCCAGCTTATCATTCTCCGCAGGGAATGAGCCTTTGAAGAGGTAATAATCATCAATGACAACCACGATCTCCGGAAGGTTCGGATCTACAGACCTGCGGTATTCTGCGGCTGTCTTCACTCCGGCTTGTACAAAACGTTGTCTGCGTTCATTCGAGGTAAGCAGCAGGTAACGAAACAATCGGGACATACGATCATGATCTTCAGGCAAAATGACATTCCCGATATGAGGAAGGCTTGCGAATTCCTTCATCGTTCTCCCCATATCCACCACATACCCGGACCAGGCCTCAGGAGTATAACGTTTAGCAAGTGACATAAGTATGGTTTGAATCAATGTGGTCTTCCCTGAACCGGGCATACCATAGATAAGTAAGTGTCCATCATCCAAGGAAATTTGAAGTGGGAGCTGCTGCTGTTCCGTAATATCGTCAGCCAATCCGGCAACTGCAACCAATCCTTCGCTAGCCTCAACCTCATCATAAATTTCCAAAGGACCGATAAGCCCGGGAAGCGGCGGAAGCCAAGGTCCCTTCAGCTGGTTAATCCCCAGATTCTCAGCTGTCTGCTTAACGGCACTGATTACAGCTTGCAGCTGTTTGGTGTGTGGATTGGCTGATATGTCCATGGAATCACTTAAAGCTAAAGGCACTCGTTCTCCACCAAGTCCAAGCTTATAAATCGTAGTAAGGGGCTTTCCTTCATCGAAATAAGGAGCACTGCTCCAAGCGAATTGCAGCTGCTCGAACAATTCACCGCTGCCCACCTGGAAATAACCCCGCCCGGAATTGGTTATCCAGGCCGCATCCGGCACTTTAAGCATATCCTTGCTGTCGCTCTCCTCCTGAACTCGAAGACAGATCCTGAATCTGGCGTTGCTCCAGATCTTGTCATCGACTACACCGGAAGGCTTCTGTGTCGCAAGAATTAAATGTAACCCCAGTGTTCTGCCAATTGAAGCTATACTAATTAACTCATCCATGAAATCCGGATGATCCCGTTTCAGTTCCGCGAACTCATCAATCATCACAATTAAGTGCGGAAGGGGTTCACCTGTTTTAAGCAGATAATATTCATCAATATGCTGAAGATTTCCAGCATCCTTGAGCATCTGCTGCCTCCGGACCAACTCGGCCCGAAGAGAGACCTTAGCCCGGTGAATCATTTGTTTATCCAAATTTGTCAGGGAACCTACGACATGCGGGAAAGCCTCCAGTGCATTCGACATGCCTCCACCTTTGTAGTCAATGAGCAGGAAGTTAACATCATGAGGATGGTATTCCATAGCCACACTGGCAACCAAGGATTGAAGAAGTTCACTTTTACCCGATCCCGTAGTTCCTGCTATAAGGCCATGTGGCCCATGGCCCTGGCGTTCAATCTTGTCATGAAGCTGCAAGTGCATCGTTTTGCCACCGGCCTTCACTCCGATTGGCACCGGCAGCATTTGAGGGAATCGATTCCGTTCCCAAGATGCTTCAATGTCATAATCCCCGATATGCTTAATTCCAAGCAATTCTAGTAGAGATAGTACCGGCGGAATGTCACCGGCTGAAGATTTCTTCAGCTCGATAGGCGCCATTCTCCGGGCTAATGAATCCACTTGCTGGAGAGAAATGTGGTCCACCGTCATTTGCCGGGTTACAGCTATACCGTTCTCTTGTCTAGAGATATAAGACGCACTCATTCCTTCACAATCTACAATGATCCGGCATTGTCTTGGCAGATTCTCTGTAGAGTCAGCCAGGACCAGAACACTGGCATTCAGGCCTTCCTCCTGATCCATTAACAGCGTATATAGAGCCTCATCCTCAATAAGGCTGCTTTGAGTCAGAACCGTAACGTAGTACGGATAATCAACTTTTTGCTGCTGGCCATAGGCACGCTCCAGCCTTGTAACACGCGGAATAAGATGCTGGTACAGCCACTCCGCGAGCTCCCTGCTCTTAACCGGATTGCCGGCCATGAACCTGCGATCCTTCCCCTCATCCCATACGTGGGGAAAGTAGCGCATCCAATCCCACTGCTCCCGCTCGGACTCGCCAAAGAACGCGGCAACTTTCACCTCGTCTGGAGAATGGTTGATCGTAACTTGCGCAATTAGAGCGCGAACCAGATTACGGACAGCCTCACCGCCGCCGACAACGCCAATAACTCCTCCGTCTGCTAGAGGAAGGGTTACAGGACAATCCGGCACGAATTGATATTTATCCTGCAGCCGTAGAGCCTCATTAATGAGCGGATCATCCATAAAATCATTTTTTCTGGGTGCTATGATATTTACATGAAAAGGAACACTTCCTGTGCCAGCTCTGATATCGAGGAAGTCCGTATCCCCTGCAGATCTCTCCCACAAGGCTGCCGATCGCTCCGCGGCAATAGGAATGGCCATCTCGGGATGACGGTGCACGGAGAGAAGCAGCTCTCTTTGTAGCGAAGCTTTGGCCTCGAACTCTTCCTTATATTTATCAAGGATCATATGGTATTTGAGTTCCCTATCCTTCAGCTTCTGATCAAAATCTCTGTTCTTGATCCAATAAATTACGAATGGCAATGTATAAGTCAAGAGTACCACGACCATGGCAATTGCTTCATACAGCGTAAAATGTGGACTTAGCTTATCTGCAGTTACGTTCAAATATATGATGGCCCCTGCTGTAACCACTGTTAAGAGCGATGGCCATACAAAAAGCAAAGGCGAGAATACAGGTCTAGAGGGCGCATCTGGCGGCTTTAAAATTTCTGTCTGAGCAGACTCAATTGACTTTTTTATTCTAGGTGATCTTTGATAGAGAATACTCACCGAACCCCTCCTAGCTCCTAATTACTAGTTTCATATTCCTTCATCAATTGTACTATAGGTACGCTGTATTCTGACAAATGAACCCTCCATAAGTCCACTTTCTCCTACTTCAATAGGATTCGGAATATGGAACCAAGGACCCTCCGGCAGCCTGCCTTCAAGAATATATCTAACACTTTCTTCATCTATTAACGGTTGATACCCGAATTCATGCTGAAGCAGTCTAAGCAGGTCAAAGGCCTTAGTCTTAGCACAAAGTTCAATGTCAAACCACTCTGACTGATCCCTGCCTTTACATACGGTTACAATCACGAATCCTACCCAGCCTTTCGATTCAAACTATATAAAATATATCTATTTTATTAATCATATCACTGTTGACCACTAGATGGCTTGCTGCACTAACTTCATTTGTTACAATATGCCCATAAAAATGGGTAATTTCTCTTAGTTTCAATCAAGATTGTTACTATTAACCTGTCCTATTCGTATCTAAATAAGAGGATAGCGTGTCAGCCACATCTTTTAAGGGTAAACAGCAAAAAGAGACAGCTGAGTGTCTCTCTATTCTTGATTTATTTAGTAAGTTATAAGGTTATTTTAAGCTTATTTTAATAATTGTGTTTTAGTATTGTACTATGAAACCACTGTATAGAGGTGATTAAGTTGAGAATCCTGATTAAATTTCAAAACAACACCGTTCCTGTTTACTTTGCGGCAGAGAGCAAACAACCTATTCAACGGACAATTAAACTTTTGACAAGCGCACTTGAGAAGAAGTTCACAACCGGTAAGAGAGCACTTAAGAAATGTCTAACGTCACTGATCAGTATTGAAATTGAAGGCTCTGAAGCGATTCTTCATAGCAAGAGTGAATTTGATTCCCTGGCTCTGTCTTTATATTAATATTTACTAGTATTGATTATTAATGAATCACACATATAAAGACAGCCGAGGTCCATGGATAGCCGGGTTAACCCGCCATTCTATGGGCCTCTTCCTCATGCCATGCTTTCTCCACCCGAATGAGAAATAAAGCCAGCAGATTACGGCGGACTAGTTCATGATCACATTTCTCCAGTTTACTTATAATAAAACGGTCAATAGCCATCATGCCCACCTCCTTATAGTGAGATAAAACCGGGTAAAGGAACTTTTTTCCTTTCGCCCGGTTATTGTTTATTTAACCCTTATATTTGGTTTTAAACGCAATTGTATTGCTGCTGGTTATTTCGATAATCTCACGCGTCCTGCCCGGTTCCCTTTCAGGGTCATACGGTAGACTGAAATACCGATCAAGCCTATTCCTGTCAATGCATACATAAGCTTTGCCGCCGCGGTTCCCGTGTCGCTTCCTGTGAATAAACCGTGGAACAAAGCCATAATAAATATGGGATAAGATAGCAGATGAACGGCGTACCAAAGCGGTTTTTTTATTTTATTTCTTAGATCGCTGGTCAACAGCAGAATAAACATGCCGTATACCGCCAGTGTCCCTACCCCATACGCGACCGGATGAGTGGGCGTAGTGAATGGAATCCAGATCTCCTTCCAACTGAACGGGCTGTACTGGTCAACATAAATGATCATTCCATGCGCGATTCCGATGAGGAACCCCGTCCAGGTTGAGCGGGTATGCCATTTATATAATGCTGCTTTGGTCTTCCCCGCAAAGGCAGGCATTCCATGTATGATCCCAAGCATCATTCCTGTGAACAGAAGCAGATACGATACAATCCCTGATACCCTTATAACCCCCCATAGAGGCAAACTCATTAACCAATCCGACATCAAGATTCCTCCTTGTTACCGCTGTTCTATTAAAACTAAATATAATGCATAATATCCGGCTTGAGCTTGGCCGAGAGTTGGTTCAGCTGATCTTCATGTCCCCGGTAATGAATCCGGCAGTCCTTGTCCACCCAGATCATCGTGTGGGTCAAACTTTGACGGTTAAGCCAGGCCAAACCATCCGTCTCACCAAAAATACACATGCTCTTCGATATGACCTCACATTTAGATAGGTTACTTCCGAGTACAGTGCATTGTATAATATCTCCTACCGCCGACTTTCCGGTGCGTGGGTCGATGATATGATGAGCCTGCTCTCCATCTGGTCCAATCCATCTTCTCTTGGAGCGGCTTGACGTGGCCGCAGTGCTGTTAAGCAGCTCTAAACTGGCTATGTTCTTATCCTGCTCGAAGGGGTGCTCAATATGGATGGTCCACCTATTCCCTGGAGCGTGGCGATTCCACACTGCCAAGTCCCCCCCTGCATTCACGCGAGCCGCTTCCACTAATGGCTGAGTGCGAAGCCAATTACTGATCTCCTGGACACACCAGCTCTTCACAATTCCTCCTAGATCCAGCGTTGTCCCTGTATCCCTTCTGAACATACGAGTCTTTGAATCGAACAACCATTTTCTTGATGAGATGGGCTCTCCTGAACATGTGCCGGATATGCCAATCGTCTTGCCCCCCGGATGATTCTCAAGCTCTTCAAAAGTCCGGTCGTATCCCTGCCGTTCCAATTCAGGCAGAACAGCGGGCTCAAAAGCTCCTTCACTAAGTCTGCTGAACCGCAGCGATAAATTCAGCACCTCCGACATGGCGGCGGATACTCTCACCCATCCACCGGAGGCGTTCAGGGTACAAAGCTCGCTGGTAGGGATGAACCGGCTGAATCGTCTCTCCTGGACCTCGAACCAATTCTGTACCTTGAAGGCGAGTGTTCTGAACTGGCTCAGCTCGGGTACCGATAAATGAACTTCAATCCCTGTATTCATTGCCCGAAACTCGGCTGTCCAGGTAGGTGATATGGCTCCGGCCGCACTCATGACCCACCTGTCCGGGTCTCAAAGGAGGAAGAAGGGGCCTGCTCTGAGAAGCCGCCACTGGAACTGTCATCATAAGAGCCATTCCCTGAATTATCATTCGAGCTGCTATCATTCAAACTGTTATAGGAGTCACTATTGCTATCGTTATATTGAAAGTCCCTTTGGCGACCATGACGACTGTTCCCGCCTTGGAATTGATTCTGATCCATATTGTTCTGCCAATCATTTATAGCACTATCGGAATTTGTATTATTTGTATTATTCGTCTGATCGACGGCTCCACTTGCGCTGTCAAGAGCAGCCACCTGCTGGGATGCTGTTTCAAAAGCAGGGGTCGACTTCAGCCACTGTAATGCCAGACCTGCTGCAAGAATGCCTGCCGCACTCACTTTCCATTTACGCCATTTATCTTTTTTTGCCATATATCATTTCTCCTCTCTTATGCGGCTCTGTTACTATAAATATTGTAGTGATCTTAACTGAAGAAACGCTGAATGCAAGCTGAGAAAACGCCCAAAATCGGCAGCCTATAACAAAAAAAAAGAAACCGTTCCTTACAGGCAGCCATGGCATGGGCAACCTACCTATAAGGCAGTTTCTTTGACAATGTAAATTCATTTAAAATTGCTGGAAAATCAGGATTTGGGAGCCGTACGCTTCCCCAGCATCATTCTTCTTAAAGGGTTAAGCCTCAGCACCGAGGCTGTAAGCAGGAGCAGCAGCCCGTTAAGAACAAAGACGATAGAAATAGGAATAAACCCGGCCGCGGCCCCTCCCGCAATCGGTCCGGCCATACCTCCAAGCTGATTGGCTGACTGGTTCAAGCTGAATGCCCGTCCTCTAAATTCCGGCGCGGTTGTTTTAACAATCAAGGCATTCAAGGACGGATATACCGCTGCGAAGAATAAACCATACACGAAACGAAGGATGCCAAACCCATATAAATTGTGAAAAATCAGCTGCAGCAGGTTACCTAATCCACCGCCGACCAGTCCAATAATCAACGTATTCTGGTAACCGATTCGCTGTCCTATTTTCCCCCAGATTGGCGCCGCGATAACCGTTGCGATACCTACGGCCGAGAAGATGATCCCAGAGCTAAGCGAAGCATCGCCCATAGACGCGCCCAGATCCACAACATAGAGCGTCAAAAGGGGCTCCAGTACCATAACCGAAGTTGTTACGATAAGCACTACGGTCAGATGCCGGATCAATGGACGATTCGCGATGGCCTCCTTGAAATCATCAAGCACATGGGATCTGGCTTGATCCCGGTGGAAGTTCTCCTCTTTGACAAAAAACAAGGCGATCAGGGCGGAGATCAATACGACGCCCCCCGCGGCAAGAAAGCACTCCCGGTAACCAATGTACTTGCTTAGAACCCCGCCGATCATCGGCCCGACAATACTGCCCGCAGCTCCCGCCGTTGACATAATCCCAAGTGAATAACCGACATTTCTCTCCGGGGTGTTGGTTGCCACAAGCGCAATGGCTGAAGGCACATAACCGGCCAGCAGGCCTGAAAGTATGCGTACACCCAGGAGCTGATAAGGATCTTGTACGAGTGAGGTCAGAATATAGACTCCGCATAGACAGAAACCCGAACGCAACAGCATGGGCTTACGTCCGTATTTATCTGAGAGTGACCCCCAATATGGGGCAATCAAGGCTCCAGCGAGAAAGGTAATCCCGAAGGTCAGTCCAGACCACAAGGTTACATTCTTACTCACACCCAAGTCATGGCTAATAAACAAGGAGAGAAATGGAATCACCATTGAATATGCCATACTGCAAAAAAATACACCGCTCCAGAGAACATATAGATTTTTTCTCCACGAAAATTCCATTTCGTTCACCTCTGTCTCTCTTCCCTCACTGCATGGGAGACTTGATCATGTCTTGCTGTCCCTATCCAATCCGCAATCAATCTCTCTATTACATTTGAAATTGATTATTTTCTATATTTCTATATACTAAAACTTTTTTATAGTTTTTCACAGCCTTACATAATATTTTCACAAAATATTACAAGAAGTCCTTGGCTACCATAACTGGAAATACTGCAGGGATGCATGCATTCAGGACGTTTTGGCTTGGCTGCTCATCAAGCAGCGACAACTTAGTATCTACACGCTGAACAGGGCGCCCTTAGCAGAATCATCTGCCAGAAGGGCGCCCTATTCTATATTCATTGGATTTTAAAGTCAACAACAATCACAATTCAAGAATCATAACCGAGGAATCCAACTGAACGCCATTCATTCCCGCTCTTTCGGGGCGGTGCGTCAGCATTACCTCCTGCTCAGTCACATAAAGCGGAATCGTTGGAAGCTCGTTCAGGTAATGCTCATTCATCAGCACATGGACATCCACCTCGAACTCCCGGGATCCTTCGACTACAGGCATTCTCCCCGTCTCATTCACATAGTCGTCCACGGCAACCTGCACTAAATCCAGATAGTATGGGATGTGCCGCTCTTCCTCGGGAAAAATCTCATACGTCTCTCTGGACAGGTAGAATTTCTGATCGGATACACCGCCAAGATACCTCTTCAGTCTGGACAGATCTATCGTACCATCACTTTGTAAAAGTGACATTCGGTTAATGGGTGCCGGCATCTCATCCTCATACTTGAGCACGGCTCTTCTCACGTCTTCTAGTGTTACATGTATGGCGGCACGATGCGCGTTACTGCGTTTATTTTTCCAGAACAACATAATGGATACCTCCCTGTTATTCATCTTCACCAGGAAGCGCTTACATTATTATTGTATCCTGAAATTTATTTTTTGCATATGGTTAATCGCTAACTTTATTCATTTTTCGCAATTTTTATTTTTACTTCAGTACTCGCCAGTCAGTCCACATTTCCCGTGGATTCAGCTCGTACTCCTCATTCTCCCTGTACATGAATTGGTGCATAATCAGCTCCCGCCGCAGTGTGGCGTAATCCTCGTGGATAGGCTTGATGAATTCGTTAATCTCACGCTCAGCATATTTATGCCCGGGTTCAAGCTTCGATACCATATATTCCAGTACAATCAGCTTCTTCTTAAGCTGTGCGGGAATCTGCTTCAGGTGTCCGTCTTTCGTCAAAAAGTTGCGAAGCACGGACTCCTTCAAGGAATCATTCTTATCCTCCATCTCTTCTCCCTCCTCCTTCTTCCTAAATATAAATTGCTGTGTAGCCAAGGCATTGTTCTCGATAAAATATTGATTGATCGAGAAGTACACCGTATTCTTCTCTCTGCGCTCATTTAATAAGGAGGCCTGCCGAAGCTTTGCCGCATGATGTGTGATTGTCGGCTGGGATAAATTCAGCCGCTCAGCCAGTTCCTGGCCACTGGCCTCACCTTCGGAGAGCAGCATTAACATGCGTAGCCGCGTCGGATCACCTAATGCTTTGTGATAGGCAACAAGCTTATCCAGTTGCAATTTATTCACCTCTTTTGTGTTTAGACAATTATCTAATTAGATATTAATCAAATTAATAGCTATCTGTCAACTCTGGAAATTGCGATTCAATTGCTGTAGGATTAGAGTGTTTCGTTCTAAAGGGTACCAGGTACCTATCGTGCCAAGACTGCGACTAATTAGAGATACAAGAAGGAGGGCTTCCATTTGGAAGATGTAATTATTATTGGCGCCGGACCCTGCGGGCTGTCCGCCGCCATCGAATGCCAGCTTCAAGGCTTGTCTGTAAAAGTAATAGAGAAATATAACATCGTTCACTCTATTTATTTATATCCCACCCATATGCAGTTCTTCAGTACGTCTGAGATGCTTGAGATCGGTGATATTCCGTTCGTAACTCCAGGAGACAAGCCCTTCCGCCATGAGGCGCTTGCTTATTATCGCAGGGTAGCTTCACATTATAATCTTCAGGTGAATTGTTATGAAGAGGCTCTTAGCATAGACCGCCAACCAGGCGGAACCTTCATCGTACGAACAAGAACCTCTTCGGGAGAAGAACTGGAGTATTCGGCTCGTCATGTTGTATTGTCTTCCGGTTATTTCGACCACCCGAATCTCCTTGGAATACCTGGTGAAGATATGGAGAAAGTCACCCACTACTTCCGCGAAGCCCATCCATATACCGGGATGAAAGTAGCGATCATCGGAGGCAGCAACTCGGCTGTGGATGCCGCGATGGAGCTGGTTCGTGTTGATGCGCAAGTTACGATTGTATATCGAGGCGAAGGCATTTCCTCACATATCAAGCCGTGGGTCAAGCCTTTGTTTGAATCTATGATCGACAAAGGACGCATTCAAATGCTTACTTCATCCCGTGTAATTTCTATTCTTGATGATCGTGTGGTTACTCAATCTCTAACGGATGGAACAACCGATGAGCTTGAGAATGACTTCGTGCTGGCCCTGACAGGCTTCCGGCCAGACCGCAAGCTGTTAGCATCGGCCGGGGTCCAAATGTCAGATGACATGGATAAGCCTGTCTTTAACCCAGAGACGATGGAGAGCAATATCCCAGGGCTGTATATCGCTGGGGTAGTAGCTTCGGGACGTAATGCGAATGAAGTATTTATTGAGTCTGGCCGCGGACATGGTAAGCTCATCGCCAGCCATATTGCGAACACCGCAGCTTCGGAGTCCTAAGCATGATGTCCCAGATTGATATTACTGCACTTCTGCTGTTATTCATGGCGGCGCTCGGTATCTTCAGCGGTAACATGCCTATCACGGTAGCCATGATTGTACTGCTGCTTCTAAGGGTGACCAAAGTGAACCAGGTCTTCCCTTGGCTGGACAAATACGGACTGACCCTGGGCATCATCATACTGACGATCGGGGTAATGTCACCCGTAGCCAGTGGTAAGCTCTCCCCTCAAATGCTGTGGGCATCCTTCTTCCACTGGAAGTCACTATGTGCCATTGCCGTGGGTATACTCGTAGCCTATCTGGGCGGTCGGGGAGCCTCCTTGATGACCAATCAGCCGACAGTCGTTGCCGGCCTGCTGATCGGTACTGTAATCGGCGTCGCCTTCTTCAAAGGCGTACCCGTTGGCCCGCTCATCGCAGCAGGGCTACTGTCCATATTAATCGGCCGCAGCTAAGCCATAACAAGAAGAGCCTTCACAGCCCCTTTCAAGCGGCTGTGAAGGCTCTTCTTGTTGTTAGTAACACTCCATCTTACTGAAGATTCTGAATACTGTATAAACCTGCGTACACTCCCTCTTCCGCCATCAACTCATCATGTGTGCCTGACTCGACTACTGCCCCATCCTTCATGACATAGATCCGGTCAGCATGGGTTATCGTAGACAGGCGATGCGCCACGACAAGCGTAGTCCGATTCGTCGAGAGATCCCTAAGGGATTGCTGAATCAGATGCTCGGACTCCAGATCCAGCGCAGAAGTCGCTTCGTCCAGAATAAGAATCGGAGGATCCTTCAGAAATACCCGTGCTATGGCAATCCGCTGCTTTTGTCCTCCAGACAACTTCACGCCCCTTTCACCGACCTCGGTATCATAACCTTGAGGAAGCTTCATAATAAAGTCGTGTGCATTCGCTGCCTTGGCGGCCTCAATGACCGCTTCCTCATCCCCATCCGGATTACCCAGAATGATGTTATCTCTTACCGAACCGCTGAATAGAAAGTTATCCTGGAGCACCATCCCCACATGACTTCGCAGACTCTGCATTGTGTAATGCCGGACATCCTGACCGTTCACCAAGACAGAACCCTGCTGAATATCATAGAATCTGGGGATCAGGCCTACCAGGGAGGATTTCCCCCCGCCGCTCATACCGACAAAGGCAATCGTCTCTCCTGGCTGGACACTAAGAGAAATATCTCTGAGCACCCACCCTCCAGAGTCCTGATACTTGAACCATACCTTCTCCAAGGAGACACTGCAGGAGTCTGCCTGAAGAATCTCGGAATGAGGCTCGTCTTTCATATCATAGGGTTCCTTTAACAGTTCGTGTACCCGTTCCCAGGAAGCCGTAGCCTGTGTTAGTGTGGTTGATGAATTGATCAACCGTTTCAGCGGCGCGTACAGCCGGTCAAGATAGCCGAAGAAGGCTACAAAGGTCCCGAGTGTAAGGTGTCCCTGAATGACTTGATAGCCCCCGTAGCCAATAACCATCAGCGGGGCAAGGTCAGTCAGCGTATTGATAATGGCGAATGTCCACGCGTTCCAGCGGCTCTGAGCCAATCCTTTTTGAAGAAAGGCTTCATTCGTCCTTCCGAACAGCTTGCGGTCATATCCTTCGAGGGCGAAGCTTCGAATAACCGAGATGCCTTGAATCCGCTCATGCAGATAAGCCTGGATTCCCGCCAAAGCTGCTGAACGATCCTTAGTGAGTTTCTTCAGACGCTTGTACAATATTTTTACCGAAAGAGCATATAAAGGCATAATGGCAACTGACACCACGGTCAGCACAGGGTCAAGATAGACCATAAATCCAAGCACAAAGACAAGGGTGAACAGATCCAGCCAGACGTTCATCATCCCGACTTCAACGATATTCTTGGTCTGCTCCGCATCGTTAATGAACCGGGATATAATCTCCCCTACCTTGGTGTTCTGGTAATAACGAAGTGACAGCCGCTGAAGATGCTCGTAGAGCCTGTTACGCAGATCGAACAGGATCTTAGCCGTGATATACTGGGCAAAATATTGCCGGGCATACTCGACAGGCCCCCGGACAATCACGAACAGGAAGAATGTAACCCCTAGCACCAGCATGAGGTGCTGAATTTGCTGCTGTACGGTCAAGCTGTGATTTAGCATAAGATCATCTACCACATACTTAAGTACAAGCGGGAGCAAGGAAGGAATTCCGAATTTCAGAACCCCGATAAGAACAGTAATAATGATCCATTTCGTATACGGTTTTACAAACACAAAATAAGCTTTCCATTGACTCAATAGATGTGCACTTCCCTTGGTTGACATATTTATAATAATTGCCTGGATTTGGCATTCGCACGTTTTTTTAGCCGCACAGTTATGGTATACTCTACTGCATAATTTGAAGAATGCGAGGAAATTCATGCCACGTCGATTTATTATTGAAGCTGTGATGCTAGCTATATACGGGGAGATTACGGCTCCAGCCGCACCCGTTGAATATATTGTACCGTATCCCACCATCATGGAGTTGTATGAATTCCAGAATAGTCCTGAACCTTTGATGAGTGACCCGGACGACGATCTTTATGTCAAAAGCAAAATTAACGAGCTAATCGCCTATTTGGAGGAGCCTCTTAACCGCAAAAAGCTGGAGCGGGCATTAAGCATTCCTTGGTCAAAAAGCCCATCTATCCTGTTAGGCAACTCCGTTTCACTTACAATTGTCAATGCTCTGGATAATGAACAATACGGTGAATTCCTGGACCCAATAGAGACCGTAATGGTGCTTTCTTCGCTAAAGGACACCACTCCGATTCTTACGGATCAGCCGGAGTTGATCAGCCGGATTATTGAAGCCGAAATCCCCGTACAAATCTTCAGCATTCAAGACTTTCATTACGCTATGGAGGCCGGTATCCTGGACTCGGAGCAAACATAGTAACAGGCCCGCGGTTAGCGGGCCTGTTACTATGTTTGGATAGCACGGATTAAGCTGTCTTCACTTTGGCCTTCACATATTCATAAGCAATATCATCGGACGATTCTTCGTACGTCACCTTCAAATCGTAGCCTTCCAGATACCACATATCCTGTTCTTCCATATAGAACTTAATCCCTTCCGCATCCGTCTGATATCCGGGTGAACCGGGATCCTCTACACCAATACCGAGGGAAAATCCGGGATGAATATGGCCGCCGGCACTGTAGCGAACGAAAAATCGGATCGCCTGCCCCTCCTGAAGCTCCAACTCCTTTTTATACCACTTTGCTGCTGAATCGGTTACGTGGATCATCAGTTCATCTCCTTCGTTTTCTCTCTGAAGTGGAACGTTCTTTCGTTCCTCATCGCCCTTCATACTCTATTTTAGACCATGAGCCTCCGAATGCCAAACGTCCTTTTTTGGATAAAAAACAAATTAAAGTTTGACAATTTTCCGAACAGGGTGATAAAATCGTCAGCGTACGAACATTTTATTGAACAATTTTCCAAAGGAAAGGGTGAACAACGGTGTTTAAAGATCATCTCATGACCTCAATTGAGTATGCGGCATTGTCACAACAACTGAATACCGGAGGTAACCCTCCAATTCTCGGAATTGGCTTGTAGCTGAACTGGATCTTGCTCCTGGAGCATCATGCTTTGTTCTGCGGGGTTACTTGTGATCAAGTAACGTACGCGTGCTATGTGACCTTAGATAGGAAGGCATATCGTTGACGGACGATATGCCTTTTTTGTTTTTCCGTAATTTTTGCAGTGTTGCTTTTAGGTAAATGAAACAAATGATAAACCAAAGGAGGGACATCTATGTTCTCTGTTCTTAAAAATCTGGGCTGGTTTTTCCGAAGGGAAAAAAGGCGTTATACCGTGGGCCTTGTACTGTTGATCGTAGCAGGGGTTGCCGAGCTGGCACCGCCCCGTCTTCTGGGTAATGCGATTGACGAAATTGTCAACGGATCTATCTCTTGGACTTCATTGACCTATTATATTCTCATGATCCTCGGTATGCTTGTCTTTATTTATTTCATTACGTACATATGGATGCGCGAGCTATTCGGAGGATCTAACCTGGTGGAACGACTGCTGCGGTCCAGATTCATGGCCCACCTGCTTCGGATGACCCCGCCTTTCTTTGAACGCAATCGGACCGGGGACCTGATGGCCCGGGCAACGAACGATCTTCGGTCCGTAGCACAGACAGCGGGCTTCGGTATGCTTACGCTAACCGATTCAACCATCTTCTTGGCGGTTATCTTCGTTGCGATGAGCACCGTCATCAGTCTGAAGCTGACACTCGCCGCAATTATCCCCCTCCCTTTCATCGCACTTGCCATGAGCATTTACGGAAAAGTCATTCACCAGCGTTATACTGTCGCGCAGGATGCCTTTGGGGATATGAATGACCAGGTGCTTGAATCGGTAGCCGGTATTCGTGTAATCCGGGCATATGTACAAGAACGTAATGATGAGAAACGCTTTGAATCCATTACGAATGATGTCTATGAAAAGAACTTGGCCGTAGCCAGAGTCGATGCATTTTTTGAGCCTACCATCCGTTTATGTGTCGGCGTCAGTTATGCTATAGGTCTCGCATATGGGATTTATCTTGTGTTTCATAATGAGCTTACACTTGGAGAACTCGTCTCCTTTAATATGTACCTCGGGATGATGATCTGGCCTATGTTCGCCATTGGTGAGCTAATCAACGTCATGCAGCGGGGCGGGGCTTCTCTTGACCGGGTAAATGAGATTCTGTACACCAAGCCGGATGTGGAGGATACACCTGTACCTGCGCAGGTCACACAGCCTGAACGCATTGAATTCAAGAATGTGACCTTCCGCTATCCTACATCAGCCGCGGATAATCTGAAGATGATCAATCTTAATCTCCACCCAGGGGAAACGCTCGGCGTTGTTGGAAGAACCGGCAGCGGGAAGTCTACCCTGCTTAAGCAGCTCCTTCATGAATATCCGCTGGGCACTGGCGAGATTCTGATCTCTGGCATGCCACTTGAGAATATCCCTGCCGAGAAGCTGCATTCCTGGATTGGTTATGTACCCCAGGAGCAGATCCTCTTCTCAAAGACCGTCCGCCAGAACATCCAGTTCGGTCTTAAGGATGCATCTGACGAGACCATCCTGGAAGCGATACACACTGCTGCATTCGATCAGGATCTTCAGACTTTGTCTGACGGGCTGGATACGCTCGTGGGAGAGAAAGGGGTGGCTCTGTCCGGTGGACAGAAGCAGCGGGTCTCGCTGTCCCGTGCCTTCATCGCTGATCCGGAGATCTTGATTCTTGACGATGCTTTGTCAGCGGTCGATGCGCGCACTGAGGCCAGAATCATTGAGAATATCCGAAGCAAGCGTTCCGGCAAGACAACACTTATCTCAACTCACCGACTCTCTGCAATCGAACATGCGGATCACATTATTGTCCTGGAGAAAGGACAGATCATTGAACAAGGAACCCACGAAGAGCTGTTATCCCAAAACGGTTGGTACCGTGAACAGTACGACAGACAGCAGGTGGAATCCAATCTTACAGATGGGGAGGTGTCTTAATTGCATACCAGCACGGGGAAATCCTTATTTAAATACGCTCTCACCGCCAAGAAAACATTTATTCTGGCCTTGATCATGCTCGCGATCGGAGTGGCCGCAGATCTTGTAGGACCTTTCATCGCAAGGACCATGATCGATGATCATGTTCTAGCCATTGAGAAGTCATACTTCAAGACCCTGACTAAGGACGATTACACAGTCTCGTACAATAACGAACTCTATAAGCGGGAAGACCGGTTTAGCCCTGGCGAGCAGAAGGGGCAGGAAATCCGCATTCTTCAGGTTGGGAGCGGTTATGTCATGGCGCTCGGACCTGTTACATCCAAAGACGGCGAGAGAGCCTATCAGGATGGGAAGCTAACCATTACTCACGGATCTCAGACTGATACCTACTCAGCCAAACAGCTCAGCAATGCCGAGATTTACTCATTCTACAAGCCTGAGTTCCCTGGCATCGTTCAGCTGCTGGGCTGGTATCTCGGCTTCCTGTCCATTGCTATTGTAATGGAATTCGGCAAGACGTACTGGCTACAATCTTCAGCCAACCGGGTTATTCAGAAGCTTCGTCTTGATGTCTATGCGCACATCCAGCGGCTGCCGGTGAACTTCTTCGACAATTTGCCTGCGGGCAAGGTCGTCTCCAGGGTCACGAATGACACAGAAGCCGTAAAAGATTTATTTATCGCGGTACTTTCGAACTTTTTTACAGGAATTATCAATATCATCGGAGTCTATGTCGCACTGTTCCTGCTCGATGCCAGGCTTGGGCTTACCTGTCTGTTCATTGTGCCGATCCTGGTCCTCTGGGTAGTGCTGTATCGGAAATTTGCTACCCGCTACAATACCATTATTCGTTCCAGATTGAGTGAAATTAATGCCATCATTAATGAATCCATTCAGGGGATGTCCATTATTCGTGTATTCCGAAGACAGAAGCAGACCAGAGAAGAATTCGAATCCCTGAACGATGACTACATGAAGCACCAGAACAAGATGCTGAATCTGAATGCATTTACCTCTCACAACCTGGTTAATGTGCTGCGCAGCGGAACCTTTGCGATTATTCTTTGGTATTTCGGTTCCTCGGCGCTAGGAGGATCAAGCGCGGTGTCCCTCGGGGTTCTGTATGCCTTTGTGGATATTTTGGGACGCTTGTTCCATCCGATCACGGGTATGGTCAATCAACTTGCTGCGCTTGATTCATCCATGGTGTCCGCGGGGCGGGTATTCACGTTAATGAATGAACCTGGCGAGCAGGTAACGGACGGCTCCATGCCGCGTTACAAGGGGAATGTTGAATTTAAAGATGTTTCCTTTGCTTACAAACGGGATTATGTACTGAAAAATATTAATTTTACGGCTGAGCAAGGTCAGACTGTAGCCTTGGTAGGTCACACCGGCTCGGGGAAAAGTTCCATTATTAACCTGCTGTTCCGATTCTACGATCCTCAGAAGGGCGTAATCACGATTGACGGAACTCCCGTTACCGAATTACCAAAACAGTGGATTCGGCAGCACATGGGGATCGTACTGCAGGACCCCTACCTATTCACAGGAACCATTGCCACTAACGTCAGTCTCGGGGATGAACGAATTTCGAGAGAGACTGTAGAGAAAGCATTACGCGATGTGGGCGCTGAGCGCATCTTGTCCCACCTTCCTGGCGGTATTGATGAGCCGGTCATTGAGAAAGGAAGCACCTTATCCGCCGGGGAACGCCAGCTGATCTCCTTCGCTAGAGCGCTCGCCTTCGATCCAGCCATTCTCATTCTGGATGAGGCGACCGCGAACATCGACACCGAGACCGAAGCACTGATTCAATCCGCGCTTGAGGTGTTGAAGAAGGGCCGCACGACCTTCATTATCGCGCACCGTCTCTCCACCATTCGCAGTGCAGATCAAATTCTGGTGCTGCACCGAGGTGAAATTGTGGAGCAGGGAACCCATGACGAGCTACTGGCCATGGGCGGCAAGTATCATCAAATGTATCAGCTTCAGCTTGGAGCCGCTGCCGACATCCCCGCTGCGCAGATCTCTCAGGCTTCAATCGCTTTAGACCCGGTTCCAAGGCGATCATAATCCAGATCTAAAAAAGCCGCTCCTCTACTGATATGCTCCCATCATAGTAGACAGTAGAAAAAACAAAAACTTCTACTGCTACAATGATGGGAGTTTTTCTAATGTCAAAAAGAAGTCCTATTTCTTTAGAAGTAAAATTACATGCCGTACAGCGGTGTCTTGAGCATAAGTCTAATCCAAACTATGAAGCGAAACAGCTTAGAGTTTGTAAGAGTACGGTTAAGGATTGGATAAGAAAGTATAAAGCAGATGGTTTGGATGGATTAAAGGAATCGAATACATGGAAATCATACTCAAAGGAATTGAAGCTTGCGGCTATTAAAGACGTGTTGTCTGGTCATTGCTCCGTAGAAGAGGCAACAAAGAAGCATCGTATTTCGAGTAGAAGTGTTTTGGGAAAATGGATTTCCAAGTATACTAATGAGATAGAATTGAAACCTACACCTAAGGGAAAAGGACTGTCTCATATGAACAAAGGACGTAAAACAACTTTCAAGGAACGCATTGAAATTGCACAATATACAATCGCTAATGGTTTGGATTATCAGAAGGCGATCGAAAAGTACGATGTATCCTATCAGCAGGTGTACGCATGGGTTCGGAAATACCGAGCTGGTAGTGAAGATGCCCTCAAGGACAACCGAGGTCGTAAAAAGCCTGCAGAGGAACTAGATGAGCATGAACGGCTTAAGCTACGGATCAAGGAATTAGAAGCTCGAAACGAATACCTGGAAATGGAGAATGCCCTCGCAAAAAAGTTGGCGGAGATCAAGCGACGAAATACACGCTAACCCTTGTTCGACAAGCAGACTTGTATCAAGCGATTCAAGAACTGAACAAAGAAAAAGGTTATGCAATTACGAAATTGTGTGCGTTAGCCGGAGTTGCTCGATCTGCCTATTATAAGGGGTTAAAATGGATGCCATCCGCCAGAGAACTTGAGAATTATACGCTAGCTAAAGAAGTGAAGCTTCGCTATGACAAGCGAAAGGGGATACTTGGCTATCGCCAAATGCGCACCCAATTAAACCGAAAGCTCAAGAAGAAGTACAATAAAAAGCGGTATTACCGAATTATGCGTGCTCTTGGATTAAAGGCGGTAATTCGTAGGAAACGGCCGAACTACGTGAAAGTCTCTGAGATGCATGTAGCTCAAAATGTAATGAACCGTGAATTTCAGGCAGTTGCTCCTAATATGAAGTGGTGTACAGACGTTACAGAATTGAAGTACGGAAACGGCCGTAAAGCCTACCTGAGTGCAATTCTTGATGTATACGATAACTCTATCGTTTCATGGGTGTTAAGCCCCTCCAACAACAATAAACTCGTCATGGATACGCTAAAGAAGGCTTATGAGAAGAACCCCGGTGTAACCCCGCTTATTCAAAGTGACAGAGGCTTCCAGTATACGTCTCATGAGTATAATCGACTCCATGTAAAATACGGATTTATGAAAAGCATGTCTCGTGTGAGCCGATGCTTGGACAACCAACCTATTGAACGATTTTGGGGCACTTACAAATCAGAGAGCTATTATCTTACAAAGTATGATACCTATGAAGATGTCCTCAAAGACGTTAGCGAATATATTCGTTATTACAACAACTACCGGTATACAGAGTGTTTGGATGGTTTGTCACCTAACGAATACCGAAGAGCTGCATAATGAAAAAATCTCAGCTCTGTTAAAACGAGCTGAGGAAAATAAACGAATCGTTTTTGTTTTATTCACTGTCCACTTGACAGGGAGCACTTCACTACCGGGGAGCGGCTTTGCTTATTTCGATAATGCAATCTCGACTTTATATTTACTGCTGAGATAAGTCTCTGCCTTCGTATCCGTTATAACTTGTGGATACACCTTACCTGGATCAGGTGATCCAAGCTTGTAATAGACAACGGCTGTCCCTTCTGAAGTGAAATCGACTTTCTCAACCGAGATGCCATATCCGGGATTTGGCTGCTGTGCCCGGGTAAGGACTACCTTATTAACTTGATCGTTAACCTTCTCGACCACGAAGGTAACCTGCTCATCTTCGTTCTTCGCTGTCTTATAATTGTTCACGTACTCAGCGGCTTTATAGACCATCAAAGCAGCTTCCATACGCGTGATTTTATCCTTGGGATGGAATTTCCAGCTGCTGTCCAGTGAAGCAATCTTCATGAGCAGCAGGTTCTGAATACTGCCCTGGTAATCTGGTGTCCCCTCACCTTCATCTGCCACGGGGATGAACATCTTGATCAGTGGATAGTTCCCAGTTGCCCGAATTCCCTTGTACAAAATATGGGCAAATTGTTCCTTCGTTAGTTCCGTAGATGGATTAGCTGCCAAATCTACCGGGATTCCATTCGCCTTGGCAATCTCAACCGATTCAGCGTACCAGGCTTCACCCCCCCCCGGCTGTACAGCGGAGTCCGATTTCAACTGCAATGCTTTCACTACCAAATGAATGCCCTGAGCGCTTGTCAACTTGCCCTGAGGTGCGAACTTATCCTTCGTTATTCCTTGAATAATATTCTTGCTCTGCAGTGAGTTGATCACCTCGGAGTCCTGTCCCTTAACATCCGTGAATGCGGAAGCCGAGGAGACAGCCATTAAAGAACCAGTCAAGACCAATGCCGCTACAGCTTTACTCTTATTTATCATAACCTGTACACCTCCACCCTCTTAACGGTTCCCCATAAGAAAATGTTGCATTAATCTTCCACTCTCACCTGATCGTACAGCTGACGCGAATAGTGCTGAAGCTTCATTTCGAGCGCCTGGGCCTCATCCTTGAAAGCTTTAAGCTCATTAATCATGGCAGATCTCCCAGCCGGGGTAAAAGTCTCGTGGATACGTTCTTTGAAATAATCATGGACTATGTAATTTCTTTGCTTCCATAATCGGGTTAACTGTTCGGTCTCTTCCTCGGAAAAAGAAAAGTTATGCTGGATCTCCCGTACCAGCTGACCAAGTGAACTACTGAGCTTAAGCTGGAACAGCTCCGCAAAATCCTCCTCAGTCGGCACCTTTCCATCAGCCACCTTCATCAGCATAATCAGGTTCGCAAGCTGCTGTTCCAGAGCCTGAGAGTAATATACGGCCAAGCCGAAATAAGAAAAGAGTTCCTTGGCTTGTCCACTGTCCATTCCCTTCATATCTTTCATTAACGAACCATCCTTCAAATTACATTTACCTAATGCTATGGATTGAACTTCTTTATTTCATTCCATAATCATAACAGGATGTGACTGGCAAGCAAACCATTTTGGAACAGATATCAAAAGAGGTGTCCCAAGCAGCCATGAAATAGCTGCAAGGAACACCCCGCATAAGTATCATAGATTAAGACTTGGGCAGTTCCACAACCCAACCCTCAGGACCTTCAATCCGGCCAAGCTGGATAGAAGTGAGCGTCTCATACAGCTTGCCTGCAAGCTCACCCGTCTCGCCTTGATTAATGATCAGATCTTGATCCCGCCAATGCAGTTCACCAATTGGCGAGATAACTGCGGCAGTACCTGTACCAAAGGCTTCTTCCAAAGTCCCTTCCTGATGAGCAGCATACACCTCTTCCATGGAGATCTGCCGTTCTTCAACGGTAATTTCCATCCGCTTAAGCAGCTCAATGATGGAGTTCCGTGTAATACCGTCCAGGATACTTCCATTCAGAGCAGGTGTAACCACCTTGCCATTAATCTTGAAGAATACATTCATGCTTCCAACTTCTTCAATGTACTTCTTATGAACGCCATCGAGCCACAGAACTTGAGAGTATCCTTTCGCGGATGCTTCTTCTTGGGCTTTCAGTCCTGCCGCATAATTCCCGGCCGTCTTGGCATTCCCAACGCCTCCGGTAACGGCGCGAACATATCCGGATTCCACATATATCTTAACAGGATGAATTCCCTCATCGTAGTAAGACCCCACCGGCGAAAGAATAATCATGAATTTATACTGGGTAGAAGGCGCTACACCGAGCGCGGCCTCTGTTGCTATAATAAATGGCCGGATATAGAGCGAAGTTCCTTCGGATGAAGGAATCCAGTCCTGGTCCACAGTAAGCAGCTTCAACAGGGCTTCTAGAGCAAGCTCTTCATCCAGCTCCGGGATGCTGAGTCTGGCATTGGACAGATTCAGACGCTTGAAGTTCCGGTCCGGACGGAACAGTAAGATACGGCCATCCTCCGTACGATAGGCTTTTAGCCCCTCAAAGACACTTTGTCCGTAGTGAAAAATTTTGGCTGCAGGGTCAAGTGTGATGGGCTGATAAGGAATAACCCGCGGGGAATGCCATCCTTTACCTTTGTCATAATCGAGAATGAACATATGATCCGTGTAATATTTACCGAATCCAAGTTCATTGTCGGCTGGCTTCTGCTTCTTGCTGCTGCTTTCTTCAATCGTGATTGTATAGGTCATTTCTTAACGCTCCTTCACTGCTGCACTTTAATTAATTAGATGGTATCATTACTTCATACATATTGAAAAGGATTAATTTTATTGGATTTCCATACTTTTTAAGTATACATGGAGGTGAACCCTATGGATTTAAGACAAATGCGTTATTTTCTCGCTATTGCTAAGGAAGGACAAATTACTAAGGCAGCCAAACAGCTAAATATGGAACAGCCTCCGCTAAGCAGACAGCTGAAGCTGATGGAGCTAGAGCTCGGTGTTACCCTTTTTGATCGCAGTGGAAAGACCTTGCGCCTAACGCCATCCGGAGAATTGTTAAGAGAACGCTCGGAATCTCTCCTGCTCCAATTTAACGAGACGATTAAGGAAGTGAAGGAGCACAATGAGGGGATCCAGGGTTCCCTTTCCATCGGTTCAGTGGTGTCTTGTATTTCACTACTTCCCCGGCCTATTGAATTATTCCGCGAGGAGTATCCCTTGGTCACCTTCAAAATTATGGAGGGAGATCACTTTCTGCTCGGTGACCAGCTGGTGAAAGGCATGATTGAACTCATCGTTGCCCGGCTTCCTTTTGAAGCAAATTTAAATGAACAGTTCGAGGTACTGCCCCTTCCTTCAGATCCTTATGTCGCTGTCGTTCCCAGCGCATCATTCCCAATAGATGGCGCCGACACAATGAATATGCGTGAGTTGGCGAACCTGCCCTTTCTAACCCTGAAGACAGATCAAACGACACGCATGCATGAACAAGTACTGCAGGAATGTAGAAGGCATGGATTTGAGCCCAATATCATATGCGAATGCTCCAGTGTAGCCATTATTATTGCCCTTGTTGCTGCCGGAATTGGTGCTACGGTACTCCCGGAGTCCGTAATGAGCGCATTCCCTATCCCCCAGATCAGGACCATGCAATTATCAGATGCCCACTTCCAATCGGACGTAGGTCTTGTATGGCTGAAGGAACGTTACCTGACCAAGAGTGCGCGCCGGTTCATCGAGCGTTTCGCCATGGAGGCTCTATCATGATTAAGATGGACAATAACTGTGAATTTATGAAAGATTTATTATTCTCCTATGAAAATAATCCAGGCCGGCAAATCGTGTATCATCACGATCTGCCGGCCTGGCTCATTTAATTCAATGTCTTACCGTTCATTTCGAACTCGGTTTGGTGCCATTCCCGAATCATACGCTGTAGAAAATGACCCTCTTGATTTCCTAATCCATATTGGTTCTCCTTGACGATCATCTCGCCAATCCGTCGTCTCAACATTTCACTTCGGCGTTCCAACACTTCATCATAAGCCAAATAAGCCATCTCCTCTTTTGTTCTTTGCGAGCTGTTACCCTCAAAATTAAGTATAAAGATTGTTCCCCTATTGGTAAAACAGGTTATGCCGTCATCAGAGCAGCTGTAGTTGGCTAGGTTAAGCTTATAGCAATATATAAAACCTTATTTATAGATCTCCTTACATATCCTCGCATATCTTCCTGATTACTTCCATTCCATGGAAGCTGTAGGTTCGGGAAGTATAAAAGCCGGGAGTTCCCAGGCTAGGCAAAGGTCCGGGCTTCTCTAAACGTTCTGTTCGTACATTTAGGCAGGAAGTACACAGCTAAGCTCGACCATCCGCTTGCATGCTTCCGCACACTTTTGGCAGTGATCGTGCTCGTGCTGGGAACACTCCTTCGCACATGCCTCGCATGCTTTGGCGCACAGCTCCATAATCTCTTTTGCAAAAATGGTTCCACGTGACAGCGCATCTGCTGCAAACATACAAATATCAGCACATTCCCTCACAAGACGGATACAGTCTCTAAGCGCGGCTAGCTCATACTCCTTCAAGCTCGAGACATAGCAGTAATTACAAGCATTCATACACTCCAGGCTGGCTTCTATATATTCGCGATATTGCAAATCGTGAGTCATAGTATCAATTCCTCCTGAACATTTATTTCTCGAGGTTGCTCGATTTCTTACTATGTAATTACCGTGATCGGTCCCGGTTGAAACGAGGCTAAACCAAATTATCAGATACTACCAGAAAGGGTACCACCGTTTTCCAACTGAGTAAGCCGGCTCGCAAGCAGCTGTTTATCAAAATGCTCCCCGATAAATACCGCGACGTCCGGTATATCTCCCTGAGGAGTAATCCTCATATAATCCGATTCACGGTAGGCATATTGAAATAAAAAACGGCTCGAAGTATCCGAGAATGTCAGAACACCCTTGCCCCGGTACACATCTCGCGGGAGATCCTTGATGAACTGCTCAAATAATTCACTATTTACGGGAGAACGGAAGTAATGGGTGTACACCGTTACATGATTATGCGAAGCATGACTGTGGCTGCGGCCGTGGCTGTGATCCTCCTCCATGTGACCGGAATCCTCTTGATCGCTGGAGCTTAAGCCCCGTGCCTGATCTTCCATGATATATGGCCCTTTTGCACGGGAATGATCGTCTTCATGTGTTCGAGTTACCTGGAGATGGAGCGGGTCACTTTTAAGCTGGGGCAGCTCAGAAAGATTAACCTGGCACTTCACAGCTGGAATAATCTTGGCAAAAGAGTTCCAGCTCGCAAGCTGCTTACCAAGCTCGTCCACCTCATCATGATCCACTCTGTCGATTTTGTTCAGGATCAGTACCGACCCGCAGCGAATCTGGTCCTGCATCAACCGATAGGTCTTCCCTTTCTGTGTTCTCGACAGCTCCAATAAATGCGGCGCATCCACGACCGTAATCATCGGCATGATCTCCAGCTTCTGATAAAGCGCGACCTCTGCAACCGCATCCAGCACTTCCATGGGATTGGCCGCACCCGTAGCTTCAATGACCACCACATCCGGCTGCTCCCGTGCGATCAGCTCAGACATCTCACTGCTTAAGTCCGCGCGAATAGAACAGCAGATACATCCGCTAAGCATCTCTGCCATGGGGACCTGCTCTTCAACCAGGAGACCATCCAGGTTCACGTCCCCGATTTCATTCATAACTACGGCAGGTCTGAGGCCTTGATTCTTCCAGTAAGTAATCAGCTGCTGAAGAAGCGTTGTCTTGCCGCTGCCCAGAAACCCCGACAATATATATACAGGTATGACTCTTTGTTGTTCCAAATTCATGATATCTCCTCCACCTTGTTCCACTAACCTTGAAAGGGAGTTTACTATATGCGGATCGTTCATGCAAGCCGGTGGAATGGTGATTAGATGTGCAAGTTGCTTATTCTCATGAGGCAACTCTAAGTTTTGTGATAAAATAATATACAATCTATAACTCCCTTATATTCTCTAATAGGAAAGTGAGACAATTACTATGCTCAGATCTGTAGATGAACATCGCAGTGAAGCCCCAAGCTCGGTCAGATGTATGGTTATTACGGTATCAGATACCCGAACCCCGGAGACGGATAGCAGCGGCGCCCTGATGAAGAAGCTGCTTGAAGAACACGGTTATGGAATTGAGAGCTACAAGATCGTTCAGGATGACTATGATGATATACGCCAGCTGCTCAGAGAAGCAGCCGCCAATCCGGCTATTGAAGCTGTTCTGCTTACAGGTGGGACCGGGATTGCCCCCCGGGATACGACTTATGAAGCAGTCCGAAGCCTTTTGAGCAAAGAATTGCCCGGATTCGGGGAGATCTTCAGATACTTGAGCTTCACCGAGGATATTGGTTCTGCGGCTATCTTAAGCCGAGCTATTGCCGGTACGATCGGTACTACTGCCGTGTTCTCGATGCCAGGATCTAAAGGTGCAGTGAAGCTTGCCATGGAGCGAATCATTCTTCCCGAGCTGCGCCATGTCATGCGTGAAATATATAAGAAATAACTAAGGTCAAACAAAAAACACTTCTGTCCATAGAGACAAAAGTGTTTTTGTTGGTTTACTTATTGACCGAGAAGATGATGAAATATCCTCTCTACTTTACTAGTGTATGGGCCTTTCTTTTGCCCCTGTGAGGCATAGACTAAGGCCGTATTGGAGCGAGCGTGAATTACAGCTGCATTGGAAGCCTTGCGATGAGTATTCCCTTGCCCCTCAAGATTGCTGTACATCTCTTGCATTTCCTTAACGCGCTGCTGCTCTGACGAGAAGGCATGCGCGATGATATAGTGCCCCGGATGTCCATGAATGAAATAACTATAGCTGATATGACCGGCTGGTCCCTCTGCATAAGTCTCATGCGTGAGCGTGAGCCCCTGTCTGCTGAATTCATCCTTCAGCTGCTTGAGAAACCCGCTGTTAAGCCCGTGGCCCTCGCTCTTGGCCCTGAGGTTACCTGTATGATAACTGGTCATATCATAACGGTTATTCTCGCTCTGGGCGATGTTCTTGGTCTTTTGACTGCACCCGGAAGCCGTGAGCAGAACGAGGGTAAGAAGTGTGCTGATGATGATAGACCTCATAGGGTGTCCTTCCTTTCATCCCGGGAATCTTTGCGAAATCCAAGTTGAAATTAGGATGAACACCGGCTCACGGAATTATTCCACCAAATAACAAGACAAGTTCAGAATCCGCCTGCATTACTTGTGTTAGCCGAGCCTTACCACTTGTCTTCCTACGGATTTCCCAGCCAGAATGGTCGCAAGCGCGTGAGGCAGCTCTTCCAGCTCGAATTCGCGAATTGCCCCCTTAAGGACCCGTTCCGGCTTCCATTCCCCGGAGAGCTGATTCCACAGCTTCTGTCGCAGAGGCATTGGACACATGACGGAGTCTACCCCCAGCAGCTGAATCCCGCGCAGAATAAAAGGAAACACGGTGGCATCAAACTTGCCGCCACCGGTCATTCCGGATAAGGCGATAGCCCCGCCGTACCGGATCACCTTGAGCAGCTCACCGGTGCCCGGTCCGCCGACAGGATCGACCACGGCGGCCCACTTCTCGCGGCCAAGCGCGCCTTTGGCCGCGCTTCCCGCAAGCTCGTCGCGCGAGATCACGCTCGACGCGCCCAGATCCCGCAGCATCGCCTCCTGCGCGGCTTTGCCTGTGCTGGCCGTCACCTCGAAGCCCAGCTTCGAGAGGATGTCGACGGCCATGCTGCCCACACCGCCGGTGGCCCCGGTTACGAGAACGGGGCCTTTCTCCGGCGTCAGCCCGCTGCGCAGCAGCAGCTCCGCCGAAAGCGCCGCCGTGAAGCCGGCCGTGCCGATGGCCATGGCCTCCTTCGCCGAGAGACCCGCCGGCCGCCGAACCAGCCAATCGGCGGGCAGCCTTGCGTATTCGGCATAGCCCCCCTCATGGGACACGCCAAGCCCATATCCCGTGCAGAGCACCTGGTCTCCTCGGCTGAACTCGCTATTGCCTGGCTCGATTACCTCCCCGGCCAGGTCAATCCCCGGAATGAACGGATATCTCTGCACGATCTTGCCCTCAGGAATGCTTGCCAGACCATCTTTGTAGTTCACACTGGAATACTGTACTCTGACCAGGACTTCTCCCTGCGGCAGATCTTGCTGCCCGATCTCTTCTACAAGAGCACGGAACCCCTGCTCATCCTGGTGTACTCGAAACGCGCGAAATGAAGTATCCATGTGATCTCCTCCCGAACAGCTCACTCAATTTTATGACAAATGCTTTCCTATTCCTCTGCTCTTCTCTTGATTCTTGTCGAGTTAAGCCGGATTTCCGAATTTCCTGCGCTTTCCCGAGAAATAATCGGGAACACCATCCTATTCCTCCAGATCAGTATCCGGCTCCAAATAAGCCTCCAGTAATCTTTGCTTCATATCCAGGGTCTCTTGGCTTAAGCTCACCCGGTATATTTCCGGGTTCAACTTCCGAAGATATTCCGGCCAGAACAATTGAAGCTGCTCCTTATGATACTCCCGGATCTGCTGCAGCTCTGGCAACTCATAGACAAGCTCTCCTTCTACAAAGATCGGCTCCAAGAGCTTAATGGCATTATAGTGCTTGACGGTCTTCTGAATATACGGGTGCAGCGGATTAATCAATTTCAGCTTGCCGCTGGGATTCTCTTCATGAGGCAGGTTAATATAGTCGGCAATGGCCTTGTTGCTTCCACTGCTGATAATGCGATAGACTTCCTTTTTGCCCGGTGTAGTGACCTTCTCCGGATTCCCCGAGATCTTGATTGTCGGCTCCATCTTGCCGTCCTTCTCTCGTTCCACAAGCTTGTATACCCCGCCAAGAGCAGGCTGGTCAGCGGCCGTAATCAACTGGGTTCCTACACCCCAGATATCAATTTTGGCCCCTTGAGCTTTAAGGTTGAAGATAGTGTTCTCATCCAGGTCATTTGAAGCCACTATTTTGACATAGTCCAGACCTGCTTCGTCCAGCATTTTGCGGGCTTGAATGGACAAGTAGGCTAAGTCCCCGCTGTCCAGTCTGATTCCCACCATTTTTTTGCCGATGGATTCCAGATACTTCGCGGTTTGAATCGCATGCGGTACACCGCTCTTCAGAGTATCGAAAGTATCGACCAACAGGGTCACCTGATCTGGCATTGCCTTCGCATACATCTCAAAGGCTTCCTGCTCATTATCGAACAGCTGAACCCAGGAATGGGCATGGGTTCCCTTGGTCGGGATCCCGAACAACTCTCCCGCGAGCATATTCGATGTTGCATCGAATCCGGATATGTATGAAGCACGCGCTCCCCAGACTGCCGCATCCGCTTCCTGGGCTCTCCGGGTTCCGAACTCAAGCAGCACATCCTCCTCAGCCACCTGTTTGATTCGGGAAGCTTTGGTTGCTATCAGAGTCTGATAGTTCATGAAGTTAAGTATCGCGGTCTCTACGAGCTGAGTCTCCATAATATTGCCTTCAACCCGGATTAATGGTTCATTCGGGAATACCAGCGCTCCTTCACGCATGGAGGAGATGTTCCCCCGGAATTTGAAATTGCGGAGCAGCTCCAAAAACTCCGGCTTGTAATTCTCTTCCTGCTTGGCTAAGTAGCTTAGATCCTGCTCGGTGAAGTGCAGATTGTTAATATAGCTAACAATCCGCTCAAGTCCAGCAAATACAGCGTATCCGTTCCCGAACGGCAGCTTGCGGAAATACGCCTCAAAGACAGCCTTTCTTAAATGTGTTCCGTTCATCCAATGAGCATAAATCATATTGATCTGATATTTATCGGTATGCAGCGCTAAGCTGTTTGTTTGCATGTCTCTCGTCCTCTCGCTTCCTGCAGCTTGTGCAGGCAGTTAATTAGGCTTGTTCACTGCGTTTGACTTCGGCACCTAGACTTCCCTGGAAATGCCCCAATGCCCAGATATGTCCCGCTTCATTAAAGCTCGCGACAGCATCCTCAAACACAGTGATCTTGAATCCTTTATTATAAGCATCTACTGCGGTATGCAGCACACAGATATCTGTACATACCCCGATCAGATGAACCTCATCAATTCCCCGCTCACGAAGCCTGATCTCAAGGTCTGTCCCGCAAAATGCACTGTATCTCGTCTTGTCCATCCAATAAATCTGCTGCTTATGTCCCTCGTAGACCCGCTTCAGTGAACCAAACAGTTCACGTCCTTCTGTTCCCCGGATATTATGAGGCGGAAAGAGCTTGGTCTCCGGGTGATAAGGATCGCTTGCTTCATGCAAATCGACTGCCATAACCACGTAATCGCCCTGGTGAACATATTGTTCGGTAAGCCTGGATACCACAGGCTCAATCTCGACTGCCGGCTCTCCTACGGGGAGACTGCCATTCACAAAATCATTAGTGAAATCAATCACGATTAAGGCTTTCATAGGTCTAGGTCATCTCCTTAAGGTAGTTTATCCCTAAATTTTAAGTGTAAATAGACAACTGCGGAGTGAAATCCGTAAATCGGTACAGCTGCGCAGGCCGCTGGGAATACTGGTTAGACAACATAGGCTGTCCGTGCTCATCTCTTGCTTCCTCCAGAATCCCTTGCCTGCTGCGGGTTGAGGTGATTTTTCGAATAAAATTAAGCTCTGCAAAATCAGGAACAACCGTCTGAATGACCTGATAAAGTTCACTGAGAGTGAAATGCTCGGGCAGGAACTGCTTCGCAATCGTGGTTTGAAGCATTTGCTGCTGAATTCTTTTGTATGCGTCCTTCAGGATTTCACGATGGTCAAAAGCAAGTTCAAGCTCTTCAAGTGCCTCCTTCATTGTGAAGAGGCCCACTTTCTGAGCATCGTCAGCCGCCTGTCTCTTCTCAAGCACCCATTCTTCCACGAAGGCAAAAAAAGCGTGAGAGATAATCCAGCCTCTGGGGTCTCTTCCTGGCTTGCTGTATACGCCCAGATATTCCAGATGTCTTCCTTCAACACCCGTCTCTTCCATCAATTCTCTTCTGGCTGTCTCATATAAAGATTCGTCTTCCTGGGAGAAGCCTCCCGGAAGAGCCCAAGCACCAGCGAACGGCCAGCTCTTACGCCGGATCAGCATGACCTTGAGATCGAATATCGGCAGCGATTTGGTTGCCGCCCGCCGTTCCTGCTTCGTTAAGGTGAACATAACGATATCGGCAGGAATCCCATCCGGGGTCCTATACTTCTTCGCATCATAGGGTGGCCTATTCTGTTCCTGTTCATTTGTCATCCTACATCACCACGTCAATTTATTAGTCTGAAGATTAATCCATATTATGTTCCCTAAGGTATCCTGTTGTCCATACCTGCTGTCCGCTATTGACTTAACTTTGTGAGCTGCTCCGCTTCTCACTCGGTAATCGAAAAGTAGCCGTTGCCATACAGCCTAAGACATCCTTCTCATTTCTTATTTCAGCGTGAAGGGTAAGAGTCCGATAAGTCTCGTGCACGGGATACGCCGTCACATAGAGTTCTCCGAGGCCCATCGGAGCAAGAAAGTTGACATTCAGATGAGTCGTAACCCCCTGACGTCCATCCTTGGCTGCAATCACCGCAAAGCCCATCACCTGATCCATGAGCGAGGAGAGAACTCCGCCGTGAACAATTCCCATCGAATTCAGGTGTTTAGACTCAATCGTCAGCGCAGCCTCAACCTTGTTTTTATCTATACTCAGTACGCGCCCGCCAAGATAGCCCCAAAATGAATGATTACTTCGGTCCATGATCTCTGCCCAATCCATCCTGTAATTCCTCCTAAGCTGTCTTATTTGAGCATTTCATTTTTTTCATTAAATTAATAAAAAAAGTGCGGAAGAAAGCCCCCGCACATCATTCCATTAATCGCAGCTGCTTGGAGCCGCTTCGGTTCCAGCTTCTACATTCACTTTCTGCGATACCGTGTCACGGATCACGGACACGACAAGCTGAAGCAGATAGTTAATATCGCTTTGACTTTGCTGGAATTCGGTCACAAGCGGAATACTGTCGATTTCATCCTGAAGCTCTTCAATTTCTTTCTCAATCTTGGCAACCATCGCTTTGTTCTCGAATGACTCGAAGGCTACAATCTCCTTCTGCTTCTTCTTAATGGTCTGGATAAGACCTTGAACGCGCTCATGGTTTTGAATTTTTTGTTCGGCTTTCTTAAAGTGTTCCACTTCTTCGCTCGTTCCAATCAATTCGGCAAGTTCCTTCGCTTTAGCCATAATGTCTTCACGAATAACCAAATCTTTAGTATCAAAAGTAGGCATTCCGCAATCATTATACTGCACGTTATCAAGCTGTCCCATGGTACAATTCCCCCAATTTATAGTTTGGCCATTTCTGCCTGACTTATTATATCGCCGGGTACCGGCTCTGGAACGATATTCCCCTTAATGTACCAAGTCATTGGATCTGTAATCTCCACATGTACGAACGTACCGATTAGATCCGGAGATCCCTCAAAATGCACCAGCTTGTTGCTCCGAGTTCTTCCGGCTAGAACATGCTCATTATTCTTACTTTCGCCTTCAACCAATACTTCGACAACTGAACCAACAACTTTATCGTTGCTTTGGCGGCTGTTCTCGTTAATCGCATCATTAAGACGCTGCAAGCGGGCTTTCTTCACTTCCATCGGAACGTTATCCTCCATCACCGCAGCAGGCGTTCCTGCCCTTGGAGAATAAATGAACGTATACGCCGAGTCATAGCCTACTTCTTTGACCAGAGAAAGGGTATCCTCAAATTGCTCGTCCGTCTCCCCCGGGAAGCCTACGATAATATCCGTAGTAAGAACTACATTCGGAATCGCTGTCTTGATCTTGCGGGCAAGCTCCAGATAATGCTCCCTGGAATATTTGCGGCTCATTCTCTTCAGGATCTCCGTGCTTCCGGATTGAACCGGGAGATGGATATGCTCTACCAGATTTCCGCCTTTAGCCAGCACCTCAATGAGTTCATCATCAAAATCACGAGGATGCGAGGTCATAAACCGGACTCGGGGAATGTCTATCAGTCGAAGATCATCCATCAGGTTCGCGAAGGAATAATCAATATCTGTGAAGTCCTTGCCATATGCATTGACATTTTGGCCGAGAAGGGTAATCTCCTTAAATCCTTGACGCGCCAGATCACGCACTTCAGCTATGACATCTTCAGGTCTGCGGCTGCGTTCTTTGCCCCGTGTAAAAGGTACGATGCAATAGGTGCAAAACTTATCACATCCATACATGATGTTCACCCAGGCCCGCATGCCTTCTCTTTTCTTTGGCAAATTCTCAATAATATCGCCCTCTTTGGACCATACCTCGACTACCAGCTCTTTGCTGAAGAGCGCCTCTTGAATCAAATGCGGCAGACGGTGAATGTTATGCGTACCGAAGATCATGTCGACAAAGCTATGCTTCTGCATAATTCGGTTCACGACCGTTTCTTCCTGAGACATGCAGCCGCATACGCCTAGCAGCAGACCAGGCTTTTCAAGCTTAAGCGTCTTCAGATGACCAAGCTCACCGAATACCTTATCCTCGGCATTTTCCCTAATCGCACAAGTGTTCAGAAGAATCAAATCTGCCTCTTTGCGGTCTTCTGTTGACTCGTAACCCATTTGCTCAAGCAGGCCTTTGATGGTCTCCGTATCATGCTCATTCATTTGACAGCCAAAAGTATATACGATGTAGCGCTTGCCAAGCCCCAGCTCTTTAAGGCCTTCCGGAACCGTATTCTCATACAGCACCTTCACATCTTCCTTACCGCGCTGCTTCTCCTGTCTATGATTGGGTTCAGACATAATATGAATTTCCCGGCCGCGAATCCGGATTTTCTTACCGGTCTCGTCCTCAGAGATAACTTTGGCATCAGAGAAATCAAAATATTTGGAGTAATCCTTCTTATTCTCCGTCATACTTCCGGTTCACTCCTTCAAATCATCTATCGACTCCCATCTAAGGGAGATTTATTGTAAAAAAGCATTACATCAAATTATACCATACCTAAATCGGCTTATCTATACAGATTGAACTATGGCAAACTCCAAAGCCCATATTCGTTTTTGGCATAGTTGAACATTAAAACTAAGAAAGCCGTTCCCGAGTCTGGGAACGGCTTTCTTAGTTTTAATGCATATTGTTTAGCGGCTTAATCTGCTTAGAAGCCTTTATATTGAGGCTCTTCATTTTCAAGCTGCTGCACACGGCCTTCAACCTGGTTAACAATCTGCTGAGTTTGTGCTGCAGCGTCTGTGAACAAAGTTTTAGCCTCTTGGTTTTGGGTGCTTAGCGCAAATGCCTCAAGGCTGGCTTGTGCACTTTTCAGAGAAGCAACAGTAGTCTTTACTTGTGATGCTACGGTCATCGGAAATCACCTCCTTATCGTTCTAGGAACATAATTTAACCCGCACCTTTTGATTTCATCAGTGGAAAAGGATTGCTTTTATTCCAAATGATATTTTATTAAAACTTGATGCTTGAACAAATAATTCAAAGGATAAGTTCACAGCTGAGTAAACAGGAAGGGGATATTCTGTAATGCCTGATTGGTTAGAAGTTATTGTAAGGACACTTGCCGCCGTAGTTTTCCTGTTCATCCTTACCCGACTGCTCGGCAAGCGACAAATTTCCCAGCTATCTTTCTTTGAATACATCACGGGTATCACAATCGGGGACCTGGCTGCCACCATATCCTTGGAGCTGGACGGTCACTGGTACCTTGGTGTTATATCCTTGGCAGTATGGGTCGCTGTGTCCCTGTGCATAGAATACTTACAGATGAAGAGTAAGAAGGCCCGTGGAATTATCGACAGCAGCGGTACTGTCTTGATCAAAGACGGTAAGGTTATGGAAGACAATTTAAAGAAAGAAAAGCTCTCCAATGAAGAGCTGCTTGAGCAGCTGCGGAAGAAAAGCGTCTTTAAAGCAGCCGAAGTTGAATTTGCCGTGATGGAACCCAATGGGGAGATCAATGTACTGCTGAAAAAGGAGAATCTTCCACTAACCCCGGCAATGCTTGGCATCAAAGTAGCTCCCGAGGTTGAGCCCCAGACTGTCATTCTTGACGGGGTTGCCATGCTGGAGCCGCTTGCCACTATAGGCAAAAATATGGCATGGCTGAATACCGAGCTGGATAAGCTTGGAGTCTCCCTGGACAATGTGTATTTAGGACAAGTGGATGCCTACGGCGGTCTGTACGTCGATTTATATGATGATCAGATAAAAGTCCCTCAGCCTCAGGAACGCGCGGTACTCTTGGCCAATTTAAAAAAATGCGAAGCCGATCTCGAAATGTACTCGTTATCCACTCAGGATAAACAGGCCAAACAAATGTTTGAACAAAGCTCTAAGCAGCTGGACAAAGTTATAGGCAGTATCAAACCCCTGCTAAAAAGATAGGAGGCAGACGTCTTGGCTAACACTAAGAAAAACAAACAAAAAAATCAAAATAAAAAGCTGACTCCGGTCCAGCAGGATTACAAGGAACTGTCTCAAAAGCACGAACCCAAGCGTCCTGTGGTCCTGAACTGTATCCGCGCCTTTATTAGCGGAGGTATCATCTGTCTGATCGGGGAATGTATCCGGCAATTCTTCATCCATTATGGAGGATTTGATGAGAAAAGGGCCGGCGATCCTACAGTTGCTGTTCTTATCCTCATCTCTGTCATTATCACCAGTCTCGGATTCTACGATAAGATTGCCCAGTGGGCCGGGGCCGGATCAGCTGTTCCCGTAACGGGATTTGCCAACTCCATGGCCTCGGCAGCAATAGAGCATCGGCGCGAAGGTATCGTGCTGGGGATAGGAACAAATATGTTCAAGCTAGCTGGATCTGTTATCGTCTTCGGGACTGTGGCCGCATTTGTCATAGCCTTGTTCCATTTTTTATTTATACCTGGATCATCGGGAGGTTCTTGATATGTTAAAAGGTCATCAAAGCTGGGTGTTCGAGAATAAGCCGCGGATTATATCCACGGCCACCATTGTCGGTCCATTTGAAGGAGAGGGACCATTAGCTGCGGATTTCGACATTATTCATGGAGATCTCTATCTAGGACAAGACAGCTGGGAAAAGGCCGAAAAGACATTGATTGAGGAATCCTGCAAGCTTGCAATTGAACATGCGGGTCTAACCAAAGAGGACATTCAATTTCACTTTGGCGGCGACCTGATGAATCAGATCATCAGCAGCAGTTTTGCCGCACGCACACTTGCCATTCCCTACTTCGGTCTATTCGGTGCCTGCTCCACCTCCATGGAGGGACTTGCTCTTGCAGCCCTTGTAGCCAATAGCGGAGGTGCTAATTATGTCCTGGCAGGCACCTGCAGTCATAACGCCAGTGCCGAGAAGCAGTTCCGCTATCCCACCGAGTATGGTTCGCAGAAGCCGCCTACAGCTCAGTATACCGTGACGGGCGCGGGGGCAGCTGTTGTTTCTCCTACAGGGAATGGTCCTGTCATTACTTCAGCAACCATCGGCCGGATTGTCGATATGGGGATAAGTGATCCATTTAATATGGGTGCCGCAATGGCACCTGCCGCCGTGGATACAATTGAAGCTCACTTTCGCGACCTCGAAATTGAACCCAGCTACTACGATCTTATTGTGACCGGAGACTTATCCAAGGTTGGGTATGCGATTGCCAATGATTTATTCAAGAAGCATAACTTCCCTATAGAGCAAACCACTTATAAAGATTGCGGAATGATGATCTATAACTATGACAAGCAAAATGTTCAGTCTGGCGCCAGTGGGTGTGCCTGTTCTGCTGTTGTCACCTATGGCCATCTCTTGAGACGTATTCGCAAAGGTGATCTTCGCCGCATTCTGGTTGTCGCAACCGGCGCCCTGATGTCCCCAATCTCCTATCAGCAAAAAGAGACTATTCCATGTATCGCGCATGCTGTCTCCATCGAGCGGCAGGAGTTCCAAGGTTGAGGAACAGTACCTCTCGAGATTTTGATTTGTATCGCAGTGCGGCCAAAATCCCAAGAAAAAAAGTAGCCGTTTTCGATCCAGCACAGAGTTTCCCCTTCCTTGCACTTCAGTACATGCGTTTTTTAAGTTCGTTTAAATAACACTAAGCCTACATTGGTTAAGAAGCCTCCTATTCAAGAGGCTTCTACCTACATACACAGTCACCAAAAAGACGGGACATAACTGGTCATACTCCTGACTACTTAGCAGGGGTATGACCAGTTCCTCCCGACTTTTTAAGTTGTACCTGGTGATCCAAAGTCATGGAGAGGAGTTTTTGGGACTGAAGAAGCGCCAGCGTTCGCCTTTATCCTCCGATTTCATCATCCTAAGAATAAAACCAGGAAATCGGAGGATAACAGCGATCGTAAGCCCAAACACTACTCGCAATGACGGCGCGAAATCACCATCACGGTTCAAAAAATAAAAAAGACGGGACCCCAAGGTCCCGTCTCTCCCCACACATTTCTATTCAATAATTTCTGCTGTATCCCCTGTTTTGGCTCCAGCAGCATTAGCTTCATCTGTGTCGATGTGCATATCCAGAGCGTAAGATTCTGACACACGCGCAATTACATTCTCAAGGATTAAGCCGCGCTCGCCGCCAAGGCGAACTTTAAGCAACTGCTGGTCCTTAATGTCCCATTTAGCTGCATCCGAGGTATGGAAGTGAATGTGACGGGCTGCAACAATGACACCCTGTTCTAATTCAACTTCGCCGGCTGGTCCTTTTACCTTAATTCCTGGAGTTCCATCGATCTTGCCTGACTCACGCACAGGAGCTTTGACTCCAATAGCAAATGAATCTGTACGAGAAATTTCAAGCTGGGAAGCAGGACGCGCAGGTCCCAGTATACGTACTTTGTCAAATTGGCCTTTAGAACCAATTACCGCTACAGTTTCATTCGCAGCAAACTGGCCCGGCTGGGACAATGGCTTAAATTCAGTCAATTGATAACCTTGTCCAAACAAAGCTTCAATATGCTCTTGGGTCAAATGGATGTGACGTGCTGATACACCTACAGGTACAGTTTTACTCATGATAGAGTGTCAACTCCTCTTTTTTCTCTATAGTCTTTCAAACCGTTAACCATTATACTCCTTTCCGAATCAAAAGGAAAAGACAGTAGGAGCTTTCCCTACTGTCTTTGGATCAAATTATCTAAATTCTGCTACAAGTTTGTCAAATTCATTCTCGGTCAATGACAGGTTCTGGTTAACGAGAGGCTCCTCACGGAAACCAGGTACCAGATTCTCATAGCTCTTCTTCGCCTTATTCTGGTAAATAAGACCTGTAATCATACTGTTAGTCTCCATCAGCTTGGTCATCGCCATAACCCGGTTGCTTGGATCATAATCAGGCACAGTTTCCAAATTCACGATGTTCTCTTTAAACCAATCATAAGTGTTCACCTTGTTGAACGTTACGCAAGGACTGAAAACGTTGATCAAGGAGAAGCCTTCATGCTGGATTCCTTGCTCGATCAAGGAAGTTAACTGTTTGAGATCACTTGAGAAAGATTGAGCTACAAAGGTGGCACCTGCAGACAGTGCAATCTCCAGAGGTGACAATGTTGTCTCAATGGAACCCTCAGGAGTGCTCTTAGTCTTGAAGCCCTCACCACTCCGAGGTGAGGTTTGACCTTTTGTCAATCCATAAATTTGGTTATCCATAACAATGTAAGTCATATTGATATTCCGGCGAATCGCATGAACGGTATGTCCCATGCCGATAGCAAAACCGTCTCCGTCACCGCCAGAAGCCACTACTGTAAGATCGCGGTTAGCAAGCTTAACCCCTTGAGCAATTGGAAGGGCGCGTCCATGGATACCATGTAGGCCGTAGGCATTAATGTAACCGGAAATCCGTCCAGAGCATCCGATACCGGAAATTACAGCAAGCTGCTCAGGCTCCAAACCAACGTTGGCTGCCGCACGTTGAATGGCTGCTTGTACGGAGAAGTCGCCGCATCCTGGGCACCAGTTCGGTTTGACGTTGTTGCGGAATTCTTTAAAAGTTGCCATCTTACACCAGCTCCTCACTTAGTCTCTGAGCAGATGGGCCATCGCTCAGCACTTTCTTGCTTTCCGAGTATACTTCTGAAGGTAAGAACGGGTTACCGTCGTACTTCAGGACACTGTTGATTTTCTCATGCAGGCCAACATTCAGCTTAATCAGGCTGGCAAGTTGTCCAGTCGCATTATTTTCAAGAACGACTACGTTCTTAGCTTTTTGTATATGTGGAAGCACTTCTTGTACCGGGAAAGGATGCAGCAGGCGAACCGTCATATGACTCGTCTTCACACCTTCGGCTTCAAGATGTACACGGGCCTGATCAATCGTTCCACCCGTTGAACCCATGCCGATAATCAATAGATCCGGCTCTTCATGAGTACCTTGAATATGGATTGGGTTCTCAACTTCAATGTTATCCATCTTGCCAAGACGTTTATCCATCATTTTGATCCGGTTAACCGGGCTTTCGGATGGACGACCCGTCTCGTCATGCTCTACGCCAGTTACATGGTGAATCCCGTTCTTAGTACCTGGGAGGGCACGGCTGGATATACCATTCTCTGTAAGCTCGTAACGTTTGAAGAGTGAACCGTCTTCCCGATCAGGAATCTCGGTTGCGATGTTGCCACGATCGATCACAATCTTACTGTAGTCGAGCTCTTCACAAGACTGTTTACCCAAGGACAACTGAAGGTCAGTCGCCAAAATGACTGGCACTTGATACTTCTCAGCCAGGTTGAACGCCTGAACCGTATCATAGAAGCACTCTTCAATTGAACTAGGAGAAAGAACAATCTTAGGAATCTCACCATGTGTTCCGTAGATCAGGGCATGAATGTCACTCTGCTCCTGCTTGGTAGGAAGACCTGTACTTGGTCCCCCACGCTGGGTATCTACTATAACTACAGGGGTCTCGGTCATTCCCGCAAGGCCAATAGCCTCCATCATCAGAGACAGACCAGGACCGGCGGAAGCCGTCATTGTTCTTACACCCGCGTAATTGGAACCAATTGCCATGGTAATGGCTGCGATTTCATCTTCAGTCTGAACAACAGTTCCGCCAAACTTTGGCAGCTTCTTGATCAGGTATTCCATAATTTCAGATGCAGGTGTAATTGGATAAGCGCTCATAATCCGGCAGCCGGCTGCGAGTGCGCCCAGTGCAATTGCATCGTTACCGATCATGAACAGCTTTTGTTTGCCATCGGCAGGCTGAAGCTTGAACTCTTCAAGCGGTCCGCCCGCAAGCTCAAGCACGTATTCCGCACCGCGGCGTACTGCTTCAATATTCTTCTCTACAATAGCCGGACCTTTACGTCCGAATTCTTCTTCAACTGCTTTATTAAATACTTCAAGAGGAAGTCCGAGCAGTGCCCAAGAAGCCCCAGAAGCAACCATATTCTTCATTAGGGAAGTACCAAGCTCCTCCGCAATCGCCGTAATTGGCACCGCGAACAAGGTAGCTTTCGTTCCTTCCGGAATTACTGGATTAAATTTAGCATCTGCTACAACGACTCCGCCTTCACGTAGCTCGTGTGCATTAAAATCAATACTTTCTTGGTCAAAAGCAACCAAAATATCCAGATCATCAGAAATTGCCCGAATCGGGTTTGTACTGATACGAATTTTATTGTTTGTGTGTCCGCCTTTAATCCGTGAGGAGAAATGACGGTATCCATACAAATAGTAACCTAGTCTGTTCAATGCTGTAGAGAAAATACGGTCTGTACTTTCTACACCTTCACCTTGCTGTCCACCGATCTTCCATGATAATTGATTAATCAAGATCGCCCACCCCTTCAATCGTATCCCATTAGGAGATATCAACTTACATAATTAGAGAGTTAAAGAGACATTGGTATATCTAAAGACCTATGCCGATTATGACTATCTATTGTCATAACCATGTCAATTTTATGTCTATACAGACTAAAAAGCAAGCGTTTTCTCGAGATTTTCATATAGTTGTTTGCGATTGGAACGATCTCTACACAAGATTGATTAAAGCGTTTTCTTTCTTTTTGGGAGATGGATTCTTAAAAACGATTCCGCATTTCCAAAAAGCCATCTTTTTACCAGCGCTTCCGGATAGTGCTTGAGTAACTCCGACACCAGATATGGATAGCTGGCTGCGTCCTCAAGCCCGGATATATAGGCATCAATCCCATCAAAATCTGATCCGAACATGAGATGCTGTTCTCCTCCCAACGAACAGATATGTTCAATATGTCTTAATAGATCAGATAATTGAACTGGCCCATTTGTTTTCACAAAGTTAGGAAAAAACGTTATTCCTATTCTGCCCCCCAGACTGATGATCGCCTGGATCTGTTCATCATGTAGATTCCGTGGATGCGGACAAATGCGGTATGCATTGGAGTGTGAGGCAATGAAAGGTCTATCTGCCTGCTTGGCCTGTGTGACAAGCTCCCAAAAGCCTTTTACCGATAAATGTGACACATCCAGAATGATCCCTAGATGATGACAAGCTTGAACTAGCTCCAGTCCTTTCTTGGTGAAACCACCATTTCTCGGCTCCAGGACCCCGTCCGCAGCCCAGTTCGCATAGTTCCAAGTGATCCCTAGGAATCGAATTCCCTGCTCAAAGCTGATCCTTAAATATTGCAGATTAGCTTCCAGCCCATCTGCACCCTCCAATGAGAGCAGTCCCCATGGCTGCCCCTTAGTCTGTTGATCCATTTCCTCCTGCCAGCATAGAGGTCTTATACCGCTTTTCACTACTTTCTCCTGATAAATCTGGATTTGATCCAGCACATGGCTGAATCTGGGGCTACCCAGCCTTTCGGATAGATATATGGCAAAAACTTGCAAACTTACATTCCCTTGCTTCAGCTTCTCCAAATCCACATCCAGTCTACTGTCTTTCTGAAAATTAATATGGTCGTTGAACTGCATCTTGCTTAGTGCGTCACAGTGAAAATCTATCACCTCATATTTCATAGCTCACTCACCTTTCTCGGGGTAAGGGTACTTAAGTTCTACTGAGAAAATCACATGCAAAAAAGCCCGTCTACAAGTGTAAACAGGCAGAGTAATTATCCTTATTTATCTTGGCTCTACGATCAGCTTTATTGCCGTCCGGTCCTCTCCATCAATAACAATATCCGTGAAAGCAGGAATGCAAATCAAATCCACTCCGCTAGGAGCTACGAATCCCCGGGCAATCGCGACTGCTTTGATGGCTTGATTAAGAGCACCTGCCCCAATAGCCTGAAGTTCAGCAGCCCCACGTTCTCTTAGTACTCCTGCTAACGCACCGGCAACGGAGTTTGGATTGGATTTTGCTGAAACTTTTAATACCTCCATGGTAAGTACCTCCTGGGAATGATGGTTTGATTCCACTAATTAATTCTATTCGTGAAAAGTGAAATAATTCCTTCTTTTACCCATCTTTACATTTCCACAAGATACTTACCCGGCTAGCATTGCTTCTAATCCATAATCCACTCATCTTCGAGAAGTCTTATTTTCTTAATACTCTTGGCACGCCCAGTGCCATCCTCAATGTCAACCAGAACAGCATGGAACTGCCATTTGCCCGAATCCACCTGGAATCTTACCGGAAGCTGAGTTTTGAATTTCCTTAACACCGCATCCTTTTCCATTCCCAAAATACCTTCACGTGAGCCGACCATGCCAACATCGGTAATATAGGCTGTGCCTCCCGGGAGCACGATATCATCATTGCTTTGCACATGTGTATGCGTACCCACTACCATAGAAGCCCTGCCTTCCAGATGCCAGCCCATGGCAATTTTCTCGGACGTTGCCTCGGCATGGAAATCTACCAGGATGTTTTTGTGCTTTTGCCTAAGCCGGTCAACAATTTCATCAGCTGCTCTGAAAGGACAGTCAATTGCCGGAAGAAACGTTCTTCCCTGCAGATTAACAATAGCTAACTCCTTGCCATTCGCTTTGATAAGCGTACTTCCGAGTCCAGGAGTCCCTGGAGGGAAATTCGCGGGACGAATCATCCTAGGCTCATCATCGATGAAATCAAAAATCTCTTTGTTATCCCAGGTGTGATTTCCCATGGTAAGACCATGAATACCCATATCGAAAAAATCTTTAGCAATTGCTTCGGTTATTCCCCGACCAGCCGCCGCATTCTCCCCGTTCGCAATAATAATATGGGGATTATGCTTTGTTTTGAGCAAAGGAAGCGTCTCTTTTAACGCTTTCCTGCCTGTATTCCCTACGATGTCTCCGATAAACAAGACCTTCATGTACGTTCATTCCCTTCTATTCTGCGGAACCTCTTACATTAAGTCACAATTCCACTCAATGAAAAAGCGGCCCCCCTTAAGGGGCCACTTCTCAGCATTTCCTTTACTTTGCGTATTCAACCGCCCGAGTCTCCCGGATGACAGTAACTTTGATATGACCTGGATAATCCAGTTCACTTTCTATCATCTTCGTGATATCTCTTGCCAAGCGGAAGCTTTCCGCGTCATCAATTTTCTCAGGCTGCACCATAACCCGAACTTCCCGTCCGGCTTGAATTGCGTAAGATTTCTCGACACCTTCGAAAGATTCTGAGATTTCCTCTAACTTCTCAAGTCGACGAATATACGTTTCAAGTGTTTCGCGGCGGGCTCCCGGTCTTGCCGCGGACAGTGCATCGGCTGCACCTACCAGCATGGCAATAACAGAAGTAGCTTCAACATCACCATGGTGAGAAGCTATACTATTAATAACGACCGGATGCTCCTTGTATTTCTTCGCGAGCTCTACGCCAATTTCAACATGAGAGCCTTCCACTTCATGATCAAGCGCTTTACCAATATCATGCAAAAGTCCGGCACGTTTCGCGAGTACGATATCTTCTCCAAGTTCTCCAGCCATAAGCCCGGTAAGATAAGCCACTTCCATCGAATGCTTCAGAACATTCTGACCGTAGCTTGTCCGGAACTTCAGGCGACCGAGAATCTTAATCAGATCCGGATGGAGGGCGTGTACACCCACCTCGAATGTAGCTTGTTCCCCGTACTCACGGATACGTTCATCCACTTCTCTGCGTGATTTCTCAACCATTTCTTCAATTCTGGCAGGGTGAATCCGGCCATCTGCCACCAATTTCTCGAGTGCAGTTCTTGCAATTTCACGGCGAATAGGATCGAAACCTGACAGAATAACCGCTTCCGGCGTATCGTCGATGATCAGATCTATACCTGTAAGCGTCTCAAGAGCACGGATGTTACGTCCCTCTCGTCCGATAATCCGTCCTTTCATTTCCTCGTTCGGCAGCGTTACCACAGACACGGTAGTCTCGGCCACGTGATCAGCAGCACAGCGCTGAATCGCCAAGGTAATGATTTCTCTGGATTTCTTATCCGCTTCCTCTTTAGCCTGCTGTTCGATATCTTTGATCAGTTGAGCCGATTCGTGTCTTACTTCCTGTTCTACGTTTGTCAGAATAATGCTTCGCGCATCTTCCATAGTCAGGTTGGAAATACGTTCAAGCTCGGAGACCTGGTTTTTGTAAATTAAATCGATTTGCTGTTGAGTTTCCTCAATTCGTTTCTCTTTGTTGGCCACTTGCTCTTCTTTGCGTTCCAGTGATTCTAATTTTTTATCCAGCGACTCTTCTTTTTGCAACAGACGTCTTTCCTGCCGTTGGGTTTCATTCCGACGTTCACGAATGTCTTTATCAGCTTCGGCTCTTAGCTTATGAATCTCATCCTTCGCTTCGAGAACCGTTTCTTTCTTCAGTGCCTCTGCATCTTTCTTCGCATTATCCAGGATTTGACTGGCAGCATGTTCAGCACTGGAAATTTTAGCTTCAGCAAGAGATTTGCGAATAAAATATCCGATCACGAACCCAAAGAATAGTGCGGCTACAACGAGAATAATCGAAATCCAAGGTTCCATTTCTGTTCACCTCCTCGTTGATTAGTCCAAGGTATTCCCTGGGATGTGTGCAGTTGTCAATAATGTTACATCCATCATCATACAAATAAAACGATGTACACATGCCAATTCAGTAAGCTGCTCAAGTAGATTCTGCGAAAGTACACAGAAATTGACAGGCAGTATACCTTCATAGTTGGTGATAAGAATCTAAATATAGAAGTCGCATTCTTTGGAAGGAAAAAGGGACTCTATCGATACAGATTCAAGTTCATTTTATTATTTGATGAAAGAAATTGTCAAGCATATGACCGTGTTCTCTCTACAAGTGGTTCAATCAAATTCAGCATAGTCCATTTCACCATCTATGGAGTCCTGTTGTTCCTGTACTAAGGATCGGAGGACTCGCGACACAAGCAAGCCAGGGAAGCCGCGTCTCATCAGATAAGACCCTGTCTTGCGCTTTCTGTCCATTATCTCTCCGCTGGTCTGACGCCACTTCTTCGCGCCCATATCTAATGCGCTACGGAATTCCTCTTCCTCTGATACACTCCCAAGTGCTTCCTCAATCAGAGGCTTAGAAACGCCCTTCTGACGCAGTTCCTGTCTAACCCACATCTTACCCTTACCCCGGTTCTTAATACGCTGGCCAGCCCATTCCTGAGCGTACAATGCATCGTTAACAAGCCCTTCTTTCTCAAGTCTTGCAACAGTCTCTATTATAACCTGATCTTCCCTGCCTTTTTCCTTCAAGCGATGAGATATTTCCCGGGTAGTTCGGGGCTTACGGCCCAGGTAATTCAAGGCATCAACATAAGCCTGCTGCTTCTCATCAGCGGCTATGATTTCAAGCAGATCCGACTTGGTAAATGAATTCCCCTTAATCATCCTATACTTGATCATTACATCTTCATGAACTTGAACATGATGCGGGCCAAAATGAATGAGGTATCGAAACTTTGGCCGCTTCAGACTTTCCACAGCAGTAATGCTTAAAGCCTCATCTTCTGGAAAATCCGCCAAGCCGTCAAAATCTTCTTCATCCTGCTCGTACTGTTCCGAAATATCGTAAATTCCCCGCTCCTGTAGCTGCTTATTCGATCGCGAACTTACATACTTCTCCCGTCCATTTGAAGTTTTTCTATACTTTCCCTCATCCATTGTAATATTCTCCGCTATATAATAAGAAGACGCTCCGTCTCCGGTAAACACCTTCGATAGAGCGCCACACTAAATTATTTATTCATCTGCAAAAAGAGCAAGCTCTTCTTTGCTTTCTTCTTCAATTTCACTTGCAGAAGCTGCTGGGACAACAGTAGTCAAATTGCTGGCTTCGCGAATCTTATTCTCAATAACATCCGCAACTTCCGGGTGCTCTTTAAGAAACTGCTTCGCATTCTCACGTCCTTGCCCCAAACGCTCACCAGAGAATGAATACCAAGCGCCACTCTTATCAACAATATCCTGCTCAACTCCGATATCAATCAGACTTCCTTCCTTGGAAATCCCTTCACCATACATGATATCAATCTCAGCCTGTTTGAATGGAGGAGCCACTTTGTTCTTAACTACCTTGATTCTTGTACGGTTACCTACCATATCGTTACCCATTTTGATAGTTTCGATACGACGTACATCCAGTCGAACAGTTGAATAGAACTTCAATGCCCGGCCACCAGGTGTAGTCTCGGGATTACCGAACATAACTCCCACTTTCTCGCGCAGCTGGTTAATGAAAATCGCAATCGTCTTGGATTTGCTGATTGCCCCGGACAACTTACGCAAGGCTTGGGACATCAATCTTGCTTGAAGGCCCACATGGGAATCTCCCATCTCGCCTTCAATTTCCGCTTTAGGAACAAGAGCGGCAACAGAGTCAATAACGATAATATCTACAGCTCCACTGCGAACCAGTGCTTCCGCAATCTCCAAAGCTTGTTCGCCCGTATCCGGCTGGGACAGAAGCAATTCATCAATGTTAACACCAAGCTTACCCGCATAAGATGGGTCAAGCGCATGCTCTGCATCAATAAATGCAGCTTGTCCGCCTACCTTCTGTACCTCAGCTATGGCGTGTAATGCAACAGTTGTCTTACCGGAAGATTCCGGTCCATATACTTCAATAATACGGCCACGGGGTAATCCGCCAGTACCAAGAGCTATATCCAATGCTATAGAACCACTGGGAACAATTTCCACCTGCATATGAGTGGATTCCCCAAGCTTCATAATTGATCCTTTACCGAACTGCTTTTCTATTTGACGAAGCGCCATATCCAGCGCTGCACGACGATCTGACATTAGCTCACATCCTTCAAAATGATAAATACAGGAAAGCCTTACATTTATAATTGTACCTTGTTTAGAAGCGTTTGCCAAGCATTTTTTAGAACATACATTCGTTTTTTTCTGAGCGGACACCTCTCTTCTGCGGTGCCGCGATTTCCAAATATTAACACAAAAGAACCGCAGCAACACTTTAGTTTGCTACGGTTCTTCCGTCTCTTAATTATACCTTAGTATATTCCCAGCTGCAAGTTTAGCATTTGGCGCTAGAGTTCTACGGGCTAAATACACTATTCATGTTGTGACCGCAATTCCTTAAGGCGTAGCCAAAGTCGATAAAGAATGGCTTTGGCAGATCTAAGACGAATCGTCTCACGATTGCCTTTAAGATTCAATTCAAACGAGCTGGTTGCTCCATTCCGCTCAGAAATCCCGATATATACGAGGCCAACCGGTTTCCTTTCTGAGTATGCTGGGCCTGCCACACCTGTAATAGACAATCCGAAGTCCGTGTCCGTAATAATACGAACCTGTTCAGCCAATACTTCAGCTGTTTCCTTGCTAACGGCTCCCGGTGCCTCTTCTCCTTCAAGAAGATGCGCAGGTACATTTAAGAGCTTTTTCTTCATTTCATTGGAGTAACATACAAGTCCGCCCATGAATACTGTAGCACTTCCGGGAATAGATGTGATCCCCTGCATTAATAGTCCGCCAGTACAGCTTTCGGCAGCACTGACCGTTAAGTTCATCTCGGTCATCATTTCCACAATAACCTGTTCAATAGGTACGTCCCGATTAGCGTATAAGTAATCAGATAAACGCTGCTCAATAACCTTCTCCATGCCATCAAGCTTAGCAAGGGCTTCGCTTTCAAGCGGAGCCTTGGTAGACAGCCGGATTGTCACTTCACTTTCCTTGGCATAAGGAGCAATAGTCAAATCACTCTGCGATTCAATTAAATCCAGCAGCTTCGTCTCCAGTGCGGATTCCCCGATTCCAGCAAACTTCAGCATTTTGGAGTAGAGCGGTGTTTCTCCTGTGAGCACATGACTCATAATCCATGGCTTAGCCTGGTTCTCGAACATCGGCATCAGCTCTTTAGGCGGACCAGGCAGGACGATATAATGCTTTTCCCCTTGGGTGATTGCATTACCCACAGCGAGTCCTGTCTCATTGGGCAGTGGAGTTCCGCCATCGATCGCCAAGGCCTGACGCCGGTTGTTCTCCGTCATTGGCTGCTCCCGATCCTTAAAGAAACGGTCAATGTTATCCATCGCTTGGCGGTCGATATGGAGCTCACGTCCAAGACTTGCTGCCAAAGCTTCTTTCGTGAGATCGTCCTGAGTAGGCCCAATGCCGCCTGAGAAAATAATTAGATCAGCCCGCTCCTCCGCTATCTTGATTGCCTGCTGGAGCCGTATCAGATTATCTCCGACCACAGTTTGAAAATAAACATCGATTCCAAGTGCTGCTAATTCCACTGATAAATAGCGGGCATTTGTATTTACAATTTGACCAAGCAAAAGCTCTGTCCCTACGGCAATAATTTCAGCTTTCATTTGCTATCACAACTCCCTCGTTAAGAAGGGCAAATGGCATCCTCTTCTAGTAAAATTCAAACTTTGGAGAAAGAAAGTATGTTCTTGTTCTTAATGAAATAGTCAATTCCAGAGTAAATCGTAATCAGAGCCGCAACCCAAATCGCAATATCGTCAAAGGGGAACTGTACCCAGGCAAAGGGAAAATTATTCAAAAGCAGGGCTGAGATTGCAACAATTTGAGTGATTGTTTTAATTTTACCCCATTTACTGGCCGCAATAACAGAACCCTCAAGCAGGGCTACCTCACGTAATCCGGTTACAGCAAATTCACGGCTGATGATAACAACAGCAATCCATGCATCACATTTGCCTAGTGCAACAAGAGAGACCAGCACCGCAGCGACCAGGAGCTTATCTGCCAATGGATCCAGCAATTTCCCCAAATTAGTCACCATGTTATTTTTGCGTGCTAGATAGCCATCAATCCCGTCCGTACTAGCTGCAATAATAAACAGTAGAGCTCCAATCAAATGATTGAGCGGAAGCGTGTAGGTTCCCCAAGTCAAAGGATATGACCACCAGTCCATGTTCAGGTTCACAAGCAGGAACACCAACATTACCGGAATCATAAATATGCGGGCTAATGTAATTCGGTTGGGCAAATTCATCGAACACCCTCCCCTGACAAATCATGAATAGAATATGTAAAAAAATGAACTAAATTATACTGCTTAAGAACTATGACGTAATCGTTAGCTGTCATCTTGTACCCCCAGTGATCTGCTGCCGTTCCCCGTTTTATCCCTACAAGTATAATATACGGCTTATACCGTGTCAAAATGAAGCAAGGTCTCGATAGATATGCATTTCGGAGCATATCAAGAGACCCTACGGTATTATTTAAGATTCGTAAATTGAAGGTCAACAGACAAATCCGCTTTGCGAAGAAGTTGAATAACACTCTGCAGATCATCCCGGCTTTTCCCGGTTACACGGACCTGATCTCCCTGAATCTGACTCTTCACCTTAAGCTTGGAATCACGGATGAGGATATTGATCTTCTTAGCATTATCCTGGTCAATGCCTGACTTCAAAGTAATACGTTGACGAACACTGCCTAATGAGGCAGGTTCCACTTTACCGTACTCCAGGTTCTTGATCGGCAGTCCCCGCTTGATCATCTTCGACTGCAGAATATCAATAACTGAGGTCAGTTTGTACTCATCATCCGAGGTTACAACCAGAACATCCTTTTCGACTTTAATCGAACTCTTGCTGTTCTTAAAGTCATAACGAGTCTCTAGCTCACGCTCTGTCTGCTGTATCGCATTGGTTAATTCCTGCATGTCTACTTTCGACACGATATCAAAAGAACTTTCACTACTCATCTTGTCACAATCCCTTCGTTCGTCTTATGTTTTATTATTATATGAAAAACTTTCTTGTAACACAAACAGACAGACGTCAAACCGCTTCAAACCGGTATAGACGCCTGTCATGAGTGTTGGTATATCTGCTTAATTGTACCTATAGCCTCAAGCCCTTGTTATTCGGGTAAAAGCCAAACACAGACGCAGTAATCCAAGGACTGTAACCTAATTGGTGCTTGTGCCAGTGGTATCCGTTCCCGTAGTACTAGAGTCCGTCGTCTCACTCGTTGAATCGCTAGAACCGGAGTCAGTTGTACTTTGAGCTGAAGTGCCGTCATCCAAATTCAGCTGGATTTTGGTTGTATTTTTTCCATCAGTCACAACCTTACCCCCAACCGTAATTACAGTGTTATTTGAATTTCCTGATTTAATGTACAGCCCTTCAGGCCCAAGATCATAACTTTGGGTTTCCCCGTCCTCAATATTCTGGTAGAACAACTTCTCACCTCGTGAGGTTCCTTTCCGCACTTCCACCCAGCTTTTGCCGGAAGCCTTAATTTCGACTTTGACCGGTGTAGCACCACTGCTGGTTACTTTGAACTTGGTCGTGCTGCCCTTCTTCCCATCAGGCGTTACCGTAGCCGTACCTGAATCCACAGTACCGGTTCCTGTTGCATCTGTACCTGTCCCGGGCTGGGTACCTTCAGCAGTACCAGAATTCGGGTCCGTTGTTCCTGTTCCCGGTACCGTTGTCTGTCCTTGGCTATCTGTACCGGTCTGCCCGCCCCCAGTATTTTGGTCCCCGCCTTGTGCAGGAGGTGAAGTAGTCTCTGTCTTAGATGGAGTTGTTGTGACTGGTGCTTTGGTATCTGTAACCGGAGTCGGATCAGGTGTCTTATTGCTGTCAGATCCATGATTTCTCGAGACAACAATGTAAATCACAATCACAATCAGCGCTGCAAAAGACCACATTAGCGTTGTTGACAGCCATTTCGAATTCCGCTCGGTAGCAGCATGGCTGCTTCTTCTCTTCTGAATTACGGGCTCCATGGTAGGTTCCGGCTCAGATACCGGAACATCCTTCCGATGCTCCTCAAGCAGGCCATCTGAATCCACACCAACAGCCTCTGCATATGTCTTAATAAAAGCTCGCACATAAAAGCTTCCTGGGAGCACTTTGTAATCTCCCGCCTCGATGGCTTCTAAATATCTTTTACGAATTTTTGTCATTTCCTGAACATCGTCCAGCGACAAACCTCTCTGAAGTCTGGCCTCCTTCAATTGCTGGCCCAGATCCGACATACCATCACCTCCTGTCAATATTCAGCGCAGTTATACATCTTCTGTGTAAAGCGTAGTAAACGTATCATAAACGATTTCCTCGTCCGGATTGTTACGAAGTTCAATAATAATATCAAAGTCACTGTACTCGTACTTCGACTCCTTAATGAAAATATCAGGATGCTCAATGACCTTAGTTGAAGGCATAGTCATAATATCTTCAAGAAGCTGGTAATGCTTCTCATTCGAACGAATCGTACTAATGATTCCATCAATGATAAATACATTGTTCGGGTTGTACTCTTCTTCAGATAACTGACTGCGGACGGTTTGTCTTAATAACGTAGAGGACACAAAAGTCCATCTCTTCATGGAGCAGACACTGCCTGCAATAATGGATTCCGTCTTCCCTACCCGCGGCATACCTCGAAGGCCAATCACCTGATGACCCTCTCTTTTAAATAATTCACCCAAAAAGTCTACAAGCAACCCAAGCTCATCGCGTGTGAATCGAAACGTTTTGCGGTCATCAGAATCTCTATTTATATAACGACCATGTCTGACAGCCAAAATATCCACGAGCCGTGGGCTGCGCAGCGCTAGAACCGTAATATTATCAACTTTGCTGAGCATTTGGCCCAGAAGAGCAATCTTCTCATCATCTTCACATTCCAGCAGCATGCCGCGGGTTTGTCCTTCAACCCCATTAATGGTTAGAATATTAACCCCAAGCATACCGAACATGGAAGCGATATCCCCCAGAAGTCCCGGCCGGTTTCTATGTATTTTGTACTCCATGTACCACTGTGTTTGCTTCAACCGGTTCACCTCTTCCATCCAGCTTTCTTTGTATAAATTTCAACAAAAAATCCGATTAATTTTGCATAAATCTAATATTTTGGTGGATTAACGCAAATTAATGTTATTTTTATTCAAATCAACATTACCTGTTAATGATATATAAAATAATTTTGAAAGGCAAGTCCACCTCAGAATATGGCAGAAAAGCTCCCAAAAAGGGAGCTTTTCCAGGGTGTTGATCTAGGCGTACTTCTTAGCCAGCTTCACCATCAGCTTCGCAATGGTTCTGCGTTCTTCCTCATTGCCCACATCCCAGATCTCTTTGAGAGCCCGGTTTGAGGCGTTCTGAGGATCAACCTTGTCGTCTAGAAACCCGCCGATTTCGTAGGCTAAATTGGAAATGCTTTCTTCACTCATACCCGCATTTTCCGCATGTTTCACCCGGTCTCCAAGGAACTTCTTCCAAGAATCGAAATTATTCAGCACTGTTGACATGATAAATCCTCCTTCGCATGGCGCTAAGATTTAAGATCAACAGTTGTAATATGTGATTATTGGAATCAGATTATACAGCGGGATAATTTGGGTGACCTACGTAATCCAGCCGCCGTTTGGGCTAATAATCTGACCCGTGATGTAGCCAGATTCAGGCAGGGCCAAAAAGTAAACCAGTGACGCGACTTCTTCGGGGGTAGCTAGTCTTCCGGCAGGAATCTCTTCCTCCAGCCGGCGCAGCTCCGCCTCCTCAAAGCTGGCCATCATATCCGTGTGAACCGCCCCTGGGGCCACGGCGTTAACCGTGACCAGAGAGGGAGCCAATTCCTTGGCGAGTGCCTTGGTAAATGCGTTAACTCCGCCCTTGGCGGCAGAATAGGCAACTTCGCATGAAGCCCCCGACATCCCCCAAATGGAGGAGACGTTAATAATTCGTCCAAAACGCCTACGGACCATATAGGGCATAAATGTCTGTGTACAAAGGAATACACCCTTCAGATTCACATTCATTACATCGTCCCATTGCTCTTCAGTTAAATCCTCCAGCATCCCGTAACTGGCAATTCCCGCATTATTCACCAGAATATCTGGGAATAATCCGTGTAATTCTAATTTCTCTTTCATGCGGATAATATCATCCCTAACTCTTAAGTCCGCACTAATGGTAAGCACTTTGGCACCATATGCCATGCATCTGCGGGCCGCCTCATTAGCCTTCTCATGGGAGCTGCTATAGTGAATGATCACATTTAGTCCCTCTCTGGCGAACCTTTCAGCAATGGATGCCCCTATTCCCCTGCTTGCTCCCGTAATTAATACGGTCATATTCTTGATATTCTTCTCTCTCCCACTTTCAAAACTCATTCAGGGCTCACCACAAGAGACACTGCCATTTGATCCCAATTAATATGCTCTTTGAGACGCTGATTGACATCATCAAGGGTGATTGACTCATATACCTGAAGAACCTCGAATAGATCGCCGCCCCTAAATTTGTACCTGGTGAACTCATGAGCAATATTCTCAGGTGAATTCATCATGCGCAGGTATCCACCAATCTTCTTCTTCCGCGCACGTTCAAAATTTTCCGGCTTAAAGCCCGTTTGAATAAGGGCATTTACTTCTTCCGCGATCACTCTTAGCAGCTCTTCCGGGTCACGGGTGTCTCCACCTATGGCCGAGAAAGCATAATTGGGATCACTGTTATATTCATGGCCGAATCCATCCGATATCAAATCCTGGTCGTACAGCTTCTGATATAGCTCGGTACTTGAGCCGAATAGCAAATCAAGGGCAAGCTTGGTCGTCAGATCAAGCTTAATCCGCTCCACACCCGTAATTCCAAGCTTCGTCTCCTTGAAGCCGAATAAACACTTAGGAAGGGATACGGGCAATCCGGTAGTGCGTCTGCGTTCATTAACAGATGTGGGCTCATCATCGAACAAACGCTCAATTCTACCTTGTGGCTTATAGTCCTTACGGGCCTGATTTGCTCTTACCAGATTAAATACTTCTTCAGGCTTCACCCCGCCTACAACGAACAGAAGCATATTACTTGGATGATAGAAAGCATTGTAGCAGGTGTAAAGTGTCTCTTTGGTAATCGTACCAATCGATTCCACGGTTCCCGCGATATCTATATGGACCGGATGAACCTTGTATAAGGCCTCAATTAAGCCAAAATACACTCGCCAATCCGGATTATCCGCATACATGCCAATTTCTTGCCCAATAATACCTTTTTCTTTGTCCACATTCTGATCCGTAAAATAAGGGTTCTGCACGAAATTAATCAGTGTCTCCAAATTGGCTTCAATGTTCTCGGTTGACGAGAACAGGTATGTTGTCTGATCGAAGCTCGTAAAAGCGTTCGCGGAAGCGCCTTGAGAAGCAAATGTCGCGAAAATGTCACCTTCGGGCTCCTCAAACATTTTATGCTCGAGAAAATGAGCAATTCCATCCGGCACAGAGATTTCTTCCTGGCCTTCAACACGGAAGTGGTTATCAACTGAGCCATATTTAGTGGTGAATGTTGCGTATGTCTTTTGGAAACCCGGCTTGGGAAGAACGTAAACTTGAAGTCCGTTATCCATCACTTCATGGTACAGGGTTTCCTGAAGTTTCTCGTACTGAAATTTCTCCACCGGTTATTCCCCCTTCTCGCCTTTCAAAAAGTAAACGGTATTTAAATGGAACGTCTGGGCAGCATCCGTTACCTCTTTGGAAGTAATCTGCTCAACCTGCTCAAGAAGCTCTTCCGCTGTTCGTTCCTTACCTGAAATAACCCGGTTAAAGTCGTAAGCGATCATCTCAAATGCGGAATCCTGCATCTCAACTACATGGTTGCGAATCATCGCTTTAGTCTGACTAAGCTCAAGGTCACTGATTTCACCTTGGCGCATAGCCTCAAGCTGATTCTTAATAATCTCAAGCGCCTTCTCATAGTTGGCAATCTCAATTCCGGACTGAATGGTTGCCATTCCTTTGTGTCCGTCGTATCTTGAGGAAGCATAATACGCAAGACTTTCTTTCTCACGCACATTAATGAACAGCTTGGAATGTGGGTAGCTGCCCAAAATACCATTATAAACCAGCGCCGAAGCATACTCGTCACTGCCATAATTGATCGAGGTTCGAAGACCAAGGTTGAGCTTGCCTTGATTCACGTTCAGGCTCTCCTCAACGGTGCGCACATCACCGGTCTCAAAGCTAATATTCGTCTTGGCATATTGCTTCTCATGGGGACGTTCAATCTTGAAGCTCTTCTCCACAAGACGGGTGACTTCATCCAGAGAAGTATCCCCAACCACATACAAATCCAGATTCACCTCTTGCAGCCAGCTTTCGTAAGCACGATATAGACCTTCTGGAGTAATACCGCTTAGCGCAGCTTGGCTTCCAAGTGGATGAAGACGGTAAGGATCGTTTCGGAACATCTCTTCTAGGCATCGCTCAGCTGCATAGCGGATTTTATCGTTAATAATCGATTCCAGTTTTTTGCGGACCGTTTCCTTTTCTGCTGCAACATATGAGGCACGGAAGGTTCCATTCTCGGTCACTGGCTGGGTGAGGACCTCCCCGAGGAAAGAGAAGGATTGCTCCAGTAGTGATTCCTCACTACTCACAAAGGAGTCATTAATAGTGTCCATTCGCAATTGTACGATTTGGTAATCGCCTCTTTTATAAATATCAAAGCCAAATCCAGCCCCATACAGCTGCTCAAGCTGTTCCCTGAACTTGGTTGTCTCCGGATAGGAAACAGTACCTCTACGCAGAACGAACGGGATTAACCCTGTTGTTGCTACCGTTTCTTCCTGGAGGGGAATTCCGGCATATACAGAAATCGCAAAAGTTTTAAACCTTTTGGTCGGCAGTACGTGAATTCGGATATTGTTTACGCTTCCGCGTTCAAACAAAGACTTGTTCAAGGACAAAACCCCTTTACGAGAGACTATTGTTAAGTATATTCAATCAGTTGCTTTTTCATAATTCAGCCAAATTTAAATCCATTCTATACCATTCCAAAGTAAAGAAGCAACCGGGGGGAGCCCCTGGGTTGCTTCTTCTACCAGACTTCACTTTTACATACAGAAGATATGCTTCCCAATGGTCTTAACCTGCGGTCTTGTCCAGATCCATTTCGATGTCGCTGTCTCCGGATTAAAGTAGTACAGGCATCCCCCGGAAGGATCCATGCCGTTTAATGCTTCTCTGACTGCCTTTCGTGAAGATTCATTCGGCTCCAGCCAGATCTGGCCATCAGCTACGGCCGTAAATGCACCAGGTTGAAAGATAACACCTGAGACCGTTTTCGGGAAGCTAGGTGATTTAACGCGGTTCAATATGACCGCCGCTACTGCGACTTGCCCTTCAAATGGCTCACCCCGTGCCTCACCGTTTACCGCATTGGCCATAATCTTAAGATCATTCTCGGAAAGACCAAGCGGATTCGAGGCATCAAGCTCGCCTGAGTTATTATTAGATTCTTTATTATTAGATTTGTTATTCTCGGCTGCTGTATTCTGTCCTTCACCTTTCCCTGACTCCGTTGTTTCAGTTTCGGCATTCTGATCAGGGTTTGGGTTATAAGAGGATGCTTTGGGCTGCCAGTCCTTGGTGGCGTTATAGAGCCTTAACTTAGTCTGGGCGCCAGCAAGACCGTCCGGTGTCATTCCGAATTCTGACTGGAACCATTTCAAAGACTTTTGGGTGCTCTCCCCAAAATGGCTATCAAGCTTTCCATGATAAAATCCAAGATAGGCTAGTCTTCCTTGAAGCTCGTATACATCCTGTCCGAAAGAACCCATCTTAATGACCTGAGAACTGAATACGGGTAACGCATTATCGTGACTCTCTTTTGTGGCTGGCGTGATTTTTGTCTTACTCAGATGGAAAGTTCCAAGTAGTGTACAGACCAATAATAAGGCCAATCCGGCAGCCAACCAGATTTTCTTGTTGTTCATACGTCAAGTCCTGCCTTTCTCTTGTGTGTTGAGATGGTAACTTTAGTATGACAACCCCTGCCTCTTCCTATTCACTGGTATGAAAGATCACAGCCAATCAAAAAAAAAGAGCCCGCGCAGCAAAGTGCGGGGCATTTGTCAATGCTAGAAATTAAGAACTTACTCTACTCTGTCTATATTGCTCAATCGAAGTAAGAACTTCTCTTGGTTTACTGCCTTCATATGGACCCACTATGCCTCGGGCTTCCATAGAATCAATAAGCCGGGCAGCACGGGTGTAGCCAACTCTCATCCGGCGCTGCAGCAGGGATACGGATGCCTGCTTCGCTTCAAGCACAATCTGGACAGCCTGATCATACAGCTCATCGAGCTGTTCCTCTGGCTCTTGTGCAGTATCATCGATTTCAGGTATTAAGGTCTCGTCATATTCGGCCTGAGCTTGTCCACGCACATAATCCACAATGGATTCCACTTCCTGGTCACTCATGAATGCCCCCTGCACACGTACGGGCTTGGAAGCTCCCATAGGCATAAAGAGCATATCCCCCCGGCCAAGCAGCTTCTCGGCTCCAGCCATGTCCAGTATTGTGCGGGAATCGACCTGGGAAGACACACCAAAGGCGATACGCGATGGGATATTAGCTTTAATAACCCCTGTAATTACGTCGACCGATGGCCGCTGAGTTGCTATGATCAGATGGATTCCCGCTGCGCGGGCCATTTGAGCAAGACGCGCAATCGCATCCTCCACATCATTAGCTGCAACCATCATCAGATCCGCAAGCTCATCCACGATCACGACAATGTAGGGAAGAACGGCAGCCGGGTTATCCTTCATCATGTTGTTATAACCTTCCACATTACGTGCCCCTGATTTGGAGAACATCTCATATCGCTTCTCCATCTCCACGACAATCTTCTTCAGAGCCAATGAAGCCCTTCTAGGGTCTGTCACAACAGGAGCAAGCAAATGCGGAATTCCGTTATACATATTAAGCTCAACCATTTTAGGGTCCACCATCAGAAACTTAACTTCATCTGGCTTGGCCTTATATAGAATGCTTGTAATAATTCCGTTGATGCACACAGATTTACCCGAACCCGTAGCTCCGGCAACGAGCAGATGGGGCATCTTGGCCAAATTCCCCACAATAGTTTGTCCAGAAATGTCTCTTCCGAAGGCGATAGACAGCTTGGACTCGGCATCCTGAAACGTTGGAGTCTCCATGACTTCACGCATGGTAACTACAGAGACTTCACTATTCGGCACCTCGATTCCAATGGCCGATTTGCCGGGAATAGGAGCCTCCATCCGGATGTCCTTGGCCGCAAGCGCAAGTGCAATATCATCGGTCAAATTCACGACTCGGCTAACCTTAACCCCTATATCAGGCTGAATCTCGTATCTAGTAACAGCAGGTCCGCGTACTACCTCCAGCACTTTGGCCCGAACTCCGAAGCTCTCCAGCGTTGCTTCCAGCTTACGTGCGGTCTGCATATAATCTGCCTGATCACCTGCTTTAGCACCACTGGTCCCTTTCGACAATAATTTGAAAGAAGGAAGCCTGTACGGTTTTGGCGCGGGCTTAGGAGGAAGGACAGGCAAGCTGTCGATAAGCTCATCTGAACCGGACAACTCTGCTTCTCCCGGCGGGGTAATCCCGTCTTGAGCAACTTGGGATATATCAACTGGATCACCTAAATCTTCTTGTGAGACGAAGGCTGAAGGTGAGTCCTCATCCTGATGTATTCCAGAATCATCCTTCTCATCTTCGATTCGATCCTCACGCTGAATCTGGTCGAAGAAATCACGAATGATCAGACTAGGTTCATTCCGCTGGGGCTCAGTTCCGAATTCCGTATGTAATTCCTCCTGGTTCCAATTACCATCTGCGTAATCATCTTCACGATCTTCTTGTAATGGTGCTCCCTGCTGTAACTGTTCGCTCTTGTCTTTAAATCCAAGAAGCTGGAAGAAGACGGGTTTAGTCCGCGCTCTTTCCTGTACGGGTGGGCGCTCTTCGAGATCCTCATCTTCATAATCATAATCATCTGTTTCTGGAATAGGCTTGATTTTAACATCCTTGGCCTTTCCTTTAGTCTTCCCTTCCGTTACTACAGGAGAAGGACGAAGCAGCCGGTACTTACGGCTTAACTGAGCTGCCAATTTGCCTGTACGATTCTTAAGGATACTAAACAATTCCACATAGGACAGATTTGTTATTAGCATAAAGCTGATTGCGAACATCACAATCATCATGAGCTTGGCACCCGTAATTCCGAACAATACATAGAAAAGGATAAATTCCAGCGCACCTACATAGCCGCCGCTGATGTCCAGATTGAACATGGACGCTACACCGGTTGAACCGACCTTAGTCAGAGCGAACTGCAGATCATGATGAATTTGCATTAAAATATTGCTTGGTGTAATCGGCAGCACAGGAGCAAGCTTATACTGCATCGCTGATATCGTACTCATGAGTGCAAGTGCACACACGATCATAACTACACCTGTTCTTCTGGAGCTCCATTTGGAGGGCCATTTGCGGTGAATCATAACGGTCAAGCCCACATATATTCCCACAAGGGGAATGACGAAGTAGAACTTGCCCAGGATCATGGCAGACATCTTAAACAAAGTGTGTCCCACGGCCGCCTCACCAGCCAGAGCAATTATGGATAATGTGATCAGGATGATCCCGTAAATTTCGTATTTAAGCACATTGCCTAATGTGGCTTTTTTCTTCTTTCGCTTCCCGGCCAATAGGACCACCCCCAGAAGAATATTATAACATATTCCAAGGGGGCAACCTATAGGATAACCCGTCGTTTAACGTCGATTTTGGAGGGAGGGCAGATAGACAATCTCCTGACCGGGCGCATAGCTTGGATTCAAATAATCTTCCAGCTCCCCTCTAAGCATCCGAACAATCGTTGCCTTGTTCCCCTGCTCAAGACGAACCTGCAGAAGTACCCCGCCCACTTCAACTTCTCCGTATGTCTCCTCGATATCCGAGCTCTCCCATATTAACTCCCACGGAATTATGGTGTAATGGGTCATTGAGTCAAGCCCCCTGTCTGCGAACCCTTTCTTTCGCTAATCAAACGATTCAAGTAAGTCAGGGCTTCTCCAATCCCGCCCAGTCCATCAATGAGACCGTAATTTACCGCATCGGCTCCGCCTACAGCTGTTCCTATATCCCGGTTCAGATCACCCGTCTTGAACATTAGCTCTTTGAATAATTCCGATGAAATTCTAGAGTGGGAGGTTACAAAGCGGACCACCCTTTCCTGCATCTTCTCAATATATTCAAAAGTCTGGGGAACACCGATCACGAGACCCGTCATGCGGATTGGATGTATGGTCATCGTTGCGCTTTCCGCAATGAAGGAATAGTCCGAGGATACGGCAATCGGCACACCAATACTGTGACCTCCGCCAATAACTACTGTTACAGTTGGCTTAGTAAGTGAAGCGATCATCTCAGCTATAGCCAGACCTGCTTCAACATCTCCTCCTACCGTATTCAGAATAATCAGGATTCCCTCGATTTGCTTATTCTGCTCAGCAGCAACAAGCTGGGGAATTAAATGCTCATACTTCGTAGTTTTGTTCTGAGGCGGAAGAACGATGTGTCCTTCGATCTGTCCTATAATGGTCAGACAGTACAGATTGGATATATCGGCTGCTGGCACTGAAGTTTGACCTAGCTGCTGAATGTAATCCACTACCGGTGGCTTTTTCTCAGCGGGTGCTTCAGGTGGAGGTAATTCTGAGTGAAAACTTGTACTACCTGGCGATAATTGCTGATTATTCATCATGCCCATCCTTCCACTTTACGCTTATTCTGCAAATTTTGCAGTCACCTGGTTAGTATGCCGTGAACCTTCACCGCGCTATGCATAAGTTAAATAAAGCTTCAGGATATAGAAATGCCCCCTATCCTGCCTGGAACCGTCCAATTCCGGCAGGATAGAGGGCGACTGTGTGCCCAATTTATATAAGCTGCATTATACTTCCATAATAATTGGAAGGATCATTGGTCTACGACGAGTCTGCTCATACAAGAAGCGTCCAAGCGCATCCTTAACATTCGTCTTCAAGGAAGCCCATTCATTTACATTCTCACTCATCAATCGAACCAGAGTGCTGGTAACAATACGGTTAGCTTCTTCCAGAAGCCCTTCCGATTCTCTTACGTACACGAAACCACGAGAAATGATGTCTGGACCGGATACAATCGTGCCGTCCTGCTTGCTCAGCGTAACTACTACGACCAGAATACCATCCTGGGAGAGCAGCTTACGGTCGCGAAGTACAATGTTACCGACATCCCCTACGCCTAGTCCATCAATAAGAACATTTCCGGCAGGGACTTTACCCGCTTTGCGTGCGACACCATTCTGAATCTCAATGGTATCCCCGATCTCAATCAGGAAGATGTCTTCCGGCTGAATTCCTACGGATTCACCCAACAGAGCATGCTTGCGCAGCATACGATATTCGCCATGAATCGGGATGAAGTATTTCGGCTTCATCAAGTTCAGCATCAACTTCAATTCTTCTTGGCTTCCGTGTCCGGATACGTGTACACCGGAATTGGAACCGCTGTATATGACTTCAGCTCCTAGACGGAACAATTCGTCAATCGTACGACCCACATATTTCTCATTACCAGGTACTGGAGTAGCAGCAATAATTACAGTATCCCCTGGTAAAATATCTACTTTACGGTGAGTAGAACGTGCCATCCGCGTAAGCGCAGACATTGGCTCGCCTTGGCTGCCAGTAGAGAGAATAACCACACGGTCGCTGGCCATTTTGTTCACTTCTTCCGGCTCGATCAGGATACCATCCGGTACATCCAGATAACCAAGCTCCGAAGCAATAGACACAACGTTGACCATGCTGCGACCAATTACGGTTACTTTACGTCCTGTAGCAAAAGCCGCATCGAATACTTGTTGAATACGATGTACGTTGGAAGCAAAGGTAGCAACAACTACACGCTGCTGAGCTTTACGGAAAATATCTCCAAGTACTACGCCGACATTTTTCTCAGATGGCGTGAATCCTGGCTTCTCGGCATTCGTACTATCCGATAGCAAGGCAAGAACGCCTTTCTGTCCAATTTCAGCCATACGCTGCAGATCTGCAAATTGACCATTGACTGGAGTATGATCAAACTTGAAGTCACCCGTGTGTACTACGTTACCTTCAGGTGTTTCGATGCAGACGCCGACAGAATCAGGAATACTATGGTTTGTCTTGAAGAATGTAGCTTTAAGTGAAGCTCCAAGCTGGATCTCCGAATCCGCATTAATCAGAATGCGTTTGGTATCGCCGAGCAAATTGGCTTCTTTCAGCTTGTTCTCCACAAGTCCCAAAGTCAATTTGGTTCCATAGACCGGGACATTAAGATGTCTCAAAACATAAGGCAGGCCACCAATGTGGTCTTCGTGCCCGTGAGTCAGGACAATGCCTCTTACTTTATCACGGTTCTCCGTTAAGTAAGTAATATCAGGGATAACAATGTCGATACCAAGCATGTCCTCTTCCGGGAATTTAAGACCGGAATCAATGACAACGATGTCATTGGCATACTGAATTACGTACATGTTCTTCCCGATTTCTGCGACGCCGCCCAGTGCAAAGATCGTTAGTTTATCAATGTTATTTTTTTTGGACAAGTGAATCTAACCCTCCTAAATGTATTGGACGTCGTTATCATTTCGATTATACGGAGTGAACTAACACACCACAAAGGCCACTCTATAGTCAACCCGTATATAGTAAAATTTCAAAAATATACCGCACCCAGTCACTTGACCTCATTATACATGATCAATTTGGCAAAAAACAAGTCAATCACTGATCACCCGATATAGTTACCTTGCACCACAATGAAAAAACCGATGCCTTGAACAGGACATCGGTTTTTAGCAGATCAGCCTTAATTTGACTTTCACCCTGATAAATCAACCATTTTAGTCAAACAATTTCCGAATCGAACCAGCCTCTTCCTCAGAAGGTGGAACAAGCGGGAGCCGTACGGAACCTACCTTGATTCCCCGCTCATTTAACGCGAATTTGACGGCTACTGGATTCGGGCATTCGAACAATCCTTTAAAAACAGGGAGAAGCTGTTGATGAAGCTTGGCAGCCTCCACCACATGACCCTCCAGATAAGCCTGAATCATTTGTTTCATAGGTTCACCGATAAAATGGCTGGCTACACTTACGATTCCATACGCACCTACCGCAAGTGCGGGCAGGGCAGCAGCATCATCTCCAGAGTATACGACAAAGCCTTCCGGCGCCTGATTAGCAACTTGTGCTACCTGGTCCAGCGCCGCGCACTCCTTGATAGATGTAATATTAGGAATTTGAGCAAGCCGCAGAATGGTGTCTGTACTCATACTGATCACAGTACGACCAGGAACGTTATACAGCATTACCGGCAGCTTAGTTGAATTCGCGATAGCTTCGAAATGGCGGTACAAGCCTTCCTGGCTTGGCTTATTATAATAAGGAACAACAATTAGAACACCGTCCACGCCCAGCTTCTCAGCTTCTGCAGTAAGATGGATGGAATGTGCAGTATTATTGCTGCCGGTTCCGGCGATAATTTTGCATCGGCCGGAGGTGTGCTTAACTGCAAAATCGAACAGCTGCAGCTTCTCCTCATCACTTAATGTAGGAGACTCGCCCGTAGTTCCACATACGACCAAGGCGTCTGACTTTTGTTCATCAATGAGGTAATCTATAAGCTTCGCTGCCTGTTCCCAATCGATGTGTCCCTGCTCGTCGAACGGGGTGACCATGGCAGTTATTAATCTTCCGAATTCCACCTTAACTCCTCCTCAAAAAAGTATGGTTAAGCCGTTCTTTCTATATTCGAAGGCAAATGATCACCGATGTAGCTCAAATTTGGTATGCAACGCACGAAGTGCCTGAACCATATCTTCTTTGTTCACAAGAACCCATATCGTTGTATTCGAATCTGCCGATTGCAGAATTTGGATATTATGCTCACTTAGCGCTTCAACGATCCTGGCCATGATTCCCGGTACTCCATTTATTCCTCCGCCAATCACGGACACTTTAGCACATCCATTTAGGATCTGCGGATTGAAACCGAGCTCTTCTAGCGCCGCAACTGCTTTGACACTATCGCTGTCGAACACCGTATAAACGACTCCAGCGGGGGTTACATTAATAAAATCAACACTGATAGCATTCTCCGCCATGGCTTTGAAGACTTCAAGCTGCAGCTGATGCCCCTTACCAGCCGAATGCACCGTAATCTGGGTTACATTGCTTACATAGGCAATCCCAGTCACGAAACGATCCACAATGCCTGTCTGAACATCTTGAAAGCCTTCTGGGTTAGCTACCAGCGTACCGACACTATCCGAGAAGGTAGAGCGAACCCGGACCGGAACACTTGACTGCATGGCAATTTCAACCGCTCTAGGGTGTATAACTTTAGCCCCTTGATGAGCCATGTTGCAAATCTCCGCATAACTAACATACGATAAGGGCCGTGCGTCCTCAACTATACGGGGATCCGCGGTCAGTATGCCATTTACATCGGTATAGATATCTACAATTTCAGCATGTAAAGCGGCTCCAAGCGCAGTTGCCGAAGTATCACTACCGCCTCTGCCCAAAGTTGTAAAATCACCGTTCAAGCTTTGCCCTTGAAAGCCAGTCACAATTACAACGTCCTTCGTGCCAAGCTCGTCAAGCACTCTTGCTGGAACAACGTCCAGAATTCGGGCATTTCCGAACTGCTCATCCGTACGGAATCCAGCCTGAGCTCCTGTTAATACGACAGACGAAATCGATTCCTGTTCAAGCAGCCCACAAAGAGTTGTAGCAGAAATGATTTCACCACAGACCAGCAGTAAATCCTTTTCGCGAGCAGGCAGTAATCCTCCATTAACGGCAGCCCAATCCAGCAGTGTGTCCGTGGCATATGGGTCACCTTTTCTTCCCATTGCTGAGACAACGACGACCAGCCGATAACCTGCCGCAAGCTCTCTGCGGATATGACGTACGACATGTTCCCTTGCCTCAGGTGTAGCAAGAGATGTGCCTCCAAATTTCTGCACCATGATGCGCATTGCTATTCCTCCAGTATGTTGTCAAAAGAAGACATACGCCGCCTTTCTGCTAAGAAAGGAGCGTATGACCAAGGGTTACTTCGATTTATTAGCTGCGATAATCTCCGCAATTTGTACCGCATTCCAAGCGGCACCTTTAAGCAGGTTATCAGATACAATCCACAAATTCAGGCCGCGTTCATTCGTAAGATCACGACGAAGACGTCCCACAAATACATCATTCTTTCCAGCCGCATCCGTTGCAAGAGGATAGAGCTGATTAGCCGGATCATCCACAACAGTAACCCCAGGCGCATCAGACAGCAAACTGCGCACATCCTCCAAATTGTAATCTTCCTTCAATTCGACGTACACAGATTCGGAATGGCCATAGACAACCGGGATACGAACACATGTCGCAGTAACTAGAACCGACTCATCATCCAGAATTTTCTTCGTTTCACGAACCATTTTCAACTCTTCGAGTGTATATCCATTGTCTTGAAATTTATCAATTTGCGGAATCGCATTAAAGGCAATTTGATGTTTGACCGGTAGTGAGCCAACAGGAAGAATATCAGGATTCGAATCGTTACCTTCCAATACTTCCTTGGTCTGCCGCTTCATTTCATCGATCGCACGGGCACCAGCGCCAGATACCGCCTGATAAGTTGATACAATAATCCGGGAAATTCCATAGCGGTCATACAGCGGTTTGAGCGCAGCTACCATCTGGATCGTAGAGCAGTTCGGATTGGCAATAATCCCCTGATGTTCGTTGATCTTGGACTCATTTACTTCTGGAACCACAAGCGGTGTATTCGGATCCATACGGAACGCATTGGTATTATCAATACACACGGCTCCATGACGCACCGCGTGAGGCGCAAGCTCCTTGCTTATATCTCCGCCTGCACTGAACAAAGCGATATCAATACCTTCAAAACTGTCCGGGCCAGCTTCTTCAACGGTAATTTCCTGTCCCTTAAAAGTAACGCGGGTTCCTGCAGAACGGGCCGAAGATAAGAGCTTCAGCTTATCGATCGGGAAATCTCTCTTCTCCAATAATCCGATAATTTGTTCTCCTACAGCTCCCGTCGCTCCTACTACCGCGACATTCAATTTCGTTTTACTCATCTGGCTCGTCTCCCCTTCTCTAATCGGTACTATATATAATAAGTTTATTATTACTATGGTTAAGCTTGCTGGGCATGTTCAATAATCACGGGCTGGATCTGCTGCCCTTGTAAAGCGGCATAGCAGGTTTCCGGGATTAGATCCATACGGGACACTAATGAATTTGGCTTTCCAGTAGGATTATCCTGCCCGAAAGGAACGAAATAGATATTCTTCGCCACTACCAGCTTTGCAATATTGGCCAGGTTAAAGCCAAGCCCGTCGTTGGTAGAGATCGCGATGACTACCGGTCTCCCTGTGCGAAGCTGTGCTTTAGCAGCCATGAGCACAGGACTGTCTGTCATCGCATTCGCAAGCTTGCTGGTCGTATTTCCCGTACAAGGCGCGATGGCCAGCACATTCAACCGCTTGGAAGGACCGAGCGGCTCAGCTTCAACAATTGTAGAAATGATATCATTACCTGTAATATCTTTCAACTGTTTCTGCCAATCCTGAGAACTGCCGAAACGTGTGTCTGTCGTTAATACCGACTGTGAAATAATCGGTACAACCTCTGCTCCCCCATCCACAAAGCGCTGGATTTGAGGCATCACTTCGGCAAATGTACAATGCGAACCTGTTATCGCATACCCAACTGTAATTCCTTTCCAGTTCACTCAGCATCCCCCCGTATCTTCTGTTCCAATATCGACTGACAAATACAATTTGCCATAATAATTCCAGCCGTTTTGGGAGCGACGATACCGGGTAAGCCAGGAGCTAGCAGCGCCTTAACGCCTCTCTTCTCCGCATAACGAAAATCCGTTCCGCCTGGAGATGAGGCAAGGTCGATAATAACGGCCTGACGGGGCATTTTTGCGATGATTTGCGCTGTGACTATCATAGTCGGAATTGTATTAAAAATCAAGTCAATATCAGAGGCCTGATCGGCCAAATCCGTTGTCATAAAAGGCTTCCAGCCCATTTCTGCAGCCCTGGCGAAATGATCCTTCCGTCTAACTCCCGCCTTCACCGAAGCTCCGAGTGCCTGAAGATTTCTGGCCAAGGTGAACCCGGTCCGGCCTAGTCCCAAGACCACACAAGTTGAACCATGAATCGTGATATCCGTATTCTGAATGGCCATCATGAGAGCACCTTCAGCTGTAGGGATCGAATTATAAATCGCGACATCATCTCGTTCCAACAATTCCATAAGTTCAAGCTTATATTTTGCAGTCAACCTTCGAATGAAGTCTTTAGCCATTCCTGTGTAAATGAGTACGTCCTTCGGTAACGACGCAAAATGCTCTTCGTGCAATATAATCGGCTCTGAGGAAAACTGCACAGGTACTGAGCCTTTATCATCACTGGCTACGACGGGCAGAACTAGCACATCAGCTGAAGCAAGAAGCTCCGTCGTCAATTTTTCCGATGATACTCCAGCAGCAGGAGGCTCCTCAAGCTGATCGAAGCCGACAATCCTTACGTTTGCATCAAGTTCCGCACATTTGCGAATGACCTCGATCTGGCGCGCGTCTCCGCCGAGAAACACAATGGTCATACCCGTAAGCATTGCAGGAGATCACCCCTTTCCTAACAGCACATATAGAGCATCTTATGCATTTGCCCCTGAAGGGGTGATGGCCTTCCTCGCGATATAACAAAAAAAGCTTGCAACCCCCGAATATACGGAGATGCAAGCTTATTTTTATTTTCTGCCGGTGTGACCGAATCCGCCTGAACCGCGAACTGTATCACTGAGTTTATCGACCTGCTCCAGTTCAACTTCAGGAACCTCTTGAAATACCATCTGAGCGATCCGCTCGTTCCGGACAATGGTGAATGGTTCATTCCCAAGATTGATTAACAGTACTTTGATTTCACCGCGGTAATCCGCATCAATTGTTCCAGGCGTATTTAAACAGGTTATTCCATGCTTGAAAGCAAGTCCGCTTCGAGGACGAATTTGGGCTTCAAGACCAGCCGGCATTGCAATAGCAAAGCCTGTAGGGATGAGCCCGCGTGCACCCGGCTCCAAAATTACTTCCTGCTCAACTGCTGCATACAAATCAAACCCAGACGCAAGCTCAGACATTTTCCTTGGAAGCTCAATATCTTCGTTTCCCGGAAGTCTGTTAATTTGAACCAGATATGACAAGTTCATCTCTCCTTAAACCATTAATCACTTTATCCGATGAACCTACCATAGCCAGCGAGAAGGGACGCTCAAACATTGTGCCGAGCACATATCTAATGTCTTCCATCTGTACGGCCTCGATCCGTTCAATCATCTGATCAAGCGTGTAGTGCTTGCCTAGCATCAACTCGTTCTTACCAAGCCGGTTCATCCGGCTTCCTGTGCTTTCAAGACTGAGAATAAGACTGCCCTTAAGCTGTTCCTTCCCTTTCCTCAGTTCGCTTTCGCTCAATCCCTTTACAGCCGTCTCATGAAGAATTTCTTGAGTCAGCTCAAGGACCTCCTTGGTCTGCTTAGGTGCTGTCCCCGCATATACCGTGAATAGTCCGCTGTCCGCATGAGAGCTATGGTAAGAATAGACCGAATAGGCAAGTCCTCTCTTCTCCCGGATCTCCTGGAAAAGCCTTGAGCTCATTCCACCACCTAGCGCATTGTTTAGCAGCACCATGGCATACTGGCGCTCGTCGTCAATTGGCAGCCCTTGGAAGGACAGACAAATATGATTTTGCTCCGTCTTCTTGCGGTGGTATCTCAGCCCACCGAGGAAATCCGGCGCTTCCAGAAGACTTTCGTTTCCTTCAACCCTGAATTCGCCAAAATAACGCTCAAGCAGCTCCATGATACTGTCATCTATATTGCCGGCTACACTTATCACGGTATTCTGAATAGTATATTTCTCATTCATATACTTGTTAAGATCATCAGCTCCCATTCCTTGCAGCTTCTCTTCCGTTCCAAGAATCGGATAAGCCAAGGGATGTCTGCCATATGCCGCTTCTGTGACCAGGTCATGCACCATATCATCAGGAGTATCCTCATACATGGAGATTTCCTCCAAGATCACATTCTTCTCTTTAGCAAGTTCATTCTTGTCCATTAAAGAACGGAAGAACATATCCGCCAGTACATCTACCGCGATGGGAAGATGCTCATCAAGCACCTTGGCATAATAGCAGGTATATTCCTTGGATGTAAAAGCGTTCACATTACCGCCAATCGCATCGAATTGTTCCGCAATCTCTTTAGCGCTATAACGCTCCGTCCCCTTGAACAGCATATGTTCAATGAAATGAGATATCCCGTTGATCTCAATACTCTCATTGCGGGATCCAGTCTTAACCCAAATGCCAAATGAGACCGAGCGGCAAGTAGGTATTTTTTCCAAAACCACCCGAAGGCCGTTTTTCAGCTGTATTCTCCTCACTAAAGGCCCTCCTAAACTTCCATGCCAATTATCTACACGGTGAGATATCAAGATCAATAAATGCACCATTATCCTATCAAAAAAAGCCAATTTCCTCAACTCTATGGCTCCTGAATTCTCGAAGGGGATAGCGTTTCCTCCACCGTACCCAGCTTTAGACCTTTCCGCTGCACGGCAGCAATCATCCCTTTAAGAGCTTCCTTGGAGGCCTTGGTAGGATGCATAAGGATGAGTGAGCCGGCTTCTACGCGTTTGCTGATCTTGGCCACCACACTTTCTGGCGACGGTTTCATCCAGTCCACGGTATCCAGTGTCCATAGTACGGTCCTCAGACCCTGCCCAGCCGCAATCTGGACCGTCTTCTGGTTAAAATCTCCTGATGGAGGTGCGAACCACTTATTATCGACTCCCAGCGTTTCCTTGAGCAGATCCTTCGTTTTGCTAATCTCAAGAATTGCCCTGCTCTCACTCAATTGACTCATATTTGGATGGGAATAAGCGTGGTTCTCCATCTGGTGACCTCTCTTCTGAATTTCCTTGGCAAGCTCCGGATTCTTTTTGAGCCAGCTCCCATCCAAGAAAAAGGTTGCTTTTACTTTAGCCGCATCCAGCGTATCCAGCATCGGAATGATGTACTCATTCCCCCATGCGACATTAATCATGAACGAAACCACTTTTTTGTTCGGGTTCCCGCGGTAAATCGGCAATGCGCCCAGCTGGTCAAGCCCAACTTTAGCGGGCAGCTCACGGTAGACAAAAGGGATTTCGTCCACGTTCCAATCCGTGGATTCCGAGCCTTTCTTTAGAGCCAGCGCGCGCTGATAAGTCTTGTCTACATCCACTTCAAGTCCGTTATAGCCAGGGATCGCTTTCCATATCCGGTCATTAACAGCGTCAATAGGCTCGACCTTTCGCTTAACCGCCTCTTCCTTGATCTTCAGAAGCAACTTGTTATCTTCAGAACTGCTGCCAAAGAGCTCAAATGCATACTGACCTTCGGCAGCCTGTCCGCGGGAATCTACAAATGTCCGCACTCCGCTCAGCTGGCCAACCAGAAGTATAGCGCTGAGGGTTACCACAATAATAGTTAATTTTCTCCGATCCATCTCCAGGACTCATCCTTCCAAACCAGTTTTGTCCTCATCATATGTCTATGTGTGCAGGTTTATGCACTTCGGAGATGTTCTATAGAAAGCAAAAAAAGAGCCAGAAGGTTAACCACTCTGCCTCTTTTTTTCTTTTCCCATAAAGCGGGTAATCTGTTAGGTGTTACTTGGATGTCTCTGCTGTAAGCACAGCTTTGCGGGACAGGTTCACACGGCCTTGCTGGTCGATCTCAGTTACTTTGACAGTAATCACATCACCGATAGCAAGAACGTCTTCCACCTTAGCTACACGCTCTGTGGAGACCTGAGAAATATGAACCAATCCGTCTTTACCCGGAAGGATTTCTACAAATGCACCAAATTTCTCAATGCGTTTCACCGTACCTGTATATATTTCACCTACAACCACTTCTTTTACGATACCTTCAATAATGGAACGAGCTTTATCGTTCATCTCCTGATTTGAAGAAGCGATAAATACGCGTCCATCCTGCTCGATATCGATCTTAACGCCAGTCTCTTCAATAATCTTATTGATAATTTTGCCACCGGCGCCAATAACATCACGGATCTTGTCCGGATTAATGTTCATAGTCAAGATCTTAGGAGCATACTGGGATAAAGTTTCTTTAGGCTTCTGGATCACTTCCATCATCTTGGAGAGGATGAACATCCGGCCTTCTTTGGCTTGTCCAAGTGCATCCTGAAGAATCGAACGGTCAATTCCATCAATCTTGATATCCATCTGAATTGCGGTAACCCCTTCAGCAGTACCCGCAACCTTAAAGTCCATATCACCCAGGTGGTCTTCCATGCCTTGGATATCGGTCAAAATAGATACGTGCTCGCCATCTTTGATCAGACCCATAGCTACACCGGCAACAGGCGCTTTAATCGGCACACCCGCGTCCATCATTGCAAGGGTACTTGCGCAAATACTTGCTTGTGATGTCGATCCGTTCGACTCAAGAACCTCGGACACAAGGCGAATCGTGTATGGGAACTCTACTTCAGACGGAATAACCTTCATCAAGGCTCTTTCCCCTAGCGCTCCGTGACCAATCTCCCGGCGGCCTGGTGCACGAAGCGGACGAGCTTCACCCACACTGAACGGAGGGAAGTTATAGTGGTGCATGAAACGCTTGGACTCTTCGAGATCAATGCCATCAAGAATCTGGACATCGCCAAGTGCACCCAAGGTACAAACGCTAAGCGCTTGAGTCTGGCCACGTGTGAACAGACCGGAGCCGTGGGTACGCGGCAGCAGGTTAATGTCACATTCAATTGGACGGATCTCGTCAAGCTTACGTCCGTCAGGACGCACTTTGTCATGCGTAATCAGACGGCGAACTTCTTCTTTCACAATGTCATGCAGCACTTCTTTAACATCCTTCAAGAGCTCCAGCGATTCTATGTACTTTTGCTCAAAAAAGGCCACGGTCTCATCGTTAATCGCATCAATGGCATCTTGACGAGCGTGCTTCTCTACAATCCTAACAGCTTCAACAAGACGGTCAGCCGCATACTCCCGAACTTCCTTATTCACGGTTTCGTCAACCGCATGGAGCTTCACTTCCATCTTCGGCTTGCCGGCAATTTGAACCAGCTCTTCGATTGTATCTACAATTTTCTTAATCTCATCATGTCCGAACATAATCGCTTCGAGCATTACTTCTTCCGGCACTTCATTAGCTTCAGCTTCTACCATCATGATAGCATCTCTGGTTCCTGCCACCACAAGATATAGGTCGCTTGCTTCCTGCTGGGCAATGTCCGGGTTAATGACAAACTCTCCGTTCACGCGTCCAACCGCTACGCCGCCAATAGGACCGCTAAATGGAACATCCGAAATGCTAAGCGCTGCAGATGTACCAATCATAGCTGCGATTTCAGGCTCGCAATCCTGATCCACACTCATGACATAGTTCACAATTTGCACATCGTTACGGAAGCCTTCCGGGAACAATGGACGAATTGGACGGTCAGTCAGACGGCTTGCAAGAATTGCCTTCTCACTAGGTCTGCCTTCACGTTTAATAAATCCGCCTGGAATTTTACCCACCGCATAGAGTTTCTCCTCATAGTTAACGGTCAATGGGAAGAAGTCCAAATCCTTCGGTTGAGTCGATGCGGTCACTGTACACAGAACCACGGTATCACCGTAACGAACAGTAACTGCAGCATTTGCCTGTTTCGCAAGCCTTCCTGTTTCGAGGATCAGCGTTCTTCCTCCGAGCTGCATTTTCACATGGTTTTCCATGAGATCCCTCCTTGTTTCATCTAAAAATTATATGTTCGGTATCTATTTCATTATCTCCTGCTTGTCCCATATTCATAATGTTATAGAGCACAAAAGCTCCACTGCAAGCGAATCGCCTTGCGATCAGGAGTTGATTCTACAAAAAAGGCGCTATCGTAAAAAGCAACCAGGCAGCCACCGTTCGCTTTGATCAAGCGCATCCGGCGGCAACCAGGCTGCTTTGGGTGTTGAACAAGATTAAATTAACGACGCAGGCCGAGTTTTTCAATCAGCGCGCTGTAACGTTGAACGTCTTTGTTCTTCAAGTAAGCAAGAAGCTTACGACGTTGTCCTACCATCTTCAAAAGACCACGACGTGAATGGTGATCTTTCTTGTGGGAACGGAAATGGTTCGTCAAATTGACGATGTTCTCCGTAAGGATAGCAATTTGCACCTCAGGTGATCCAGTGTCGGATTCATGAGTTTTGTGCTCGTCGATCAATTGTTGCTTACGTTCTTGAGTCAATGCCATCCTGATTCACCTCCTTCATTATAATCGCCATCAGCCTCGTTGCCGCCGGTGAGAACGAACAACCAAGCTAAGGTTGCAGTTACCCGCGTGAATATGTTCTCGCGAATACCGTTAGTTAGTATAGCATATTTCATAATTAAAAGTAAACTTTTTACTTCATTATTTCAAACTTTTTAGCAGACTGCGGGCCGTCTCCGCATCTTTGGAGATCTGCGAGATTAACTCTTCAATCGATTGAAACTTCCGTTCCTCACGAATATAACTTATAAGCTCAACCCGCAAATCGTGGCCATAGAGATTACCACTGAAATCGAACACGTGCACCTCGAACCAGCGTTTGCTTACGCCACTATGGAAGGTTGGCTTCACACCAATATTCATCACACCGTGCAGCTCATCTTCACCGTGCTTCACAACGACCGCGTAAACTCCGTTCTTTGGAAGCACATAAGGTTCAGTAAGCTCTACATTTGCTGTAGGAAAGCCAATGGTCCGACCTCTCTTCTCCCCATGGATGACGGTGCCTGAAAGTGTATAAGGCCGTCCTAGCCACTCATTAGCAAGAGCAATATTGCCTTCCAGAAGATACTTACGAATTCCGGAGCTGCTGACCTTCTCGTCATTAATGACAAAAGGCGGAACAGTATAAGTCTGAAAGTGACCTTCGCCAAGGGTCTTAAGCATGTCCGCTTCACCTTCACCCTTATGGCCGAATCTGAAATCAAACCCCACAATCGCGGTATGAATTTGCAGCGGAAGCAGCATCTCCGTTACAAATTCCTTGGGACTGATCCGGGAGAAGTCCTGATTAAATTCAACGACATATAAGAAATCAACACCGGCCAAGCGCAAAAGCTCTTCCTTCTCCTTGGCCGGCGTCAAGTAACCATCATAATCCCCTTTCTTCATTACTTCCTTCGGATGAGGATAGAAGGTCATTAACGAAGTAGGAACTTTATGAGCAGCCCCTTCCTTAATCGCAGCCTGAATCACACTGACATGTCCAAGATGCAGACCGTCAAATTGTCCAAGAGCCAGAATTTGCGGCTTGGCGAAACGTTCGATAATTTCCTTATTTAAAGGATAGGATATGTGTACAGTTTCCAAATTTCTCACCTGCAATTTCCGCTAAATTACTATCACTGCTGCTCTAGTCTTCCGGTAGGAACACTTTGATTGCAGCGATTGCACCTGTCTCCCTTTCCCGGTGAAAGATCCCAAGAAACCTTTCATCTGGACCATATAAGCGAATTGGCTCCTCGCTCTTAACCTCTGGCTGCACCGCAGACCCAGAAAGACGCTGCCCTTGAAGAGCAGCTTTCACTTTCTCAGGAATTACCTGATGGGAAGCAAGGTGTGAGATCGCTTGGTCAACGGGAATCAAATATTGATTCAAGGTTCCGTTCTGAACACAGGCCTCTACTTCTTCGAATGTCAGACAACGAGCCAGAGGAATTCCTGCGGACATCGTCCGCTTAAGCTCTGACATACAAGCTGGTACTCCCAGTGCCTTACCTATATCTACACAGAGTGTACGAATATAGGTCCCTTTGGAGCAAAGAGCCCGAAATGAAATTGTAGGATTGGGACCCTGCGGATCGAATGACATTAATTCAAGCTGGTGGATGGTGACCTCCCGTGACTTACGCTCCACGGTCTTCCCTTCACGGGCGAGCTCATAAAGGCGTTTGCCGTCCTGCTTCAAAGCAGAGAACATGGGAGGAACCTGGGAGATTGTTCCCACGAACTGTTCAAGCACTTCAAGCACCTGCTCCTTGCTAACTTCAATATGCTCGGCGCGCTCAGTAATAGAACCGGTCATATCTTCCGTATCTGTGGCAATCCCAAGGACTAGAGTAGCCTCGTACTCCTTGGGCATTTCCTGCATATACTCGACAACCCGAGTCGCACGTCCGAGACATAGTGGAAGCACACCCGTTACTTGAGGATCAAGTGTACCTGTGTGCCCGATCCGTTTCATTTTTAGCATCCCCCGGGCTTTAGCCACCACATCATGTGAAGTAAAGCCCGCAGGTTTATGGATCGGTAAAACACCTTCATAACCACTCATAGCTGCTCTTTCACCCGTTCTACGACCTGCTTGATAATCTGATCGAGATTTCCTTCAATTCGTGCGCCGGCAGCACGAACATGCCCGCCTCCTCCGAAGCTCTGGGCAACGGCGGCAACATCTACCTTACCCGCGGAACGCAAGCTGACTTTGACGGCATTATCATGGATCACTTTGAACAGCATACCAACTTCGACACCCTGAATATTACGGGGGTAGTTAACAATGCCCTCCAAATCCTCATTAGCCGCACCAGTCTCTATCATATCCTCCGGCGTGATACTAACCCAGCCAATCGTACCATCCTCACTAAGCTGAAGCTTATTAAGGGCTTTTGTCAGGACACGAAGCTGCGGATAGGTCAGCTGTTCAAGCAGCAGTTCGGATAAGCCCGGTCCATCCACCCCATACTGCAGGAGCTTGGAGGCTGCTGCCATCACTTTAGGTGTTGTATTGGAATAGCGGAAGCCTCCCGTGTCAGTCAGCAGTCCTGTATACAAAGCCGTTGCGATATCTTTAGTCAACTCAGTACCCATATATTCGATCAAATCGAACAGGATTTCAGCCGTTGCGGCAGCCTTTGGATGAATAAGATTTACACTTCCATAAGCATCATTCGTGGGATGGTGATCAATATTCAGGATAAGTACATTCTCCGCAAAATACTTCTGCGTCTGTCCAACACGCTGAAAATCAGCGCAATCCACACAGATTACATGCTTGTATGTAGTCTCAAGGGGATTGTCCGACAAATCAATAATTTGATCTGCATGCCACAAATAAGACATTCTGCGCGGAATAGGCCCTTCATTGACCATAGTGTAATTTTTACCCAGACATGAGAGAAGCCAGCCCACCGCTAGGGTGGAACTGACTGCGTCTCCGTCCGGCTGTACATGCGATACTACCAAGAAGTCATTATGCTCCATAAGAAATGCCTTCGCATCTTGGAGCTCCCGTTCATTGGTCTGCATTGCCGTCTCCTTCTTATTTGTCTTCGTGAATCTCTCCAAGCAGCTTCTCGATATGGCTGCCATAAGCAATCGATTCATCAATTTTGAAAATAAGTTCCGGGGTATGCCGAAGCATAACCCGCTTGCCTAGCTCTGACCGAAGAAAGCCCTTGGCCTTCTCCAAACCTTTCAGTGAGTTCTCCTTCTGCTCGGCATCCCCAAATACACTGAGGTATACTTTGGCTTGGGATAAATCACTTGTTACATCAACGCCGGTTACGGTGATAAATCCAATCCGAGGATCTTTCATTTCCGTTTGAATCAGAACGCTGAGTTCCTTTTTTATCTGTTCGCCTACGCGACCTGTACGATTCTTAGCCATGACTACACCTCACAATTACTTGCGTTCTACAGTCTCCATAATAAAGGCTTCAATAACGTCGCCTTCCTTGAGATCATTGTAACCTTCAACGGTAATCCCGCACTCATAGCCTTGTGCTACTTCCTTGGCATCGTCCTTGAAACGTTTCAAGGAATCGATCTTGCCTTCAAATACGACAATACCTTCGCGGATCAAACGGATCTCAGCCGAGCGGGTAATCTTACCGTCTGTAACCATACATCCGGCAATTGTACCGACTTTGCTGATCTTGAACGTGTTACGAACTTCAGCATGACCGATAACACTTTCTTTATAGATCGGATCAAGCATTCCTTTCATAGCCTGTTCAATCTCTTCAATTGCATTATAGATAATCCGGTGTAGACGAATATCCACTTTCTCTTCATCGGCCACCGCTTTGGCGCGTGGCTCTGGACGGACGTTAAAGCCGATCACGATCGCATTAGATGCCGCCGCCAGAATAATATCCGACTCTGTAATGGCACCAGCGCTGCTGTGAAGGATCTTAACACGAACGCCTTCAACTTCAATCTTCTGAAGGGAGCCTTTAAGAGCTTCCACAGAACCTTGAACGTCACCTTTGATGATCACGTTGAGGTCTTTAATTTCTCCATCTTTGATGTGCTTGAACAAATCATCCAAGGTAACACGGGTATTGGAGCCCATTTCAGATTGACGCTGGGTAATCGACCGTTTCTCGGCAATGGAACGAGCCTTGCGCTCATCTTCAAATACCATAAGCGGATCGCCGGCTTGCGGCACTTCGGTCAATCCCGTAATTTCGACCGGAGTTGAAGGGCCAGCTTCTTTCAGACGGCGTCCTTTATCATTAACCATCGCACGGACACGACCGAAACAGTTACCTGCTACAAAAGCATCTCCGACTTTGAGGGTACCATGCTGAACGAGTACGCGCGCCACCGGTCCGCGTCCTTTATCAAGCTCGGCTTCAATTACAGTTCCGCGTGCACGTTTGTCCGGGTTAGCCTTATATTCATTAACTTCGGCAACCAGAAGAATCATTTCAAGCAAACCTTCCAGTCCGATTCTTTGCTTAGCCGATACATTGACAAAGATCGTATCTCCGCCCCACTCTTCAGGGACCAGTTCATAGTTCGTCAACTCTTGTTTTACTCTATCTGGATCAGCATCTGGTTTGTCGATCTTGTTCACCGCAACGATAATCGGGACCCCTGCTGCTTTGGCATGGCTGATCGCCTCCACAGTTTGTGGCATAACACCGTCATCTGCGGCAACAACGATAATGGTAATATCCGTTACCTGCGCACCGCGGGCACGCATCGTTGTGAACGCTTCGTGACCCGGGGTATCGAGGAATGTAATCTTCTTGTGATTAATCTCAACCTGATACGCGCCGATATGCTGGGTAATCCCGCCCGCTTCACCGCCGGTTACGTTAGTAGAACGGATGGCATCAAGCAGGGTCGTTTTACCATGGTCAACGTGACCCATAATCGTAACAACCGGAGGACGTTCTTTCAGATCTGCTTCATCGTCCGTTTCCTCCAGTGTTTCAAACCGGTCATCTTCAACATGGATTTTGATTTCAACTTCAACGCCATAGTCTCCTGCCAGAAGCTGAATGGTATCCAGATCAAGCTCTTGGTTAATGGTTGCCATTACACCTAGGGAGATCAGCTTCTTAATAACTTCAGAAGCGTCCTTATGAAGCAGCTTCGCTGTCTCACCTACAGTCATTTCACCGCGAACGATGATTTTCTTAGGTGTATTGTCAATTTTCTCGCGGCGTTCCTGAGGCTGAGCATTTCTGCCACGATTATTCTTCCCGCCACGGTTATTCTTATAACCGCCTGGTTTGTTGTCATCAAACCGTTTTTGTCCCGGTCTTCCATTGTTGTTATTGCCATTTCTCTTCTGACCTTGGCCTTGACCACCACGGTTAGAAGAGTAATTGTCGTTACCTGAAGAAGCGGTTCTGGCCTGCGGCTGAGAACTACGGTTCTGTTGGTTGTGTGGACGCGGCGTGCTGGATGCATGCTGTCCTCCGCCTTGAGGACGTCCATTGCTGCTGGAAGCAGTGTTGCTGCGGCTTCCATTATTTTGGCCTGAGCGGCCTTGGCCTTGCTGGCTTCCGCCAGCTGACTGGTTACTGCGAACCTGGTTATTCGATTGATTTTGGGGTTTATTATTATTCATGCGTACCTGCTTTTCCTGTTGATTTTTGTTTGAATCCTGATTATTTAGTGAGGCAGCTTGTTCAGAACTTCCGTGATCTGCGCGCTGTCCACCCTGATCTTGAACTTGGCTCTTCGGTTTGTGGTCTCCTCCTGCGGAGACCGAAGCCGGCGATTTAACATGCGCGTCCTTGGACTCTGAACCATCTCTTTTGGCTGCGGCATTGCTTCTGATATCTTTGAAGAAATTCTCCACACGGGATACCGCATCATTCTCCATCACACTCATGTGATTATTAACGGGGATATCTAAACGTTTAAGAATGGTAATGATTTCTTTGCTGCTCATATTAAGTGACTTTGCATATTCGTATACTCTGAGCTTATCCTTGTTATCTTGTTTACTCAATATACTCCACCTCCGACAAATTACTCACTGTTTTTCGAATCATCGCTGCGAAACCCTGATCCGTCAAAGCCAGTACAATCCTCTCCGGTTTGCCTATGCTTGTACCCAGCTGCTCCCGTTTAAATCCGATTATCAAAGGGACTTTATACGTCCCGCATTTGTCGCGGAATTTCTTCTGTGTGTTCGGGGAAGCATCCCCTGCAAGAATGACTAGTTTAGCTTCGGAAGAACGAATGGCCTTTAATACAATCTCGTCTCCGGTGACAATTTTCCCCGCCCGCATGGCCAATCCGAGCTGGGAATACGCCTTATTCATCGTCATCACTTTCCTGTTTAGCCATTGCAGTAAACTCATCTTCCACCGCAATGAAGTCACGAGCAAGCTGTTCATAAATTTCAGGCTTCACTGTCGTCTTTAGTGCCCGGTCTAGCGCCCGGTTCTTATGTGCCAGCTTGAAGCAGGAGACCTGCCCGCACAGATAAGCGCCCCGTCCTGATTTTTTTCCGGATAAATCAATCATGACTTCGTCTTCAGGTGTTCTTACTACACGGATCAACTGCTTCTTAGGCATCATCTGCTGGCAGGCGACGCATTTACGAAGCGGTATTTTTCTTGGCTTCATCTGTATGCCCCCGCCTTTGCATTAATCTATAGAAATTGAATCTTGCGGAAGTTCTTCAGTTGCTGTTCTTGGTCTTCCATATTCTTGCTCGGCCTGGCTCTCGCTCTTGATATCGATCTTCCAGCCGGTAAGCTTTGCAGCAAGACGGGCATTTTGTCCCTTGATCCCAATAGCCAGAGAGAGCTGGTAATCCGGAACAATAACACGTGCCATTTTCTCGCTTTCGAACACTTCGACTTCAAGCACTTTAGAAGGACTTAGTGCATTAGCGACATATTCCTGTACTTCTTCCGAGAAGCGGACGATATCAATCTTCTCACCGCGAAGCTCGTTCACAATCGTCTGTACGCGCAGCCCTTTCGGACCTACGCATGACCCAACCGGATCCACTTCCGGGTTCCGGGAATAGACCGCGATCTTGGAGCGGAATCCAGCCTCACGAGCGACAGAACGGATTTCTACAACGCCGTCAAAAATCTCAGGAACTTCGAGCTCAAACAACCGTTTGAGGAGACCCGGATGTGTGCGGGAGAGTAGGATCTGTGGCCCTTTGGTCGTATTCTCGACCTTGGTGATGAAGGCTTTGATCCGGTCTCCGTGCTTGAACTTCTCATTCGGCATAAGCTCATTAAGCGGAAGATGGGCTTCTACTTTACCAAGGTCCACGTAAATGTTACGGGCATCTTGGCGCTGTACAATCCCGGTCACGATATCTTCTTCTTTGTCTACAAAAGCATTATAGATCAAGCCCCGCTCCGCCTCGCGGATACGTTGGGTAACAACCTGCTTCGCTGTTTGGGCCGCGATACGTCCGAAATCGCGCGGTGTGACTTCAATTTCAGCAATATCGTCCAATTGAAAATGCGGGTTAATCTCCCGCGCTGCCGGAAGCGAAATCTCGGTCCGCAGATCAAGCACTTCTTCCACAATAAGCTTGCGGGCGAACACTTTGATTGCTCCAGTATGACGGTTCATGTCAACACGTACATTTTGCGCGGTATTAAAGTTGCGTTTATAACTGGAGATTAAAGCAGCTTCAATCGCTTCAAACAAAATATCTTTACTGATTCCTTTTTCTCTTTCCAATTCATTCATAGCTTCGATAAAATCCATACTCATTTGCTTCAAGCTCCCCCTTTCATAATTCACCGTTCTTGTCTTCAGTTAGAAAATAATAGCCAGTCTGGCACTGGCGACTTTCGAATACGGGATGGTATGCTGCTTCTTTCCCGAAACCACGAGCAGTTCGTCATTCTCAAATGAAAGAAGCCGGCCTTCGAATTCCTTAAGGCCATCAATCTGCTCGTATGTAGTCACAAATACGTCTTTGCCAACAGCCTTGATTACGTCCTCCGGCTTCTTCAGCGGCCGCTCGGCCCCAGGAGATGACACCTCAAGGAAATACGCAGTCGAAATCGGGTCATTGGCATCAAGCTGTTCACTTAAGTACTCACTGATCCGTCCGCAGTCATCGATGTCGATGCCGCCATCTTTATCAACGAATACGCGCAGAAACCAGTTATTGCCTTCTTTCACATACTCAATGTCTACTAATTCAAAGCCGTTATCCGCTAAAAAAGGCTGGGCCAATTGTTCAACATGTGCTTTGATTTTAGGTGTGCTCAAGCGTTCATACCTCCAAAAGAAACTTCATTCCTATATACCAAAGAGTAAAGAGTGGGTTTCCCCACTCTTTACACAACGGTTCTATCTCCATGATTACCAAAAAAATTATAACATAGTCCAGTAACACTGACAAGTAAGAGACCCTGACTACACTAGCGCTGAACCCTTATCCCATGAGGACTTGGGCAGCCTAACACAAGCTCTGGAGGCGGTCTAATAAGGCTGCCCTTTACTTAAAACAAGGATAACTGATTGCTCTCAGGCAACCCCCTGAATACCCCCATTTGGCTCAAGAGCTCAATAACCGTCTTACTTGCTTTGGACTTCTGCTGGAAGTCCTCGATCGAGAGAAACTCACCTTGATCCTTCGCTGCGGCAATGTTACGGGCAGCATTATCCCCGATCCCTGCAAGGGCTGAGAATGGAGGGATCAATGAATCCCCATCGACGGTAAATTTCAGTGCATCCGAACGATACAAGTCGATATTTTGGAACCGGAGTCCACGGGCCGTCATTTCAAGCGCCATTTCCAGCATCGGGAGCATATTCTTCTCCTTAGGCAGCGCCTGGAAGCCCTTTTGCTCGATCTCCTCAATTCTCCGGTAGATTGCTTCATACCCTTGACAGCAAAGCTCGATATCGAAATCCTCTACACGAACCGAGAAGTAGGTGGCATAAAATTCAATCGGATGATAAAGCTTAAAGTAAGCCGTACGAACAGCCGAGATAACGTAGGCCGCCGCGTGGGCTTTCGGGAACATGTACTGGATTTTGAGACAGGAGTCAATGTACCACTGAGGTACCTTGCATTTCTTCATCTCTTCTATCCACTCGGGCGGCAGACCCTTACCCTTACGCACGCTTTCCGTAATTTTGAAGGCAAGCCCCGCATCCATACCCGCTTTGTAGATCAGGAAGAGCATGATGTCATCGCGGCACCCGATTACGGTCTTGATGTTACATGTATTATTCTTGATTAATTCTTGTGCATTACCGAGCCACACGCCAGTACCGTGAGACAGTCCCGAGATCTGCAATAAGTCGGCAAAAGAGGACGGCTGTGATTCCACAAGCATCTGACGTACAAATTTCGTACCCATCTCCGGCACCCCGTAGGTGGCTACAGGGGTTCGAATTTGCTGCGGCGATACACCAAGCGCCTCCGTTGAGTTGAACATGCTCATAACCTTCGGATCATTCATGGGGATCGTCGTAGGATCAACCCCCGTCAAATCCTGCAGCATTCTCATCATGGTCGGATCATCGTGACCCAGAATATCAAGCTTGAGCAGATTCGCGTCAAAGGCGTGATAATCAAAGTGGGTGGTCTTCCATTCAGAGGATGTGTCATCAGCCGGATATTGAACTGGAGTAATATCATCCACTTCCATATAATCGGGAACGACTACGATACCACCCGGGTGCTGACCGGTGCTGCGCTTAACGCCTGTACATCCTGAAGCCAGACGGCTCAGCTCGGCTGCACGCCACTTTTTACCATGATCCTCTTCATATTTCTTCGCGAATCCAAAGGCGGTCTTCTCGGCAACCGTACCGATGGTTCCGGCACGAAATACGCTCTTCTCTCCGAACAACTCTTTGGTATAGTTGTGGGCATGTGGCTGGTATTCTCCGGAGAAGTTAAGGTCGATATCGGGAACCTTATCCCCTTTAAATCCAAGGAACGTCTCGAACGGGATATCCTGACCTTCACCCTTCAATTTCTCACCGCATTTAGGGCAGGGCTTGTCCGGAAGGTCAAAACCGCTGGGAATACTACCATCAAGGAACCATTCACTATATTTGCACTCTTTGTTCAGACACAGGTAGTGGGCAGGCAGCGGATTAACCTCAGAGATTCCGAGGAACGTAGCTACTACAGACGAACCAACCGAACCCCGGGAACCTACCAGGTAGCCGTCTTGATTGGATTTCTTAACAAGACGCTCGGAGATCAGATAGTTGGCGGAGAACCCGTATTTGATGATAGGCTCAAGCTCTTTCTCCAACCTTGCGACCACTACTTCCGGCAGCTCCTCCCCATAAAGGGACTTGGCCGTATCATAACAAGTCTGCCGAATCTCCTCGTCAGCCCCGTCAATGATAGGCGTGAACAGCTTATCCGGGAAGAGTTCCAACTCCTCAAAGGATTCAGCCAGCTCCGATGTGTTCTTCACTACAACCTCGTGGGCTTTCTCACTTCCAAGGAACTCAAATTCCTTCAGCATCTCTTCCGTCGTACGGAAGTGGGCATCCGGCTTGCGGATATCCTTGAGTGGGCTAAACCCGGTAATCCCGTGAATCGCAATGTCCCTGTACAGCTTATCGCGGGGCTCCAGGTAATGCACGTTACCTGTGGCAATAACCGGCTTGCTGAGCTTCATCCCGATTTCACATACTTTACGAACTGCAGTCTCGAGTTCGGCAGGGCTGCCTACAAGACCTTTCTCCACGAGATGCATATACATGGTTAGCGGCTGAATCTCCAGTACGTCATAGAACTGAGCCACTTCCTCGGCTTCCTCCACCGACTTATTAAGCACGGCTTCGAAGAACTCGCCCTTCTCACATCCGGATATAACGAGAAGACCCTCGCGCATCTCCACCAGCTTGGATTTCGGGATGCAAGGCACACGTTTGAAATATTCGGTATGGGACATGGAGATCAGCTTGAACAAATTCTTCTTGCCCACAGGATTAAGCGCATAAATACTACAGTGGAACGGACGAACATTGGACAAGTCTTTACCAACATGATCGTTCAGTCGATCCAGCATGGTGATCCCCTGAATCTTGGCGGCATCTTCAAGCAGGCCGTTCAAGATCTCACCGAGGGCAACGGTATCATCAATAGCCCGGTGATGATTTTCAAGGGAGACTTTATATTTGGCCGCCAGAGTATTCAGACGGTGATTTTTCAAAGTTGGATACAGCAATCTTGCAAGTTCCAGTGTGTCCAGCACAGAGTTGCTGAGGGGCTCCATATTCAAATCTTTAAGCTTGGCGTTGACAAAACCAACGTCGAACCTGGCATTATGAGCCACTAGAACACCGTCCCCGGCAAACTCGATAAATTCCTTCAGCACAGGCTCAACATCCGGTGCGTCCTTGACCATGTCATCATTGATGTTAGTCAGCTGCTGGATGTTATAAGGAATACGTTCATGAGGGTTGACGAACGTAGCGTAACGGTCAATTTCCTTACCTTCCACCATTTTGATTGCGGCGATCTCGATAATGTTGTTCTGAGTAACTGACAACCCTGTTGTCTCGATGTCAAAGACAATATACGTCGCAGTCTTCAGTTCTAGTGGCCTTGGTTCAAGCACAACAGCCACATTATCATTGACTACGTTAGCTTCTACACCGTAGATCATCTTGATTCCGTTCTTCTTCGCCGCTTTGGCGGCATCAGGATAACACTGAACTCCGCCGTGATCGGTAACGGCTATGGCTTTGTGGCCCCATTTTGCAGCCATTTTGACATATTGATCAATCGGGGTTACCGCATCCATGGTGCTCATGGTCGTGTGCAGATGGAATTCAACCCGCTTCTCGGGAGCATTATCCTTGCGTCCAGCAGGCGCTCCAACTTCTGTCAGATCCGAAGGAATCATAACAAGCTCGGGGATCTGCATGAAGCGATCATATTCGATACGTCCGCGAGCCTTCACCCATTTACCATTTGCAAGCTGATTCATGATCTTGAGATCTTCCTTGTTCTTGGCGAACATCTTCATTTGCAAAGAATCACTGAAATCAGTCAGGTAGTACGTAAAGAGTGTGCTTCCGTTACGAAGCTCTTTGCTCTCAAGACCAAAGATCGTTCCTTGAATCGTAATCTTCTTCTCTTCATCCTGAATATCCTTGAGCGGTGTTGGCTGTTCCTTGATTTCATAGCCTACCTGAAGCTTAACTACTTCCCCGCTATCATCTTCAGGCTCTGGCTCTGGCTCCATGCTGGTCATCATCTGCTGAATAACTTCACGTTCTTCCTCGACAATCCGCTGCTGGAATTCTTCAAACGCTTCATTACGGCCTTCACCCGTCTGGAGCTTTACCCTTAAAGGAAGTGCGAAGTAGGTTTCATAAAAAGTTACTACCGCCCGATCTATGCCCTTCTTCTTGGCAAGCTCAAGCGACGTCGCATCGCTCATGGAAATAACAACCAGGTCCTGCTCGACTTCAAAGGTCGCCCTTGTCATCCATCCGTTGACGGAAGGAACCTCACGCTGAACCCATTCCAGAAACAGCTTCCAATATTCCGAAACGATCTGGGTGCTGGTGATCCCACTCGCGTATTTAAATTCAAAACTGATTTTTGAGATGTGCTGCATTCTCTCCTGAACCTGGAGACAAAAAGTCCTATAAACCTGGCCAGGCACCAGTGTTTCTTTATGAATAACGATCTTCCATTCTTTATTGCTTCGACTTACTTCTACCTTCTCAATCCATCCATCCAGGAAATGGGCATCAATTAAAGCGCCCGGAATTTCCGTCTGCTTCATTAAGAGCTCAAACCGTGTTCTCTTGTCCCCCGCTTGGCTCATGTTCCCCTCCCCTTCTTACCTCAAATACGTTAATTCTTATATGCTGACACTTATAAAGCTCGAATTCGTGCTATCTCCATCAGTTTCATTTGCCTGAAATAAAAAAGGCTTCCAGACCGAGAGTTGCGGGCATTCTTGCCCAATCAACATACTGCCGGAAGCCCCCTCTGTACTATGTGTAATGCAGGTTACCTGCTAACTTTACATGACGTTTCTGATCGGGGCGCTATTTTAGTAGGCTCTGGCAAATAACACGGTGTGCTTAGCCTGTTCGCCACACACGAGACAAGTGTGCTTCTCCACCTCAGCACGGAATGGAATGTTCCGGCTTGTTGCGCCAGTCTCGCTCTTCACGGTGTCCTCACAAGCATCAGAACCGCACCAGCCAGCAAGGGTGAAGCCGCGTTGTTCTTCGACTTTGGCTTTCATCTCATCCAGAGTATCCACGGAATAGAAATTCTCTTCGCGGAAGGATTTAGCGCGAGCATACATCTCTTGATGAACCTGCTCCAGCATTGCCTGAACCTCTTGAACAAGATTAGCCTGCTCAACGACCTTCTTCTCTCCGCTAATTCTGGATACCAGAACACATACACCGTTCTCCATATCCCGAGGTCCAATCTCAAGACGGATCGGAACTCCGCGCATTTCATATTCGTTGAATTTCCAGCCAGGACGTACATCTGCACGGTCGTCAATACCTACACGGACACCGGCCTTCTTCAGCTCACTGAACAATTCATCTGCTCTACCTACAACCAAATCACGAGTTTTAGGAGGGCCGATCGGAATAATCATGACCTGCTTAGGAGCCACTTTAGGTGGGAGAGCCAGACCTCGGTCATCCCCATGGACCATGATCAGAGAACCGATCAGACGTGTGCTGACACCCCATGAAGTGGTGTGAACATACTCCTGTACATTTTCACGATTCAGGTATTTGATTTCGAAAGCTTTGGCAAAATTAGTTCCGAGATAATGAGAGGTTCCCGCCTGTACGGCGCGGCCATCTTTCATCATAGCTTCAATCGAGAAAGTATCCACAGCACCCGCAAATTTCTCAGACGGGGTCTTCTGACCCACAATAACAGGGATCGCAAGATAATTCTCAACAAAGTCACGATAGATCTCCAGAATCTTCATCGTTTCCTCGCGTGCTTCCTCTTCATTCTCATGTGCAGTGTGCCCTTCCTGCCAGAGGAATTCACTTGTGCGTAGGAATGGGAGAGTCCGTTTCTCCCAGCGGACCACGTTCGCCCACTGATTAATCAGAACCGGAAGATCACGATAGGACTGAATCCATCTTTCGTACATATGCCCGATCATGGTCTCAGAAGTCGGACGAACGGCAAGACGCTCTTCCAGCTTCTCACCAGCTGCTTCAGTTACCCAAGGGAGCTCAGGATTAAATCCTTCCACATGCTCTTTCTCTTTCTGGAAAAAGCTCTCCGGGATGAACAAGGGGAAGTATGCATTCCGGTGTCCAGTCTCTTTGAAACGCCGATCCAGCTCTTGCTGGATATGTTCCCAGATCTCATACCCGTCAGGCTTAAACACGATACAGCCCCGAACAGGTGAATAGTCCATTAGATCCGCTTTTTTGATTACATCAATATACCAGCGCGAGAAATCCTCCTGCTGGGGTGTAATTTCGGTCACAAACTGTTTGTCTTCGTTCGCCATAAGAAACGTTGTCCTCCCATTAAATAACCCTGAATTTCTATATGAATTGAACTAAAGACTGCATGATCGATTCCTTTAGTTCATTCCATCTTTTTATCCGTTAATCAAACGCAATATATCATTGTACGTTACTGCAATCATAAGCAGGAATAGCATCGCAAATCCGATGAAATGTACCATGCCCTCCCGGCCTGGATCGACCGGCTTGCCGCGGAGTGCCTCCACACCCAGGAAGACAAGACGGCTGCCATCAAGTGCTGGAATCGGAAGAAGGTTAAAGATCCCCAGATATAAGCTAAGAATGGCCGCCCAGTAAGTCAACTGTACAATCCCCTGCTTGGCGATTTGACCTGTAACTTCGAATGTACGAACGGGTCCGCCAAGATCGTTCATGTTGAATTTATTAATCAGCTGCTTGAAGCCTAGAAAAATAGCGTCTGTTGTATTGACCATGTCGTGTCCGGCTGTCGTGAAAGTCTCTCCAAACCCGGCACTCCGCGTAGGAAACACAGGGGTTACCCCCACCTTTCCACCTTCTTGACCCGCCATTTCCCTAGGCGTAAGAGTCACCTGTAGCGGCTGACCGTTTCTGATTACTGTCCAATCCATAGGCTTGTCTTTGGAAGCGGAGATCAGCTTAATCATGTTATCACGATCTGCCCCGACCTTAACTCCATTGATCGTATCTATGATATCGCCCTTTTGCAAATGAGCCTCATCTGCTGGCATTCCTTTTGAAATTTCACCAATTTCCAGATAAGTTGGATTTTCAATTTGAATTCCCGCCATTTGTGTATGCAGAGCGAACAAAATAAAAGCCAAAATAAAATTCATCAAGGGTCCAGCGAATATGGAAAGTGCACGCTGTCCAACGGTTTTGCTTCCGTATTGGCGATCCCTTGGGGCAATCTGAATTTCCTTGCCTTTCGCAATTAACACAGCCTTGGGATCAACCGGAAAGGTCTGACTATCCCCGTCAACATCAAGAATAATCTGAAGCTTATCTTCCAGATCCGCAGACTGAACTTCACCGCGAATTACATTCTTCCGGTTATCCAGCCGGTCCAGATAAATCTTGGTAACCGTAGGACCCGAAAGCCGGAGCGCTACCGTCTGGCCAGGCTGTACTCCTACAAGTTCAGGATCTTCTCCTGCCATGCGGGCGTATCCGCCAAAGGGCAGTAGTCTAAGTGTGAATTGAGTCTCATCCCGTTTGTAAGAAAACAATTTTGGACCAAAGCCAATTGCAAATTCACGTACCAGAATACCGGCGCGTTTCGCAAAGTAATAGTGTCCCCATTCATGGACAGTTACGATGAGAAAAAACATCAGCACCGTCAGAAATATAATCTGCAGCATTTCCAATCGAGAGCATCCTCCTTTGTTATCAGGTCGCTGTGTATGATTACCCTGCTAATTCTTCACCATTCATACTATTTCCGGACCGGAGTATTCAAGGATCTCTACTTCCGGACCAGTCCCTACAAAAGGGAAGCTGTCTCCCTGGCCCAACCATCAGCCTCATGGATCGCTTCAAGATCAGGGCTTGCCACAACCGTATGACGAGACAAGGTCTCTTCTATGATAGATTCAATCTTCAGAAACGATATCTCCCGGTTCAAAAAGCGGGCAACCGCAACCTCATTTGCTGCATTAAATACAGATGGAGCCGTACCACCTATTTTACCACATTCAAAGGCTAGTCTTAAACATGGGAACCGATTGAAATCCATCTCTCGGAAGTTCAGGCTGCCAATTTGTGCGAGCGATAACCGCGGTGTCTTGGAAATCCACCGATCGGGATAGGTGAGTGCATACTGAATGGGTACGCGCATATCCGGATTACCGAGCTGTGCAATAATGCTGCTATCCTGAAATTCTACATAGGAATGAATGATGCTTTCCGGATGAAGCAAAACGCCGATCTTCTCATAAGGGAGATCAAATAACCAGTGAGCCTCAATCACTTCAAGCCCTTTATTGACCATGGTTGCTGAATCAATTGTGATTTTAGCTCCCATGGACCAATTCGGATGCTTAAGGGCATCCTCAACGGTTACATTGGTTAGCTGTTCCCTTGTCATATCACGAAATGAGCCGCCCGAAGCGGTTAGCGTGATTTGTGCAATATCCGACTTATTCTCCCCGCCTAGACATTGAAAAATAGCCGAATGTTCGCTGTCGATCGGAAGCAGAGAGACTCCCTTGTCTCTTGCTAACGAGGTAACCAAGTGACCTGCTGTGACAAGAGTCTCCTTGTTAGCAAGCCCAATTGTCTTCCCCTCTTGAATAGCAGCAATTGTAGCCGGAAGACCTGTACTGCCAACAACTGCAGTGATTACCATGTCCGCATCTGTTCCAGCCGCGACTTCGATAAGCCCTTCGGGACCATAGAACAGCTGCACGCCTTGAGGCAAGTAAGGCCTAATCTCATCTGCTAGCGCTTTGCTTCCAACAGAAGCCTTCTTCGGATTGAACTGCTTTACCTGGCTAAGGAACAGCTCCAGGTTAGTACCGGCAGCCAAACCTTCAATTTGAAAATGATCCGGGTATGCCGAAACGACATCCAGTGTTTGTGTACCTATAGAACCGGTTGAACCGATGATTGCCAGTTTCTTCATAACATACCTCTCATCTCATATCTCTGCCCGATACCAACTTTAGTTGAAGGGAAGCAGCATTAGAATATGTACAAAGGGAAACACCGTGATCCAGCTGTCACACCTGTCCAATATCCCGCCGTGCCCAGGAAGCAATGTACCTGAATCCTTAATCCCGTATACTCTCTTGTAAGCGGATTGCACCAAATCACCCAACTGACCAACCACAGCTGCTGAAGCGCCAATCAAGACAGCAAGCGGGATTGATAACAGTCCACCGGAGAAAATGGCGAATACGGAAGCCGTTACGATCGCAATAAGGACACCCCCAAGTGCCCCTTCCACCGTTTTGTTGGGACTGATCGCCGGCCATAACTTATTCTTCCCCCATTTGCGTCCTGTAAAATAGGCTCCCGCATCACTTGCCCAAATGGAGAACAGGAGAAGAAAGGTCCAGAACAACCCATGTCCATCCGGTGTATTACGGGATTCTGCAATATAGGAGAACCCAATCCCCACATAGATAGCACCCAAGAAGTGCATCGCCACATGGTTAATATTCGTAGCATTCTTTGTAAAAACAGTAACAAACAAAAATAGAAGCATTAACAACCATATGATTTGGAGCGGCTCAGGCAGGAAAGGACTACCCAGCAGCTTCCACGGAAATACGAGCATGATGACACCGATGAAGCCAAGTAATGCAGTGCCGCTCCAGGGCGGCGTCTTGGTCATACGAATAAATTCATAATAACCGATCAGTGACATGATCAGAATTAAACCATGATACCATAGACCGCCTGCTAGGCAAGGCCCAAGGAATAACACGCCCGCTATAAGTCCTGTAATGATACGTTGCTTCAAAGATGTCCACCTCCGTCCTGCTTAAGATAATCCGCCATACCGCCGTGTTCTCCTCTGAAACTCAGCGACAGCTTGAAACAAATGATCTCTCGAGAACTCCGGCCAGTATATATCCGTAAACCAAAGTTCACTGTATGCGAGCTGCCATAACATGAAGTTACTGAGTCTGAGTTCGCCGCTTGTGCGAATCAGCAGATCCGGATCAGGAAGCTCTGAGGAATGAAGATGGGACCCTATCCACTCTTCTGTGAGATCTTCAGGTGAAAGTGATCCCGCGGCAATTTGCCGTCCTGCCTCCTTGAATACTTCTTTAATTTCACGCCGGCTACCGTAGTTCAAGGCGAAGTTCAGAACCAGACCTGTATTATGCTTGGTACGTCTGATGGCTTCTTCCATAGCCGCAATCGTATGCTTGGGAAGCTCTTCGGGATGTCCCATCATTTGAATCCGCACATTCTTCTCAATTAGTTCTTCCAGCTCAATCGCCAGAAACTCCTCAGGAAGACGCATCAAGAAATCGACTTCATCTTTGGGTCTTTTCCAGTTTTCCGTAGAAAAAGCATAAAGCGTTAAATATTTAATACCTATCTCGTCCGCTGCGATCGCCGTGCGTTTGACAGCTTTCATTCCGTTCTGGTGTCCAACAATTCGCGGTAAGCCGCGGCGATTGGCCCAACGTCCGTTGCCGTCCATAATGATTGCAACATGGCTCGGAACATTGTCCTTTGACAAGCTCGGAAGAGTCTGCTTTTGTTCTTTTTTCCACCAGGATTGAAATACTTTAATCATTCCTTTTCCTCCAAGCGGTGATGAAAAAGAGACAAACCCCACCATATAAGGAGGGGCCGCTTACGTCTCTTAAACTTCCATAATCTCTTTTTCTTTCGCAGCGAGCACTTTGTCAACTTCCGCGATAAATTTATCAGTCGTTTTTTGAATATCATCTTGATGACGACGGGATTCGTCCTCAGAGATATCTGTCTTCTCTAGCTTCTTAATATCGTCATTGGCATCACGGCGGATATTCCGAATAGCCACCTTAGCTTCTTCACCGTATTTCTTCGTTGTCTTTACAAGCTCAATCCGGCGTTCTTCCGTAAGAGGAGGAATAGACAGACGAATGGTCGCACCGTCATTAGCCGGTGTAAGACCCAGATCAGACTTTTGAATAGCACGCTCAATATCAGCCAAAGACGACTTGTCCCAAGGTTGAATGAGCAATGTACGGGAATCTGGCGTGTTAATGTTAGCCAATTGATTGAGTGGAGTAGATGCGCCGTAATATTCCACATGCACCCGATCAAGCAGAGCTGGAGTAGCACGTCCGGCACGAAGAGTCAGCAAATCTCTCTTCAAGGATTGAATGGCTTTGTCCATGCGTTCTTCGGCATTTTTCTTAACCGATTGTGGCATTAGTCTACACTCCCTTTAACGATTGTGCCAATTCTTTCACCAAGAACGACACGTTTAATGTTGCCTTGCTCTGTTATTGCGAACACGATAAGCGGGATATTATTGTCCATACACAGCGAGGATGCCGTCGAATCCATTACACCCAGGTTCTTGCTGAGTACTTCCATATAAGTCAGCTGCTCAAATTTCTCAGCAGTCGGATCTACGAATGGATCAGCAGAGTAGACACCGTCTACCTTATTCTTAGCCATTAGAATTACTTCGGCTTCAATTTCTGCTGCACGAAGAGCTGCAGTCGTATCAGTTGAGAAGAACGGATTCCCTGTTCCTGCTGCAAAAATAACGACACGCCCTTTTTCAAGATGACGGATTGCTCTCCGTCTGATATATGGTTCAGCAATCTGTTGCATCGCAATAGACGTCTGAACCCGTGTTGGCACATCAATTTGTTCTAATGCGTCCTGCAGGGCAAGCGAGTTCATCAGAGTAGCCAGCATCCCCATGTAGTCCGCAGTTGCGCGGTCAATACCTTTAGCGCTGCCTGCAATACCTCTCCAGATGTTACCGCCTCCGCAGACAATTGCAACTTCCACACCAAGCTCAACGACCTCTTTGACCTGCTCTGCAATGGAGGTAATGGTTTCGGCATCTATACCGTAACCGTTCTGTCCGGCTAAAGACTCTCCGCTGACCTTTAAGACAACACGTTTAAATACAGGCTGTTCCAAATGCAAACCCTCCACTTTAAATCACCGATTTCTATAGGCCTCTTAGTTAAACTTTTAGTTAAAAAAGAAGGAACACGGCGTGTTCCAGTCTTTTCTAGATTCCATTTAGTTATATTATACGCTCTTGCGTAAGGATCTAAAATCTAAATATTTCAGATCCTCATGCAAAGATAGACTGTTTAGTTCTTAACTTGGGACAATACTTCTTCTACGAAGTTGTCAACTTTCTTCTCAAGGCCTTCGCCCAGCTCGTAACGGGCAAAACGGCGGATGGAGATGTTCTCTCCGATTGTGCTGATCTTCTCGTTAAGCAATTGGGAAATAGTTTTGTCCGGGTCTTTAACGAAAGATTGCTCAAGCAGGCAATATTCTTCGTAGTATTTACCGATACGTCCTTCGACCATTTTCTCAACGATTTTCTCAGGCTTACCTTCGTTAAGCGCTTGAGCCTTAAGAATTTCTTTCTCTTTCTCGATATCGCCAGCAGGAACTTCTTCACGGCGAACATATTTAGGGTTCGAAGCCGCGATGTGCATAGCGATGTCGCGAGCGAATTCTTTGAACTGCTCTGTCATAGCCACGAAGTCAGTCTCACAGTTGATTTCAACAAGAACGCCGATACGTCCGCCAGCGTGGATGTAAGATTGAACCACACCTTCTGTTGCAACACGTCCAGCTTTGTTGCTTGCCGCGGAAAGACCTTTCTCGCGAAGCAGTTCAGCCGCTTTCGTCAAATCTCCGTTTGCTTCTTCCAAAGCCTTTTTGCAATCAAGCATACCCGCGCCTGTTTTTTCGCGTAGTTCTTTTACCGCTTTTGCATCTACTGCCATGAGTATAACCTCCATCAATTTTAGTGGGAGTAAAGCTTAATTTTATCCTTTAAAAAAAGGGTAGTGAGAGGTTTTAGCACCTACCAACCACCCTTTTCATTTAATTCAACATATACCTAAGCTAATTAAGCTGTAGTTTGTTCGCCTTGGTTCGCTTCGATCACAGCATCAGCCATTTTACCTGTCAGCAATTTAACAGCGCGGATCGCGTCATCATTACCTGGGATAACATAGTCGATTTCGTCTGGATCACAGTTCGTATCAACGATACCAACGATTGGGATACCCAACTTGCGGGCTTCAGCAACCGCGATACGCTCTTTGCGAGGATCAATGATAAAGAGTGCGCTAGGCAGACCCTTCATATTTTTAATACCGCCGAGGAATTTCTCAAGACGATCTTTCTCCTTGCGAAGAATGATAACTTCTTTCTTAGGAAGAACTGCGAAAGTACCGTCCTCTTCCCATCTTTCCAAAGTCTTCAAACGATCGATACGTTTTTGAATAGTTTGGAAGTTAGTCAGAGTACCTCCGAGCCAACGTTGGTTAATGTAGAATTGACCAGCGCGCTCAGCTTCTTCTTTTACAGAATCTTGAGCTTGTTTCTTAGTGCCGACAAAAAGAATTGTTCCATTCTCTTCAGCCACACTTTTCACAAAGTTGTACGCTTCCTCTACCTTTTTGACTGTTTTTTGCAAGTCAATAATGTAAATACCGTTTCTTTCAGTGAAGATATAACGATCCATTTTCGGGTTCCAGCGACGTGTCTGGTGACCGAAATGAACGCCTGCCTCAAGCAGTTGTTTCATGGAGATAACTCCCATCTTCACACACCTCCTAATTGGTTTTTTGTATGATGCCCTCCGCCGATGTCATCTTTCGTTAAAACTCCCGTAATGGTAAGCACCCTTAACGAAATCAGTCAGCGTGTGTTTTAACACCGTCATTTAATATAACACAATTGAATTGTCCTTGCAATATAATCTCCATAATCAAAAAAAGCCGCTCCAGGGGGGTTATTTCCCGGACGGCTTCGAAGTAATCTTAGAAATAATTGAAGACAGGCTTTCGCCTGGTTTGAAGGTATAAGTACCTGTCTGCAGGCTGTAATTCGCTTTACTGTCTATGGCAGTCTGAATGAAGGCACTCTTGTCAGAGATGATCCCCGCGCTCTTAAGGCCCTCTGCCACCTTGGTGAGGTTCTCGCCGGAGGAGATCTTAAACGAGATCTGTTCCGGCTTCTTAGGTTCAGATGTCTTACTGGTCTCAGGCGTGCTTACTTGGGGAGCGCTTGGCTTGCTCGCAGAATTAGTACGATCCGGAGCCGCTGGTGATTTCGGTGACGAAGTGGATTCAGGGGCTGCCGGGGTCTTAGTCGAAGAAGGAGCTTTAGGTTCAGCTGGAGTCTCCGTCTTAGCCTGATCTTTCTTCTGGCTCTCTTCTTTGGCTTTGGCTTCCCATTCCTGCGCAGTTAGAACTTGCTCAGTCCCTTCATAGACCTTCATACCGAGACGCTCAGCGGCCTGCTGAACCTGCTGCTTAGTCAGAAGCTGACTAGACTCATTCCCTTGTCCGATTAGCATAATTTGAAGCAAGAGGGCGCCTAGAATTAACCCCACACCCAAACCAATCATAAAAGTGCGGTTCTTCATGCCGGAGATTCCTCCTTGCTTGCAAGCTGCAGGATAAGCTGCACTTCGCCGCGCTGCAAATTCAGAACCTTGGCTATGCCATCAATCGATTTACCCTGATCATATAATTTAAATAGCTCTGGGTATCGGTCTCTTACCGTATTTCTCCGAGCAACAGGCTCTTCCTCGGCGGGCTGTTCCACTACCTGAGCAGCAGCAGCTAGCTTGTCGCTCTCCAGCTGTGCAGAATTGGATACGAGCGTTCCCACCCTAGCTTCCTGCAAAGATGTCAATTTCTCCACTTCCAGCAATCTGGTGCGCAGTTCGGCAACCTGTTCCTGCAGGGAAAGCTGCTTGACAGCCGTGTCCTGTTTGAGTTCGGCCATAAGTTCAATAATTTCTGTGTTTTCTCTTTCAATTTCGGTCATATAGTGTTCTAATGTAGCTTCCACATCAGCCGCCCCACTAGATACTTGCTCTCTACCCGGCTTGCGTGATGGAAGAAAAAAGGCATAGCCGATAACGGCCGCTCCCAGTAGGACAATATAAAACCATGGACTTCCTATTGGCATATTTTTCACCCAATTTACTGTTTGTAGTTATAAGAAAAGCACCTACAGGTGCTTTCTGTTAATGAAGGAATTCAAAGTGTGCGAAACCTCACCCTGCTTTATAAAGAAAGATCCAGATGATGTCCTTTGAAAGGATGCTCAGCCGCCTTATCCTTCTCCTGCTCTTGGGTATCTTCCATCTGCTGGTGATTACCCTCGTGGTGGTTGGGATGCCGATGCTCATTTTTAATGGAAGCATGAGAGGATTCATCCACCTGCGCACTACGCTTCCGTTCCCGGTCGCTGTTCTTGATGTTCTGATTCTCTAATGAGTGCTGATGGTGCATTGGCCTGTGCATCGCATCCTGCTGGATCCGGCCGGCTTCGCTCGTTCGTGGTACTGCAATTTGCAACTCAACCGATTTGAAATCCATTAGATCCCCACCATTTCGAGAAAAGGTATGTTAGATATATGCAGACATAGATATATCACCTTCACTATAATAGAAGGTCATTCGGGATATCGGGTCTTTAATAAATTTTGTATAGCGTCCGATCACTATCTTGGAACCGCCATAAATCATTTTAAGCACATGGACCTTTGCCTTGCTGGTGTCCTCCAGGGATTTCTCAATTTCAAGCATTCGCTCTTTGATCTCAGACTGCTCCCTCAGATGCTGCTTCCTGGTTAAACCAAGCTTCGCTCTCATCTGCATCTTTTCCATATTCAGCTTACCCACTGACGCCAGCTGATCAAGCAAGGTCAGAGCTTTATCGGTCTTATCCAGATTCCCTAAATTCTCTTTGAAGTGATTTCTAAGTTCAGCCAGCTCGTTACGCAGCTCAGGCAGGACACCTACTTCCACAGTCGTGGTCGTAGACATGGGATTACCAATAATGCGGGCGATCACTTTCTCTCCAGCTTGAATATTACCGCCAACTATCAGACCCTTGGTACCGCTGCAGATCACATCCCGGCCTGCTCTAATGTTGGAATGCATAATGCTTTGGGTTACCAATATATCTTCACCGGCGTAGACATTTCCATCTTGAATAAAGCCGCTCTTCACATTATGGCCGGCTTTGACATGCCCTTTGTTATAGCCGATAATCCCACCAGTAATTTCAATTGAGCCGCCAGCTTCTAACTCAGCTCCCTCTACACCGCCAACTACACGAATATCTCCTGCAGCCGAAATCCGGAATCCTGTCAGCACATTTCCACGAACAATGACGGTACCTACAAAGTTAATGTTACCTATGTTGTAATCAACGTCACCGTTAATTTCATAAATGGGAAAAACATTAATCTTCCCTCTGTCCGTCCTGGTTACTAATCCGTCAATCGCGGCATATAAAGCGTTTTGTTCCGGGTTAAGAACAACGTTCTTACCGATCTTGAATCTAGCCTCTTTACCAGGCTTAAAAGGAATCTCTTCCCCGGTAACGGCCAATCCCGCCTTGCCAGGCACAGGAGGAACAAGCTCTGCAATCAGCTGTCCTCTATGCATATTGTTCAGGCGAACCACATCTTTGTAATCCACACTTCCGTCTTCATTCTCGTTAGGTCCATGCTGCTCATCATCAAGAGGTATCGCATAACGAACAAATCCATCCTCACCCTTGACAGGAGCTACCCCTTCAGCAATTTGAATAGGCTGGAATGCGGAATCAGCAGGATTCGCCACAAAGCGATTCAAAGCATCAGGCTGAATCCCGTGAGTAATTCCGTTAGCCGATAAAAAGTTCTGCAGCTGTTCAATGCTGCAATTAAAGCCTTCTTCATCCTTAATTAATTTGAGGTAGGCCGAACTCTTATCTTCTGAAAGCGCTATACTTAAATATTGCTTTAAATCTACGTGCTCACCCATCCCATACTCCCTCATTCCTCTAATTCGTCTAATACTCTAGTCATCTTGCATTAACAGATCCCGCTGTTTATCCAAGCTGCCACGAAGCCTTAGGATCGCTTTGGAATGTAACTGAGAAATTCTCGAAGGGGATAATGACATGACCTCCGCAATTTCGCTCAGTGATAAATCTTCATAATAAAGTAAAGAAACGACTGTACGTTCTTTTTCAGTCAATTTCTCGATTCCCTTAGTCAGTGATTCTTTTAAATGAAACTCGCGGACTTTATAGTCCGGATTCTTGGCTTTGTCATCAACGAGAAGAGAGAGTCTTGTCTCTGAATCTTCTTCCCGTATCGGGTCCTCCAAGGAACAGAGGGTCATTACGGCAACTTCCTGTAGCATGTGCTGAAACTCTTTTACCGAGACATCTAAATGTTTGCTCATTTCCTCATCGGAAACTGTACGAAGATACTGCTGTTCCAATTGCTGGTAGCCTTCTTCGATTTTCTTTGCTTTCTCTCTTACGGAACGCGGAACCCAGTCACCCTGGCGAAGCCCGTCCAATATAGCACCGCGGACTCTCCAAGACGCATAGGTCTCAAATTGCAGTCCGCGTTTATAATCAAATTTCTCCACAGCATCAATTAGCCCCATTACACCATTGCTGGCTAAATCATCCTTGGATACATTTTTGGGAAGTCCCACAGCCAACCTGCCTGACACATAGTCCACGATCGGAAGATGCTTCTCAATCAGTGTCTTTTTTGCCTCGATATCGCCGTGTTCCTTCCATCTTTCCCAGACATCGGCGTAATTAAGAGGCATTGATTTACGCTCGTTCAATTACCTCACCCTCCTTATTTTTCTGTCAGGTGACGAAGGGCTTTAACCATCTCTTCAGGATCCTGCTCGGATGTCTTGACAAGTTTCGGCGGATTGAGCGGTGAGAATCCACTTGGCTCGCTGGGTACATCAGGTTTTTGCTTCAAAAGATCGTTCAATTCTTCAGTCTCATCCGGCGTTGTCAAATCCAGCATAGTTCCCAGGTCCTCATCATCCGCAGCAGCTTCGATCTCGGAAATACTAGGTTCCGAGGGAGAAGTGCGCAGGAATCCGAGCAACCATCTGAGGGCAAAAGCCAATATAAACCAAACCACAAATGCTATACAGCTTCGTATAAAGCTTGTCGTTAATATATTATTGCTGAAAGATACTATGAAAGTAATTATAAAACCAATTGCTCCAAACAACCAGTTAAACCCTATTTTTCCAGCCATGGCTACAATTCCTTTTTACCCATTTGTACACTGCGTATGAATAATATACCCGTTTCACAATCCATTTCTATCGTGCGACCGTAATTACCTCCCGTATCTTCGCCAATGAGAGGCACGCCGAGCTCTTCAAGCTTCACCTTGCAGGACTCGACATTTCTGGGTCCAATTCGGAGGGCATCCCCTTTCCCCGCAAAGCTGAACATCTGGGAACCGCCAGCCATCTTGGCCACGAGGCGTTTGGGAGATGCTCCAAGAGCCAACACTTTCTGATAGATTGCAGGAACAGCCGTATCCGCATATTTTGCTATATTGAGAGCTCCCTCACGGGCAATATCTGAGGAAGGAAGCATGACGTGAGCCAGCCCCCCGATCTTAACGTATGGATCGTAGAGAGTTATCCCTACACAGGAACCGAGTCCTATTGTACGTATGAGCCCTTCTTTCTCAATAACATCAAGCTCGGCCATTCCTACTTTAATAACGCGCTGTTGATCAATCATGATTCTTCGGCACTCCCAGGGCGGTGAAAATTTGGTCAAAGGATTCAGGATCAGGAATAAGGAAAAATTGACCCTCCACTTCCTGTTGTCCCTCAATGAAAGTCGTATCTATTAGTAGAGCATCATCGCCCATTTCACCAAACTGTAGAAGTCCGTAGCTTAGAATCGCTCCTGCCATATCAATTGCAAGCGCCGGCACCGTAGGAGACATGGATAGACGTGTAAAATCAGCGAGAGAGGATAGATAGGAACCCGCCAGAATATTTCCGATTTCCGACAAGGCCGACCATTCCATTTCTGTGAACTCTTCCTCATTCTCCACAGTAAGATAAGCGAATCTTCTAAGCAGCTTCTTCGCCGCTTCTGGACTCAATATGAAGAACAGGTTGCCTGGGGCATCTCCTTCCACACGAAAGAAGATTGCGAGCACGATTTTCTCTGCACCGCCGACTTTGTCGGCAATAGCTTCGAATGGGAGCATTTGTACCTTTGGCACCGCCATGTCAATCGGCTTGTCCAGTAGACAAGACAATGCGGTAGCGGCGTTACCAGCCCCGATATTGCCGATCTCTTTCAAAATATCCATTTTAAATTCCGCATAGTCCTTGAAAAAGTCCACGGCTTAGCCCTCTAAACTTTCCAGTTGAATAATCTCGTTCTTATTCAGCACTTCAGATAGATTAAGCATGATCAAGAGTCGTTCATCAGAGATACGTGCAACGCCATCCAGGTACTTAGCTTTAATTCCTCCAACTACTTCTGGTGGAGAATCAATAATATCCGTATTCAAATCGATAACATCGTTAGCGGAATCCACAATGAATCCGACTTCCAATTCCTCGGCGGCCACGATGATAATCCGGCTTTGCTCCGTAAATTCTGCTTCAGGAAGACCAAAGCGTCCACGCAGATCGATTACAGGAATGACTACACCACGAAGGTTAATAACCCCTTTCACAAATGCAAATGTTTTAGGAACCCGGGTAATCGGCAAAATCCGTTCAATTGTCTGCACTTTATCTACTTCAATTCCGTACTCTTCTTCCCCAAGTTTGAACACAATCACTTTGATGTCTTGTCCCATTGTAATTCCTCCTTAATGGTTATGCGCTAGTACTCAAGCTAACTTCCTACTACTTAATGAAAGTATTAGGATCTATGATAAGAGCAACCTGTCCATCACCCAAAATGGTTGCACCGGCAACACCCGGGATGGAAGGAAGATAGTTCCCAAGATTTTTGATTACAATCTCGTTCTGGCCGATAAACTCGTCTACCGTCAATGCAGCCAGCCGTTCACCCTTACGAATTACAACAATCTCGGTTTCTTCTTCTCCAGCCTCATCAAAGTCAGCTACATCGAATATATTCGCCAATGAGAGGAGTGGAATATGAGCATCCCGGTACGGTACCATGGTGTATCCATGCAGCGTGCGTATTTGATTGCGCTTGATAATTCCCGTCTCTACTATTGAGGATAGAGGAATTGCATATTTCTCGCTTCCGAGCTTAATCAGCATCGCTGAAATAATCGAGAGTGTGAGCGGAAGCTGCACCGAGAACTTCGTCCCTTGTCCCCACTTGGAAGTAATGAGCACCGTACCGCCGAGCGATTCAATTTTGGTCTTGACGACATCCAGCCCAACTCCGCGGCCCGAAATATCGGAAATCACCTCTGCTGTACTAAAGCCTGGGGCAAATAACAGCTGTGCCACTTCATCATCGGTAAGTGAATTTGCCTCATCAGATGAGATAACCCCGTTCTTGACCGCTTTCGCAGCAACCTTCTCCCGGTTAACCCCATATCCGTCATCTTCAATTTCAATAAATACATGGTTACCACTATGGAAGGCGCGGAGCTGCACCGTACCTGTCTCTGACTTTCCAGCAGCAATACGGTCAGCGGTTGTCTCAACACCGTGGTCAACGGCATTACGCAAAAGGTGAACCAGCGGATCGCCGATCTCATCAATAACCGTGCGATCCAGTTCCGTTTCTGCGCCAAGAATTACAAGATCAATCTTCTTGTTAAGTGACTTAGCCAAGTCTCTTACCATCCGGGGGAATCGATTGAATACAGTGTCAACCGGAACCATCCGCAGCTTAAGAACAATATTCTGCAGGTCAGTACTAACCCGGCTCATATGCTCTACTGTCTCGGTCAATTCTGTTCTCTTAATCTCTCCAGCAAGCTGCTCTAATCGAACTCGGTCAATCAGAAGCTCGCTGAACAGATTCATAAGCACATCAAGTCTGTCGATATCTACACGAATTGTTCTCGAAGGTGCCGCTGCTTTCCGTGCTGGGCCATCCCCGGAAGCTGCTGGCTTGGGAGCCGGTGCAGCAGGTGCGGCTGGTGCAGAAGTAACGGCTGCTGGTGCTGGTGGGGCTTCCACAGTCACAGCTGCTTCAGAGGCACCACTCTGAGAGATTTGTTTGAGAGATTCTGCATCAAGGGCAATGACCTTGGCACTACCAATTTCAGAAACATTCAAAATCATACTTTCCAGCTCAGATGCATCTTTTTGTGTTATGTAATAGAGCGAGAAACTACGATCGAACTTCTCTTGTTCGATATCCTGTACGGTTGGGTGCGATTTCACCACTTCACCAAAGCGTTCAAGAAGGTCAAATACCATATAAGCTCTAACCGCTTTAAGCTGGCAATCCTCACGGACTCCCACCTCGATATAGAGAACTTGATGGCCTTCTGCTATCGATTGTTCCAATACGGAATACTGGAATTCATCCAGCTGGAGCGAATTCTCCCCAGCGCTGTTCTTAGCGGCTGACGCGGCAGCAGGTGCAGCAGCCAAGGGGTTCTCCCCTCTGACTATGGCTTGAAGGTTAGCAACAATCGATGTAACGTCCGCTTTACCTTCCCCGCCCTGGGTTATATCCTGAACCATGGATTGTAACGCATCCAAGCCTTTGAACAAGGTATCAAAAATAAAATCCTGCATCTTCAGCTTGTCATTACGCACGAGGTCAAGCACGTTCTCCATTTGGTGTGTAAGGGATGCGAGATCCTCGAAACCCATGGTTGCAGCCATACCCTTCAGGGTATGAGCAGATCTGAAGATAACCTGAACGATAGAAATATCCTCCGGATTGTCCTCCAATTCCAGCATTTTCTCATTTAGCGATTGCAGATGATCATTTGACTCATCAATAAACATGGATAAATATTGATTCATGTCCATGGTGAGACACCTCCTCAAGGATAACTTCCCGTTATTTCACTACTTGTACTAGTTTTGGCGCAATTTCATGAAGCGGTAATACATGACTCACACATTTCAACTCCACCGCGGATCGCGGCATTCCATACACCACACAGGTCTCTTCACTCTCCGCAAAGGTGGAGGTCACTCCCGCATCATACAACCGCTTCATGACTCTTGCTCCATCGCTTCCCATACCCGTCAGCAGAACAATATGCCGCTTGAGGGACTCCAGTGGCTGGAGTGACTCGTACAGAACATCAGCAGAAGGTCTGTGACCATTGCGGAGCTCGTCTTTGTTCAAGGCCACCCGGTACCCACCGCTAGATGGTTTGACTGTAATGTGATAGCCTCCAGGGGCTATATAGGCCCATCCCCGTTTAATTTCCATTCCTTCCTCAGCTTCAACTACTTGAAGCGGGCTCAGGCTGTTTAGGCGCTGTGCCAAAGAATGTGTGAAATTTGGCGGCATATGCTGAACGATCACAATAGGTGCCGGAAAGTCTGCCGGGATCATTTCAAGCAGCGTTTTGAGCGCCTTCGGACCACCGGTTGAGCTTCCAATAGCAACGATATCGGTATAACTGCTGGAACGATCGTGGCTTGTTGGTCTGTTATCTTGTCTTCCAGCCACTTCGTGCCCTAACGTCTTGCCGTTATGAGAATCCGTATTCCCTCTAACGTGTGCCCCATCGCCTTCAGCTGGTGGCCTGCTGTATGTCGGTACGCGCTCCTCTGTGTCTTTTTTTGGCAAGATCCTTGAGATTTGAGCTGGCTCTGGAACCGTTCCGCCAGACAATCCGCCTTTATCTTTGACCTGAGGTCTACCATATTGTTCTGACGCTCCCGGCATACTTCGAAGCGGCTTGTTCTGGATCTTATCCGTGGGCTTCTCCAGCGGCTTAACCTTGGCCAGTTCCAAACTATCTTTAGGCTTCTTCTCTACAATATCATTGTTCTCCCGCACAGCTTTACCCGGTGATGAGATCGGAAGCTTTAAAGGTTCAGGGATTGTTCTAGCTTTCGCCAAGGCTGCTAACTCTGCCTCTATTCTCGCTTCCCTTCGTTCCTGGGCTTGCATAGCGGTAACAATCTGCTCCCGAAGCGCCTTTCCAACTTCATCAATACCTTGTGAGCTTGTCGTCAACGAAGGTTTGCGAATGAAATCGAACGCACCAAGTTCAAGAGCCATGATGGTCTCCCGCATACCTTCTTCATTAATGCCTGACAGCATAATAACCGGAATCGGCTTGTCCGCCATAATTTGCCGAAGTGCTTCAAGACCATTCATCTCCGGCATTTCCACATCCATCGTTACTAGATCAGGCTTTAATTGTGCAATGCGTTTAATTGCCTCTTTCCCGTTTTGAGCTGTCCCCTCTACTTTGAGCATAGGGTCCTGCTCAATCAAATCTGAGATAATCTTTCGCATAAACGCCGAATCGTCAACTACTAAAATGCGATAAGGGCTCATGTCTTGTTCCTCCTGTCCTATCATGAAGAATCATTTTGTCCGTTTTAGCCATTTGTGTAAAAATCCTTTGATTCCCGTCAAGGTACCTGCTTCTTGCGTCATACCATTCGCTATATAATTGGCGGATAGCCTTTGTATATCGCGTGAGGCATTACAGTTAGGATAAGCTACAGTAAAAGGAACTTGTTTTTTTACAGCTTGTACCACATGATTATCATCACTCATGAACCCTAGCATCGGTATTTCTATATCCAGAAACTTACGAGCGACCAGAGATATTTTGTCGGCGACCTGCCTTGCTTCTTTCTCATTCTCAACCCGATTAATCATTAGCTGGAACGGAACGACGTCCTCCATACCGCCAACCACTTTAATGAGTGCGTATGCATCAGTAATTGAAGTTGGCTCTGGAGTTGTTACAACTAGGCACTCATCTGCAGCGGTAATAAACTTCAAAGTTTCTTTCGATAAACCCGCGCCAGTATCAAAGATAATGTAGTCCATTTCACTTGAGATTTCTTCAATTTGCTCTGTAAAATAGTTCAGGTCCGATTCCGACAGCGTGAACAGATCAGCCAAGCCGGAACCTCCCGGGATAAAAGGAAGAGAACCAACCCCATGCTCAATAATCTCACGTATATTTTTCTCGCCTTTTAATAAATGATAGAGATTATATCTGGGCCTTACCCCCATCAACACATCAATATTCGCCATTCCGATGTCTGCATCAAATAGTAGAACTTTCTTGTTAAGAGCCTTAAGGGCGAGGGCGAAGTTCAATGTGAAATTGGACTTGCCAACTCCCCCTTTTCCGCTGCTGACTGTAATAACTCGCGCACTCCTTGGGGGCCTCTGATATTCCTGCTGTTCCATGGACGATACTAATTGTCTGAGAGATTCGGCCTGATCGTTCATTCTGTTCGCTCTCCCAGGAGCTCTTGAATCAACAAGTCTGGTGTAGCGGTAAGCAGGTCATCCGGAACATTTTGCCCATTGGTCAAGTATGTCAGCTCAAGCGGATACTCACGAATCAAGTTAAATAAAGGACCGCAAGTATCTGTTTCATCCAATTTTGTAAAGATAACTTTATCTAATCCATATCGGCTGAAGTTTTCTGTGATTTTCTTCATATCCCTGCTCTTGGAAGTAAGACTCAGCACCAGGTAGGTTTCACTTTGTTCATCCCGGTTAAGCAGGCTATGCAGTTCAGCCACGAACAGCTCATTTAAGTAATTACGTCCCGCGGTATCCATAAAAATAAGATCACAGTGCTGGAAGCGCTGAACAGCTCGGTGCACATCTCCAGGAGATTGAACCACTTCAATAGGCACATTCAGAATCGAGGCATATGTCCTAAGCTGCTCGATAGCGGAGATCCGATAGGTATCTGCTGTTATAAATCCTACTTTCTTTTGTTTGCGGAAAATCTGATCAGCTGCAAGCTTCGCAATCGTGGTCGTCTTCCCTACCCCGGTAGGGCCGGCGATATATACAATTCGGCTGCTGTCTGATATGCCTGTTCCAATTCTACCCCTTAAAAAGTTATGAATCTGCTCCTGAACGAGTCTTAATGCATTCTCTTCATCTATTGGCCTGTCGTCCGTCCATTGCAGATACGCATTAGAAATCCATTCCTCAACTAATTCAGATGAGATTCCCTGCTCTGTGAGACGATGCTGGATTTCGATAAATGATGTTGGAAGCTCCGGTTCCCCGTTATTGCGAGAAGCCAGCTTAGTCATCATAGCTTTCATCTGCTGTATTTCCTCAAATAGACGATCATCCTTGTAACCTGTGGCAGCGATCTCTCTGGCGCCAGCAGGTGTTACTCGCTTAGTATTATTAGTAGATAAATCCTCAGCCACAGCGCCAATCTTCCGGTTATCTACAATTAACTCTTGTGTTGTTGTGGCTTCCTGTCTATCCATCTGAGTCCGTTCAGGGGAAGAGGCAGCCGAGTGAGCCGGTGCGGGTACATTAGCATTCGTCGGCTGATCTTTCCGTTCATCCTCTATAATCTGTGCGGATTTGCGGTAAGCTGCCGGTACGCTTGCTCTCGCTACAGGCGCAGGATAAGCGGTTTGGCGGGGCTTGCTATCCGGCTGCTGAGCCGTTTCGCCCGACTCAGTAGCCGCAATAACCTCGATTCTTTTCTTCTGAAACATTCCAAGGAACCCGCCTATCTTCATCTCCTTGGTACTTAAGATCACTGCATCCTTGCCAAGCTCGGTTCTAATCTTCTGCATCGCATCGGGCATTGTTTCGACGATATATCTCTTTACTCTCATAGATTCACCACTCCGACACTTTGAATTTCAACATTCGGCTCCAGTTCGCTGTATGACAGGACCGGAATGTCCTGCATCGTCCGCTCAATAACCTGGCGCAAATACATTCGAATCGTTGGAGATGTTAGAACAATCGGCTGCTGACCTGATTGAATAAGTCTATTAATCTGCTCAGTCAGCTTCTGATATACCGTCTGCGTGGATACAGGATCCAGCGCCAGGTAACTGCCTTGATCCGATTGTTGTACACTTTCAGCAATCTTCTTCTCAAGCGTAGGGCCCACGGTGATCACTCGCATGGTCTCCCCATTCTGAGTGAACTGCTGCGTGATCTGCCTGGAGAGCGCCTGTCTTACATATTCTGTGAGTACATCAGGATCCTTTGTGTAGGTACCGTAATCTGCAAGAGTCTCAAATATCGTCACCATATCACGAATAGAGATCTTCTCCCGAAGTAGCTTGGCCAGAACCTTCTGCACATCCCCCACAGAGAGTACAGATGGGATAAGGTCATCCACAAGAATTGGATAGTTGTCCTTGAGATTATCAATGAGTGTCTTCGTCTCCTGACGGCCAAGCAGCTCATGAGCATGTCTCTTAATCATTTCGGTTAAGTGAGTAGCGACGACAGAAGGCGGATCGACGACGGTATATCCGGATAATTCGGCACGTTCCTTAGTAGGCTCATCTATCCAAAGAGCCGGCAGCCCAAACGCTGGCTCCTGTGTCTCTATTCCCGTGATGGAATCATCGTCATATCCAGGGCTCATTGCCAGGTAATGGTTAAGCAGCAGCTCGCCGCCGCCCACGGTATTCCCTTTAATCTTAATCACATATTCATTCGGTCTAAGCTGGATATTGTCGCGTATCCGAATAACCGGTACCACGAGTCCCATTTCCAGCGCACACTGCCTACGAATCATAATAATCCGGTCAAGCAAATCCCCGCCCTGCTGTGTGTCAGCCAGCGGTATAAGACCATACCCGAATTCAAATTCAATTGGATCTACCTGAAGTAGGTTAATCACACTTTCAGGACTACGCACCTCTTCGATCTGTTGTTCCTCCTCCTGCTGTTCTTGAGCAACCTGGCGCTGATTCATATTGTTCTGCATCCGCCAAGCCGCATAAGCCAAGAGGGCCGCAAGTGGCAGTGTGGAAAGGATACCAATTGGTGTAAATATCCCAAGCGCGGTGATCGTACCTGCGACAATGTAGATTAATTTCGGATAAATAAAGAGCTGTCCAGTAATGTCATCTGCCAAATTCCCTTCCGAAGAAGCACGGGTTACAATTAGACCCGCTGATGTCGAAATAAGCAGAGCCGGGATTTGACTGACAAGACCATCCCCGATCGTAAGCAGGGAATAGGTTGAGAGAGCGTCCATAAAAGGCATTCCGTGCATGGCAACCCCAATAATGAATCCACCAATGAGATTAATCACGAGAATAATAATGCCCGCAATCGCGTCCCCTTTTACAAACTTACTCGCTCCGTCCATGGCCCCGTAAAAGTCAGCTTCACGTTCTATTTTGCGGCGGCGTTCTCTGGCCTGCTGTTCATTGATAAGACCCGCATTCAAATCGGCATCAATACTCATCTGCTTCCCTGGCATCGCATCCAGGGTGAAGCGTGCGCCAACTTCCGCAACACGTTCAGAGCCTTTCGTAATAACAATAAACTGAACGACCACGAGGATCAGAAAGACGATAAAGCCGACTACAGGCTGTCCTTGCGACACCCAGCTCCCGAATGTAGCTACAACATGTCCCGCCTCAGCTTGTCCCAGGATCAACTTGGTTGTTGAAACGTTAAGTGCCAAACGGAACAACGTCGTGATAAGCAGCATTGCTGGAAAAATGGAGAATTGCAAAGCCTCTTTGGTATTCATAGCTACAAGAAGAATCATCATAGCCAGTGAAATATTAATTACCAGAAGGACATCCAGCAGCCAGGTAGGGATCGGGAGGATCATCATCAGTACAATGCCGATAATTCCGAGCAATATCGAAATATCTTTTATTTTCATACGTTCCCCGCCTCCCATCCCGAATTATTTGACTTTACCTTTGAGCTTATATACATAGGCCAATACTTCAGCAACGGCTTGGAACAAATCCGCGGGGATGCTGTCCCCGATCTCTGATCGTTGAAATAATGCGCGTGCCAGTGGCTTGTTTTCCATAATTGTAACCCCATTATCTTTCGCAATCTCCCTGATTCGAAGAGCGACAAAATCCTGTCCTTTAGCAACAACTTGAGGCGCCTCCATCTGAGTACCGTCATACTTCAACGCTACCGCGAAGTGAGTCGGGTTCGTAATAATAACGTCCGCCTTGGGTACTTCCTGCATCATACGCTGCATGGCCATATGACGCTGTCTTTCACGGATTTTCCCTTTAATCTGCGGATCGCCTTCCATTTTTTTATACTCATCCTTGATGTCCTGTTTTGACATCTTCAAGCTTTTCTCATGCTCGTATTTCTGATATAAGAAGTCCAATATTGCCAGAATGAACAACCCGGCTGCCGTCTTAATTCCTAGTTCAAACGTTAATTTTACCGCAAAAGAAAACGTATCTTCCACAGGAAGCTGGCCAAGCTTGGCAATATCGCCTCTTGCTCCCCAGATCGTTGTGTATACCAGAAAGCAGATTACGGTAAGTTTAAGTACTGATTTCAGAAATTCTACGAATGATTTCATAGAAAAAATATTTTTGAAGCCTTTAATTGGATCCAGCTTGCTAAACTTCAACTTCAAGCCTTCACCGTTAAGCATGAAGCCGATTTGAGCATAGTTCGCGACTAATCCTACTATGATGACTACTACAAACAACGGCGCAAGCATTAGCAGAATCTGCAGTGCATAATTGCCGAATAGAGCCATTACATTCTCTTTTGTCACATCCATGGACAATCGATTAATGAATACATCCGTATACAGGGATATTATTCTAGTTTTTAGAAATCCTCCAAAGGCCATTAAACATAGAAAGGAAGTAAGCAGGATCAGCGCTCCCGAAATATCCATGCTTTTAGCTACCTGACCTTTTTTGCGGGCATCCTGCCGTTTCTTCGGCGTCGCCTTCTCTGTTTTATCGTCAGCGAATAGCTGCAGGTCGAGTGCATATCTGAACTGCAAATAACTCCCTCCTTGCTTAACCCGGTCTTTGACCCATTGCCCCCATCAGGTTCTCAAGAGACTTGAACAACACCTGAAATAAATATTCAAACGCATAGATAAGACTTGGCATAAGAAGTATAAGCAGAAGCAATCCCACAATAATCTTCAAGGGTACGCCAATTACAAATACGTTAAATTGCGGCGCTGTTCTCGCCAAGAATCCTAAGGCCACATCTGTTAAAAACAAGGCGACTACAAGCGGTGCCGACATCTGAAATGCTAGAACAAACGACTCGCTAAACGTCCTCAGCAAAAACTCAGATAAGTTACCACTGTTTATCCGGCTAAAAAAATCATTGTTCAGCGGAATCCAATTATAACTGCGCATGATGGCTTGAAGCAGATAATGGTGTCCGTTGATACTTAGAAACAGCAGCGTGGCCACCATATATTTGAAATTACTGATCATCGGGGCAGAAGCCCCTGTCATCGGGTCAATAACATTGGCTATACTGAACCCAATCTGAATATCGATAAATGCCCCGGCCATTTGAATGACCGAAAACATAAGAGTAGCAACATATCCCATCAATAACCCAATCAGTATTTCCCGGACAATGAACAGAAAATAAGTTAAGTCCACTGGAACAGTCTCGTTAATTCCACTAACCAAATAGACAATCAGTGCAATCATGGCGGATAATCCAATTTTGAACGTTGCCGGTACCGATCGCGAAGCAAAGATAGGGGCTACCACAAAAAACGATGCAATTCGACAAAAGATAAGCAAAAAAACAGAAAACCCCTGCAGCAACATATCCATGTTCATGCTGGCTAACCGATATAACTGGATAAGTTACTTAGTATTCCAGAGGTAAAATCAACCAGTGTAGTTAAAATCCACGGACCGAACAACAAGAGAGCCAACAGGACAGCAACTATTTTGGGTACGAATGCTAGTGTCTGCTCTTGGATCTGGGTGGTTGCTTGAAATATACTGATAATCAAACCTACCACCAGGCCTAAAATCAGCATCGGTGCACTGACTTCCAATACGGTATAAACGGCTTGTCCGGCCAACCCTATAATAAACTCCGAACTCATAACCGTCCCCCTTGTTCTCTTAGTGTGATACACGCCTGTGATGCTGCAACGCTTGTCATGTGCCAAAACTCACTAGCAGAGATTTGACGACCAAATACCAGCCGTCAACAAGCACAAACAGCAGGATCTTAAACGGCAGTGAAATCATTACCGGAGGGAGCATCATCATTCCCATCGCCATAAGCGTACTTGCAACTACCATATCAATAATTAGAAAAGGTATAAATATCATGAATCCCATTTGAAACGCAGTCTTCAGTTCACTGATCGCATAAGCCGGAACAAGTACTGTTATCGGGAGATCCTCGTAGCTTTTAGGCTTTTCTGTCTTCGTATAGCTCATGAACAGCTGCAAATCCTTATTTCGGGTGTGAGAATACATGAACTTCTTCATCGGCACAGCCGCTTTCTCAAGCGCTGCGGTCTGAGTAATCTCACCCTTCAGATATGGCTGAAGAGCTACATCATTAATCTGAGAAAGTGTTGGGCTCATTACGAACAACGTCAAGAATAACGCAAGACCCACAAGCACCTGGTTGGGAGGCATCTGCTGAGTACCTAACGCACTTCTCACAAAGCCAAGAACTATGACGATCCGGGTGAAGCTTGTCATTAATACCAGTATGGCCGGAGCCACACTGAGTATAGTAATGAGCAATAAGATGGATAGTGAGCTCGTGCTAGGCTTGCTCCCATCTGAATCCCCGACTTGTACACTAATGTTCGGTATCGGATCAGCTGCTGAAGCTATAGTTGTGGAAAAAACGCTTAATAGCATCATAAGTAAAGCGACAATAACGACCTTTTTCTTCATTGAACCCTCTACCGATCTTTAGTTTGTTCGTCCTGCAGCAACTCTTCCATTTGCTGCTTCCGATTGGGCAGTTTGCGAAGCTTGGATTCGAACACCTCATGGAAAGGAGTCTCTACCAGTTCCTCACCCTCGGGTGGAGGCTCCTTACGGAACCGGGATACTAAGCCGGACAGAGCGGATGTGAGGTTTCCGAATTCCGGCGCCTCTTCTTCAAAGGATTTAATCAGAACTTCAACCTCATCAGGATCAGAAATCTTATCGAGTAGGGAAATATCTTCGCCTACACCGATAAGATAAACGGTATTCCCGATCTCAATTACCTGAAGAGATTTATTAGGTCCAAGTCCTACAGCTCCTACCGTTCTAATAGAGCGAGTTTTTGAGAAAAAGCGGTTGCGTCTTCCTAAAAAGCGGATTAATAGAACGATCAGAACAATAATGACAGCTAGAACAACAATAACTGTAATTAGACTTGAGTAGAAATTACCGCTATCGAACCCTGTCTGATCTGAAATGGCCAGGTTCATGGGCCTGTCCTACACACCCAGCGTTTTGTTGATGGCTTCAACAACACGGTCCGATTGGAAAGGCTTAACGATAAAGTCCTTTGCACCCGCTTGGATAGCATCGATAACCATGGCCTGTTGACCCATCGCGGAACACATAATCACTTTAGCTCCAGCATCCATTTTCTTGATTTCCTTAAGTGCTGCAATTCCATCCATTTCTGGCATGGTAATATCCATAGTAATCAGATCAGGACGAAGTTCTTTATATTTTTCAATCGCTTGGGCTCCATCTTGTGCTTCCCCTACTACCTCAAAACCATTTTTAGTCAGAATGTCTCTGATCATCATACGCATAAATGCAGCATCGTCCACGATAAGAATTCGATTTGCCATTGATTTAAATCCTCCCTAACCTTCTCTATTGTAATTTTTGAATGCGGTCCCACTGGCTTACGATATCTGTGACGCGTACGCCGAAATTTTCATCAATTACGACTACCTCACCCTTGGCAATCAATTTGTTATTTACCAGGATGTCGACAGGTTCACCAGCTAGTTTGTCTAGTTCGATAATGGATCCTTGAGAAAGTTCTAAGATATCCTTTATTTGTTTTTGGGTCCTACCTAATTCTACGGTGACTTTAAGGGGAATGTCCATCAGTAAGTTCAAATTATTTTCATCTACATGCGCCATTGAAGGGGCTTGGAGATTTGAAAATTGAACTGGCTGCACATTATAATTCCGATTCGGTACACCGCCATAATGCTGAGGCTCCGCATAAGGTCTCTCCTGCGGGTAATTCGGACCTGGATAGTAATCCTGCTGCTGGTGCCCTCCCGGCGGATATGGAGCCTGGTAAGGCGGCTGAACCGGCGGCTGCGCTGCAGGTGGTTGCTGCTGTACAGGTGGCTGCTGCTGTGCAGGCGGCTGATAACTAGCTGGCGCTTCCTGAACAGGTGCAGATACTGATTCTGCGACCGGTGCGCTTTCCTTATGCGCAGGTGTAGGTGCAGGTTCAGGCGCGCCGCCACCGATAAGGCTGTTAACCATATCTTTGGCAAATTGTACCGGAAGAAGCTGCATGATCGTCGAATCAATCAAATCTCCGATGGTTAGTCTAAATGATATTTTAATAAGTGTTTCATCGGACGGAAGGTTGCTTACCCCATCTCCACTTTCCATGTTCAAGATGTCGATACCCGGCGGCGAAATATTAACAAACCGGTTGAAAATCGTCGACATGGAAGTCGCTGAAGAGCCCATCATTTGATTCATCGCTTCTTGCACGGCACTGACATGAATCTCGTTAAGCTCCTCGTCGGCAGGATTTCCGCTGCCTCCAAGCATGAGATCAGCAATGACCTGAGCATCTCTCGTCTTGATAACCAATGAGTTAATTCCTTCAAATCCAGCCACATAAGTGACATGAATCGCTACATGAGGCTTAGGAAACTCGGCTTCAAAACGTTCTCTGGTAATAATCGAGACTTTCGGGGTCGTGATATCTACTTTCATACTGAGGAGCGTGGACAACGCGGTTGCGGCACTGCCGAAAGTGATATTTCCGATCTCTCCCAAAGCGTCCTGTTCCAGTGCGGACAGGTAATCATCAACCGTCTTCTCTTCAGATCCACTCTGACCAGCCTGTTTCAGCAAGGCATCGATTTCTTCCTGGGACAAATAGTCTTTACTCGTCAAATCCTTCAACTCCTTCATTGACAATTTCATCAATTTGAACGGCGACACGGTCTTTCATCGTACCCGGGCTGCCTATATACTTCAATTTCTCACCAACCCGGATGGAAAGTCCCTCCTGCACCGGCTTGTTCAGTGCGATAACGTCACCTACCGTAAGTCCCAGGAACTCGCGGATGGATAACTGAGATTCCCCAAGTTCTGCAATGATTGGCAGCTTCGCTTTGTTAACACGATGCTTCAGCGCCTCCACTTCTTCCGGTGCTCTGGATTTCTTCTGAGAGACGAACCAGTGATGAACGGATAGTTTTGGCATTATCGGTTCGATAACCACATGAGGAATACAGAGGTTAATCATTCCTGAGGTATCCCCGATTTTGGTGCTTAGCGATATAAGAGCTATGGTCTCGTTGGGAGACACGATTTGCATAAACTGCGGGTTAGTCTCCAGTGCTTCCATTCGCGGAGAAATATCGATTACCGTCTTCCAAGCCTCCTGCAGACTTTCAAAAGCTCTGCTGAATATTCGCTCCATTATGATCGTCTCAATCTCTGTTAAATTCGCGATCTTGGTTGGAGCGGTGCCAATTCCACCAAGCAGCCTGTCCAGCATGGCAAATGCCACGTTGGGATGAACCTCCAGAACCATCCTGCCTTCAAGTGGCTCTGCCTCGAAAATGTTAAGAATCGTCATTTTCGGAATGGAACGAATGAATTCGTCATAAGGCAGCTGCTCAACCTGCACGACATTAATCTGAACAAAGGTTCTTAGCTGGGCGGAGAAATAGGTGGTAAGGTACCTGGCAAAGTTCTCATGGATTCTTGTTAAACTCCGGATATGATCTTTGGAGAACCTGACGGCCCTTTTAAAATCGTAAGCCCTGATCTTCTTCTGTGTTTCCTCTTTTTTGAGTTCTTCCGCATCCATCTCCCCGGAAGAGAGTGCCGCAAGAAGGGCATCAATTTCATTCTGCGATAGTACATCTACCAACTATCTCACCCCCTTAAAAGGATCTATATTCTCTCTCGATATGCTAAATGGTAGACATAATGAAGTTAGTAATATCGATCTGAACAATATTCCCTTCCGGGAGTGTCTGATTAATCAGATTCTTCAGCTTGTTGGCCAGCTGGTCCTTGCCTTTGGCTCCAGTTAATTCGTTAGGCTTTGTATCCGCAAGGGTTTTGATAATGATCGATTTTGCGTTAAAATTCATGATCTTATCAAAGGCCTCTTTGGATGAGGAATCATTAAATTGAAAGGCAAAATCCATAATCACGACATAGTTCGGATCCGACAGGTTTGTCTTTACCTGTTCCATGGTGCTTGTCACTTTCACGAGTTCATCCGCACTCAGCTTTTTCTCTTCAACCTTTGGAGTAGCACTTGTTGTTGAACCACTCTTGTTATTCATTGTCATTACCAGGTAGGCGGCCATCACGACTAGGATTAATGCCAGCAGAATCGTGATTATCCATGGCGCCATTTTCTTCATAATAATTCCTCCGTTTGTTGCACTTTAATAGTTGCCGCATGAATGCCGATTTCTGTGTAATAATGTTTCACCTGCATCATGATCTCGGCGGACTTTTCCAATACGATGAACCGTTTCCCTGTAACCAGAGTTATATAAGTGTCCGGGGTTTCCTCAACGGTCTCGATTAGCAGTGCATTAAGCCACATCGGTGAACCGTTCAAACGCGTGACAGCAATCATGGCGACCCTCCAGTAAAAGTACCGGAGGAGGGCTACCTCCCCCGGTTCTTAAGATTAACGTTTCAAGTTAACAACTTCCTGTAGAACTTCGTCAGAAGTTGTGATAATCCGTGAGTTAGCTTGGAAACCACGCTGAGCCACGATCATCTCTGTAAATTCTCCTGTCAAGTCGACATTTGACATTTCAAGCTGCCCGGAGACCATTGCGCCTGTACCATCGGTCACATTGTTCGCTGTTGTATATACAAGATCATCCAAGTTTGCATTTGGTGTGGAGCGATACAGGCTGCCCCCGACTTTCTCAAGACCTTCAGGGTTCGTCACCTTCACTACTCCGATTTTGACATCGGAGTTTGTGGTTCCATCTCCAAGCTTTTGAATGATCGTACCATCTTGCGAAATAGTAAACGCCGTAGTTTCAGCATCAAGCGTAATAGGAGCCCCTTCGGAACTCAGCACCAGCATTCCGTCGGAAGTAACTAGATTGCGTGCTGCGTCCATATGAAAGTCACCAGCGCGTGTAAGGAAAGGAGATTCCTGGTCTGGAGATAGTTTGACAGCGAAGAATCCGTCGCCGTCGATACGCAGATCTAGCGGATTGTTCGTTGTCATCGCACTACCGCCTGTGTGCAGTGTATCCACCGAACCAATTGAAGTACCCAGACCGATTTGTTTGGAGTTAACCCCCCCGTTAGTGCCTTCAACAGGTGTAGTTACCCCGGATACGGTTTGGCTCATAATGTCCTTGAACATAACGCGTCCTGACTTAAAACCAACCGTATTCACGTTAGCTATATTGTTACCAATGACATCAAGCTTGGTTTGAAAACCGCGCATACCTGACACACCCGAATACATGGATCTTAACATTGAATAATTCCTCCTTAAGTGTTGAACCTAGTAAGCTGCTTCAGTCGATCGGCAGCTAAGCTTGGCTTCCGAATCCGGGCCAGCCAAGAAATACAATTATTGAATCACTACGGCACTATCAATTTGAGTAAAGACATTGTTCTGCATACTGCTGCCATCCATTGCGGTGACTACAGTTCTGTTATTTACATTGACAATCAGCGCCATGTCTTTCATTAAGATTAATGAATCCTTGGAGCCTTTGGCTGCTGCACTGTCGATAGCCGAACCGATCTTCTTAAGCTGATCCGGTTTAAGCTGAATTCCTCTCTGCTCCAGCCTTTTCACAGCGTGATTACTGAATTTCACCAGCTGATCATTCAGAATATTCTGAAAGGAAGCTCCCTTTTGTCCGCCTTGCACAGTTGGGTTGCTTCGTTGGCCAGTAGCAGGTGGTATTTTTCCAGGAAATAAGCGGCCTACGGAGATTGGATCATTCATACCGTTCCAGCCCCATTGGCATCTGCTGCTGCCTTGGTATCTTCTGCGTTGTTAATCTGCGTAATTTTATCAATTGCAATTTCTCTCTGACCAACCTTGGCGTATTGAACACCACCGCGGATGACAATAGAATCAACGATTCCATTAGCACTTGTAGTTGTGGTAACCGGCTTTCCAGTCGTAAAATCAAATCCACTGGTTTCTGTAGTATCTATCCAAGATACCTGTTTACCGATAAGGCCGGAGAGGTTCCCGAGATTCTGATTCATCGTTGTCAATTGACCCGATATGTTCATTAATTGCTCTACAGAAGTGAACTGCGCCATCTGAGCAATAAATTCCTTATCTTCAAGCGGCTGCATTGGGTCTTGATTACCGAGCTGGGTAACAAGGATTTTTAGAAACTGATCCTTCCCCATTGTCTGATTATTTTTAGCAGCGGCTTTTGTCACATTCTCTGTGGAGTAATTGGGCCAAGTTACATTTGTTGGAGTAATATCCGCCATGTTTATGCCTCCTTCCTCTTTAGTTAGGTAGAATTACACTAAGCTCTGGCTACAAAAGAACTTCCGTAATCCTCTTCCTTCGCACGAACTTCACGTATCCACTCATTCCATTCCTCAGTCATATCCGCCGCGGCTACCGCATCGTCACCACTGAGTTCACGCTGTCTCCCATTTTGCTTTTGCTGGCCTTGACCAGCCCCACTTCCTGGTTGGCGTCCATCATGATACATATGCGAGGACAACGATGTATTCTGCGTCACTTCGAGTCTCTCAACTTGGATACCTTGGGATTGAAGCGCTGTACGAAGCTGATTCATTTGCTGTTCAAGTGAATCCTTCGCAAAAGCATGTTCTGTAGCAAATTGTGCGATCAAATGCCCGTTTTGCATCGTAATTTTGACATCAACTTGTCCCAGGTGTTCCGGGAAAAGAGAGATTGTGGCTTCTGTCATGCCATGAAGCTTAACAATATCCAACTTGCTTACTACAAAACCGCTCATTTCCTTAGCAAACTGCTCTACCGGTACTGCTGTCTGAAGCGGTTTGGCGGCAACTAGACCAGCATCTCTGATTTGAAGCTGTCCAACCGTCACAATCAAGCTTGAATCCGCGGGTTTGCCAGCCGTATCCTGTCCAGCAACTTCATCTGTTGTCTCAGCAGACTGGAATATACTACTTGTTGACCTCACATTATTCAATGGACTATATTGATCTTTACTCATTTTGGCTACTAGGATTGGAGCTGTCTGAGCGTTATCTTCAGATAATGTTTGAGATTGTGTCTGCGTGTGTACCCGATTACCAGCCAATTTCAGAAGATCCTTAAGTAGTCCAGCTTGCACACCTGATTCTGAATCAACTGAGGTTGCCACTTGGTCATCTGTCATATCGCTAAACTGCTTGCCTGATGTGCTAGGAGCGATTTCAGTTTGTAAAGACTGAAGAAGCTGGGCAATCTGTGGCAGGTTCTGAGCAGCTTGGGAAGGCTGAGCTTGAAGCTGACTAAGCAGCTGCTGAACTCCATCCTGAACCGCGAATCTGAGTGTTTCAGCATGCTGAGCAATTAGCGGAAGGTCCTGACTCATGCCCTCAGTCGCTTGACCTGCTTCGTCTCCAGCTGTAGATTGAGCTTGATTCAGAAAAGCCTGTACCTGCTGAAGCCAATTCTGCAGTACTGCGATTAAAGATGGATCTGCAGCGATTGCATTATCCAGAGCACTCACTCCCTGTACTAAATCCTCTAATGCGGAGGGGGTTTGGGAGTCAGCCGAATCTGCGGCAGCTTCCTCTATAGTTGGCCCGGTACCAGTTCCAGCTAATGTAGTCTGACCATTAGATGTAGTTGTAGTTGCCTGAGCTGGATTCGCTTGACCTCCTAAAGTACTTAACAGCATTTGGACCAAGGTCTGATTGAAAGCAGGTACAGTTCCTTGAACTGTCTGGGGAGTTGTCGTTTGGGCTGTTTTGCTGCTTGGGTTCGCTGATACAGCGGATGTTCCATTCCCTGCTGATGAGTTCACAATTAGGCTCATTTTCTTTTCACCTCCTTCATAGAATCATCGTTCTGCATTTATTTGCTGAGCATCTTGTTGAGAATCTTGGCTGCCGTAGCGGAATCCACATCATTCATTGCTGATAAGATTTTCGAGCGGGAAGTATCATCAACTGATTTCAGTATTTTAAGCGTTTTGTCCGGGCTCGTCTTATTAGTCTCTAGAAGCAGCTTGGCCGCACTATCTGGAGTCATTGACGCAAAGGTCTGCCCAATCTCCTTATCGCTAAGCCCGGTTGCCGAGCTCGTCGTTGCCGGGGTGGCCGCTCCATCTTTGTTTAGCCTAGATTGCAGGGCTGCGATAGCCATATCCTCAGAAGGTTTGGCATCTTTAAGCAGGATAGACACATCCGCTGCTTTCTTCGGGTCCATTTTCTCTAAAATAGCCGCTTTGCTGTCGTTACTCATCGCATTCAGCATCTGAACCGTTTCTTCCGTGGTCAAGTTACCCAGGATTGCTGCCGCCTTACCTGGATTCATTGAGCCATACAGGTTAGCTAATTTCTTCACTTCTTTTTGATAATCGCTTTCCTGGTTCACTGCATCTTGGGACTTCTGATCACTGACAGCCTTGTTCGCTTCATCAAGCTTGGTCTGAAGTTCCTTTGCTTTGTCTGCTTCAGCCTTGGTTGCTTCATTAGCCTTCTTAAGACTCGCTTCCTGCTTAGAGACTTGCTCCTTCAAGCCTTTGATTGTCGCTTCCGAGCTTTCTGCCTGTTTGGTTGTACCTGCCGGCTCTGGAAGCCAATTCTTCACAATCGGAATGTTATTACCGATCTTAAGAAATTCATTTTTGAAATTGACGTTAAACAGCGTAAGCAGCACGCCAACGAGTACTACAGTGAACAAGATGGGGGTAACTATAAACAAGAAGCGCGCAAATCCTTTGCCACTGGACTCTTTTTCCTCTTCCTCGATAATTGTTTTTGCCAATTCTAACCCTCCTTCACCTTAAAACAGCCAGCCCCTCTATGCTCTTTGGGCCCTCATGGCAAACCGGATCGTAGCCATCTCATCCAGCTCATTTTGTTCGCGGAGAAGTATTTGCTGCTCAAAGCCTGCTTTTGCTTTCTCTTTTGCCTTCAACCAGACTTTCTCATCCAGCATTCTGGTATTCAAATGAGATTGCTTATGCTCCACATTCAGTTCTGCACTTTCAATATCACTAAGCTTTCTTTTGATACAGCGATCCAGATGGTCCACATAACGTTGAAGTTCCTGAAGTCTAAGCAAGGATGAGGCGCCCTCGGAGAGCATAGCTTCACTTGCTCTGGCTTTATCTTCAATCAAGTTCTCCAAAGTACGCTGCTCTGCCTGCAGCTCACCTATTGCTGCAGAAAGCATCCACTCCGCTTGAGTCTTCTCATTCGATTTCAAATCGACCACTTTCTGATACATATACTTGAACTTCATTCTCTAAGGTCAGCTCCCCATAAACTCTGAAATCAAATACTCTTTAGATTCCTCAAGCGTTGCCTTCTCATGAACCTTTTGTTTAGTGAAATTCCATATGCGCCCGATCGCCTCAATTGACTCATCGATTTCGGGATTCGATCCCTTTTGGTAAGCACCGATATTAATCAAATCTTCAGAGTCCTTGTATACAGACATTAAGCGTTTCAAGTTGTCTGCCGCTTCGATCTGATCCTCTGGAGCAATATCCTTCATCACACGGCTGATACTCGCAAGAATATCAATTGCCGGGAAATGTCCCTTGTTCGCGATATTACGGTTCAGAACGATGTGACCATCCAGAATCCCTCGAACCGCATCCGCAATCGGCTCATTCATATCGTCACCATCGACGAGAACGGTATAAAAGGCGGTGATTGAGCCAACTGGACCAGTACCAGCTCGTTCTAACAGCTTAGGCAGCGCCGCGAACACGGAAGGCGTATATCCTCTCATGGCAGGGGGCTCGCCTACAGCAAGTCCAACCTCGCGAAGGGCCATCGCGTACCTCGTTACTGAGTCCATCATCAGCATGACATTCAAGCCTCTGTCCCGGAAGTATTCCGCGATCGTAGTGGCAATTAAAGCTCCCTTCATCCGTATGAGCGCTGGCTGGTCCGAAGTGGCCACGATGACAACGGATCTCTCAAGGCCTTCCGGACCGAGATCCCTCTCAATAAAGTCCAGCACTTCCCGCCCGCGTTCACCGATCAAGGCAATGACGTTGACATCCGCGGATGTATTTCTTGCGATCATCCCCATCAAGGTACTCTTCCCTACGCCTGATCCGGCAAAAATACCAACCCGCTGACCTTTACCTATAGTCAATAGTCCATCTATTGCACGAACCCCTATGCTGATAGGTTCTTTGACCCTCGGTTTGCTGAGCGGGTTCATCGGCTTGTTATAGGTGGAGTAATGTCCCATCCGGGATGGAAGCATGGACCCGTCAAGCGGCTGACCCAGTCCATCAAGCACTTTCCCAAGGAGTTCCGAGCCCACCTGTACACTAAGCGGCTTACCCGTACCCACCACATCGCAGCCCGGTCCAATCGATTGAAGCTCTCCAAGAGGCATTAGTAGAACTTTGTTATCTCTAAATCCCACAACCTCTGCTTGTAAAGGCATCGACGACTTGGTCGGATAGATGTAGCAGACATCCCCTATGCTCGCATCAGGGCCTTCCGATTCCACCATGAGGCCAATGACCTGAGTTACTTTTCCATTTACTCTAACCGGATCCAGATGTCTCAGATGCTCAAGATAACGTTCAGAGTCAAGCTTCTTCATTGTTTTGTCCCCGCTCTTCGCCTTGGAGCGAAATCCTCATTAATTCCTTCTTAATCTCAGTAAGCTGAGTATCGATTCTCGCATCAATGCTTCCAAAGGAAGAACGGATAACACATCCGCGATCCTTCACGGTTGAATCGGGAAGAATCTGAAGCTCTGCCTGTGAGTCAATGACAAGACTCAGTTCTTCTCTCGCTCCTTGCACAAAACTGAACTGCGAAGGAGCCACACAAAGCGTCAAAATGCTTTGGTCTCTTTTTCTTGCCAAATTCCGTTTAATCAAATCAAGGGTATACTCTGGCTCAAGAGTAAGCTGTTGATCTATTACTTTCTCCGCTATCGAAGTACTTAGATCAACCAGAAACGGCTCTGCTTCCTGAATGATCTGATCTTTAGCTTGATAGGCTTGTTCAAGAACTACCCTTGCTTCCTGCATCATCTCATCTATCTCAATCTGGAGCGTACGAAGAGCTTCCTCCTTGCCTTCCTCATATCCCTGATTGAACCCTTCGGATTTCACGGCCTCGATCAGATGTTCATCCTGCTCTCTCCGCTCCTGCCACCACTGCTCGATCTGCTCCCTGGCCTCAGCCAGGATTCGTTCCGCTTCTTCAGAAGCATCCCTAACCTGTCTCTCCGCAAAATCTTTCGCATCATTAAGCATCTGACGTCTGGTCTCTTCCGCTTCTTCATTCTTCAACCGGTTTTGTTCAGCCGCATAAGAGTATGGCTGCTGATCCCCAGAATCTTGATCTACAGTTGAAGGATAATGCTTAGATAAATCCAGCTGTTTGAGTAAATCGACAGGAACGTATTGAGTAGATTTGATCAGATTAGACAATGATGTCATCTCCTCCGCCACGGGCAATAATTATTTCACCAGATTCTTCCAGTCTGCGGATCGTTGCAACAATTCGGGTCTGAGCTTCCTCAACATCACGAAGCCTTACAGGACCCATGTATTCCATTTCTTCTTTAAAGGTATCGGACATCCGCTTCGACATATTGCGGAATACGGCCTCACGAACTTCTTCACTTGCCACCTTAAGCGCAAGCTGAAGGTCCGCGTTCTCGATATCCCGGATAATACGTTGAATCGAACGATTGTCCACGTTGACAATATCCTCGAAAACAAACATCCGTTTCTTGATTTCTTCGGCAAGCTCGGGATCCTGAATTTCCAGGGAATCAAGAATTGTACGTTCTGTCCCGCGGTCTACACCGTTCAAGATTTGGACAATCGACTCGATACCACCCGCACTTGTGTAGTCCTGGGTTACTGTCGCGGACAGCTTCTGTTCAAGCACTCTTTCGACCTGAGAGATAACCTCAGGGGAAGTACTATCCATCACGGCAATTCTTCTGGCAACTTCCGCTTGCTTCTCTTGAGGCAGGGAAGATAGAATTACGGCAGCTTGTTCAAATTGCAGATAAGATAACACTAATGCGATAGTCTGAGCGTTCTCATTTTGTATAAAGTTTAGAATCTGATTCGGGTCTGCCTTACGGGCAAAATCAAATGGTCTCACCTGCAGCGTAGCCGTCAGTCTGTTAATAATATCGTAAGCCTTCTGTGTACCCAGGGCTTTCTCCAATATTTCTTTGGCGTAATTGATACCGCCTTGGGAAATGTACTCCTGCGCCATACAGATTTGGTGGAACTCGGCAAGAATCATTTCCTTCTCGGTACTGTTCACGTTACGAACGTTCGCAATTTCTAGTGTGAGCTGTTCGATCTCGTCATCACGAAGGTGCTTGAATATTTGAGCCGAGACCTCAGGTCCGAGCGAGATCAGCAAGAGCGCTGCTTTTTGCCTGCCGCTCAATCCCTGATTAAGTGCTTTTGACAATACGTTCACCTCTATTCATCAGCCAGCCAAGTCCGAAGCAGATTAACGAACTCATCCGGTTTTTTCTTAGCCAACGTCTCCAGTTGCTTGCGTACTTGATTCTCATTGGTAACCGAATCCAGGTTAATGGACGGATACTCTGTTGGCATGGCAAGAGGAATATCTTCTTCGATCTCTTCATCTTGATTGCGGCGGCGCCGATAAATTAAGTAACCAATACCTGCTCCGGCTAGCAACAACGCTGCGCCGATTCCCCAGACTATTGGACTGGACAGGCTCAAACCACTTTGAGATGCATTGTCTGCCTGGAAGGCTTGAGAGAAGACCGAAACTTTCTTGACCAGATCAGCGTCTGTATATGTAGTTCCAGAATCAGCCAAATATGAGGCGACAATATTCTTCAGTACGTTTTGAATTGCATCTTGTGTAACCTGATCCAAAGAATTTTTTCCTGCAGGTGGTTCAACCATAACGTTTATGGTTAAATCTTTTACAGTATAGGGACTTTGCACAATTTCCTTGCTAATTCGGTTAACCTCGTAATTGATTGTCGAAGTACTCTCATCCGAGGTTGTGTTCGATGAAGAAGTGGATCCCGGATAGCCCGGTACATCTGATTGACCTGTACCTGTGACACCGCCGCTAGCAGGAGTACCTTGTCCCGTGTAGCTTTTCTGGATCTTTTGAGCACTGATCTCGATCCCTTTCATGTTCTCAGTGTCAACCGGCGTTACCAGATTTTCCTTTTGGCTCACCTGATCGAAATTGAGCTTGGAGGCAACCAGGACATTCACTTTGTCCGGACCAGTCAGCTTCAAGAGAAACTGCTGAACACTCTGACGCACATCATTCTCGAACTTCTTCTGAAGCGCCATATTCTCCGAAACAGCACCTGTCAGACTTCCTGCCTTTCCACCATTCTTCCCTGTTGCAAGCAACTCATTGTCATCGCTGCTACTGATTGTAATATTCTCAACTGGAAGATTAGGAACAGCGGTTTTAATCAGGTTATAGTAACCATCAACGGCCCCTTGATCCGGACGAAACCCCGGTTTGAAGCTCAGAACTACGGAAGCCGAAGCCTTCTCTTGTTCATCCGGACTTGCGAACACATTCTCAGCAGGCAGATTGATGAGCACCTTCGCTCCGCTGACACCCTGCATGTTTGTAAGCAGCTGCTCGACTTCTCCATTCAGTGCCGTCTTATATTTCACATTGAATTCATTATCTGTCATTCCGATGGGAGAAGACGTCGTACCGAATGTTCCTGCGAAACCAATAGAGCCATTTTTAACGATCCCCTGGGAACCCACATCTACTTTCGCTCTGGCAGCCTGTGTACTCGGTACCGAGATGCTTTTTCCATCCGCACTTAATTGATATGGAATATTACCTGTCTCCAGATAGTTAATAATTCCAGCAGCATCCGTAGAATCCAGGTTAGTAAAAGCTACTTCGTATTGTGTCTTGGAGAACTGTATCGTTAATAGAATGATGGCAAGCAGAATGATAGAAACTGTGGATATTAATAACGTTTTTTGTTTTTTCGTAAAATGGTTCCAGTACTGGGTTATTTTTTCTCTATACTGGGCAATTCTCTCATTCACATTGTCACCTCATCCGAAACTTTTGCTAAATTGAATTACATTTGCGTTCGCATAATCTCCTGGTAAGCTTCAATTACCTTGTTACGGACTTGCGAAGTGAGCTGCAAACTCAATAAAGCTTGTTCAGAAGCGACCATGACCTGATCCATATCAACCTGGCCAGTGAGAAACTTATCACCCATACTTTGGGCGTTCTGTTCTTGATTTGCAACGCCGTCAATAGCGTCTTTGAGGAAGGACCCAAAGTCTTTAATCGTCTCCGATGGAGTCGCTGGAGTTGATTTGACTTGAGGTTGAACCAATTCAAGGGGCTTTATTGTACTTGCGGCTGTACTCTGAATCATAAGTCACTCTCCTTACTTCTACTTTTTAGTCTATTTCCCTATCTGCAATGCTTTGGATTCCATAGATTTAGATGCGTTAAGTGCTGTGACGTTAGCTTCATAAGAACGGGTTGCCGAGATCATGTCCACCATTTCTTTGAGCACATCGACGTTTGGCATATAAACATACCCATCTTTGTCAGCATCAGGACTTGTTGGATTATATACGGGCTTGAAAGCTGTCTGATCCTCCTGAATCGCGCTAACCTTCACACCCTGTCCAACCGGTTCTTGTCCATTCACAGCAGAATTCAACATTTTACCGAACTCGGTTTCGTTTGGCGTCATTACGACCATCTTCCGTCTGTACGGTACGGCCTGTCCATTCTCCACTTTCGCCCGGGTTGTCTCGGCATTGGCAATGTTAGAGGAAATAACATCCATGCGCAGCCTTTGAGCAGTTAGTGCTGAAGAACTAATATCAAAACTGCTGTTAAGTCTCATATCTATGATCTCCCTTCTACTGCTATCCGCATCATTTTGATCCGGCTGTTCATCTGCTCAATATAGGCGTTATATCTAAGTTGATTTTCTGCTAGTGACGACATCTCGGAGTCTATATCAACGTTGTTCATATTGTTATTCATTGAAGTTGATTGATCAGTGGTAATCGAGGTATCCGGCACGTTGTTTACGGGCCCGATAGCAAAATGCTTGGGGTCTGTTTGCCTCCCCCGAAGTACTATTGTACCGTCATCCATTTGACTTTGCAGCAAGCTCTCGAAAGAAACTTCTGATCTTTTAAAATATGGAGTGTCTACATTCGCGATATTATTGGCAATTACGCTTTGTCTGGTATTTGCAGCCTTCAATGCGCCTTCCAATCTATCAAAACCTACCCCATTTAGTAACTGCACATCGAAGCCCCCCAAAAAGATGAATTATGACCTAGTTTTTTTGTTATACTCTTTTCATATCTTACTCTAAAATTCCTCTATTTTCGACATTTTTTTCTATTTTCTTTCTCTTTCTATTGGCCTATTATAGCAAAATCACCAATAATGTCATATATCCTAAGTTTCGTAGAGAATGGCCTATATTACAATGAGAAAAAAGCCCTATTTTTTTAAAAAATATGGTAATTTATTATAATTATAGCTAAAAACTAATTTATTTCTTTTTAAAATGCTAAAAATCGACATGCAGCTTCCTTTGTATTTCGGCAAAAGAAAAAACCGACCTTTAGTCCCGGAATACAGGACCTTGGTCGGTAACTAACTTCGTGCATGTCGAATCTATAAAATATATTGGCTTAAATCCCGGTCTTTAGCGATATCGCCCAATTTCTCTGTAACATATTGCGGAGTAATTACCATTTTATCAAGGGTAAGCTCGGGAGCCTCAAATGATAAATCCTCAAGGAGCTTCTCCAGTATCGTGTGAAGTCTTCTGGCTCCAATATTCTCCGTATTCGCATTCACCGCAGCGGCAATATTGGCAATCTCGCGAATCGCCTCATTCGAGAATTCGATTTCGATATCTTCAGTTCTCAGAAGATCAATATACTGTTTGGTTAATGCATTCTGTGGTTCGGTCAATATCGATACAAAATCATCAAGAGTCAGGCTGCTAAGCTCAACCCGAATCGGAAACCGGCCCTGAAGCTCAGGTATCAAATCCGAAGGCTTAGATACATGGAATGCCCCCGCAGCAATGAATAGAACATAATCCGTCTTGACCGGACCATATTTGGTCATAATGGTTGAGCCTTCCACAATAGGCAGGATATCACGCTGAACGCCTTCTCTGGATACATCCGGACCAGATCCCTGTCCCCGGCTTGCTACTTTATCAATCTCATCGATAAAGATAATCCCCGACTGCTCCGCTCTATTGATTGACTCCTGTACAACATCGTCGTGATCAATCAGCTTGTTCGCCTCTTCCTGAGTAAGCACCTTACGCGCTTCCTTAACCGTAAGCTTCCGTTTCTTCGTCCGCTTCGGCATAAGGCTTCCGAACATCTCCTGCATATTCATACCGAGCTGATCATTACCTTGCCCCGCGAACATGTCGAGCATATTCGGCGCATTGTCCTCTACATCGATTTCTACTGTCTCATTCTCAAGCTGCCCCGCAAGCAAATTGAATCTAACCTTTCGGCGCTTCTCGGTAATCGTACTATCTTGTTCCTTGTCCTCATCATTCATCTGCTGTGCTTGCTGATTCTGATTCCCAAAGAGCATTTCAAATGGATTACGCTGATTCTTATTCTTGCTAGGGGAGGGCACGAGGATCTGGACAAGGCGCTCATTGGCAAGCTCTTCCGCTTTATCCTTCACTTTCTCTGTGCGCTCCAGCTTGACCATACGGATTGCTGTCTCTACCAGATCACGAACCATGGATTCTACATCGCGTCCCACATACCCTACTTCTGTGAACTTCGTCGCCTCGACTTTGACAAAAGGCGCACCAACCAGTTTGGCTAACCTGCGAGCAATTTCGGTCTTACCCACCCCTGTCGGTCCAATCATCAGAATATTTTTAGGTACAATTTCATCACGAACCTCGTCACCAAGAAGATTACGCCGGTAACGGTTACGCAGCGCGACAGCTACCGATTTCTTCGCCTGCTTTTGACCCACAATATATTTGTCTAGTTCAGCAACAATCTGTCTGGGGGTTAATGCCTGATTTGTCATCTAAGTCCCTCCTTGGCTCTCTAAGTCCTCTTACAACTCTTCTACTATAATATTCCCGTTCGTGTATACACAGATCTCTGAGGCTACCTTGAGCGCTTCTCTGGCCATATCCTTCGCATCCAGATTGGATGCGTGACGTTTGAGTGCTCTTGCGGCCGACAAGGCAAAATTACCACCCGAGCCAATGGCTAGAACATCGTCATCCGGTTCAATAATTTCCCCACCGCCCGAAATGAGCAGCATCCCTGTCTTATCCATAACAATCATCAGCGCTTCTAATTTGCGCAGCACCCTATCCTGACGCCAATCCTTAGCCAGTTCAACCGCCGCCCGCTGAAGATTCCCATGATGCTCTTCCAGCTTGCCTTCAAATTTCTCAAATAAGGTAATGGCATCCGCCACAGATCCAGCAAACCCGGCAACGACCTGTCCTCTGTACAACCTTCTAACTTTCTTAGCCGTCTGCTTCATGATGACACTCTCACCAAAGGTAACTTGACCATCACCTGCGATGGCTCCCTTACCGTTATGACGAACTGCACAAATTGTTGTAGCATGAAAAGACATTTCCATCGTTATCACCTCATCTTACTTTATGATTGAACATATATTTTCTAGACTGAAAACAGATTCACCGTCCTAAGGGGTTAGGACGGCAACTGGTTGTTGTTATATAGATTCACTGGTTATGAACTTCTCAAGGCTGTTCAGCGCTCGCCGGGCAAGTGCCTCGTTCTTCTCGCTTTTCTTCCTGTACCTTTCTTCAAGCTTAGGGAAAAGTCCGAAGTTCGCATTCATTGGTTGAAAGTGCTTAAAGTCAGCCGTTGTAATATAACGGGCCATACTCCCAAGTGTCGTATCTTCCGGGAACACAATCCCATCCTGCTCCCTTGCCGCTCTCGCAGCATTAATACCGGCAATCAGCCCCGAGGCTGCCGACTCGACATAGCCTTCCACCCCAGTCATTTGACCAGCAAAAAACAGCTTTGGACGCTTCTTGGTCTGATATGTAGGCTCAAGCAGTGTAGGAGAATTAATGAACGTATTGCGGTGCATAACTCCGTAACGAACAAATTCCGCGTTCTCAAGTCCCGGAATCATGGAGAAGACCCGCTTCTGCTCTCCCCACTTCAGATGCGTCTGGAAACCGACCAGGTTATACAGAGTCCCGGCAGCATTATCCTGGCGCAGCTGTACTACCGCATGCGGCAATGTGCCCGTGTGAGGGTTCAGTAGACCGACCGGCTTCATCGGCCCGAATAAGGCAGTCTGCTTGCCGCGTCTCATCATAATCTCAATCGGCATGCAGCCTTCAAAATAAATTTCTTTCTCAAACTCCTTAACCTGGGCTACTTCCGCTGTAATCAGAGCCTCATAAAAGGCATCGAATTCCTGCTCTGTCATCGGACAGTTAAGGTAAGCAGCCTCGCCCTTGTCATACCTGGAGGCCAGATAGACCTTCTCCATATCTATGGAGTCTTTCTCTACAATCGGCGCAGCCGCATCATAGAAATAGAAATATTCTTCTCCAGTCAACTCTTTAATTTGTTCCGAGAGAGCCGGGGAGGTTAGAGGTCCGGTAGCAATGACAACGATCCCCTCTGAAGGTATCTCCTTCAATTCTTCATTAACTACCGTAACCATTGGGTGCGAGTGAAGCGTTCTTGTGATATCCCCTGAGAATCCGTCACGGTCTACCGCAAGAGCTCCCCCTGCCGGCACGGCGTTCTTATCTGCTGAACTGAGCACCAGAGAGTTCAGCCGGCGCATTTCCTCTTTCAGTACACCGACCGCGTTAGTAAGACCGTTCGCCCGAAGTGAGTTGCTGCACACCAGTTCAGCGAATTTGTCAGTATGGTGCGCAGGCGTCTTCACGACCGGCCGCATTTCATATAAAGTCACCGGGATACCGCGGCTTGCGATCTGCCAGGCAGCCTCACTGCCTGCCAGTCCCGCTCCGATTACGGTAACCCTTGCCTGATCTGTCAATTTCATAACCTCCTACAATATTGCCAAGCCATTCAGGAATGAATGTTTACTCGGATGCATCGTCATCATTTTCTTCTACTGCTTCTGTATAGTCGCACCCCGTACACTGGAGCTTCGTTCCTTGCTTACTGCGCTTCTCAACAAGCATCGAACCACATTGCGGACATGGCTTAGGTGATGGCTTATCCCAGGATACGAAATCGCATTCCGGATAACGGTCACACCCGTAGAACACGCGGCCCTTTTTGCTGCGGCGTTCCACTACATGCCCCTCCTTGCATTTCGGACAAGTCACGCCAATATCTTTGATGATCGGTTTCGTATTCCGGCAATCCGGAAATCCGGAGCAGGCCAGGAATTTACCAAATCTTCCGAGCTTGTAGACAAGCGGCTTCCCGCATTTCTCACAAATCTCGTCAGATACCTCATCCTCGATCTCAATTTCTTTCATTTCTTCTTCGGCTACCTCAAGGCGCTTCTCGAAGGATTCATAGAATTCACTCAGAACCTTGACCCAATCTTCCTCGCCCTCTTCCACATGGTCGAGATCACCTTCCATATGTGCGGTGAATTCCACATCGAGAATTTCAGGGAAGAACTGCTCCATTTGTTCAATTACAAGCTCTCCAAGTTCTGTAGGCATGAATTTCTTCTCTTCAATAGCTACATAACCACGCTTTTGGATCGTTTCCAGAGTAGGCGCATACGTACTTGGACGTCCTATGCCCAGCTCCTCAAGTGTCTTAACCAATCGGGCTTCCGTATACCTTGGAGGCGGCTGGGTGAAATGCTGCTTCGGATCAATATGTTCCGTCTCCAGCATATCACCAGCCTTAAGTGGAGGAAGGAACTTGTCGTCATCTGTGGTACCATCGTCATTCCCTTCCACGTAGACCTTCATGAATCCATGAAATCTCACCTTGGAGCCGACTGCACGGAAAGTCACATCTCCAGCGGCAATATCCACAGAAAGCGTATCCAGAATGGCAGAAGCCATTTGACTGGCCATGAATCGTTCCCATACCAGCTTGTAGAGTCTGTATTGATCACGGCTTAGGAAAGATTTAATGGAATCAGGATCACGTAGTGCAGAAGTTGGACGGATGGCCTCGTGAGCCTCCTGGGCGTTAGCTGCTTTCTTGGAATACTGGCGCGGTGATTCAGGCACAAATTTATCGCCGTATTTATCCATAATATAGCTCTTGGCCTCTTCCTGGGCAGAGGTTGCAATCCTCGTGGAGTCTGTACGCATGTAAGTGATTAGACCTACCGTGCCCTCCTTGCCAAGCTCAACGCCCTCATACAACTGCTGAGCGACCGACATAGTCTTGGCTGCGCGGAAATTAAGCTTTCTTGCAGCTTCCTGCTGCATTGAACTCGTTGTAAATGGAGCAGAAGGATGACGAAGACGCTCCTTCTCCTTCACATCACTTACCTGGAATGATGCACCCTCAATCGCCTGTAACACCTGCTTGACCGCATCTTCATTCGGCAGCTCCATCTTCTCGCCCTTAAGCCTATGGAATTTAGCCTCGAAAGAGGTGTCCCCAATCTTCAATGCTGCCGTAATGCTCCAGTACTCTTCAGGAACAAACTCGGAGATTTCATTCTCCCGGTCCAGAATAATTTTGACCGCCACAGACTGAACACGACCGGCGGACAATCCTTTCTTAACCTTTTTCCATAAGAGGGGGCTGATCTTGTATCCTACCAAACGGTCTAATATACGCCGGGCCTGCTGGGCATTAACAAGATCCATATTAATTTTACGAGGGGTCTTGAATGCATCCTTAACCGCATCCTTGGTAATTTCGTTAAATACCACCCGGCAGCTCTTGCTGGCATCCACATCAAGCAGATGAGCCAGATGCCAGGCAATCGCTTCACCTTCACGATCAGGGTCAGCCGCCAGGTAAATGTTCTTAACCTTCTTGCTCGCACTTTTCAGTTCCTTCAATATAGAACCCTTGCCGCGGATGGTTATATATTTGGGATTGAAGTCGTTCTCCACTTCAACTCCAATTTGACTCTTTGGCAAATCGCGAATGTGACCCATTGACGCCTTCACGATATATTTACTGCCCAGATATTTGCCGATCGTCTTTGCTTTCGCAGGAGACTCGACAATAACTAGTGAATCCGCCACAGGTTCATCCTCCTCTCAAAACACTTTACAGAATACTCTATTAAGTAATTTATAGTTTGATTTCTCACTTATCTAACCCATGTCTGTACTATATTATTTTGTAAATAGAACCAGGTAATTGCACGACCTGCTTTTTTATGATTAAAGATAACAGAACTGAATGCAAAAGTCCAAAATCCCATCTGGTTCGTGAGAGCAATCCATCAAAGCTTAGGGTGCTCTGCTCCAACATATGGTATATGTGCCGCTCCTGTTCTGTCAACTTGTTTCCTTCGGGCAATATTTCTCGCTCATTTGAACCTGGCTCGTTCTGTATCCCGTATTCTTCCAATATATCCGCAGCCGAAGTCACAAGCTTAGCCCCCTGCTTTATTAATCCGAGAGTGCCGCTGCTCTTGGGTGAGGTAATTTGCCCTGGAACCGCGAACACATCTCGATTGGCTTCCATAGCTGAATCGGCAGTAATTAATGATCCGCTCCGGACATCCGCTTCAACCACCAAAGTCCCCCGGGTTAAGCCAGCAATAATTCGATTTCTTTGGGGAAATAAGCCCGGATGAGGAGGTGTCCCGATAGGGTATTCTGATACCACAAGCCCATCAACGGCAATCTGACGGTATAGAGACGTATGTTCAGATGGATACGCTGTGTCGATTGCAGTTCCAAGAACAGCAATGGTTGCCCCGCCACAGCGTAGGGCTGCCTCATGACAGACCCCGTCAATCCCCCTGGCCATCCCGCTCACGATCGTCACATTGTGCCTGCAGAGTTCGGTGGTCAGCTGCTCAGCCACTTTCCGTCCATAGGCTGTAGGCACCCTAGTTCCAACCATGGCTATGGAGAATGAATTCAGCAGCTTTCTGTGTCCTTTTAGATATATTACCCAGGGAGGTCTAACAGATTCCTTCATTAATAGAGGGTAATCCTCGTCCAGCCGTGTCATCACCTCTATTCCTTTGCTATGAATCAACTCCTCTCTTTGCTCCAGCCAATCTTCGGTGAAATGAGCTGCCATTTTGGACGCTTGCATCTCGGTTAATCCACAGTTCACCCAATCTGTTGATGAGAATTCGGTGGCATTCTCCCAGTACTCGGTTTCAAGAATCCGCTCCATACTTCTCCACCCGATCCCCGCACTTTCGTGAAGCCCAATTAATACTCTCCTCTTCATCTTATCCAACTTCGTTTCCTCCTTTTAATTAACACACCAGCAAGCATGTAACTGGCATGTAGACTAAGACACCATAGGTCATTGCTAATCTCGATAGAAACAACAAAAAAAGCAACCTTCTTCCCGTAATCGAGAAAGAAGGTTGCTTACCTTTACAAAAAGTATAGCATATATTGGAAGTTCTATACTATTTCAAATTACACATGGGACGTGGATGTCCTAATGTGTCGTACATTGGCTAAGAATGCCGCGCTCTTCAAGTACACTCACCAGCGTTGAACCCATCTCAGCCGGAGTTGGAGCTACTTTAATACCGCAGGACTCAAGCTTGGCGATCTTTTCTTTGGCAGTACCTTTACCACCTGAAATAATGGCGCCCGCATGACCCATACGTTTGCCTGGAGGTGCAGTTACGCCGCCAATGAAGCCAACGACCGGCTTCTTCATGTTATCACGTACCCATTCTGCCGCCTCTTCTTCCGCTGTACCGCCAATTTCACCGATCATAATGACCGCATGAGTATCCGGATCTTCGTTAAATCTGGACAGAATGTCGATGAATTCGGAGCCTTTAACCGGGTCCCCCCCGATACCGACAGCAGAGGACTGGCCAATACCGCGAGTTGTCAATTGATGAACCGCTTCATAGGTGAGTGTACCACTACGGGAGACAACACCTACATGACCTGGAGCATGAATGTATCCAGGCATAATACCAATCTTACATTCGCCTGGTGTAATTACGCCAGGACAGTTCGGTCCGATCAGAACGGTATCTTTGCCTTCCATGTAGCGTTTCACTTTCACCATATCGAGTACAGGAATACCCTCTGTAACACAGATAACGAGCTCCATCCCTGCATCCACGGCTTCCATAATCGAGTCCGCGGCATATGCTGGTGGAACGTAGATTACGTGCGCTGTCGCTCCTGTTGCTTCCTTGGCTTCACGAATCGAGTTGAAGATCGGCAGAGTTACGGTCTCGCCGTTCTCAAGTGTAATATCCAGACTGGTACCGCCCTTGCCCGGGGTCACACCGCCGACCATTTGCGTGCCATATTCAAGCCCGCCTCTAGTATGATACAGTCCGGTTGCTCCCGTAATACCTGAGGTGGTGACTTTCGTATTTTTATCGACCAAAATACTCATATCCAAAGCCTCCTTCTAAATTCCGTATTATGATACGAGCTCTACGATCTTGCGGGCGCCATCAGCCATGGAATCCGCAGAGACAATAGCAAGTCCCGATTCAGCCAAGATATTCTTACCTAATTCGACATTTGTCCCTTCGAGTCGAACCACGAGCGGACGGTCAAGCGACACCTGCTTGGCGGCTTCAACAATCCCTTCGGCGATAACATCACAACGCATGATTCCACCGAATATATTAACGAAAATACCTTTTACCTTGCTGTCGGAAAGGATGATCTTGAACGCTTCAGTTACTTTCTCTGCTGTTGCGCCGCCCCCTACGTCGAGGAAGTTGGCTGGGTCGCCGCCATAATATTTGATGATATCCATCGTTGCCATCGCAAGGCCAGCGCCATTAACCATACAGCCGATATTCCCATCAAGTGCGATGTAGCTAAGATCAAATTTGGACGCTTCAATCTCCTTCGCATCCTCTTCTTCCAGATCGCGAAGTTCAAGAATATCCTTATGGCGGAATAGAGCATTGGAGTCAAAATTAAGCTTGGCATCCAGCGCCATAACCTCACCATCGCCTGTAACTACAAGAGGATTAATCTCTGCAATAGAGCAGTCCTTCTCAATGAATGCGGTATATAGGGCCAGCATGAACTTCACAGCTTTGTTCACAAGTTCATTCGGAATGTTGATCGCGTATGCTAATCTGCGGGCTTGGAATACCTGAAGCCCTACAGCCGGATCCACAACTTCTTTGAAAATTTTCTCTGGCGTTGCTGCCGCAACCTCTTCAATCTCCGTGCCGCCTTCCTCAGAAGCCATAAGCACGACACGTCCAGTTGCGCGGTCAACAACCACACCGACGTAATATTCCTTACGGATGTCACAACCCTGCTCGATCAGCAGGCGCTTCACTTCTTTGCCTTCAGGTCCAGTCTGGTGTGTTACCAGTACCTTGCCGAGAATTTCATTTGCATAGTTACGAACTTCATCCAAATTCTTCGCTACTTTGACGCCGCCAGCTTTACCGCGGCCACCTGCATGTATTTGGGCCTTTACTACGACCACTGGGCTGCCCAGTGCTTCAGCTGCTTCCACGGCTTCATCCACCGTAAATGCCACCCGTCCTTGCGGAACGGTCACTCCATATTGCTTCAGGACTTCTTTTCCTTGATATTCATGGATATTCACTCTAGAATCCTCCTATCAACGGGCGGTTATTAAGGGTATAAGAAATTCCATATAATTTCAAACCCACAATATTGTATCATGTTTTTAAAACGCTTTCCTTAAAAAGTTCGGTAATTCTACACTTTTTTTGATATCGTTTTCATCGCGGGATGAGAATGATCCTCCTTAAGCATCTATCATTTGGGATATTTTTCTACCCACTTGCATTATTACATAGTACAAGGGGCTCAGTTCATAGTTTTTAAATTCCTACTAGGAGATTAAGTAATGATCAGATGCCCGGAATGCGGTGTTCAAAACGATGATTCCAATGATTTATGTATGATTTGCGCTACACTTTTAGATCTGCTCCCTGCAGAGGAGGCCCCGCTCCCAGTTCCACCACCTAAGGAGCGAGATCAACGGGTTCAGAAGCCACAACAGCCACCTGCCAAGCCTGAGAAAAAAGCATAATGCAGCAAAATTGAAACCGAGCAGCCTTAATGATTCAGCGAAAGTGTCTCGTCCCAAGGTTAGCCAACCTAAAAAACGTAAGAGTATTTACGCTGGATTCTGGAGAAGGTTCATAGCCAGGATTCTAGATTACGTTCTGCTCTCGTATCCCTTGAACTTTCTACTTAGCTACTTCAAAGATTCGTCTTCTCAGGCTACTGGTATTTTCACGTTCGATCAATATACACTTATCCAGATGATTATTCTGTTCCTGTACGAAATCCTTATGATCACTTCGTCATGGCAGGGCACTCTAGGTAAAATGATAATGTTCATTAAAATTACCAATGTAGAGGGCAGGCCAATCTCAATTAACAGAGCCATTGGCAGACACTTCTCCATGCTCTTATCTGTAGCTACACTCGGGATTGGGGCATTAATGTGCGCCTGGACCCCACAAAAACAAGCTCTTCACGATATGGCAGCTGGAACACTAGTTATTAAGAAGCCTCGCACGGACCTTGACTTATCAAAAAAATCATCTAATATTTAAATCATACTGAAATGAATATTAAGGAATTTATAAGGAAGCACCTTTTTCCTCACGGTACCTGGCTCTAGTATGCCAATACTCCAAAGTGAAAGGGTGTTTTTTTGTTATGTACGGAAAATTATTTAGTTCGTGTTTGTATGGGATAGACGGTGTAATGATCGAAGTAGAAGTGGATCTGTCCAGCGGAATTCCGCAGACTTCTATTATTGGCCTGCCCGATTCAGCCGTCAGGGAATCCATAGAACGAGTACGCTCAGCCATCAAAAACTGTGGTTATACCTTTCCCCTTCAGCGAGTCACGATTAATTTGGCTCCCGCAGATTTGCGAAAGGAAGGCTCCGCATTTGACCTGGCTATTGCTTTGGGTCTCCTGACCGCAAGTGGGCAGATCACTCTACCCAAAGAAGAGAAAATTCTTATAATTGGGGAATTATCACTCGAAGGAGGATTGCGCCCCGTCTCTGGCGTACTGTCCATGGTAGATTTAGCAAAGAGACAAGGTTTCACCTCCGTTCTGCTGCCTAAATGCAATGCGGAGGAAGCCCTCCTTCTAGAAGGAATGAAGGTGTATGGACTGAGTCATCTGAAGGAGCTTGCACCCGAGGACGAGCAGTCAAAGGGTAATCAAGGAGGTCCCCTTCATATTGATTCCTTCCAGCACTTAAGCGTGCAGCCCTCCGGCAAGGAGGTATCGGCGGATCACTTCTCCACAGCTCAGGAAGATTACAGTGATGTTCTCGGCCAGCTGCATGTTAAGCGCGCCCTCACGATTGCTGCCGCCGGCATGCACAACATCATACTGATCGGCCCTCCTGGAACTGGCAAAACCATGCTAATCCGACGTCTTCCCACCATCCTGCCGCCTCTGTCCCAGGATGAGTCACTCGAAGTGACGAAGATCTTCAGTGCGGCCGGCAAGCTTAAGGAACCAGAGGCCGGCCTGATCCGTGCCAGGCCTTTTCGCTCTCCGCACCATACGATCTCGGCCGCAGGCATCGTCGGCGGAGGAACCATACCCAAGCCCGGTGAAGTCAGCCTCGCCCATAAGGGTATTTTGTTCCTGGACGAACTCCCCGAATTCTCGCGCGGGGCGCTTGAAGTGCTTAGGCAGCCACTCGAAGACCGCGCCGTAACCATAAGCCGCACGAAGGCGGCTTTTACCTTCCCGGCTCATTTCATCCTGGCGGCATCGATGAATCCATGTCCGTGCAGATAGTACCTTGGGTATTCATATAATAAGACAGAAAGTCTTAACTCTTGTGAAATCTAGAGATGAATTACTCACTACTACCCCTGGAGATCGGATGAAACAAGCCAGGCTGCTAATGGATATTACAATTAAGGAGCTCGCCCTTCGAAGTGGAATGACACCTGAATCTATAAGCAATATTGAGCGGCATAAACAAATCCCTTCATTAAAGAAGCTAAAAATCCTATCCGAAGTTCTCAACATGCCCATCTATTATCTTGGATGCTACGAAGCTCTACCTGAGAACACTCTTGGCCAGAAAATAAAAAAAGCCCGTTTCTTTAACGGACTTACTGCAATAGAATTGGCTGAAATGTTCAACGTAGATGTTAAAACGATTTTTAACTGGGAATCTGATAATGCGAAACCTTCTGAACGTCATATTAATGAAGTAAATAAGTTCATTACGAATATTAATGAGACTTCCACCTAGTAATCAGTCCAATAATCAGTATTCTGACTGTTTGTCGCCATTTTTGGCTGGTGTGATTGACCTCGTTCCCAACCTTCCAAAATGACGATACCCTGAAGAGCAGGCTTGTTCTGCCAGGTGATGTAGGCAGTCTGTTCTAGTGTGTTGATTCCTTTTAGTATGTCGCCCTTCTGCCTTCCCGTAAGTCGCTGCAACTCGGACATTTCGGGCATATGCCGGTACTTCAGTGAGTAATTCCATAGAATGCGCAGTAGCTTCCGCTCAAGATCAGACAACATGGCGAACACCGCCTTGTACCAGCTGCACGGCTAATATGTTATCCTCGCGAAACGCCCTCGGCTGCCCAGTAAGCATACATTGTGCCCTGACTAGCCCATTACGTATACCACGGATCTCGATCTTTCGCTGAGTGATCTTGCCGGCAGCATCCTGATAGATGATCTCAACGATCTTCCCTATGTATTTCTTCACGTTGAACGCCTCCAGAATAAGAACATTCGTTTGCATTATAACCGAACGTGTGTTCTTAAATCAATGTAAAAAGTACCCTGCCTTGTTCGACAGAGTACTTTCTTTGCATTCTTATTTCAGTTTGGTTAAATCCTCATTTCTTATACCCAAAGCTTCTTTGGTAGCATTCTGGAGAAGCTGGGAAAAGTTAAGACCGGCAGCTTTACCGGCATCCCGTAGCCAGAGTGGAGCTGTACAGTTGATGGTCACTGCTTTGTTTGCTGCAGCATCTCGGTATGGAGGCAAGAATACCTCAACAAAAACAATGCGATCAGATGAATCGTTTAATTCGATGTTATCAATCTCTGATGGTTGCGGAATGGATTGTTTGCTATCCTCCAGTTCCAAGATGCGATCAACAAGCATATTCTTTGCTTCTTTAATTGCTGTCTGGATATCAGGCGCAAGTACAGCAGTCCCGGCAATGTCGGGGAAGTACAATGCGACTCCATTGTCAGACTTCTCTACGACAACAGGGTATATATGGTGATCTTTAGACATTAAAGCAACTCCTTTCAAAATTGAATTATGAATTTCAATTTTTTGGATAGAGGTAAGCCTTTGGGGAGAAGAAGAGAGGGGGTTAAAACTTAACCCCTGTTGTCTTCTCAATGCTTTTCAGTGTTCCAATCGGTATCGTCTGGCCGCTGTTGTGGAAGCTGATATCAGCATACCGTGTAGGATCACTTTTGTGTTTCCACCTTTTGTGACTCCCGCCGCCAGTGTGAGAAGGTGAAGGTTCAAACCCTTCTTTCCTCAACCGTTGTAGCACTTCCCGAACTGTGATTTGTTTCCCCATGGCTTACCTCCTTTCTGATTTAATCATAACACGCATAATAACACGCGTCAACAATAAATGATATTTTCATGCGTGTTTTGATTTCTAATAATTCTTGGTTAAAATCCGAAAATAATAACAGGAGGGGAGTACATTGGATTACAACAAGCAGGGGAGATTGTATATTGAAAAGGCCATAAAAAATTCAAAAAAAGTAACTATAAAGCTTATAACTGGGGAATCTGTAGTAGGGGTCCCTTCGTGGGGAACGAATAAAATGAGGATATGTATAAGATCGGAAAACGAAACTGTTTGGATCCCTGTGTCAGATGTGATTAGGGTGTACTGGTTAGACTCATTAACGCAAAAAAATAACCCTACTGATTGATTCAGCAGGGCGAATAATATTAAGATCTTTTAAGTAGCCCAGCCAAGTACTGGGCTATTGCTATAAAACCTATCGTTTTTAGAAGCATTAATATTTAGTTTTAGACTCGAATGGATATTATTTTTTCTCGGATATTCTCACTAATATTATAAAGAGGGCTATCAAGATTTGGACAGGCACGTTCATCCAAATTTAACATTTCTTCTTTTTCAGATTCAACTAGATAATTTATAAAAGATTCTGCCATGTCTTCATATCTTTTATTTTTTTGATACTCACTTTGTGTTGTTTTGGATTTTTTGTATAAGTCATCTATACGTTCTGCTACAGAACTATCTGCTATCGGAGTGTCTATAGACACTAGGGCTAAATATTGTGGGTTGTTTATTAGGTGGTTCAAATAATAATATCCTGTAGGGCCAAGAGATATAAAGTCAGCATTATTTAAATCTGATATAGTTCCTTTTAAATTGATCAATGCACCTTCCTTCTGGAGGTAAAGACAAATATCATTAAAAGATTCTATATTCTTTACTGTATATCTAAAGACTTCATCGTACATATTTTTTAATCTAAAAAAACCTTTTGGTAAAGTGCCTACTGTCAATGAAAGATTAGTTTCGGCATAACGTAAAATCCTTAATTTGGTAAAGTGCGAAAAAAAACCATCATTATTTATATCGAAAATATTAATAATTTTTGATTTGGAACTAGAGTAATGAACTCTATTATCTAAAGCCAGTGCTCTTAATAGTTCTTCATTCTTTAATCTTTTATCTATTGAAGTTTTTACTGAATGCCCTCCTGCAGCAGATAGAAGATCATCATAATTAACATTTGATGAGGATATTATTCTTTTGAACAATTTAAGTGATTCTCGCACATCACCATTTGTTAACATCTCAATTAATAAAGTATTTTCGGTATTTCCTAAAAAAGTTTGGGTTAACACTTCTATTATGTCTAACTTCTTCAAAATAACTGAAATGCCTTTGCTATTTTTTATATCGAATAGCATTTCGTCTTCATCAAATTCTTCTTTGGCTGCTCTAAGCCTTTTTGCAAGGACATTGTATACCTTTGGAGCAGGTATATGGAATACTTCACAGTCCGAAAAATTAAAAGTTTTATCATTTTCGTGCTGATAGTATACTTCCTCTCTTAGAGATAGTATTAAGGTTGTTCTCAAACGCTCCTTTACTGCATTGCCATGAAGAAATAATCTTTTTTGCAGCTCTGTATCAAGTTGATCAACATTGTCATAGACAATACAAGTTGAGTAACCTGTCTTTTGTAAATATTCAAAGATCCTTTTGATATATGTCTCTTTATCTTTATTTATTATATCTTGAATTATCTCAAATTTTTTAGTATCTTGCTGCTCTTTCGGCAATAGTGTTAATAGAGCCTTCTTTTTATTTAGATCATTTGAGAATATGCTTAATAATACATTCTGTTCTTCAAACAAATTAAGGTCACTGTATTTATCATATAATTCATCTTCTACTTTTTGATAAATAAAGGTATCTAAATTTGTATCATTGGCACATTCTTTACAGTCCAAGTAAATCCAAACTGTTGATTCCTTATCTTCCTGAGAGAGTATAAAATTAAAAAATCTATGAATAAAGGTTGTCTTACCAACCCCAGCACCTCCAATAAGAAGGAACATTTTTGATTTATTTCGAGATTCTGTGAAATGATCATCAAAAATATCAGCAGTTTTTTTTGTTGTTCTTATATCAGTAATATTTTCTGCTTCTTTAACTGAAAGCTCTAATCTTTCTTCTTCAAATAACGTCACATCCTCAACTACCCTACTCAAACGAGGAGCCCTATCTCTAAGAATAAATTCTATATTTTTCTCATATTGATGTGCACCATCGTAATCGCAGTAACATTTTTTCAAAAGTTCCCAATCATTTATAATTTCGGTGAAATATCTATCGTGTATAGAACCCAAGAAGGTTGCTAAGTTATTATTCGGTAGTACATCGGATGGATTATCTTGTTTCATACTAATTTTATGAGAAAATGCAGGTCTATTTCTAAGTAAAAGATTCTCCTCTGAACTCAACAATTTAACTAAGCTATTCTCTATATTTTGAAATGGAGAGAACAAATTATAAAAATTTATAAAATCATGAAATATTTTCTCATGACCTTGGAATAGATAAGTATCATTACCGGGAGTATGAAAATAAGGGACAAAGGTAACTGCAATTTGCGAACCATTGGATACCACAACTACCTTAATATTTCGTGGGACAGCATAATTAACACCTTGGTTTATTGCCTCTTTTAATCTAGAGTATTTACTCTTAAGAGAACTTGCAGTAACAAAATTTGAATTTGGCATAGAAAATTCAACAAATTCTCTTTTGGCCTCTAAAATGAATGTATTATTATTACATCTAAATTCATAATCATAGTATCCAATTTCATTGATGTAGTCTTCTCGAGAAATCTGCTTTTCACTCCAACCCATAACTTGTTTGAATAAAGGATCTATTATTTTGTTTCTAGTTTCTGTTTCATTCAAATTTTTATTCAAAAATTCCGAAGATTCAGAAATCCAATTATTTAGTCTATCTAATGCTGCACTGTACCCGAAATCAATTTTATCATTCATCGTCTGGCCACCTAAAAAAAGGATTTTACATGAATTATATCACGTAAAATCCTTAGTTAAGAATAGAATTATTCATAATTTTCCAAGACTTATAAATATCATCTTTATAAGGTAACAAAAAAGGCTTTCTCTTAAGTAATATTACAGATAAAAAATCTATTTCAGTAGTTGTAAATTCTTTGCTAAGGAATTTTAGGGAAGCGCATATTTCAAGCCATATTAAAACCGAACAGTTTGTTGGTCTCAAATTTATTAATTTCTTCAAGTGATCTAATTTGGGTATGATTACATCATAAATTTTCACTCGAGAACAATCTATAATAAAACTTTCCTTATTCACTTCAAAATATCTTAGTGCTGAGGCAAGCGTTCTTGAATATGGACCTCGCTTGTGCCAGAAAAAGTTCATTTCACCAAGATAAACACCCATATCTTGAACAAGATACCCAATTTTTTGTGCAATTATTCGATCGTCATAATCATTCGAATTTGGAAGTTCCCCCAATATATGTTCGTATACTTTGGAATATGCAATTAAACTTTTAGTATCCATATTCACACTCCATAGTACAAAATTAGACATATTAGAATAATCATGCCCCAAAAAAACGTATCTTACACTAATATGGTATTATATTCTTACAAGAATAAATTGACAATGGTTATTTATGTTAAAATAGTTTTTGGCTTAATTTAATCGAACTACTATATGTTTATTTTCCACATAATGTTTTAAATTCCTTTTTTCAAAAATAATTTTTAGTGATCTTGATAATTTAACTTACTCCCTTTTTCAATCTCCCGGAGCCGCTTATCCAAATCTGAGATTGTACCTCCATTTATTGAAATAAGCTGAAGGAAGTTCTTCCGCATCCGATTGATCACTATAGCTGCCTCTTCACGCGTGATTACAGCGCCCGGCCGGGTTCGTCAAAGTATCCGTTATTTGTTACCTCTTCCCAGGCCGCTTCGGCCCATGAACTCACCTTTCTGATACCGCGTTCTGCCAACTTGCCGTCAACCTTAATAGAAACTGAAACTCGAACCTGGTTAATTGCTTCAGTAAACATTTCAATATCACTATGTATTATTCTCATGGCAATACAATTCGATAGCTTAACCCCTAATTCCTTCCACAAAAAAAAGGACCCTGCCGTAATAAGCAGGGTCTTCGCTAATTTTCTCTATTGGGTAAAAAGAAATTAAATGAAACAGGCTGAAAGTATAATAACAAGCAGAATAAAAAGAACCAATATTTCTCCTGTAGATGTAAAAGGTCGGCATGAAACGGGTTTAATACAATCACTCATATTTATTCCTCCTTTTTTTTAAGTACAGTGCAATTTATATATTTGTGTCATGATAGGTAACGGCAAATGACCCGAACGAATTGTAAGTTCAAAAGTGCAATATAGATAAAAAAAAGACCCTGCCAGCACAGCACATACAGCAGGGTCATAGCTTTATTCCTTCGTAGTACCTTCCCTATTCTTGAACCCCAGCTCAAACATTCCGGTAGCCGAGAGACCTGCCAATCCCCCAGCCCATAATCTCAACGTTAGATCAAGGTCAGTAAATGGGTAGGCCGCAGCTCCCACAAGCAAGCCGATCACCAGGCCGACCACCGGTACAAGGTTTTTAGGGATATTGACCGTAGTCTTAACGAGTTGATTAACTGCCAGAACAAAAACAGCGATCAGTGATGCAAAGGCCAATACATTATTCAGGATTTCCACGATATATTCTCCTCTCTTATTCAGCCGGAATCCCGGCTGCTTTACGCAGATAATTTGCCAGGTTGTTAAAGTGTGTCATGGCCATCTGATCTCCTGCAGCCCGAGACTTGAACCATGCCGAGGATAGCCAACGGAATATAATTTCCTGGGCATTGCTCTTCGGTAGCTTCTGAGGAGGCAATGCAGCTTTTCCAGCTTCCAGAGGTATGCCTGCTGCCATCCTGAGGTTGTTTGCAAGCCTATGGAAATGATCAGCCCCCTCTTTATCCCCTGCTGCCGTAGAAGCTCCCCAGGCTACCGTCACATAGTTATCAATGATTGACTGAGCAATATCAGACGGTAGTGCGGTAAGAGCCTTAGGAACAACCTGAGCAGGCGTGAGTTTCATTTCAGCAGCTACATCATAGATCAGGTCCTTAAGTGTCTTACCGCCCTTCGCCAGAGCCTGGTCACAGTCGAACTTCCGAGCGGGATCCAGCTGCTTATGCGAGGCAATATAGATTAGTGGGTTCTTGTTGAATTTGTAGCAACAATACGCCAGGTACCAGACAAAGCGCTTGTATGCCTCGTCAAAATTGATCTTGCCGCCGTAACAAAGTTCAATCCCGAGCGCAATATCATTTGCATCGTCCCCAAAACGGTCATTGTCCGTCTGGACGTTATAAAGAACATGATAAGCCCTTTCCGCTGGATCGGATCCGGTGCCGGTTGGGATGATCTCCAGGATGGTCTTGTCGTCGATAAAGGTCTGCGCCGAAGCGCTGCGCTCAGTCTGAGTGTTGAAGTACCTATAATGCGCATCGGCATCAGCTCCCGCGTTACCTGTATCATGGGCAACAAAAAAGCCCGGGGTACCGGATGTTAACCGGGTGCCAGGCCGAACCTTTGGACGCTTGTTAATATAGCGCCGCTCAATTTTATATTTATTTAAGTCCAACTTCATCGCCTACTTTCCTAATTAATGAACACCTGTAAGCCTAACAGCTGCCCATACAGCTGCCACAACTCCGCCGGCAACGCCAGTAATGATTGCTCCGTAGAATGTCCGCTTGAACCATTTCTGGTCTTCCGACTGTGCCTTCTGTTCTGCGATAGCTGCCTGTGCAGTCCTCAGTGCTTCGTCGGCTACCTCTTTGGCTGTTTGCAGCAAGTCCAATCTGTGATGCGCTGATTTGGCAGATTGATCGGCATTTCGGGCGATCTCTCTAAGTGTCTCCACGGCCGCCGCCAAAGTGGGTACAACCTCTAGCGTCTTCTCGATCCTAGCTAGTTGGATTTGTATATCAACAAGCAACTTTGAGTTGTCATCGGACACTGGGATCATCCCTTCATTCATTTTCTACACCTCCCCCTGGTGCTTGTTACAAAAAAAGGCCCTTGGGATCCCGAGGGCAAAATAAAAACGCCTTGCGGGCGCTTTACGGATGTGTGCTCTCTCTAAAATCACTTAACTAAAATACGTATTATATTTTCAGTAACTCGTTCCATCACTCGATAGCCTCTGTCACTTGCTGTAGCAATGCCATCATCGTTACTCTGACAATAGCCATTAACTTCACAAGTTCCATCATCCCTCACTAACAACTTACCCATCATACCTACAGCATTCCATTCTGGACGCAATTCACGTCTAGCATAGTATTCATCAGGGTTCCAGTCGGGGTTAATCATTGGTTGGCGTACTGTTTTAGCTGGAATTTCAACCATCTCAATAATTGGATTATTTCCTTCGTCATATCCAACAACTGTTTCTACTGTTTGAGCAGGAACTTCTTCATAATGATACTTAACTCTTCCCCACTCATCCCGTAGATATCTACCTTTCCAGTTTAAATCGTGGTTATCTCCTATGACTGATGGGTTAGAACTAACAACTCCTAGAATGTAATCATCATTTGAAGTTGCCTTTCTAATCATTTCGCCGTCTAGAGTGACGAAGTAACCTACTCTATCCTCATTTTCATAATTGAAATCTGACCACTCGAACATCTCTGCATAGTCCGCACCCGCTGATGAATATGCTCCATCTGCAAACATTTGACCATTCGACAGTATCTTAGCGGCTAACCCTCTAGCTGTGTTTGTTCCGTTTGCCAAGAACCACCCACCAGCCGAAGAAGCATCGCCATACTGTCCCATGACATGTGAATAATCATATCCGGCAGTAGTATTGTAGCCTTGTGCATGGGAATACATGCCTGATGCCACTGCACCATAACCTTCTGCATGAGCGCACATACCAGATGCAGTTGTGCTACCACCTTCGGCATGTGATGCCTGTCCTGACGCTATAGTAGAAGTACCCTCAGCGTGGGCGTAGTTATTAGATGCCACTGATCTACTACCCTCTGCGTGCGAATACCCTCCAGAAGCTTCAGTCAGTTGACCTTCAGCATGGGCAGCAAATCCCGAAGCTACTGTCTCTGTACCCTCAGAGTGAGAATATTGACCTGATGCAAGCGTGTACCCACCCTCAGCATGAGAATTGTATGATCCATTAGTTGAAAGTTTTACTAGATGGGTCATATTAGTTCCCAAGAAGTATCCTGTGACTATAGTCAATACATTGCCATTTATGGCCGTGATAGTAGCGCTAAACGAACTACCAGTTTTGTTTCTAATCCATACCACATCATTGACAGCTAAACCTGACACTGAAGCTACGGTTATGGTTTTATCCGTTGAGTTACTGTAGGCAGTAATTGGAACAGTAGTGCCTGCCGCTGCCAAAGTGCCCACTCCCTCTGCATGGGCTGAGTTGTTAGCAGCAATAGAGTTTGTTCCCTCTGCGTGTGATGCCTGTCCTGATGCAATTGTTTGGGAACCTTGTGCATGGGCGTATTGACCTGATGCTATAGCTCCGTAACCCTCAGCATGTGAAGTGGTCCCGGTCGCCTGTGAACCGTCCCCCTCTGCATGGGAAGATGAACCACTGGCTTTTGTTGAATTTCCTTCGGAGTGTGAATATGATCCACTCGCATTAGTGTAGTACCCTTCTGTGTGAGAATATGATCCAAACGCTAACGTATAGCCTCCCTCTGCATGGGCACCAATGTTAGTGGCATTAGAACAATAACCCTCTGCATGAGCACCGGATGCTGTAGAAGACGACTTTATGAGTAACAGAAAACTCAAAGTCGATTTAATCTGCAACGAAGCATTCGCTAGTGTGACTGAGTTAGTTGTAAGATCCGTTACTGTCGTGGTTACCGTGGAACCATTAGTGGCTGTGTACACAACAGTATCTCCCACAGACAAAGTCCCAGTAGTGTTTGTGGACAAAGTCATGAAACCAGTAGCTGGATCGTGGGTAGTTACGTTGTAGGCTTGGGCAGTGTAGGTTAAATTACCTTCTGTATGAGAATTAATTCCGTATGCCTTAGTGTTGCTTCCCTCTGCATGTGATGCAGTCGCCCCAGCTAGGGAACCCGACCCCTCTGAGTGTGAACTTCTTCCAATCGCATTTGTGGAACTGCCCTCAGCATGGGAGGATTGTCCACTTGCCTTGTTTGAAATACCTTCTGCATGGGACGCTACCCCAGTAGATTGGTTATCAAACCCCTCCGCATAGGCTGTGTTGACAGACATGCTTGTTGTACCCAGCACATCAGTGTTATTAACTGGTGTTAGTGAAATGGCCGCACTAGTCTTAGCCATATTCCCTAAGCCTTGCGTGAATGAATTATCAGTCGAAGCTGTATTTCTATCACCAATGGCTGTAGAATTCGCTCCAGATGCTGTGTTGGAAACACCTTGAACTGATGAGTTGGATCCATCACCCTGCTTAGATGCGCCCGCACTCGCCATAATCTGATTAATCGTCTTACCGCCAACCATCTCTGCATTCAGATTAGTGACAAGTGTAGAAGATGCCACCTGTAAAGGAGCTGTCCCATTTTCAATGTTTGAGATGATTACTGGAGCAGTAACATTTCCCGTCAATGTTCCACCTGTCTTATCAAGTTTTTCATTCCAAGCAGTGCGCTCGGCTGCGGTTATCCCGGATTGCACCCAAGAGGACCAGGTTGTACCGCTGTTTCTTGTTCGTGTATAGATCTTGCCAGATAAGACAGCCAGCGCTGTTTGGGAAATATACGAACTTGCGGATGCTCCTACATGAACAGTGAGGATCGTCGAATCCTCCGGAGGTGCGTTAGTGTAACTGGCTGCTGTTGAAGTCAATTGCCAAACACCAGGAGTAGTCAATGTATTAACATCTGTACCCGTTGGGAGAACCCCTTTTTGTAAGGGTGCGGTGCTAATGAGTGAATTCAAGGTGTTATAGTCCGTCTGTTCAAGTTGCTTTTCCCATGACTGCCACGAAGCCACCCCAGTCCCCCAGACCCTATTATAAGTTGTGTTCCCTGCTTGAGTAGTTCCAGTTCCTGTATAAATTTCGACGTACTCCTGATGGCCAATGTTCCCGGCCTTAGTTGTCCGCACAATACCCACTGCTTGGGAGGATCCAGTTGCGTTCTTCCAGGCAGTCCCGTTTGTTCCACTCCCCGCGTCAATCACCAAGAATATCGTGATCCCTTCCGGATACTTGGATAGGACATCTCCTGGAGATGCAAAGTTATCACTCAGTTTATTAACGGACACACTGTCAACTTTGATGTTTTTGATCCGTACATCCTGATCGGTTAAAGAACTACGAATACTCCCCACTTCACCGTCGATCTTATCCCAGTTTGCATTTAGCATCGTGTCAAAATTAAAGGTTTGGTCCCCATCTGTGATGGGATCTACCTTCAATAACTTTAAATTCGTGGTATTACTCGACAATCGCTTCACCTCCAGCAAAATTCCTCAGTTTGGTTGACTGTAAGTCGGAAATTTTTATCACCTGATGCATTTCTCTAACTAACAGATACTTAAACGTCACTCTAAATTGCTTAATATGAATTGGCCTGATGTACTCAAAGTCCGCTGCCAGCCCTAATTCATCGACTTCAGCGCGACTAGCATAAACAAAGATGATTTCTTTATTCGCGAAATCCTCTTTGATATCAACCAACGTCCCATACTGCGCTCCAATCAGCCTAAGCGCAGACAGCTTGAATGACTTCTTGGCCATACGCTTACGGCGAATCGCTTCCCTTCGCTGCTCGAAGCTGCCGGACTGTTCCTTTCGGAAGTAAATCCACTCCCAGACAGAAAGCGCCCAAGAGGCGCGTTGTAATATAAACTGATCTCTCATTTCATTCGCGGTTTGCTCTCGGCCGCTCATCACTTCCTCCATTAACGCGAAGTGCTGTTCGGCCATCTCATTCTCATACCAAAAAGGAGGGAGTGTTTCTCGATATCTTAACGGAATCACGAGAGCATCACATCCACGATAACGATGGACATGGGAGGAACATCAAGGTCGCTGGTTCCCCCATTCATCTTGAAGCCACTATAATTCTCAACCCCTGGAGCCAGGAGGAGAGCGGCGACATAGTTATACACCAGCTGTGTTCGACCTTCAGCGTAGTCTATGACACGCTGCTTAATGCTTTGAGCAAGAGCAGACAGATCTTCTTTGGTCATCAATGCAGCTTCAATAAGCACGTTGAATACAGGCGCTGGATGCGTAGCTAAGTCGTGACCGACAATCCGCTTGTCCTCCCACATAAGTTCCTTCACTTTGGCTGCAAATTCTTCCGTAACAGGCTGGTTGTGCATGTCCGTAAGATAAAGGTCAATGGAGTTATCGTTTCGCTCCCCCTCTCTAGCAAAGGCTTGTCCAACTCCTTCAATTTCCTTGGCCCAGGTCTCATAATCCTTACGTCTTCCGCTGCCTTCTTCGGTAAATGCGCGGTCCAGTAGTCGGATCCGGAAGGCATCATCTTCTTCCCCCGTTTTTCTCTTCATACCATCTGCCCAGCCGTGAGCTTCTAAGAAAACATCATCAGCCCAGATTGGGAAAGCCTGAATAAAACCATAGGTCCAAAGTTCTTGCTGCTCAGCATATTCCTGAGCAAGAGGATACCATAGGTCATAAAAGTATTCCCCGGGATCCGTCGGCGGCGGTGGAAGACCGCGCTCGGAAGCAAGAGAGACCGCTCGATTCACCCATCGTTGATAGATGTCATCCGCGGTCTCTTCTAAAATAGGCATGTCGGGGAGCTTAGGTAAATCCGATAACTTCATAGAACAACAGCCTCCTCCAAATCTACTGCGCCAGCCAGGCCGGTTAATCTGATCTTCAAATGCATCTCAGGTGGTTCGCGGTCCAAATAAAGGACCTCGGCAGCCTGTATTTCTGGATGAGCTACCAAAGCTTCCTCAATGTCCCGCTTAATCTCATTGTCTTCCCAGTTTGACCACTCAGACTTCTCAACCCCAACGTCCTCATCGTACACAACATACTGAAATCGCTCGGTGTTTAAAATTTTCAAAGCTGTCTGCATGAGGTACTCCTCATAAGTTCTTGTTTTCCGTGGCCGACCAGAGTCATCCAAGACTGCTCGGCGGTTACGAAAATCAATCATGTAAGTCCATTTATCTTCCGACACGGCGGTGCTCTCAAGTTGAATATCCTCCATGCCTTCCAGTGCCAAATCCGGAAAAAATCCGGTTGTCTCGTCTGCCATGACCCTTAGCCCTTTCCGTGAACATAGTATCGTTGATCCGATAGGCGAGAGACGATAAGCCGATCTCCAGCCTTTAACGGGCTCGGAATGACCAAGGTCCCCTGCAAGGTGGATACAGCAGGCTGCTCTACCTCAAAAGTAACCGGCACTCTCCGGTCCTGCAGATAATCCGCAATCACCAACTTGTCAGATTCATACGGTACTGGATCGCCGTCAACCTGAACTCTGGCATTCGGCCAGTTGAGAAGTGTTCCTCTCTCCGTATCCCGAGAATCAATGTGTCCGGACATTTTATCCTTAAGGAGTTTGAGTGCTTCGTTCATCAAACCTACTCTCTCCTTTCGAGAACTAATTGAACGGTGTACATACCATTCTTAAAATTGGTCTGACTGCTGCCGACAATCCACTTTGATATATGATCTGTCTGCAGTAAAACCATCCAGCCCGCTCTGAGCCCGGCTAGGGTATGATCCTCATGCTTTACCGTAATTTTCTTTGTCCGTTTTGCTAGCGATAGCGACTTTAACCGTTGAGAGGCGACGGTGGCCGGGTCCTCATTCTCCTCTACCTCAATAATCTCCTCCATACGTCCATACGTGTTAATTGCACTAGCATCTGCTTTGGTCACGGAGGAAACAAGTTTATCATCCTTCCACTTCTGAGCCGTCACAACGGTATAGGTTTCCTCGATTGAAGATCCGTCTGAACTTGCCTCCATCTGTTCGGGAATAAAAATAGGCACCCTGCTATTGGTGCCTTCCCGCTTTACCTCTAGATAAAAGCTCGTCTCCGTCCGGATTACTTCGACATAATAACGGTATCCGGTATGCTCATATGCTTTTTGCAGCACGTCCAGGATCAGATCGGAGTGGTACATAGAGCCATACCGTTCATCCAGATTAAAACCTAATGCAGCACATCGGAAGTCAATTCCCGTTGTTCGAATATAACGCTGCAGCTCCGCCCCTGCCTCCCCCTTTAAATAAGGACGTGTACCTTTATTCTTCGCTAGATACCAGCTAATCTCCCGAGTCTCCATTTCCCATTCGTTCGAGAACTCATTCTGCTCGTAATTGATGACGGACCCGTGGAAGAATTGGTTCTTCGCATGAAGAAGAGCTGCACTTGTGAGTTGCGAAAAGCACATCAGCATACCGCCCGCCTTAATATCAGATGCATTCTTCATACGCACTGTCATGGTTCGAGTAAGCTGGTCCTTTTCGGAAGACCAGCTCAGATCAAGGATGGCATCTGTAAGCATCTGGCGGACGTTCTGCTTGCCGTAGATTACAGCAAAACCATCCATTTAGTTCACTCCGATCTTAACGCTCCTGTTCTTGGTTTCAATCTTCGATTTTTGAGCTGTATAGTCGAAGGCACCCTTTTGATTGGGATTGGCCTTTTTCTTTGTTGTCTTTTTCTTAGTTGTTTTTTTCTTCTTCTGGTTTTTCTTCGATGTCTTGCTGCTCGTGTTAGGCCTAGACTTGGAAGCTTTGGTAATAATCACTCCTGGCTTAAGCAGCTGCTTCGTATTTGAATAACTCACGATCTTGACCGGCTTGTTTTCAACGAAGGTGAAGTTAGTGTGGAGGTTGCCCTGGCCATCCTTATATGTTCCATCAATGTTCTCCAAGAGCATGGTTTTCGCAATAAGGTCTTCAAATAAAACACCGACGTGATCGCCCTTCCACTTCTCCAGCAACTTCAGTGCTTGTTCAGGAGATTGATAGGCGATGGATGGTATGGACCCGCTATTTTCCCATATCTCTTCCCATGCTCTTGGAAAAATGGCCAAAAAAGAAACTCGCTTCGCTTTGGAAGTGAGTTTCCCTGTCCTCTCGTCACCTGTAATGACGGTGAAGGTATCAATCTGATTACCACTTTGAATCTGAATCTCTGTAGGGGTGATGGGAAACGTGAATCGTTGTCCCTTCTGGGTTAACGCTAGCATCCCTTACCCTCCATTCTCAAGCGTTTTGTAAATTTCCTCGCCGAGTACCTTTCTAATCAAGGCTCGTCCTTCTGGACTGGTCATCATTTTAGCGAATTCAGTAAAGTTCGTTACTTGCTTAGCCAGTTCGCCGAAGTTCAAACTCACATTCCCGATGGTTACACTCCCAGGAGCCTTTGTCACAGGAGAGCTAAGTGTACTGGCCATCGAGATCGCCCCGCTCTCCGGCATAGGTACGCCAGATGTCCCACTACGCATGGTTCCTGCAATCAAATCCATGCGTTGCTTAATCGGATCTGATTTAAGACCACCCGCAAACATGGAGACGAAATTCCCAGCCCAGCGATCCGAGTCACTAGCCGGCCCTTCTTTGGTTGGAGAATGGAAGCCCAGGAAGTTCTTAATCACGCCAGCAGCTTGAGTTACTGCAGAAGTGAGTGCTGGATACTTGCTGCGGATCCCGCTTGCCATCATAGACATTAGGTTACTTCCCCAGCTACTCCCCTGGCTTGATATGCTACTTAGGGAGAACAAATGCTGCCTTGCCTGATCGACCGCATTCTTTACAGAAGAACTCACGCCGGCAAAACTTTGACCTGCTTGTCTTGCCCCTTGAACCACTTCTTGAGTAGAACTCTTGGTGGTCTCGCCAAGTTGCTTAGCTTGGACCGCTGCCTTCAGTGCCTCAGTCCCTACGGCTTTAATATTGCTCTGAGCTTGCTTAGAATCCGTGCTTTTGAACATCCCAACAAACTGATCTTTCAGGACCTTGACCGTCTCAGTAACACCGCTCTTGTCCATCGCATTGGTTAATGCTTGCTTCATCCCGTTCTGCGCGATATCTTTGCTGAAGTCATTGAACGTCTTCTTGAGTTTCTCTTGTTTTTCAGGCGTAGCATTGGCAAACGTAACTTTGGACTCCGTAGAGATAACTGGAGGAGCTGGCTTCTCTTCTTTCTTACTGGTAAACCATCCTACAGCAGTATCTGTCCAGGATCCCAGTGTGTTAAGCGCATTACTCGTTAAATTCGATACCGATTCGCCAATAGACGACATGGTATCTACTACTTTACCGGTAAAACCACTTGCATCGGCTAAGCCGCCTAGTTTGCTTCCTATCCAATTACCTGCAGTCGCTCCGAGCATAGAGCCTAATGGACCACCAATCGAGCCCAGAATCCCGCCTATTGTTCCGCCTGCTGCTCCTCCAATAACCGAGCCGCCTTGATTTGAGATGGCTTCCTTCCAACCTGACTCTTTGGAAGCTTCGTACAGGTTGTAGATACCATATCCCGCGGATACTACCCCACCGATTACGCCGGCTGCCTTAGCAATCCCTTTGGTCGTAGAGATCAGCCCAGATTCCTTAATACTATCCTTAAGTCCACTCACCAATCCACGCTTAGTTGTTTTGGATTCAGTTGCTGGTGTGCTAGCTTGTGGGCGACCTCCTCCCCCTTTAGTCTGACGATATCCGCCAGTGCTACGGGTTCCTGATGATCCACGCCCCTTTCCTTTACGGCTGCCCCCTCGTTTCCTCTTCCCCTTCTTATCATCGCCGGTATCATAGCCACCATCGTATCCATTACCACCGATAGAACCAGTAATATAGACATTGGAGGCTTGAACGGTCATTGCAGATAGGCGGGGACCATTCCCTAAAGCAGTACCCTGTTTGTTACCACCAAAGGGAATTCTATCTTTAACCCAATTCCCTGCACGTTTAATATCCTTTACCGTGTTAACGACACCTGTAACCGTGTTGATCCCCTTTTTGATTATCAGTCCACCAAGCACGACTCCTAGTAGGCTATTAATAAGCATAAAGTGGTCTTTATAAATCTTTGTTGCTCCCCCAACAAAATCAGCAATGCCCTTACCAAGCGCCTGAATCCCATCTTTATTTTGTGTTAGCAGCTCATTGAATTGCTTCAAAGCAGGCAAAGCTGCTGATGTTATGTTTGTCCCGATCTCCTGTACTTGGAGGTCAATCTCTCTACGGGTTTTGGTCGCTTCTAGCAAGGGATTCGCTTTTTGTTGGGCAGTGACTAACCGATCAGTTGTTCCTGCGACATTACTCGGAGGCTGTTCAAAGGTAGTGGCAAAATTTTTAAGTACAGAATTCCCATTATCCTCAGCCGTTGCCGAGCCCATGGTGACTAAAGACTGTTTCAACTGATTAGGACTCTGACTCGCCAAGTCTCCTACCAAAGCCATGAGCGCCCCTTTAGCACGCTGAGCATCGCCCGAGTTAATGTCTCCAGTGAAAGCATTAGCTTGACGTTCTGCTTCGTCCTTGCCAGCTCCCCGAAGCACAAAATAATTGGCCATGTCACTGGTACTGAGGGCTTTAACACCAAACATTTCTTTGAAGAAGTCCGCAGGCTTGTCGAAATTGAAGCTGCCGTCTTGAACGCTCTTGACCAAGAAGTTAGACATCTGAGCAGAGCTAGCTCCTGTATTTTTGAAATAACCGGAATACTCCCAGAAGGTATCAAATAGATCCTGCTGTCGATCTCCTACTTCTTGATAGGCATACATCATGCTATCCGCAGTTTGACCATAGGTTTCTTTAAACGTATCAGAAGCCTGCGTCAAGGCCCGGTAAATCTCTTCAACTCCAGAATCCGGGCGAATATGCTGAATTTTTGCAGATTCTGTTAACAATTCGCCGACTTTGGACTTATCCTTTGAGAGCGGGGCGACATCTGCTAACTGCTTTGCCCCTTCAGCTCTGCTCGTGAAGAACCCTTGCTTATACAGGTTGTCAACACTAGTAAGCCCCTGCGCTCTTACATCAGCAGGAAGAAGAGCCGCGCTCCTGGATGACTCAGCATAATAATCGCCAATGTCTCCGAACATGGCGTCCTTTATACTGCCTCCAATGATAATTCCGCTGGCCATACTAGCTAGTGCAGTGATTCTTGATGAAATACCTTCCAAAGCTGGACTCACTTCATCACGGGCACGGATATGCACACGCGCGTCACTGAGCCCTCGGATCTCCGCATCTGCTCGACCTGCAGAACGTCTTAATTCATCCGCCCCACTCCGCGCATGATGAAAGACATCATCTACTTGTTCGCGGCCAAGCCTACGCACTTCGTCTGCAGCATCATTTACGCTATTTCCAAAATCATCAGCTGCGCTCCTCGCACGGCGGCTGCTGGAAACAAAGTCATCATTCATCTGACCAGAAGCTCTGCGGAAATCTATGAGATCATCCGTTGCGGATTGTAATGAAGAACGGATATTGCGTATCGCGCCTGATATCAGATCCTTCGCTTCAAAGGGAACTGTTATCCTTGTCGTAGCTGATGCCATTCTTTCATTCACCCCCTCTCTTTTACTTCTTAGCTAGACGCCTAGCTTCCTCATCAGCGATCATACTCGCCGCCAGGCAAAAGAGATATTGCCTCTGCTTATCTACTTCATATGGCAAGACTTCGGCAGGTAGCCTCTTCTGGTTAATCCACCAGGAGGCTAGCCAGCTTGCTTCTCCGTCTTGCTTGATGAGTTTTTTGCTTCTTTAAGCAGTCCATCCTTCGTTTCTTGGAAGTTGCGTACCGCCTTACTCAAGACTGCATAATCATCTGGATTGGCCAGCAGACGCGGCGGCAGTTCGAACTTCTCCACGCAGCTGAAGGCCTTTAGAAGCTCTAGGTTGTTCCAATCAAATTCATGCTCTGTCGCTTTAACGATCATGACATCGATCTCGTTAAAGGTAGGCTTTGCTGAGCCATCCTCTTCATAGGCCAGCTCGTAAGAGCGGCGAACATCCATCGTTGTAAGCCGGCGAACCGACCAATCTTCCCCATCTGCCTGGACTGTAATCGTCTCAGGCTTATTTCCTTCTTTGGCTGAAGCCAGATACTTTTGTAATTTGTCGCTCACGATTAATTCCTCCTACGAAATAGATATACGGTTTTGTAAAAAAAGAAGAGGACGGTGATCCGTCCTCCTAAGCCATGTAATCAGGGAACTTCGAAACGAATTCGAAGTCTGTGGCAGTACCCGACAACGTAATATCAATACCCTTGTTCTCGTCAGTTTTGGCTGTAATGATATCCATATCATCGTGGATGTGAATGCCGGTTATTAGGACACGCTCCGTGTTTCCCGTCTGTTTGTCTTCAAGCGCACCAGTGATGCGATCTAAGTGCATCGTTTTTCCTAATTTAAAATTATCAAGAAGCCTGTACCGTAAGCGAGACTCTAATTTTGACATTGTAAGTTTAACCGGAATTTCGTAACCGACGATTTGCTTTGTCTTAGACATTCGGCCGGCCCGGATGATATCCAATGTCTCCGGCTTAAGAGTGACCTCAATTTCTTTAATCGTTTGGATCGGATCTCCGTTGTCATCTTGAACAGACATGTTTCGGCCAATCAACTCGCGTTCCATCTATTACGCCACCTCCCAAGTGATATAGAATGCTTCGATCGCATCAAGCGGTTTGGCGTACAGCTTAAAGTAGGCGTAATCGAAGTCACTTACCTTCGCCTCGTTCTCGGAGAATGCAAAATCTGAAGCAATGGCCTTTTGTTGAGCTCGGATCTTCAAGTATTCCACGACAGCAGCAATGAACATGCCCCGGCCGTCTTTATCGTTGTCCAGCTGAGCTTTCAGTTTTTTAGCTGTCCCATAAATATCATTCAATACTTGGTCGATGGTCATTGATACACGGATTTTCCCAAAGTCCTCTCGCTCACCTGGACCAAGACTCGTCAAGGTATTCACCGCTGACTCGACAATGTAATCGTAACCGTCTCGGGTCGCCATCAAAGTACCCTCGGCCAGTCCTTTCATGACTTCGCTATGGCTCCAATCCACCTTTGCAAGTGCCAAAGGCACCTTAATACCCGTAAAAGATTTGTTTGCTGGTGTTCCTGCCACAAGTCCAGCCACCCAAGCAGCCCACTCCACTGATGTATAGGTCTTTCCGTTTGTGTGCTGGCCAGCAATCGAATTATTAATAATGTAACGAGCATTCATCCCACGGGAGCGCTGGTTATGTGACTCAATGTCCCCATCTTTAGAAGGATCTCCCGCAATAACCAACTGTGCCAGCTTGCGCGCCTTGGCGCGGCGGTCCAAAAGCCATTGCTTCGCTGCTGCCTGCACGGCCGGATCCGTGGAAGGAAGGTAGAATACATCAAATTGCAAACCATCCACACGGTTGAAGATGCGGCTCCAATCTGACGCGGTTAGCGTGGCCGTGCCGGAAAGCCCATCTTTCAATCGGGTATAAGCAACATCGGTCCAAGCTGTACTGCCCAGCTCTTTAAATCGGACCATATTCGACTTCCGTAGAGCATCTGCCGCGGCAGCCTTATCCGCGACCAAGTAAATCTCAGTGTCGTAAACGCCTCGAGTGTCCCGAATCAGGATTTCCTTCTTCGTGGCATCCACAACACTTGTCCGGATCATATACTCGAAGTCATTCCCCCGTGCTCCAGGGTACCGCGCTTCAATAGAGTAACTATCAGCAACCGTAAATTTAGCCGGAGCCTCTAACTCATTCGTGCAGCGATAACCGACCACAGTGGCGCCGCTCTCTGCTGCCAGTTCAAGCGCATCGACCTGAAGACCGGTTTCTTTAAAACGCTCTTCCTGCACTGCCATATCGACAGCCCGGTTGGGGTCTCCCCACTCAGCTTGGTAAGGTACCAGGACCCGCCCGGATACCGGGGTAACCCGTGTCTTTGCCAGCGCCTGAAGTTCTACATAGGCACCTGCTCTATTCCGCTGAATCGACATTAATTTTTTCCTCCTCTGTGTCCGGACGTAAATATGCATCCAGCCTGAATTGTACTTCCTGCTGTGAAAGCAGAAGGTCTGCGCTGCAATTAAAAAGAGCGCCAGCAATCTCAAAGCGTTCCGCTTTAAAGATGCCTGCGCTCTCAATCCACTCCTGCTTGGTCCGTCTGTTTAAATCTTCTGAGTTTTTCAACTCTTCGAGACCAGGCTGGATCTTTCTCGGATTCCTTGCACTCATACTTCCAGCTCCTCTCCAATAAAATCAATATGAATATCATTCAACTTCTCCACCGGCTCCTTACTGACATGAAGCAAATAGGAATACCTAAACGTGAATTCCATGCGGTCAGTCAAGGACCTGGTCCGTGGCGGCTCAATGACGAGCATCACACCAAACCGTTTAGAAGCATAGCAAAAGCGTTTCCGGCGGAGAAATAGCAGGAAAGGGTCCAGGTCCAATGGAACAGGCTCCCCACCGTTCTCTTCATCGTTTGCAGTCGGGTAATGGAATACCAGCCCTACATCCTCGATGATCCGGTCAGCCTGCGGCGTATGCACCTTATCGGATACAAGATCCGTCTCAATAAACACGCTGGGCCGCTGAAACTGACCAGCAAGCCACTGTGATTTGTCCCTAAGTAAGGAGAGGTCTGGATAGACTGTTCGAACAATCTCGGCCCAAACCTTTAAACCTGTGTCCATCATGCCAGCACTCTCCCCAGTTCCTTCTCTAGTCGGTCCAGAATCAACGCATTCATACCGCCTTCCAGGTGTTCCACCGCTATGTCAAAGTAGTGACGGCCAATAAACGTGCGGGGCTTAGCTAGAAATCCACCCTTTGCCCTCGGATCGTATACAAATGACCCACCACTGTTCCAATAACCCGGAACGAAATGTGCTTTGTGAATCGTATACCCTTCATTGACCAGCCGAGGATAAGCCCATCCATCCGGATCTCCCTCACGATCACCAAGATTTGAACCGACTTCCAAAGTGATCGTATTCCGATCCACATCCCACTCCCATACGTTGCCGTTACCGCCTCGCGTAAAGGAGTTCCACATAGCTCCGGTATCCACTAACTCCTGCCGATCAATCTCATCCATGATAAAGTTTAGGAACGTCTCCCCGACAGCTTCAGCAATGTTTTGCAGTATCCTCTTCATGCCTTCCTCATTGAGTCTCTCGAATTTTCGGATAAGGCCATCAAAATCAAGAACGCTCACTGCCCTTCACCTCACAGGTTATCTGAATCTCTGTCCAATATCTCCGTGGAATGACATCAATCACCAGGTAGCGCCGGCCGAGCAAGGAGACTTCATCCCCCAGCTGCACATTTGCATGCTTGGCCACACCGACCTGCTTCTTGATGAGGAACAGGATCGGCTTTTCGTCCGTCTTCTCGCTGGTCTCTGTCTTAATGACGAAGCATTTGAGCTCCGCTGTCTTGCTGGGCTTACGATCACTGAATAAGTCGTCAGCATCCTTCTTCGCCGAGATCCGATAGACGATCAGGGGAGTCTTAAACCGATGATTCACAGCAAATAAGCCGTGATGTTACCATCGACCGGCCCCTCTTGCTGCTTCTTAACCCACAGATACAATATCGCATCTACATCGGCGTTTCCGGTAGTCATCCCTGCGACCGCCTGCCGGGTGTATATCCACGCACCATCGCTCTCAGATGCATAGCCACGCGCCACAGAAGCCAAATATTCCTCACTGTCCTGCAGAGCAAGGGACTCAGCTAGTTTGACCCAGGCAAGCATAATCTGCTTGTCTGGGAACTCCGGGAAGGCCAACGGAAGGTAAAGCTCAATACGAATCTGAGAGTCATCAATATATTGCTGCAGTAACTCCGTGGCGGCCTCCTGGACTGGGCTGACTCGACTACGCTGTTGGAGGATTGTCGGCGTCAGCATCTGCTTTCTCCTTACTTGAGTTATTGTCATCCTTCTCGGTAGCCTTGCTGCTCTTAGAAGAGGATTTTTTACCGCCTTCCTCTTCTTGGATTTCAAAGTCAGATCGATCCCTAAGCTTCTTCACAATAGAATCATCTTCGATCAATGCAGGTTTCCCCGGTTCAAACCGTACACCATGCAACGTGATCGAAGCATTAGTTCCCGTAAAAGTAACTTGTGCCATTAGAATTGCACCCCTTCCACATAAGCCACCGCGTTCGGCTCCTCAAAGATCGAGTCAAAATCTGAGTGAATCGCATAGAACCGTTTATCTGCATAGATGGCCTCTTTGCCCTCAGTTGTTTTACGAATCTGCATGTCATATGTGTGGACCATCGCAAAGTTAGACTGGTAAGTGAAGAGGATCGCACCTTCAGGCATATGAGGAACTTCTTCGACGTCATAGGCATTAATTTTCTTAACACCGCCGGTAATTTGTAATTGAATAGAAGCGCTGGTGTCCATTTCAGCCAACTTTTGTAGCCTCTTCGAAAATGTGTTAGGGTGCATGAAATACTTGAATACACCACCGGAACGGTACCGAGTAGCAATAGCTCGTTCGACCTCAAAAAGGACCCCACTCTTTTGAGCCGCTGTCATTGTAGCGAAATCAAGGAAGTTTCCTGTTGTACGAGCCAATTTCAACCATCCATCATTGATCTTCAAAAAGTCATAGTCTGAATTACTTGCTGATGTCGCCGTGTCCCCGTTAAAACCAATGTCTTGCATGTTTTCCCCGAAGTTATTAGCCATGGCACGCATGATAATGTCTTCTGCATTCTGGTTACGAACTCGTTGGGTCTGACGAATGAACTCTTCCGTAATCTCAAAAGGTAGTACCACCGGCTCCACAGCATACGGCACCTGAGGAAACTGAGGAGTTGCCGTATTGGATGCCATGATGTTCTCCTTCTTGCTACGAAGGTTCCGGCCTGTCACTCCAATCTTGTCAATAGTACCTTTTGCACTCAGTTTATTGATGTGCCGGATACCCTTAAGAAATGCTGTTGACTCATAAGCCATTTCTGTAAAAGCCTCTACCTGTTCATAGTTAAGCGCCGTGTTATCCATTCCAGTCACAATGGTAGACTTTCGAATGCTGTTATTTACGATCTGTCCGTTTAGTTTCATATAGGTTAATCCCCCTCTTGGTATTAAAGCAGGCCGGCAAAGCTTACGCCGCCGCCTGCCTTGCTGATTTCTTCTTCCTCATCGCTTTGAGCTGAGCCCCCGCGGCTATTCTTAACGAGTTGCACATCAGTAGCCAATGTTTGCATTTGCTCAGTAAGCGGGGCAAGTGCCTTGGCAATAGCTTCAGCAACGCTATCGGACTTCGGATCAGGGGCGGCTTCTACCACGTCAGGCTGCTCGGTCTCCAGTCCTTCATCTTTCTTCAATTGGGTTAATTCTGCTGTTAGGCCTTCCACTTGCTTAGCGATAGGAGCCACAGCCGCAGCTACAGCCTTTGCAATATCTTCTGGTTTCAAATCGTCTTCCTCCTCTTGCTCCTCATCTGCAGGAGCTGTTTTGTTTTTCAATTCAATGAGCGCTGCGATTGCGTCGTCTACATGCTTCAGGTTCCCTGCGGAAATCTTCTTCCCAGCCTTAGCGATTTGCTTGGGCGGTTGCCCAATGGCTTTCACAATATCCTCTTGGATCAGTACAGATTGAGCGATATCAACAAAGTCTTGAAGCGCCTCCCGGATTACATCCGCATCTGTTTCCATCCCAGACTCCCATTGATCCCATCGAAAAAGAACCGAGTTCAAGGCATCTTGCGCGGCCCAGAATTCCCGGTTCTTTCGGTTCTTGTTATATTTGTCAGCGACAGCACCTTTTTCAATGAGTCCCAAGGCCTTCCCGATTCGTCTAAGCAGCCCTTTTGAGAGCTCCTCTTCCTCCTCAATCTCTTCCCGCTTACCGACTCCCCACATAGAGAAGCCCGTGATCTCGCCTTTCTTGATATCCTCCCAGGTTGCATCATCCGTCACTTTAACAGCAGCAACCCATGAGCCCTTAGCGATCTGCTGATCTCCAAGTTCCATTTCGCATGGAGCGACATACGACTCAATGACAAAGCCCTTATCAGTATCCAAGTCATGCTGCTTGTCGATGTTATACGTATGCTGGTTCTCCATGAAAAGGTGAGCGGCTTTCTCGATCTCTCCCTCATCCATTTGGTCTTCATGAGCATCTGCAATGTTAGGCTGGTAGACTACCCCCTTCACGATACGCTTCTCATCGTCAATCTTTGCAATCTGGACCTGTTTCTGAATGGCTTTACCCTTGTTAGCTTTAACGATGGCAAAGGGCACTCCGTTCGCTCCCTTATCTACGAGCGAAATATGTGTAATCTTTGCATCCTTCAATTTGTATCCCATGTTCTTGTTCACCTCCCTTCAAAATAAAAAGGATGCCGAATATGGCACCCTTTTCTTCTTCTATTACTTGTTCTTTTCCGGCACTCCGATAAGATACTGTGATACAGGCCATTTGTGCTTAGGGTCATTTTTTCTCTCATGCAACACAAAACATTGGTGCTGAACAATCTCATCAAGCGGCACTCCTTTATTTCTCAAATAGTTACCAATTAATTGTCGTGCATGCTTCAATCCATCTTTGTGATTGTCAGTTATTTTATTGATTTCAACCCTTGAACCATTCACAATTTCATAAACAATATACTCACCGATACTTCTCGTGCCTAAAGTATGAAATTCTTTCAATCTTCTATCCCCTTTCCTCAGCTCTCTTTATAGTATAAATGAAATTCCGAGCTATTTTAGAAAGGTTTCAACCTTAATCCAATACAGACTGCACGGTGCAGCGACAGTTTACAATCTCCTTAGCCTCACCAGAAGGATCTCCAGGATACATCAACTTACTGTCTCCAACGATGAATGGCTCATCCAACAGGACTACTTGGTGATTGGCCTTCCGGTGGCTCTTCCGTGTGCGGCTGCCGGCAGCTGAACGCCACTTCTTGCTCTTAACAACCTCAGACTGCTTCCAACCTTCCACCTTCCCGCCGTTGGCCGCTGCGGTGCTCATTGTCCTGGAAATGGTTTGTGCACGCTTCATGCTGAACGGTCCTTCCTCACCATCGGCAGCCGTGCGGCTGACCTCCTGAACGAGCAGCGCCCGCTCAGAGGGTGTTTCTCCCTCGGCAATTGCGCGTTCAAAGGAGCGGAGCATCACACTCTTGGTCGTGTCATTCATGGAAGGAACCAAGTCTTCCAGTTGATGGGTAAAGCGGGCGGCTGAGGTGTTTTTCACGGCCCATACCTTGGTTTCATCCAGCGCCTGCAGCTCGGTCTCACCGGCGTATTGAAAAAGCGGTGTAAATGCATCTTGAACCGCTTCTATGAATTTTCCTTGAAACAGGTCGCTTAGCTGAACCTCCTCGATTACCTTGGACAATTCATCGGGATCCACTTGCAGTTCCTCGCTCAGCTCAAGAATGGCCGCCAGCAGCTCTTTCCCCTGCAGCTCAAGAATCCCGTTCACCTTACTTTCTCCCTGCTTGTAAAGTTCCTCGAGAACCGCCCGCTCTGTGTGGTTAAGATCCAGGCTGTCCAAAAAATCATCATCGTCAGCTTTCACGATCAATGCCCAGCAGGACTCACACATGGACGCCTGTCTCCTGCTCGCTGTGTCTTAATAATCGCTTAGCTATGCTGACCATCCGGTCCTGCAGGTTATCCATAGCGTTTCCGTTTTCGGGGTCCAGCAGTGCCGGCTGGTTACCGGCCAGCTGCGCAATCGGAGTATCCAAGTATTCCTGACTGTACTTGGTTTCATCGATCGTCGTAGCAAGAACTTCTTCTGCGATCGGAATCAGATCCCGAACCAGCATAATACCGCGGTCCGCGATAAAGTCGAGCATAGACTTATGATCCGCTGGGTCAATGATTTGAGGTCCGCGTAGGGTAGCCTTGACCCGAAAAATTCCCATGGCCGAGAACAATCGCTTATTGAACACTTCATCCATGATCCAGTTCCGATAAGGCTGAAAGACTTGCTCCTCAGCGAACCGCAGCGCAGCATCAGCGGTCGCCCGGTTATAGTCAGAGCTTTGGCCGACTAGGATAGGCGGAAGCCGGAATGCGGACAAAATATCTGCCTTCTTCTCCTTACCATACTCGAGGAACAAGGCGTCCTGCTGCAGCAGATCATTCAGCTTGTCCAGCTTAATGGCCACCTTTTCAACCTTCTCATCCATCGGCCCGCCGGTCTCTTCCCCCTTGGCTTCTAGGTATAAGATGCCTCCCTGGGATTGAGAACCCTTAACGTTCTTCAGCAGTTCCATAGATTGCTTCGTGAGTCTACCGTTAGTCACCGTTAAGATCATGGAGAGCATACGGCCATTAGAGAAATAAGAGACATTAAGCTCCTCCGCCTCTCGGCTACCAATGACACCTGGAGCATTCCCAAACCACCGCGGCTCTCCATATGGCCCGTCATTGCCGATCCGAAGTGGGATAATCTGATTCTCATTACCCTCCGTCCCAAACAGCCGGAACCATACAACACCTGTACCTCGTTTCATCGCATACTTGCGAGTGTAGATCTCTTGAGAAAACTCTTCGATCTGCTTTGTCGACTTAATCCGGCGCTTGCGCTTGATCGTCGCCCGGGTGCTTTCGCGAGTACACCTTATAAATTGCGGTTTCATACGGTAGATCGTCGGGAACTCACTCCCTTTTGGCCAGGCAACCTCAATGTCAGCCATCCCACAGCTCTCCAAGTCCTCGATTAGCTGCCCGATGATTTCCTCAGGGGAATCTTCTAGGTTGCAGGTCTCAAGGAATTTCTCTGCACGGTTCCAATCCTCTAGAGCTGTCTCGTCGCTCTCCCCCGGCACGTATTCTAAAGCTATCCCATATCCCGCGATGTTCCGCCGGTATGCCTCAATACATTGAGGAATGATGTTACTATTCTTAACCAGCAGCTTGCAAGAAGCGGGGTCATTTCCAGCTTGAAAAGGTAGCAGCCCGTGCATGTCGTAGAGGTCCTCAAAGCTATCTGGTAATTGAGCGCTCGAGGGAATGTGCTTTGTATCTTCTTTCGAAATCGAAAACCACTGTGCTTCCTCACTCATGTTCTATATCCACCCCGCTTCCTCGTGTGAGTCTTCTTCATATTGCTTCCTTAATTTCTTCTCGTACCAGTCAAACCACTTACCGGCCACCTGTCTTAGTTGCAGGGCGATGGAGTAAGCCATGATACAGTCATCATTGCACCCGGTGTCCGCCTCAGACTTACCGTTCTTATCAATGAACGTCAGACATTCCTTATAAAGCATTCGACAATAGATCGGGAATAGCTGGTCCCGAATGGCCTCTTTGAAGTCACTCACCATGACCGGCCGAGTCGCGCTATTGGTGTTCCATCCGAGGTCCCCCTTCTTCCACATGTACAGCAGCGGATAGCGACAAGTGTTAAACAGCGTATTCAACACCGATTCACCAGTGTTGTTGTTCTCAACACCAAGCAAGGCCATGTTATAGAACCGGCCAAGCCGATCCAGCTTCTTCCCGTAAAGGTCCGTATCCCAATGGCCTCGGATCACAGCACAAGTTTCCCCGGTGCGCTTCTCGAGGACATAAGCGACGTCATAGTCGCCACCTTCCTTACCTTTGGCCGTATCCGCCCCGATGACGTAGCGTTTCCCCTCTTCAGGCAGCTTAAAAACGCGCAGCTCGCCGGAGTCTGCACGTTTCACAGTTCCTTTAATATGGTCAATCTCATACCGCTCACCAGGGCCAGGATTGCCGAGGGCATCCAGCAGCTTCTGAATGTACTCATTATCAAAGACACCCTCACCCGAAAGGAGGAATGCTTCCATCGGTTCGCTTGGATACTCCTGACGGAACGTCCTTGAGTCACCGCTACAGTCGTTCCGGATCGTAAACCGCCGCCACTGTAGCTGCTCATCATCAAGGTTGTATTTTTTCTTCAGCTCCCGCTCCTCGTCCGTCAGTTCAAAGTCGTCCGGCACCGGTTTGCGGTAATCCGGCATTTCAAACCAAGCGAAGAACAAGGGTGTGAAATCATTTTCCCCTTCTATGGCAGCATCCCAAATCGTTTTGAATTCATCCATACCGTTGGCCGTGGATTCTACTACCCCAACTGTCCCAGGCTCCTTAGATAGAGCTGCGAAAAGAGAGAGCAGATGCTTCTTCTTTTTTTTAGCCGGCCAGAAGGCAACCTCGGAAGCATGAAGATAGTGAATCGTATCCGAACGGGCCAAGACCCGGCTCTCTGCAGATTGAACTGTAATTTTCGACTTTAGACCGGGGTCGCGCCGGAGCTCCAACTTTCTCTGAGACGGATTCTCGAAGGTAAGCCGCTTGGTGTTGTTCTTCTTATTCATGGGCTGAATGATCTCGGGCACATTCTCGAAGTAGAGTTGGAACATATCATACAGGTTGCCTGATGCATCCGATGACTGAGCGACAATGAAGGCATTCTTAGCTTCCTGCAGGGACGTAAGGTAATAGATAATAGCCTCGGTCACCGTCGAGAATCCCATTTGCCGGGCTTTCAGGATAATGATCCGGACTGGCTTACCTGCAAGGATATCTTGAAACACCTGGTTAGCAAAAGTAACCTGGGCTGTATTCAAGATCAGCGGTTTGATTTCCCCGTCCTTGGTCTTAATCTTCAGCATTCGGAAGCAGAACAGTTCAAAGTTTGATAGGACATTTTTAAGCTCGGCCAGCTTCTCCGGCCGCTTCTGTAGCCTACGCTTAATGCGCCTCCTATGCTCCCTTGCCAGAGCAATCACCATTCTAAATCATCTCCGTCATCGTCCTCATCGTCATCACCCTTACCTTCAGATCCATATACCTTGTATTTCTCGATTTCAAGCCGCTCCTTAGCGATCGCAAGCTTCTCTTCTTCCTGCTGAAGACTGGCGATCAAATTGATCACTCGAAGCTTCTTGTCCCTTGTTTTCACTAGGGCTTCTTCTTGCTTGAGGATCTTGTCTAGCTTGGATGTGATCAGAGTTGTAATCTCAGTCACCTTCATGCCTTCAGTCACAATCGGCACCGCGATTTCCTTCCCCGTCTTTGGACTCGTGAATGGCACCTTATCCTTCCGCTGCATGAGTTCTTGCTTGGTCTTACGTTCCTCATCAGTCAGACCCGCCTCAAGCAGCTTGACCCGTTTCATGTGCCGGCGTTCCTGGAGAGATAGCATGATGAGCTGTTCGTTGAGCTGAACGAGGGGTGACGTGTCGATCTGATCAAACAAATCTTGTTCGTCAGGTTCCAAAGCATCCAGGAAGATTGTTTCATACATACCCGTCTTCAGCGCCTTCTTATTTCTGTATGGACCACCTTGGCCACCGCTGTTCCCCAATGCGTTCTTGTTACCAGGTGGAGCGCCGCCGCGATTACCGACAGCGTTTTTGTTACCTTTCGGCGGCCCCCTCCGTTTAGTAACGTTACCATTGGTTTCATTAGTAACGTTACTATTCAAATCAGCTACCCAGTTGTCCTGGGACTTCCATTTGCGGATCTGCGTTTCTCCAACAGAAAGAGCGGCAGCGATGTCCTTTAGCTTCATCGTCCCGCCGCTCTCGAGCCACATCAGTTTAGCTTTGTCCCGCTCGGGACTTCGTTCTCTGGCCATGTTACACCATCACCACCCCCAACAATGCTAATTCTCCGTTCTTACTCACTTAGCACAAAACGGAGTCTGTCGTGTACCTATACCCAAACCGGTCTTGATACTCCTGTATAAGGGTATTGACGGACTTCGGAGAAGGAAGCCCATAGACATCGGCTCCCATACTTTGTCTTTCTTCAATCTTACGATTCCAAACCCCGACATTCCCAATGCCTTCAATGACATTGAACAGTTTATTACTGCGGTCAACCACTACAAAACATGAGACTTTTCTTTTTTTCATATAAAACGCTCCTAATAAGATGTAAAGCCCCTAAAGGCTTCCGATAACATTATAAGAAGCAGCATTGATTTTTTAACGAGTTTCAATGGTTAAAGTTCATCCTTTTGAAGCTCGATATCTATCTCAATAAGTTTCTTAAGATCGTCTACAGTTTTAATCTCGATACGACCATCCTGAAAGTCCTTAACCCACTTGGCTATTCCCGCCTTGACGATCTTACGATACTGTTCCTTGGATTCAAGGATTCCGGCCATTATTTCGAGCTCATGCTGAAGCAAGATTTCCTGATTGTCAGGTGTTCCCATTGTTGTTCCCCTCGGCTTCCATGTAGAATGGTGTCGAGATAGCGGATGTCTGCAAAATGCCGCGCGCGGCGGGCCGCTATCTCAGCCGGGGGATACCCTGGTCAGTGGGAGGACGTTGCTGCGTCCTCCTTTTATTTATGCTGCGGGATCAACACGGGAAATAAGCACAGGTTCAATGCCTGTAGCCTCGTGGAACCGCTTCTTGATCACGTCACAGAACTTTGGATCAAGCTCAAGGGTAAGACATACTCGGCCTATCTGGTCACATGTCATCATAGTGCTACCGGATCCTCCAAAGAAATCAAGTACCAGGTCACCTATCTGGCTGCTGTTCTTAAGCGGTATTGCCAGCAGCTCGAGCGGCTTCTGTGTTGGGTGGACATACTTCGAAACATCGCCGCGGGACACTTCCCAAACAGTCTCAGGCAGATGCTCATCTCCAGGAAGTCCAGCCTTCCAGACCGTTGTCTGCGTGCGGTCACCATACCAAGCCGGGGCCTTTCCCTTCAAGTGAGCATAAAAGACCGGCTCATGCTTCCACCGATACTGCGACCAGCCGAACGAAGCGGCATTCTTCACCCAAACACACTGACTTCTGACGACAATACCCGCCGCATTCATGGCGTCCTCAAACTCCCGCTGATACGAAGAAGGATGGAAGACATAGATCGCTGCTGTAGGCTCCATATGCTCCGCGTATCTCTTAAACACCGCATGCAAAAAGCCCGCAAATTCCTCGGCGGGCATGTCGTCGTTCATAATACTACTGCGGCCATCGGCGGCCAGGCGCTCCGAATCACTCTCGACAGCTACATTGTAAGGTGGGTCCGTGACAACCAGAGCCGCCTTAGCTCCGTCCATTAGCCGGGCAACGTCTTCCGGATCCGTTGCATCACCACAAACCAAGCGGTGCGGGCCGAGCTGCCACACATCACCGCGGCGGGTCTCAGGTTCCTTTATCTGCTCGAGCGCCCGCCCAACATCGAAGTCATCCTCTACGACCGGCTCCTCTATATCAGGAACATTCGGAAGGGATCCGATCAGGTCCACAATCTCCTCATGGTCGAAACCAGAAAGAGAAACCTCTGCCCCGCTTACCTGCAGATCATCCAGCAACCTGGCCAACGCCTCATCATCCCAGCCCCCAGACACCTTATTCAAAGCCAGGTTGAGTAACTTCTCCTGCTTATCATCCAGGTCGACAACGGATACAGCCAGCTCCTGCTGCTGGAACTCATTCACCAGTATCTTATATCTCTGATGCCCACCGACCATGTACCCGGTACGCTCGTTCCAGATGATCGGGTCTACATAGCCAAACTCTTCAATGGACCTCTTAAGCTTCTCGTACTCCGGATCGCCAGGCTGAAGATCTACCCGCGGGTTGTAGGCAGCAGCGTTAATCTGTTCTATGGGAAGAACTCTAATTTCCATCCGAATCACTCCTATTTGAGTTGTGTTGGTTTCTTTTATAAGGACATTGTAAAAAGCTCTCACACGAACTCATGCTGTCGAGCCCCTAGAATGCCGGGTCAATCTACTTATTGATACTTGTGAGAAATAATAATAATACATCTTTTTACCCCATAGAAAAAAGAAAACCGCCTTAATCGGCGTTATTAGTAAACAAATTAAATTTAAAGTAGTTATTTTCACTTATCAGATCCATTGCTTCAAGTGGTTGTATTGATGAGTGGAAACTTTTTAATAAGGAAGCTTGCTGCTTTGTAGTTAAGTTATCAATAAAGGATGGATTAAAAAATACATTTTCTGTGTACTGTATAATCAAATAATTCAAATATTTCATTAATTGTCCTTCAGATAGTAGTTCCAGTTGATCAAAATACTTTTTATAAACTGGATCTTCATTCAAATGATAAGACAACAAAATGTTAGTTCCATTAACAGTTGGATAAACATTTATATATATTGATGGCATTTTTCCAGACCCTATGCCATAAATATCATTAATCTGTTCACCATTCAAATCTTTTTCTACAGTAAATGCTGAACTTGTTGCAAAATCAACTTCAAAATCCAGAGTCCGATAGATTGTTCTGAAGTTTGTGAAGTTATTATTACAATATTCCGATTTGAAAGTCTTATAATCTAATTCAAAATCTCTTACATCAAGTTGAGCTACCCTATAAACATATATATATTCTTCATCCAACAGAGTATGGGGTTGAATAGTAAACATTTTTTTTATAGAACTTAGTTTTCTGAGTTTTTTATGATATTCAATGGCCATTGCTCTGAAAGCAAATAGAAAGTTTTGAATTTGTTCTCCGTTATATTCTTGTAATTCTATCGGTTTAAATAAATCGGTATCATGAAAATCACAGAAACCGAAAAATGCACTTGCTTTGTTTTTACTTATTAACTCTAATGTAGGAACTACACCTTCTCTTGTCGCTTTGGGCTTAATGCTATATAAATGAGATTCCTTGCTGATTCTATTTAAAATTCTATTATTTTGAATAGAGTGAGCATTTTTTATAGGATTTACACATTCATCTTTTTTAAATCCAAAACATGTTTCAAAGTTTGTTTCCTCCCACATTTTCGAAGTTATATGGTTTATTCTTCTATCTGAATAACTTAGATCAATCAATTTTTTTGGCTCAAACTGTTTTGCTTTTGCGTAACAACAAAACTTGAATTTAGCACCCGAATCACATGGACATAATTCATACGGTTCAATTTTAAAGCTCTTGGCTCTACTAGTCGTAAAAATCATAAAGTCCCCTCCCTAACTATTAAATTATTTCGACATCAGGAAGGATATTCCTGCCTAACACACTGCTGCTTACTGCAGAACTGTTTTGCCCCGGTCCAAGCACCCCAGATACATCCTTTGCACCTCTTAGGCTGCTTTGACTCAGAAATAGCAACCATGAGTTTACTTCGTTTTCCGGCCATGGCGACGTTCACTCCTATTCCTTGGAGGGTCTGATCATCCATAGGTGACTTTTACCAACCATTCAATGATTCTCAAAATGACCACGCTCCTATCAAAATAAAAAGCCGCTCCCGGATAGGAACGACTTTGGTTATATATATTGAATTGTTGTGCAAAGAGATCAGTTAGATTATGCGACCGTACACGGCCGCCGCAAAAACGCTGTGCTCTTTGCTTAAAGGCATATGTACTTAGTAACTAGAGAGGAAGAACAAGACCATTTTACCGGGCAGCTGGAAATGGAGTCAACTCATTCCACATCTTATAAAAGCAAGTTTGCCATTCTTTTCTCATGATATTAACGTTTTTCTCCCTAATTCATAATATACGTTTTATATATTTAAAAAATCCATTACTTGTTCTGCATCGATTGTATATACTCCAACTTTTGACCTGCATCCCTCAGCAAATATCTCATATTCAAATTTCAATAAGTGGTTTTCAGCAGCCATAGAAATTAGATTTGATCTATCAAACCAACGTTTTTTTGGATTTAATCGTGTTACTTCTAAATATGTCCCAGGGTGAATAGCATCATTGATTCCTCCCGAAAAAAGAACCCCTTCCTTATCCATCTTATAATTTGAGGCTGTTACTGCTATCAAGTTTATATTTACAAAATCTTGGGTACCTGATAATTTTGCGTACTCCAGTTCCTTCAAACTTTTAATCCTTAACGCTGGATAAGTCGCCAAATATTTACCATCGTTCTTTATCCCTAAAACCAAAGTAAATTGATTGGGTCCATATTTATGAAGATCACAAAAAATATCCAAATTCGGTTTTTGACGCTTTCCAAAGCTATCCTCCAGCATATAATGTTCCATCTTAAAAAAACTATCACCTGCACGTGAATAGTAATGATTGTCTCCCAACATCGCCCTATGAGGAGTCAGTTCACTTTCAGGAACGTAAGTAATGATAAATCCTTCGTTCTTTTCCTCTTCATCGTTTAAATAAATTGCATGATTCCTTATCCCAGTGTTCAGTGGGATAATAGCTTCATTAATTAATCCGTTAAGATCCGTCAAAAAAATTTTTAGATGCTTTATTGGTTTAAATTCAATAGCAACATCCGCAGCACTGTCTCCTTGTTTTCTCGCATTAATTCCCCAGACGATAACACCACCTGATGAATTTGAAAAACCAGAAAGAGCTTTAGCGTATGTGCCTCTGTCGCTTTTTTCCGCTCCGGCTTTATCCTGATTTGACTTCTCTTTGAAATCTAAAAATAAATTTTCCTCTCTGTGACCAATCATCGAGTGTAATCCCATATAACCATCTTCAATAATTTTTTTAAATACTGAGTATGCATTATCCAAAATACTCACCTTCCAAATGCTGTAATCTATCATACATAGATTAGTTAATTGGCTGTTATTAGTCAAATAAAAAAGCAGGAAGAGGTACGCCCCGGTTTAACGCTGCATGTGCAGCCGTGCGTGTCATTCCCGCTATTTCTACGTTACCAATATATCATGGAAAAACCGTCATATGGTGTTCAACTTAGGGTCAAGTTGTGTTCACTTTTAAAGCAATAAATCAACTCAGCTTCCATACGCTAAGTTGCTCCAAAGAAATGGAATTGTTTATTAATGCTTCACTTGGGACCAGATATTTATTATCACCATTAATGATTTCATAATCAACTCCAGAAAAAGATGCCTCTATTGGGTGGAGTTCATGAGGATTTTGGATAGTAAGCTTATTGCCACTCCAATCTATTCTTACCGGCTGTGGACGATAACGTCGTCCATATTTAAACGATAAGTTGTTGCTGATAACATGATCCAAACTATTGTTTTCATCATTAAATTTTTTTATTTCTTTACGAAGATCAGTGAGTAAACTTACTCTAAGAGCATCAGAATACTTAGTAGATCTTGATTCAAAAGGAGAAATGAATTCAAAAGTAATACTATTCAAAAGTTGCAGTCCTTTAGGGGTAATTTCTAAATCATATTTTGTGTCATTGAAGCGATACTGAATAAATATATTACCTTTCTCATCGATGTCGATACTTCCTGCATTATGAATTGTTGCATTACGGATAACCTTATAAATTCGATACACCTCTCTTAGGACTATTTCTGATATAGACACCTTAGGCATCCGGCGAAGCTTTCTAGCAAAATTTCCTCCAACCAAAGCAGGGTACTTATTGTCAACATATGCATCTAACATACTAAAGAACATAAGTACATTTAAAATGAAATTATTACTAATTTGCGCAGAATTATAATGGTCAGATAAATATATATTGTGAGTGCGGGTACCGTCTTCATTGTTCTCTACAGGTATACTGCTTGGAATTATTAATGATATGTCAGACCTTGAAATTAAACTTCGGGTTTGGTTAATGAAAGCCTTGATCACGGTTATTATCTTCCTCTCTGTTTTAGTAATATCTCATAAAAGCTTTTATGAATTGGTTATTCTGTGTTCTCCTGTAAACTTTCATCGACAATCTAACTTTATCATAACTAGTAAAAAGCTGATGATGTAAAAATCAACAGCTCTTTCGAAAATTGTTCAGTTACTATTTCAAAACTCAACATCTGTTTGCTCAAAAAATCCCATCAATTTAAGTGTATTACCCATACTCACTGTTCCCTCGATGATTTTACGACGAACTGTACTGTCGCTGGTGCTACGTCTAAAGAACAGCAATGTCTCTTTATATGAATGACCCAGAATAAATCGATACTCGACTGCCCTCTTGGCTTCCTCGTTCTGGATTAACCGCCATGCCCTGAACAGCTGGTGTGTATAGAACTGGTACCGTTGATACACCCAGCGCTGCTTCTCGATCAAGATGGCCGCATTCGCAGTTTTATCCGCATGTAAGTCGTCCTCATCGATACGACGAGCTGCTTCCCCATCGACAGCTACCTGCTTTAAATCTTTCTCAAACTTCTCGAAGTCGCTCATTAGAGAGAGCATACTCGTATATTTGCTGAGCAGGAACTTTGTCCGTTGGATTTCTTCTTTAGATGCTTGAGCGAAAAGCTCCCCTTGTCCCCATGCCATCGCCATTCCCCTCATTCCCCTTTGTGTTATAATTTAAAGAGGAATGTCTTTCCATTTGACCCCCGCGCCCGGCCAGGTATTGGGGGTCTTAATGTTACACAATTTTTTTTAATAACGAAGGGCTATCTACCCTTAGTATCCTGGGGTGATTTGACCGGTTCGTTGGCTTTCGGTCTGGTGCATACTTTTCAGCCAACCCTTCCAGTTTAATGATCCTCAACTCGGATTCCTTTCACACTTAACTGAATCTATAAACCTATTCACCCGTAATATAATTTGAGGTGATTTCATGAATATCAATAATTTGAAACGTGGGGCTCGAATTACTTTTGGATTACTGTTCATAATTTCTGTGCTGGCTTTTTTTGGACTTCTCGGTCTAATGATTTATTTGGCATTTATTGATAATCAAGTTGTTACAAACACAGCAATAATGAATAGATTTGCGTTGATACTTGGCGGCATATCATTGCCTGGTTTCATGATTCAATTTTTATCATTCCTCAATATAAATGAGAAAAAGACATTTACATTGACTACCAAGTGCCCTAAGTGTAAGCACTTAGTAGACTTTAAACTAACTGAAGATTGATAAAAACTATCTTATGTTTGGTCAGCCGGCCGAGAACGAACTACCAGATCCGGTTAATCCTAGTATGGAAAGGAAGCGGCTTACGCCGCTCCTCCGCCCTTCATCATTTCAGCTACACGCTCTTTGTAGGTCCGATACTTCGAGCTGATCTGTGTACTCGGAACCCCTTCAGACTTCGCAATCTGCAGCCAGGTCATTCCACCGTTACGCTGCTCAAGGAATTTAGGGAAATCGAAAGGAATATCCTCGAAGATCGGTTTCTCCTTAAGAATAAACTGCTCCAGTTCTTCTTTATCAACTGTTGGGTCCTTCTTGTCGGTTTCACTCATTTCACCCTGCTCTTCGGCCTGAGCCGCATCCGGTGTGTCTTCTTGTATTTCGGAAGTGTCTCCTTCAAAAAAGACTTCGTCCTGACCTTCAGCGGCCCCCTCCCTCATCCAGTCGGGCAGGTCAGAGTCAGACGTGGGTCGGTCGGCAGCATCTTGTGTTTCCTCATGAGAACCAGCTTCCTGTTCACCGCCTTCAGTTTCACCAGCTCCATCCTGCTGGCCATCCTGGTCTTCCTCTGACTCCTTCAGCTCATCTTCAAATAACTTGGCCTGATTCTTGTCTTCTTCGGGATCCGAGACACTTGTCACCACGCCTGAACTATCCGCCGTCACAAAGCGCCCCGTGTGCTTCTGGTACATCGGATCATCATCTTCCTCATCAAAGTCGAAAGCCACTTGCGGATTTCCCAAGGCGACATTCACCTTCTCAGCTTGGCTATTACTCAGGAACTCCAGGTGGGGAATGGCTGCCTTCAGCGGAATGAAGAGCTTCACTTCAACATGCGTATCCTTGATGCTAATTCCTTTACCGACCTCTGCTGTGAATCTTGCAAAATCTTTTCCCATATTGTTCACTTTCCTCTCTTCGCCTTTTTAGATTTATTAGCTTTTGTCTGAAGCGGTGGATGTAAGAGATTATGAATAACTTCCTGCTGCGGCTTTATTAGCGGTACCTGCTCATGCATAGCTCTGATTACTTGGGCCAGGACGTAAGCGTCCCGAACGTTGTCGCTTGAGTGTTCAAATCCCCAGCGTTTATAAATCGGGAGGATTAGCTCCTCTTTAGTCCCTCTGCCTACCCCCATAACAAATTTCTTAAGCTGTGTCGGGGCTACCTCAACGTAAGGCTGCTTACGTACATACAGCCCGATACGAATTGCCCAACCAATCGCATACTGCTGTCCAACGAAAGCGCCTGTGGATCCATAGGAAAAACCCTCAATTGCAACTCTGTCCATCGGTTGAATTAACCGGAGTGTCCGAATTACCACGTCATTGATTATCGCTTCGTCTCTTTGACCTTCCCCCTGGATCTCGACAGCCTTTAGGACGTTCCCGTCTGGATCAAGGATGGTTACTCCTGTTTTAGTGGACTGATCAATCCCCACATAACGGATCATTTACCCACCTTCTTGAGCTCGTCGGCAGCATACCGATAGGCAGCCGCGGCTGCCTCAAGCACTTCAGTTTCGGCCTTTGTTTCCAGGTCATCAATAATCCTTTCGATTTCGTCTCGATTTACTCCCACGCTGCTTCGCTCCTCTTGATCGTTTCGGATTAAGCCATCCGGGCAGCAGATATACCTCCGCAATCTGCTGGCCATCATTGTTATAAATGATCTCCCAGGGTATCTCTTGAAAAATTGGATCTATCCGCGCCTCACTGCGCATGACGCCCGCCCCCAATCCTTAAGGTCAGGTTGAACTCGTCAATACCTTCCTTGATCTCCCCAAGCGGTACCTCGGGGAAGCTTTCGATAAGCTCCGGCAAATCCGGTATGCGGCCCGAATGCATGAAGGTATGCCGCATATACTCGTACACGCTCCACTTGCTCCAGGGTGTGCTCATGCTCCCCTCCGGATGGTTCGAGGCTTCCCGGAGAAGCGGTGAATGATCACAAGCTCCGAGGGAGTATCGCGTTCTACCAGCCAGTTCTCCGAGTTCAGGCCCGACCCTCTAATTTCATCTTTCTGCCGTCGTGTTGGCTTCTTCCCGTTCTTCATACCTGTTCCTCCTCAGTTCGCCCAGCGGCGTTTATTTATATCACTGACTTTGTTTGGCTGCGGTGGTGGTTGTTTCGGTGGTTCCGCGTGCATCCGTTCGTAATTGACAAATTTATTGAACTGCTTCAAGAATACGAGTTCGACCGTTCCGACCGGGCCATTCCGCTGCTTAGCAATAATAATCTCGATGATGTTCTTCTTCTCGGTCTCTTTGTCGTAGTAGTCGTCTCGGTACAGGAAGGCGACAATATCGGCATCCTGCTCAATGGAACCGGACTCCCGAAGGTCGGACATCATTGGACGCTTGTCCTGGCGCTGCTCTACTCCCCGGCTGAGCTGGGACAGAGCAATCACGGGAACATCCAATTCCCGAGCCAAGTGTTTCAGCGTCCGGGAAATTTCCGATACTTCCTGCTGCCGGTTCTCCGATCCGCGTCCCTTTTTGGCGCTTGCGATCAGCTGCAGGTAGTCGATAACGATCAATCCAAGACTCTCCTGCTTCTTAAGCCGGCGGCATTTGGCGCGGATATCATGGACAGTGATGCCTGGCGAGTCGTCAATGACGATATTTGCTGCACCTAAGACTCCCGCTGCATTCGCCAACTTGGACCAGTCATCCTCGCCCATGTCTCCGACTCTTAAGCGGGTGGCTTCGAGATTCCCCTCCGCGCTGACCATCCGGGTTACGAGTTGGGAAGCAGACATTTCCAAACTGAAAACCGCCACGGTCTCTCCCGAACTCACGGCGACGTTTTGCGCCACATTTAGGGCGAAGGCCGTCTTCCCAACCGATGGACGAGCCGCGACGATGATCAAATCGCTTCGTTGAAGTCCGGCAGTCATCCCGTCCAAATCGTTAAAGCCCGTACGGATGCCGGTCACTTTACCTGTCTTAAAAGCTTCAGACTTGGCCTCTGTCGTTTCGACAACGTCCACCAATACATCCCTGATTCGCTTGAAATCCTGCGGCGGAGCAGCGCGGTCCGTCAATTTGGCAGTGGATGACTGCATCTCTGTGAGCAGTGCCTGAATGTTTCCCCCGGTGGATGCCGCGGCGATCTGTGCTTGAGCCGTTTTAATAATTTCCCTGAGCAGATACTTGTCCTGGACAACCGCAACGTAGCTCTCAATGTTGGCCGTTGTCGGCACGGCATGGGCTAACTTGGAGAGATAGCTCACATTCCCGATATCCTGCAGCTCCCCATGGTCCTGCAGTCGGGAAGACAACGTCACCATGTCAATTGGCAGGGACTCCTCGACCAGCTCTGTCATTCGCTCAAAGATGATCTGATGCTCTTTACGGAAAAATGCTTTAGGATCTAAAGCCTGTGCGTGTTCAAAGGTATCCGGATCAATGAGGATGGCCCCAATAACGGAACACTCAGCAGCTAAGTCATGCGGCAGGTCCGACAGCATGCTGCTAACTCCATCCGAGCTTTGCATATAGCTCCTCCTTCCAACCTGGAGGCGGTGGGCAAGCTTGTTTCCGAGCCTCATCACGTGCCGCGAAATACTCCGCAGTCTGTGCCTTCATGCGATCCCGTTCGATCTGTTCCCCCAGGCTCCCGCGGATCTCTGCGATGTTCGGTGGATATTTGCTTGTCCGGATGTGTTCATCAACATTCTGCACGGCCCGGTCGAAGGGAAAATCATGCAGATACTTGAAGTGACGATCAACACTATCAGCACTGGAGTCAAAGGTCGGATAGTTCTCCTTGATGATGATGAGCAAGTCAATAATTTCTGCTCTGTTCACGTTCTCGTTCCTCCTTGGCGCGTCTTCGTAATTCTTCAAGCTCACGCTGTTGCTTGGTCATACGCTTGGGTTGCTCAGATGACTGATATCCTGGCTTTGGTCTCTCTGGCTTGTCCAACGTGGTCAGATGATTCTGCCAGGCTTCTTGAATGCCCTCCACGTAATACAAAAAGCTCTTCGGTAATTTGAAATTGTCTCCCTCACGAATTCGCTTGGCCTCGAGCAGGCTCTCCATAGTTCGGATGGTAAAAGGGTTAGGCGTACCTCCGGCGACCATCTTACCCATGGCTTCGCGTTCGTTTGCAGAAACGTGAATATCAAATTTTTTATGCATTTTGCAATAAGCGTTTAAAATTTGGATCATGCCGTCATCAGATGATTCCTCAGGTTCGAGGTCATATACAGCAGTAGTAGTAGTAAGATCTTTAATATCTTTTAGATCAGACATATTTGTCCGATCACTCGGTATAATTTCATTCTGATCAGACATATTTGTCTTATCACTACCAGACTGATCGGACATTTTTGTCTGTTCACTGCTACCCTGATCGGACAAATCTGTCTTATCACTCACTTGTGATCGGACATTCTTGTCCACTCTCTTCTTCGAGTTTTTGACCCAAAGGATCAAACCTCTGGGAGCCCTGGTCACTTTTATGTAGTGATGTTCCTCTAAGGTGTCTAACCAGCGGCTCACAGTCTTGTCATTGACTCCAAATCTCTCAGATAACTCTGAAAGTTTCATAGGCTTATTCCCAAGGACTTTGCCCCAGACCGTCCCTTCCTCAAGTATCTCGGTTGTCGTGGAGCTCACGCACCAAAGGAAAAGCCATATCGCGGTGCCTATTTTCTTGTAGTGTTCTGGCTCCAGTAGACCGGAGTATATTGGAAAAGGGTAACTGCCTTCGGGCATTTGCTCATCCCCTAATTCTTAATCACGTACGACTTTTACGAAGGTGGCATTTACACCCTTCTCGGTAGCTGCATGCTGCAGGCCATCAGTTATGGCCTCAAGTAACATTCTTAACGCGGGTCCATATCCCGCCGGCTTAAGATCAAAACCAACGAGAGACCCCATGGTAAAAGCGACGCTTGTAAGAAATTGAGCGTGCTGCTCTAACCCTGCTTCAATTGCCTGCTGGTTCTTGTCAGAGAGAAAATCCACAATTTCCTTTGAACGCTGCATTACCTCTTCCTTCGTCATCGCACCCATATCACACGCTCCTTAATAATTTTTCATTACGTTCTGTCATCCCTTAAAAAAACAATGGGGTACTTGACCCTCACAACCGACCATCCAGGATAGCCTCGAGCAAAATAGGCCCGTGTCTCCTTTTTGAATGCATCCGGATCCGACTGCAGCAGCCGCCAAATTCGGTCACCCATCATGCTGCGCATCAAGGGCTTGTTCTCGATCATCGATCAGCGACCCGGACTAGCTTGCCCGTGGTTTCTTGAATCTCCCTCTTAAATCTCTCCGCATCAGAGTTGCTATCTGATAGATGTAGAAGCCAGATCTCCTCTACCTTTCTGATGTCGTTGGCCCTTAGGAAACCCTTAACATGCTCAAGGCCGAAGTGAGAGCGCAGTAGCCGTTTCTTTTGGCCTGGATGCAACTCTCCGGCAGCCACTCGGCGGTTAACGATATCTATGGAATAATTGCATTCGACCATAATGTGAGTCAGTCCGGCGAAGCGATACTGACAGTAATAGGTGTCCGTTAAAAAGACCAGCTTGTCTCCCGCCGTGTTGGCTAAAAGGAAGCCCAGGGGCTCCGCAGCATCGTGCTCAATTTCAAAGGGCCTAATGGTCCATGTGCCAATCTCAAACTGCTGATGTGCTTTAACCAGCTTCAGCCGATGCCCGGTGAGCTCCAGGGCATCCGACGTGCCCTGGCTGGTGTAAATGTCAATCCCAGACTTCATAACATCCTTGGCGGCCTTACTATGGTCACCATGCTCATGACTGATCAAGCAGCCGGCAATATCCGACATCCGGAAGTTGAGCGTCCGCTGTAGAGCCTTATAAGGGAAACCAGCTTCCAGCAGGAGAGCGGTATGCCCATCGGTAATCCGATAAGCATTGCCCGCGCTGCTGGAGCCAAGACATTGAATATCGATCATTAGAAATCAGGCCCTTCGGTACCACCGGTTGGAGGAATGTCATTTGGATTGATCTCGAAGTCCATTTCCCCTTGGCTGGATGGCTCCTCAATCTTTGGATCTGGATCGGCACCTGCAGGTGGAGTGACATCAATGATTTTCCCATTGGCATTGGCTCCGATTTCCCGCTCAACCTCAGCTTCAGCGAAGTCGCTCTCCATCTGTTTTAAGCGAAGGTAATCATCATCGATCTTCTGGCTGTCGATGGTAATATCGCTATGCGCTGCACGGTACACCGTCTTCCAGCACATCTTGTCGTACCAACCTTCGACTGTTTCAGTACCCTGCTTAACATTCTTTTTTGCCTTTTCATCCCACACCCACTTATCCTTCTCGCCACCCCAGAATTCAGGGCTTGCGTGATCAGGCTTTCGCTTCTCGATTTCTTTGATGGTCATCATAACCAACTTGTTCTTCTCAGGGGTTTTGGTGTAGGAGTGGAAGTAGAATCCCCCAAGAATTGTGCCCCGATCAAATGGATTCTTGATTTCAAACTCGTAACTCTCATACGGGTGATTCGCATCTCTTTTAATCGGAGCGAAATAATCATTGGAGTAAACTAACTCAACCGTCACGAAATCTGGAACATCCAATCCGTATTTGACGGACTTAAGTTCAAGTCCCCGATACCCCTCGATAAACCCGATATCATACTTGCCTGTGTTATTATTTTTGAAGGGAATCAAGTTAATATGATTGGGTTGAGATGGATCAAATCCAATTCTTGCATAGGCCACGACATCTCTGGCCAGCTTATCCATATTCACGTTCGACCAGATTACCGGTAAAGGATCGCGGTATCTCTCCGATTTCTTCAGCCGTTTTTCTTCTGTAGTTCTTAGCACACTATCCAAGGCAACAAAGTAATTCTGGGCAAGTCGTTTCTGGAAGTTCGTAAGAGCTACTTCGCCAACGCTGGAACCAAACTCAGAAACTACCTTAGACATGAAGCGTTCAGATTGGGTCGGTTCTTTCTTTTCAAGTGCCTGCTGGTTTGGGTTAGTCAATTAAATCGCCTCCTACATCTTAGGTTCAATCCGGAGTTTCCTATCGGCCTCAGACACGATCAGGCGTATGATCTGGGCGTCCGTATCGATCAATTTGGTGACCGCCTCGGCATTGTCGATGAATATTGGAGCAGAAAACCCGTAATGTTCGGAAAGTGTGTTGATGATGTCCAGCCCAACATTGATCCGAGCTGCATTATTGAGCCCGCCATCGTAAGGCACGCCATTGTATAGCGTCTTGCAGACATCATTGAACCCGCCATTAAGTTGCTCCTCGAACAATCGGAATCGGGCATATTTGAACTTGCTACTGATCTTGGCTTCAAGCCTAGAAACCTTTGTCCTGGTGAATTCTTCAGTCAGGAAGAGTTCGTGCTCAAGTCTTTCGTATTCAGCGGCCAGCTCGCGCTCCTGCTCGGACAATTCTTTAATTCGTTTCTCTGTTGCTGCTACCGATACGAATTTAGCCTTGTCTGCTTCGAGTTCCTCGAGTTGGTAGCGAAGTGATCTGATTTCTGTCTTGACTTTAGTAATCGCATCAGCACTATTTGAGCGGAGCTGCTCAATCTCAGCATGTACATTGGCCGCTTCCTGCAGCTTAGCCTGGTATTTAGGATTCTCATTCGGGTCAGCCACAGCGGCTTGCAATTGTGCTAAACGGTGCTCAGCAGAGAAGGTTTGAGCTTGCTTCTCATTGAGATGTCGGCACAGCTCTGCAAGCTTCTCTTCCAAATCAAGCATGGAATGTTTGAGCTTCTTAACCTCTTCCGCAGCGGCCTTGCCATCTGCAGAGATCCGTTCGAGTCTTTTAGACTTGTCACGATTAAACTCAACTAGCGCTTTGTCCCTCGCTGCTTGCACCTGATCAGCAGGAAGGGCCTGTCCGCAAGAAGGACAGTTGTCGTCATGCGGGTGTTCATGGACTGGAAGCTCCAAGTCATTAGCAGCATGCCACTCTTCCCGCAAACGCGCCGCTTGATTCTCAGCTCGGCTGATTTGGCGCTTATATTGCTCAACCTCCCGCTCACCTGCAGAAATTTGCGACTGCAGTTCGGATGCCTCGCCTCGCAGTTTCATCAACAACTCACGCTGATCGCTCACTGCCTGAATACCGTTAGCCTGGATGCTACGCTTAATTTCCATGAGCTCAGCATTAATTTCCCGAAGCCGGATTTCCTTGCCTGATAGCTCTCCGCCTGATTGGATCCGTTGAAGCTCCGCATTCTTACCATCTATCCGACCGCGCAGAGCATCGATGTCCTCCAGAAGAAGTTCTTCGTCAAGCTCAGAAACGTCCGGCATGCTGCGGCGAGCTTCGTCGATCCGAACCGGGATCTTCTCCAGCTCTTTGTTTATCTCGGTGCGCCGGACCGCAATAGCCTTCTTGTGACCATCAATACTTCGACCATCAAGGATGCTGGCAAGCGGAGCCAACTGCTCATTACTTGCAATGATTTCGGCGTCTGTCAGATCACCACATATCTCTAACAGCACTTTGCGGCGGGCTTCAGGCTTCAGTACCTCATTGAAATAGGAGGGGCTGGTTAAAAGTCTGAAGATGTCCTCACTGATTAGCGAATCGACCTCTGCCTTGTATTCCGCTTGCTTCACCGGTACTCCATCCACATAGTAAGCAGTGGTATGACCAGTAAACTCCGAAGTTGCAGATCCGCGCTTCCTGGTCCATTTCTCAGAGAATACTTTCCGGAAAGTCCGGCGACGCTTATCTACCATCAGCACCCCCTCAACTTCATGGTCCAAACCGTGCTGAAGGACCTTTCCTGCAGAATCAAGTTCTTTGATTTCAAAGGACTGTTCAGATCGGTTTAAGCTATCCTTGCCGAACAGATGCCAGGTGAAAGCATCAAATAGAGTTGTCTTACCGGTACCGTTGTCCCCGTAGGCATCAATGTTCCCGCCGTTAGTGGCAAGGACGAAGTCACGGAATCCTTTGAAATTACGAACCGTCAAACGTTCAAGGATGATTTTCTTCAAGCGATTACCTCCTCTGCTGGCGGATTTTCCTTAGGATATGGAATACCGTTCATGTGTTCTTTAAGAGCGAACTCAATTTCAGCTAGCTGCTCATATTCAACAGCAATTTGGATAGAACCAAAGGATCCGCTAATCACCAAAATGGGCGAATTATAAGGTGTTTTTGGCAGGACACTGGTTTCAATACGCTGTTCCGTAAGATCAACCGTGTAAGCGGAATGCGCGCCTTTCATATAACCACTCCCTCTTGTGTAGTGCGCCCCCATCTGGTATAGTGGGGGCAAGAAATTTCATTATGCTTTGGATTGGACCCGTGGCTGCGGGTCTTTTTCAATTTCATCGTGTTCAGCAATTTGCTGCCACTCCACGATTACCGGGCAATTCTCGATGCTAGCAATTACCTTCTCGTTCTGATCGATAACCCAAAACTCGGAAAAGTCCGATGTTCCTACTTGTTTGATCTCGATAACTTCCCGGCCGTTAACCTCGTTACCAACTTCGAACATCCGGGTCGGATTGCTAACAACCGTCAATTTCTGAATGACTTGCATATCTCGCACTCCTTTCATATATAGTGTGATGCGTCAGCCGCATCTCCCGGAGCCAGACAGGAGTAAGGTTAGGATACTGTCCGACGCCGGGAGACAGGGCCGAAGCACTGTCTCTTTCTATTTAATACCTGCAGAATCCATCAATTCACGGAGAGCAGCCTTACTTACGAGCTTGCCTTTGAAACTGATCAAATCCGTCTCCTCACCAGTAAAGATGCATCCAGGAGTATACTTTTTCAAAATCAATCTTTCTCTGTCCGTAAATATCTCCAGCGGGTCCTTCTCGCCAATGCCAAGCGTCCGGCGCAGTTCCATCGGTATTACAATCCGGCCAAGCTCGTCCACTTTTCTTACAATTCCAGTCGATTTCATAGTTCAGTTCTCCTTTTTTAAAAATTAGCAAGTTCTATTTGAAGCGAATCTGCATGGCTTGAAATGCAAGATCAAGATTCATATGATCCAGGTGATCCATACCCGACAAGTTCACTTTGTTCCGCTCATTAAATAGGTGAAGTGCTAGGTTGAGCATGAACTTCTCAGACTGTGACCAGGGCTTCGCAGTCTCTTGTAATTTCCGAATGTGAACAATCCGCTTATCCAAATCAAAATATTTCGTTGTCAAACAACCATTTAACCGAGCATTATTCTGGAACAGGAATAACATACTTCTCCAATGCTTATCCATCACGCCGTTTCCCCCTTGCTCTTCCGGCGCTCATCAGTTAAAATGGACGACAAGAGACTCTTAAGACGTGTTCTCAGTGAGAGCGTCCGGCCTGCCCGCCGGGCGTTTTTTTGTGCTTTCAGATCTGCTTTGTGCAAGCGGATCATCATTTCTAGGTAGGCGATGTTTCCTTCCAGCTTCTCCGGAGTGACGATTTCCGGTGTCTTCCGGATCACCTGTAGGTTACGAGCTGCATGACGAGCCACAAACCGCGCTTCTGCTTCCAATTGTTCAATCTTCATTTCAATTCCTCATTTCATATAATTTTTTGATTTCATTTCAGCTCGATGAGCTCTAAACATTGCGGCAAAAGAAAAATCATAGGACCTACAAAGCATGGTAATGTTGTGCAGAAGGGCCGTTACTGCTTCAATCTGCTCTTTAATCGAAATTTCGATCTTCTGACGATCCTTGTCACTCAGCTGATCCCGCCGCTTCGTAATTGGCGCTTGATGTAAAGCCAACTGAGCCTCCTCAATCTCTTCGAGTGTTTTCAATGTTGTTGTTGAGGTATGTAAGTCGGCGGCGTTCAACCAGGGAATGAATGCGCCACCTGTTACTTCTGCGGCAGCGCCGAGGAACAACTCTCCGTCATCGTAGTAGTCAGCCGTAGCTGCCATAAGCTCTTTTGATGGATTCCTTGATCCTTTCACAATCTTGCCGATTAACGATGCATCAACGTGCGCCACAGCACCTGCTTGCTCACGAGTATTACCTGTTCTCTTCAGCGCTTCCTCGAGCGCAGGACCAAATTGTCCGATTGCCATTCTTTCATGTCCCCCTTTGTCCGATTCAAGGGATGCTTACGGACTGGAGAGCGTTGTATGATTAATTTGTGAGCAAGATCTTTTCCCCTATCGTTCATCCCCTCATCCGCCGGCGGCCGGTACCGTCCCGGCGGGTTTCTTCTATCCTTTTAAGTTCTATCTGCGCATCACGCAGGATCCGCTTCCGTTCCAACTGTGACAGGGCTTCTGAATTAACCGAATAATGCGGTAACGATGTGTCCAAGGCAGCTTCCAATGATAATCCTTTAAGCATCATCCGAGTGCCGATCGCAGAGATCAGCGCGGCTCGAGATGTTGACCTTATCCAGCGAAATCGCATTCTAAGCCCCCTCCTGAAGCTTGTCCTTCTTCGGAACATCTTCCTTAACTTGTAATGGAGCGTCCTTAATGATCTGCAGCGCTTTAACCATTCGTTCCATATCAGGTTTATATTCAGCCTGGTAGGTAATGCCCTTCGGGGTCTCCATACATAGCGCTCCGTTCTATTAAAATTTGATTAATACATAACGCGTACGGCTTGGCTCATGCTGGCGGTAATCAAGAACCCATCCATCCTTCTGAAGCCGATTAACTTCATCTGGATCCCGAGTTTCACGAACCTCTTTTGCTTCTTGCAGGTTGTGCTCCAATTAGATCACCTCCTCCTCTATCGAAGACTGCTTTTTGTTTGCTAAATCAGCAAAACTATCAGTAAAAAAATTTCCGATTTTACAATTCAGTTTAGCTGCTAGCTGTGGTAAGTGATTAGCTTTAAATGAATACGTACCTTCTTCATATTTCATATAGGTGGACGCATTTTTAAAGCCTAGTGATTCCGCCATTTCTTGAAGAGAAAGATCCAGCTTTTGACGACGTTTTTTTATAAATTCCAAATCAAGTAGTCCCATATAAACACCCCAATTCTTTGCTGAATTAGCAAATCCGTTGAATTAAATATACATTGCTATTTTAGCAAAGTCAATACCATTTTTGTTAATTTAGCAAAATTATTTTTTCTGATTTAGAAAAGTGTTACACTGTTGTTGCTAATATAGAAAATAGGTGGTGAAATATGTCGGTCACTGGTAATCGAATAAAAGAACTTCGAGAAAAAAGAAAGATAACCCAATTAGAATTAGCATCTAGATTAGGAATGAACAATAGTGTCCTTTCGAGAATTGAAGCTGGTAAGCGACCAGTTGAAGATAATGAATTAATTAAAATAGCTGATTTCTTCGATGTCGATACAGACTTTATTCTTGGTCGTACAGATAGCCCTCGCAGAAGTGGATACATTGATGAAATAGATACAAGAGGACTCTCTGAGTTTGAAGAATTTATTAACAACCCCGAGCACGGCATTTTCTTCAAGGATTATTTAAGCGCACCTGAAGAACGTAAAGAGGAAATGCGCCAGATCTTTAAGATATTGCAAGAGAAAGAAAAAGGACGTAAGCCAGGGGACGAACAAGGAGAATAGACAAATCCTCCAACCGATGGAGAAGTTTAAGGTGATCAAAGATGAACAATAATAACGACAATACAGAGCCGCTTTATAAAGAAATTAGCAGAGGAATAATACATGCGGAGAATCACGGTAATGGCGCTGGTGGAACAATATTAGAGGGACTTTCCATTTCGGGGTTTCTCGGCATTTACTATACATCTTGGTGGCTGTTTGGTGGAGCGCTCATAGCATTTGCTGTTCTAATGTTTTTTAATATCACGAGAATCGTGTTATTTGCACTTTTTACTATCGGATGGGTATTTATAGCTTGGATCATCGGCCATCTGTTCGGAAGTTTAGGAGCATCAGTTGTATTGTCATGCCTGACCTTATTGATCTCGGGGGGACTTCACTTAAAAGCCTATCAAGAATGGAATGAAGGATGGTAAAAACGATGAACCAGGATCGTTTCTAGAACCATCTACTTGAAAACCCTGAAATTGAAGTAAAAAAACAACATATCGTAATTTTAAAGCAGCCAGCAATGGCTTTTCTTTTTCACTAATAACAGAACATATATTCCCGCACTAGGAGGTTTCCACCATGTTTAAACATTATAGAATGACACGCTTGGAGAAATTTTTAGAGGATACATATTCTAGAATCGGGATTCGGAAATATCACCAAATCACTGTTAGCGAAATCTCCAAGAAACTCAAAGTCTGGATTCACTACCTTCCAGCTGGAAGTAGGGCCGTAGAAGCAAAACAAGGTGTATATAGTATGATTCTAGATTGCCGAATTAGTTCTATACAGCAGAGGTTAGATTTCTTTCATGAACTCTGCCATCTACTTCAGCATGCCGGAAACCAAACGCTACTACCTGAGCTGTTTACTCAAGCCCAAGAAGAGGAAGCCGAGCGTTTTGTTATGTATGCATCTATGCCATTTTCGATAATCTCCCAGTTAACTCTTCCTAATAAAAGAGATCAAGCAATCGAATACATATCAACAATCTTTGATGTCCCAATCGATTTAGCAAGAAAGCGATTTGAACAAATCGAACGAAGGGATCTACAAGGGAAGTTAGATGCAGCTCTGGCGCAAAAAATGGGGATCAATGAGTCAGCTGCTGCAGAGGAAATATCTGTAGAAGGAACTGGCATTTATGCGTACTACGACTCTACAGCTGATATCCCTGGTCCCTCTCAACTCGTAATAGAAGCTGACGAAGCTGCCATGGATTCAGGAAAAGACTTTCTGTTCCCAATCGATGGCCCTTTAAAGCGACTAGAACTCGAGGATTTTTATGGTTACAAATGCACTAAGCTTTCGGCCCAAGATATCAGATTTAAAAAAGGACATTTATGTGTAAATTTTTCGATAATTAGTATGAAGTACGGTAAATCGGCGAAACGTTTTGTCATACAAATGAAAGATGTTGAGCGATTGGTTAGGTTCTATATTTATTGAAGAATATGAAAGGAGCTCTGGGAGATGTTTAATCTTGCTGAACAAATTAATAAGGATGTAGTCGTCTATCCACGGGTCTCTTCGGATGATCAACAAGAAAGAGAAACCATTGAAACCCAAATCGAGTTCGCTACAAAATACTGTGAACTCCATGGGCTTAATATAAATGATTGGTACAAAGATGATGGTGTTTCGGGGACCATACCGTTAGATCAGCGCCCTGAGGGGTCACGGTTATTGGAAGATGCAAAGGCTGGGAAGTTTAAAACGGTGTTAATTTATAACATGAAGCGTCTTGGCCGGAAGGCTCGGGTCACACTTGATGCAATCTACCAACTCGAAGAATATGGTGTAACCATAAAATCAATGACAGAACCGTTTGATACCAGTACACCAATGGGCAGATTCGTCATTACCCTTTTGGCCGGACAAGCTGAGTTTGACCGTGATACGTTGCTTGAAACGTTTTGGCACGGAGCAAACCGCGTTGCCCGCCTGGGTCAATGGCTAGGCGGTATTGTACCTTATGGTTACCAGGTCATAGAAAAGTTCCTGCAAATCAATGAAGATCCTCTACCGGGCAAAGAAGATTTGTCTGAAGCTGGAGTGATCCGTCTTATGTATCACCTAGTCGGCGATGAAGAATGGTCCACAATTAAAGTAGCTGATTACTTTAACTCCCTTAAGATTCCTCCCTCTTACGTAAAGGACGGTCGGAAAATCAAGAAGGGCAAGCGTAAGGAAAATACAGCAGGTGTCTGGACCCCAGGAAGGATTCGTAACATGATCGTCAATACAACATATAAAGGGCTTCATATTTACGGTAAGCGATCAAAAAAGGTCCGGGAACTAATAAACCGTGAGGTCCCCGCTATTGTATCAGAAGAATTGTGGCATCAGGCCCAACAATCCCTACGTGATAATCAAATCGAGGCATTTCGGAACCAAAAGCGTCAATATCTATTACGTGGCTTAATTAAGTGTGGCTGCTGCGGCCTCACTTATCATGGAACCGCATATAATGGGCGAGGAAACAAACTCACAGCGTATTATGTGTGTGGTGGCAAGACAGCTTACAAAGGCCCCTTGCAAGGCAAATGCAGATCTAAGAATGTACCGGCTATTTGGCTCGAGGAGATGGTGTGGGATGAATGTGTTAACTTCATTCATAATCCTGGGGATGCTCTTATGGAAATTAATGCCGGGATGGAGATCAGGAAATCTCAGTTATCTGATTGGCTACAAGAGAAAGAGATTGTTCTCAAAAGCATCAAGGAAAAGGAACCGGAACGGCAAAGTATTCTATCGTTATACCGTCAGAAAATGATAAAGGCAACTGATGTTGAAATGCAGCTGCAGGAAATCCTTACTGAAACCATCTCTTTAGAGCGTCGTATCAAGGAGCTAGATCAATTAATGCAGGCGGAGCAAGACCTCTCCTACCAATTCGACTCTGCTGAAGCATTACTAATAGAGCTCAGGACTAAAATTGAGAACGAACCTTCATATGAAGTTCGCCGTCAAATCGTTAAGACCCTCGTGGATAAAATTGTGGTTGAGACAAAAACCCCACCAGAAGGCGGAAAACCTAAGGCCAATATCAAAGTTCACTATTCCTTCAATCGCTCCAAGGATGCTCTTTACACGGGTGTCCGTGCGGGTACTTAGGGACTGAGCCGCCGCTCCCTCCGTGCACGTGTGGACCAGGACGTATTCTGCGCTACCGTGACAAAATATCCGGTCCCCTGCTGGACCGGATTGATCTTCAGGTTGAAGTTCCCCGACCCGGGGACTGGCCGCATGATCCGGCGCCCCTCTCTTCAGTTTCTATGAGAGAGAAGGTTCAGGCTGCCCAAGCCCGGCAGCAGGAGCGTTACCGTAATCACACTATTTCCTGGAATAGTGAATTGTCTGGAAGAACCTTGCGCAAGTTCACTCAGCTCAGCGAGGACGCCGAGGCGTTGATGCGGTCGACCTTTGAAGCTTTGGGACTGAGCATGCGGGCCTATGACCGTATTTTGAAATTGGCGCGGACTATTGCTGATATGGAGGGTTCTGATGAGATTACTTCTGCTCATGTGGCAGAGGCGATTCAGTATAGACAGCTTGACCGGCGGAGCCGGGATTTGATGGGGTAGTGGATCGGCATTAAGGCGGAAGAAAGGTGATGTAAAAGAAGAAAGGACTACAGCACCCAAACTTGCTCATTCGGTCACCTAGAAACGTTAATCCCTCACTGTCAAACGCCTTTTGATTTTGTAATTATGGCATACTAAATTACTAGTATATACCATTAAATGATAAAAATTGATACAATTGGATGGATAGTAATTGCTTGAGTGGATAAATCCGGCGAAATCCCATTTTCGATTAGTGTTGAAAATTCAAGATTTGTGGCTTCTCATTTTGTAATTTTGAACTAATGGAAGCACGGTGTACAAGAAATTTTCAATAGAACACAAATAGGGGATGAGTTACATGAAGATAAGATACATTTTTGCACTTACCGCATCTCTAGTAATCATCGCAACCACCTCTTCAATTATTTACTCCCGTTCAAATAATGTATGGGTTCCTAAGGAAAAGATAAAACAGGGATTTAACGAAATAAAAAAGAGCCTTGATGAGACACAAGACTCTAAAACAATGTCTAAATCAGCTTTTGGCAAGGACATCGAAATCAGTAAAAAACAATTTATCTTATATAAAAAAAATTATGAACTAACAAATGAACTCACAAGTAATCAGCAAGGGGTGGCCTCCCAGTCTAAGTTAAGTGATACTGATCTTATTGACAATCTAGTTAAAGAAGAGCTTGCAGTAAATTACGCTAAAAAACTAGGTATAACTGTTTCTGAAGAAGAGATCAGTAAGGAAGTTTCTCGAAATCAGGAGGCTATAGAAAATCCTGATACAGATAAAGGAAATGAACTAGTCAAAGAACTAATGAAAAACCGAATAAGAATAACTGGTTTAACAAAAGAACAATTTTGGAAAAGCAAAGAAACAAGATATGAATATGAAAAAGCAATCTTTCTCGGTAAACTCGGTACAAAGTTAGTTGAGGAAAAGAAAATTAATGATCTGTCTGAATTGAATGCATTTGAAGACTCCATTTTAGCTGAGTATAAGAAACAAAACACCATTAACTATGATGCTTTTATTAAATAATCCATTTGATAAGAGGCTATCATAATTTAAAAAGAGACCCTAAAGCTATACACTTCTTTAGGGTCTCTTTGATATCTCGTTATGTACCTTGCTTCTTGCTGAACTACACCTCAGGCGGCTGCATCCCAATGGAGCTCCATTCCTCCAATGAAGGACCATAAACGCCCGGAACCGGCAGACCTGCCTGACGCATCAATACAGTCATCTGTCCCCGGTGATGAATCTGATGTCTGATCAGCACCGTAAGCGTGAGCCCTTTTGGCCATATGTCACCATACATCTCGTTCGTTTCTGCCAGGGTGCTGTCGGTCCACTGCTGCTTAATGGCTTCGCTCAATGCGTTGCTGGCTTGGCGGTAGCTTTCGGCAATGACGCTTGCGGAGGCTGGAACCGGCGCATCGTCATGCGGAGCTTCGAACACAAGACCTGTCCGCGATAACATCTCATGCAGACTGGTGACGATATGCCATGCAATCCGCCCTATGGTCCGATGATTCGAAACTATGGCTTGGGACAAGGATTCATCTGTTAACCCATCCAGAATTTTCTGAGTCAATGCACTTTCATGTTTCCAGCTTTCCTCAAACGATTTAAGCGTTGTGAACACGAGCAACCATCTCCCTAATTAAAGTTTGTTCGTCAAAAGGCATTTTCCACATGCTCCAGGGATTCAACCTGTCCGTCAGGTCCCAGCTGAACCGCGATTACATCGAACCTAACGGGCGAATCAGAGCGATTACGGCTATGAAGATATACCGCAGCCGTCGATCTGACCTGCCCCACTTTACGGGGGGTGATCGATTCCATCGCAGTTCCGTAAGCTAGAGATCTGCTGCTGCGGCTTCGAACCTCAACAAAAATAATAACATAATTCAGCTCGGCAATCACATCAATCTCGCCCGTTCGGCAGCGCCAGTTCCTGTGTATAATCCGGTAACCTTTATCTATTAAATAGGAAGCAGCCTGATCCTCAGCGTAACTTCCCCTTTCCTTCCGTAAATCCTTATGCTTTCCCTTAATCCTCGGGTTACTCTCCACGACGTAGTCCCTTCTCGGCAGCCCGGTCCGAACGGTAGATAAAGCTGAGAATTTCGGCTACCAGCGCATACAGCTCAGGCGGAATTTGCTGGTCCAAATCCAGCTTGGACAGCACTTCCACCAAGGCTGCATCCTCCTGAACCGGAATACCGTGCTCCTTCGCCTTCTCCAAAATCCGCTCAGCCAAGTGACCCGTCCCTTTGGCAGCAATGACGGGAGCTTCATGTTCCGACGGCTCGTATTTCAATGCCACTGCCCGTTTCATAGAGAGGTTTCGCCCTGACTTCTCATTCATATCCGGAAATCCACTCCTTTATAGGCCGGAGGCACATAAAGTGGCGGTACGCTGTCCGCCCCTTGCCTCTTGGATGAGGTATCCATGGGCTCCGCCTTCAAGGACAACAACCGGTATCCGGCCGCTTCAACGGCGTCTTTGATCTCTTCCTGCCTATTCTCGATAAAAGCACCCACAGCCTCCTGCTCACTGTGTATCTTTAGGATAACTTTCTTGTCAGCAACTTGAACGTCGACCATCACCTGTCCGAGATGCTTCATCTGCAGATCGAACCAGAGCCGGCAGTTCGAAGCATCCAGCTCTCCTCGTCTCCCGCGTCTGGACTGGATATGCACGGAAGCGGTCTGATCCCCATCCGGGCCGGTAAAGGGCAGAAACATTGTCATTTGTGCGAAAGGAGCCGTGCGATCCGTATTCATCAGCAGCTGCTGCCCGGTAAGCTGGTTCACGAGCTGCTTCGCGGTATCCTGCAGCTGCGGTGGCAGGTCGCTAGAATCAAGCACCTGCATGAGCACGCTTTTAAGCGTCTCCCTGATCGCCGCGGCGGGCTCTGCAGCCGCTGCGGGAACTTCCGGCAGCGCCGCGGGGCCTGCTACCGCGGCGTGCCGCTCATGCTGCCCGGCAGGCACAGCCGTCCCGGGCAGCGCCGTAGCCGCACCGCTGCGCGCTGGTGCGGCGGGCTCTCCCGGCGCGGCCTGCGGCACGCTGCCGGCAGGCACTTCGCCGCTGGGCGCTGCCGCGCCGCCCGCAGCGGCGGAAGCCGCGCGCGCCGGTGACGCACCCAGCGTCACCGTGCGCGCCGTCTGCTGCTCGTGCTCCGCACCGAGCAGCTTCAGCACCCGCGCCACCCACGGCTCTGCCGCGTGGGTGCGAGCCGGCGAAGATGCCGCAGGCTCTTCGCCAGTGCCCCGCGGTGCTGCGGCCGAAGGCGCAGCACCGGGCTCCTCAGGCGCGGAGGCTGCCGCGCCTGAGGAGGTTCCCGCAGGATCAGCTGCCCGTTGAGCAGCTGGTCCTGTGGAAGCAGCAGGGCCGCTGGCTGCTGCCTTTGCGGGATTTACGACACTTCCGTCTGCTTCAGGTTCTGCATCGTTCAACCCGCTGCCGCCATTCGCGGCTCCATCCATCACTTGGCTTACAGCTCCATTTGAACTTCTATTCGTACTGGAACTTCCACTTAATACTGTTTCATAATTATCCAGTCCCGCACCATTTCCATTCTCAACAGCCAAGCTCCCCAATGACCCCATCCCTTGTCCATTCACTGTTTCGTTCATTCCTGTAGCTGACAAAGTATTTGCTGTAGCGGATGGGGATGCTGCACTTTGTGATCCCAGATTACGAAGCTCCTCCAGCAGGCCCTGGATTTTTAGCAGGAGTTCACTCCCTTTAGAGGGTATGGCTGCTGCTGTCGCTCCAGTCTGTCCAGATCTGCTTGGACCTATTGAATCTGGATTGCTCGATCCCTCAGGATTATTAGATTGGGCAGCTGCAGAATTCGCTGAATTCAATCCGGCTGTAGAACTTGCCGAGCTTCCAGAACTAGAGCGAGCTACACTCTCCAGGTCTGGGAGCTCCGATAACAAGGAGGCAACCTGGTCTCCAAGTGTGGAGAGCAGATCCTGTACCGAGGTTCCGAACACGGCTTGATTCAGACCTGACACGCTTGCTGCCGTTATCGGCAATCCCCGGTGAAAAGCAATCGCGGCCGACTCCACCCACTGTTCCAGCGGAACCCCTTTCGGCCTACTGGCTAAAGACTGCTGTAGAACAGAGGCCTGATCTTTCGTCAAAGGGATTCCTTGGGCCTGCATCAGCTTCAGCATTTCGCGATTCTCGGTAGTATTCTCAATTCCGAAGCTGTCCAGCATTTCAGCCAGTGACTGATCCGTAAGTGATGCCGCCGATGTTAAGTTAAGGGGCTTTAAGACCGCCATACCATCCTTGCCTGGAGGCTGAACCTGAAGCAGGGCCGTTTGTCCTTTTTGCAGTGGAGTCTCCAGCACAGCTCTCAATTGAACTCCCTGAACTTGAACCACTGCCTCGTGACCGTTATCGGATACACTCAGTACAACCCCGCGGATAACTTGGCCCATCTTTAATTCCAATTCCTTAGGCTGGCCAGCCCTGTTCTCACCAAGAAGCCCCCGCACGATGGGTCCGATGTTCATCCTTATTGCCCCCCTTTATTAAGCCTGGTCGTCTTATCTCGAATGAATATAAAGAAAGCGCCGATTGGTGCCCTTTTTAGTAAACCCTTATCTCTTTTATCGGAAGCTCTCCTTAAATATTTGAACTTCCCACAAGAAAGAAAAACCCGCCTTTTAGCGGCGGGGTTGTCAGAACAGCTCCTGCTGGCGTACGAACAAATTACGCATGAAGCTTTTTCGATGCATAGGTGTTGCACCCAAAGCGAGGATTTGTTCTCTGTGCAGCTTGGTCGCATATCCTTTATGTACAGCAATTCCATATTCCGGGAACATCGCTTCCCATTCCCCCTGGCAGAGCCGGTCTCGGGTGACCTTAGCTACAATCGAAGCAGCTGCTATAGATTGACTTAGTGAATCCCCTTTAATCACAGCCATCTGCGGGATGTCTGAATCCACCTTTTCCGCATCAATCAGCAGGTAGTCCGGTGTAACGGACAACTGCTCCAAGGCGTCTTTCATGGCGAGCCGGGTAGCTTGCTTTATATTAATTCTGTCGATGGTTTCTGCATCCGCAAATCCCACACCTACAGCCACGGCTTTCTCCATAATGGTCTCGTAGAGCATCTCCCGCTTCTTCTCGCTGAGCTTCTTTGAGTCTGTTACCCCTTCAATCAGGGTATCTTGAGGAAGGATAACGGCGGCGGCAACTACATCTCCGAATAAACAGCCGCGGCCCACCTCATCAATTCCAGCAATATGGCGGAAGTTCTCCCGCCAATATTGCTTTTCATAAGTTAACATATCTGTCACGCTGCTTCTCCACTCCCCACCACGTTAACGGCCGGAGTTTGAGACTTAGTATTCTTAACTGCAACTGACTTGCGATGCTTATCAGGTTCTGGTATCACTTGCTCCAGAGTCTTCAGTGGACCCTGATTCAGCAAATCAAATGGACTGCTAAGCTTCTTCGCCTTCTGCTCCGCGCCGTTCTTCATTAATTTGATAAGTTCGTCGGGGTTATTCTTGACTCCCCCGGCATTAACCCGGTATCCATTCAACTGCCCTTTTTTGTTGATCCCCGGTTTAACCGTAAATGTAATCTTGATGCCCAGCTCGCGGCAGACTTCAAGAGTAGACTTCGTATAGGCGCCATAAGGGAACGCAAGGACATCAATATCGTTATTCAACTTTTCTTTTAGCATCGCTTGTGCCTTAGAAAGATCAGTCTTCACCCGGGACTTAAATTCAGCATTGGTCTCTTTACGCTTCAGCTTCTCCAAATACATAGGACCTGCGAGAACTGCTCTTGTTGCCTTGTGAGAGGCGTCAGTCGGCGCAAGAATATGGGAGTCGTACGTATGATTATAGAAGTCAATTCCGTTCTGATGCATGGTGTCGATTTGATCCCACGTTAATTTTGGTATTCCTGGATGCCTCGGATTATCCACCGTATTAAGAATAATGAACATCGTCGCTGGAATCTTGTTTTCCTTTAGAATCGGATAAGCGTATTGATAAAATGATTCATACCCGTCGTCGAAGGTCATCAAAACCGCATTATCCGGAACCGGAGTACCCTTTAAGATAAAATCATTATACTGCTTCATAGTAATCCACTTAAACCCGTTCGCCTTCATCAATTCAATTTGGCGCTTGAATTTGGACACCAGTACCGTGCCCGCATCAATCTGTTCAGGAGTTACTTCATGATACATCAGTACAATAACCTTATTACGATAATATACTTTATTGGGCGTTGCAGGGGATGGTACTTTCTGGCTGCTCTGTTTATTGACCGAACCGTTGCTGATTTTCCCCGCGCCAAGGCTTGCACCGAGCTGACCAATTGTGCTTAGAGGAGTTAAATTGTTAATTTTATAATTGCGGTTACCGTTTTCCCATAGAAATGCTGCGGCTACTATAATGATAAGACCAATAATTGCGGCAGACATCCATTTTTGTTTTCTCATCTTCCTTCAATTTCCTCTCTGTCCAGTTAAACTAATTTCTTAAACAGATTAACACACCCTACTTCAGGCTGCGTTTCTTTTTTGTAATATTTTTATCGGTTAAAGCATCTCATTCATAAAGTTAGATTTGGATATTATTTCAACGATACCAGATCTGCTCCTTTTGCCTCCTTTCGATAGTTCTACAAGTAAGACGTACTCATAGCTAGAAATGTTTCAAAATTCTGGATTTACTTCCAACAGAGTTTATGTAAGGCGCAACAAAAAAAAGCGCCGGCTCAGCCGACGCTTTGATGAATTAATAGGGTGATTCCATACTGAAACGGCCAAGCTTGCCAGCCCGAAGCTCTCTAAGCATGATTCCTGATGCTTTCTCCAGATCCACCCGGCCTCCACTAACAATACAGCCGCGTTTTCTTCCGATCGCCTCCATAACAGCGACAATCTCATCCGGATTCTCGAGATCTTCCGGGCGTTCCCCCAGATCAAACCTTTCCTGAAGCTGGTTCCAGTAATATTGACACAAATATTTAATCGCAAAAAAGGCGATGTCTTCCACGTTCAGAATTTCTTCCTTGATCGCTCCCGTTGCGGCCAAGCGGTAACCGACATTTTGATCTTCGAATTTGGGCCATAGGATACCTGGAGTATCCAGCAGCTCCATCTCTGTCCCTACCTTGATCCACTGCTGCCCTTTTGTAACACCTGGCCGGTCACCTGTTGCAGCTATGCTGCGACCTGCTAAACGGTTGATCAGAGTGGATTTGCCCACGTTCGGTATTCCGACTATCAATCCCCGGACTGCCCTCGGTCTAATCCCCTTCGATATCTGGCGATCAATTTTCTCCTTAAGCAGCTCCTTTGCTTTGAGCGGAATTTCTTTGACCCCCGCCCCAGTGGAAGCCTCTGCTGTAATCGCAGTATGTCCTTCTCTCTTGAAATAATCCACCCACTCCCGCGTAACCGCAGGGTCTGCCAGATCGGATTTGTTGAGCAGGATGAGCCTCGGCTTGTTCAGCAAAATTTCATCGATCATGGGGTTGCGGCTGGATAAGGGAAGGCGGGCGTCCAGCAGCTCAATGACCACATCAATCAGACCCAGCTTCTCCTGAATCTGTCTCCGTGCTCTCGTCATATGTCCCGGAAACCATTGTATTGTCATCGTCTTGTGCACCTCTGTTTTCCCTATACTTATGGATCGTTCCGTATATAGAGAACGAACTAAAGACTGTACCCAGCTTTAGTTCGTTCCTATGTAAAATGGATGAACAAGTAATCTTCGTCCATCCATTTTTAAGTATTAGTGTTTAATAAAATGAATATCCTTCATTGGCCAGAATACCAGATCGGCACGGCCAACAATTTCCTTCTGAGAGATAAAGCCTAATCGGCGGCTGTCTGTACTATTGGAACGATTGTCCCCCATGACAAACACATACCCTTCCGGCACTTTCCCATCCTTGAACTGCTCATTTGGGAAGTCAGCTTCATCATTGTACAGCTGATTGTTCTTATGCTTCTCATCTATTGCTTCTTGAATGTAGGTCTCATTTACTTTGACTCCATTCACCGTAACCGTGTCGCCTTCAACCTTCACAGTATCACCAGGAACACCGATTACACGCTTAATAAAGTCACGGCCTTCAGTCGGTACATGGAACACAACGACTTCTCCATGACGAGGCTGTCTAAAATCATAAAGAATTTTATTTACGATAATCCGTTCACCCGTATGAAAGTTAGGCTGCATTGACGGTCCATCTACAATAAACGGGGCAAAGAAAAGCCAACGAATCAGGAGAACCAGTACAACCGCAATTACAATGGCTTTAAGCCATTCAAACGCCTCATTTTTCTTTTTCTTGGACGGTTCTGTTGTAACCTCTGCTCTATCCGGCTGCTCCGATTGAAATTGCTGCTCCATAGGTCGCTGCCCTCTCTTTATCTACAGGATGTTATTCGTATACCTATTTTATTAAAAACGAAAGGGGCTTGAAGATCAAGCCCCCGGATCGTTATCCATAGATTAACGACGTACTTCTTTAATTCTAGCTGCTTTACCGCGAAGTTCGCGAAGATAGTACAGCTTAGCACGACGCACTTTACCACGGCGAGCCACTTCGATTTTATCGAGTTTTGGGGAATGAAGCGGGAAAGTTCTTTCCACACCTACACCATTGGAAATTTTACGAACTGTAAAAGTTTCACTGATTCCACCGCCACGACGCTTGATAACAACACCTTCAAACAACTGGACACGCTCACGAGATCCCTCGATAACCTTAACGTGCACTTTCAAAGTGTCACCAGGGCGGAAACTCGGAATATCCTGACGAAGTTGTTCTTGCGTAATCGCTTGTACGATATTCATATATGACTCCCTCCTTCCACTCAGGTGTTCTTACATCTTCCGAAGAAATCCTATGTTCTTCATCATTATCCGCAGAGGACCACCGAATTCACAACAAATGCAATTGTATCATACCGTCACATGTATAGCAAGAACTTTAATCCTCAGAAAAGAACTCAGCTATTTATTAGTCATCCATTGTTTCACTAAACCGATATACCTGTCTCTATCGGCCAGATTAGAATATATCCGCTCTGTTAGCGTGATAGGGCTCCCGAAAAAGAATCTTTCATATTGGGTCTGCCGTCCCCCAAATGCACTCAGGCTTAATTCCCAAGCCAGCCGGAATAACTGGACCTTGGAGTAGGCATCCATATCGGTACCTTGGAGATACTTATTTAAATAAGGTGAGATGGGGGAGTTAAAATCCTGCTCGGACGGAATCATAATCAGATCACTGGACCCAAGGAGCTGTATCGTCTCCATAATTCGTGGATAGACCTTAGGATACCAGGCATTTGCCGCATAGAGCGGCTTTGGATTCGGCAGCATGATTCCCCACTCGTCTAAGTAAGACTGCTCTTCAGAAGCGATAACTAATGATTTTAAGGTCTCTAGTACAATCAAGACGTCGGAGACTTTATCGATATAGAACATATCCTCGCTTCGATCCAGGCATTCCGCCATATACTCGAGTACACCGATCAAGAATTCTGTTTTTGCAATATATCTGCACAGTATCTGGTGCGACACGTGAGTATGGAAATGACTTTTCGCAAAAAAACTTGCTGACAATTCCTCGTCCCCATAAAAAAACATTCTGTCGTGAGGAACCAACACATGATCAAGAATGACCAGCGTATCCATCTCCTCATAACGTGAACTAAGCGGGTAATTATAATTTGATGTGCTGACCACCGTATTCTCACGGCAAATAAACTTGATCCCCTTCAGATTGCTTGGAACCGCAAAGAAGAATGCATATGGATTCACTTCATCCAGTCTCGTTGGAGGCTGGGGATAGATCAGCAGCTCCTCGGAGGTAGCCCCTTGAGTGTTAAGCAGAAAGGCTCCGCTCACAATATAACCGTCTTTGTTAACCTCGTGAACCCGCGCGGCTGAAGATTCATTCTCATCCATCACAGCTGACAGCATGCTTACCTTAGACTGGATAAAACCATGGGATAAGGTGATATCATTCTCACGGCAGTAGACATAATAATTTTTAAGATTTTCAGCAAATTGAGGGTTTGAGTCCGCCAGCAGTCCAGCCGCTCCAGAGAAGGCCATCAGCGCCGTGTTCATATAGTCAGGAGCACGGCCCAGGAAGCCGTGATGTCTGTCTGCCCAGATTGACATCATGTTCCTGCGCCTGTGCAGGTCTTCTTTACTTTTGGGATGCAAAAAAGATAAGCCTACCCGATCCCCTGTATCCGGTGAGATATAGGTCATCCTGTCCCTGTACTGTTCCTCTGACTGCATATCATAAAGTGAGGCTTGTGATTGAATTAGACCACGAAAAGCGATATGATGCGATAATTTCCCTTTAATCTGTGCTCCATTCAGCCAGACCTCCGGGCTTAGCCTGTTTAAATTCTTCACATATTGCTTGCCGGTTTTAATAGGCATGAGAACGCCTCCCAAGGATACAACATCTGACAACAAATGATTAAAGCTGTATAGTAATAGAGATAACTACAAGAATCTATTTAGAAAGAAGGAATTCTACGTGACAAAAAAGCAGCTATCTCCGCTAGTTGAAGCTTTGCAGCTGTCCCCTCACGAGGAGGGCGGATGGTATAAGGAATTGTGGAAGGCTTCCGTTGAAATCCCCCAAACACTTCTTGGAGATGAATACTCAGGGCCTCGCTATGCAGCCTCCTCCATTTATTTTCTCCTGCACGCAGATGAAGTCTCGGAATGGCATACCGTTCTCTCCGACGAAGTCTGGCTATGGCACTCGGGGAGCCCTCTTATGTTAACCTTGGGTGGGGATGGCGATCAGCCCGCAGATACTCAAGAGATCATTCTGGGGCCTGATGTCCTAAGCGGGCAGACGCCGCAGGCGCTGGTCCCTGCCAAGGTATGGCAGTCAGCCAAGCCGCTCGGTGATGAGCCGGTCTTGGTATCCTGTGTTGTAGCACCAGGATTTCATTATGATGACTTCCGGTTGATTGAGAAAAGCAATAAATAACAAGCCAATCAGGCCCTCGTAGACTCCATTATTAATATACGAGGCTAAGCTTCCCTTAATGTATGTCTACCTAATTAAAAAAGATCATTATCCTGGCGGATCTTAATCCGTCAAGAAAATGATCTTTTTTATGTGAAATAGGCCGCGGGGTACTCCGCCATTTACTCATTCGGCAATGTCTCAATAATACGGTCTGTCTCCGCCTGAATTGTGTCAGGAAGCTCGTACATACTGACTCCTCCTTCATTACTTGCGGTTTGAATAATAGGCAAGCACATCATCTACCGTTCTTAAAGGTTCTGTTAATTGATGCTCCGACTCTTCCTCTGGTTCCAGATACACTTCTATTGTTGGCAGCTCCTGCTGCGTTTCGGGTGTCATGGTCTAATCCCTCGCTTGTAATTTTGCTTACTTGCTACTATCTTATTACCCTGTTTCACCCCCTGTATAACAAAATACTTCTTTATTTTATGCAGAAAGGTCGTTGGGGGTCCTCATATCATTAAAAAAACCTCCAAAAAGGCAGATGTCTGTCTGCTTTCTTGGAGGTTGCTTCACTATAGGTTCTCAAGCTTTATTTCAGCCAGCCACTTCAAATCCTTGGCGCTAAGCTCGGCATGATCTAGAAGATCCGGACGGCGCTGCCAGGTACGTCTAAGCGCTTCTCGTCGTCTCCAGTCGGCAACATTCGCATGATGCCCGCTTAGGAGGATGTCAGGCACCTTATAATCTCTGAACTGAGCAGGTCTGGTGTAATGCGGATATTCCAGGAGTCCCGTGCTGAAAGAATCCGTTACAGCGCTTGTCTCATTTCCAAGCACACCAGGCAGCAATCTGGCTACACTGTCGATGACCACCATGGCAGGCAGTTCACCACCTGTCAGAACATAGTCGCCAATCGATAATTCATCCGTAACCAGATGCTCCCGAATCCGTTCATCATACCCTTCATAATGACCACAAATAAAGATAAGCCGATCTTCTCCTACCAGCTCTTCCGCTTTCTTTTGGGTAAAGGACTCCCCTTGGGGGCACATTAGAATAATTCTGGGTGGGCGCAGAGACTTAGCTTGCTCTGCGGCAGGGTCTGGCAGGAGCAGACTTTCTACCGCATTGAATATAGGCTCTGGCTTCAGCACCATCCCCCCGCCCCCGCCATAAGGCGTATCATCCACCGTTTGATGCTTATTTTCCGAGTATTCTCTGAAATTCACCGCATTTAGGCTAATAATCCCTTTATTCTGAGCCTTCCCCAAAATACTGGAACCAAAGACTCCCTCAAACATCTCTGGAAATAAAGTCAGTACATCTACACGCATTTACAACAATCCTTCCATCAAATGCACCTTAACCAGCTTGTCTTTGACGTTCACATCCAGGACAACATCATCAATTACGGGAAGAAGAATTTGCTTCCGGGCAGGTGTCTTCACGACCCACACGTCATTAGCTCCCGGTCGGAGAATTTCGTCAATGACCCCAAGCTCCTCCCCCTCTTCTGTAACAACCCGACAGCCGATAATTTCATGGAAGTAATACTCATTCTCCGGAAGTTCGATGGTTTGGTCTTTGGTTACTTTCAAATCCCATCCCTTATATTTCTCAACTTCATTAATATTTCCGTACTCTTTGAACTTAACGAGGTAAGTCTGTTTGGAAGGACGAGCATGTTCCACAGTAGCTTTAACCTGCTGCTTTGTCTCCGGGTGTACAAATAACAACGCATTCCCCTGGGCGAAGCGTACCTCCGGAAAATCAGTACTGAGCAGCACTTTGAGCTCCCCGCGAATCCCGTGTGTATTCACAATCTTACCAATTGTTAGCAATGAATCGGACATAATTCCCTCCTGAGCATAGAACTTTAAATGTTAAAGTGTATATAGAATCCGTTAACATGTATGATCTTCAGCATGTACGAAAAAGGGCTAGGAAATGCATCCTAACCCTCTTTCGTATATTTTTAAGACATAATGTCCACGGTGACCCGTTTGTCTAGCTTCACTGCTGCAGAGGTGACAACCGTGCGAAGCGCCTTGGCGATTCGCCCCTGCTTGCCAATGACTTTCCCTACATCGTCCGGATGTACGGAAAGTTCAAAGATGACAAGCTGCTCTTTCTCCACGACGTTCACACGCACATCTTCCGGATGATCAACTAAAGCCTTCGCAATTACGCAGACTAATTGTTCCATAAGAGGACCCTCCGAATCAGCAATTATTTCTGGTTCTTAAGTTCATGGAACTTTTTGAGGACACCAGCTTTGCTAAGCAAGTTACGGACAGTGTCAGATGCTTGTGCACCATCTTGAAGCCATTTCAATGCTTTTTCTTCATTGATGTTTACAACAGCTGGTTCAGCGACCGGGTTGTAGTAACCAATTTCCTCGATAAAGCGACCGTCACGCGGGGAACGGGAGTTCGAAACCACGATACGGTAGAAAGGAGCTTTATGAGCACCAATACGTTTCAAACGAATACGAGTTGCCAACGAAATTCACCTCCTTAAATAGGATAAAATATATATCTAAGGCTTAACGGAATGGAAACTTCATTCCTCCGCCTTTCAGACCTTTCATACCCTTCATGGCTTTAGCCATCTTACCAGCTTTAGGGCCGCCCATCATGTCTGAGAACTGCTTCATCATCCGGCGCATTTCATCAAATTGCTTAATCAAGCGATTGACATCAGCCAGCGTAGTCCCGCTGCCGAGAGCAATCCGCTTGCGGCGGTTATGATTAATCATATCCGGATTCTGCTTCTCCTGCTTGGTCATGGAATGCACAATGGCTTCGACGCGTCCCATCTGCTTCTCATCAACCTTGACGTCCTTGAGCTGTTTGACCTTGCCCATTCCCGGGATCATATCCATGATCTGATCGATAGGTCCCAGCTTCTTCACCTGATCCATCTGCTCAAGGAAATCGTCGAAGGTGAATTCGGCGTTGCGCATCTTGCGCTCCATTTCCTTGGCTTTCTCGGCATCAATATTCGACTGGGCTTTCTCAATGAGCGATAGCATATCGCCCATCCCGAGTATCCGTGAAGCCATCCGCTCAGGATGGAAAGGCTCCAGAGCATCAATCTTCTCTCCAAGCGCTGCGAACTTGATCGGACAGCCGGTAACAGCTTTAACCGATAACGCCGCACCACCACGGGTATCGCCATCGAGCTTCGTAAGTACGACCCCTGTCAGTTCAAGCTGGTTATGAAAGCTCTCGGCAACATTAACGGCATCCTGTCCCGTCATCGCGTCGACAACCAGCAATACTTCATCCGGCTTGGTGATCTCGTGAATCTGACGAAGTTCTTCCATCAGCTGCTCGTCCACGTGCAGACGGCCCGCTGTATCAATAATCAGATAATCGTTGCCGTTATCCTTGGCATGCTGAAGCGCCTGGCGTGATATTTCAACCGGACTGATCCCTTCACCAAGTGTAAATACCGGTGCTCCGATCTGCTCACCGAGCACCTGAAGCTGCTTGATTGCGGCCGGTCTGTAAATGTCCCCTGCCACAAGCAGCGGCCGGTGATTCTGCTTCAGAAGAAGCTTGGCCAGCTTGGCGGAGGTAGTCGTCTTACCGGCACCCTGAAGACCCGCCATCATAATTACGGTTGGAGGCTTATTACTCTTGGCCAGCTTCGCTTGGCTGCCGCCCATAAGCTCCGTTAATTCCTTATTAACGATGTCGATGATGACCATTCCTGGTGTGAAGCTATCCATCACTTCACTGCCGATGGCCTTCTCCTTCACCTTGGCGATAAATTCCTTGACCACTTTAAAGTTAACGTCCGCTTCAAGCAGTGCGAGGCGAACCTCGCGCATAGCCTCATTCACATCATCTTCCGATACCTTGCCTTTACCGCGCAGCTTGCTGAACACGCTTTGCAGTCGGCTGGTCAATCCTTCAAATGCCATAATTAGTCACCTCCGTTGTCAATTCTGATCCTGTTGATCACCACTCCTGCATATTACGAACCATACCAAGAGCAGTCTCTTTATGTACATCCGTAAGGTTGCTAGCTTCCAGCAGCTTACGCAGATTCTCAAGCTCTCCGAGACGCTGCTGCTGCTTCTGAAGCAGCCCAAGTTTGTCTTCATATACTTCCAGCATCTGTTCAGCCCGCTTAATATGCTCATACACGGCCTGACGGCTGATCTCAAATTCCGATGCAATCTCGCCCAGCGAGAAGTCATCATGGAAATAATATTTCAGGAAAGTCTGCTGCTTCTCAGTAAGCAGCGGTTCATAGAAGTCGAATAAGAGATTTACTCGATTCGTCTTCTCAAGCCTATTCTCTTGACTCACAGCGGGCACTCCCTCCGTCAAGGAAAAACACTTTACAGTGCATCAACGAAACTTATCATAACGAAAATGAAAGAAGATGTCAAGCTATTTCCCTTAACATCTTCCCAGATTCATTACAATCTTATTTCAAGTTAATTCCCGGGTAATAAATAGAGCAGAATCGCAAAGAAATGAAGCACGCTTCCCGCGAGGACAAACAAGTGCCATATCGCATGATGATAGGGAAACGCCCGCCAAACGTAAAATACGGTGCCGAGCGTGTACAATAAGCCGCCCATGACAAGCAAGTTTATTCCCATTCCAGGGACGGCCGCTGTTAAGGGGCCCCAGGCGATTACGATCAACCAGCCCATCAGAATATAGAATATCGTTGAGAGAAACAGAAATCTTTTCACAAAGTATGCCTTAAACAATACACCCAGCAGGGCAATGCCCCATACCACACTGAACAAGGTCCATCCGAGTGAGCCGCGAATCGCCACAAGCAGAAATGGCGTATAGGTACCCGCGATAAACACATAAATGGAAGAATGATCAAAAAACTCGAAAAGATCCTTCATTTTGCCTTCTTTAAAGCTGTGTACCAGAGTCGAGCTTGTATACAGCAGCAGCATACTCACCCCGTAGATTGTGAAGCTGACTACATGCCAAGCCGTTCCCTTCACGCTGGAAAAAACAATGAGAATCACTAGTGCCGCCACGCTTAACAAAGCCCCGATGCCATGAGTAATCGCATTGGCGATTTCCTCCCTGCGCGGGTAAGTATGGGTGTTGGCCATTGTTATCCCTCCTTTTTAGGACTGGACTTCGGATTCATCTGTCTCTTCCTTCAATATACCAGCAAATAATCCATGGACAAACTGTTCAGAATCGAATTTCTGAAGATCCTCCATCTTCTCGCCCAGACCAACCAGCTTCACCGGCAGACTGAGCTCTTGGCGGATTGCCACAACAATTCCACCTTTAGCCGTTCCGTCAAGCTTCGTGAGAACAAGACCGGTTACCCCGCTTTTCTCTCCAAACAGCTTAGCTTGGCTCAGCGCGTTCTGTCCTGTTGTTGCATCAAGCACCATCAGCACCTCATGCGGCGCGTCCGGGATTTCCCGCTGGATCACACGGTAAATTTTATTGAGCTCTTCCATCAGGTTGGATTTGTTCTGTAGACGGCCTGCCGTATCACACAGCAGAATATCTGCTCCGCGCTGTTTGGCCGCCTGAACCGCGTCGAACATAACAGCCGCCGGATCTGAACCCGCCTGCTGCTTGATCACCTCAACGCCCACGCGCTGACCCCATACCTCAAGCTGCTCTATAGCACCGGCACGGAACGTATCCCCGGCAGCCATAAGAACTTTTTTGCCTTCCTGCTTATAGTGATGGGCAAGCTTGCCAATTGTGGTTGTTTTCCCGACACCATTCACCCCTACGAACAAGATAACGGTAATCCCATCCGGATTCATACGGATACTGTTATCCTCATCGCCGCGCAGTAGTTCTTGAATCTTCTCGGACAAAATAGGCTGTAGCTCAGCTGCATCCTCAATTTTGCGTTTCTTCACTTCAACTCGCAGATCATCAATCAGCTGGAGGACCGTATTTACGCCTACATCGGCCCCGATTAGAATTTCTTCCAACTCCTCAAAGAACTCTTCATCAATCTTCTTGCGGCGAGTCACGAGTTCAGCGACCTTCTCAACAAAGCCCTTACGACTCTTCTCCAGTCCTTCCTTGAACTGTTTTGTAACCGATTCTGTTTTTGCTGCAATGCTCTCTTTTAATTTTTTGAAAAAACTCACAGATGGAATTCTCCTTTACCCTTGTTTGTTTACCCTCCCAAACCCTCCCTGATAGGGAGGGCCCCAGAGGACTCGCCCTCTGGACACCCGAAAGGTTTGGAGTGTGTGGTTATTTTATTGCACCCGTGTGACTGTACATGTGAATGTCGCTTGCCGCCCCTAACGGGGCCCGCTTTACTGTGGCGCTCCTGCCCGGACTTAGCTCACTATGTGCACCGAGCCGCTTGTCGTCCCTTCGGGACCCGCTTTACTGCCAGCTCTTTCGGGAGCATTCATGTGACTGTGGTGCGTATGCCCGCTCTCCCTATGGGATTCGCTCTACTACCTGCTCTTTCAGGAGCATTCATGTGACTGTGGTGCGTATGCCCGCTCACCCTGCGGGATTCGCTCTACTGCCTGCTCTTTCAGGAGCGTTCATGTGACTGTGGTGCGTATGCCCGCTCTCCCTGCGGGATTCGCTCTACTGCCTGCTCTTTCAGGAGCGTTCATGTGACTATGGTGCGTATGCCCGCTCTCCCTGCGGGATTCGCTCTACTGCCAGCTCTTTCGGGAGCATTCATGTGACTATGGTGCGTATGCCCGCTCTCCCTGTGGGATACGCTCTACTGCCTAGTCTTTCGGGAGCATTTGTTTGACTGAGTGTGTATGCTATTGCCTTGTAGATAAGAGCGGTTACCCGAAGGAACCGCTCTTTCCTTGTTACCCACCCTTGATTAAGGGATGGGATATTGTAAGCAGGTAGAGAAAGTTTGGAGCTGTAGAAGCGTCAGCGTTCGCCTTTATCTTCGGATTTCAACCCCGTGGTTGTATACAATCAGGAAATCCGAAGATAACAGCGATCGGAAGCCCAAAGTTTCTCGGACTGTGCTTTTTACTTACAAAAGCCCAAAATTTCTCGGACTATGCTTTTTATCGGCAGACTTTAATCGTCTTCCTCTATTATGGCATGCTCACCCATCACTAAGCAATTTCCGCCTCTTCATCCTCGAGTCTTACGGACACGAGCTTCGACACGCCGCCCTCTTCCATTGTGACCCCATATAGCACATCGGCTTCTTCCATCGTACCTTTGCGGTGGGTTACCACGATGAACTGGGTCTGCTCCGAGAATTCGCGCAGGTACTGGGCGAACCTGATAACGTTCGCTTCATCCAGTGCGGCTTCTACCTCGTCCAGAACACAGAAAGGAACCGGCTTAACTTGAAGAATAGCGAATAATAACGCCATTGCAGTTAGCGCACGCTCACCACCGGATAGCAACTGCAGGTTCTGCAGCTTCTTGCCTGGAGGCTGGGCCACGATATCAATCCCGGTCTCTAGCAGGTTCTCCGGTTCAAGCAGAACAAGATCCGCGCTGCCGCCTCCGAACAGCTTGGTAAAGACTGTGCCGAACTCACGGCGAATCGCGTCAAAGGTAAGCTTGAATCGCTTGGACATTTCATCGTCCATCTCGCGGATTACCTGATAGAGCGTGGTCTTCGCTTCAACCAAATCATTCTTCTGAATGCTAAGGAACTCATAGCGCTCTGATACCCGCTGGAATTCTTCAATGGCTCCCAGATTCACTTCCCCAAGAGCAGATATGCTTCGCTTAAGCTCTTTAACTTCGGCCTGGGTAACTGTAATATCCTCTGGGAGTTCGTAGCGCTGCTTAGCTCTTTCATAGGACAGCTCATAGTCCTCACTCAGCTTCTTCAGAATATTATCGAGCTCAACATCAAGACGGTTAGCCTGAATCTCGGTCTGCAGCAGCTGTTCGTCCACCGACTTCAACGCAGCCCGCTGATCCTTGGTCTCGCTCTCTCCTTCTTCAAGCTTCTTCATCAGCGCGCTTCGGGAAGCCCGCTGCAAGTCCAGCCGTTCACTTGTACGGCTCTTCTTTAATTTATAATCGTTCAGATCCTCAATCTGGCGAACACTTTGTGCTTCGTTCTCTTTGAGGTCATTCTCAATAGATTGAAGAATTCGCCGGCTTTGCTCCAGTTCTTTCTCTTGGGCATTGAATTCTTCCTGCTGTCTGCTAAGCTGCTCTTTCAGGGAAAGGCATTCCTGATCCAGCTTGCCTTCCTTAACCTTAAGCTCGGTAAGCTGAGTCTGCAGCTCTTCCTTAGCAGATTCATTCGCTTTGCGTGCGAATTCAGCTGCCTGGATAGAGTCATGCTTCGTCTGTTGATCGGCAGCTAATTCCTTGAGCTTCTGCTCAGCCTCCGCTTTGCTCTTATCCAGATCTTCCATCTCTTTAACATAGTGACTCTTCTCTTGACCATATAATTCGAACTGCTCGGAGACATGCCTGTATTCATGCTCCACCTGCTTCAGATCACCAGCGACCGTCTGTTCATCCGCACGCATGCGATCTCCAGACTCCCTTAACTTCTCCAGGTCTGTCTCCAGTTGGGCGATCTGGCTCCTTACCTCTTCGACACTGGTGCGCAGCTTCGTTATCATCGTCTCACTTTGGCGAATATCGCTATCCAGCTGCTCAAGCTGCCGGTTGCGGCCAAGCAGATTGCTGTTCTTCCGATGCTGGCTGCCCCCGGTCATGGAACCTCCCGCGTTAACCACATCCCCCTCCAGAGTAACTACTCTGAAACGATACTGGCTCTTGGCGGCCATCCGGTTCGCATGTTCGAGCGTATCGGCAAATACCACATTCCCCAGCAGACTGCCGACAATATCGGCATACCGCGGCTCAAAACCAACCAGCTCCGCTCCAATTCCTACGAATCCTTCCGCATCTTCCATGGACCGCTTATCTGAAGCCGATATTTGACGCGGCCGGATAACATCCAGCGGCAGGAAGGTCGCTCGTCCCAGCTGACGCTGCTTCAGGAAAGCAATCGCTTGGCGAGATACAGCTTCATTCTCCATGACCACATGCTGCATGGCTGCGCCCAGAGCGGTCTCCACTGCTATTTCCAGCTTCTCGGGAACCCGGATCAGCTCAGCTACTGCGCCGTGCACACCAGCCAGAGTCCCTTTGCGCGAGGCTTTGAGCACTTCCTTAACCCCAAGTGCGAAGCCGTCAAAATCATCCTGCATCTCCTTCATCGTATCCCGGCGGGATACCAGGGCTTCGCGCTTCTGTTCCCATTTCCGCAGACCATCCCGGCTCTCTTCCGTAAGCTTCTGCAGAGAATGAAGACGTTCGCTTTCAGAAATGTAGCTTTTGCGAACCTCTGCAATATCTTTGGCCATCTTCTCCAGCTTGCCGCTAAGCTCGGACTTTCTCTCAGCCAGCTTCTGCTGCTCGTCCCGCCACTTCGTGCCTTCGGTCTCTGCTCTTTCCATCCGGCGGATAACGCCTTCCTTCTGCTGGTCGGCATAACGGATCTCATTGCGCGCCTGCGCAATTTGGTTCATAATCTCCAGCAGGTCACCCTTAAGGGCTTCTTCCTGAGCCTGACTGATCCCGCCAGTTACACCAAGCAGCTTCGCTTCCTCCGCGGACAATAACGCACGAAGCTCAGTCAGCATCCGGTCCGATTCCGCATATTTATCCGACATGGCTTTAAGCTCTAACGCACGCTGATTATATCGTTCCTCGTTAGCTTCGATAGATTCAATCAGCTGTTGTCGATTCTGCAATAAATTTTTGGCGCGCTCTTTAAGCAGCCCCCCATAACCCTCGTTCTTCTCATAGCTTTGACTATATTCCAGCAGCTGGCCTTGCAAAGTTTCAATTTCTTCTTCAATTACACGCAGCTCGGAGCGTTCTTTCTCCAGTGTAGCGTCATGAGCGGAGACAATCGTAGACAAGGCAAGCTGCTCTTCACGCAGTCTGGCCAGCTTGTTGTTCGCCTCGCTCCAAGAAGTGTGGATCTGATCGATTTGATAGATATACATGGAAATCTCTTTATGCTTAAGCTGTTCTCGCAGTTCTTTATAATGAATCGCTTTCTCGGATTGTTCCTTGAGCGGCCCGATCTGATCCTCAAGCTCGCTGACCAAGTCATGAATACGGAGCAGATTGGTCTCCGTCTCATCCAGCTTCTTACGTGCATCCTTCTTCCGGGACTTATATTTCACAATACCTGAAGCTTCCTCAAATATCCCTCTCCGGTCTTCAGATCGAGTACTCAGTATTTCTTCAATACGACCTTGTCCAATAATGGAGTAGGCTTCTTTTCCGATTCCTGTGTCCATGAAAAGTTCAGTAATATCCTTCAGGCGGCAGGATTGCTTATTAATCAAATATTCACTATCTCCACTGCGGTGAACCCGCCGGGTCACCGTAACTTCATTGAAATCCAAAGGAAGCGCCTGGTCCGTATTATCCAGCGTAAGCGATACTTCTCCGTATCCAACCGCCTTTCTGGCATCACTACCGGCGAAAATAATATCTTCCATCTTGCCACCGCGCAGCGACTTGGCACTTTGTTCTCCGAGTACCCAGCGGATGCCATCGGAGATGTTGCTCTTACCGCTTCCGTTCGGGCCTACAACCGCAGTGATTCCACGCACAAATTCCATTTCTGTGCGATCCGCGAACGATTTAAAACCCGCTAGTTCAATTCTCTTCAAAAACATACGTACACTATCACCTCTACCGCCTATTGTAACATAATTAAGCTTCACCTGTGACCCATCAAATCTACAGCAAAGCCGCTTGTATCAACATCTGCCCCCGAGGTTTAACTCGCTAAAAACTAAAAATGGCAGACCTGGTATACGCTACCTTGGCCTGCCATTTCAGCTAAAGATTCAAAACCTAATCTTCTAAGTCAATAGAACTACCCTTGTACTCTTAAACGCTCCAGTGCAACAGCCGCTGCCTGCTGCTCAGCCTCTTTCTTGGAGCGTCCGCTCCCTTGACCGAGACTCTTGCCATCCATGAATACCTCGGAGACGAATTCCCGCTCATGCGCAGGTCCCCGCTCTTCGATAATGCGGTACTCAAGCGCTCCTAGATTATGGTGCTGAGTCAGCTCCTGAAGTTCAGTCTTATAATCAGTTACCTGTAGCTTTCCGTTTAAGACCACCTGAGTGAATACATGCTTGTCCAGGAAGGCAATAACTGCCTCAAGTCCCTGATCCAAATAAAGCGCCCCGACAAAAGACTCAAACACATCCGCAAGAAGTGCCGGACGCGTACGCCCACCGGTTAGTTCTTCCCCTTTGCCTAGGAGCACATAACTCCCGAACTCGAGAGCTTCAGCAAATTTAACCAGAGAAGGCTCACAGACAATAGCAGCACGCTGCTTTGTTAACTCGCCTTCAGGCCGGTTCGGAAATAGATTGTATAGATACTCCGAGACGGTCAGCTCAAGCACCGCGTCTCCCAAAAATTCAAGCCGCTCGTTGTCCTCGTGCTGGCTGAACCGGTGTTCGTTTACATAGGAAGCGTGAGTAAATGCCTGTTTCAACAATTGTCGGTTCTGGAATTGAATTTGAAGTTTTTGTTGTAACTGCTTCAGATCTCCACTCAACAGACTGACTCCTTATGCATCGAATTTCTTCAGGATAATCGTGGCGTTATGACCACCAAACCCAAAGGAGTTGGACATTGCAACTTTCAAATCTGCTTGTCTTGGTTCATTAGGTACATAATCCAAATCGCACTCCGGATCCTGATCTTCAAGATTGATCGTAGGCGCGATGACCCCGTTCTGTAATGAAAGACCACAAATCACGGCTTCAACGCCACCAGCGGCTCCAAGCAAATGCCCAGTCATGGACTTGGTCGAACTGATAGCTACTTTATAAGCGTGGTCGCCCAGCGCTTTCTTCACAGCTAGCGTCTCCGAACGGTCACCAACCGGTGTGGAAGTTCCGTGCGCATTAATATAATCAATATCTTCAGGATTCAGCCCCGCATCACGAATCGCCATACGCATACAGCGCGCAGCACCGTCCGGATCCGGCTCGGTCATATGATGGGCATCCGCGCTAAGTCCGTAGCCAATCACTTCGGCATAGATTTTAGCCCCGCGCTTCTGTGCATGCTCCAGAGATTCAAGAATAAGAATTCCGGCACCCTCACCCATAACAAAACCATCCCGGCCTGTATCGAATGGACGGCTTGCCTTCTCAGGCTCGTCATTGCGTGTAGACATGGCTCGCATCGCACAGAATCCAGCCATTCCCGTAGGACGAATGGTCGCTTCTGCTCCTCCGCAGATCATCACGTCGGCGTCGCCGCGCTGAATAATGCGGAATGAATCACCTATCGAATGAGTTCCTGTCGCACAAGCGGTTACCTGAGTGGTATTCGGTCCTTTAGCTCCGAACATGATCGACATTTGGCCTGAGCCCATATTGGCGATCATCATCGGAATAAAGAAAGGGCTTACGCGTTTAGGTCCTTTTTCCAGTAAAACATTATGTTGATCTTCCCAAGTTCCAAGACCGCCAATACCAGAACCGATGGAGACACCGATACGTTCTGCATCTGTGTTCGATCCAATCTCAATCCCGCTGTCCTTCAAAGCTTCAGAACCTGCCGCGATTGCAAATTGAACAAACCTGTCCATCTTTCTGGCTTCTTTACGGTCAAAATAATCCTCAGGGTTGAAATCCTTCACCGAGGCCGCAATTTGGGTTGTATAATCGCTGACATCAAAAGAGTCAATGCGCGATACGCCGGATTTCCCGCTAACCAGGCTATCCCAGAACGTGTCCAAATCTTTGCCAAGGGAAGTCATGACTCCCATTCCTGTTATAACTACTCTATGTTTCAAACACATTCACCTCGTATAGACTTCATGTGTAATATAAATGTCAATGAACACAATCATTGATTGTTTCTGCCAAGATGAGGAGAAGTCCCGCCTGATAAACAAGGTACGGGACTTTAAATGACTTAGGTATGAGATTGTATGTAATTTACAACTTCACCTACGGTCGTTATCTTCTCTGCATCTTCATCTGAAATTTCAAGATCGAATTCATCTTCCAATTCCATAACCAATTCAACGACATCGAGCGAATCAGCACCAAGGTCCTCTTTGAAAGAAGCCTCAAGTGTTACTTCGGCTTCATCAGCACCCAAGCGATCAACTACAATGCGTTTTACACGCTCCAATACATCGGACATCCGGTTCACCTCCTCTTTGGTATTATACGAGAATTAAAGTTAAAATGCCATAGAAGCTGTTTCAAAAACCCGCTTTGACGATATATCGTCTTCGCGAAGCAGCCTACATGTACATTCCGCCATCCACATGAAGTGTTTGTCCCGTCATGTAAGAAGCGCCTTCTGATGCCAAGAACAGAACCACATTAGCGATTTCCTCCGGCTTGCCAAGACGAGCAAGAGGGATTTCTCCAAGCATCTTGGAGCGGATTTCTTCCGGCAATTCCCCAGTCATATCCGTATCAATGAATCCAGGTGCTACACAATTCACTGTAATATTACGGGATGCAAGTTCGCGCGCGGAAGATTTCGTCAGCCCAATCACACCTGCTTTGGCAGCTACGTAATTGGCTTGACCTGCATTTCCAAGGACGCCGACGACAGAAGAGATGTTGATAATCCGACCTGAGCGCTGTTTCATCATCGGACGGGTTACGGATTTGATTCCATTGAACACGCCCTTCAGATTCGTCTCAATCACCTGATCGAACTCTTCTTCTTTCATTCGCATAATAAGATTATCTCTGGTAATTCCTGCGTTATTCACGAGAATATCAATTCGGCCCCAGGCATCAATAACTTCCTTAACCATGGTCTCAAACTGGCTGCTGTCGCCAACATGAGCTTTAATAGCAATAGCACTGACGCCCATGCCTTCGATCTCACGGACAACTTCTGCAGCTGCTTCTTCGTTACCGGCATAATTGACAGCTACATTTGCTCCTGCCTTCGCAAGCGAAAGTGCAATGCTTCTTCCAATCCCTCGTGAAGCGCCGGTGACCAGCGCCGTCTGGCCGGCAAGTGGTTGTGTCACCCTATGTGCCTCCTTTCTCAAGCTTATACTGCCCTACAGCCCTACTGCAGCTTCCTGCAAATGATAGGGCGCGGCGCTTTCAAGAGCTGCCCGGGAACCCCGGAGCAGCGCTAAAGCGCGGCTGCAGCGAAAGCTAATACACGGCCGGGTAACCGGGCATGCTTAGCTTAGGCTTACGCAGGCTTACAAGATACTGCTTAGAGGCTTAAAGCTCCTCTTTCAGCGCCGCGGCCACTTGTTCCAGACTTTCGAGACTGTTCACATTCAGTCCTCTTACGTTCTTATCGATTTTCTTAAGCAGTCCTGTGAGAACACTGCCCGGACCAATCTCGACAAAAGTGTCAACTCCCTGCTCAATCAACCAGCGTACACTGTCCTCCCAAAGAACCGGGGAATAGACCTGCTGAGTCAATAGCGCAGGAACCTCTGCCCCTTTATGCACAGGCTGAGCTGTAACGTTCACGACCACCGGAACAGAGGCATCCGCATACTGAATCCCCGCAAGCGTCTCTTCAAGGCGCTCTGCGGCTGAGCGCATGAGCGAGGAGTGGAACGGACCGCTGACTTCGAGTGGTATGGCACGTTTGCCGCCCGCTTCTTTGACCCTCTCAACCAGAGCGTCAACTCCCGCTCGGCTTCCGGATACCACAATTTGTCCTGGGCAGTTAATATTGGCAAGCTCAACCAAATGCCCTTCGGAGGTAATTGCTGCGCAGAGTTCCGCCAGCGCATTGCGCTCAGCTCCGAGCACTGCGGCCATGGCCCCCTGCCCGCCAGGCACTGCCTGTTCCATGAACAGACCGCGCGCGCGAACCGTAGCGACCGCATCTTCAAATGAGAGTACGCCTGCGGCGGTCAAGGCCGTATATTCACCAAGGCTGTGCCCCGCGAAATAATCAGGTGTGATCCCTTTCGAAGCAAATATACGATAAAGCGCGTAGCTCGTAGTAAGCAGTGCCGGCTGAGTATTCGCCGTCATCTTAAGCTCTGACTCAGGACCATTAAAGATGAGATCGCTTAAGCCAAAGCCCAGCTTCTCATCTGCTGTGCGGAACAGGTCCCCTGCCTCCGGCAGCTCATCATAAATATCTTTGCCCATTCCTACGGCTTGGGAACCTTGTCCTGGAAATACAAATGCTAACTTCCCCATAAATCAGACAGCTCTCCTTTGTTCCGGGCACTTCCGGACGAGCCTGCTCGCCCAGAAGGAGGAACGATTAATAATTAATTTTTACCATACAAGAACAGATGCGCCCCAAGTAAGGCCGCCGCCAAAGCCGACGAGAAGAATGGTATCTCCCTCTTGCATTCGTCCCTCTTCAGCTGCCTCTACCAGTGCAAGCGGGATAGATGCAGCCGATGTATTGGCATATTTATCGACATTGATTACACATTTCTCCTCTGGAAGGTTCAGACGTTCCATCGCGGAATGAATTATCCGGATATTCGCCTGATGCGGAACGAACAAATCCACTTCCTCTTTCGCCACTCCCGCCTTACGAAGAGCTTCCTCAGTCGCTGTGCCCATCACACGAACCGCAAATTTAAATACTTCACGGCCGTTCATGTAGATGAAGTGCTTGCCACCAGCAACGGTATCTGCCGAGGCTGGTAGTCTGGAACCGCCTGCCTCGAGCTTAAGCTGGCTTCCGCCAGCACCCTCGGCACCCAGGTCGAAGGAAAGGAACCCTCTGCCCTCAGGCACTTCACCCAGAACTACAGCACCGGCACCGTCACCGAACAGCACACAGGTATTGCGGTCTGTATAATCTGTAATTCGGGATAAGGTGTCTGCGCCAATAACAAGCGCGTTGTTGTACATCCCAGTCTTAATAAAGTTTGTTGCGGTTGCCAAGCTGTATACAAATCCCGAACATGCCGCAGACAGGTCAAAAGCCGCAGCCTGCTTCGCACCCAGCTTCTCCTGCAGCAGACAAGCTGTGGATGGGAATGTCATATCTGGCGTAACTGTAGCTACAATAATAAGGTCCAGCTCATGTGGAGCAATTCCTGCCGACTCAAGCGCCTTGATGGAAGCTTCATAAGCCAGATCCGAGGTTGCTTGTTCTGGCGCGGCGATATGGCGTTCACGAATTCCTGTACGCGAGACGATCCATTCGTCGTTCGTTTCCACGATTTTCTCCAAATCCGCATTGGTTAATACTTTCTCGGGCACATACTTACCTGTACCAATAATCCCTACCGATCGCAAATTCATCACTTAACTACTCTCTCCCCACTGCTGAATTCTTTGGATATGTTCTGAATCAACTGACTGCGAAGGGCAATTCTTGCCTGCCGAAAAGCATTCTTAATCGCATCCGCATCCGATGAGCCATGTCCCTTCACCACGAGACCGCTAAGTCCGAGAAGCGGCGCCCCGCCGTGTTCTTTGTAATCCATCATGCTTTTGAGTCCACGCAGCTCGGGCATCAGTACAGCGGCAGCCAGCTTGTTCTTAAGTGAGCTCGTGAACTTCTCTTTCAGAATAGAGAATAAAGCGCCCGCCGTTCCTTCCAAAGATTTGAGGAGAATGTTCCCCGCAAAACCATCACAGACCAGAACATCACACGCCCCTGCCAGCACGCCGTGCGCTTCCACATTACCGACAAAATGGATGGGCAGCTCCTGAAGCAGAGGGTAAGCCGCTTTCGTAAGCTCATTTCCTTTAATGGCTTCTGTGCCCACGTTAAGCAGTCCTACTCTCGGTTTCTCGATCCCGTGCACCTGCTGACGGTACACGCTGCCCATCAAGGCATACTGTGCCAGGTGTTCAGGCTTAGCATCCATATTGGCACCCATATCCAGAGCCAGAACACCTCGTCCGTCAACGGTAGGAATGATCGGAGCAAGTGCAGGCCGCTCAATCCCTTCCATTCTTCCCACTACAAGAAGGCCAGTCGTCATCAAGGCCCCCGTATTTCCAGCAGAAATCATCGCGTCAGCCTCGCCTTCGCGAACCATCCTTCCGGCAACCACCATGGAAGAATCCTTCTTGCGGCGAACCGCCTTAACGGGTTCATCTTCTCCACCGATCACCTCGGAGGTATGGCGAATAGTCAGATTAGACGGACGTTCCGGCAGCAGCGCTTCAACCTGAGCCTGATCTCCGACCAGAACGATTTCGATGTCTTTCCATTCCTTGGCGGCCGCAAGCGCTCCCTCCACGTTAGAGCGAGGCGCGTGATCGCCCCCCATGGCATCAATGGCTATCAACATGCATAGTTCCCCCTTCGCTATGTTCCTCTTTCCCGGAACGATAGATGACGAAGTTGCCTTGAAAGACCATCTCCTCACCTACATATGTGAACACCTCAACCTTAGCCTTCCCTTTATTGCCTGCCTCAGATCGGACATAGGCCTTGGCAATACATTTCTCTCCCAAATGGACCGACCTCACGAACCGGATATCCGCAGAAGAAGTAAGTGCAATTTCATCATTAATTACGGCGACCGCAAGGGAATTGGCTTGTGCAAATACATGATGCCCCCGCGCAATGCCCGTTCGGGAGAAGACATGCTCATCACGTATTTCAAATATGGATATCCCGCTCCTGTCGAGCTGAAGGTCAACGATATCCCCAATCACTTCATGCAACGGCAGAGACTTCACCTGATCATAAGAAAGTTCGGCCATCAGCTTCATCCGTTCACGGAGTTCAGGTATCCCGAGCTCCAGACGATCCAGCCGGATGGTCTGAATACTTACTTTCAGCTGACGGGTCAGCTCTTGGTCCGTTATGAACGGGTTCTCTTCAATCATTCTCACGAGCTGCTGCTGTCTCGCCCGTTTGGGCAAACGTTCGATAAGGATCGCCCCCTGCGTGATCTATAAATTATTTTAATATATAGGTATATTGTTTTAGAACCAGGTACTAAGCTTCAGTATAAATCATCCTGTTTTAAAAAGAAAGACAATCCCGGCAGAAGGAATTCTTACTCTTATGAAATCAAAAAAAAAAAAAATAGCACCCCATCCTAGATGTAGGTACTACTTTGATTTCATTCATTATTGCTTGATGATTTCTCTTGCTTTGTATGTGCCGCATACTTTGCATACGTGGTGAGCAAGCTTCAATTCTCCGCATTGTTCACATTTTACCATGCCCGGCACAGCCAATTTGAAATGAGTGCGACGTTTGTCACGACGCGTTTTGGACGTTCTCCGTTGAGGTACTGCCATGGTTCCCACCTCCTTATTCAAGTCAACCTGGTTCCATTGCTTAGTTTAGACGACCGTTAGGGTCAGACTTTATTATTGTTGTTTAAAAAAGTCCTTCAGCGCCGCGAGACGCGGGTCAATGACTTCTTTATCACAGCCGCAATCACGCTCGTTCAAATCGGTTCCGCAAGTAGGGCACAGACCTTTGCAATCATCCTTACAGACGGCTGCAAATGGGAGATTCAGAAGCAAAGCTTCTTCTATGAAAGGAACCAGATTCACGTCATCCTCTGCAACGTAGCGGATATCGTCTTCTTCGTCCTGTACATTCTCTGTATTCTCACTGTACTTAAACCGTTCCTCGAAATCGATACCGACTTGTTTCTTCAAAGGCTTCAGGCAGCGGGAGCACGTCATGTCCAGATCCACAGATAATCTACCCTTTACATCTGCTTCTCCTTCACCAAAGGAAAATACCTTAAGATCAGCTTGAAGCGGACTCACATGAGTAATATCCTTGCGGCCCTTGGTTACATGATGAACATCCAGCGCCTCGTGGAATTCCACAGGGCCTTCGGTTGACGCTAATTTGCGAAATTGAAAGTGCATGTTTATCACTCCAAACAAACAAAAATTATTATACCGATTTTTAGAGAGTTTTGTCAATAACTTATACGCGCCGCTCCCTTTATTATACGGCATCTCCCGATATCCTACCCACAATAAATTGCAATTTCACTTGCGCATCCACAGGGACAGGTCCGTAAATTATAGCATGTTTATTCGGTAAATGATGCAGTTCATGATATTATTTCTTATAAATCATCCACAGACGCAAGGAGGCCTCGCTGTGAGCATTGTCGGCATAATCGTTGAATATAATCCGCTTCACCATGGGCATGTCTATCATTTCACCCGGGCCAAGCAAGAGACTGGCGCCGAAGCCGCCATCGCCGTAATGAGCGGCAGCTTCCTTCAGCGGGGCGAGCCAGCCATCGTCTCGAAATGGGCTCGGGCGGAGATGGCGCTGTCCATGGGCGCCGATGTTGTGTTCGAGCTGCCCGTCGCCTATGCCGTGCAGCCGGCGGAATGGTTCGCGTACGGGGCCGTGTCGCTGCTGAACGCGACCGGTCTCGTGACGCATCTGGTCTTCGGCAGCGAGGAAGGAAGTACGGACAAGCTGCACGAGCTTGCCTCGCTGCTCGCCGAGGAGAGCAGCGACATGAGGTGCGCCGTGGCGGAGGAACTCGCCTCGGGCGCCAGCTACCCCGCCGCCTATGCAGCGGCGGCGGAGCGGACCCTTGCGCGCGGCGCTGCCGAAGGCGCGCGCGGGCTCTTGATGCAGCCCAACAATTCGCTTGGGCTGCACTATATGATCGCGCTGCGCCGGCTCGGCAGCAGCGTCATGCCTTTGACTATCCGGCGCGAAGCGGCCGGATATCACGATGCGCAGCCGGGCGAGGGCCCCATCGCCAGCGCCACGGCGATCCGGCGGCTGATACTGGCTGGGGGATCGCCGGAGGCGAGTCCCTATATGCCTGATTATGCCGCCGGTATCCTGGCCCGCGAGCTGCGCGAGGGCCGCGGGCCCGTGACCTGGGAATCGCTCCGCCCGCAGCTGCTGCATCAGCTGCTGACCAGCTCAACAGAGCAGCTCTCCCAGATCTATGAAATGACAGAAGGGCTGGAGTATCGGATCAAGAAGCTGCTGCCGAGTCTTGCGGAGCCTACAGTCACAAGCCTGCTTCAAGCCTTGAAGACCAAACGTTATACCCATACCAAGCTTCAGCGCCTGCTTGTGCATGTGCTTCTGGGGCATAACAAAGCCTCATTCACGCGGGAGATTCTTGCAGAAGGGCCGGGGTACTTACGAGTTCTAGGGTTTACAGATAAGGGCCGAGAACTGCTTAAACGCATGAAAAAGACGGCCTCGCTGCCAATCCTGACAAGGCCGTCTGATTTGTCACATCCCCAGCTTGAGCTTGATCTTAAAGCTTCAGCCGTCTATGCCAGTTCTTTCCCTAACCTGGATACGAACCAGCTCTTCCGCGATTATCGTCAGGCGCCTATCCGGCTTTAGGCGGAAGCGAGTCTAGATAATGGAGTGCATCGTCCACCGTCTTGACAGGCACAAGCTTCATCGGAGTACCGAGGTCCTCGGCTTTCTTCTTCGCATCCTTAAAGTTATCCTCAGGTACGAAGAAGACGTCCGCCTTCTCCCGGTCTGCCGCAACAATCTTGAATTGTACTCCGCCGATCGGCCCCACGGTTCCATCAGGTAACATGGTCCCTGTTCCAGCGATCCGGTACCCTTTACTGAGGTCCCCTGGTGTCAGCCGGTTATAAATTTCCAGTGTGAACATGAGGCCGGCGGAAGGCCCGCCGACCTCCGTCTTGGCGAATTCAACCTGCTTCTGGGGATCAGTAGATTTTACTTTTCTAAGCTCACCCATGTTCAGCCCAAGGTCGGCACGGGTCTCCCCTGTTGCAGAGTCCTTCAGGCCAACCAGTTCAACCTTCTCGGTAACCTCTCTACCGTTCCGATTCAGCTCTACCTGAATAACATCTCCCGGTGCTCTGGATTTAAGCACCTCAGTCAGTTCCTCGAACCGCTTAACCGGCTTACCACCAACCCTCTGGATAATATCTCCAGGGGCAAAGTCGCCTTTAGGCTCAGGTGACGTAGATAGAGATATAGCATAAATGTACTCCGGCTCATTACCGTAAGGGACCTTAGCATTATCGTAAGCCACCATCATAGCACTAGACTGGGAATCACTCATATAGTATACCTGCTTAGTCTCATACTCTTTCCCGCCCTGTTCCGGCGTCTTGTGGACAATCTCCGCCTCGGAGTTGAACTGGGAAGTAATCAGCATGGCCAGATTTGCATACGTTACCGATACCGTGGTCATCATGAAGGTCCCCTTCTCTTCCGGATCTCCCCCCTTCACGATAATCATCGGCTTGATCTCCTCTGCTGTACCCGGCTGATTCACCATATAAGGCGTAGGCATATACACTACGACATACACAATGACGGCCATCATAATGAGATATAAAGCCAATTTAAAGATTTTTGAATTCTTAAGCTGCACCGGTGTCTCCCTCTCCCTTAACCTCCTGCATGGACGAAGGCTGGTCTGATCTCTGTCCGCCATGCATAAATTTGTACTAGCCATACCGGCCTTAAGTGTATGTTTATGTCTCTTTGTATTACAATCCATCTTTTATTCCATAACGAGGTGATTCATTCATGAAGGGAACACAGCAGCAAGGTGGGCGCTTGTGGGTAACTATCGCTTTAGGCGGCGGTGCCATATTGCTTGCAGCCAGTATTGTGAATTCACCGGGGGCCGCGTTTGAGGCTTCACTTCAGGGCCTGACTTTATGGTGGAGAATCGTATTCCCGGGACTTCTGCCATTCCTGGTCCTGTCTCAAATGCTGGTTGCATACGGATTTGTCCATGCTACGGGCGCGCTACTTGACCCCCTGCTGCGAAAAGGACTGGGGGTACCCGGTGTTGCCGGCTGGGTAATCCCTTTCGGCCTTATAGCCGGCTTTCCAGCGGCTGCCGAGGCATCTGGCCAGCTGTATACAGGTGGCAGGATTACAGCCAGGCAGGCGGAGAAATTAGCTGCGGCCGGGCATTTTTGTAATCCCATGCTGATTATAGTTGTTGTGGGCACCGGCTTTCTCCACAAGCCGGGACTCGGTCTGCTTCTCGCAGCTGTACATGGAATAGCCGGCATCGCTGCTGGCTTTACTCTTCATAAGCTAATACTTCAGAGCCGCAGGGATTTATACCAGGCAGGGCCCGAGCCCGTGCGTACCGGCTCAAGATTACAGCAAATAATCCACAGTATTGAAGAAGCCCGCCGGTTAGACGGGCGCAGCTTCGGCAAGTTGCTAGGAGATACAGTAGCTTCCGCAGTTCAAACGTTAATGATGATCGGCGGGTATATGCTGATTTTTGCGGTAGTTATACGTATGATCCAGTTCCATATTCCCGGCATAGGCCCTTCCTTTATACTCCCAGGGCTCTTTGAAGTTCATTTGGGCACATATGCAGCAGGAACCTCTTCCATCCTCGCCCCGGCGCTGCAAGCAGCGCTCCTGGGTGCGATTCTGGGATTCAGCGGGCTCTGCTCTTATCTGCAGGTTCGTGCCATACTTAGACCAGCCGGGATTGGCACAGGCGGATTCCTGCTTACCCGGGTTTTGCATGGAATCTATGCATATGTACTAACACTCCTGCTATGGAAGCCACTTCTGAAGCTCTTTCCAGGAGCTGCCCCTGTCTATGGAGAAATAAGTACTGGCGAAAAGTCAGGATACTCCATCCTTCAGCTTCCGAGCTGGGCCCAGACCTTCTCTCTGATGGAATGGCAGTTCACGATCCTGTTGTTCATCACAGCCTGTCTGATGCTGTTCGCCATCCTTTGGCGCTCTCGTAACCCAGTATCCCGTTAGGACTTTATCCGGGCATTTGGAGCAAACTTCTGTCTCAAGGCTTCCTCAACCTCTGGAAGAACCAAATCTACGACTTCCCCCTGAAACCGGGCGATTTCCTTCACCACGCTGGAGCTTAAGTAGCTGTATTTCGGATTCGTCATCATAAATATGGTCTCCACTTCACTGTTCAGCTTGTGATTAATGGAGGCCATTTGCATTTCATATTCAAAGTCCGTCACGGAGCGTACGCCTTTAACAATGACGTGAGCCTTTTTCTGCACCATATAGTTCACAAGGAGATCATTGAAGCTGTCCACCTCAACATTTGGCAAGTCCTTCGTCGCCTGCTGAAGCAGCTCCTTTCGCTCTTCCATGGTAAAAAGCGGATTTTTGCTCGAATTGTTAAGGACAGCTACAATTAAAATATCGAACTGCCTGGCGGCCCGCTGGATAATATCCATATGTCCCATAGTGACTGGATCAAAGCTCCCTGGGTACACCGCAATTCTCAAGTTTTTGTTATTATCATTCATGCTGTTCTTCCTCCTGTCCTGCCTCTTCCAAATTCACGCCCGAATCATACTTGTACACCGACACTGCCGTCTCGCCGTATTCAGCTTTACGTACACGTGTGAAATTGCCAAACCTCTCCGGATACTCATAGGAAGATTCATATTCCAGAACAATTGTGGCGTTGTCCTCCAGAAGAGCCAGCTCATCCATCTTGTTCATCAGCTTGTCCCCATGCTTGAGGCGGTAAGGAGGGTCCAGAAATACGAGGTCAAAGGAAGTCTCGCGTCTCGCCAGTGCCTTCAAAGCCCGCTCCGCGTCATTCTTGTACACCTCGGCTTTATCTTCCATGCCCGTCGCTTTGAGATTAGCTTTAACAACCTCCAGACTCTTATATTCAAGATCTATAAATACCGCACGCTCCATCCCCCGGCTTAACGCTTCAATCCCGAGCCCCCCGGTTCCTGCGAATAGATCCAATGCTCTGCCGCCATCAAAATAAGGACCTATCATACTAAAGATGGCCTCCTTCACTTTATCCGTGGTCGGCCTTGTCCCTGTGCCAGGCACAGCTTTAAGCGGTCTGCCCTTGGCAGTTCCTGAAATTACGCGCAATTTCGTGTCACACCCTATCCTTCGTCACAACCGTGTCGTTTTTTATGACGATATCGTACCATACTCCTACCTGAATTGAAAAACTCATATAAAGGATCCGCTGCCCCGAAAACTTCAAAACAGTGCATACCAAGTTCCTTCATTCCGGATGCAATATGTACTGTAACAAATTCATCAAGCTGGCTTTAAAAAACTCATGGGTATCCTCTCCAATAAGAGAATCTCCTTTCAACCCCTTAACTAATTGGGAATTCCCCCTTTTTTTGTGACATGAGGGTATAAAAGCCGCGGATGCGGGCACAATAAAGATATCGACATCACCAAATGTCGTAGACAACCGCGGAGAAGACTTACGTTTCCCCATAAGCTCTTCGTCCGGTTTCTCCTCTCCCATGAGGGTGCTCAGAAATGAGCACCCAATTTTTTTATCTTACAAACCCTTTAATACCAAGCCTTTCTCGCTACAATATCGACAATATTAAGTGAGTCAAAATCGCCTTTGTAGACCATTTGTAGACCAAACTGATAACAACAGTTAATAAAGGATAACAAAATACACAAAAGCCCTCGGATCATTCCGGGGCTTTTGTGTATTTTCTTTCTATTATAAGTGCTTTGGCTCCAACGATGTTTGATGTCTCCATATAATACTCATGAGTATCTGTAATGGTAGTTATAATAACGTAACAAGGTGAAGTGAAGTTTTTTGAATTCTTAATTATTAATTCTCTAGCCTCCAAACGTGAATTAATCGACTCAGCAGTAATTCTATATGTCTTCATCGACAATCTGCCCCTTTGTGTTTTCCCATGAGGTATTAAAGAAATTGAATCCGTGGTACAATTTACCGGAATCACCGCCCTTTGAAAGGAGTATATGTAGGTTGGTAAAGTTCTCCCGAGGGAGATGCTTACTTGCCGATCTAATTGACTCACGCGGATGGACATATGAAAAGTACGCGGAGTTATCAGGTCGGTCAGCTCGTATGATTTCATATTTTTGTCGCAGCGAAAGAACTATGCTCCCGGAGGATATTTACACGGCCATGAACATATTCAGCTGCACAATAGAAGAAGTATACGAGTTCAATGAGCATAATGCGGAGTGATCTTCCGTGCTCCCCTGGGATGTTCCGAACAATTTGTTCTGAACTTTGCTAAATTGTAATCCTTAAAACAAAATCTGTCTGTCACATTTTGTCGATTGTCTATGTGGTAAAATATTACTAATAGTTCGTCCAATAATCTGTATTCCTCGTGCTTGGTTGAATTACTACTGCCCCTCTCTCCCATCCCTCGATAATCACAATACTCTGCAGATCATCTTTATCTTCCCACGCTATGTAATTGTCCTTCTCAAGCCCTTGGAGGCCTTCTCTGACCTCCTGTGACCTATGTCGACCTGTAAGTCTCATTAACGTTTCTAAGTCCGGCATTACCCTATATTTAAGCGAATAGTTATATAAGATCCGCAGCAGCTTACGCTCGAAATCAGACAGCATTACGGATCACCTTCAGCGCACGTGGTTTACCTTCCTCGCGTTTAATGAACCCCTTTTTCTCTAGCCGGTCAAGATACCCATGTATGGTCGAAGATGAAGCAACTCCCATTATGTCAGCCAGCTCCCTGTTAGTCGGTGGGTAATTGTGTTTAGTTGTAAATACCTGGATATGCATAAGCGCCTCAGCTTGTCTTTTGGTCAATGTGTTCATATGTCCGGGCCTCATTTCCTGTTTTTCACATATTATAATACGAACAAATGTTTGTTTCAAGCTTGAATTTGTATGAGAATTGGATATAATACAAACAAACGTTCTTATTTAGAGGTGAAGACGATGCCAGCTGTTAACCACACTCCCCAAGACTTGTCATATGTAAAACTCTACTTGACCCTCCCTTTGATCTTAAGTGCGTTCGAACGTGACAAAAAAATAATTGAAGCTACCTTTAAGACACCGCTACCTTACACGGAGCTTATCAACGATGCGATCAATCGTGTGGAAATGGAGATAAAAGAGGTACGCCGGATGATGCGTACCCTTGGGATAAAGGTCTATGAGGAGCGACTTACAGCGAAGGGTATTGAGGCTAAGTATCTCTGCCGAGGGTATCAGCACAGCTTCAGCATGCTCACTTCTTTTCTGGCCGCTGAGAGTAGTGTCCTAATGGAGAAATACTTAGGAATAGATGTCATAGCGAAATACATAAATCGATACGATCCCAGTAACATACCTAGTGGTAAGGTCACGGCAAATCACCTTAATGTGTGACACCTTATTTTCAATAAATTTAATAGTATTATTTTCCTACTTTTGGTAGACTTACTTTGTTAAACTTTTTTAATATTTAGGGGGATTTAAGAAAAATGAAAAAAGGCTTGATCGCTTTAAGTACACTAGTTTTATTAGCTGCTAGTGGATGCTCTTCAACAGATAATTCGGAACTGACAAAAAAGATATCCACCTTGGAGGCCGAGATAAACACTCTCAAGTCCGAAAACAAAAAGTTAAAGGAGGCATCTTCCTCTAACTCTGCTAAAACTGAGACCCAGGTTAAGTCTGAGACTGTTATGGAAACAGCGGCAGAAGAAAAAAGTCCTTCGTTAACAAAGGGTAAGGCTTTAACAATAGACGGAATTGCAGAGTTCACTGTTTTAAAGTCAAGATTTAGCAAGAAGGTTGAGCCATCCTCACCAACATCCGTGTATACATATTATGAAGCTAAAGGATCGGATACTACCTATTTAGTACTTGTTACTAAGATCAAAAATTTAGCTGACTCTGGAAAAACGGCTGATGAAATTGTTAACGCGAAAATTAAGTACGATGACAAGTATGAGTATACTTCCTTTACGGTCATTGAAGAAGATAACGGGGCAAACTTTGACTACACAACTATAAGTCCTATAAGTCCTTTAAGTTCGAGTAAAGTTCTGTTTTTGGCCGAGGTGCCGAAAGAAGTTGAAAGCAGCAATAAGCAGCTCACCGCTGAAGTATCCGTAAATGGAGTAACTTATCAATATAAAATCAGATAATTGGCACAACCTAAAAAGACCACTTTGGCTATTCGGCCTCTGTGGTCTTTTGCAGGATAATCCCTGACGAATGAGGAATTACATCGTAAGGAGTTGATAAGATGATTACCGAAAATGACCGGGCCGCCTTACAGGCTGCCATTGACCGGGGCGAAACAGTAACTATTGTACATATGGATGAATCCGCAACTGGTATACCTAGTTGGGGAGAGGATCGGAGCCGGGTAAAAATTAAGACCGGCGAAGGCGCTGTATGGGTGCCGCTGGATGAGATTAAGCATGTAACGAGGATAATACAGTTAAACGCAAAAAAGGACCTTACCAGCTCATAGTCGGCGGTTTTTTTTAAACCCGAGAGCAATTAACTCCCTGGGATTTTATTTATAAAGAATGATTCGTATAGTTAATTTTACCTATAAATGATAATATTTATTTTGTATGACTTTTAAGAAACAATATACATAATTTGAAGGGTTGGTATTAACAAAGATGAAAAAACGTATTAACCTGGCACTAATGATGCTATTAATGGTAGTACTATTAAGCGGGTGCCAGCTTACTGATCACTACTCAGATAAGACTAAGCTTGTATTTTTCTCTGGTTCTTCAGGGGAAACGAGTTCGGATATTCACGCCGAAATAATTTTCTCTAACTCAGCCGAATCAGAACGTAATACAATGTTCTTAGTAGCCGAACGAGATCTTCAATATCATTGGAAAGCCGCAACTGAGCTAAGTGGTACAGGAAATATAGCTTATAATGTATCCTACCTCTTAAATTTACCAGCAAAACTGTACCGAAACATTCAAGCTGATTTAGGAATAGGTAAGTACTTTAACGAAAGCTCAATGCACTCTACAGGATTGGACAAAAAGGTTGATAAAACGGCTTCTATAGCTGCTCCTATTGTTCTAATAGTTATGGATGTACTTTACGCTATTGTAGGTCTCTTCGGAGCATTCATAATGCTTATCTTTGGAACGTTAACTGGACTTCTATACCATCCTATAAATACATTCAAAGATATACCGGGGCTCCTAGTAGGCCTAGTCAAAACAATCTATTATGCCGTAGCGCATTTCTTTTATTGGTAAGAAACATAGAAGCCCAGAGTGCAATTAAATACTCAGGATTTTTGTATTAAATAATACTATTTATCTATAAGTAGAAACTTAGTATTTCCACATATCGCTAAATTAGGACTTATGGTGTAGAATCTACTTAACAAATAGTGGAGGTAGACACATGGTTCCTATTCCTATTTATGTTTACACTGATTATGAAAATTTTATGGATCAGATAGACAAAGACTTTTTGCCCAAAGCAATTGAAGCGCAAGCTTCGAATAAAGCTGGAGTCGAATTTATTTTCGGCAGTGATCACATCCGAAATTCTACCCTTGTTATAGCACGCAATTTAATAGATTACCTTAACAGTAATAAAGTGCGAATTGCTGCATCAGGGCATGGAGAAGCTTTGAATTATGCCAAACGATTGAATTTTTTTGATGACTTTTCTGGCGCTACCTACTCTTTTGAAAAGCGTAACCCCGGAGGACGATTTTTAGAATTAGAAAAAATCGATTCTCATGATACAAAAGTTTCAGGCAAGGTCGAACGTGCATTGTATGATTATTGCGCTCTTGACGGTGTTTTTATTTCAGAAGAAGCATACGATATAATCACATACTCTATCGGAGAACTCATAAGTAATGTTAGAAGGCATTCAGGCTCCCGCGGAAGAGTGAGTTTTCAATATTATAAGAAGTCCGGGATCAATACAATCACCGTTTCCGATGTAGGTGTAGGGATACCAAGTACCCTTCGAAAAGGTTTATACGAAGGAGAAATCGATGAACTCTTGAAGATGAGTATCCAAAAAGAAGTAACTTGTTCACGGATTTCTACGTCATATGAGAGTAGATCACCAGGAGTTGGTTTATATAATATTTGTAGACTTGCTGAGAGTAATTCAAATTGTCTAGTGACAATTGTATCTAATGGATATAAAATGACAATAAATGAATTTAACCCAATTGAGTCACCACAAATCACGAAACTAAAGGGTTTTTTTCCAGGAACTCAAGTTATGATACATATCAACAATAACATCGATGTTTCTCTCGATCAGATCCTGGAAAGAGCAACCCCTAAGCTTTCCCTTTTATAATTTAAAGGAGGATAACGCTATGATGATTAATCTAATTGAATGGGGAACTGTCCTGAGTGAACGAGATCTTGGAGCGGAGATAAGAATGTCTATAACGAAGCATATAAGGTCTAACAGTAAGGTTACAGTTGATTTTACTGGGATAAGGATGATCAACTCATCGTTTGCTGATGAAGTGTTTGCAAAGCTTGTAAACGACCTCGGACTAGAAGCTGTTCGTGAATCTTTGATTATCACTAATAATAAACCTGTTTTAAAAACGATAATAAATGAAGCTATTGCTACTCGAATGGCATTAGTAGTCTAAAAAAACCACCCGCCAACAACATTGTTTGGTCGGGTGGTTTTTAATGAACTGGATATCTTTATTTACTGATTTTTTGTCGTCCCATTCCTCTTACTAAAAGCCAATTCAAACAAACCAGTAGCGCTCAGTCCAGCCATTCCCCCAGACCATAGCCGCATAGTTAAGTCCAAATCGGTAAACGGGGAAGCAAATGCACCGATGATTAGGCCTATCACCAAGCCGATTAACGGCAGGCGATTCTTCTTAACATTTACCGTTTGCTTAACGAGCTGAACTCCTGCCAACACAAAAACAGCCAACACTGAAGCGAAGGCCAATACTGCTGTTAAATTAACATTATCCATTAGTGTTTATCCTCCGCTCTTGTAATCAGTAAACCGCCACGGTAAAGGACGGTCAGTACCCGGTAAAAGTCCTCGCTGCCACCCTTTGGCGTATCGATCAGCCCAGCCGCTTGAGCAGCTTGTACAGCCTTCTCGGCCCATTTAGGTATTTCCATGCTGTTCTGTTTTTCCAGCGCCTTAATACGGTCTGCTTGTGCCCTAACTGTGGCCTTAAGCTCGTCAAACTCTTTCTTTTCTGCTGCTGTCATAGCGTCATCATCTCCCAATGGTTTAGTAATTACATGCAAAGAATCCAGCTTCTTATCTGTGCCATAGCCTTTGTACTGGTACTCCAGATGGGGTTTGTCCCAACTCCCCTTCCAGTCGCCACCCCATTTAAAACCAAGGCGTTTGGCTTCGGCTATGGCCTTCTGGATGTCTGGTCGGAAATAGGCGTTATAATCAACCCAACCAGCTACAGTCACGGGCACAAAGTCCAGAGCTTGCCCTACAAGATGCCAACTCTTCATGGTTTGGCTCGATCCGTTCTTTACGTACTCAGCCTGCTTCTCCTTCGTCCGGATCGTTTCTGTAATCAGGATATCTATGTTGTTATCTAAGCAAAATTGATACCATTTATATGCTACTGCCCGAGTATTAGGAGCAAGTCCATCCAATGCAATTCTATTGCGCTTGTCATATCTCATTTTTACAACCTACCTTCCACTGACGCTTGGTTAATATAGAACGCTCAATCCTATATTTACTTAAGTACATTTCCGTTCTCGCCCTTTCGGTCAACTTTGCGCAGATAGATAAACAAGTCAAACCGTTTGGTATATGTGAGCACGGCCAATATGACTAGCCCTAATGTAGTCCCGATCTGGGCAATGGTCCAGGCGTACAGCTGCAGCGTCTGCATTAAGACTGTTTCAGCTCCAAGCAGCTTACTTGCCCGGATCCAGAGGACAGTCAACATTTTGAACGTATATGCACCCAAAAAAAAGAGCATCGCCAGCATAAACGCACTGACAACACCCGCTTTAAACCGCTCTTTGAAATACTTCCGATGAGCTCCGATTATATAAATAGCACAGACAACGGCGACAACGTACAGAGATATTAAAATAAGATCAATTACCATGTTGTTCCCCTCGATCGTATACAAGATATTTGGCGAAATGGTTCCGTGCAATCTCGGCCTGTATTTCATGAGATAGATCCCGATAACGGTTAATAGATAAAGATACGCTACTGGAGGCCTGAATCAGTTCGCTCTCTTTGTTACGATGCCGGGGGAGTAGTCGGTTAATCCATTTACTCAACACGATCTTCATCCCCTGTCCTCGTTTTTATCCTTCTTTAAGTTCTTAAACACCTCAAGGACTGGACCCCACAGTTCCTCGCGTTCTTTATCTAAAATTCCTTGCAGCCGGTCCCTGTCCTCTTCGGCCTTGTCCAGCTGACTGCGCGGCACCAAATCACCTTTTATAATCATACGGACAAGTACAGCCAGGACGATCAGCAAGATAAACGTCAACACCACGGCCAGGCCGTACTTTTCCGCGAGTGGCAGCAGCTTTTCGATATCTGACATTTCAGCTTGATTCATCCCCCGCGCTCCCCTTTCTCTCTAAGTAAAAGAGCCCCCGGGATCCCGAGGGCATAAAAAATACGCCTTTCGGCGCTGTCTGTGTCTGCTATTGCACTGTACCGTTAACAACTTCAGTAACAACTTCTTTGAGGTTAAACAGTTTTGGTACCTGATCAGTGGTGTACGCTCCTGTCAATACAAGGCCCACCCATACCTTTACTAGTCCACTATCCTTAGTGTATGTCATGCTCTCTCACCTCCTTTCTCAGCCCATCATGGCTGCCAAAGTCATTGTTAGATCGGCCACTGCCTGTTTCAATTCATCCACCTCTTGCTTCGAAACAACATTAAGCTGGCGCACAACTTCCACCCAATATGGTTTGTTATCCTTTAGCCTTAAATAATAATCATAATTTGGCTTATTCTCTGTTTGAGGCAATCTATCTACAAGATAACCAACCCCATCACCAAGCAAACCGCGCGAAGTCAGTCCCTCAATTAGATTCGGATTAGACGTCAAAGTCTCTGGATTGTAATGAATTGTAGATACCAAATACTCACCCTCAGTTGTCGGAATTAATCCGGTTAAAAGTATCATTTCCTCATATCCTCTCTTTAGTTAGTCGTAAAAACAGCCCATTTAAGACCAAACATATAAGTACTGCTGGAACCAGATTTAACATCAATGCTTTTACCATCAGCAGAAATAGATAAATCAACAAGTCCGTTTGCGGATGCAGAAGATCCCATAAAAGTATCAGGTGAAGTTGAAATTATATCACTACTCCCACCAAGAGAAACTGTCACAGGTTGCACAGTCCTTCCAGCAGCAGTCAACAGTGTATCTATATTTATAGTGAATGTTATTGTGGGAACCAGATACTTTAACTTCCACCCTCTAGTTGGCTGTGAGTTAAATTGAGTGCCGTCAGTTGTTATCATGATAAAAGAAGGTAACTTACTACATGGAATAGTTGTAATTAATGCCGAAATATCATAGGAAGCACCTGCACTATTTGTTCCATCTGTTCTAGGGTTAGTCCAACTGCCTTCTTGTTTCACCATATTGGTAAACCTATCTGCAATAGCTGTGCCAGACTTGACTCCATCTTCTGTTCCTACCGTGAAACCAGTTAATACCTGTGCCGGACCTGCTGTGCCATACTCTCCCCCAGCCCCATCGATCCGATTACTATCTAGCCCATATCCATCAATCTTCGGCATCCTAGCTCACCTCACGGCCGCTCATGTAATAGGTAAGAGCGGAAGCTGTCCCTGCCAGTCCGGTAATTGTCTCACCTGCATTCAGAATCTGATCCAAAAACGGAATGGTGATGGAGTCTTTAGCTTTAATGGTGTGCTGATAGATTACCTCCGTCCCTGCCAGCAGGAGCGTAACCGTGGCATCAGTGGCCGTCTTGTTGCAGATGGTCAGTGCCTTTAAAAAAGTTGTAGTGGATGCCGGCACAGTGTACAGTGTGGAACTGGCTGTGCTGAATATACCTTTAGCTAATCTTTTACTTACGTCTGGCATTTATAGAGCCCCCCATCTTTTTGATGCTGCAATTTGGTCATTTACATACTGCGAGGTGGCAAACCCCTGACTTTGTACCGATGCCATAAACGCATCCCACTGTTGTTGGAATTTGGCCGTATCAACCCGGATCAAAGAGTTAACCAATCCGCAAACGTTGTTGTCCAGGCGCTCGTCTGTGATGTTGCCCGAAAGCACTATCGTGGAGTTAGCTTTAACCCTCACTTGAGCCAATGAGATATCATATATAGTCCCTGATCGGACGAGTGCTGGAGCCGTAGGACTTGACCCCGGTATACCCTGCACTACAAGGGCTCTGATGTTCCGTACAGGCGTTGATGTGTCCAGCCTCAGTATTATTCGGTCAATCCTGTCTTGGGTTGTAGCAGGGACCACAGGGAGGACAAGAGAAGAAGAATACACTTTGTATACATATCCATTAATCCAAGCATAGCCGGGACTAAGAGATACATTAGCATCCGTACCCGTTGCGGATACATTGAGGTACTGCCCTCCATTAAAAACTCCATTTGTAACAAACAGCGCAAAGTATTCTGCGAAATCCCGGGCCGGGTATTCTCGTATATCTTCAGCCGTACTATCAAAAAAGCCTGATTGCTCTGGCATCGCTTATCCACTCCTTTTTACATCTGATCTTAATTGCTTCATGAACTGGGTTATGGTTGGGATCTCGTCACCTAAGGCGATTTCCAGTTTGGATGCAGGCTCATAAATCTCCTTTACCTCTGTCACTCGGCTGTCCATGGTAAGACCCCACTTATTGTTCTGGAGCGTTACCTTGTCGCCAAGATCCCAATCTTTCTCATAGCGAAAACTCCCGGTACTGAGAATGAGTCCATTGAACGTCTGGATCCGGCTTAGGTCAGAAAGCTTTTGATCTCCTAAGCTGGTAAGCTCCACGGCATCCTCAGCACTCGAGCAATCCAAAAACACCTCACGCCGATCCAATCCGGATGAATCACCGACCATCTGGATAAGACGATCTTCTTCTTCGCCTTTTCCTCCGGCATATCCTACATTTTTATATTGCAACCAGCTGTCTACGTAATCTTGAGACTGGATGTTATCGAATTCATGGCTAAAGATGACCGGAGGGAGCACATGTTGGCTTGTGGTCAAATCCCTTCCCGGTAGCACATCAAAGACCCACTTCTTTGTTACAAAGTCTAGCGCCACTTTCCAGCCGATATCGCACCATTCAGCTATTGCTTGGACAACCTGGTCCAGCTGCTCATATCGACTTTGCCATGGTGTGTATTTGCCACGGGCTTGATCTGCTGCCACAGCAAAAAACGGAATCTGACGCTTGGCATATATGCCTGTTGCGTAGTCTCCGTTTCCTAAGTGGTTATTTACGTAATGTTTGAGGACCGTTTCTGCCGGGCCTTTTACTCGGTCATAGGTATCTGATACCGTAACCCTCTGATCAAGCACACCGCCCAGCGTAGGGCCTCTGACAATCAAAGTCTCAATACCTTTGTCATCTTCGGTGATTTGCCTATACCGGATAATGCCAGACTTGTGAGGTTGGTTATTTATGACAATAACCCGGTCCTTGATGAGCTCATCCGTGTATCGCTTGCCAATGTGGATATGAAGCTCAAATTCCCCGGCCCGATAATAACGCCGTGTGAGTTGCAAGCTCTCGTAGTTGTCGATTTCGCCTTTAAGGTTAAAGTTTGTGTCCAGGATCCGTACTGATGGTCCACTCATGATTCACCCCCCTTATCCGCCAAGGTACCGGTTATACCAGTATATTGTCACCGTGGCCGCTTGCTGATCGCTGTCCTTGTCGCTTCCGTACCTAAGCACATTCAGCCCAGATTCAAGTTGGAAGAAGGTACTGCCCAGGTCAATCCAGTGCAGCACATTGGTCCGGCTCCCATCGGCATTCAGCACCTCTAGGCGTTTTTCTCCAAAGGCAGTGTTAATGATAAGTGTGTCTTCCTCTTTCAACTCATAATTAATCTTGATGTACTCTCCCGTTGTCTCATTACTCACTACAGGGTTAGTTGCTGGTCCTTTATACTGGATTTCCACCGGGGTATCCACGTCTCCAGTATTAATAAAATTACCTTGATATGCAGACAATGCAAACCTAGTAGGTAGCCTCCATGGGAATGTCATTCCTCCAGCTTCAAATCGCAGCCTTTTCACCGTTTGGTTTTCATCACGCCAGTAAGGATCCGGTGCAATAAAATTTATGGTAAACAAATTAGCATGCACGTACCGTTCTCCAAATACCGGACCTTCTTCAGCAAAGGCAGTGATCGCATAGCTCCTTGAGGAGTTGGTATACACTAGCTTCCCAGGCCCGAGCTTGTTGTTCAGAATCCTGGTAAGTTCTCTTCTACGGTCATATAAATCCTGCTGATTTTTTGCGTTTATAAATCCTTGGATCGGGATACTCCGGTCTGTAAGTTGTGTATCCACAAAGCTACTACCGTCTTGATAAGGTGATTTCGTACTCTTTATATCTGCTGACACGTTTCCAGTACCCTCAATTTCTTGTAACACAAAAGCCCCGGAGCTGCCGAACACAATCGACTCACCACGAGGATTAATAAAAGTCACTTTTTGCAATTCGGCACCTCCTATACTTTTAATGCAAGCTGTTGAGCCGTTTTTGTTGTTGCTCTGGTTACATCAGATGGAGAGGTAACAGGACTATTGAAAGTGTTGTTAACAACTACCTTCCCTGTTGTCTCAAACACCTTGCCGGCTGAACTTGAGGAATTCGATCTATTGGACGCTGTAGCTTGAGCTGCCGCAGCCGCTGCGTTCATTGCTTCAACTGCTGAGCTACGAGCAGCATCTATCTGAGCATTTACATTCGCAATCATTGCAGCAATCTCGTCAACTTTCGGTTTAAATCCAGCAACCAATTTATCACCCAATGTCTGACCGGCAATCTGGTAGCTATCACCAAAGTCATTAAGCAACTTCAGTATGTCTTTCTGCTGATTATTGATAATCATTTTTTCAGCTTCTGCTTGTAGACTCTTAGCCTCAAGAAGTTTTGCGTAATGCGCCTGAGTATCACTAAGTTGCTGATCTAATGAAGCCTTCTGAGCAGCATAGATGGAATTGATATTATCTTGCTGAGCCTGGTACTCAGCTGCCATGATTTCTTTCTTCTCGGCCAGCTGGTCTTTTATCGCTTGAGTCTCCTTGGATATCTTGTCCTTAAGCTCCTGCTGTTCGGACTTCAAAGCATCTTTGGTATCCTGCAACTGCTCCTGACGATGACGCTCATTCATGTCAGCAATGACCTTGTTCAGTTCCTTTTGAAGCTGACCCTTGTTAAAATCATCGTGTTCATAATCGATCTTGTCTTGGAGTTGCTTGATTTTCTTCCGGTCAGCAGCGTCTAGATCTTCCCGGCTTCGTTGTGTTTCGGCTTTATCCAGAGCATCAAGCGTTTTTTGTATTGCGTCAATCTGAGCATTGTAGGTATCATTGATTCTCTCTATCTCAGCATCAGCGGCCTTTTGGGCAGCATCCACCCGGGCATTATATACCGTTTTGATAGCATCAAGTTGGTCATTCTTCCACTTCTCATTCTGTTCTTGTGCATCCTTAATACTTTGCTCAGCCGCTTGCTTCTCAGCCTGATACTTGGCTTTTAAAGCGTCCTGAATTCCCTTGGAGAGATCGTTGATGCTGTCAATCTGTGCTTTGCGTTCTTTCTCCGCATACTCTTTCTGGAGAGATAAACGATCGTTTGTCTGCTTTCGAATCTCCTCAGTTATTTCTTTTTCAATCTTGGATTTTTCCGCAGCAGTATAACGGCTATCCGCTAGCACAACCTCAAGGTAATGTTTGTTAAGATAAATCTGCTCGTTATAAAGCTTGTCCTTTAATTTAAAGGCTTCTTCATCGGTCAGATTTTCCCGAGCCATACGGTTCTCATACTCAGCCTGTAGCTTTTGGCTGGTGTATTGTACAACGTCAATCCTCTTTTGCTTGTCTGCTTCAAGCTTGCGCTGGGTAGCTTCCCAGATCTTATCGTCCAGGTCAGCACGCTCTTCAGCCGAATTTGCATAAGCCTTTTTAATCTGCTGGAGCCGGGCGATTTCTTGCTCTACAGTTAGATTCCCCATCTGCTTCTGTCGTTCATAATCCTTAAGAGATCGGTCTAAGTTGTCATCACCCATTTGTTTCTTTACAGCATGGATCTTCTCTTCCACAGCCATACGTTCATCCGCAGTTTTAATATACTTGGCACGGATAGTCTCAAGCATTTGTAATTCTTGAGCAGAGGTTAGTTCATCCATCGCCTTCAAATGCTCTAGTTTTTTGTATGCTTCATCTAGAGGTTTGTTTTCGTACGCCTCTACCTTAGCCTTCTTTGGAGCTTTAGCCTTCTTTGCCTTCTTATCACTACTCACATCAATTACAGGCACCTTAGGAACTTTGACCTCGGGAAGCTTGATGTCTCCCGGCTTCATGTTTGCCAGCGCCTGCAAACTTGCAGCTTCACCTCGAAGCCGATCGAGTTCTGAATTCATTCGAGCAACTGCCGCTTGAGCAAGTCCGCTTGCTCCAGTAATCTGAGCTATCCCTTGAGCTATTCGGATAGCAGCCTCTTGTTTAACGATAGCTGTATTCTTTTCCTGCAGGGCTTCCGTTGCCTTCGCTTGAATATTAGCCCATTCCAAAGCTATTTCTCGTTCCTTAACAAGCAGGAGACCTTTTATAGCCTGAACATTCAATCCTGTTGCAGTTACAAACTGCGGAAATTGACTAGCAAGCTCTTTTTGCGCTGCTGTCCAATCCTTGCTACCTTTCTTTGCTGATGCATATGTCTGCAGTAGGTTCTGTGTACTAATAATTTGCTGTTTTTGTCCTGCGATGGTCTTTGCCTGATCATTTATTTCAGATGCAGTTTCTCGTTTGGCATCCTTAATTGCTTTAGAGTAGGTGTTAACAGCACTTTGAAGTTCTTTCATTGATTTAGCAGAAATTTTCCCGTTATCGTCAACGAACTCAAGTGTAATGCCGAATTCCTTGGCTTTCTTCTCCACATCATCTAGACTTGTTCCCAAATCCGATGCTGCGCTATCCAAGGCCAGCACATTGTTGCCCATTTTAGCAGTATCAGATGCTGCAGCTGCTTCAGTCAACTTCTGATATGTAGCTATAAGCTCATTAAGTTTGTCAACTTTTTCTTGAGTCGCAGCTACCTCATCACGAGTAATTCCGTTTTCTTGGACAGCTTGCAAGTCCGCCTGAGCCTTGGCTAGTTCCTCGCTTGCCTGTTTTGCTTCATCCATGCTGTTTTTAATTGCAAAAAAGGCACCAACTGCTACCCCTATAGCTGTTATTGTTAGCCCTATAGGGTTTGTCGCAAAAAACATAAATGCCGTACTGAGCCCCTTTACTAACGGAATAAGCGCGGCAATACTGCTGGCTAATTGCCCTGTAATAATTAGCAAAGGCCCAGCGGCCGCAACCATAGCTACTATTCCGATGATTGTCTTCTGTGTCGAGACATCCAAGCTGGCGAACCACGCAGCTCCCTCTTCAATCGACTTGAATAGCGGTTCGAGTGCATCTAGAGCAGCCATTAATGCTGGTACAAGCTTATCACCAAAATTAATTGCCGCAGCGGTTATCCTATTACCAAGCATTTCAAGTTTTGAGCCTGTCGTTTCATATTTTTGATCAGCTTCTTTTTGTAGGGCAGTGTTTTCGCCCCACGCTTTAGTGCTCAGGTCCAAACTCCGTCTAAAAAGGTCCCCAGCTCCAGAAGCCCGTAAAAGAGCATCCCTCATTCGGATATCCGACATACCGATCTTATCCAGTACAGCGAAGGTATTCTGACCAGATTCTGATACCCGCTTCAACCCCTCGATAAACGATACTAAAGCTCCAGCAGCATCAGTTTGAAAGGATTGCTTAAATTGCTTCGATGTCATGCCAGCAACTTGAGCTATAATTTCTAGCTGTTTGCCCCCAGTCATGACCTGGCTAGCCATATTACTGAGGACTGTTGAGATCGCCGATCCGCCTGCCTCAGCTTCAATACCAACTGAGCTTAGAGCACCAGCTAAACCTAGTATTTGAGCTTCTGATAAACCCACCTGATGACCAGCACCGGCAAGTCTGAGGCCCATGGCAGTTATATCAGATTCAGTCGCAGCCAGATTGTTACCAAGTGCTACGATAGTAGATCCTAGTTTCTCAAAATTCCCCTGCGGCATCTGAGTAATGTTTGCCAAACGTGCAAGCGAAGTTGCTGCTTCTTCAGATGCCATATTTGTTGCAACGCCCATATTTGTCATGACTTTCGTAAAACCCATTAGGGATTCGTTCTTAATGCCCAACTGACCAGCAGCCTCTGCTACTCCGGCGATCTCTGTGGCTGTTGCAGGCATTTCCTTGGACATTTCTAGAATTTCTTTCCTAAATCCCTCTAACTCTGAAGCTGTTGCATTCACAGTTTTTTTGACACCAGCAAACGCAGTTTCAAAATCGATAGAGGCCTTTGAGGATGCCACTCCCGCTGCTACTACCGGCGCTGTAACCATTAGAGCAAGACTCTGCCCAGCTTTACTCATCTTCTGACCTACACTATCCATCTTGCTTGCAGCCACATCAAGAGCAGCATTGGCTTTGCTCCATGCAGATGTTTGTTTCTCTAGTTCTGAAGTGGTTGATTTTAACTCACTGTCCAGTTTGTTATACTGAGTCACTGCCTTATTCAACTTCGCCTCAAGATTTTGCGTTTCTCTTGCATCAGCGCCTTTGGCTGCTACGGCCTCTTGATGCTGTTGCTTTAACTTAGCAATCCGCTGTGCCTGGATCTCCATCTGCTTATTTAGGGCATCAGCCTTTACTTTTAGGCCCTCCTGTGAGTTAGCATGCTCACCAAGTTTTGATGATGCCGCCTGAAACTCCGTCTGGACAAGCTTCATTTGCCGCCCAAGCTCAGCCATTGAACGCTCTACGCCTGTATCATCTATGGAAATCTTCGTGACTAGATTCGATACTTCGATATCATCTGCCATGTAATCACCTCACCCCCTTACATGTATTGATCTATCCATGCCTGAGTCTTTTTGTATTCCGGTGTTTCAGTAGGATCTAGACCATTTACCTTGCGATGCATCGCTAACAGAGCAAATAGTTTGCGTGGAGTGCAACGCCAAAAAACCGTCTCACTCATTCCGAACAAAACGGTCCCTACGTAATACAACCAAGCCCAATCCCAACCCTTTGCTTCGTTCCCTTTTGATTCGGCACCAGCCTGATTAGAACCGGTATCGGGCAGGGAAAGGGATGCTGCTTGTATTATTCTTTCAATTACCTTCATGCGGTTTGTTACATCTATCAGCTGGTCTACTACAATCTCATTAATCGTCTCGTCCTCATGCCTCAGTCCGAAATACAGTAACCTGGTCGTATCGTCAAACGCATCAAGACGTACTGTTTTAATGGCTTCCATGAATGATCCGTATAATTTCTCAAGCTCATATATTGCATCCAGGTCATAAACCAAATGCCGCCGTTTATCTAAATCTATTGGAACTTTTTCGATTTTCACCGCACTTCACTCCCATGTAAAAAGGGAAGGCTTTCGCCCTCCCTCTCATACAATAAATTTATGGTGTTGGTACTTCGCTAGGAACGGCTGTGAACCAGGAAGAAATAAGAGAAGCGCTTGCCGTGTTACTGCTATCAGCACGGTATCTCCAGTTTCCATCATACTGACGTTTAAGGAATTTACCTGTGATTGTAGGTGTTTGGAAATTTACCTCGCCCTGTTTGGTTGTCGCTTCATCGGATGGCAATTGGAATTTCCCTTTTAGCAGCCAAACATATCTAAACGTCCCATCACTCATGGTGCGTTTGTATCCCAATGCCACCTCTGGCGCTTCGTCATCGGCATTATCAACAAGTAAACCATCTGCTTTCACAGTTGCTCCAAGCAGATCGGCATATACATCAAACGGGATGTCCGCTACCCCAATTTCTACAGTGATTTCCCCAAGTGCGTTTGATGTTAGAATGGGCCCATCGTTTCCGAATAGCGTTGCAGAGTTAATGGTTGGAGAAACATTTGCAGTAATCGCCGGAGACATCAGCTTAGGTGTGTCATAAGTCACGCCTGTCGAATCGTCTTTCGTCAATTTTGCGTAGTAAACGTCCTGCAAGCCGACTGCGGCTTTAACTTTATTGTTTGTTTCTGGCAAATTAATCACGCTCCAAAATGGATTTTTGAGTATCTCAATGATTTGTGATAGGTCTTACTGTCGCTCTCGTAAAGGTCTTGAGCGCTCAGCCTGTAAAAGCCCAGGTTTTCCATTGTGTCATTCACCGCCTGAGCAATAGCTGTTGTAGCACCCTGTGACCAAACATCTACTTGGAAGTGGATTTCGCTACTGATTGCTCGGTCGCTGGCAAAACGGTTGTCAAAGTTAGTAATCTCAAAATAGGTCACGTATGGACCTGTCACACTAGGTGCAACTTGCGGATACACTTTGACAGTGCCATTGCTGTCTTTGCCAAGCAAAGAAATAAGCGCCGGGTTAGACCTCAGCGCCTGGTTAATGGTTGGTTTCAAATCCACCAACATACTATGCCATCCCCTTCCGCTGTGCATTGGCAAGTAGTTGAGCGATGCGGTCCTTATTCTCGTGGAAGGAAGGATAAATGAATGGTGTTGCCGGGATATTCTTTGTGCCATACTCGATAAAATGAGCCCGCCAAGACGTTTTATTACCAGGGCCAATAGTAACGAACCGGATCCCATCACCGCGGCGAACAGGACTGACTTTGATATCATCTCTCATATGCACATGTTCAATGGTACTGAGTGGCACCTTCTCACGTTGCGCCGCGGCCAATATCTCACCAGCATCACTCAGGCCCTGATTCTCCATCCTCGCTACCCCTGAAGCCAATTTGCGCCGAATTCCCTCCAACATAGCATCCACACCTTGCAGCTCAATGCCACTACCCATTAGACACCTCGGATACCATCAGATGCGTTTCTGCGCGGTCTCCAAATACATCATCCAGCGCCGCTTCTATTTGGTATTCCCGGTCATCACGATGGTCATAGAGTTGCATGTCAGAGGTAATACCTTCACGATACCGGATTTTATAACGTACAGTGATTTCTGATTGAGCAGCATCAGCAGCAAAGTATTCTCGGCCCCGAAGTGGTTCCCTTGCGGCCCATACCGTACACACATCAACCGGCTCTGGATTAGGGATTGGATAACCAGCTTCATCTTCCGTTCGTCCAGCTTTTCGGATCGTTATTCTGCGGTTCAGTTTGCCAGCATTTAGCCGCGGCCTATACCTTTGCTGCTGCATCAGAATCACCTTCCACCACAATGGACTCAAGCGCTTTTCCAAGGTTTAAGTTATTGATTTGCGTTAGAAAGTTGGTATAAAAATATTCAAGCGCATCGTTATAAGCATAACGGGAGCGCTCAAACACCAATTCCTTAAACCTCTCATTTGTGCCGATGTCGTAACTGCCGCAGATGCTTTGCAGATCCTCGTGGGATGCTCGTAAGATCCGAAACAAATTGTCATCTTCGCCATCGTCCAGGTGCATACGCGCCTTGAATTCTCGCAAGATTTCCGGAGTGATTGCATCAAGCATTCAGATCACTCCTTGTCTTTTTCCTTAACTTCCTCAATAAACACTTTGCCAATTTTGTTTTTTGTCGAGGACAGTTCCTCAAGACGGGCCTTTGTGGCTTTAGCACCGTCCTTGGGATAAAGGTCACCGACTTCATAGACGTGTCCGTCATGGTTTGTTTCTTTGAATCTACTAACTACCTTGTACATTCAAATCACTCCTTAGATTAGGATAAAGACCCCAATTAAGGGGTCGGTACGGTACCTTTTTCGAATTTGATATCCAGGTCATACACCAGCGCCGTTTTGTTATCTTTTGGCTTGCCATTTGCGAATTGCTTGATGGTATAGAGCATTGCGTCCTCAATAGCAAGGGTCTGGTCAAACTTATTGAGCTTGTAGCCACCTGCCAGAGCGCCAAGGTACTCGCCCTTAACAAAGAACAGTGCTTTGCCAACTGGAACTTCTTCAGATTCCACAATCTGAATGTTATACGGCAACGACGTTACCCATTGTCCGTTTGCTGTTTGGATTGTATTCCGTGCTTGCACGCTGATTGCATCCACTGGATTTACAACCATAACAACTTTGTTCAGGACCTTGCGTGGCTTATCCTTTGCATCGGTAGATAATGCTTTGACAACATCATGCAATTCACCAGAGACAACTTCACCGAATTGGGAAGGCGCAAACGTCAGGATGCCAGAAGATGTTTTTGTTGTTACAGCCCCATCTTCACCCACATTCTTCATAAGACCGACAGGTTCACTTTTTGATGGACCACGACCATTCACTAGGCCATATTCGAGACCGACTGAGTAGCTTTCAACCAGAAGCGTACGAACATAACGTTCAACCCACTCAGGACCAAGTTCCAACATATCCTTTGGAATAACAGCAAAGGCAGTGAGTTTCAGTTGGCCAATTTGCTCTTCCCGGAACGCTGCGCCGACTTGGCCTTTAATTTCGCCAAATAGTTGACCCCATGCATAAGCTTTGGTTGGATCAGCATAAATGAAACGAGTAACCGCCCCGAGATTCTGCAGTCCGATTGCTTCAATCAGCGGATGTTCTGCAACCAAGTCTTCAAATACACGTTCTTGAGTAGTAACCGGCAGAATAGAATCTTCGGCAAAGCCGCCAAAATCAATCGCCTCATTGAAGAATTTTCGTTCTTCAGATGTGAGAACATTTTGACCACGTGATGCAAGAATTTGGCTATCAACGTTGTCGTTACGTACCTGAGTTGTGATTTTCTCAGTCAGATCGGAGACAAGCGCATCCTGCATTTCATTCCATGCCGCGGCTTGCTTTTCGGCATCCGCCCCTTCTTTGACCAGGTTCATGTAGGCTTCTTTCTTAGCCTCAAAGTTCTCCATCTTGCCTTTAAGCTTAATTGTCATAGTCTTATGACCTCCATAAATTTAAATTAAAAAATGAACCGTCTTCCCTTGGCCGCTGGCGCTGGGGCAGGTTCATCCTTTTGTGATTGGTTTTTCAGTTGTTCGAGTTCGCTTTGCATGTTTGTTATTTGTGCTCTTAGCTGAGTAATTTCTTTGTCTTTACCATCAGTCGCTACGGTCGAAGTGGCAAATCCAATATCAAGCGCTTTTTGGGCACCAAACCATGTCTCCGCGTCCACCATGTTTCTAATTTCTTCACGGCTTACACTCGCCTTCGTCATGTAGATATCGATAAGCCCCTCTTCCAGCTCGTCCAGCACGTCTGCTTCTTTGCGCATCTCTGTTTTAGTGCCCCAGACCAGCGAGCTAGCCTCATGGATCATAATCATTGACCCAAGACCCATAACCAACTCATCAGCCGCCATAGCGATCACAGAGGCCGCAGAGCACGCCCACCCATCAACGTTTATTGTGACTTTACCGTTATGTTTCTTGAGCCGGTTGTAAATAGCAATTCCGTCAAAGGCATCACCACCCGGGCTGTTCAGGTTAATCACAATGTCACCGCTGATGTTTTTCAGTACATTATCAATGTCTGATGCAGACACCGAATCCTCCCACCACGAATCACCAATGATGCCGTAGATCGTAACCTCTGTTGTACCAGCAGTTTCGTTATGGATCGTCTCGAATTTTCGTTCAACCTTCTGCAACTGTTCAACATATGATTGGTTCTTAAACGTCTTGAAATAATCTTGCTTTGTAAATTTCCGCATTATCCCTCCTCACCCCCTTCCACAGATTGTTCAGCTGCACGCTGGTAGTTTTTCGTCAGTACGTATTCATCCAATGCTGAATTATCCACCGGTTCATCTCCCAACTTCATACGGATTTCATTTCCGTTGTACACGCCGCTGGCACGCAATTTATCAACGGCTGTCGCCACCTCAAGGGGATTCATTTCGGATACACCAAGAACATCAACTTTCATTCCGTTCATGTAATCTTGTCTTGAAATAAGCTTTGCGTTCAGTTCATCTCTGATTTTCTTCACCAGAGGACCAATGCAGAACTTGATATAAGCCTTCATTGCAGTTTCGTACTCTGCCATATCCCCATGTACGAGAGAGGTCGGTATCCCCAATATGTTTGCCACATCGTCAATCAAGTCTCGTTTCAGTTTGGCAAGTTCATCAACCGATCTCCCACTTTTATCTCCAGCCGCAACCTCGTTGTATTCAAACCCCTTAAGTTTCGGAATGATCGCAACTGCACTTTTCCTGATTGCATTAAAAAGACGGTCGATAAATTCTTGCAACCTATTCTGGTTCTTTTCATCAAGTGATTGCGTTGCGTCAATGCTGACGGTCCCCCGGATCTGGTTACTATGCTTATTGGTCTCAATCATGCGTGTAAACAAATCCGCATAATCCCCGAACATACCATCCATGAATTTGGTTAGCTTTTCGTTGTTATAGGTGATGTGGATAACCTCGTCCATCTGAAAGGTTCGTTTGAAGGTGTAGCCTTTTACCGTCACGTCTTTAAAAACATCAGGATAAACAGCATATTCTTCCCGGAAGAAATCATCTGCGATAAGTAAGTCGTTGTTATCTGACAAGATTACCAGCACTTCATTATCCAAGATCAGCCGATAGATGAAGCCTTGCCAGAATTCAGCTGCCGATTGATCGGTATTCGGCCTGACGTTGAGCAAATAGTTCCAGTCGTTGTATAGCCGCTTACCGCTTTTTGATATTCGGAAGTCACTCTGGCTTATGGTTCGGCCAATGAAATTGATACACGTTTCAAGCGCCAGCTTTTTCAAATACGCCCTTTGATTAGTCTCATAAAAGATATCCAAGTCAAACAAGGATTCCAGCTCTCTGTTCTTGCGAAGCACACTATCCAAAAATCCCATTCTCTTAATCACCCCCTCCTTAGAAATTCAGCGCTTCGAGCATATCCAGTGAATCCGAAATACTCATCTCGGTCAATTCCTCAATACGATACAAACCGCAAATAAGAGCCTGGAACCCGTCTGTCTTCCTACGGATCGGCTCTTTCTTACCGTATACCTTGTTCCCGTCTTTCTTTATGCTTACAAGCACGTTATTAGTGTACCAGCGCATTAACGGGTTATCTCCCCATACAAACATCCCCTTGGAAAAATACATCTCCACACGGGGCGCTAAGAGACCGTGAATCGCTTCCGGTCTGCGAATTACTTCTACCTCGAAGCCAACCGCTTCAAGCATCGGCTTAAGCATTTCCATTCGGTAGTTATCACCGACAACCTTCGTGATGCTGTATTTCAACCGCATTGTAACGAACCAATTAACGATATGCTCCAGGTTGATCATCTCTTCATCCAGGACCGTCAGCAGACCCTTGGATTCCCATTCTTTTATGGGGGCGAACTTTTGAGTCGTCTCAACTTCTCGCATCGAGTAACCGTAATATTTATCAACAAATTCCTTACGGGTAAAGGAATGTGTAATGAACGGCACCTTACCATCATGCTTGAATACCAAACCAACAGCGGCAAAGTCTCGGATCTGAGCAAAGTCAATACAACCAATGCACTCTCTCCCTTCAAGATTAGGTATAGGATGATTCGTCCCGGCAATTTCTTCCCACTTGGCTACAGAGCGCTCCAAGTCCGTCAGAGGCAAGTTCATGCGCTTGGTCATAAACTCTTCCCGGTTAGATGGATCGTCCGCCAGGTCTTCGTATTCTTCTCTGATTGTGTCAAACAGGCCTTGGGCGTACTCGTTTCGTGGCTCACTAAGCATCGGGTTAGCAAGCTCCCAAGCGCTCGGATTGTCAACTTCATTTTCGTCATTCAATTTGCAAATGAACGGAAAAAGTGAGTTGGCCCGCGCTTCACCTTTCAGCACTTTTGCAGCCTTGTCTTTCAACTTGTCCAAGAAGCCTTCACGTACATATCCATCTGTACCAATGTAAAATTCCCGTGGGTTCTTCTTCTTCCCCAAACCCGAGATGTGCACCCGTACATCTTTATTTGTTTCAAAGTAATGGATTTCGTCAAATACGACAGCACCATCACGCAAACCGTCCTTGGTGTTACCGTTGGATGTCCGAAATTTGAATACGCTGTCCGTACCCTTTGCCAGTACCTGAGTGGCTGTTGGTTTGAAATGCTTTAGCAACGTGGGCTCTCGCTTAATCGTCTTAGCTGCTTCTTCAACAGAAGTCTTTGCCTGTTCCTCGGAGTTGGCTATGACTGAGATGTTGTATTCTCGTATCCCGTGCAACTCACTGATAAGGAAATGACATATACCCGTAATCAAACCGTTTTTACCACCGCCGCGGCCCATCATCCAAAGGAATTTACGGTAAAAAACCCTGTCGCCTTCTGATTGAAATAAAAAGACGAAAGCAATTAAGAACTTCTGGAAAGGTTGAAGTGGGAAATACCACTTTTCAACAAACCGGATACAGTTCTCAATCATTTCGTCATCAAAGTAAAGATCGTCCCGGGACAGTACATCCCGTTTCAAATATTCGATTAACTGGATTCGCTCGGTATTGAATTTGATTCTGCCGAATTGGTACAATGCGATGTATGCTTCAACATACTTCTGCCGGATCATAGTAGATCACTTTTTGAACCATCCTTAGGAGGACTGATTTCTGCTTTCGGCACATTCAAATTCAAGGCGTCCAGTATCTTTATCATTCGGTCATTGGTCTTATGTAAATCATTAATTGACGGGTTCGATTTAGGCCCGTGCATACCCGGAACAGTTATGCCTGTGTCTCGAATATCATCAACTAATTCATTTTTCAAATCCCACAATGACAGATAGTCTTGAACCAAATCGCTGTGATAACTGAATGTCGTTCCGTTTAATTTCATTTGTCTCTTAAGATCATTCTCGATTTTTTTTCTTAACTTGTCCCTGTCAACAGCAGCCAACCGAATCTCCCCCTCTCTTTAACAATTTACATTCGTTTCCAATAGTTAATATCACGCGAAAAAAGTCAAAAAACTCGACAGCACAGCCCCTCCCCGGTGCCCAGAGATAAAACTTTTTAAAATCTTATGACAGGGGGGGTTCTGGCATCTTTCCAATATCAATCTGATTCAGGATTATACTCGTATGCTTCTTGAACCATTACGAAATCTTCTGTTGGTAATACATCCTTGGCTACCTGACACCAGTAACCTAAATCCTGAACAGCTTCAGCCATTTCAACGATAGCTCTTTCTTGGTCTACTTCCTTGCCATCCAACAACCAACGTCCCTCACTGTTTCGAGTAAGAGTGTTAGCGCCCTTCTTCTTCAGAAACACCTTAAGCTCTTTCATTTGACTCCTCCTCTCTTACCATCGTTCATCATGCTGCCACCTGTTCACGTTCTTTTCGAATGCCCTATCATGTTTGCTGTTATGGCATGCTACACACAATGTCTCTAGGTTACTCTCTTCAAGCGCAAGCTCTGGATGATCCTCAAGCTCTTTGATATGGTCCACTACAAGAGCTATCTTCTTACGCTTGGCACTCTCACTGTATTCATTCAGGTCAATGGTTACGCTACCGTTACGCCTACACTCCTGGCATTCGTAGTTGTCGCGTTCCTTAACTCTTTCTCTAAGACGCTTCCATTCACGTCCATCGTAGAACTTACGCTTCTGTTCGAGTGTTTTGTACTCATTCATGTTGTCTCTGCCTAAGCGCATCCATCTTCTCTTTGATCTCAGCCCTTAATGCTACTTCCTTCTTAGCTACATCCTCGTGATTGTCTGAAGGATCTGCGAAGCGCCTCTGTACTCTCCTGATTCGTTCCTGCAGCTTGCGTATCTCTGTGTCTGTGTAGAATGCTGTATACCTGTGATCACAATGAGGACATGTAAAGCTTACTCGCTCTATGCCGTCATGTAGATTGTCTGTATCAAACTGATCTACGCTGAATGGCTTCTGGCATCCTGCATCACAATGGGTTCGTATAGTCACGCCCTTTTCACCCCTTGCCTACGTTCTTCTCTGTTCATTGGTTGTTCTTCATTTCTTCCGTATGTAACTTTAATGAGCCATTGAATCATACGCACCTTCATTCCTCCCACACGATGGATTCAAAGCGGTCATGATATTCCTGTCGTATGTTTTCTGGTAAGCGTTCATCCTTCAGAACATCTGCAAGGATAACTAGCACTTCTTTAACTGGTTCGATGTTCGTTGCACTGATTGTCACTTCCGTTTCATTCACCCTCTCTTTAACAAATAAAAAAAGCCGCTCACATGAGCGACTACATTCCAAGCGCAATGATTATCTGATTGTTACTTACCATTCCCACCGTTCTCTATCTAATTCGCGTTGAATCAAAGCGGCTTCTGCATCATCTACCTTTAATAAATTTGGATTATTAGTAATATATTCTCTTGCCCACGGGTTCAAGTTATAAGGGAATTTCACACCTGCTCGGCTTATATCAGATGCTCTTTGAATGATACGGTTTCCCTCCAGTTCCCTAACCGTCCCATCGTTAATCGCTAATAGCTGTGTATTAGTTCCATTAACGAAATAGTATAATAATATCTTTTTCTCTATTGGGTTAAGCTGATGCAGCCGTTCCTTACGCTTCTTCATCCGCTTGTTATAGCTGATTGATTTAGTAACTTTTTGATAAACAAAAGAAATTATATTAGCCACCGAAACAACCGCCGAAACTAAGAATGCCATTCCAATAAATTGCTTATTGTCTTTGGTGAATTGCAACAAACCTAAATTATCTACGAATGATTTTGAAGAGAATAATAAAATAGCTGAACCTACAGCTACAATTATAAAAAACTTATTTGTATACTTTGCCACTCCTAAAATTTTGGTTATTATCGCTTCCATATATCATCCTCCTAATATCAAAATTCGACACTAGGAACTTTTTTCCTGCAATTGAAAATACACCGCTTTACTTAGGCAGCGGCAGCCCCTGCGATCCGCTATTTAGCTGCTGCAGTCACAGCGCAAAGGAGGAATCAACCCGAGCACGCATCGGGCAAGAGCGGAGTATACGTGTATGTTAAGGTTATGATGCCGATATAAACGCGCCCACAACCAAGTGAGCGCTTTTGTGAAGACAACAGTTTTAGGGAATGTTATCTATTTTATTTTGTGGGAAGTTGCTCAGGTAAATGCTTCACGACATAAGAAAAGGCCAGCTCGAAAGCCAGCCTGTTAAACGGGATATAATATCCCTGTGACGTCCTTTATTCAACTTCCCATAATGTAATATTAACACGGCTTCTGTCCATGAAGCGGACATAGAGCGGACATTTTCCGGCCATAAATTTAATCCTTTAGAACAATCAATCCAAGAGTGCTCGCTAACCGGTATATTGCAATGGATTTAATTCGTCTGTAATGTCGGTCGCTGTATCCGATCTGTTGTGCCGTGTCATAGTCCCATGAATCGTCTTCATCCATATACCGGGCACGGATCAACTTCTGCTGTTTCCATCCTAACCGGCTAATGGCCTTCTCAGCCCTCTCTACATGCTTCCTGCGGCGTTCTATCTCGTCCAGCATCCTAGTGACTAGGTCGCCCGTTTGATCACTGGTAACGCCTGTGTTGCTCCGTGGCATATCCGAATAGGACGCTGTCATACTTGGTTCTTCTGGGATGTACTCGGTTACCTTGTATTCTCTTGCCTGAAGCAGATATTTTTCTACCGCTTCCCTCGTTGCGTTCTCATCGACTTTATATATATCAAGTGTTATCTGTTTCGCGCCCATATTCATCACCCCTTATTTGTATTTATTTACTAATTATAATATATAAAGGCCTTATTTTCGACCATTCACTTGCACTTTATGACAGAAATTCAAATAAATCAGCTTGCCCGGAACGTTCAAATTCCGTTGAATCAATGATAAGTCCCCGTTCCAGCCATTCTGCAGGAGCCTTGTGCTGATAATGCGGCCATATCGGATCGCCTTCTTTTGATCGTTGCGGATTCTCCTTTTCTGCCTTGGCTGTCCACACCCAATAAGTCTTAGCCGTTTGCTGCATGCACTACAGCCTCCCTTGTTCTAAAACGTGAATCCCTCGTTCTAGCATTCTCTACCTGGTTTTTAATGCTTGGTAATTTTTCGCCTTTGCAATACATGTCAAAGTAATATCTTGCTGCATTCAATCTGTTAAATACAGTCATTTTGGAGTACCCTAACTTTACTGCAATCTCCCTTAGGCTTAAACCCTTCATAACCTCATTTACAACTTCCTTGTAAGTTGGCCTTAACTTATCCAGGAAGTCCGACACCAGTAGACCGGAGTAATCTTGGGTCATAGAAGCGAAACGGCTAAAACTATAATCTCCTTCTTGGCTGTCACTTGTTTCATTGTAATCAGTGGATAGCAGCTTACGATCCCTAATACAGTTCAGTGTTAGTTGTGCGATGAACCTGGTGCAGTTTAATTCCTCTGCTGCAGCCTCAACAGGCTCCGTTCCGGTAAATCCTAACTTTGCAAGTTTAATAGCGGCTGTTGTAATGTGGATTGGATACCTGATCGTTTTCCCGTTATTATCGACATACCTTTTTACGTGACCAGATATAACTTGTACAGCGAAAGTCGTGAAACTATATCCTTTGTTTGGGTCGAATCGTTTAGCGGCTTGTATCAACCCTATAGTACCCTCAGATACTAAATCCTCGTAGCTGAATATCCCACCCTTTACTGCTGGCCATATTTTTCTTATCGCATAATTGACGAGCTTTAGATTATCCAAAACAAGACTCTCGTCATAATCTGTTTGTGTCATACTCTTCATCCTCTCGTTTCGATCCGTTCAAACCGTTGTTTCTGCCCAGATTACTCAACGCGCAGGCGAAGGCCAAGCAGATGAATAGTGTCATCCACGGATGGGCCATCATCCAATCAACTATTGTCATGTCTTTATCTCCTCTCTTGCCTTACCTAACATAGTTAACAAACTCTTCTCCACGGTCGGAAAATTCCTTAACCATAGAACATACCAACCCATACGACATACCCGAGTGACCTTGACTCTCAATTTTCACTTTGGCTTCATCCAGCGAGCCGTTATTATTCAAGATGCTCACTATCTCCAAACAAGATCCCAGCTCCATTCCTTGGTACAAGTCATCAAGCCGAATGGGTACGATTTTATCCCATAGTTCCCATCTGTCTTCCGGAAGGACTTCTTTGCCTTTACTTCTCCAAAGCTCGGTCAGTTCAGGAATCTTTTCTTTGTGTTCCCTCTCTTGTCTTTCAAACTCCCGTGTGCGTTCGGATATTTGATTATCGAACTCGTATTTAGTTTTTCCCGTTATTTGCATATAGGCATCGTCCATAGTTACCGTGTCGGAAAATAGTGTAGTGCCATTGAAATCACAACAAGCCAACTTCCCCTGTTTTCTATACTCCAACAATTGTTTAACAGCATCTTCAATCGTGCTTCCAAGAATAAACTTGAGCTTCGTATATTTATCCACTACAAGATTCCTCCCCTATTATGTGCTCCTTGAAATCCCTTGGTACCGTAATATATACAAGTTCCATCCGTAGGCCTTCTTCGATAACCCCTTTATTTATAAGGTCCCTACCTGTTTCAAATGATATAATTTTAGTTTTATAATCACGGTTTCTAAGCTTATATCCATAAAGCGCGCCAGTGTCAGCGTAAAAAACTTGATTACAGATGACCCATTCTTTTTCTTTTGGTATGATCATTCTTCTATATCCTCCCCGACCTCAAATAGTGCCCAATCACGAAATTTCCGTTCTTCCGTCCATCTGTGTGTTCCTAAAGATAAGTCCCTTTTGATATGGACCCAATTCACATACTTGGCGCCACTGCTACGTGTCTCAATTAGGGTTACTTTTCGCTCAACTAACCGGTTCCCATTGTATCCCCAGTATGATTTCCCTTGTGTGATTTGCATGCTATATCCTCCCTTACTGACTATTACAGGGCTATACGGCCACCGCTACGCTGAGTATTTCGGTCGTCTCGATGGCCTGTCGGCCTATTCTTCTACTTCTTCCCAACCCCACTCTATTGTGTGGAGCATCCAATCACGGACCACTTCGTTCAGATAACTTTCTTTATCGTCCTCAGTTAATCCCTCGAATTTTTCATCAGGTATCTCCACCTCTTCAACCACATCTGCTCCGACATAAGGCGAATAAATCTTAAATTTGTATTTTGCCATACTCTTTATCTCTCCCTTTGGTTTATGATGGGGTAACAACTTCGTTTAGAATGAACTCTTTGACCCTCTCGAACTCGCCTTTATCAACAGTTATTCTTTCAAACGAATCTGTGGCAAAGAAGCTAATGGTCTCATGAACAAATTCAGGGATCATATCTTCTATATATTCGGTCTCCATTCCATCCCAGTCTGTCCAGCTAAGGGCTGTTTCTTTGCTGATCTTGAATTCACTATCCCTGGTTTTAGGTTCAGGTAACTTTTGATTACAGCAGGAGCAGTAGACTTTTTTGACTTGATATTTTATTGATACATTTGGATTAGTGGACAAGTTGAACACTCCTTCGTATTTTGCGGCTTGCCGCCATCGTCCCGACCGAATTACCCAGCGTTAGCGGCAGCCGTATAGGGTGGTATAAGGTTGTATAGGGGTTAATCCTCTGTAGGTAGGGAATCTTTTTCTCTCTCTGGTAAGGGGTAAAGAGCTTCTCTTAGGATCACACCTCCCTCAATTAAATCCCCTTGTCTAAGCCTACTTATTGCTTTATTTATTGCTTCACTCAGCTTATCTGCCCGTGCTTTCTCTGCTGCGTATTTTTGGAGCCAGTAGGGAAGGGCTTCATGTGCTTCGCAGAAAAATAATGCGTCTTCTGTTTTGTTGAATCTGCCAATTAAAACTTGCTCTCCACCGACCTCTACGTACTCGCTGAATACTTCTGTATCGCCAATACACATATCTGGGCTTTCTGTTGCTTCCTTGCACATGCTCATGTCCTTCTGCCAGTCTCTACTCATTCCACTACCTCCAAACTATCAAGCAATGCATGATAACGATTACCAACATAGTCTTCGATGGTAGCAAATTTTTCATCAACCTGTACTACGACTCCATTACTTTTCACCATATCTCCCGGCTTAATGGTTGGTAAGGGGATGGGGTCAGGGGTAAACGAACCTTCTTCTAATGCGTTAATAAAATGGTCATATGAACTGATACGCCCAACGCTATATAATTCAGAGTACCCCTCACTTTCTCTAATCGCTTTCTTTTGCTCTTGGGCCCATTTCTCTATCTTATCTGCATCTATCAGTCTTGGTTTATCCATGACTCTCTTGCCTCCTATTCTTACTGGCATATCTTTGTTTCCCTCCCCTGTATGGATAGATAGGCTGATTTATTGAATCCACACTGTTTCCCCGAAGCTGTTTTTGTGTGATGTTACTTTTGGGTTTGAAGTATATTCCCACTGGTTTTTATTGCCGACCGTGATCACTGAAACTTCTGCTTCTGGGTTTTTCTCCTGCAGTTTCTCAATTAGCTCTTTAACTTTCATTGTTATTCGCTCCTTTATGGATAGATAAAGCCCTTAAAGCGGCCCCCGTATACTGGGCTTATTCGGTCGTCTCGTTGGCCTGTCGGCCTTCTTTCAAGGCTGCTGCAAGAATGAATCCAGCTGTGTTAGGCTGAGCGTTACACAGACGCTCAAAAGCTTCTTCAAGGGCCTTACGTAATCTCTTGGATTCCTTTCCGCGTTCATGAGCTGCCCGGAAATTAGACATGCTTTCCTCATTCAGACTCTCTAATCTGCTTTCTTGTATCTCTACTCGCTGTAATAGGTAGGATAGGTATTCAGGGGTATGGGCGATTAATGCAGCTGGAGAGGCTTCCAAACATTGAGCAACCATAACTCCTTTGGATCCAATATTGATGCAACCGTTTGGTGATTGAGCGCCTATATACCATGGCCCAGTTCTGGCCTCTGTAGCTGCTTCCAGCACCTTTCGTATCTCTTGTAGCTTACTCATGGGTATTAGCCTCCCTAATCACCTTATTGCGATTCTCGTCAAAATCCCATCCGGCTTTTCCCGATCCGTAACAATCCGGGCAACTGTATCCCGTATCAAATGGATGATCCCGATAAACACCACCACCGCCGCACCACGGGCAATCTGGGAGCTGCATAAACCTGTAATCTTCTGAATCCATATAGTCGTCCCATTCTTGGGCTATTTCGTCCATTTCTCTTTTTACAGATTTTTTTGTTTTGCGTGAAACTGATTTATAGTCGCCGCCATTTCCTTCAAAATAATTCCAATGCTTGTGAGCGAATTTATAGCGTCTCACTGTTATCTCTCCCTTAGACCCTCTACGGGGCTTATTTTGCAGATACACCAGCGTTACCAACGATAGTCCAAACACCATCTGGGTACACATCCAGCCAATCACCTAAGCCGATGATCGTATTCTCAACCGCCAGACCTCTTACGCCAGTTTTATTCTTTGCTTGGATAACTAGAGCCATCTCTCCTGTCTCTTCGTCCTTCAGCACGTCATGCTCCTGTATTAACTTGCCTGTTGTGTCGTATCTAGGCTCAACGATGATTCTTGCCATAACCTCTCAACCTTCTTTCATAGTTTGTGATTTTTTTGCGGCGTATGCCGCCATCGTCCCGACCGAATCCGCCCAACGCAGTGGGGGCCGTATACCGGGGTTATCCCTTATAGGGGTTAATAGCCGGTAGATTGACGCTGTTGGTTAATCTCCCATTTGGTTTTATAGGCTGATTCTATTTGTTCCCAGGTGAAGCCGAGCATTTTGCCAAGGCCGAAGAAGAATTCAAGCAGCATTTGATATTCATAGGCATCGAAGTCTTCCGAAATGTAACTGACAGCCCCAAAGATACGGTTAAATATTTTAGTGATATTATCGCTTGTCACTGGTTCGAATGTCCCTACATACGTATACAAGTCATCAATTAGGCCAATCGACAATATAAAGTGCAGGCAGTCAATGTATTCTTCTAGGAGTGGGTTGTATTGTTCTCGACTGATGTATTCATCCCTGGATAAAAACCTCTTTAAGACTTTCCGATATTGCATTGTTCTAGATTCTTGGTCTTCACTCCAAAACTTGAACCCTCGCCACTCATTGGCGCATTCCCCGAGCTCCACTTGCAGAGCTAAAATCTTCTCAGGCAGCAGGTCCCGGCCCTCTAGCCCCTTCTCTTTTACGATCCGTTCATCTAGTTCACGTTGCATTTCAAATAGCTTTGTAAGGTTCATAAATACCTCCATAATTTGTATTCAAGGAAACACCAGTTCTATTCCGTGGTGTGACAAGGCCGTTACCGATCTCTTATACTCCCTATGCTCGCTTCTTTTGCTTTGCAGGAGGCTCTAGGATGGCCCGTATGACTTCCTGCTGGTATTTGGTACTTGCTGTGCCCATACGTATAGCACGGGCTATATGAGCCAGTACGAAAGCGTCACGAACGTTATCTGATTTGTGTTCGAAGCCCCATTGTTTAAAAATGTGTACGGCGAGCTCATCCTTTTTGGTATTGCCTTTGCCGCTGGCGAATTTCTTTAGTGATCCTGGCGAAACTTCCAAGTAATCAATGCCACTGTTATAAAACTCAATTCGAATGCCGAAACCTAATCCATATTGAATTCCTACAGCGTTTCCCTTGGCTCCGTAAGCAAACCCCTCAATGGCGATAACATCACCCGGCTCAACATTGCCATACACATCAGTTATAATGCTTGCCATGCGCCCCGGATCCGTCCCTTTTGCTGTTACCTCGAATCCATCAAGCAAATTACCATCCTTGTCCAAAATGACGATTCCCGTCTTAGTGCTTGGGTCAATTCCCACAAATCGCATCGATCAGATTCCTCCCCATTTTTCTTGGTCTTCGTCTTCTGCACCAGTCAATGTGCAATATCCGGACTTCGTCTATATTTCTTTCAAACAGCTCTGCAATCTCTTCAAGTGTTTTCCCGTTCTTCATGTACCTATTGAACTGGTATACCTCTTTACTACTCCAGGTAAAGTCCAATTCTTCACAGGCAATATAAATACTATTTCTCCTGAGGTTGTTTACCTTTATTTCACGGTGTTGTTCCTTTCCCATAGGAGGATCCCCCTCTCTTCTCATGATCTCTCCAGTTGCATGAATTCGAATGTCATAGTCAAATTCCTCACTATGGATGATGGCATATAGTTCGCCAACTGACTTTTTAGCCATGAATTCTGTCAGTGAATTCAATGCCGCACCTCCAAATCTAGGAATTTACCGTACTGTCTCAGATTCGCCATCTCTGCTGTGCCAACCGAACCTTCACGATTCTTAGCCACTATGCATTCAATAATGTTTTTCTTCTCAGTTTCTTGGTTGTAATAATCATCCCGGTATAAAAAGGTGATTGTATCGGCATCCTGCTCGATGTTCCCCGACTCCCGTAGATCTGACATCATCGGACGCTTGTCCTGGCGCTGCTCCACACCTCTACTAAGTTGAGCCAAAGCGATAACTGGACAATCATTTTCTCGGGCCATCTGTTTCAACGAGTTGCTGATATAACCGACTTCTTCATTCCGACCACCGGCAAACTTTTTGCCTCCATGGATCAGCTGCAGGTAATCAATGAATACGATAAGTTCAGGGTGCTTCTTTTTCAGCTTGCGGACTGCCGCCCGGATCTCTTGTATGGTCCTTCCTGGTTTGTCGTCAATATAAATTTCCAATTCAGCCAAACTTGAAAGGCCCATTGTGTACTTGCTCCACTCGTCATCCGTCAATTTGGCATCCCGGACATTTTCGCCATCAATCCGGCATTCAGCGGCTATCATCCGATCTAGCAGTTGCACTTCCGGTTGTTCTAGGCTAAATATCGCTACGGTCATGCCATCTTTGCCAGCTTCCGTGGCGTTATTGAGCATAAAAGCCGTTTTGCCGACCGATGGACGGGCCGCTATGATGTTCAAGGTTTGCTTCTTCCAGCGCCCTGTGAGCTTGTCTAAGGCCTTTCCTACCGTTTTCGCTCCTGATGCTAGTCCGTGTTCTTTCTTGCGCTCTAGCTGGTCGAAATGGTCCATTAGGCCATCCTTAATGTGCCTAAAGCCGCCTTCTGTTCGGACCTCATCGCCAATGCTCTCAGAAAGACTCATAAGCTCTGCTGCTAGCTCCCTGGGGTTGTCCGGCATGTCATTGTAAAGTTGCTTAATGGATGTCATGCCGGTACGCATTAGAAACTTTTCTTTTACGATCTGTTCATGTTTTGCGAACTGCTCCACCATTGGGAAAGTGCTGCTGAGATTCACAAGGTATTGGACACCGCCGATATCTTGAACAGCGGCCCCCATCCTTGCAACCAAGGAAACAACCTCGATCTTCTCTTGCTTCCCTTTCATCTGCAGCATGTTTTCGTATATTAGCCGATGCTCTTCTTGATAAAAATGTTCAGGATTTAACACTGATTCATAAATTAAGTCCGGCTCAATCAGGATAGATCCAAGCAAGGCCTGTTCCGTTTCAATGCTGTAATAGCTCATTTCAATTTCTCCTTGGCCTTGGCTATCTCCCGTTGCATCCATATTTTCTTGTCGATGCCTTCACGTTCCCACGGTGGCGGAACAATGACCTTTTCCCGCTCTTCCTGCTCTCGGATCCGCTTCCGTGTTTCTTCCTTCTCTCTCTCGGCTAAGACATCCGAGTTAGGTCTGACAATCTCTGAAATTGCAGGAGCGAATCTACTGACCTTGATATGCTCTTTGGTGTTGGCCCAAACGTGCTCAGCGTCTGCTTCTTGCAACTCCTCGATCCAGATTTCTGCGATATCCTTATCAACCTTCCAGTTGGGATAACTGGCTGCTAATCGTTTGAACGCCTTTACCGCTTCTTCACGAGTCATTTATTCAACTCCTTACATGTGTTCTAAAAATGACAACCGGCTTTCTTTTGGTTTATCTTGATCCCATGGTTCGTCAAATCCATCCGCTTGCCAGCTTTTCAAGATACCCTGAACGTATTTCATATTCCTTTTCCCTCTCAAAATGGCTAACTCCATCGCCTTGCATAACCAGAGGTCACCATACTCTTTCGAAAGGTCATCAATATTGTCAGAAACAACTGGGTTAATTGTTCCAAATCCATTTTCGTAAAATCTGTAAGGGTTGCAGTTGCCGCCGTCAGGTGAAATCTGTTCCCTTCCCTTCTCTTCCTTTTCAGTTCCCTTCTCTTCAGTTCCCTTCCCTTCAGAGGGAAATTCTTGGACATTCTCAGAATTTCCGGGAAGTTCCGGGAATTTAGACTTTGTTCGCTTGTGTAATCCTTGTTGGTGCTTTTCAAATTGGGTGATTTGGACAACCTTTTCTCCATCCACCTCATACCAATTGATTAGCCCTTTGTCGTTCAAACGCTGTAATGACGCCTCTATTTCGGCCTTACCCTTGTCCAGCATCGGCACAACTAATGCTTTTATTTTCGCCGGTGATCCAGCCAACCTGCCGAAGTCATCGGTATGAGGTATCATCCAGGTGAAGAGTAGCATGTCGAAGATATCAGGCAATTCGTTTACTTTCTCCGAAATTGAGATGACCTTCGAAATCATCCTTTTTTCAGCCATCGTCCTCCATCCCCTCAGTTTCCCATTCATTCTTGGTGTTTCCGGGAATTTCCCGGAATTTATCGGAACACTCGTACAAAGAGTCCCTATATTTTTCAGCCCACTCCCTGCCCTCAGCCGTATAGTCCACCCAGTTATGGCATGTCCCGGTATTGACTACTGGGCCGCAGAGCATGGCGATATCTTGTACTGTCGTTTCAGTCTCGATCTTCCAGCGCCGGATCAGGTGGGCAGCCTCTAAGTACCCACCTATCCCACAGCGCTCACAGCGTCCGCCTGAACGCTCCATAGCGGCTTTGTATACTTCTGGCTTGATTCGCCCACGCATCCTGCTTGTGGGTTTCCTACGGCGATAGTTAGGCTTTGAGACAGGGTTAAATCCAAAATCCATTAGCGCCCACCTGCCCTCAGTTCGTCATTTAGAATCTCGAGCTCTTTTTTTAGAGCGTTTGCTAATTGTTCAGTCTGGTTATATGCAGCTTCCCACCGTTTAGCGATTGCTCTGGCCAGCGCTTCAGCTTCTTGTAAGTCGAATGTATCGATTTCCGCGCGAGCTTCCTTTGATTTGATTGTTTCACCAGGTGGGTATGACTCCATCAAAGTAAGACGTTTATTTTTCAGGACCACTTTGGCATGGCCGTGCTCATATATTGACTGGGCATACATCGAGCCAATAATACCTTGAGCCATGGTGTATAAGGTGATTTTCCGGGCAAGATCGCCCGGATTATCCACATCCTCTGGTATTTCATTGATTCGCTTATACAATGACTTGAGATCCGCTTCCTTTTTACCGATTTGCTCTTTTGTATAAATGCTCATCTACACTCACCAAGGCAAATCATCGTCAGAGATATCAATAGGTGTACCCTCGTCCTGGAAGGTGTCGCCATGATTACCCCTAGCATCGCCATTGTCTTTCTTCCCTTCTAAAAACCGTACATTATCAGCGATGACCTCAGTTACATAGACTCGCTTACCTTCGTTATTCTCGTAATTCCGTACTTGAATGCGGCCTTCAACTGCGGTCAGGCGACCTTTGCGCAGGTAGTTGGCGCAAGTCTCCGCCAGCTGTCTCCATGTGACAACCGGTATAAAATCCGCTTCACGTTCCCCACCTTGCGAGGTGAACGGCCTGTCTACCGCAATGGTGAATTGGGTAACTGCCACCCCTGCTGACGTATATCTCAGTTCTGGGTCTTTTGTTAGTCTGCCGATCAGAATTACACGGTTAAGCATTGGCTTCAGCCTCCTTGGCTTTCATTTCTTCGATTTTCTTTATAAGAGCCCGCTCCATAGCCGGGTAATCATGCTTTTTCTCCAGCATTTGTACAACCCAATCGTCAAACCCATCCATACCGCCTTTAAGGAGTTTCCACTTTGATTTGAGAGAGGTTGGAGGCTTCTTTGCCTGCTCCTCCTTCTGCTTCTGATTAGAATCCAGTTCAGCACTACTTGTCTTGTCAGGGTCCTCCCCTGTTGGTATGGCGAAGGTGCGCAGGAGTAAGTATTTATAGGCGTACGTCATCGCCTTGCCTACACCTTTATCCTGCGTATCAGCCCCGGTTCCAGAGGAAACAAGAATTTCGTATTCGCCTGTCTCTGTATCAACGATCTTATATTTGACATCCACCGTCGAAAGAGTGCCCTCCCGACTGTGTATTTGCTCTATTGGTAGGATGACAAGCTTGTTTTGAATCAGGCTTTCCCGAACGGTTGAAGTAACCTTTTCTTCACTGATTGCACGATACTTGGTATTGCCGAATTCCACCCTGTCGTCTTTCTGAAGATAGTCCACATCTTGCATCACTTGGCTAATCTTTTGGTAAAGTTGGGCTTTGCTCATGTCACACCTCCGGTTTGATGACCAATTCGTCACCACGGTGTTCAACCTGGATACCTTCAACCTTTTGACCGTCCGGATCCACGACTGCACCGGAATCAGTAACGGTAAACTGCTTCTTAATATCTGTTTTAACTGGTTCCTCTTTAACCCGGATCAAATCAACTCGTTCATTCGCCTTAAGCCATTCAACCAGTTTGGCATCATCATAATTCCACTTAGGTTGCTGTTTTTTGAGAGTAAGGGAACCATACGGGGTTTTCTCCGATTTAAATTTAGGATCCGCTTCCCGGCGTTGCAGAGCATATCCAGACACCAGCCCATGGAAATACTCCTCATCGCGCTGAAGCTTGTCCAGCTCACGTTTGCGGTAATCCTCAATACGGCACAACTCAGCTGCGGCAAGTCTATTCACTTCCGTCTTCTTGGCTTCAATGGCAGCCAACTTGCGGAATACCCAGTTCAAAGACTCCAAGTCATGGACCCGGAAACCTTGTATTTCTTCCGCCTCTAACTGCTCGATTTCGTCCAGCTCTTCTTGCAACATTGGATTCATCTATTTACAACCTCCTAGAAATTGTGTTATTTTGTTCGTAGAAAATTTATTAATGCGAACTACTCAATGACTTCGGGTGCAACCGGGGTCATTTTTCATTTGGTTAAGAACTGTTTTCAGTTCATCAATAGCCGTTGCAAGATCAGAGCTTAAGAAATACCCCACATCAATCAAGGCTGCGTAAGGAGCCACGCCCGTAGTGTCGTCTTGCAACTTCTCCAGTCTTTTTATGACTCTCTTCAGGTACACTTCCATCCTTTAATTCCCCTTTCCTGATTCGTTCATATGCTTGGCGCTGCTGCTCGGTGTTAAAAGCAAACTTAGGATTCTTCCCCGGCACATACCAGCCTCCTGCTTTACTCAGAGCGAACAGGTCCGCATACTCCGTGCTTGCCTTGATCCGTATTTGCAAATTCATCAATCCTCCTTACTAAGACCATTTCTCGGCAATCTACTGCATCAAGCATGCACTCTAAGCAATGCGGTTGCTTATCCTCGTAAACCTCATAGAGAGCTGCTTTTTTGCACCCGCACTTGAGCATGAGAGTAATCCTCCACTGGGTAGGCATCGTTCAGCAAATCCCTTAGTGTGATGATGTCAAATAGGCTTTTTAATTTAGCAGCCGGAGCTTGTTCCCCACGGTTGTAGATCTGGAAGCTTTTGCGGCCTTTATCGACAATAGCGATCTCCCCGCTTTTTAATTCCACTGACAGAGCGTGTTGACGTTTCATATGGCTTGTCCCTCCTTTCTGTAGAGTTCAGTTACCAGAAGTTTGATTTCTTCATCCAGGTCAGCAGTATCAACCCCAGAATGAATGGCGATCTCTTTCAGTCTGTATACTTCGTTCAAGCGTCTACGGACTTCCATGCGTTGGTTTAGGCGTTCAATAGTCATTTTTCATGCTCCTTTCAAGGGTTTTGTCCACCATCTGTCGAATAATCAGTTTGAGGGGAGGTGGTAATATGTCAAATAACAAAGAATACGATTTTAAAACTAGTCATGTAATGGGTTTTGCTAAAATAGTAGAATCATTAAAGACGGGACAAATTGATAAAATTAGCATTCCTGAAGGTTCAAGTTTCGCAATCCTTACTCATTCTGCGATAATTACAGCTGAACTTTATAACCTTTATCCAGATACTGAAGGTGAGGATGGAGAATTTAAATTTGATTCTGATGATGCTCAGAGACTAATCGTAAAAACGATTCATGAAGGAGTGTCTGACAAAGCAAATGAAAATTCAGGGACATTTCCGATTTACTTACAGAATGCAGTTATTAAATCATTCTCGAATCCGAGTAATGAATTTAAACTAGCTTTCTTGTGTCTCTACTCCGATCAAGTTCTTGGAGTAACATTCGGGAAATTTCAGATGAACTAACTGATCCATTAACATGTATTATCGAAGTCACTGTTACAGCAGTGGCTTTTTCCTTTTGCATTCCCTCTCTTGCTATTTCACGCACACGTTGTTCTTTCATGTTCACGCTCCTTTCATTAATGATTCTGCAGACCATTCACTACAGCCAGCATTGCAGTATCTCCGGCCCATTGCTCCCGGCAACGCTCGATAAATGCTTCTAGTTGCTCTTTAGTAGCTCCTCGGGCTACACAATTACGATAAGCAGCGATTAATTGCACGTCATGACTTGGCATTGCGTGTCTCCTCCTTCGCAAATTTATTAGCTGAGTAATCCACACCAGCGCTAAAAGCAAATTCAAGCTCTTCTTTCATGATTTTCCATGCTGCTTCTGACAAGCCAGACATGCTGTTATATCTCTTAAGCCTATCTATAATCTCACTTGCATATTGTTTTCTAGCATCAAGTCTCGATCCCATGGATATGTCCCTCCTAAGCTAATGTCCCAATAGATAGTTCCTTAACAATAGTCGTATAGATTTCCTTAAGCCGAGGGTCAGCCTCGATTACATCAAGGCGGTTAGCGTCATTGATCTTTGTCTTAGTAGCTCCCGACTCTGCCAGACGTTCCTTTAAATTAGCCAGCCGGAGATTAAGGTTACAGCGGCCACGCTCTTCGAGCAGTCGATAGCTCTCCGTCCTTACTTCACGATGTCCACCCAAACGAGTAGCAGCACCGTTTAGTAAGCCAGTGATCTTTTGTCTCCAATTCTCGTCACGCTGCAGGAATGTTTCTTTGATTGTACTGAGCTGCTGTTCTGTTTCCTGTTGCCGCCGTTCAATCTGCTTTAGGTTTTGTTCCATCTGGATCATGAATTGGAGCTGTGGACTGAGTCCGGTGAGATCTATCCCCGATTGAATCTGTTGCCGCATTCGTTTGAATTCTTCCAAGAATCTCACTTTCATTTTCATAGCCGCTGGAGTCACGTATGACATGGCAACAATGGCAAAAGCTTCTTCCGTCAAATCAAATTTTGGATACCATTGTTTGTTCTGAGGATGTTGGTACTGGGTCTCCCCAAAGTTGGAGACACCCCATTCGCATTCGTTAGCTTCGTTCAGTTTGCTGATCTGTTGGCGAATGTCTCTAATTACGTGATCATGATCCTTGCCGAATTTTTCTGCTACGGTCAGACTGTCTGTAACGGCTCGTCCGTTTTCCAGGAACACCAGTTTACTCACTGTGCAACCCCCTTCTCAAGATCCATAATCCAATTATCAAGTGCGTCTGATCTAAAAAAGATTTTTTGACCAATACGAAAATGTGGGATCTGTTTCTTTCTAACCAGGTCATAGACTGTGCTTGTTGAAACTTTTAACTTCCCGGCTGTTTCAGCAACTGTAAGTGTTGTCATGTTTAATCCTCCTCATGAGTCATCCATGGCTGCATGCATAGCAGATAGGGCAAGTTCTGTATGGATCCCAACCTCTTGTGCAAGGTGTTCAGCATTTTTCAAAGGATCACATTTAAAGCCATACCTAAACTTTGCAAGTAGAATGAGCTTTTTACCGACTGTTCGTAATTTTTCATCATTGCTCACATGGCCACCTCGTTATTGTGTGTTGTTTACCCAACATCATCGACAAAAAAAATTTCTCTCGGGTCTTTTTCAAAGAACTGTGCAACCTTCAATAGTAGCGAACCGCTTATATCGCCACCTCTTTCTATGTGCGATACCGTTGACCGCGAAACCTTGAGCGCTTCGGCCAGTTGTTCTTGAGTTAGATCATACTCTTGGCTACGCCTTAAGAATTTCACGTTGTTTTGCATATACTTTACTCCTTTCTTTGTTGTTTCCCGTTTACAATTCACATACTACTCTCATAGTTTTGTGTTGTCAACAACAATTTTTATATCAAAACTCCTATTTTTGTGTTGTTTACTTTACTTTTTGTTGGATATACTATACAATACAACTTGTCGATATTGTTGCATATAGAGGAAGCGAGGGTTTTTACTAATGAGTGAGTTGTTAGGTCAATACCTGGAACGTATAAGAAAAGAAAAAAAGATTTCACTTCGAGATGCAGCGGAGAAGAGTGGCGTATCGTACTCATACATTAGGGACATTGAACTAGGAATTAATAGAAAAACCAAAAAAGAAGTATCTCCTTCTCCAGCAGCATTAAAGAAAATAGCAGACGCCTATCAAATAAATTATTATGAACTGCTTGAAAAGGCCGGAATTTTAAATGAAAACTCCGAAACAATATTAAATCAATCAAATGATAAGCTAGATGCTCTTTTGTTAAAGGAAGCTAACATTGATAATCCATGGGGTACAATTCCTGTAATTGGTGCGATTTGCGCTGGTGATGGAATAATAGCAGATTCTAATATTGAGGATTATGTTGTCTATCCAATGCTTAATAAAAAAAAGCCTGACTATGCTTTGAAAGTTCAAGGCGACAGTATGATGCAAGTTGGTATTGAAGATGGAGATATTGTTTATCTGAGAGCCAGTAATTGGGTTGAAAAAAACGGTCAAATAGCTGCTGTAATTGTTAATGGAGAAGAAGGCACTTTAAAGCGAGTTTTTTGGGATGCGGATCGGAACGTAGTTAAGCTTGTACCAGAAAACCCCAAGTATAATTCTATTGAAGTTTTTCCTAATGAAGTTCATATATGTGGAGTTTATGCCGGTCATTTCAAGCCTGAATTTCAAATGGATCTCTAAAATTCAAGGAGGAATCTCCTATGGCCTCGGCACGTAAAAGAGGGAAAGAATCTTATCTGCTGACTGTAGAATTAGGATACGATTCAACAGGCAAAAGGATCAAACGCACTAAAACAATTAAGGCGAAAACAAACAAAGAAGCCAATTTGGAGTTAGCTAAGTTTGTTGTAGAGGTTGAATCTGGCGAATTTATTGCCCCAGAAAAAATGACCTTTGAATCATTTGTTCATGAATGGAAAACTAAATTTGCCGACAAACACCTTAGCCTGAAATCAATAGAAAATTATACTACACATTTAAATAATCGTATTATTCCTTACTTTAAAGGCGTTCAAATTGACAAAATCAAAACAATGCATATTATGAGATTTTTGGATTCCATCAATATACGGCTGGACGGTAAAGAAGGAGTAGTTTCTTCGGCAACTATCGTATATATATATCGAGTGTTGAGAAGCATCTTCCAAAGAGCTGTCGAATGGAAAGTAATTAAAGAAAGCCCGATGATTGGTGTGAAGAAACCTAAGGAAATACCCGTGAAAGATATTGAGGTGTATGACGAGAAAGATGTGAAATTGCTTTTTGAAGCACTGGAAGATGAGTCATTCTTATTTCGCATGTTAATCACGTTAGCTATTTCTACAGGTATGCGCCGAGGGGAACTAATAGCGCTTGAATGGAAACATGTCGACTTGAACGAGGGCACAATAAAAGTTGCGCAATCCATTTCGATGAAAAATGAAGGAAAGCCCGTCATTAAATCCCCTAAGACAAAGAACTCAATTAGAGTGATTTCACTCCCCGCTTCCACATTGGAAATGTTAAAAAGATACAGAGTGCACTACCTTCAGGAAAAAATGAGAATACTGGATCGTTGGAAAGAACATGAACATGAGTTCGTCTTTCCGAATGCTTATGGAGGAGCTTTGTACTTTAACAGGCCGACTAAATGGTGGAGAGAGTTCCTTGATTATAATGGCCTTAAAAAGATTCGATTTCACGATCTAAGACATACCTCAGCAACACTGTTAATTAATCAAGGAGTCCATGCAAAAATTATTTCAGAACGCTTAGGACATGCAGATATTACGACTACAATGAATGTTTATGGACACGCACTCCAGACAGCAGATAAAATTGCTGCCGATAAATTAGATACGTTATTCAAATCATCGCTGTAGACCAAATGTAGACCAAATGTAGACCATTGTTTACTAAAGGACCAAAACAATTAACAGCAAATCACATTTACGATATAAAGAAAACCAAGGTTTAATAAGGTTTTCCAAAATATCTTACCTGAGTATTCTCCTCTCCCATGATGGGGATCTCGCAAGAGATCCCCGGACAAAAGCCTTTGTATCGTGCATTTGTACGAGGGCTTTTGTCCTTTTTTTATGGGAAAAACCAGAAGATTTTATTCTTTTCAAATAGAAGAAACATGCCTCTTACGAGCCATGTTCCTCTTATTAATTCATTTATGGGGAATGAATAGTCATGATATGATCACCGTGAATAACATGGATATTCCCATTAGCATCAATCATTTCAAGTATATTATTGTCTGAGGACTTTAGAAGTCCTGCGTGAGAAGGCTTCTCGCCCAAATTCACAATGATGAGCTCACCTTCCAATTTCTTGATTTGCTGGTCTAAAGTTCGGGATACAGGTAATGCAGCAGGCTGAACAGGGAAATGATCTTGACTTAGATTAAAGGGGGTTTTATTAGGAGGGTAAGGGATCAAGTATTTAACATGATTAATAGATATATATATACTTCCATGTATTGGAGAGAAGAAAACAAAATAATCATTCATTATGCCAGTCAAATAACCGTGTATCGAATGTTTGTTGCCGATGGATACTTCAGTGAATATCCCTCTGGAATTCATAAGCATCTTTCGATATGAAATTTGATCCTGCTCGGGCGAAGGACTGCTGCTCGAATCATTCAGCTGAGGATCAGCCGGAGACAAATTCATGTTCTGCAAATGGTGTATAGGGATATAAATAAATTTTGATTCCGAGAGTAACACGAGTATGTCGCTTCCCATGTCAATTAATTCGCCAATGATACGTTCGCTGCATCCAGACAACTCAAGCTCAACGGCTTGATTTAGCCATTTCTTAAAGACCTGCATTCCCATCCTCCTCTCAAAGCAGGAATTGCGTCCATATATATAATGACATCAGACTAACAATCAAACTAATAGGTATCACGATTATGGTCACTTTCATATACTGTTTCCAGGTGATGTGAATATGATTATTCTTAAGAATATACATCCAAAGTAATGTAGCGAGGGTACCTACAGGTGTCAACAATGCGCCTATATCACTTCCCATGATATTAGCCAAGTACGCGAGCTGAAGAGGCTGTTGTTCTAGCCCCATATCCGTCACCGCAAAAGTACCGATCATAACAGACGGAAGATTGTTAACCAGATTCGAGAGAAGCGTTAGCATCAGACCGGAAGCAGCTATTAAACTCGCTTCACTCTTCTCGGCAAAAGGTTGCAGTAAAGTTATGAGCCACTCTGTCATCCCCGCGCGATGAAGACTATTAACGATGACATAAATACTGAAGGCGAACAACAGAATATGCCAAGGTGTTTTGGTCACAACATCACGAAGACCCTTCTTCGTACGATACCATCTAACCGCGATCATGAGTGCAACTCCAATTAATGCAACGAGTTCTATTGGTACTCCCAAATCTTCGGCAAGAAAAAATCCTCCCCGAATAAAAACAACGATTCCTATACAAACTCTGAACAGCCACCAGTCTACTTGATTATCAATCTCATGTTTATGCAGCAATGGGTGTTTCCCTGGCTGTAATGAATATCTGATCGGATTTTTGCTGATTTTGCGGGGAATATCCTTTTGGAAATAAAGATACAAAAGAGCGGAAATACATAAGATACCCATCATCGAAGGGACAAACATCATGGCGGTATACTGGTTCAGATCCAGTCCTACGATGCGGAGTGCAATTAGATTGGCCAGATTACTTACTCCTATAGGTGCGCTTGACACCGTAGCAATCAGTGCTCCAGAGAACAAATAGGGGATTTTTTGCTTTGGTTTTAACTCTAGAATGTTACCGATCTGAATAATAATAGGTGTAGTTATAAGAATACTGCCGTCATTGTTGAAGAAGAGGGTCATTAGAAAGCAGAGGAGAAGTACTAGCCAGAAGAGCTTTACACCCGAGCCTCGAGCCCGCTCTACCAGATTAAAAGCCACCCAACGAAAGAAGCCGATACTTTCAAGTATTATGGACATGACAATAGTTGAAAGGATTGTGACCGCAGCTCCGGACACAATTCCAAATACCTCAAGGATATGCTTGTAACTGACTACGCCAACCAGGATAAGAATGAGTGCGCCCAGCGAAGTGGGGATAGATTCATTGATTCTGCCAGGACGCCACATGAGAAGAATAATGGTGCATACAAAAACTCCGAATGTGAGCCACTGTTGATAGTCTGGCATTATTGCGGCTCACCTCCCATAGGGAGAACGTCAGATGAAGGCACTAAATTTGGCGGCGGGGCCTTTTCAGTTTTAACCGGAAGAATAAGCCAATATAGCGGCACCCCTAGAAGAATACAGTACACATAGAGATACATTTCCTCGTCCTCCCTTCATGCTGTTATGGAAGTACGCTTTCCTTCAGAAAGCTTTAGGACCTCCTCCCTTTTCTTGGGAATAAGGAGGATAAGCATGAATGAAACTTTGCCGGAAGTTATATAGCGCTCCTCCATACTTGTCATTCATGTCCACCTCTAATATATTCATATGTGTCAGGGGTGTGAAAGGAACTAGCCATATATGATGTATGATCAGAATTTTTTTAATGTAGTTTTTCGTCCATACGATTTCCCGTCCATAAGCATCTATTACATTGTACAATTACAAATTATTGAAGGGAGATCAGACCTATGGATCGTTCTTTTCACAAAGCAGTACACAAATACAGAAAACATTCAAAAGAGGCACGGAAGCATTTTAAGCATGTCAAGGACAAAGCTTTAGGTGAAGGCCTGGTGGCATTAAGCAAAAGTCTAAATCAAATCAACACAAAGTTAAATGTAATCAATAAAAAACTAGATCGAATTAAAAGTACTCATCATCGGTATTAGGAACTCTAATTGATCAAAATAAATTTCTGTGAAGCTGTTAATACAGCTTCTTTTTTATCCCTTGACAGCTCCATACCTCCCATCTGATCGTATCCATACGCCCAACACAAAATCCCCGCCAGGTCTAACACACCTGGCGGGGAATCCCGTCAAATCACTTGGATTCAAATATCCTTAGTAAAGGAAAGAACGGGTGATAATCACAAGCAGTATGAACAGAACGAGAATTGCGCCTGTCGAAGTGAAACCTCCGCCACCGTAGCCGCCTCTTACTTCACTCATTTGTGAAAACCTCCTCTTTATTTAAGATACATTTCATTGTATTCGGGGGGCGTTCTAAAGGATTGGACACTTACCACTTGTAAGCAGATTAATGACTAAGGTCAATTAATACTTCGTCCAATACTCTGTACTGCCGCCTTTAACCTCCCTGGAGATTTCAGATTGATCGCGGTCCCAGCCCTCCAGAATCCGTATTGTTCTAACTTCATTCCGGTTCTCCCATACAATGTACTTCTCCTCCTCAAGCCGAAGAAGTCCGTTCTTAATATCCTCAGTACGGTGCCTACCCGTCAGGCGCTGAATATCCCGGACATCCGGTATACGCCGATATTTCAAAGAGAAGTTATACAGAATACGCAGCAGCTTGCGCTCGAAATCCGGAAGCATACACAGTTCCTCCTTATCTTCTTCTAGGCTTACAATTCCCTAACAGGATAACTCGAATTATACAAGAACATATGTTCCCTTATCAAGCATAAAGAAAGCCCATGTAATCACATGGACTTTCCTTAACAAATTATATTGTAAATCTCCTGACTGACGAAGTGGTACTAAAGCTTGTCTGGAAGATCTTAGCTGTCATTGAAATAGACTTACTTGGACTTAATATTTTGCAGTTCTTTAGGGAGCGGCTTAGCTCCAATAAAACTTTTGGTAGATACGGAGGATTTCTTCGCACTTTTATACAAAAACATAGAGATACTGCGGGCTAATTGCTGCTTCATCTTGGCTCACCTCCCTTCCAGAAAGGCAGTATAAGAAAAGCTTGTACAGCACAGGCAAGAGCTATTGCTGAGGACTGGAATATTAAGTTAGAGAGCACCAAAATTGAGGATATCATTTTCATGTAAGGTGTAAGCGGCGGCGGGTTCAATTCCTCAAGAATATTAGGGGAGTATATCAAAAATATGACTGCAGATAGAAGCGTAATTAACCTTATTTGTTCCTGTTCCAATGCTATGAAGGAAATAATAACAAAAATGGCAGCGGACACTATAGCACAAAGTGTTAGTGACTTCATATGAACGCCGCCGGAAAACCTTCTTACCACCAGGAAGGAAATCAGGGCAAGGCAAGCCCCCATTAAGTTCCCGGTTATCCATCCAGCCACAACGGTCAGCAATAGGGTGGCGATGAAATTAAGTCGTATTCCTAGCTCATACTCTAAAATTTCCAGGCTGACCGGTCCCTCGGGATCACTTTCCTTTATCCTGCTCGAGAGATGCTTCGACAATGCTTCTAACCCCTTCATAATCGCTCCTTTGAGAGAGAAAATAGGAAATACTGAAGGTTGAGAATGCCATGATGATAAGACCCAAAGAATCTACGGTGTACAGAAAAAAACTTATTAGGAAAATAGTAACTGTCGAAAGAATGGAGGCAATCAACAAGGATGTCTGGTCTTTCTGAGGAGAATGATGCTCGTCTTGTGGAATTCGAATAAATGAGAAGCCCAGTCTGAAATACTTAAGGAAGATGGCAATTCCATAAGCAGCAAGAATTGAACTAATCTGAATCAAATATACAGCACCCTCGGTTTTTAACAGATCACTCTGATAGAGCATACCTACCAGATGATACACATAGTAGATCGTAAGCTGAAGTACCACATAAGCTGTGACTCCTGCCCCAGCAACAAATGAGGAATGACTGAATTTGAGTCTGTACACATATTTGATAAAGATCAGGAAGAATAAATACTGGATCGGTAGATCAAGCTCGGGAATTTCAATTAATAGCCTCATTACAAATGAAAACAGAGCAATAAATACTACAAAAACAGCCACTTTATATCGGTGACACCAAAGCGGAAGCCTGTAAAGGGAGATCATAAGAGCAAACATGGCAAGGGCATCAAAAATCCCTAGACCAATATAAACATAAGAAGACAACAAATCCTGCACCACCCTCTACTTATTAACTAAATTATAGGGAAGTGCGGAGGAAAGTTCTAGTACTTTTTGAACACTCCCGCCACTTAAAGAAGTGGAGGATTCCTGGGTGGTTGCTTCGAAGCAAAATTAACCAGGCGATCCCTGCGGTTCCCGCAGTTCATGACCATGTTACTTTATACGGCTAGATTTTTAATATTGTGAGCGGCATTTTCATCACGATCATGCGAAGATCCGCATGAAGCACATGTCCATTGCCGCACGGATAGGTTTTTCACATCTTTATTTTTGCTCCCGCAGACATGGCACATTTGGCTTGTTGGAGCAAAGGTGTGTGCGAAATTCAACGTGCGCCCGTACCACTGAGTTTTATAAGTGAGCTGACGTTTAAACTCACTCCAGGACGCATCTGCGATGGATTTCGCTAGCTTATGATTTTTAAGCATATTTGCTACCTGTAGATCTTCAATGCTCATCGTTTGGTTTTCACAAATCAGTTTCGTAGATAACTGGTGCAAAAAGTCTTGGCGAATATTTGTAATTTTTTCATGAATACAAGCTACTTTGACTTTGGCTTTATGCCAGTTCGAGCCACCTTTAGTGCGACGACTCATTCGGCGCTGCCAGAAAGCCAACTTTTTCTCGTATTTGCGGAAAGCCTTTGGATTTGCAACTCGCATGCCATCTGAGCAGACCGCAAACTCTTTTAAGCCAAGATCAATGCCGATATGCTTATCGGTTGGAGGAAACGACTGCACATCTACTTCACAAACAAGCGATACAAAATATTTGCCCGCCGCATTTCGGCGTACTGTAGCGGAAAGAATACGTCCTTCACATGCCCTGGAGTTGGCAAATCGAATCCATCCTAGCTTCGGAAGCTTGAGCTTATCCCCTTCAATTGCAATATTGCCATTCGTATATTTGGTGGTATAGCTTTGAACAGGATTCTTGCGGCTTTTGAAGCGTGGAGCCTGATTCTGCTTCTTAAAGAAGTGATCAAAGCTATCTGCCACATGGCGAACCGCCGATTGTAAGGCAATACTATCGACTAACTTAAGCCACTCAAAAGAAGCTTTAAGTGCAGGTAGCTGTGTGGCACAGGAGTTATAAGATAACCCCTTTCCGGTTGAGGCATAAGACTCATTCCACAAGCCCAAGAAATGATTGAACACAAAACGACAACAGCCAAACATTTGATGAATGAGCTGCTGTTGCTCGGAATTTGGGTAAAATCGATATTTATAGGCTTTATGAACCAGCATGCCACACACCTCCTTGAATTGGGTTTATAGTTTATATTATAGCACATATGTTCTCTAAAAATGAGTGCTGCCGATTCATCTCCTCCCTGAAGAGGAAGAAGTGTTCTAGGCTACTTTTTGATAAAAGTATTTTTAGGAGGATCTTCCCGAATCTATGGATATTATTGTATAATTAGTTAACATTTAAACAGGGAGTGATTATTTGTGAAAAGATTGGATTCATTTGAAAGAATTCTAATTCTCTTTGCCGCAATCATTGTCCTCTTTATTATTGGTTCCTGTTTGGCCTTTCTCTACTTTTCCTCACTTATATCTCCTTGATACCAGGGATTAATATGGACCATAACCTCTTCTACGTAACTTACCTCGCTTTTTATCGAATTTCGGATCTCTTTGCTGACATCATGACCCTGCTGTACCGTCATATCGCTCGGAATACTTACTCTTACATCAACGATAATATAATTTCCCAACTCTCTTGCCCGAATCCGGTCAATTCGCTTCACATATTCAACCCGATTCACAATCTGATTAATTTGATTTAGCTGATCCGGGGAAATATTCTTTTCCATCAAAACATCTACAGATTCGCGCCCCATCTTATAGGCCAGCTTAAGCACAAAGTAAGATACTACCAACCCGGCAATTGGATCCCCGTACTTCGTAAAAGGAATATCATAATAATCTCCAAGCAGCGCAAGGCCAATTCCCGCACAAGCAGCCACAGAGGCGTAGACATCCGCAAGATGATCGTAGGCCGTTGCCATCAGACTTTTGCTATTCTCCGCCTTGCCTACCCGAATACAATACACATACAGCACTTGCTTCCATATGAGAGAAACAACCGCAGCGAATAGCGCAATGAGGCTTGCTTCCTCAGCAGGGGAGAAGAAAGCTTCGATGGACTTGACTATCATAAGAACTGCGGCAAGCGCCAGGATTAACGCTACTACTGCCGAGGCCAGAACCTCTGCTTTGCCATGTCCATAAGGATGGTCCTCATCCGCGGGCTTCTTCGATATTCGGGTGGAGGTAAGAGCAGCAAAAGAAGCCACCACATCTCCCGCGTTATGTATACCATCTGCGATGAGAACTTGGCTCTTGAACAGGAAACCAACAAAAATTTTAAGCCCTGTCAAAAACAGATTGCTGATCAAACTTATCCATACTGCCATAAATGTTTTGTTTGCTGCTTGCATTCTTGAACATACCGCCTTGTTATGATTTGTCGTTATCCCCGGCTTTGGCCGGCCAATCTATCTTAACTAAAGGACCCGGTGTGGGTCTAGAGAAACAGTGTTGTTGGTAACCTCAATCAAGGGACATTTGCAACAATTTTGTTCATACGCAATTTTATTGTCTATGCACAATAATAATATGAATTTCAAATAGCATGGAGCCAAAAAAAAGCCAGTATACCGTGGTCATACCCCTGTCAAGTAGACAGGTCTAAAAAGACATGTTTAAGCAGCAACCGTTTCTCGGTATTCAACCGGGGAACGGTTGTTTAGTTTTTTCTGGAATCTACTTTGGTTATAAAATGAAATATACTCGCGCACCTGTTTTTCTACCTCAGCTAAGGTTTGGGGCTTGCTTAAATATATCTTTTCCGTCTTCAGATGAGAAAAGAAGGATTCTATGCATGCGTTGTCCAGACAGTTTCCGCGTCTGGAATGGCTTCCGAGGATCCCAAGTCCAGTAAGTTTACGGTTAAATGGTTTGGAGGTGTATTGAAATCCCTGGTCTGAATGGAGAATAGCTCCCTCCAAATTTACATCTTTACTTAACGCGTCTAGCGTTTCGTTAACCAGAGCCAGATCGTTTCGTTCCGAAAGGTGCCATGCTACGATCTCGTTGTTATACAGATCCTGGATTGCCGAAAGGTAGACAAACCGTTCCCCAACCCGTATGTAGGTAATGTCGGTAGCGAGTTTAGATAAAGGAGTATCCGCCTGAAATTGACGATCCAGCCGATTGGGATTCACGACAGAAGCCTGTTTACCGAAAAAACGACGCTTCTTTCGAATGACCGACTGAATCCCCAATTTCTTCATAATCCGGTAGACCCTTTTGTGGTTAACTACGAGGCCTTCTTTCCGTAAAGCAACCGTCATACGCAGATAACCAAAGTAGGGATGAAGGCGGTGGAGCGACAACATATGAGCTTCCAGTAGCTTGTCCCTTTCTTTACGCTGCCTGGCTGTCTGCTGAGCCCTTCTCCATTTGTAATAGCCTGCTCGTGAAACATGGGCTAACTCTAATAGCCATTTCAGTGAATACCTCTCTCGCATTTCCTCGATGATTCCGAACCTGGTTGCTTTCTTCGTCACTCCTTGTGCAGATTTGGATACTGCTTTTTTAAATATTCAATCTCCGCTCGTAGATACGCCATTTCTTCTTCCATACTGGAAAACTTCGTTTTCGGTCGTCCTCGTCTTGGGCTAGTTGGCTCTAAAATCTCACCTGTTCGATATTTTGTTGCCCAGGTTTGTACCTGAGACTTATTACGAACGCCCAACTGTTTCGCCACTTCACGAATACTCCTCTGCTCCTCGTTCACCAACCGGACTGCCTCCATCTTTAATTCCAAGGAGTACTTCCGAAAGGTTTGCCCCTTTTTGGCCATGAAAAATCCCCTCCGCTCAACAAGAATTAAATCCATCTTACCAGATGTCTTTTTTCTCTTGTCTACTAGAAGGGGATAATACCAGTTCTTGGCTCTTTGGCTGGCATGTCTTGATTATGGTCAAGAACTCTTGGTTCTTGAGGAGAACTTAGCTAGGATAGCTCCAAGTGTCCCAATATCAACCGGATCTTCCGCTTTCCAATCGCTGCTGATCCCGGCTTGGTCAATCAGCCACTGTCTCCCGGATTCCTTCCAAGCCGGAACTTCATGGGTATTCCCAGGCGATCCAGGTCCGCTATTGCCTTTCTTGTATACTGCCATCAGCTCAGCCTCACTTCCCTTATACTCATTAAGATCGACATTGCCGCTGATCCCCGGAACCGTTCCTTCGCTCGTATACTGGAGGAATTCCCAAGACTTCCATCCCGACTTATTTACTGGCGGCACATTACTGTAATATGCGTACCACAGCGGCACATCTGCAAGGCTTGAATCCAGATAACCCTCAATAAAGCTTGGATACGTGTAGAGAAGCGGAAATTTTCCGGTCCGCCGCTTGAACTCATCAACCCAGGAACGCACGGTGGCAGTCACATTAGCCCGGGTTCCCGCCTCCTTGGTCTCTGCGTCGAGTACAAAGGGCAGATCGAAAGCATCCAATCCTCCAGCTTGATTAATTACTTCTAGAAAATGATCCACTTCCGCTTTCACATCAGCAGGCTTGGCTGCTCTGGTGAAATGGTAAGCACCCACCAAGAGCCCTGCCGACTTGGCTCCCTTTAAATAATTGAAAAATTGTTTATCCGTATATTTGCTGCTCTCCGTAGCTTTAATAAATACAAAGGATTTACCCGCAGCTCTTACCTTCTGCCAATCAATGGACTCCTGCCAGTGGGAGACATCAATACCTTGTGCATGGTTCCCGCTTCTGGTCTGCATACGATCCCTCCTTTTAGCTTAAGACAGCATATGCTAGGAAGGATGAGGCCGTATCGGCCTGTACCCTTATTCCATAATTTTTCCAGGGTCAGCTACTTTCTCAATCTTCTTCTCGGTCCGTCTTTCACTGCCCAGGTAATATTTCTCTATAGGTCTGAAATTCTCATCAAGCGTATATACCAAAGGCGTACCGGTAGGAATGTTGAGATCAATAACCTCTTCATCACTCATCTGATCCAAATACTTAACCAGAGCTCTTAGACTGTTGCCATGCGCGGAGATAATTACCCGTTTGCCTGCGGTGATCTGTGGAATGATCATATTATTCCAGTAGTCCTCAACCCGGACAATGGTCTCTTTTAGACTTTCGGTCAGAGGAATGTATTGATCCGGAACATCCCGGTATTTAACATCATTTCGCGGGTATCGGTCATCCTCTTTGGTAAGAGCGGGCGGCAGCACGTCATAGCCTCTACGCCACAGATGGACCTGATCCGCCCCATACTTGACCGCGGTTGCTTCTTTGCTCAGCCCCTGAAGAGCGCCATAATGCCTCTCATTGAGCTGCCAAGTCTTATGGACTGGAATCCACAGCAAGTCCATTTCCTCAAGTATGTAATGCAGAGTCTTGATTGCCCGCTTCAGATATGAAGTGAACGCCACATCAAAAATAAATTCATCCTGCTTCAGCAGCTTTCCGGCTTCCTTCGCCTCCGTAATTCCTTTCTCGGACAGATCCACATCCGTCCAGCCGGTGAATCGGTTCTCCAGGTTAAATATACTTTCTCCGTGTCTTACAAGAACTAATTTATACATGCGCCTATCCCTCTCTTCACCATATAAAATATATAGATAGATATACCCATATCAACGGCTCTTAGAACTAATCTGCGAGTAATCTCCCTGCTTGTGATATAATCGGAAATAATTACAAATTCTGTGGAGGTTTCGATGTCTAAATTTCTTCTATTTTCAGCATTATGGTGGCTTGTTGGAAATCCATTTCTAGCACTTATCATCCTACTGGCCATCATTTATGTGCTTGACCGGCAATTTGTCGGCGTATTTCCGAGTGTGACTAGACCAATTCGGCGAATGAGGAGCATATCCTTACTTCGTCAGCAGCTTACACTTAATCATCATGACATCTCAGCCAAACGTGATCTCGCAAGACTTCTGCTGGAGAGGAAGAAATACAGTGAAGCTTACTCCCTGCTGAAAGAAATGGAGCCTTTGTCTGAAGATTCAGCAGAATATTGGGACGATCTCGGAACAGCTGCTCTAGGACTCGGCCAAGTGGAAGAAGCCGAGGTACATATGCTTCGTGCTCTGAAGCTCAACGAACGTGTTCGTTACGGTCAGCCATATCTCAAGCTGGCAGCAGTCTATCAGAACAGAAACGCTGAGAAGTCTATATATTATGCCGAGAAATTCAGTCTTATCCACTCGTCTTCCAGTGAGGCTTATTATTTGCTCGGTAATGTATATCAATCCTTGAACCGGAAAGCCGAGGCGCGCAGCGCCTACACAGAATCCATCAGTATTTACCGTTCACTGCCTAAGTACAAGAAGCGTCAAGAACGCGGTTGGGCATTAAGAAGCTGGTTCAAACGGCAAAAATTATAACTTTCCAATATTATACCCCTATTCCTTAACACAAAGAAAACCAGCCATTAGCAGCTACTTCGCTTGCTGATGGCTGGTTTTCTTCTGTATATTTTAACTGATATGCTCAACCTTGGATGATTTAACGCTGCCCGACTCATTTTTGCTGAAGAAAGGCCACCAGTTCGCACTTCCGAACATCTTGACCATAACCGGAATGAGGAACGGAAGAATGACTAATGAATACAAGGCAAGACCTGTCAATACCACGGTAGCAATTTGCATCATAGACATGACACCTGAAGGATACATGGAGGCAAAAGTTCCGCCCAAAATAACAGCAGCGGACAGAATGACAGTCCCCATATTCTTCATGGCAGAAAGAATGGCATCTCCTACATTCCAGGCTTTATTCTCATTGAACCGGTCCATCAGGAAGATACTATAATCTATGCCCAGCGCTACGAGAATAACGAAACCAAAGAATGGAGTTGACCAGCTGATGCCAGACATGCCCAAGATCTTCACAAAGATAAGCTCTGTAACTCCCAGGGAAGTATAGAAGGTAAGAACCAGTGAAGCAATTAGATAGATCGGCATGATAATCGAACGAAGCAGCAGAACCAGAATAATGAATATACCCGCCAGCATTAATACTACGGTACGCGTGTAGTCTTCATTAGAAATGGTTCTCAAGTCATTGAATGTACTCGATACTCCTCCAAAGCCGATCTCAGCCTTGGCCAGCTTCGTGCCCTGAATCGCACGATCCACAGCAGCCTTTAGCTGATCAACCTGATTGATCGCTTTTGTACCATACGGATTCTCAGAGAAGACAACATCCAAGGTCATGATCTTGCGATCTGAAGACAGGTAGGTATCGAACAATTGATTAATATCCTTGTTGTTCAAGGCTTCATCGGGAACATAGAAGCCGCTGAGTCCGTTATCCGCGGTCCCAACTTGATTCAGATAATCCTTCGCTGTATCAAGCCCGCCGGACACCTTAGCAATCCCGTTCGCACTTTGACTGAGTCCGTCAGTAAGCTTGGAAATCTGTCCCGAGAATTGAGTGAATCCGCTTTGTACCTGCTTCTGACCATTCTCAATTTGAGAGAGCCCACTAACTACAGAAGGGATTTTATCGATAATCTGACCTTGACCCGTTGCCGCTTGACTCAGCCCCGTTTCAAGCTGGGAGATCCCGTTAATAAGCTGATCAAATCCGCCTGCTAGCGCGGACTGACCTCCAGCCACTTTAGCAAAGCCCTCATTCGCCTGCTTAAGGCCACCGGCTGCTTGATTCAGAGAAACTTGCAGCTGCTTAAGTCCGGCAGCCATTTGGGTCATGCCTTTACCCGTTTCTGTAACTGTACCCCGAATGGTCAAATAATCAGGGTCGGTCGCAAGATCAGGATACTTGCTCTCCATGCTGCTAAATTTCCCGTTAAGGCTGTTAAGCCCTTGTGCAGCCCCGTTTAACTGCTCGCTAACACCCGAGAAGCCTCCATTAATTGCGTCAAGTCCCTGGCTAATTTGCTGATAGGACTTTAGAAGCTGCTGCTGGGCAGCGGCTAACTGCTGGGCACTTTTCTTGGCCTGCTGCAGCCCTTGCTTAAGCTTCCCTGCTCCAGAAGAACCGCTTCGTATTCCCTTCTCGATCGCGGTTAACCCGTTATTCAGCTGGGAGATTCCATCCTTCAGCTTTGCCGTGCCTTCAGCAAGCTTCCCTGTGCTATCGGCTGCCTGCTTGAGCTTCGGCTCGTTCTCACTTAACGAATTACTCGCTTTAGTAAGACCATCTTGGATCGTATTCAATCCTTCGTTCCCTTTACCAAGCCCATCCCCAACTGTCTTCACTTGCTCAGTCAGCTTGAAGTCCTTCACTTCATCACCGGTTGGACGGCTTAGTCCGCGTACACTTGCAACACCTTCAACCGACTTAACCTCCCGGCTAATCTTCTCAGCCAGAGCCATATACTCTGCAGAATCCATACGTTCATTATTCTTGATCACGATCGAAGTAGGCAGGGATTCACCCGGCTCGAAGCTATCAGAGATGATGTTAAATGCTTTAACCGACTCATAGTTGCTGCCAATTTCCTCCATACTATTGAAGGATACCTTACCGCTGTAGCTGAACAGGAAAGGTACGGTGAAAATAACAACAATCAGCATGGCCGCCCAAGGACGTTTAAGTGATAAAGCACCAAACATACCCCAGAATTTATTCTCCTTGTGCTCAAGCGAGCCTTTGGCAGGCCAGAAAATCTTGGTACCCAGGACCGCCATAAAGAATGGAACCACCGTAAGAAGGGCTACCAGCATCACAGCAACCCCTACCGCTACGGCAACAGCTGATTTGTATAGGATAAATTTCGATAAACCAATTGCCGCAAAACCAACAAGCACAGCAAGACCTGAGAAGAACACCGTCTTCCCCGCGGTACGGTATGTAGCTATGATGGCTTCCCATTTATCATCCGTATGCTGTAGCTCTTCCTTAAATCGGCTTATTAGCAGAATACAATAATCTGTACCGATTCCGAACATAATCGCGACCATAAAGATCTGCGTAAATGTCGATAACGGAAAGTCAAATGAGTCAACCAGGAATGCTACCACTGACTGTGACACCACATAGCTGATTCCTACTGTGAGCAGCGGAATAAACGGAGCCACAAACGAACGGAAGCTTATGAACAGAATCAGAAGAATGAAGACGACGGTAATATACTCTGATTTCTTGAGTCCGCTCTCCGAGCTTGCAATCGTATCCTCATTAATCTGCTCTTGACCCGTCAGATAGTGCTTAACCGTAACGGAATCCAGCGTACTGCGGATATCGTTCTCGATCTCCTTGAGCGGACGTCCGTCCGTTTCAACAGAGAGGGCCGTTAGGATCGTCTTGCCGTCCTTGGAGATCATCTTATCAGCTGCGTCCGGAGTTGAAAAAGGGTCGGTTATGGATGCAATCCCAATTTTTGCTTTCGCATCATTCAATTTCTGTATGCCGCTCTTAACCGAATCCTTGGCCGCCTGATTTAAAGCATTGTCTTCGTGGAAGACGAGCGCAATCTGCGTCTCTTTCCCTCCCCCCTTCATCGCGGAAATTTCCTTCAGCAAGGCAGATGCTTCGGATGAAGAGTACCCTGAAGGCACATTCAAATTGCCTTTCTGACGGACCAAATCCGCCATGGAAGGAGCTGTGAGCATTAAGCCCACGGCTGCGGCGATCCAGAGGAGAATAATCCACCATCTGGCTTTTAATATAAATCTCATTTACTCCTTACTCCCTTCTTCAAACAGACTAGCGAGTTTCTCAAAAATAGTGATGAAAGACTCAATTTCTTCCTGATTAAAATGGGTGAGATATCTGGATACCACTTCTTGCACTTTCTCATCAGCCTTGCCTGAAATCTCATGACCAAGGTCCGTAAGTGACAGATACACCAGCCGGCGGTCCCCCTCATCCCGGGTTCTCTCAACCAAGCCCCGATCCACGAGCCGGGTAATGATCGCTGTAATCGAGCTCTTCCCCACACAAAAGGCATCCGCAAGCTCCGTAGACGTACACTCTTGCTGTGTCTTGATATGGTACATTATCTGGTACTGATCAACGGTCATCTCATCTTGAACGATCTTGGCAATTTCACTACTGAGCCGCTTGGTCACGGTAGCCGAAGCAGTGACATAACGTCTGATCAGTTCTTTGGACTGCTCCTGCAAATCTCTCCCCTCTTTCTGTTAAATGATTCAATAATCAAATAGTTCAATAATAGAACTATAAATCCCAGATATCGGAATGTCAACCGGACCTATGAATCCCCTCCAATGTTATGGTGTTTACACTATATATATGCGGCAGTGGCTTTTTTCTGGCGTTTGAAACCACAAAAATAGCCCTCCCCCATTCGCAGCGCGAATGAGAGAGAGCCAGTCTCATAATTCCAGTTATTCTTGCGGCATTTCCACTTCGTATACACATCGAAATCGCTCGATGCCGTTTGGCAATCTTCCAAGACTGATGACAATAAAGCCGATATTTCTATAGAAATCTACGGCATCCTCATCAGTCTCGGCAATAATACGCTCAGGCTTCTCTTCATATAGAACCTCGAGCACAATGGCCCGTCCGTACCCTTGATTTCGATGTTCAGGCGATATCGCCAAATGTGTGATGTTCAGTGCGTTAAGTTCATCCTTCTTATAGCCGATGAGTCCAATCCACTCACCTTCATGCTTAAGGGCAGACAGCTTAATCTCTGCATCCGCTTGGATATGCTGAATAGCTTTCGGTAGTGCTTCTTCATCGGAAAACAAGGCATACTCAAGCATCCGGCTAATCTCCGGAGCCGTTACCTGGTCTTTCACATTGACCAACATATAATCAGACCTCCAGAATTGCTATTTCCCTTCAATAACCTCGGTACGTCCATTCTCATAACCTACTACTGCCTTGGATGCCATCCCAATGAATAGACCGTGGTCGACAACCCCGGTTATCCGCTTCAATTCCTCTGCAAGCTGCTGAGGGGACTCGATCCGCCCGAATGACGCATCAACAATATAATTTCCATTATCGGTCACAACAATTTCCTGGTCCTTCATCCGAACTTCAAAAGGAACAGGGTAGCTCTCGCGAAGCGTATGCAGTGTCCACTCATAACAGAAAGGCACAACTTCAATCGGCAGCTTGAAGGCTCCTAGCCGCTTAACGACCTTGCTGCCATCCGCCACTACGATGAATTGGTCACTATGAAGAGCGACAAGCTTCTCACGAAGAAGCGCAGCACCGCCGCCTTTGATCAGACTCAGGTCTGAATCAAGCTCATCCGCGCCATCAATAGCGATATCGAGCTTATCCACCTCAGATGCATTCAATAAAGGGATGTTATATTTAAGGGCAAGTTCCTCAGAAGCCTTTGAAGTAGCAATTGCTGTAATCTTAAGGCCCCCGGCTACTCTCTCCCCTAACTTCTCAATTGTAAAATATGCAGTTGACCCGGTCCCGAGCCCCACAGTCATGCCGTCTTTAACCCATTCGGCAGCTAAATAACCCGCCGCTTGCTTTCCATTCATTTGCTGTTCCTCCCGGTATGTATTGGCTTGCCTCTATCATACCAAATGTACCCTGGGCTTGGCACCCCTCTCCTGAAATCAAAAAGAACCTGCAACCAGCAGGCTCTTGCTTATACATCATTCGTTGTCCCTCTTCATGGCTGGTGAATGGCATGCCTCCTAATTGAAGCTTCTCCTTCCGGCTCCTTAGAGGGCCTGATCGCCAGAAGTATAAGGATAACAGCAATTAGAGATACCACAGCGATAACGATGAACATGGTCATATGCGTGGTTCGAATGAGCAGGGATACGACAGGAGGTCCCAAGGATACGCCAATGAACCTCATACTGCTGTACAAGGAGGTAATCGTTCCGCGCTGCTCCTTCTCAACTCCTTCTGTGATCAATGTATCGGTACAAGGCAGTACAATCCCTACCCCAGCACCGCAGATAATCAGACAGGAAATCACGAAATAAATATTATTGAACATGCTAATTCCGAATAAGGAGCCGGTGGATAGCACCATGCCGATCACACTTGCCCATTTCATCAGCACTTTATTTTTGCCAATTTTCTTGCCCGTAATATAGGAGGCCAGGCACAGAGCCGCCAAAGGAATCGCCAGCACCAGCCCTTTCATAATCCCTTTCAGATGATGCTTTGTCTCAAGCTGCTCGGACAGGTAGAACAAGACTCCAAATAGCAAAAACATACAAATTCCGCCAATGACGAAGATCGCATACAGCCAGCGGCCCTTCTCTTTGAGAACATCCTTCACATCCCGAAGAAAGGACCGAAGCGAATTGTCTTTCTCTTTACGTTTAGGTGATTTGACCAAGAAGATAACAAGCAGCAGAGAGATTAGGCAGAGTGCGGGAATGGCCAGGAAAGGAAGGTACCATAGCCATGCTCCAAGAGCGGCTCCCAGAATAGGGCTTAGCACCTTGCCGAACGTGTTGGAGGTCTCGATCAATCCCAGACTCTTGCTCACATCCTCCTCTTTCTCGAACATGTCCCCCACAAGGGGAATTACAATTGGAAAAGCTCCTGCTGCTCCAACCCCCTGTAGAAACCGTCCAGCCAGAATGATCCAATATACGGAAATTCCTTGCCCAAACCAGGGCGCGACACCGCACAAAGCCCCTCCAAGTCCCGTAATAATCAGACTCGGGATTATCACCGCTTTCCGTCCGAATCTGTCCGACAGATAGCCGGCAATCGGAATGAGAATAATGGCTACGATAGCATATACAGTAATCAACATGCTGACTTGAAAAGAGCCAACCTTTAATTTCCGGGAAATCTCTGGGAGGATGGGAATGAGCATTGAATTACCCAGGGTCATTATTAACGGAATGGAAGCAAGCGCAATAAGATCCCCTTTTTTGCTATCCATCTTAACTTACCACCTTTCAGATAACGAGCTGGCCCGAATATCTGTTATTGTGGTTGAAAAGCAATGAGAATATTCCGCTTGCTCCGAGCGATTCAGGAAAGGCTAAGATAAGTGTCCGGATTAGCCCTAGTAATGAAAGGACTTAATTCTCCGACCGAATAAACATGAAGCAAATGCATGGCCCGGGTGCAAGCCGTGTAGAACAGCTTCCGCTCGGTCTCACGGGCATAGCAGGCCTTGGAACCGTCGTAAATAAGAACCGCATCAAATTCCACACCTTTAGCCAAATATGCGGGAATAACATGGATGCCCCGCTCGAAATTCAGGGTCGTCTTCTTAATCAGCTTAACCGAAGGGATCTCCTGAAGCACGTTATAGGCGGCAAGGCTCTCAGCTGCGGTCTTGCAAATGACCGCAATCGTCTCATACCCCTCAGCACGAAGCTTCTCAATATCCGAGATTACAGCCTGATGAAGTTCATTCCGATCAGCCACCTTATGAACTTCAGGCATTTCTCCGTCACGGTTAAATGCCTGAATTCGTTCTCCACCAGGGATCATCCCCTTGGTGAATTCAACAATCTGCCTGGTCGATCGATAGCTCCGCGTCAGAACAATCTGCTCGCTCTCCGCCTCACCGTAAAGATCGGACAGTACGGAGGACTGCTGAAGAACCGAGGCATGAGCATAAATAGCCTGGTTAAGATCACCGAGTGCCGTCATTTTGGCTCTTGGGAAGAGCCGTTTAAGGAAGAATAGCTGGAATGGCGAATAATCCTGAGCTTCATCAATAAAGACATGACGGATTGAAGTGTTGGATCGGAAGCCCAGAATAAGTTCCTTGAGATACAGCATGGGAGTTGCATCCTCGTAAGCAAGCTCGGTCTTCTTTAGCTTATTCAAAGTGAATCTGCTTATCTCGGACCAGTGATCCGGAAGAGCACCCTCATTCAGCTCCCGCATAAGGTCCGGCCGTTCAAACAGCTGGGCATACAGCTGCTTGTTATCGATGAAACGCAGAGCCTTTACCCACTTCCGAAGCGGCTTGAGTCTGCTGCTGACTACCATTTTGGCAAGGATCATCTTCTCACCCTCATAGTCATTGAAAGATTCACTCTTACGTCGATTATTCCGCCGCAACCGCTGATAGGCCTTCTGATACTCCTCGGTGTCTAACAGCTGAATTTGTTCTTCAACCCAAGGTTTATCCAGTTCACTCTTGGCAAATGCAGCGACTTCCTTCAGGAGCCATTCCTTCAATAGTTCACACCGGTTAGCCAGCCTTACCGATCGATCGAAGGCATAGAACCGGTCGTGAATGGCCGAGGCTCCCACAATCTCTTGCCCCCGGAACTGTAACGGCTTGAACCGCATCAGTTCTTGTTCCAGCTTATCCTTATAATTGTTAATCGCTTTGTAATATTGATGCGAGGATTTATAACGAATCCCTTCAATACGAGCCTCATAATCCTCCTCATCGTAGCGGGTGAGCACATATTCCAGCTGTTCAAAAGGATCCTCAAGCTGAAACTCACGGCCGATCCGGTGTTCAAGATACTCCTGAAATGTAGTCTGGCGCATATTCTCTTCTCCAAGCTCAGGAAGAACGGTTGATACATAGCTGTTGAACATGGTGTTCGGAGAGAATAGAATCACCTGCTCTGCCTTCAAATACTCCCTGTATTTATAGAGCAAATATGCAACGCGCTGAAGAGCTGCAGAAGTCTTTCCACTGCCGGCCGCACCCTGAACAATCAGCATCCGGCTCCGGTCATTACGGATAATAAGGTTCTGCTCCTTCTGAATTGTAGCCACAATACTCTTCATTTGTGCATCAGAAGAACGGCTGAGTACCTGCTGCAGCAGTTCATCTCCTATAGTCACACCTGTATCGAACATTAACTTGATCTCACGGTCACGAATGACATACTGTCTCTTGAGCTCAATAGTCCCATCAATTTGGCCAGATGGAGTCTGATACGACGCCGGACCGGGGGTACTATCGTAATATAAATTCGAGATCGGAGCCCGCCAGTCATAGACCAGAAACTGCTCATCCCTCTCGTCAAGGAGAGAAGCAATTCCAAGGTAAATAGCTTCGCTCTGCTCCCCCTCTTCCGCGAAATCGATCCTTCCGAAATAAGGAGACTGAAACAGCCGTTTCATTTTCCCCAGGGCAGCATAGGCATGAAGATGACTTCGCTCCCGATCGGACAGGATTTCGGACTGCTGGCGAAGGCTTGTGGACGTCTCACCTACGTCATCAGACTCGCTGAAGTTAATCGTAACTTCATCCCAGAAGTCCTTTCTCATTTCCACTACGTCTCCACGTACGCTGCCGACTTCCCGTTCCAGCCGTTTGATGCGCGTACCAATGAGATCCGTAACGTTACTTACCCGTGTCTGCTCTTCTTGCCAGTCCTGATCGGTTATACTCAATGTTTATTCGCCCCTTTTCCTGTGTCATTCACACCTATTGACAAACATACTCAAATGTGATAAAATTGATACAGGATTAATTTATTTAAAATTATGATTTTAGAGTCTAATTTTAATTTTAACAGTATCCCTTCCATTCTGCAAATCATTGGCGCCTGCTCGGAAGGCGCCGTATAATAAAGCCCCGCCAAACTGGCGGGACTTTTTTTTGACATTCGTCCGAATTATTCAGCCCTCCTCAGGCTTCTGCGCGGTATGATCCGATAGACGGTTCAGCCGCTCCAGCTGATGGCCGTAATCATACATCTCTGCCGAGACAATGGACAGCCTGAGCACGCCCACTCTTTTCTCTGCATAATGATCCAGCATCCGTCTAAGAAAATCATCATTCTCCTGTTCGAGCATCTCGGCTTCCAGGAAATTCGGCTTGAGCTTATCATCGAACTTAAGCAGAATGTGCTCGTGGAACCGGATTAGCCTCTCCAGATGAGCATCAAACTCCTGATTGATCGACTCAGGACGAACCGCCTGAAAGTAATGCTGTTCCACCGCATCCAGAACTTCATATCCTTTTCGCAGGGTATTCAGCATTTGCTTATAGACAACAAGCTTTCGGCTGTCACTGAACTTGGGTGTCTTCAGCTTCTTCAAGTCTTCTTCCATCAGCTTGAATTTATCCGTCAGTGAATTAATAGAGTCCTCCAGCTCCCGTTTTTCCTTACGGAATACCGTCTCTTTGATCTCATCGGAGATCACGGTCCGAAGCAGCAAAGACAGCTGATTAAAAGTCTGACTAATCTGACCTACGAACTGTACCCGAGGTTTGGGCGGGAATACTGCCATATTAATCACGAAGGCAGATACAATGCCTATAAGACTGAGTACAAACCGGTTAACAGCGAATTGCCATTGCCCAGAGGCTTCCATAACGGCGACTACAGTCACCAGTGTAATCCCAATAGTATCGCCCATATTTAACTTAAGACAAATCATAATAACGAGAATACATACCAAACCCACCGCAATCGGTTCCTTGGAGAATACACTTCCGGCCAGAAGCGCTAGTATAGCCCCCAGAGTATTGGTCTGAAGCTGGTCAATTAAATATCTCCATGACCTGTATATGGAAGGCTGCATTGCAAATATAGCTGCCACAGCGGCAATAACAGGTGATGATAAATTCAGCCACACGCTTAAATATAAAGCCAAAGTTACCGCTATGCCGGTCTTCAGCATCCTTGCTCCAAACGTCAAGGCTATCCCCTCCTGTTCTCTAAACGCCTTAACCAATCATTACCCCAAAATTTTATCTGATATTAAGCTTGCCTGGTTTATGAACTATGTATTTTGGTCCACACTTAGTAATGTCCCACTTGCAACAGCTCCCCATACTCCAACATGAAAAGGTGGAAGATCTATGCAGCAACAAAGATTATTCCGGCTTGTCCGTACACTCGCCGTTGTGTTCCTCACAGCAGGAGCCGCATGGGGTGCCTTTTCAGGCAAAGTATCCGCCCTGAGTGAACCCTATGCAGTTCGGCCGCCAGGTAGTGAGATCAGTCATGCGGACGGCAGGACCGGGAGACAACATGGCCATTTCTACGGACATTTGGTTCGCGAGACCGCAACCCTTCTCGGAATTCAATATGAAGCCGTAATCGCAGAGCTGAAAAAAGGGAAGTCCTTGCGCGAAATCGCCAAAGAAAAGAAAGGCTGGAGTGAAGCGGAATATGTCCTTAAGCTGAAAACCTCAATCTCAGCCCGAATAGATCAAAGTGTAGCATCAGGGAAATTAAGCCAGGACAAAGCGGACAAGTTCAAGACTCTTCTTCCGGATAAAATTCAAAAAGCTGTCAATCGAACCTGCAAAGGTAAGGCGGATAAGCCCCATCATGGAATGGGCATGAATCCAGTTCAGAATCAGATTAACCGCAAAATCAATTCATAAACGAAGCTGCCCGTAATGGGCAGCTTTTATTATACATACGTGAGCACAAAGATTTAATCTCAATCCAGCGTAGGGCCAAATCCTCCGCTGCGCTGGAACTCTGCCATGATGTCGAACTCATCCTTAAGCTTGGTATACAGCCGCTCATACATATAATAGAGCTGCAAGTACACCTCACTGTTCTTCAGATCCGGCTTATGTCTGTGGGTTATACGTACCCATGAACGAGTCTCGGCGAGAGAATCAAGATCACCTATGGCATACAATGCCAGGATAGCTGCCCCCATGGCAGACGCATCCGCTACTTCAGGAACCAACAGCTCCTTGCCCATCACATCCGACAGAATCTGACGCCACACTGCAGAACGGGCAAATCCGCCGGAAGCGATAATTTCTTTGGCTGGTCCTGTTAAGTCGCGAAGCGCGACACCAACAGAGAAGATACCCAGCACAACCCCTTCCAGAACGGCCCGGATAAAATGCTCCCGCTGGTGGCGGAGACTGATTCCGAAGAACGTTCCTCTAGCATTGGCATTCCAGTAAGGTGCCCTCTCACCCGTAAGGAAAGGCAGGAACAATAGCCCCTCTGAGCCCGCCGGGACCTTCTCGGCATATTGAATCATCAGATCATAAGGATCAATACCGAGCTTCTTCGCTACCTCGATCTCCGGTGAGGCGAATTGATCCCGCAGCCAGCGCAGCATAATCCCGCCGTTATTCGTTGGCCCCCCGACCACCCATTTATGATCAACAAAAGCATAACAGAACGTGCGGGCCTTCTCGTCGGTTACCGGTTTGTCTGTTACCGTTCGGATCGCCCCGCTGGTTCCAATCGTTACCGCGACCTCACCTGGCCCTGTGGCCGCAACACCGAGGTTCGCAAGAACCCCATCGCTCGCCCCCACCACAAAAGGAGTTCCCGCAGGAATCCCCATCTCCAGAGCATACGCGGACACCATCCCTGTGAGCACATGAGTTGTGGGAACAAGCTCGGGAAGCTGCTCCTTGGAGATATTCAACAGATCAAGCACATCTTGATCCCAATCCATTGTATCAAGACGCAGCAGACCGGTTGCGGAAGCCATCGAGTAGTCACTGATATATGTACCATAGAGTCTGTGCAGGATGAACTCTTTAATGCCAGCGAACATTCTCGTCTTCTCAAATAGCTCGGGCGCCTCTTCTTTCATCCATAATATTTTGGATAGGGGAGACATCGGATGGATAGGCGTGCCGGTTCGCAGATAGATCTCATGTCCGCCAAGCTCCTGATTTAGCTTCTCCGCTTGTCTCAAGCTTCGGTTATCCGTCCAGACAATTGCTTTCGTAAGCAGGTTACCATCAGAGTCCAAAGCGATCAGAGAATGCATAGCTGTACTGAGCCCGATGGCTTTGATCTTATAACCTTTGACCTTATCTTGTATTTGTACACGGCGGATGGACTCCACTACCGCTTGAAGAATCTGTTCAGGATCCTGCTCGGCATAGTCCGGTTTGGAATGACTTAGCGGATATTCAATTGCACTTGAAGCGAGAACCATCCCGCGCTGACCGAACAGAACCGCTTTCAGGCTGGTTGTTCCGATATCAAGCCCAAGTACAGCTTCGTTGTGCTGTAATGTCATAGCAACTACCCCTCATCATATATCAATTTCGAGAATCCTTAGATCAATTACCCGAAAATCGGCCTGCTGATCTATTATCCCTATCGCCGTGTACAGCTAATACATTGTACTGAAAATAAGGAGTGGATTTCAATGACATACAGAAATCGATGTGAATAAGACCCGATCATAACGGCTGTACCGCTTCACGATCGGGTCTTATCTATGGTACAGGGTTAATCTAACGGGGGATTCTGGGATCTTGACTTATCTTCCTCTATTACAGGGACCGCAGCTTGCAGCGCCGGCTGCGCGCCGACTCCCACAGGGACCTCAAGAATATCCAGGAAGAACATAAATACAGGTACACCTACGATGAGCCCCCATACTCCAAAGAAGTGCTCAGATACGAGCAGAATCGTAAAGGTATAGAATATTGGCAGATGGGTCTTGGAAGACATGAATTTAGGATTAAGAATATACGATTCAATAGCATGCAGTACCACAATCATGATGAGTACATAGATGATCTTGGTCAGACCGCCGATCTTGAAAGCAATCGCACAAAGTGGAATCAGGGACACGAATACGCCAAGTACGGGCACCAGACCAAGCAGGAAGATCATGAGCCCCAATGCAATCAGATTCGGGAACCCGAGAATCCATAGAAATACAGTTGAGAGAAGCGCGTTAGTTAATGAAATCAGGAACTGCACTTCGATAATTTTGCCAAAGGAATGAAGAAACTTCTTGCCGAAATACTGCAGCTCGTTGAAGAAGTATGAAGCCTTGCTCTCACTGAACTTGGATGTGAAGCGGACCACCTTTTCTTTCTCAAGGAGGAAGAACAAGCTGAGAATCAGAGCGATGAACAAGTTAAAGCTCCACTTCCCGATATCCGTTACCGTCTTGAGGATAAAGTCTAATCCTTTGTCTACATAACTCGCCAGATCAATTTTCTTAAGAGATTCCATAAGATAATCCACAACGACATTACTTGGAAGATCGACCGGAGGCTTGTTGTAGAAGGAGATCACCTGGTTCACGAGCTCATTAACTTCCGTAACAAGGACAGGCGAATACTTGTAAATGACGTACCCCACCAGCGAGAGGATGACCACATAAATAGAAGCGACTGTAAAGGTCTTGTTAAGCCTGACCGTCTTCTCCGTACTCTTGATAATAAACTTATGAAGCCGATTGATCAGATAGGTGAAGATAAATGTGATAAGAATTAAATTCAACATACTTCTGAAAAAATACAGTACTGCGATTAGAAACACGAGTGCAAAAAATCTCCGGATTCCCGGAACTTGAAACAGCTCCTTAAAAAAAGTCATTCAGCTATGGCTCCTTTTCCCCCATCTTTTTGTATAAATCTCCTATTCATCTTAGACAACAAAATTACATTTAATCAAGCAAACAGTCTCTTCCTATAACAATACGAACAAAATCCTTAATAGTAACATTATTTTATATAAAAAAGTTATTTTTTATGAAACCCTTGTGAGATGTTTATGAATAGGTGCGCTTGTTTATACGTATCAGTAAGGAGTGATAAGCATGGATCTGAAAAAGTATTTGATCAAACCTAAAGATAATTTCTCATTAAACAGCGCTAATCCGATGGACACTGGCACATTCAAAAGCAAAGAGGAGGCCGAGGCCGAGACGGATGGCCTTCGTAAAAGGCTGAGTGAGCTTCAGGATATACTTTATGCCGAGAAAAAGCACTCGGTCCTTATTATTCTACAAGGGATGGATACTAGCGGTAAGGACGGGACCATCAAGCACGTATTCTCAGGTGTAAATCCGCAGGGGTTTAGTGTGACGAGCTTCAAGAAGCCTACTGTGGAGGAAGTCTCTCACGATTTCCTGTGGAGAGTTCATCAGCATACGCCTGCCAAAGGCTACATTGCGGCATTCAATCGTTCCCAGTACGAGGATGTGCTCGTTCCATGGGTACATAAGACAGGGACAGAAGAGGCGCTCAGGCAGCGATTAAAGCATATTCAACACTTCGAGGACATGCTTGCGAGTGAGGGAACGAAGATCATCAAGATCTTCCTTCATATCTCAAAGGACAAACAGCTGCAAAAAATTCATGAGCGCATGGAAGAGCCACGCAAGTTCTGGAAATTCGATCCGACGGATCTGCTGGAGCGTGAATACTGGGATGAATACCAGAAGGCTTATGAGGAAGTCTTCGCATCCACAAGTACGAACCAGGTCCCTTGGTACTGGGTACCCGCCAATCAGAAATGGTTCCGAAATTATCTGGTTCTGCGAATTCTCGTACAAACACTGGAAAGTCTTAATCTCGAATACCCGCTTCTTCAGGCTACCAAGTCTGAAATTGCCCGCTATATGAACGAGAAATAACTGTCCGCCACCTAATGGAAGGAATGGGTTGCACTATATGATATCCAACTAACAAGCAGTGAGAAAGGCAGCCCACAAGGGCTGCCTTCTCTCTTATCTCATCAAATTGTCTTAACTAAACTGCACTGGCTTCACACAGACTGGCTTGGATACCTCGGCTGTCTGACCGGTGAAGGATAGCTGACCAGTCTCCTTGTTCACACGGAACACAGCCAGGTTATTGGAATCCCGATTAGCCGCAATAAGCAGGCTGCCGTCAGGAGTCAAGGCAAAGTGTCTTGGATGACCGCCTTCAGTGGATACATGTTCCACATAGGTTAGCTTTCCGCTGTCTTCATTAATTGAATAGACAACGATGCTGTCATGTCCCCGGTTGGACCCGTACAGGTATCTGCCATCCTTGGATACAGCGATTTCAGCCGTCGTATTCTCGCCTTGGAAATCTTCTGGAAGTGTAGGAACGACCTCCAGTGCCGTAAGCTTGCCTGCTTCCTCATTATAGCTGAATGCCGCAATCGTTGAGTTCACTTCATTGATCACATAGGCATACTTCGCGCTTGGATGGAAAGCCAAGTGACGAGGACCAGAGCCTGGTGGTAAATGGGTGTCTGCATGGAATTCAAGCGTACGATTTGCCTCATTAATAGTGTACGCGCGGACAATATCAATCCCGAGATCTGACACGAACAGGAAGCGTCCATCCGGACTGAAGAAGGCTGAATGCACATGCGGCTTGTCCTGACGTTCAGGGTCTGCTCCATGTCCCGTATGCTGCTTCGTATCTACGAGTTCGCCAATAGTTCCGTCTGTATTCAATGCAACGAGACCTACAGTACCTCCGTGATAACTGGATACAACCAGGTATTTATTGAGCTCGTCCCGGTTAATGTGACAAGTTGTGCTCTCCAAATTAACTTCCCGGTTCAGTTCACGAAGCTTGCCGGTAGAGGCATCAATTTGAAAGGATGCGGCAGCGCCCCCTTTGGTCCCCTTTACAGTCGCTTCAGTAAGGGAATAGAGCCTATGATTCTGCTCATCCACATTCAAAAAAGTAGGATTCTTCAGACCGGACACCTGATCCAGCTGTCTAAGCTCCCCTGTGTCTGTCTGCAGTTCATATACATAGACACCAGGACCTTCCGCCTCGGCGTACGATCCTATAAATAACATCAGTCGATTAGATGATGTAGACAATCTGTATTCCTCCTTATGTAACCGTCATTTGTACAATACAAGTGATCTAGTTCATTCCATATCATTCATATTGTTTCTCAATTTCGTATAAAAGTCCAGTCCTTACGTGTTATAGGCATCTGCCAGCATAGTTGCATTTGATATGCCCGGGGCTGCCGGCTGGATTGTCTTTTTGTATTTTTAGTACTGTATCACTATCTTAGCGCTACCCTTCTGCGTTCTCTCGCCGAGAGCCTGCACGCATCCAGCAGCTTCATGTTCTGAAGAGCGTCCTCCGGCAGGAAGAGCTGCGGCATATGGCCGAAGACCGTCCTACCGAAATCCTCGATCTGACGTACATATGCATTAATCTCTGCCTCTCGATATTCTTGCAGCTCCCCACTGGAGAACAGGTAATATCCAGACTGCTCCTTACCCGAAAAGGCATGCGGGATCTCAATCCGGCCTTCGGAGCCGACAATTTCGAGACAGCGCCGTTCCTCGGCCCACATGCCGCAGTCGAAAGTCATGGTTAACCCGTCCGCAAATTCCACAAGCCCGGTGGACATCATATCTACCCCATCATGCCTACCTGAGAAGAATGAATTCACAGTTACCGCCTCTGGCTCCATACCCGTGAAGAATCTTGCCGCACTAAGCGGATAGCCGCCAACATCATAGATGGCGCCCCCGCCCCACGCTGATTTAAACCTGATATTGTCAGCTTGATCCGGATTATTATAAGTAAAGGAGGCTCTAATTACACGCAGATCTCCGATTCCGCCCCCGGCTACCAGCTGCTGAGCGCGCCTAAGAACAGGATGATGCCTGTACATCATCGCCTCTGCAAGCAGCACCCCGGCATCCGAGCAAGCTTTAACCATAAGCTCTGCCTCCCAGGCATTCAGTGCAATGGGCTTCTCGCAGAGCACATGCTTGCCCGCCTCAGCCGCCTTTATCGTCCATTCCTTATGAAGGTGATTGGGAAGAGGAATGTACACCGCCTGCACAGCGCTGTCTTCAAGCAGCTCCTCGTAGCTGCCGTAAGCCTTTTGCACCTCAAATTGGTCAGCTAGAGCGCGACTCTTCTCTATTCCACGACTTGCCACGGCCTCTATCCTTCCATTAGAGGATTCCATAATAGCCGGCATGATACAGTCACGGGCAATGCCTGCACAGCCCATAATTCCCCAACGGAGCTGCTCATCCATTAGTTAGCCTCCACTTCTTCAGAATCACCTTGCACGTTCGGTGGTTAAATATATTTATTAGCATAAACCGACAGCACAGGGATGAAACACACACTTTAATTATGATAAGGTATCTTTATGCCAGTAACATTGCATCAAAGTTCTCTAAAATATCTAACAATCCTATTACATATTTCAGGGAGTGACAAAAGATGAGAAACATTAAAGTAGGAATCATTGGTGGTGGGGGGATTGCTGGCGCGCACGCCAAAGCCTACCGTAAGCTGCCATTTGTTGAGATCATAGCAGTCGCAGATATTACGCCTGGCCGAGCTGAACAGTTCGCCGAGAAGTATAATCTCAAGGAAACACGGGCTTTTACCGATTACATGGAAATGCTCAAGATAAGTGAATTAGACGCGGTTAGTATATGTACGCCAAATGTATCCCATCACCAGATCTCCATAGATGCCTTAAGGGCAGGCAAGCAGGTCCTTCTTGAGAAGCCAATGTCGGTCACTCTGGCCGAGGCGATTGATATGGTGAATGTGTCCAAGCAGACCGGAGGCATGCTGTCCATCGGATTCCAGCCCCGCTACGACCCCAACATGAAGCTGTTGAAAGATATCGTAAGCTCTGGCGAACTCGGCCAGATCTATTATGTCGAGACAGGCGGAGGCAGACGCCGGGGAATGCCGGGCGGTACCTTCATCAACAAGAAGCTTGCAGGGGCGGGCGCTATGGCCGATGTAGGCTGCTACTCTCTGGATCTGGTTCTGAATACGCTGAATCACCCCAGACCTTTGACAGTATCTGCCTTCACCACGAACCACTTCGGAACCAACAAACGGTATCATCCGGAAGCTGACAAATTTGAGGTCGAGGACTTCGGCGTTGCGATGATCCGGTTCGAGAATGATATGGTGCTTCAGTTCAAAATTTCGTGGGCCATGCATATGGACACCCTGGGACCAACCATGTTCCTTGGAACCGATGGCGGCTTGAAGGTAACCCCCCAGGGTATTGGACCATGGTCAGGTGTTTGGCAGGGCAAGGTAGGCTCCATGCAGCTGTTCCAGGATGATAACATGGGTCATTTGTCTAGAGACATCCTTCTCAAGGACGATGAGGTCAACCTCTTCGATGAGAAGGTGCGCGACTTTGCCGAAGCTGTCCGGGATGGCCGCCCAGCGCCGATTCCCGGAGAAGAGATTTTAATCCAGCAGGCTATTATTGACGGGGTGCTGCGTTCCTCCCAGGAACGCAAGGAGGTTAGCATTGAGCTTCCCCATCACATCACCCTCCCTTCGCAGCAAGGGTGATCACACCAAAGAAGAGCATCTCCCAAGTCCTGCTTGGAGATGCTCTTCTTTGTGCCAATCGTTTGCACTTAGCGAGTATACAAATTGCCCAAAAAAAATTGTGAAAAATGTGAAAAAACAGTTCCCGAAGAGGTCATTTTATGTTAATCTGATAACGCTTCCATAGATCTTTTAAAGGGGGATTTGGATGTTAAAAATGAGCAGCGGAGTGCCGTCGCGAAATGTGTATGAAGAATTCAATCCTAAGCTGGACGCGTACTATTTCAAAATAGGTAGCTATGGCCTGATCAGCTTTCACGGAAGGAACTATACAATCAAAAAGAGAATGTCTTCCGCTGACAAAGCCACGCTCTTATCCGACTCTTCTTTCTATCGTATTTCCTCTAACTTCTATGTCAACCTGGACAAAATCACTCATATTGAGAACCAGGCACTCTACTTCAAAGATAAAATCTCGGGTGACAAGTGCATTCCGGTATCACGCAGAACTCAGGAACAAGTACGGCGCATGATCATCAAGCTGAACCACATCGCCATCTAAGTTGGCAAATGAAGAAAGCCGTCCTCGCTTATGGAGAGACGGCTTTCAGCATGTTCTTGTGCCAAGGAGGAGCTTAATGAGCTGGTGAAGCTGATTAATAACCAGCATCAAAAATAAACGTAGAGCAGGCAGTTAATAACCGCCTGCTCTACGTTTATTTTATTTTTTGATATATAGCCGTGCAGATTCTTCCCAAATTTCACCCTTAGCCAGGCTGAACAAACCGATCTCTTCAGCCGGAAGAGTGGATTTAGGCGCATTCACAAGGTTCATTTGAGGCTCAGGACAGAAGAAACCTTCGGTAGCTCCATTATTCCAGACCATCCACTGCTTGTACGAGGTTCCCACATCATACACTAGAGTTACTCCTTGCTTCGTATCCGTCAGTTCCATCCGGTTCCGTCCGTTACGCGGTACAGCGGTATAATGGTTGTCCATGGAGGCGAAGAAAGGATTCACGCCGCCTTCTTTGAGCTTCTCCTCATCGGAAGTCAGCTTCTGATACTCCCCAGTCGGCAGCATACGTTCATTCAGCTCCCAACGCTGGCCGATCGTAATCTCAGTCTGGTAATCCTTCGCGTTACCTCCCGCAACGAACGGAGCATTGATCGCCGTATGGAATGCGATCAGACATGGCAGCGGTTCTTCTCCATCATTCTTCACACTAACCTGCTGGGACAATCCGTCTTGTCCAAGGGTATAGCGCATTTTCACCGTAAATTCAAACGGAAAAATCTTGTAGACAGGATGATCTGGATTGATGGTTACTCTAACCGTAACAAAACTTTCAAGCTCAGTCTGCCCAAATTGTTCAACCTCCCACGGAATCGTATGCAGGAATCCATGCAAATGATTGCCGGTAGCCGGCTCATTAATTGGCAGCTGATACGTCTTGCCATTCCACGGAAATTGACCATCCTCATACCGATTCGGTGGAAAAAGAATAGGTATGCCATATGTACCGGGGCCTTGTCTAAAGACCTCCATCTCATCCTCACCAGGCTCTCGCAGGATACGGTAGCCGTTCTCATGATCGCGGAATGCGATCATATTCCCTCCGACTCCAGGTACCAGCGCAGCCTCGTATTGCCCGGCTTTTAGCCAAATCGCCGGCTCGCCCTGGTATTTCCCTTCATAAGCTTTAACTTCAGCCATCAGTATGAACTCTCCCTTCATGTGTGCGCAGTTTTGAATTATAGATCTCTTGTCATTTTACCAGATTCCTTGGATGTAAGCGCAAGTAAACTAACCCTCAGTATCCGACTTGTCCCTCCCTTCATATCCATGTATAATAAGTATGCAAACATATGTTTGCATATCAAATCTACTATATTCAGTCAGGAGGAAGATATGAAAGGAACCAGTCATCTGGCTATTGGTACAGCCATCGGGGCTGCAGCCGCAGCTCATTATCCATTCTCCCCGAAGAGTGCTGTTCTCTATCTGGCGGTCTCATCTTTCTCTGCACTGAGTGCTGACCTTGATGGTCCCAGCATGCTTAGCTCCAGAATCGGCAAGCTATCGCATACCATACGGGGTCTTCTTTTGTGGTCAGGGTTTATAGCCACCTCTATACTTATCTATCAATACTTCTCCCTTGGTGCTGTCTATCCGGAATACACAGCGGCCTCATTAGCCCTCTTCATGCTGGGACTGCTGACCAGAGAAGGGATGATCCGCAATACACTCATTACCGTTATCGGCGGGGGATTTATCTATGCCGCTTTTCTGTGGCAGATGTACTGGCTTGGAGGGCTAGGCCTGTTCATTGCTATCGCCCCATGGCTCAAGCATCGGGGTATGACGCATACGGTATGGGCGGTAATCCTGTGGGGTATGATTGGGCAAGGCCTAGAGAATCAGCTCCAGCTCCCGGGAATTATGACTGTCGCCACACTTGGCTACCTGTCCCATCTTATAGCAGATACACTTACTCCGAGCGGAGTGAAGTGGCTGTATCCGATTTACAAGAAACCCTTCAAACTGCGTTAGTAATCTGGCACTCACACTCAGCTCAGGCATCCAACATTACAGCCAAAGCCGCCTGCCGTCCTCGGATAGGTCAGCTTTGGCTATTGAAGTCCTGTCAGATTCGTTACTTTACGGCTCTGTTGTGCTCCCTCGCGTCTCTTGATGTAAACGCTGTCCGTATCCACAACAAGGTGATATAATTTCAAGTAACCAAACGATTTGGAGGGATTAATGACAATGGATTACCGTATTGAGAGAGACACAATGGGTGAGATCAAGGTTCCCGCGGACAAGCTGTGGGGAGCACAGACCCAGCGAAGCAAAGAGAACTTCCCGATCGGGATTGAGCATATGCCAATTGAGGTCATTAAAGCTTTTGCCATTCTTAAGAGAAGTGCCGCACTCAGCAACCAGAAGCTTGGAAAGCTCTCTGAAGTGAAGGCTGCTGCCATCGCCAAGGCCGCAGACGAAATTGAGGCAGGCCGCTGGGATAACGAGTTCCCTCTCGTCGTTTGGCAGACAGGAAGCGGAACCCAGTCCAACATGAACGTTAATGAAGTTATCGCTCACCGCGGCAATCAGCTGCTTGAGGAACAAGGGTCTGAGGAACGCCTGCATCCTAATGACGATGTGAATATGTCTCAAAGCTCCAACGACACTTTTCCAACCGCCTTACATATTGCCGGAGTTATTGCTGTGGAGGATCAATTGCTGCCTGCGATCCTTAAGCTTGAGGATACCTTCAAGCAGAAATCCGAACAATTCAAAGATATAATCAAAATTGGCCGTACTCACCTTCAGGATGCTACACCTCTAACTCTGGGACAAGAGATTAGCGGGTGGCAGCATATGCTGGAGAAGAGCCGCCGGATGATCTCCGAAAGTGTGCAGTATATGAAAGAACTTGCAATTGGCGGAACCGCGGTAGGTACAGGAATCAATGCCCATCCTGAATTTGGCGACAGATCTGCTCAAGAGATCAGTGCTTCCACAGGCAAGTCATTTACATCAGCCGCGAACAAATTCCATGCTCTTACGAGCCATGATCAAGTGGCCTATACCCACGGAGCAATCAAAGCGCTTGCTGCAGATGTAATGAAGATTGCCAACGACATACGCTGGTTGGCCAGCGGACCTCGCAGCGGTATCGGTGAAATTACAATTCCTGAGAATGAACCGGGCAGCTCAATTATGCCTGGTAAAGTGAATCCTACGCAGTGTGAAGCGATTACGATGGTCGCAGCCCAGGTGTTCGGCAACGATGTAACGATCGGTTTTGCCGCCAGTCAGGGAAATTTCGAGCTTAACGTATTTAAGCCAGTCATTATATATAATTTCCTTCAATCCACAAGACTTCTTGCTGACTCTCTCATTGCATTCAACGATAACTGCGCAGTTGGAATTGAACCGAACTATGAGAAGCTGGAGCATAACCTGAAGAATTCTCTGATGCTGGTAACTGCCCTCAATCCATACATTGGCTATGAGAATGCAGCCAAGATCGCCAAGCTTGCCCATAAGATGAACCTTACTTTGAAGGAAGCTGCCCTGCAGACAGGTCTTCTAACCGAAGAACAGTTCGATCAATATGTTAGACCAGAGAACATGATCAATCCCAAATAATCTTCTGCCATGATGATATTTAAGATCACTTACCTATCGGGCGGCAATAAGGTTAAAGGGTACCTGTGTTTGCCTGAAGGTTTCGATGCGTCCTTAAGCGATTTAGACTCCTGGATCACTGCGTTCTATAACAATCCGAGTCTTCAAGCAGAGAGGACAGCTGAATCACTTGTTCGCGGCAATCTCAACATACTTTCGAGGCAGTGGCCTGTTCTCATCTACTGTAGAGGCGGCATGGGCAAGGTTGGAAGTGTTAAGACCTCTTGGCTTGAGCAGTTTGCAAGATATGACACGGTTGTATTTGCCCCCTGTTACAGGGGAAATGAGGGCGGAGAAGGACGCGATGAATTTGGCGGTGCGGATCAAGAGGATATATTCTCCGCTTACCAGCTTCTGCAAAGCTTCCCTTTTGTGGAGAAGTCACAAATCTCTATAATGGGATTCTCACGAGGCTCGATAAATGCAACCCAGACTGCTATCCAGATGCCGGATGTCCATAGGCTCATTATCTGGGGCGGCGTCTCCGATCTGGCCAAGACCTACGAAGAACGGATTACACTTCGGCGAATGCTGAAGCGTGTGTTAGGTGGAACACCGGCCAGGCAGCCTGAAGCATTTGCTTCCCGCTCCCCCATTGTGCTAGCTAACCGCCTCCATTGCCCGGTCCTGATTATTCATGGAACCCGGGATGAACAGGTCGATTACAGCCATGGTTCGAAGTTGTACGATCGACTTATGGAGCTCGGCTTACCTGCCGAGCTCCATACTTATCTGAATTACGGGCACCATTTCCCTGATGATATTCATCTTGAAGCGGTGAAGCGGATGTTCGACTGGATCAGAACGCCGGATCAGCACTTCTCTCCTGCCAAGTCCGAAGATACTGACACTCACCATTAATCGCTCTCTCACATAATCTGTAAAAAGATACGAAGAGATATAGGAGTGGATGAAAGTGCCACAGTATCGAATCATTGTGGACCTGTCGGAGCGGCAGCTGTATTTGCTGGACGGCAATACGGTAACTCGGGCATTCCCAGTAGGTGTTGGCAAAATGCTAACCCAAACACCGGCCGGGGAGTATACGATTGTTAATAAACAGGTTAATCCTGGAGGACCTTTTGGTGCGCTGTGGATGGGATTATCCAAGCCCCATTATGGAATTCATGGAACAAATGATCCTTCCTCAATCGGCAAATATGTGTCCCACGGTTGTATTCGAATGCAGAATGAGGATGTGATCGCCTTATCGCATCTCGTTCCCGTGGGAACCCGCGTGACCATTCGTCAATAAATTCTTTAGAGCAGCAACCTGGTATAGACAGGGATGAACAGCGTTATTGTTCATGTCCCAAGACCAGTTTGCTGCTTCTTTGTTGTTTCTTAGCTATTTAGTTGACTTAGAGCGCGCTCTAAGTTGTAGAATGACGGTATGGAACAACAACATTTAAGTATACAGACCATTTCACAGTTGACCGGCATCAGCACACATACCCTTCGTTACTATGAGAAGAATGGACTTATCCATCCCATTACAAGAGGTACTAACGGGCGCCGGCAGTATTCCGCAGGCGATTTGGAATGGATTCGCTTCCTCCTGCGTCTGAGGACAACCGGAATGTCCATTCGCCAAATGCAGCAGGCTGCACATCTTAGAAGACAAGGGCCATCCACTGCCAGAGAAAGGAGACAACTGCTCGAAGCCCACCAGGAATCAATTAAGAAGCAGATCGAAGCCCTACAAGAACATCAGGAAGCGATTGAGAACAAAATTAAGATCTACAAACAATGGGAAGAAGACTACCCACTAGAGGAGGATTCCAAATGACTAATGCCTATAAGAAAGGCGAACAACTGCTGATGGATACATACCAAGATGGCATCAAGGGCGTACTCGATAATTTGAAGGAGATTTCACCGCATATCGGAAGATATATTGTTGAATTTTTCGGACAAGTGTTTGTGAACCCTCTTTTGTCCTATACCCAGCGTGAAATGATTACGATCGCTGCGCTTACTTCACTAGGAGATTGCCCAGGCCAGCTGAAATGGCATATTCAATTCGGCATGAAGGTGGGGCTTACTCCAGAAGAAATAGTCGAGTTAATTACGCATACAGTTCCGTTTAGCGGCTTCCCTCGCGCGCTGAATGCAATCACCACCGCCAAGCAGGTGTTCGAGGAGCTTGAGATTCGTTTAACTGTTCAGGATGAGCTCTTGAACGCAGAGAATATTCACGCTGCCGGCCTTAGGAAGCTCAAGGAGGTTGACGGAGAACATGGTGAGCTGGTGATAGAATCACTAGCCGGCATCGCTCCCGTGCTTGCCGACCAGATTGTCGATTTCACTTTCGGTGAAATTTACAGCAGAACCCTTCTTAACACTAAGCAAAGACAGCTTGTTACACTGGCAGCCTTAACCGCCCAGGGAGGATGTGAGCCGCAGCTGCGCGTCCATATCCACGCGGCTCTCCGATCAGGGCTAACCGAACAAGAAGTGATTGAAGCCCTCCTTCAATGCTATCCGTACACGGGATTTCCCAAAGTACTCAATGCGGTAAGCACCGCACGCCAAATTTTCGAACTACAGACGTGAGATTTAAGACGCAGTTACAATGTTTGCATTTTGCATTTTTCTAACTGCGTCTTATCTATCCTTATAGAATCCTTGTTCTTCTGCATACCTTCCCCAATGTGGGCGTCTTCCGTCTATATCAACAAAGTTATACTCATCCGAGAGCTCCCAAGTCGTAAGTACCTTCCCGGTCTTCCGGTGAACATATGGGTCACTTGCAAGAGCTGCGACAGCCCTCCCAATATAGGCAGGGGTCTCCGACATGAGGAAATGGGGATCCTTTAGCCCCGCATCCCTCCAATTGTCCTCTGTGACTCCAAAGTGATCCAGCATCGCTTCGGAACGAAGATATCCTGGGCTGAGCGCGATCGAGGTCACCTGATATTCCCTTAACTCTTCGGCCATCGCCGCTGCCAGGTGAATAGTGGAAATCTTGGCCAGACTGTAGTATAAATTGCCTCTGTACCTGTAATCAAAACCATCTGTGATTTCGAGAATTAGTCCCCGGTTTCGCTTAATCATCAAGGGAGCTGCATAATACGAGGTTATCATATGCGTATGCACCGCAATGTTCTGCATCTTCAGCCCATTCTGCAGGGAATGCTCCCAGAAACGACTATCCCAGTCGGAGAATGGATCTCCGCCCCAAATATCATTGACGAGAATATCCAGCTGTCCGCTTTGTTCCTCCTTAACCCGCTCAAATAAAGCCTGAACCTCCTGTTCCACCGTATGATCCACCCTGACCGCTCTCCCGTCTCCCCCAAGCGAGGTAACCAGCTCGGCCGTTTCTTCGATGGTCTCTGTTCTCCCCATCTCCGATAGATTCCCTCTTACACTGCGTCCTGTTACGTAGACTGTAGCACCTGCTTCTCCCAGCATTGCGGCGATGCCGCGTCCTGCTCCGCGGGTTCCTCCCGCTACTACCGCTACTTTCCCCTGCAATGGTCTGTTCATCAAATTCACACTCCTAAGAATATTAATGACTCACATGATTAGTATAGTCCAAGATATATGACATCCTGTGTCTTATACCTGTGTTACAATACGGTTGACATGAAGCTTAGGAGGTTGATCGGATTGCGGGCTGATAGGCTGCTAAATATTGTAATGCTCCTGCAAAATAACGGCAAAATGACCTCGGCAAAACTTGCCGCGGAACTCGAAGTTAATGCAAGAACCATTGTCAGGGATATGGAATCCTTATCCGCTGCGGGGATTCCCGTCTATTCGGAAAGAGGGCCGCAAGGCGGCTGGTGCCTTTCCGAAGGGTACAGGACTAATCTGACAGGGCTGAAATCCCGTGAGGTCCTGGCACTCATGCTCTCTGCCTCCCCTGCCCTTTTCAAAGAGCTTGGTATTGAAGAAGATCATAAATCGGCTTCCCGCAAGCTATTCGCTGCCACTTCAGAACAGCTGCGACATGATGCTGATCTAGCCAGACAACGACTGCATATCGATGGGGCCGGCTGGTATCCATCCAAGGAATCTGTCCCCCTTCTCCCTACAATCCAGGAAGCGGTATGGGCTGGGCATAAACTTAGTATCAAATATATGAAAGCTACCGGGATGGAGCAACGCCTGCTGTGTCCCCTCGGTCTTATTGTGAAAGGAACGATCTGGTACCTGGCCGCTTCAGAAGGGTCGACTGAAAATAAAGTGCACACTTACCGTGTCTCCCGAATTAATAAGGTGGCAGCGGTTCATGACACCTTCTCTTATCCAGAATCCTTTAACCTGGCTGAATACTGGGAACAATCCACCCGGGAGTTTAGAAGTAATCTCCCCCGCTACCCGGCAAGCCTGAGGATCGAGGAAGAAGTCTACTCTCGATTCACCCGTGAGCGGTTCGTGAAAGTTCTTGGCTCAGAGTCCTCCCCTGATGACGCCATTCACGCCGAGGTAGAATTCAACACACTTGAGTCGGCTCTATCCATAATTCTCAGCTATGGTAGGAGCATCTGGGTGCTGGCTCCGGCTGAGCTTAGAGATGCGGTGATTCAGGAAGCGAGCACTATTCTTGCGGCATATACACATAGTCACAGCAGCCAGGAATGATTACATTTTCTTTTCAATTCTCTACACCTTATAATTGAGATTACAGAACTTTTGATTACAATAGAGGGGAATTCACATGGATATGGACAATGATTCTGATTTGAAGCACTCCTATGAAGTGCTTGATTTACCGGACAATTCGTCCCGAGAGGAAGTAGAGAAGCGGTTTGATATTCTTGTCAGGCAGTACCGCTCGAAGCCCTCTGAGGAGTTCGAACCTATTGCCAAGGCGTACCGGAATATTACGGAGACACAGGACAGGAAGAAGTTTGACGAACTAACCAAACAGAAGTATGCGAAATATAAGAGCTTTGCTGGTCCCGCTGAAAAAATTGATGATTTCTTCCGTCTGTACAAAGGCAGAGTCTTCGCCGGTCTGATAGCTCTAGTTGTGGTTATCGTCGGGATCAATGCTTATCTGAATCATAGAGCCGAGCAGGAGCGCCTTGCCAAGCTGCCTCCGGTTGATATGTCAGTTATGATTCTTGGAGACTTCTCTTCATCAGATGGTCAGGAAGACACTGCGGCGATTGAGGAATCCCTTAAGGCTCCTTTTCCCGAATGGAAAAGAGTCACCGCCCTGCTCTCCTATCTGCCCAAGCAGGGGCTGGGACAGGCCAGCATGGCTCTACAGCAGAAAGCTCTCCTGCAGCTTGGCACCGAAAGGCCTGATCTCTTCATCATGGACAAAGAATCCTATGCTTGGATTTCCAATAGCAGTGCACTTATGAACCTGGACGCTGAAGCGAAGGGCAGGCTTTCTCCATGGCTGAAGGAATCTCAGGCACTCAAGGCTAAGCAGGTAGACAATCCGGCCGAGCATATTTACGGTATCGATGTCTCGAATAGCCCTCTTGCGGCTAAGCTTAAGCTTAAGCTTACCCACAGCGAGCTCATTCTTGGAATTCGTGATGGCGCGGTGCATAAAGAGCAGGCACTTCATTTTATCGAACAATACCTCAAAGGCAAGTGAATTTAAGGTCTGCACCAGCTCAATGAATACAGGCAGAATCAATGTACGAAGCTGACAAGATATACAATATGCAAGTGGACAACAGCAGCTATGATACACCGTACTTCCCTCGGAAGGGACAATGACATTTACAGCTCCTGGACATGAAGGCAAGCGCAAACAGGACGGGGAATAGAATCCCGCGCAATTTAATCCCCGTCCATAACGCCTTCTAAATGTTCTTCCCTCACTCATAACTCTTCACACTACCATTTGTGTTCTCGATATAAGCTGCTACAACCGATAAATTATACCCGAGCCACCACACGATCCCTTGAATATTCCAAGACTTAATGACTACAAATAAATATGAATTGCCTACCTTTTACCTAGACCATTTATCCTGCGCGATGCTATAATATGGAAACGGCTCTTATAAAAGGGGGACAATTTTCCTATGTCATGGCTAAACAAGCTTCCTATGTCAACGAGAATTACAGTATCATGCTATTTAATCGCAGCATTGTTCGGAATTCCGGTTCTAGTAACTTTCCTTCTATTAGGAAATGTACTGATCGGCATTGCATTAATTGTGGTACTCGCCATCCTCACTTACCCACTTTCATGCGTAATTGAGAAAGCGCTCACATCTTCCTTTGACGAGATAACCAGTGTAACTAATCGCATCTCCAAAGGTGATTTCACTCAAAGAGCAGACGAGACCGGCGCAGCAAGCAGCTTAAGCCGTTCCTTCAATGGCATGGTGGACAAGCTGACGCAGATTCTTAGAGAAGCCTCTGGAATTACGAGTCAGGTTATGAGCTCAAGTCGCGGAATTTCTGATAAAAATCAGGAGCTTTCTACAGTCATGCATCAAGTGGCGCTTTCTGCGAATGAACTCGCTATCGGAGCTAATGAGATTTCCCAGGATGTTGCCGATATGACAACAGCCATTCAAGAGATTGAACAGAAGGTCGGTAATTATGCCAATTCAACCAAAGAAATGAATACGAGATCGGCTCATACACTCAGTCTTGTGGAACAAGGAAGTCAAGCGGTAGAGAAGCAGGCTGAAGGCATGCAGCGAAATATCGAAGCCACCAACAAAGTAAGCGCAACGATTGATACACTCTCCAGAAATGCAAAGGGAATCACCAAAATTACCAAGACGATCTCCGAAATTGCCGAACAGACGAATCTCCTCTCACTCAATGCTTCCATAGAAGCTGCCCGTGCGGGTGAACACGGTAAAGGATTTGCCGTTGTGGCTGAAGAAGTTCGTAAGTTAGCTGAGGAATCCACCCAATCCACAAGGGAAGTCTTCGAGCTAGTAAGGAACATTGAGATGGACATTATGCAGGCGATTAACCATATGTCTGTTAATGAAGAGGTAGTCCGTCTTCAGAACGAAATGATTAAGGAATCCAAAGAGATCTTCCAGCAAATCGTTCAAAGTGTCCAATTCATCACCGAGCAGATTGAAGCTTTCTCCAGGGAAAGCGATGTTATGCTTGATAGTGCCCATCAGATCTCCGGTGCGATCCAGAACATATCAGCTATCACGCAGCAGTCGGCTGCGGGAACTGAGCAGGTGTCCGCGTATATGAACGAGCAGATTTCCTCGATCAAGCTTGTCGCAGACGAAGCAGAAGCAATGAATCAAGCGGTGTTCAAGCTTCAGAAGACGATACACATTTTCAAATTCTAACCCGGATTACGTCAAGAGAACCCCTGAATCTAGGCTTAAGTGCCATAGATCAGGGGTTCTTGTTGTCTTAGGATTCGCTTTCTTCGCTGCTGACCTCTTCAATTTTTGATACCGCATGATCCTGCGCTTCTCCACTTGTGGCCTTCCTTATTGCCGCTCGGGTGACCGCCCTCCGCTCGGCCCTGACTTTACGTACTCTCCAGATCACTACAGCTAGAACTGCTCCCAGTATTAGAATAGGAAGAGCTCCTGACAATACAATAACCGTCCACTGAAGCAGCAGGTACAGCACGTGAAGCGTGCCGGATAGCGCATCCTTTGCCCGTTCTACTAGCGGTGTATTCTCTTTCCCTGAATCCACAGTCTGCGCAGTTCCCACCGACTGAGACAGGTGGATCGTCACAGTAGAATAAGCGACATTATTATCTATGAATCTCATTCGTCCCTTAGCCTGTTCGATCTCTTCCTGGATTCGTCCCAGCTCATTTGCGAATTTAACAAGCTCATCAGTCTTGGTAGCGTTCTTCATGAATGATGTATAACGCTCTTCCATGATCATTTTTGCTTTAAGCCTGGACTCCAAATCAACATATTCCTCTGTTACGTCCTGTCCCTCGATATTCTGCTCCAGAGATTCATGCTTAATCTTGCCGATTCCGTCAATGAAAGAAGTAAATCCAGCCGCAGGAATCTTGATTATAAAATTGCCTGCCAATTGCTCATCATTCTGATTCTCAGAGAATTGAACGATATACCCGCCTGCCTGACCGATTTGAGCTCTTACTTCTGTCTGAACCTTTCTGTAATCTTTGACCCTGATCGACAGTTCAGCTTTATAAATGAGCTTCTTGTCTTCCCCTGTCTTATTCCCACTATTCGTAAATCCTGATGCAGGCTGCTTTGAATCAGCGGCAGTAGCCGTTGTGGCTGTATCCACTTTAGCAGAATTATTGTCTGTAGCTGCGACTGATTTAGCTGAGGAGTGCCCCGTGCTCTCCATATCCGATGAAGACGAAGAGCACGCTCCAAGCATAAGACTAAGACCCAATACTAAAATGCATATAAACCCCCGTTTTTGCATGGTTACAGCCTCCTGTTCAAATTTAATCTCTCTCCACTCCGACGCTTACAAATGCTGGAAGGTTGCACTCATCTTACTTCACGCACAAAAGGCAGCCCGATTGAGGCTGCCTCCATGCTAATCCATTATACTTCTTTGCCTTACATATTTTTGAGCTTGAAGAATTCACCTTTCTTCTCAATCAGCTCATCATAGGTTCCGCTCTCTACGATCTTCCCTTTCTTCATAACGACGATCCGGTCAACATTCCTTACGGTAGATAGCCGGTGAGCAACGATAAACGTAGTTCTTCCTTCCATCAACTGCTCCATTGCCTGCTGTACATGCCGCTCAGATACGTTATCCAGCGCCGAGGTCGCCTCGTCAAGAATAATAATTTTGGGATCACGGACAAGCGCTCTTGCGATCGCAATTCGCTGACGCTGTCCTCCCGATAATCTTCCTCCGTGTTCCCCTACCGACGTATCAAGCCCTTGTGGAAGACTATCGATTACATCCTGGAGATTCGCCATCCAGATGGCTTTCTGTAGATGCTCTTCCGAAATATCGGGGAGACCATAGGTAATGTTCTCACGAATCGTACCCGAGAAGAGAATGTTGTTCTGCAGAACAATCGCAAGCGACTGTCTATAACGCTTCATACTGAGCTCATCCATGGGAATACCGTCAATCCAGATACGTCCCGACTGAGGTTTGTAGAAGCCGATAATTAGGTTGAGAATCGTTGACTTTCCTGAGCCGGATTCGCCTACGAAGGCAATTTTTTCACCCGGTTTGACATCCAGTGTGAAGTCACTGAGCACATGGCGATCCGATTCCTTATATTTAAATCCCATATTCTCAAATTTATAATCACCATGAATGACTTCCGGATTAGCGCGACCCTTATATTCTTCCGTCTCCTGAGACAGCAGAACCTCGGACACGGAATGGAGAGATTCAAAGCCCTTTACCAGGTTCGGGTATACATTCAAAATGGAGCTGACCGACCCGATAATCATGTTGAAAAAGCCTTGATACATCACGATGTCACCAATCTCCATCATTCCGATCCGGGCCAAATAGGCTGTGAAGAAGAGACATCCCACCTGGAACAGCTGAAAGACAACCCAGCTTGTCGAACCGAAATAGGCTTCAAGCACATCCAGCTTATATCCCCGCTCGCGGATATGCTGAAGGGCCTTATCCACCTTGCGTATCTCTACATCCTCGAGCCCGTGTGCGCGGGTTACCGGAATCATTTCAACCGTCTCTGATACGGTTCCCGACATCTTCTCAATATTCCGCCGAACCTCCCGGTTGCTGTTCGACATTTTTGTCCGGAAGAAGCGAACAAGGTAGATGGAAGTAGGGGCCATTAGGATGAAGAATAAAGCCACGATCGAGCTATGATATAAAGTAAGTCCGATAATGATAATTAAGCTGATCACCGAGGGGATAATGGTCATCATCATTTGTCTTGATAAGAAATCGATAGCTTCTACATCCCTGAGCACCTTCGATTGGAGCCTTCCCGCATTCATGTCCCCGTGATATCCCAGAGAAAGCTGCTGCAGCTTGCGCACCAAGGTACTTCGCAGTCCAGCTTCCACATGCCGCACTGCCATACTGATGTTGCTGATATGAAGGGTATGCGTGGGAATATTCTGAAGAATGATTACAATAATGACTACCAGATTAATCCAGAACTCCGATAGTGAATGCCGATCCGGATAGCTGACCAGATTGATGATGTTCGCCGTAACCACGGGAAGTACCCAGACAGGAAGTGCTTTTAGTGTATAATAAAAGGCCGACAGCGCTACCTTGCTTCCATGGTTTTTAAACAGTCTGGCCAGCAGGCTCAGCGGCTTCATTTTTGCTACCTGCTCACTCTCAAACCACTTCGTATAATCCAGTGTTTCTAACTTTGCCATTTCCTTCACCCGCTTTTTTACTTATGATATGAATAGGGACTTCCTGTTTAGATCAGCCCAAACAGCACAGAAATAAGTATAATTCCAAGGGCCCAGTTCATCTATAACATAATCGGCCCCGATTCAGACACAAGTTTAACTAAATCGGACATTCAGGGAGTTGTTGTTCATCATGAGAAAACTGCCGCCGGAACGATGGTTTCCCCATATTCGATCAGAGGTTTGTATTTATTCTACACATACTCGCACTGTGAAGAGCGGTTGGACCTGCGGTCGTCATGTTCACCATATGCTATTTGAAATTAACCTCGTGTTGGAGGGTACTCAGACAGCGATTGCCGGTTCTACTGAATTCGAGCAGCAGGCCGGGGATCTAATGCTGATCTCTCCTATGCAAATGCATGATTATCAAATCAGAAGTCAAGAGAATACGACCTTCTTTGTCATGCACTTTCAAGTAGACGATCCATTGTTCCTTAAGCTGTTCGAGATGAATAATAAGGGGCTTTATCGTCAGGGGGATCCGCTTAATACCCTGCTCGTTCCCCTTGTAGAGAATTTAATGGAAGCGTTATACGCAGACTCTAAATCGACCTCCAGATTATTTCTTCATCTCTTTACACTGATTACTGAGCTCCAGTCTTACTTCGATCATGAGAGCCATGGCAAAGAGCCCAATCTACGTTCAGAGCTTTCTTATCTAATTGCGAAGCAGGTGGAGACGCTAGTATTATCCTCAAATACGAGCACCCCGGACATGGCAGGCGACTGGCTGGAAAATATCTCACATGAGCTTGGCGTCAGCCGAAGACACTGTCACCGGGTATTCAAACAGTTCTATGGGATGTCCCCCCGGGAATACCTGATGATCCTCAAGCGTCAGGAAGCCATGCAAATGCTTGTCAGCAGCAGTGAATCTATTGAGCGCATTGCACACCGGATTGGTTATGAGAATGTCCAGAGCTTCAGCCGCCAGTTTGTAGCCTGGACCGGGTGTACCCCAGGTACTTTTCGCAAGAATCATCAAGACGAAGTTCTGCATCTAACCCCGCTTGATACCCAGCAGCAGAGATCGATATGATTCAGTTACTTTCATTTACATTTTTACCCTTTATATTTTTTAATCTGTCATATTGACAGTAAGCGTTTCCATGTAGTTAGATGAGATTACAACTAATCGAATATGGATCTTCGGGGGCAGGTGAAATTCCTGACCGGCGGTGAGGGTTCGTACGTGAACCTCAAGCCCGCGACTCGTCATGATTGCTCATGCAAAGTGACGACTGACTTGGTGTGACTCCAAGGCCGACGGTAAAGTCCGGATGGGAGAAGATCATAAAGCAAGCCGTGTTACGGTCTATTTACTGTACACAGTGGCTTGTTTGATGAGCCCCCTTGTATACTTGAACAAGTATACAAGGGGGTTTTCTACATCGAGGTCCTATATTCAGAACTATTCAGTTAGGAGTTTTTGAATATGGAAAATGTCAACACAGCATTAAATTACAGTCGTAGACGTGTAGGGACCGGATTCTGGTTCGTCGTCCTTGGAGCAGCGCTCTGGGGGGCTGATCCTCTATTCCGGATTCAGCTGCTGAAGCACCTTACATCTGCGCAAATTGTTCTTCTTGAACATGTCCTGTTATTCTTGTTCGCGGCCCCGGTGTTATGGTCACACCGCAATGAGCTTAAGGCCATTCGAATTAAGCAAGCCGCCGCGCTTCTCTTTATTTCCTGGGGAGGATCTGCGATAGCATCCATTCTGTTCACTCAGGCCCTATCTTCAGGCAGCGGCAACCTCAATGCCGTACTTCTACTCCAGAAGATGCAGCCTCTGTTCGCGATTATTATGGCTAGACTCATTCTGAGAGAAGCTCTTCCAAAATATTTCTCAGGACTCATTGTCCTTGCCATTGCCGGAACATATTTATTAACCTTTGGATGGACACTTCCGATTGGCGACTTTAGCGATTTCATTCAAATTGGAAGCTTGCTCTCCCTTGGCGCCGCCGCACTCTGGGGAGGATCCACCGTCATGGGACGCTATATGCTTCGGAGTATGAAATATGAGACGGTAACTTCCCTGCGCTTCATGCTTGCCTTGCCACTGTTGTTCCTGATCACCTCCTCCGAGGGAGCTCCTTGGACGCTGCCTTCCAGCACGGGTGAATTGACAGCTACTACGGTGAACATGTTACTTCAAGCGTTGGTTCCTGGTCTGCTTAGCCTCCTTCTCTACTACAGAGGGCTGTCAACGACGAAAGCTTCCTTCGCTACCCTTGCTGAGCTAAGCTTCCCGATGGTTGCTGTGCTTGTGAACTGGATTGTCTTCAAGCAGGTCATTACCATGCCTCAGTTCGTTGGTTTCATCTTCATTTGGTTCGCCTTGTTCGTCATATCCAGACAGCAGCAAGATTAAGATTAATTTTAGAAAGGGAACAGAATACCTTGCACCCTAAGCAACGAGTCGCCGGCAATCACCTGGCGACTCGTTTTATAATGGAATATTTCAAGTCTATCAAATCTTACCGTTGCCTGTAGTTGATGCACCAAACAAAATATGAACTAAATATAGGGGAGAAATTAATGACAATAGAACATAGATTGGAGTTATTGACTCATCAGATCAATCTTTTGAAAAGAATGATTCCTTCAGATTCCTATTCTTTCTTTATGTTTGTTCTTAATCACAATTTTGATGAGAAACAAACGGATGCTATTTTAAAAACTCTCCGCATTTAGCCCTTATTCAATTAACATAGAGAGCTTAGTAAGGGAAGAGCCTCCTACTTTAAAAGAGTTCACTGACTTGGCACATTTAATACTTGGGACAAACTTTAATATAAAACACCTATTACTTAGTTTAAAAGGCCAGCATTATATTCCCATCATTATGTGAATTCTTGTTAAAATCAACAGCCAAATTCTTGATTGCCCTTCCGATTGAGTACAAATGCCTACCGACGGCTTAGAGGCTTTCTTAATATATAATACCAATGAGCCGCCCTGACTTAATGAAGTGCTCCCTGTCAAGTGGACAGTGAATAAAACAAAAACGATTCGTTTATTTTCCTCAGCTCGTTTTAACAGAGCTGAGATTTTTTCATTATGCAGCTCTTCGGTATTCGTTAGGTGACAAACCATCCAAACACTCTGTATACCGGTAGTTGTTGTAATAACGAATATATTCGCTAACGTCTTTGAGGACATCTTCATAGGTATCATACTTTGTAAGATAATAGCTCTCTGATTTGTAAGTGCCCCAAAATCGTTCAATAGGTTGGTTGTCCAAGCATCGGCTCACACGAGACATGCTTTTCATAAATCCGTATTTTACATGGAGTCGATTATACTCATGAGACGTATACTGGAAGCCTCTGTCACTTTGAATAAGCGGGGTTACACCGGGGTTCTTCTCATAAGCCTTCTTTAGCGTATCCATGACGAGTTTATTGTTGTTGGAGGGGCTTAACACCCATGAAACGATAGAGTTATCGTATACATCAAGAATTGCACTCAGGTAGGCTTTACGGCCGTTTCCGTACTTCAATTCTGTAACGTCTGTACACCACTTCATATTAGGAGCAACTGCCTGAAATTCACGGTTCATTACATTTTGAGCTACATGCATCTCAGAGACTTTCACGTAGTTCGGCCGTTTCCTACGAATTACCGCCTTTAATCCAAGAGCACGCATAATTCGGTAATACCGCTTTTTATTGTACTTCTTCTTGAGCTTTCGGTTTAATTGGGTGCGCATTTGGCGATAGCCAAGTATCCCCTTTCGCTTGTCATAGCGAAGCTTCACTTCTTTAGCTAGCGTATAATTCTCAAGTTCTCTGGCGGATGGCATCCATTTTAACCCCTTATAATAGGCAGATCGAGCAACTCCGGCTAACGCACACAATTTCGTAATTGCATAACCTTTTTCTTTGTTCAGTTCTTGAATCGCTTGATACAAGTCTGCTTGTCGAACAAGGGTTAGCGTGTATTTCGTCGCTTGATCTCCGCCAACTTTTTTGCGAGGGCATTCTCCATTTCCAGGTATTCGTTTCGAGCTTCTAATTCCTTGATCCGTAGCTTAAGCCGTTCATGCTCATCTAGTTCCTCTGCAGGCTTTTTACGACCTCGGTTGTCCTTGAGGGCATCTTCACTACCAGCTCGGTATTTCCGAACCCATGCGTACACCTGCTGATAGGATACATCGTACTTTTCGATCGCCTTCTGATAATCCAAACCATTAGCGATTGTATATTGTGCAATTTCAATGCGTTCCTTGAAAGTTGTTTTACGTCCTTTGTTCATATGAGACAGTCCTTTTCCCTTAGGTGTAGGTTTCAATTCTATCTCATTAGTATACTTGGAAATCCATTTTCCCAAAACACTTCTACTCGAAATACGATGCTTCTTTGTTGCCTCTTCTACGGAGCAATGACCAGACAACACGTCTTTAATAGCCGCAAGCTTCAATTCCTTTGAGTATGATTTCCATGTATTCGATTCCTTTAATCCATCCAAACCATCTGCTTTATACTTTCTTATCCAATCCTTAACCGTACTCTTACAAACTCTAAGCTGTTTCGCTTCATAGTTTGGATTAGACTTATGCTCAAGACACCGCTGTACGGCATGTAATTTTACTTCTAAAGAAATAGGACTTCTTTTTGACATTAGAAAAACTCCCATCATTGTAGCAGTAGAAGTTTTTGTTTTTTCTACTGTCTACTATGATGGGAGCATATCATTAATCAAAGGCGGCTCTTTGGTATAGATCTTTAGATGTTCTTTACAATCTCAATCACTTCATCTTCGGATTTAGCATTCAGCAGCTGCTGTCTGAACTCCTCGTGAATCAATTTGCGGGATAACGCCACCAGGATCTTCAAGTGTTCGTTACCTACATTCTCTGCAGGTACTGCAATCATGAATACCATCGATACCGGCTGGTCGTCGAGTGATTCCCAATCCGCCGGCTCCGAAAGCCTTGCGAATGAGAGACTTGCTTTCTTAACCCCTGCAGATTTGCCGTGGGGAATGGCGACACCAAACCCGATTCCTGTTGAACTTTGCTGTTCGCGGGCAAGCACAGCCTGCACGTATTGCTCCAGATCGTTCACCGATCCCGATGCTTGAAGGCCATCTGCCATCTTGCGGATAATCTCTTCCCTGCTGCCGGATTCCAGTGGCAGGAAGATTGAATCTTTACTTAACAGATCATGAATATTCATAGCTGTCTGTCAGCTCCTTTTTTTACATATAACCTAATACTTAATCAGCTACTTTATTTCTTTTGAACAAATTCACGCATAGAGCAGTAACAATGGTTCCGACCGCAATGGCAAGCACATACCACAGAATATTATCGATCGCATTAGGAATAGCCAGAACGAAGATCCCACCGTGAGGTGCATGAAGGCCAACCCCGAATGCCATGGACAAGGCTCCCGCAGCACCTGAACCAATCATAAAAGCAGGAATTATACGCAGTGGGTCTGCTGCTCCGAACGGAATAGCTCCTTCGGTAATAAACGACAGTCCCAGTACAGAAGCAACTTTACCCGCCTCGCGTTCTTCCTTGGTGAATTTCTTAGGTGCGAGTACAGTGGCAAGCCAAATTCCAAGAGGAGGTGTCATTCCAGCCGCCATAACGGCAGCCATCGGACCGAACAAGCTGCTGGCAAGGAGACCTGTGGCGAACGTATAGGCCGTTTTATTGAAAGGTCCACCCATATCGATTGCCATCATGGCACCAAGCACAGCTCCAAGAATAATAGCGTTGGCAGAACCCATAGTCATTAACCATGAAGTCAATCCATCCATCAGCCATTTCAGCGGATCTCCAATTACATAGATCATAAGCAAGCCAACAATTAATACAGATAGTAAAGGAATAAGCAGCACAGGCTTGAGCCCTTCCATTATTTTAGGCAGCTTAAGATACTTGATTAAGCCTTTAGCTACATAACCTGCTAGGAACCCGGCAATAATGCCTCCGAGGAACCCCCCGCCTAACTGGGTAGAGAGCATTCCGCCGACCAAACCAGGAGCTAATCCAAGCTTACCCGCAATGGAGAAGGAGATGAATCCGGCAAGGATAGGAACCATAAGCCCCATGGCCGCTTTACCGATCGTTAGCAGTTGAAACCCGAATGTTCCCTCTGCCGGCTTGAGACCAAAAATAAAGGACAAAGCAATAATCAGACCTCCCGCTACCACCAATGGAAGCATATTGGAGACACCATTCATCAGGTTCTTGTAAATGGAATTGGCCGTACCCGCTTCCTTCTCTTGAGCCTTGGCTGTCACTGTTGAAGCCGTTGATGGGGCAGATGGCTGTTTGGCCAAAGCCTGCTCAATCAGTTCTGCTGGTCTCTTGATCCCATGGGCAACCGGCACTTTAATGACCGGCTTACCCGTGAAGCGTTCCTCCAGCACATCCGTGTCCGCTGCGATAATAATCGCGTGCGCTTCAGCAATTTCTTCTGGTGTTAATTCATTCTCTACCCCCATGGCGCCGCGTGTTTCAACCTTAATGGGAACATTTCTTTCTGCTGCGGATTTCTGTAGAGACTCTGCTGCCATATATGTGTGTGCAATTCCTGTCGGACAAGCAGTAACAGCTAATAATTTCTTCATGTTTATCTTCCCCTTTAGAAGCTGATAAAATCAATGTTTGTCGATACCTACTAGATTTAAGCTCTTAGCAACTTCATCTTTGCAGCACACTTCCGTTCCTTCTTTGGAAGCTGTAATTGATCCGGCTGCCGTGGCCCAGCGGGCAAGCTGCTCCAGATTATGTCCGGCAAGGATACTGGCAGATATGGAGGCTACCATAGAATCCCCGGCTCCAACCGTACTTTTCGGTTCAATAGAGAACGGGCTTGTCTTGATCACCTCGTTAGCGCTTACAAAAATCGCACCGTCAGCTCCCATGGACACAATAACCAGCTGAATTCCTTCCTGAAGCAAGCTCCGGCAGGCCTGAACAATATCTTGCGTTGACTCAAGCTTCCGATTCATAAGCTGCTCCAGCTCATGAATGTTCGGCTTAATTGCATAAGGCTTCCCTTTAAGCCCTAGGGCAAGCGCCTCTCCATCGGCGTCCAATATGGTCTTCACGTTCTTGCGGCTCGCCATCTCCGTCAGTGTCCGGTAAATATCTACCGATATTCCGGGGGGAAGGCTTCCTCCAAGAACCAAAACCTCAGCACCCTCAAGAATTGACTCCATCTGCTTCATGAATACCAGAACATCTGTCTCTTGGATTAATGAGCCTCGTTCATTGATCTCCGTTGTAACCGATGTGGAGGAATCCACAATCTTGAGATTCGTTCTTGTATCCCCCTCCACCTGAATAAATGCTTGCTGAACTCCGAGCTTATCCAGATCGCCAAGAAGCTGCTGTCCGTTGTAGCCTCCGACAAAACCTGCCGCTGTCACAGAGACTTGAAAATTTCTAAGTACCTTAGCCACGTTAATTCCTTTGCCGCCCGGATCTATTCTGATCTCTTGTACCCGGTTAAGACCACCAACCTGAAGTTCCTCAAGTGTCACTGTCTTATCCAGCGCAGGATTTAAGGTCACCGTAATTACTGATGGTTTCATCTCAAATTCTCCTATTCTGAAGCGAGTGTAACATCTACTTCCAACTTTTTAAGTTCATTCACGAAGTCTGTCCGAACTCCCTGATCAAATATGCACTGATGGATATCGGATATATCAGCGAACTTTGCATACGCCACTTTTCCAATCTTGCTATGATCCGTTAACAGGATGACTTCTCCTGCAATTTGCAGCATTTTGCGTTTAGTTGCGGCTTCCACCAGATTCGGTGTTGTAATGCCCATTTTTAAATCGATGCCGTTTGTTGCAATAAACGCTTTATCAACCCGAATCATATCCAGCGACTGTTCAGTCATGGGACCGACAAAGGCTTGGGTTTCGGGCCTTAGAATACCTCCTAGTAGGGTCACCTCTATATTTCTGCTGTCCTTCAGCTCATTAAGAACCAGCATGGAATTAGTAATGACACGGATGGAAGAGAACTGCTTGATCTCCCTGGCCAGATGAAGGGTGGTTGTTCCAGAATCCAACAGGATGGTATCTCCTTCCCGGATTCGCCGCGCAGCCTCACGGGCAATGCGTTCTTTCTCCGGCCTAAGCACATCTTCCTTATCCAGTATGCTGGGCTCAAACCCCGCACTTTGGAGCGCCACCGCTCCGCCATGTGTCCGCTTAAGAAGTTTGGCCTCCTCAAGCTCTTTCAAGTCCCGCCGGATTGTAGATTCAGATACTTCAAAATTCTCACTCAGTTCCTGAACCGAAGCTCTTTGGTTGCGCTCGAGATATTGAACCAGCTGTGATTTTCTCTCTTCTTCAAATAACAATTTGGAATCACCCTTTCTCAAATGAGCAATTCAATGAGCATTTGTGATTTTATTTGATCGTTTGTGCTCATTTATGATTATAATAGCGTTTTCAAACTTTGTAAATAGTTATTTTATGCTCGTTTATGATTAGTTGTACGCAAAAATATGCGCGTATACAAAAAGTCCGCCATTCTGATTTGAATGACGGACTTATTTATTATTCTACTTTACTGTCATAACAGGGCAAGGAGCATGCTGAATCACATGGTGACTGACACTCCCAAGCAGCATCTCAGATACAAGGTTAATCCCCCTGGTGCCCATAATTATAATATCCGCCCCTACCTGCTCTGCGACAGTACAGATCAGGCTTGCCGGATCCCCATGCTTTGTCATCACTTCGCACTTTACGGGAAGACCTGTAAATAATTGTTCCGCTGGCCCTACAATCTGCTCTCCTTCCTCTTCTAACCGTGCTTCCACATCCACTCCAAGTGGAGGTTCGTTATACGAAAGCTCAGGATTCACATGAAGAATCGTGATTTCTATGGTGCCTGACGCTAAGCTTTGAACGAAAGATCTCGCGGTTTCAAGCGCGCGCTTCGCATGGGTAGAGCCATCAATCGGGATTAATATATGATTAAACATCGCTCAATTCCTCCTTAATGTCCGGCACTCATATTGATATGATCCAAATGTCTGCGGCGGATAATCAGAACAATAACACCCAGCATAACCATAAAAGCGCCGAACCAGAAAGGCGACTGGGGAGTGGACCACTCGGAAAGCTTACCTGCCAGCCAAGGAGATAGTGCTCCTCCAAGAAAGCGTACGAAGCTGTAGGAGGCTGATGCCGTAGCTCGTTCTACTGGTGCCGCCTGCATAACAGCTGTCGTAATCAGTGTGTTATTGATCCCCAGGAAGATCCCTGCTACTATAACCGCAACAATTACCGTTGTCGGAGAATGATTAATGGTTCCAACGGCCATTACAGCCAAATCAACAGCAAACAGAGTGAGCATCCAGCTGATCGATTTTACAAGACTAAACCGTCTCTGAAGCTTAGGTGCCACCAGAACAGAGGTAATAGCCAGCATAATCCCCCAGCCAAAGAATACATAGCCGAGTCCATGCTCATCCAGCTTCATAACATAAGGAGAGTAAGCCATCAACGTAAAGAACCCGAAGTTATAAAGAAAAGCAACAATTGCTAAAGTGAGTAGAGCCGGATACCCTAACGCCTTGAAAGGGTCTGCAATCGAGCTCGTCTTCTTCGGTTTAGGTGTCTTGGGCAGTACAAACAAGATGAAGATAAAGCCAATTATCATCAGTGCACTAACCCCATAGAATGGCCCCCGCCAAGAAATGGAGCCGAGTTCCCCGCCAAGCAGCGGTCCCACCGAAATCCCGAGACCAAGAGCGGCTTCATACAGAATGATGGCTTTGGCGGTTCCCGATTTGGAGAATCCAACGATAGCCGATAGCGCCGTTGCAATGAATAGAGCATTACCTAGACCCCATCCTGCACGGAAGCCAACAATCTGACCAATCGTATGCGAAGCCCCGCCGAGGCCTGCAAACACAATCGTCAAAACCATCCCGGATAGAAGTGTCCATTTCACACCCAGCCTGCTCGATACAACACCAGTAATGAGCATGGCTATGCCTGTCACCAGATTATAACTGGTAAAAAGAAGAGATACCTGGCTCTTACTCGCATGCAGCTGCTCTGCAATAGCCGGCAGTATCGGGTCAACGAGACCCAGACCCATAAAAGAAATAACACAAGCGAAAGCTACAGCCCAGACGGCTTTGGGCTGAGATAATAATCCGGAAGACTTCTGAAGATCTCCGGCTAGTTTAGACTCTGATTCCATACTGTAATAACCTCCACATTAAATAAGATAACTGCACTTAATGAAACTGGGATCCCTAATTTCTTCTCATTTAGCTGGGATAGAAGAACTTGGATCGGATTCCATCCCCAGCTCTCTAAGCTTGTTATGAACCTTTTCCCTAAGATCAGTTAGCTCGCTTTGGAACTTAACAATGTTATCGATCTTCCGAGTGAGTAGCTCGAGCTGTTCTGAAAGCACATCGTCGATTTCCAGGAGCTTCTCCTTCCGCTGCTCATCCGTAAGCTTTGCCTTCTCTCCACGATACTTCTCATTCTTATCCTTGAGCAGCTCCGCAATCGTTACATACTTATGAAGTTCCTGAAGTGAGAACCCAAGCACTTCCTTAGCGCTGACAATCTTGTTCAGGAGAACAATATCCTCCTGAGTATACAGTCGTATTCCTCCTTCACTCCGCTTGGGTGAGGGAAGCAGGCCGAGCTCCTCATAATACCGGATCGTACGTTTCGTAAGTCCGGTCTCATTGGCTACTTCTTCAATTTTGAGCACATCCAAGACCTCTTTCCGGAAACGTTCAATATGTAAATATTATAATATGTTATTAACGTTAACGTCAATATTTATATATGTAATTTTTTATATAATAATACTCGGAGTTTGACACTCTTTTATAAAGTAACTATGATATTCCAAGTAATAAATTTAAAATTCTAGGCTGTAATCAATGTGGAGGTTAATGATGAAGATTGAAATATGGTCTGACTATGCTTGTCCTTTTTGCTATATGGGAAAACGCCGGTTTGAACAAGCGCTGCACAAGTTTGCTGATAAAGATAATGTTCAAGTAATCTACAGAAGCTTTGAGCTTGACCCTCATGCTAAGCGGGATGTAGATTATGATGTTCATGACATGCTGGCCGGTAAATACGGAATGACACGTGAGAGAGCCATTGCCATGAACAACGATGTAACCGAACAAGCCAAGTCACTCGGCCTTCAGTATCGCTTGGATACGTCCATCCAGACGAATACGTTCGACGCCCATCGCCTGACTCATTTCGCTGCTCAGCATGGCAAGGCTGGCGAGATGACTGAACTGCTGTTCAAAGCCTATTTTACGGACTCCAAGCACATTGGCGATCATAGCGTCTTGTCTGCACTTGCTGGCCAGGCAGGTCTTGATGAGCAAGCCGCAGCAGCCATGCTAAGCCGTGACGATTATGCAAGTGAAGTACATGGTGACGAACAAGAAGCTGCGGAACTTGAGATTCGCGCTGTTCCCTTCTTCCTGATTGATCGCAAATATGCCATCACAGGCGCTCAACCTACTGAAGTGTTCCTTGAGACACTACAAAAGGTCAGCGAGGCTCACCAAAGAGAATCGGAATGAAATCAAAAGAGGCGACCTATTAGGTCGCCTTATTTTGGCCTATATCATATGAAATATGCTTCTTCATAAGCTTACCCTTTACAAGTTTCTTGATCAGCTTGCGTCCAGATCCCGGCGTCATTTCTTTATACCATATTCCCTTAGGGTAGACGACTGCATTACAGGCGTTAGAGCACCTTTTAAGGCACCCCGTTCTGGTCACTAGAATTGAACTCGCCTTCTGGCGGTCAATCTCTTCACGGATTGCAGCTGTGACTTCCTCGGCCTGATTCCTTTTGCAGCTTGATCCATGACAAATCAGAATATGATGCTGCAATCTCTCCAGATTAAAGTTCCCCATAGCCTGCACCACCTTAAGAAGTGAACTGCTATTTCATTATATAACCAAATTCTCCGGGTTTGCCTCTCTATGCAGCATCATTATTCATTCAAAGCGCTCTTCAGCGATTCAAGATTTTGGCGCATAAGAGCAAGGTAGTCATGACCACTGGTTTTGTCTTTCTCCGTCAGTCCCTCAATTGGATTAAGTACAGCAGATTTTGCACCAATTTCCTCTGCAATGATATCCGCTACCTTGGAAGTGGCCATAGTTTCGAAGAAAATGGTTTTAACATGACGTTCTTTAGCAAATTTGACGATTTCGGCCATCTTGGCCGCTGATGGCTCTTCTTCCGGTGACAATCCGGCTATCGGCACCTGTACAAGGCCATATTCCTTCGCCAGATAACCGAATGCGGCATGTTGAGTGATGAAATCCTTACGCTTGACTTGACGCAATCCCTCCTTAAAATCCTTATCCAGCTCCTTCAGCTTGCGAATGTATGCCTCAGCATTCTTTCGAAACTCATCCTTGTATTCTGGTGCAGCTTGCGCAAGTGCGAGCTCAATATTCTGTACTTCCTTGATAGCAAGTTCTGGAGACAGCCACGCATGGGGGGCCATCTCACCATGATCATGCGCATGAACCTCCTTGTGCTCATGATCTTCTTCTAAGCCCTCCATCAGCTCAAGGCCTGAGCTGGCTTCAACTTTAACGAGCTAGGTATTAGATACACTGCCCAGGACCTGATCCAGCCATCCTTCCATATCCGCCCCATTGTAGACAAGAACATCCGATTCTTCAATGTTCTTAATGTCCTGTGGTGTAGGTTCCAAATCATGTGGTTCGACGGTTGCTGGGATCAGTGTCTCCACATCAGCCAGCTCTCCAGCTATCTGCTTCGTGAATTCATACATGGGATAAAAACTAACCTGAATCTTTAATTTTTTGGCGGGTTCCGTGGTGGTCACCTTCACTTGGGAGCCTGCAGGATCTGCTGAAGCTCCATTCTTCGCAGACGAATCAACTTTGGTACCGCAAGCTGCGGTAGCCATAACCAGACATAATGACAGAATAAATGTAAGACGTCTCCCCAATCTCACGTTGATCTCATCTCCTTTTCGTGTACTCGATTCCTGATCTGCATGACTTGCAGCCCTTTTGTTCTTCTTTTCCGGTGAAGCAACAGCTTTTGAACCATAATTCCCCCGAGCAGGAATACAAGCAGAATAAGTGAAATAGTCCCTCCCGGCGGAGTATTCATGTAGTAAGAAGCCGTTAGGCCACTAAATATTCCACACAATCTAAAGACGATTGCTATCATATTTGCTGCTGCAAAACCTGTAGATATTCGTAGAGCTAATGAAGCAGGCAGCACCATCAGTGAAGACACCAGAAGCACTCCCACAACCGGCATAGCCGAAGCTACCGTCATTCCTGTTAGCACTGCGAATGAGAAAGACAGGAGCCTAACAGGAACTCCCCCAATTTGAGCCGTCTCCTCATCATAGGTCAAGTTATACAGCGGTCTTCGCAGAATGGTGAAATAGAGGATTCCCACAACGGACACGCCGCCGATCATCCATAGTTGCTCATAACTCACGGCTACGATTGAGCCGAACAAATAAGAGCTGAAGCTCTTGCTTAAGTTACTCTGCTGGCTCATATCACGACGGCAAATGACAGACCCGCAGTCATAAGGATTGCAACAGGTACTTCGCTATAAGTACGGTATGTACGTCTTAGCTGTTCAACAAGAATGCCTCCTATCATCGCAATACTGAATCCTGAGAATACTGGATTTAGATGAAGGAAAGAACCTAAATTTCAAATTCGTAATTATTACGATTTACAAAGGGCGCAATAAGGTGATTTCTTACAAACTTCAACCCAAATCCTAACGAGTCTCTCTATGAATCGTATATTTTTTCAGCCTTGGACAATATTTTCGGAACTCCAAACGTTCCGGGTGATTTCTCTTATTCTTGGTTGTTGTATAGTTGCGGTCTCCACATTCTGTACAAGCTAAGGTTACAACTACTCGCATGATTCATCGCTCCTATAAAAGTATGATATTCGGTAAAACCCGCTTACCAGCTGGCTTTCTTAACCCCGGGTATTTGTCCCTTATGAGCAAGCTCGTGAAAGACAATCCGGGACACCTTGTACCTGGATAAGTACCCTCTTGGCCTGCCCGTGATTTCACAGCGGTTCTTCAGCCTTATAGGCGAAGCATTACGGGGAAGTTTCTGAAGCGATGCGTAATCCCCATTCAACTTCAATTCCCGCCGAAGCTCTGCATACTTCGCAACCATTTCTCTGCGCTGCTTCTCTTTCACAACTTTTGACTTTTTCGCCATGGTTCACACTCCTCCTTGATATTACAGCTCTAGGATGCCGAATAGACAGATACATCGATCAAGACTAGATTAACTCCATGTCATGACATTCTTGAAGTTTTAAGCTGATCTGTTCATATCCAGGGCAGAGGATTCGGGAACTGCGACCAATCCGAATTCATCTCCTGCTCATTTAATAGACACCGATCAAGCTCATCTTCAATTTCCTCCCGGTTCATATCGATACCGATGATAACGATCTCGTTCATCCGGTCACCCCAGACTGCATCCCATTTCCCACGAACTTCGGGTTCACTGCTAAAAACCTCAGTCTGTACCTCCTCAGACATGGAAGCAAGCCAGTATCCTGCCGGCCCGAACTGAATTGAAGGACCCGCCTGACTAAGGCTAGCCGCCATATCCTCCTTTAATGCAACCCAGGCTAGACCCTTGGCTCTCACTATAGACTCCGGCCAATAGGTCATGAATTCCGCCAATCTCTCGGGATGGAACGGAAGGCGTCTGCGGTACACAAATGAGCTGATTCCATACTCCTCGGTCTCAGGCGTATGATTACTATTCTGAAGCTCTTTAATCCAGCCCGGTGATTCACTTGTCTTAACAAAATCAAACCGGCCCGTATTGAGGATTTCCGACGGGTCAATTTCTCCATGAACGGTGCGGATCATCTTAGCCGAAGGCTGAAGCTTTCTAAGGATCCCTTCCAGCTCAAGAAGTCCCACCTCATCAACAAGATCGCATTTATTGAGCAGGAGCACGTCACAAGTCTCAATTTGGTCGATGAGCAGGTCCACGACATCCCTATTGTCCCCCTCAGAATTCGCCTCACCCCTTCCGAGCAGCGTGTCTCCCGAAGAGAAATCATGCCAAAAGCGGTTAGCATCGACAACGGTGACCATACAATCCAGCTTAGCCAGCTTGGAGAGATCAATACCAGACTCCGTATCTTCATAGGAGAAGGTCTGGGCAATCGGTACGGGCTCACTTATTCCAGTGGACTCAATCAGGATATAATCGAACTTTCCTTCTTGGACAAGCTTCTGAACCTCTTCAAGAAGATCCTCTCGCAGAGTACAGCAAATACATCCATTAGACATCTCAACCAATCTTTCATCTGTCCTTGACAGATTAGTACTCGAGCTAACCAGGGCCGCATCGATATTGACCTCACTCATATCATTTACGATCACGGCCACTCTAAGGCCATTCCGATTATTTAACACATGATTGAGCACCGTGGTCTTACCTGATCCCAAGTATCCGCTGAGAACGGTAACAGGAACTTTTTTCTTGTTCATCTTATCCTCCTCTACATTACGCAATCATTATTAGTAATTATTACGATTTATAGAATGTAATATACTCCTATTCCTTTGTCAACTGTCTAATAACAAAAAAAAACGCACCAGGATATTCACTTCCCGGTACGCCAAAACCTCAATTCTATTGTCTCATCTTGGTGAAGCCATAAACAATAAGATAGCTGAACAGCAGGATCATCATGAACATGCCGGTAAAAGGAATCATACGTCTTAATTCTTCCATGTCCGTGAACATAGACAATACTTGATGAACAATCTGCTTCGGATTCCGGATGGCATCCCAGCTGTTCCAGCGAATAAAGCGGCCGAGGTAGATTCCGAGACTCGTAAGCGCCAGAGTAACGATGGCAAATGTCCAGGATTTTGCCCTGCCTAAAGCCTTTCTTACTAACTCCTGTACAGAAAGAAGCGAATATATCCCGAGCAAGAGACCAATTACAGCTGCAGAAAAGAACAGCAGCATATGGTACCAGAATTCGATCCCATGCCAGAACCGGACACCGTTATCCATGTTGAATTTTGCAAAAGGATGAAGCTGGTCTGTAATTAAATAGGCAGAGTTAGGATAAAAAAGCAGCCAAAGTGTGCCCACTGTAATAAATAGAATAATCCTAAGCACACGATTCCCCTGTATGTATACATAGATCCAATCAAGCAGCAAAGCAAATCCTGCCGGCATCCATGCCAGGAACATATTCCAGTATAAGAGCATGTAAATGTCCCGATCTGTATATGCTCTTAGGTAATTTCCCAGCATAAGACATAGAACCGAGGCTGCGAACAAAAGCAAAAGCACACTTATTTTGGTTTTGATATTCACTTCATTTAGTCTATTCAGCATTATTCCCCCAATATTTTCTGGAAAAATATAGTTTCTCTTTCACTTTAACACAGACCTTAGCCTGTCTGCATCTTTCTCAAACCGTCTTGCTCTGATAAAAGAAAAATGGCCGTTCTGTCCGTAATAGTAACGGACAAACGGCCAAATCTCGAGGGATATATTAAACCAGAACGCCTTTGTTAATAGCTCTAACCGGCTCGCTGTTTCCAAATACCGGTTTTAAGGTATGAACCGGATTAGCCCAATTCACACCATTGGCAATAACACGAAGGATTTCTTTATTGTAGTAAGTTGGGTAAGTCTCGTGGCCCGGGCGGAAGTAGAAAATCTTTCCCTCTCCGCGGCGGAAGGTACATCCACTGCGGAATACTTCTCCGCCTTCAAAATTACTGATAAATACCAGCTCATCCGGCTCTGGAATATCGAAGAACTCTCCGTACATTTCCTCATGCTCCAGAATAATACTTGCATTAACGCCATGAGCAATAGGATGGGATGGATTTACATTCCACAGAATTTCCTGCTCTCCCACCTCACGCCATTTAAGATCACAGCTCGTGCCCATTAACGCTTTAAATGGTTTGGAGAAATGACCAGAGTGAAGTACAACCAGTCCCATACCTTGCTGAACACGCTTAGCTACCTTCTGCGTAATTTCATCACTTACCCGGTCATGTGCCATATGTCCCCACCAGATAAGGACATCTGTTGAATTTAATACTTCATCCGTGAGCCCATGCTCAGGTTCATCTAAAGTTGCAGTGCGAATGGCAAAGCCTTCTCCGGACAACCCTTCTGCCAGTGCAGCATGAATGCCTTCAGGATAAACAGCTTTTACCTCATCGTGAATTTTCTCATGAACGTACTCATTCCAGATCGTCAGGTTAATCATCGTCAGTTGTTCCCCCTGTTAATAATCCTTGATTACAGTTATATATTCTATTCCGATTCGGCGGGAATTCATATGAACAAACTGGTTGAAACATGCACAATCTGGTCAAAGTTATATCCTAAGCACATCAACGATTCCACTATAAGGTACGGAGTGCTGCTCTGATGGAATTTAGTCTAGTCACGTGGATCCAGCCTATGCTCCTGATCATAATCGGTCGATTTAGTTACCTGCTGAATTTGCTCATATCGATTGGACGACAGCGAAGAATCCTTGCCCTCCTGGACATTTTTAACAATCTGCTGCACAGAGCTGGCTCCCGGTATAATGGATGCTACAGCCGGATGATAGAGAGGATACCTGAGTGCGGTTTGATGCAGAGTAGCTTTGTTATTCAATATTTTTCTCAAGTCTTCACGTAACATCGCAAGCTGCTTTGGCGTGTAGTCCAAATATCCTTTATCTGCTTTATGCTCCCCAGCCTCCGTAAGAATACCTTTGGCAAGCGGGCCTCTGGCTATCAGACTGATTCCATGCTTTGCAAGCAGGGGCAGAATTTGTTCCTCAGGTCTTCTATCCAAAAGGCTGTATTGGCTCATCACACTGACGATCCCGGATCTATTCACATATTCAAGAATAACGTTAGGGCGAATGGAAGAAATCCCATACTGCCGAATAACCCCTTCCCGCTTAAGGTCTTCAAAAGCTTCAATCGTCTCATCAATGGGATCGTCCAGTGTTCCTCCGTGGAGCTGATACAGATCAATATAATCGGTTCCAAGCCTTCTCAGGCTTTCCTTAACTGCAGACTTTATGTAGGACTTTGATGGATCCCATACCCACCCTTCCTGCCCAGGAATTCGCCGGTTGCCGACCTTGGTTGCCAGGATGATCTCATTTCGCCGCCCTTGAATGGCTTTTCCCACAAGTTCCTCATTACGTCCCTGGTCGTAGAGATCAGCTGTATCCAGGAAATTAATGCCCTGGTCCATAGCTTCATGAATGAGACGGATGGCTGCCGGCTCTTCTGTTCCAATCGACATACACCCAAATCCAATTTCACTTACATATAGGTCTGACTGACCCAGCCTATTCTTCTTCATCTCGTAACCTCTCCTTCATGAGCTTCATGTGTATTATACTTATCCTTACCACCAGAAGGTAGGATAATTTCGGGTGCGGTCCAAATTATTAATAATAAGAGCAGCAGCCACAATAATCACAGCTCCGATCAGTACCGGGGTAAGCAGGAAAGACCAGCTGCTGCCTGCCATGATGACAACAAGCGGATCTGCTCCTGCAGGAGGATGTGTCATCCGTGCAAGCATCATGAAGCTGATCGCTGCGCCAACACCTATTGCCATAGACAGGAATCCTCCCCCAACAAGATGATAGACCAGCAGTCCTGTAAATGTTGAGATGATGTGCCCTCCGATAATATTCCGGGGCTGGGAGAGCGGGGAATCCCATACCCCAAAGGCAAGCACACAGCTGGCACCAAAGGGAGCCATAATCCATAGACCATGCCCCATTTCATTTAAGATAGCGAGCATGCCGACAGCAACAAATCCGCCTATGAAGCCGATGATCACATTCCGGCGGACCACTTTTAATGGTGTGCGGCCCCGACCTCTCATTTTACCAAAAAACAACCATAAACGGTCCATCTTTAACACTCCTTGTGTTATAATTACTATATAACTATGTATATGTGTATTTAACTTACGATGAACCTGATGTATTGTCAATCCTTATTGCAATTAAAATACGTAGGACTTAAAGTTATAATGAATATATAACTAGGAATGGGGTTATTTAAAAATGGATAAAGCCCTTAAACTCCGGGTAGATCCAAGTGTTACCTTCGGCTTGAACACCCAGCTTAAAGAACAGCTGAAATGGCTAATTGGCACGGGGCATCTTCTTCCCGGGGATATGCTTCCTCCTGCAGGCGATTTGGCCGATCTGCTCGGCCTGAACCGAAATACCATCAATTCTGTATATAATCAGTTAAAAGATGACGGACTTGTCTCCATTCAGAAGGGTCGTGGAACCCAAGTCCTTGACAACACACACGTTAAGCAGCTTCGCAAGCTTCGGGAGCCTATGCACGAGCTTTTTATGCGAATATTAGATGAGGCGAACAGCAAACATATCCCATTGAATGAATTCTTTACGGCTTCACTGGCCTACCTGATGCTTCAAGAAGGAGAACAAGCAAATAGGCGGCGCATCCTGTTTATTGAGTGTGAAGGCCATGATTTCCCTTTTTATCAGACTGAAATTGAGCGAATTACCGGTGCCGAGGTGAGAACACATATGCTCTCAGAATTGCAATCGGAGAAGATAAGAGATGAGGCTGTGGCTCGGGCAGACCTGGTCATTACTACCCTGAATCATGATGGAGAGGTTAAAGAACTGCTCCAAGGTTACAACATTCGAATATATGTGATTGGAGCAGCTGTAGCCATGCCGGTTCTACTGGAGATTGCCCAGCAGAGCTCCGCCAGTCAAGTTGGCTTCGTATGTCTGGGGAATGTTGGTGGACAATGGATGGCCAGTCGGGTACAAGAAGCGGGGATTATGAATATCACAGCCTCTCCACTTGGCATTGAGAATGCCGCTGAATTACAAGAGCTGGTTGAACAATCCGACACAGTCTATGCCTCATCAGCTGTTTTCGCTCAAGTCAATGAGCTGGCTCCTGACAAGACAAGACTTTTCCCTATGATTCTTGAGAAGAGCAGCGAGCGTCTTCTGTATGAACTGCGTCAAGCAGACAAATAAAAAAAGAGACCCGCAGCAACGGGCTGCAGGTCTAATTTTATATATTTTTAAAGGGGTAACTTCATTATAGGTTCCTTACATTAAGCGCAGATGAAATTAATATTTCAGGAAGATTACAAATGATTACTGAACTTAATTGAGCGGTACTTGTGAATAACTTTCGCCAGATCATCCATTTTGATCGGCTTGCTGATGTAATCGTCCATTCCCGCCTGCATACAGATTTCTTGATCATCTCTAAGCGCATTGGCTGTCACCGCTGTAATGTAAGGCCATTTGTCGGAAGGGAATGCCTTTCTAATCTCTCTTGTTGCGTCCAGGCCATTCATTTCTGGCATTTGAATATCCATAAATACAATGTCATAATCGGTATGCTTCAGCGCTTTTATAACCTCATTCCCGTTCTCCACCAAATTCGGCTTATACCCCATTTTCTCCAGCATTCGGGTCAGTACCATCTGGTTCACTTGATTATCTTCTGCAATCAATATACTTAGGGTCTCTAAAGTTTCTTCTTCACCTTTAGCAGAGAGCTCTGGAAGAGAACTTTCGTGTGTATTTTCCAGTTGGAAATAGGCTGTAAAAACAAATGTAGCTCCAGGTTCATCTGTTTGTACCGCGTGAATCTCTCCACCCATCATCTCCACAATTTTTTTACTGATGGCGAGTCCAAGCCCGGTCCCCTCCGACTTACGGGTCATGAAATTATCCAGCTGCGAGAAGGGTTCGAACAAATACTTCAGCTTGTCCTTAGGAATTCCAATTCCCGTATCCGATACTGTGAATTTCAAGAGGACATTCCCAAAGCCCTGCTCCAAATCTTTGACTGCAATAGACACTCCGCCGTGCTCGGTAAATTTAATCGCATTTCCTATAACATTCATTAGCACCTGTTTTAACCGATTCGAATCTCCTATCAGCATACCAGGAATGCCTGGACTGATCGTAGTCTTAACCTCCAGCTTCTTCTGTCTCGCTTTCAATTGAAAGACATCCAGTGTCTCGGAAATAAGATCTCTGATGCTAAATGGCTCTGATAACATAACCGTCCGCCCTGACTCAATCTTTGAGAAATCGAGAATATCATTTATGATAGCCAGAAGTGTGGTTCCACTTTTACTAATCACCTGGATATATTCCCTTTGCTCCTCGCTGAGATCCGTTGTCTCCAGCAGCAGATCGGTCATTCCGATGACCCCATTCATTGGAGTACGGATTTCGTGACTCATCATCGCAAGAAATTCACTCTTCGCTTTATTCGTACGTTCTGCCGCTTCTTTAGCAATTAACAGTTTCTTTTGTTCGGTAATATCCTTGGCAATTATATAATATCCCTTGGTCATATTATTAATAATAATCGGTGCAATGGTAGTCAGCACTTCGGTTGAATGTCCGTCTCTGTGCTTGATCTTATTAATATCCCGCTCGATCGAAGCATGGTTCATGGTCTCTAGTAGAATACGATTTCTATATTTAACTCCAATAAATTTGGAAATATTCAATCCTGCAACTTCTTTTACCTGATATCCAGTTAAGCGTTCGGCCATTGCATTCATATTCAGGATTTTCCCATTCAGATCCAGGGAGACAATCGCATCATGATTATATTTCTTAAGTGAAGTATATCGTTCAATTGTTTCTTGAAGTGTCAATTCCACTTTTTTTCGTTCCGAGATATCTTGGGTCGTCCCATACATTTTGAGTGGTTTTCCGTTATTATCAAAAGTCACACGGGCTCGTATATGCAAATGTTTCACGGATCCGCTTGGTTCCAGGTGACGAAATTCTCCGCTAACCGTGTGACCCTCCAAAGCCTCATTCCTCAATTCTGTGAATCGCTGCCGATCCTCTGGATGAAGAAGTTGTAAGAGGCTGGACGGAGCCTCTCCTTTTTTTTGCAGATTAAAAATCTTGTAGATTTGCTCCGAAAAAGACACTCGATCACTCTCAATATCCCATTCCCAGCTGCCAAGCAGCGCAATCTGCTGAGCTTCTGCAAAGCTCTCTTCAAATTTCTTTCTTTCCGTTATATCGCGCCCAATACCCAGAACCCTTTGTATCTCTCCGGAATCATCGCGAATGATTTTGGTTGAAGTTTCAAACCAGACGTAGTAACCGGATTTATGACGAACTCGGTAGGTCGACACATCATGATCCGCAAAAGATTTGGACTGCAATGCTTTAATATCCTCCGGATGATAGTAATTAAAATTGTTCTTACCTATCCATTCCTCGGGTTCATAGCCGAGTACATCTCGTATAGAAGGAGAACAGTACTCCGTTATTCCCTCCGGCGTCATATAGGAGATAACATCTAATGCATTTTCAGAAATAAGCTTATACATGAATTCCGCATTACGCATTTTGACTTCTATATTTTTTTTGGCCGTAATATTAATCACATGAGCAATATAGTATAAGGGCTGATTTTGAGTATCCCGTACTATGGACACGTGTTTAGAGACCCATATAAGGTTACCATTTTTATGAAAGTATCTTTTTTCCCACTGATACTTCTTACGATTTTCATACAACATCTTGGTCATGTATTCCTCATCTATCATCAAATCACCCGGAAAAGTAATATCCTGGCGCGAAAGTCTCATAAGTTCAGACTCCGTATACCCTAAGATTTCACAGAAAGCAGGATTCATTTTTATCCAATTTCCTTCGATCGATACCAGCGCGATTCCTATTGGAGCTTCAGTATAAATGTGTTCAAATAAGGCTTGGTGATCGATTGATAATTCATTCATGTAAAGAAATCCTCCAGTCTGGGATACTATAAATTAACGTTAACTAACTTATAGTCATAGTACCAGTTAAACTCGAACCTTGCATAATAATTGTAGAGAACAATAGGGCTTTCCAGTCACTAAAAAAGCCACTTTGGTCATACCCCGTAAAATTAGACAGGAGTATGACCAGGGGGTATGACCACCCCAGTGGCTTTGGTAATAATCCGAGGAACGACCTTCATTTAGCTGCTCATTTTTATACTATACCTAAACAATTAACCAAATAAGAAGCTTTTGAATCAACTAGCCTTTACGAGTAATTCACTTTTAAAATTCGCATAGCAGGTCTTGAAGTTTTTGTATTGTTGTTCCTAGATGCTGCAATCTCCTCATAAATAACAAGCTGGTATAGATTGACTCGGAATGGTGCTGATTTCACAGTGTACTATTCTCGTAATCACATTGATTATGTTACGCAATTAAATCAACCAATCTTTTTTTTAAAACAGACAAAAAAGAGCACTACCTTATGGCAGTGCTCTTACTCTTTGCTTGGCGGCGTCCTACTCTCCCAGGACCCTGCGGTCCAAGTACCATCGGCGCTGGAGGGCTTAACGGTCGTGTTCGGGATGGGTACGTGTGGAACCCCTCCGCCATCGCCACCAAACGGGATTTTTCCGGGTCAATACTCCCTGAATCACTTCAGGAAAATATCCAACCTTAGAAAACTCATCGCTGCGAGAAAATATCAGACCTTATCAAGGCATGCAGCTTAAAATCGGTTCAGGCTTGATCACCTGAAAACTAGATACGAAACGAACTTGCGTGTGCCCCATTGTTCTCGGGGTTCTTAGAATATGCTTCCGAAGTAGTTTCACTTCGTGAAACTTTGAGGATAAGCCCTCGACCGATTAGTACTGGTCAGCTCCATGCATTACTGCACTTCCACCCCCAGCCTATCTACCTCGTCGTCTTCAAGGGGTCTTACATACTGGGAAATCTCATCTTGAGGGGGGCTTCACGCTTAGATGCTTTCAGCGCTTATCCCTTCCGCACTTAGCTACCCAGCTGTGCTCCTGGCGGAACAACTGGTGCACCAGCGGTGCGTCCATCCCGGTCCTCTCGTACTAAGGACAGCTCCTCTCAAATTTCCTACGCCCACGACAGATAGGGACCGAACTGTCTCACGACGTTCTGAACCCAGCTCGCGTACCGCTTTAATGGGCGAACAGCCCAACCCTTGGGACCTACTTCAGCCCCAGGATGCGATGAGCCGACATCGAGGTGCCAAACCTCCCCGTCGATGTGGACTCTTGGGGGAGATAAGCCTGTTATCCCCAGGGTAGCTTTTATCCGTTGAGCGATGGCCCTTCCATGCGGTACCACCGGATCACTAAGCCCGACTTTCGTCCCTGCTCGACTTGTCAGTCTCGCAGTCAAGCTCCCTTATGCCTTTGCACTCTTCGAATGATTTCCAACCATTCTGAGGGAACCTTGGGGCGCCTCCGTTACTCTTTAGGAGGCGACCGCCCCAGTCAAACTGCCCACCTGACACTGTCCCCATACCGGATTACGGTACCAGGTTAGAACTCCGATACGATCAGGGTGGTATCCCAACGTTGCCTCCACAGAAGCTGGCGCTCCTGCTTCTTAGGCTCCCACCTATCCTGTACAAATCGTATCAAAGTCCAATATCAAGCTGCAGTAAAGCTCCATGGGGTCTTTCCGTCTTGTCGCGGGTAACCTGCATCTTCACAGGTATTAAAATTTCACCGGATCTCTCGTTGAGACAGCGCCCAAGTCGTTACGCCATTCGTGCGGGTCAGAATTTACCTGACAAGGAATTTCGCTACCTTAGGACCGTTATAGTTACGGCCGCCGTTTACTGGGGCTTCGGTTCATAGCTTCGGGATTACTCCCTAACCACTCCCCTTAACCTTCCAGCA
>NZ_CP194782.1:3162500-3507500 GCF_050995535.1 Paenibacillus sp. SN-8-1
CCGCTCCGTTTGCCCCCCGTGTATATATAACATGCTCAACATCACCTACAAACAGTGAAGCAATTGCTTCTGCCTCATCTTGTAGACTCGTAATGAAATCCAATTCCTCATCGCTAATCTTGACAATATGACAAAGCGGAAGGAACTCATGTATGGTTTGGCGGCAATTTTCGGCATTATCCCACAGTGGCAATCTGACATTAGGGTCAAAGCTGATGAGGGCACCAGCCTCCTTGGCAAGAAAGATAGCTTTCAGGTGAGCGTATTTAACAGGAGCCTCTATTAGATCAACCGAACAGAAATGCAGTATATCCTGCTCACGAAACCAGGCTTTAATCTCATTCTTATTCAGCAGCATATCTGCACTAGGACTCCGGTAAAAGGAGAAGTCGCGGTTGCCGTCTGCCTTCAAGCTAACAAACGCCAGCGCCGTATTCGCTTCACTTGTCTGAAGCACGCGGCTGGTATCAACTCCGGCATTCTGCATAGTCTGTATGAGGAAATCCCCGAAGGCATCAGCGCCAAGCTTCCCGATGAAAGCACTGTCCCCGCCCAGACGGGAGACGGCACATGCAACATTGGCAGGCGCCCCTCCCGCTGCTTTACGAAAACTCTCTACCTCCATGAGCTCCACACCTACTTGATGGGGAATGAAATCAATGAGGGCTTCCCCCATGGTGAATACGGTCGGCATGGTTATGTCCTCCTTATAGAATATCCCATTTATATAGTGATACCAGCTTGGCTGTTCCTTTGGCGAACGCCTGAATCCCCAGCGACTGTGGTCCAGGATAGATACGTGCCGTAACTACGTGTTCACCATCGCCAATGAAGACTTCCACTGAAGATTTATCTACAAAAATCCGAAGCTTGAGATGCCCATTATCTAGCCGGACGTGAACCCGGCGCTCACCGCCAGGACCGAGACCGGATTTATCTCTATTTAAGGTGAACAATCCTTCTTCAGGTCGATAAGATAAAATCGTCTCCTCGTCGCTTCCAACCCGGAGCTTCAACCCAAATTCCTCAGCGCTGCCTGCCTCAAAATCTGTCTGAAGCTCATAACTGTCGCCAGAGCTTTGAATGTCTATAACCTGATCAAGAACAACGTCATGAATTTCATAAAGATTACTCCGATATTTCTCTATTTCTTCAACAGGACTGAACAGAATGCGATTCCCATCTAACTCTATCTTTCGAGGCAGACTCATGGCACCTGCCCATTCATGTCCCTGCTGCGTAGGCATACCGGCCTCCCACATGTCCATCCATCCGATAATGATTCTTCGCCCCTGGTCATCCAGTGTAGATTGAGGCGCATAGAAATCGAATCCGTGATCGACTTGGGCAAAAGCTTCGCTATGGAACTTACCCATCTCTGAATCGAATTCTCCCACACAATACATGGTCGAGTGAAGATTACGGAACTGTTCTCCCTGGGCTGGCATCCGCTGCGGGGAGAGCATGAAGATGTCTTTATTTCCGAGTGGGAACAAGTCCGGACACTCCCAGTTATCGCCGAAGCGTCCATCACTCGATGCAAGCACATTTACAAAAGTCCATTGCTTCAGATCATCAGACCGATATAAAAGAACAAGTCCATTTCCCTTTGCATCATTTGAACCGAGAACCACATAATATTGCCCGTTCTTCATAAATACTTTCGGGTCACGAAAGTCCTTTTGGCTTACATCAGGTGGAATCTCTTTGTATCCAATAACAGGGTTGCCCTGCCATTTCTCAAAGGTCACTCCATCGTCAGATACAGCAAGCCCTTGAGACTGTTTGTAATCCTGATCCTTGTCAGGTCCTGTGACCACATGTCCCGTATACAAAAGCATCAGTTGGCCATCTTTCTCGATAGCACTACCGGAAAAACAGCCATCCCGATCAAATTCCCCGTCCGGAGCCAGAGCTATCGGGAGATATTCCCACTTAATCAGGTCCGTACTGATTGCATGTCCCCAATGCATGGGTCCCCATATAGGCTTGTAGGGATAGTGCTGATAAAACAGATGGTACTGTCCTCTATATTGAACAAATCCATTAGGATCATTCATCCAACCGTATTCTGCCATCAAATGATAGTTCAATCTGTAGTCTGTTCGAAGCGAATGCTTGGAAGCCTTTATGAACTGGTCTGCCTTATCTTTGGTATATTCTCTCTTATGAATAATAAGTCATCCTCCTTACCATGTGCCAAGGGTTGACTAAACTTGCCCAGGCCCTAAATCAGCGAATAAAGAAGGAGATGCCGCTCCTTCCGACCAAATAAACCGTTTACATTTCGAATTATATGTCAATCCATTGACATACGTCAATTGGGAGCCATATTCATCAGTAGAACCATATGAAATGACACACCCACCCTATCAAAGAGTGAGTGTGTCATTAGTTGTTCTTATTCAAGTTGTAGACCGCTCTATCAATTCCACGGGGAGCACATGCTCTGGATTGATGACTTCGCCATCTAACTGCTTTTGAATTAATTCTACGGCCAAGCGTCCGATGGCCTCAATCGGTTGCTTGATTGTAGTAATCCCGGGGATAAACCAGGCTGCCATATCAACGTCATCATAACCAACTATACGAACGTCTTGAGGCACTTTCTTCCCTTTGCCCAGACATTCTCTTACAGCAAACGCGGCGATTATATCACTGCTGGCAAAAATACCGTCCACATCAGGATATTCCTCAAGCATCCTTTGGATGATCTGTTCGTATTGCTGTTGATCAAATACGTTCATATCCGTCTGAATTGTAATGTGCTGCACGCCATGCTTCTCTGCCGTATCCTTGAAACCGTCGTTCCGGTAATTCGAATGCATCAGAAGCTTAAGATTACCGCAAATATGTACAATTGTCCGGCATCCTTTACTAATCAGCAGTTCAGTGGCAAGCACTCCACCCTGGTAATTGTCCGAGGAAATGAACGGAATGTCGTTGTCTATCTGCCGGTCAAAGGTAACTATAGCTGAATTAAGATTTCGGTATTCCTCTATCTCAAGAGTATGACTACCCATAATAATTCCATCAACCCTATTGCGTTTTAACATGGCGATGTAATCTTTTTCTTTCATAGGGTCCATATGTGAGTTACAGAGCAGCACCTTCCAACCGTTCTGGTATGCGTAATATTCTATATGGTTCGTAAGTTCACTAAAAAAAGGGTGAGATACACTCGGAATGATAAGTCCAATTAAATTTGATTGCTTACGTAAAAGAGATCGGGCAATCTCATTAGGCTGATAATTGAGCTCTTCCATTGTCTTGAATACCTTTGACCTTGTAGCTTCACTAATGTATCCCCGATTGTTAAGAACACGGGATACCGTGGTAACAGACACACCTGCTTTTAGAGCAACATCATTAATTGTCGACATAACTACCCCTACCTCTTATTCTACCGACTTATTTCCACCAAATATACTCGATCCTTTATAGTAAAACAAGCCGCTCGATAGTTCTGTTAGTTCCTATCATAGTCAGGCTCAATAAGCAACAAAGGTGACCCTGGTAATGTCAATTATCGGCGAACTGTATTCTTTGTACTCCTGGTTGAGCATGTTCACGCAAATATAAGCCTCCTGTCCATCGCAGACAAGAGGCTTATCGTTTCGGATAAAGAAGATGACTTAATCCGTTTATACTTTTTTGCCAGTCAACCGATTCTGGTATCGGGAAAAGACTACAACGAGGCAGGTTACTAGAACAAGCATGAGTGCGATGAATTGTGAGGTCGATAGCACTCCGATTTGACCACGGATGATATCCCCTCTGTAAAACTCAATAACAAATCTGCCCAGACTATAAAGAATTAAATATGCGGCGGCAACGAGTCCGTCTTTTTGGGTTCTTTTGGACAAAAGAATTAAAACTAGGCAGAGGGCGAAGCTAAACACGCTCTCCATAATTTGCGTAGGTATCAGTTCAACACCATTTGGGGCGAGCTCGGAGTGGTGGAATGTAATCCCAAACCAGCCGTGTGTTTCTTCGCCATAACAGCAGCCTGCGAGCAGACAGCCGATTCTTCCGAACCCCTGCGCTAACGCAACCGAAGGCAAAAAAAGGTCCAGGTGCTTCAGGAAATTAATTCTCTTGATTCTGCAATACACTAGACCGGCCCCAATTCCGCCGATGATTCCGCCGTACACAACAAATCCATTCGAAAGATTCAGTAGAATGCCCGGGTCACTCTTAATATTTTGGAATTGGGTTATCCAGTACAATAATTTTGCTCCAATAAAACCGCCCGCCAGGCTCCAACCGGTCAGAGAGAAAACATGGGACAGGTTGAACTGGCGTTTTCTTCCTCGGTATTCAACGAGCTGGTAAGCTAACAAAACACCAATCGCGATCATTAATCCATACCCGTAAATGGTTACTGGCCCAATCTTGAACAGCTCGTTATACATGTTATTCTCCTCAGGAAAGATATTGTATTTATAAAAGTTTATTCATACTAGAAAGTCTAGTATGTAAGGATATTAATGTCAATTAATTCCACTGCATTCTTTGCTATCTCAGACCAACTGCTGGTGAAACTCGATAAAGCGGTTAGTGATATCGTGAAGCAGTAATTTTCAAGAAGCTGCCTATTCCATTATCCGGAAGACTGCTTTAGGCCATAGTTTTAACTTAGTGGGTGGGAATGCCTTCCATAGGAACTCCCACTCATTTTTTTGGAAAAAGGCCTTTATTTAGGAATGTAAGCCTTATTTTATGTGTCAAAATTGTAAGAATCGTAGATTATTTTGTCTGATTTTGGTACATTGGTTGTGCTTCTTTAGTTGCAAAGGCAAACTCGGGGAAACCCGAGGACGCAAAGCCACGTGCCTAATGGATCCCATCCTATGGTAGACAGGCCGCCAGTCATCATTGTTCTCAGATCGAAGAATGAATTACGAGCGCTGTCTATTTAGGCAGACGCTCTTTTTATTTTGAACAAGCAGGAGGGTTGATAACAAGCACAACGATTACCGGTTACCGAAGACACTCTATAAGTGAAGAGACACCATGTTAAAGGAGAATAAATTGTGAATAGGGTAAAAAATCTGTCTTTAAAGTATAAAGTTTCACTCATTGTTATTATCGTTGTTGTGCTTATTTTCACGGCCGTCTCCTATATCAGCCTGAGCATTCTGAAATCAAATTTGTCCAATGACTTAAAAAGAGAGCTGCTTAGCGTTGGCTCCCTGACAAGCATGCAGGTCGACTCGCAGCAGGTAAGCCGTCTGATCAGCAAGAACGGACCCGGAAATCCGGACTTCACCAGTCTGCAGAAGCAGCTGGATCAGATCCAGAAGGATCAAGGAATTATGAGCTGGAGTTATATCTGGAGTCTGAAGGACGACAAGGTTACCACTCAGGCCTACACCTCTAATTTGAATGAGATTTACAAGCCTGGCGCCCCGTTTGACGATCTTGCCCCGATTCACCTTGAAGCGGCGAAAAAGGTCTATGATACGGGGGAGTCCCAGGTGACTGATATTTTTGATGACCCTTTTGGCACGTGGAGAACTGTATTCTCTCCTATTAAGCTGGATGGGAAAGTCATTGCAGTCATCGGGATCGACTACTCCGCTGATTATATTAACAAGCTGTCGGGCGAAGCTCGCAACCAGCAGCTGATCATTACCCTAATCGGTCTCCTTATTATTGCGCTGGTGATCTACTTTATTATTAACATGATCCTCAAGCCGCTGAAATCGATTGTTCATGTATCTAATCGGATCGCTGAAGGGGATCTCAGCAGTGAACAACTTAGTTACAGGGCAAATGATGAGATTGGACAGCTTAACCTGGCGGTTGCCAAAATGCAGACCAACCTGCGTGCTCTGATTCTAAACATTCAGGAGTCCTCCGAACATGTAGCTTCATCCTCCGAGCAGCTGACCGCAAGCTCCCAGGATACCGAGACTTATTCGGTCAAAGTCAATACAGATATGGCTGAGGTTGCCGAGAAAACCCAGATTACGTCCAAAATCACAGACGAAACTGTCACTGTTCTTGAAGAGACCGCTATCGGCATTCAACGGATCGCTGAATCCACCTCGGCCGCCTCGGAGGAATCCGAGCAGATGGCTCTAAGCGCCCAGAGCGGGCAGGAGTCGGTTCAAAAGCTGCAGAATCAGATGGACAAGATTACGGATTCAGTCACCCGAATTGCAGATGTGATTCATGTGCTTAATTCTCAGATCGGTGAAATCAACGAAATGACGCGGCTGATTACTGATGTAGCCGAGCAGACCAACCTACTGTCCCTTAATGCCTCTATTGAGGCTGCACGCGCCGGAGAGCATGGACGCGGCTTTGCGGTGGTGGCATCAGAAATCCGGAAGCTTGCCGAGAGCACAGGACGCTCAGCCAGCACCATTGCCGAGCATTTGTCGAGCATTACACGCAGCACAGCGGAATCCCAGGTCATCGCCCAGGAAGGACAGCAGGACGTTCGCCACGGCGTTACCCTGATGGAGGAAGCCGCTCGTGCATTCAGAGAGATTCAAGAGTCGACTAAGAATGTGGCTATGCAGATGCAGGAAATTTCTGCTTCTTCGGAGGAAATCTCCGCTTCCTCACAAGAGGTAACTGCTTCGGTAACCGAGCTTCGTTCGGCATCCGGGGATATTGCAGTCAAATCCGATCAGGTATCCTATGCCTCAAGTCAGCAGCTGCAATTTATCAAGGAAGTGGCTAAAGCCACGGAATCTTTAAGTGAGACTTCGCAATCCCTGCAGGAATTGATCAAAACCTTTAAAGTCTAACAGACAGGAGCGATACTACATGAGTTTTACAGGATTACAAGGCAAATCAGCGCTGATTACCGGCGCAAGCAAGGGTATAGGCAGAGCTGTGGCCCTAGAGTTCGCCAAAGCAGGCACGAACGTGATGATCAACTATATCGGCGAGGATACCGAAGCGTTGGCCGTGAAGAAGGAAGCCGAGAGCTATGGAGTGAAAGCAGAAATCTTCAATGCTGACGTAAGCGACTCTACTCAGGTTCAGAGCATGTTCACTGCCTTTGATCAGCTGTTTGGCCGGCTTGACATTCTGGTCAATAATGCAGGAATTGCCCATGCCGTAACCGTTAGAGAAATGACGGACGAGCAGTGGGACCGGATGATTAAGGTTCATCTGTATGGCACATTCTACAACGCCCGTGAGGCGGCACGCCGGATGTGGGACACCAAGGCAGGCAAGATTATCAACATCTCCTCTGATCTCGCCAGTCTTGGCTGTGAAGAATTCACTCACTATTCTGCCGCCAAGGGCGGAATCAGCGCATTCACCAAAGCGCTTGCCCGTGAGCTTGCTCCTCATGTCAATGTCAATTCCGTAGCGCCAGGCGGCACCTTTACAGACATCCTCGCCGATTTCGGAGAGGGCTACGAGGAAGAAGAAGCCGCGAAATATCCGCTCAAACGGCTCGCTCAGCCTCAAGAGATTGCCAAGTCCGTTCTGTTCCTGGCATCAGATGATGCCAATTTCTATACTGGCCAGATTCTTGGACCTAACGGCGGCAGCGTAATGAACTAGATCAACCAGACAATTTACATGGCTCACACAGGAGGAACATCATGACATCCGTTATTGTATTTCTGATTTATTTGGTCTTTATTTACTACATTGGCTTCAAAGGTTATCAAAAGATTAAAACCGCCGAGGATCTGCTCGTTGCCGGCTGGAGTATGCCGCTGTATGTGGTTGCGGGCAGCCTCTTGGCCGCCATGCTGGCGGCTCCGTTCTTCTTCGCGGCCATCGGTTCCGGTTATACAACCGGCGGTTTCGAGGGGATGGCCACGATGGCGGGTCTCGGCACCTGTATGGTGCTCGGCTCCTTCATCTGGACCCGTCCGCTGCGCCGGCTCAAGGGCTGGACGATTGCAGACTACTATGGGCTTAGATACGCCAGCAAGAAGCTTGGCGCCTATTCCGGCTCCGTCATGACCATCGCGTTCGGTTTCTTCAATGCCGGCGCACTGACCGTAGGCGGTACGTATATTCTGCAGGCGATCTTCCATCTGCCGTTCATTCCGGCAGCCTTGCTGTTTGTCCTGCTGACTGCCCTGTACTCCATTATCGGGGGACTATGGGCTGTGGCCTATACCGAGGTTATTCAAGGCTTGCTCTCTATCCTGGGTATTCTCGGTATTACCATCGCAGTAATCTATTCCTATCACGATAACATCTTCCATCCGGACTGGTGGAACATAAGCACCTTATTTAACAAAGGCGGTGCCACCTTCTGGAGTCTCTACCTTGTGCTTGCACTCGGTGACATCCCTGCAGCAGACCTCGGACAGCGTGTTGCCGGGGCCAAGAACCCAAAGATCGCACAACGGGGCATGATTATTTCCGGTATTATCGTCATTGCCATCAGCTGGATTCCCGGCATGCTTGGGGAAGCCTATAAATTCATCTATCCAGGCAGTGAGAATCCTGAGAACCTGATGCTGGCCTTCGCTCAAGGTTACTTCCCGCCAGTTGTGTCGGCAATCTTCCTGACAGCGCTGGGCGCCATGGGTATGTCTACGCTGGCTGCTTGCTTTGTCGCCTCATCGGGCGTTTTCACCAAAAATATCTATCTTGATTTTATCAATACCAATCCGTCACCGGCCAAGCTGCTCCGGGTGTCCCGTATCGGTATCGCTGTCAGCGCAGTCATCGGCTTTATTCTGGCGATCAATTTCCAGCAGATTATTGATCTGGCTTATCTCGCCTGGGATATCATCTTCGTAACTGTATTCTGGCCGCTCGTGCTTGGGCCGTTCTGGAAAAGAGTGTCCACGATTGCCGTTTGGGCCAGCATAACGGCTGGGCTGCTCTACTATATCCTGACTTCATTCGTCGGTGTTCCCGGCTGGACAACCGAATCAACCGGCTTCTTCGGCCTCGTAACCGAGCTTTGGATGATGCCAGGCATCTCCGGCGTGGTCGTGTCCGGAATCACGATTGTCGTGTTCAGTCTCATCTTCCCGGCAAGCCCGGCAGTACTGGCTATGTTCGAAAAGCAGAAGGATGCTTCGCTCGATGAGGTTGATGGAAACGATGATGTGAACTCGGGCTTTAACGTGAAAGCACAAGCTTAATCACATCATGCACAATTAATTCGGACTAAGCGGAGACACATCGTTGGCGGCCAGTAATTGCTGATCTGATACAGCGCCTGTCGTCAATCAGAGGCCGTATCCATTGCCATCTCGCTGTTCTATAACTCAGTCCTCCGTAACTGCAACAGAAAGCGCCCCCAGACCATATAAATATGGCCGGGGGCGCTTTTAATATATGAATCCATATAAATCCACATGGCTGAAGAAGTTACGCTGCTCTTGCGATTCTCACCGTAGTCCAACCGGGAGGCTGCTGCAGCCCACCAACTTGTAACAGAAAGAACAGAAATGCTACAGCTCCACCCGTCTTGCAGTATTCTAAGAACATCTACTGTATCCACAATTGCTGCAGGTTCGGCAGCCCTCCATATTAATTAGTGAAGCTGATCCGCAAGAAGGGCACAGATCACGGGAACCTTCTGAAAAGCTTGACGTGTGAGCCACTGCTCCCGTCTTTTTCTCATATTCATTGAATAGTTCCTCCACCAGAGCACCCGGATCCGCCAACACCTTGCTCTCTGTCTGCTGGGTCTCCTGTTGGACATGAGTCTCTAAAGCCTTGGCTACCGCATCGGCAATGGATTCCACCCGGTTCGCACCAAAGCCAATTGCACCCGAACCGCCGATGCCTTTCAAATGTTTGATCAGCAGCTCAACTTTATGCCCATGGTCCCCGTACCGCAGAAACAAGGAGCATACACGTCCCAATGCTTCAGCCATGGCGAACACATCGGAACCCGCCTTGCCAACATTAAGGAAGATTTCCGCTGGTATTCCATCCAGATCATTGATCGTAATATAAGCCATACCGAACGGGGTATTCATCTTATAGGTGGCCCCTCTCAATATTTGAGGGCGGCTTTTATACTGCTTATCAACTACCTTATTGTCAGTCAAGGATGCGCTGTTCTTGGTTGCCAGACCCTGCTTCAATAATCCCTCAATTTCTCGCCCTTCCAGCTTAAGCAGATTATCCGCAGACTTGGAGGTCTGTTCAGCAGCCCGCTGGGCAATCATCTGTTCCAGTTCCTCCGCTACAGCCTGCGGCTCATCGGCTCGGTCCTGCCCGAGTTCGCTGCTCATCTGCTGGTCTGCATTTAATCCCATGCCTTCAGACTGGGAAAGACTCAGATTCGGCTCCCCATTACCTCCCTGCTCATCCTGTCTGTCTTCCTTCTTCTCAGTCTGCAGCACCTGAACATCCCGGCTACCATCCCTGTAGATCGTCACTCCCTTGCAGCCGAGGTCAAAGGCTAATTCATACAGGCGCTTCGTATCCTCTACTGTAAAATCAGCCGGGCAGTTCGCCGTCTTGGAGATCGAGCTGTCCACCCATCGCTGAATCGCAGCCTGGACACGAATATGATCCTCAGCAGATAAGTCCATGGCTGTAACGAAATAATCAGGCAGCTCTTGTCCCGGATGCTCATTTATCCAGTCCTGTGCGATCGGCACGAACTGCTCGTCAAAGCCCAGCCGGCTCTGTCTGTAATACTTAAAGGCAAAGTAAGGCTCAATCCCTGTAGATGTGCCTACCATAGTCCCTGTACTTCCCGTCGGTGCCTGGGTAATGATCGTGACGTTCCGAATACCTTTGGTTCGTACGGCTTCACCTACCTCAGGGAACTCCTTCACCATTTCCTTCATAAATCCGCTTTGTAAATACTTATTGGCATCAAAGGCGGGGAATGAACCCTTCTCCTCGGCAATATCCGCTGAGGCGAGATAGGATTCTCTGGCAATGAAGCCATACAACCGATCCAGGAACTCCAAGGATTCCGCACTTCCATAGCGGATCTTCAGCTTGATCATTAACTCGGCGAGACCCATGGTTCCAAGTCCCACCCGGCGCTCGTTCTTCTGATTTTGCTCATTCTCTATAAAATGGTACGGCGTCTTATTAATCACATTGTCCAGGAACCGCACCGAATAGCGGGTGGCCTGGGCTAGCTCGTCCCAAGCTACGTCCCCACTTGACTCATCATAAAATTTAGACAGATTCAGTGCGGATAGATTACATACCCCCCAACCGGGAAGCCCTTGTTCACCGCACGGGTTCGTACAAATAATCGGATTAAAGTACCAACTGTTCGACATTTGATTGTAGTATTCCATAAATACGACACCAGGCTCCGCTGATTTCCATGCGGATTCCATAATAATTTGCCAAATCTCACGGGCTTTTACCGTACGATAATGGATAACCTTTCCGCCCCCTGCCTTCCAGGTATCCAGATTTCCATCCCAGTCTTCGTTATAGCGAGTATCCGTCGTATCCGGGAAAACAAGCTCCCAGTTCAGATCCTGCTTAACCGCCTGCATGAAGGCATTGCTGATGCAAACGGATAAATTCGCATTCGTAACCTGACCCATTGTCTGCTTCACGGTGATGAAATCCAGAACATCCGGATGCCAGTCATTGATCATCAGCATAAGCGCTCCGCGGCGGCTGCCTCCCTGCTCAATCAATCCAGTAGTATAGCTGAACAAACCTCCCCAGGAGACCGCCCCGCTGGAAGATCCGTTAACCCCTTTAACTACCGCTCTTCTCGGTCTGAGGGAGCTGAGGTTAATACCCACGCCGCCGCCCCGAGCCATAATCTCTGTCATTTCAGACAGGGTCTCCATGATTCCCCCCCGGCTGTCTTTGGGAGAAGGAATAACGTAGCAGTTGAACAGGGTAAGTTCCTCGCTGGCACCGGCTCCGGCTGCGATTCTACCGCCCGGAACAAGCTTCCAATCATCAAGAATGAAGCGGAACTTGCTTTCCCATTCCTCCTGAAGCTCGGGAGTGGCTTCCACTGAAGCCATGGCTTTAGCCAGACGGTCCCACATCTCTTCAGGTGTCTTTTCTATATTTAGAGTAAGTTGCTCTACATCTGTATTCACCGTTTCGCCGCCGCGTGTCTTGACGGTTACAATGTTACCTTCTTTGACAATGATCTCGCCGACTTCCTTGGTGGGGAATTTAGGATCATCCTTGGTCAGCACAAGGACCGTATCCCCGATCTTCGCTTGTCTTGGATCGGCGTTCTTCCATGCATAACGATCCAAAAATATTTTTTCACTCAAGCCTTCAAGCCGATTGCGATTCTGCGTATTCATGAAGAATGACCCCCTAGAAACTTAATGAGAACTCATATAACTTCTCTACCCAAATATGTACATACCACAACATATTGTGCATAATCACCATCATACTATACAACATATCGAACGATTGTGATTTTCGTCATATTCCTCACTCTCGTTCTGCAGCCTGACCGCTTCTTTCTTCAATAACCTTGTGTTTATCTCTGATTGTATCCAGTTATGAACAAGCCTAATTTCGTCCATACTATCCCTACATCTGCTGTTAAATATGAATTGTTCATAGATAGAACTTATCTCTAACGTTATATGATCCAGAATCAGCATCTGAGAAAGGAAGACACGAGCCTTATGACAATACAACCCGATTCTGATCTTCTTGCAAAGATCGAGTTTGACCGAACATGGTTTGAACAGCTGGAAGCCAGACTGGACAAAGGCGGTCCATGGGATAACTGGAACTTGTTCTCTCTGGCCATCCAGTCGGAGGAAGCCGGGCTCGTAACAGAATTTGAGGAAATGCAGTGTTTGAAGCATCTGCATGGGCTCGAACCCCTTCCTCACCAGACGGACACGGCTAAGAAGGTATTATTTGAAATGCGTGGTCGTGCCATTCTGGCAGATGAGGTCGGACTCGGCAAGACCATCGAAGCAGGACTTATTCTCAAAGAATATTTAATTCGCGGACTTGTTCGCAAGGTACTTATCCTGGTCCCCGCCTCACTTGTTCTCCAGTGGGTTAGAGAGCTGAATTCCAAATTCGGAATATCGGCCACTGCCCAGAAGAAGGTTCATTCCTGGAGCTCTGACATTGTGGTCGCTTCAATGGATACCGCCAAGCGCGATCCACACCGGGAGATTCTGCTAGGACAGGAATATGACCTGGTTATTGTCGATGAAGCGCATAAGCTCAAGAACAAGAAGACGACTAACTATCAGTTCATGCTGAAGCTCCGTAAAAAATACTGTCTGCTGCTTACCGCAACACCGGTACAAAATGATTTGGACGAGCTGTTCAATCTCATCAACCTGCTTAAGCCGGGCCAGCTCGGCAGGCAGGGTGACTTCTCGGCTAATTTTGTGGTGGATAAGCGTGTGGCCAAGAATGAAGATCAGCTCAAGAATGAGCTCTCCAAGGTTATGATTCGTAATCGCCGCGGCGAGGGCCAATTGAATTTCACCAAACGAGTGGTACGCAACGTCCCTCTTGAGCTGTCTCCGGACGAGAAGGCGCTCTATGACGGAGTAACCTCTTTTGTCAAAAACCAATACCAAGCTTCCGGCGGAAATTTCAGCAGTATGCTCTCACTTGTTACCTTACAGAGAGAAGTATGCAGCAGCCGGGATGCCGTATTCGTCACCCTCGTCAATTTGTCCAAGAAGCTGGCTCCCGATTCACCGGTCAGAGATCAAATTTGGGAACTGGTGCACGCGATTAAAGCAATTAAAGAAAATACAAAGGCTGAGAAAACGATAGAGCTCATTCGGGAAATGAATGAGAAGGTGATCGTCTTCACGGAATACCGGGCTACCCAGGAGTATTTGCTTAACTACTTCCGTGACCATGGTCTGACTGCCGTTCCGTACCGTGGCGGGATGAACCGCGGCAAGAAGGACTGGATGATGGATTTGTTCCGCGGCCGCGCCCAGGTCATGATTGCTACAGAGGCTGGGGGCGAGGGTATTAATCTTCAGTTCTGTCATAACATGATTAATTTCGATCTGCCTTGGAATCCGATGCGTGTAGAGCAGCGAATTGGACGGGTTCACAGGCTGGGACAGCAGAATGATGTGAAAATCTATAATTTATCAACGAACGGGACGATTGAAGAACATATTCTGAATCTGCTGCATGAGAAGATCAATATGTTTGAGACTGTAATTGGCAGTCTGGATGTAATCCTGGAACGTTTTGAGAAGAATCATTCCCTGGAAAAGAGCCTGTACAAGATTATGCTTGAATCAGAAAGCGAAGCTGATCTGAAGAAACAGGTTGAGTCCCTAGGAAACTCTTTGGATTCCATCAAACAGGAAATCGAAATGGATGACTCTCTCATAGACAAGAACGAAGGTAACTTAGAGCAGCTCTTTGGAGGTTGATCCGAGAATGACGATGACGACAGAACAGATCCAGAAATATGTCTTAACCTACCTGGAGAGTATGGAATGTAATGTGATCGAACAGTCTCCTTATCACGTGATGGTCAAGCTGTCGCCCGGGGCCGATAAGGAGCTTACCGGCCGCCCTTATTATTGGGGGTTTATCGAACGGACAAATACGGAACCCGAGACGATGTCCTTCCTTTTCGTCTTTGATCCAGAGAAATACGACCAGGCCGAAATCGCCAAGACAGCCCAGGCGAATGAGGCACGCAGAGCCGCTCTTCACGCCCAGCTTGATAAGCCGGTGACTACATCCAATGAAGGGACTCCCAGTTCCTCTCCTTCCCAGACGGAGGACACCATTCTTGGAAGATACTTTGGAGTGGTACAACCGCTCCCGAATGTCGGGCCAGGGCGAATACACCGGGAGCATTTGCATTTTGGAAGTCCTCGTCTCCAGCAAATATTTGCGGCAGCCCGGCGCGGAGGAAGCTGTGTGTATTTATTCGAGGACCCAGGCCCGAAACAGCGTTCCACTCTATTCCCTGCGGCATACGAGCCGTGGTTAGGCGTTAGCTTTAAAGTGGAATTTGCCTGTGATATGAAGCGGGAGGAACTTCATTTCATGGGTATATCCCTGGTAAGCGGAGAGATAGATTTTCAATTTCGTGATCGGCTGAGCAGAAGATCCCTACGGCCAAGATTGCCTGAGAACATTCACATTGAACCTTCATCCATAACTCCCGCCGAGGGAAGAGAGGCCCTTGAATCCTCACTTCAGAGCAAGCTAAGTGAAGTTGATCCAAGCTGGGCAATAGAAGCATCTGAACGTCTTCAAGAGGAGCTTGAATTGATCGATGCCTATTATAGAGACCTCCTGCTCGAAGAGGACGAGGAGAAGCGAAGATCGGCCAATGAACAATATGAAGCAAGGCGCGAGGAAATTCGCTGGCAGTATGAACCGCGCATCCTCGTAACTGCCATTAACTGCGGTATATTTCATTTACGGCAGGAGTCTTCCCGAACGAAATGACCATTATCGATAAAACACCGCAAAAATAGAAAGCCGGTGACAAGCTTGTCCCGACAGGTTGTAACAGTCTTTTGCCAGTTATTTCACTACAATGGGTACACTGGTCTTCCAATCATGAATTTCGCTAGAATTAAACCAAACTAGGCAGGTGTTGTTATTCATGAAGAGTTGTCTAATTAAGCTCTTTCGTATCAGCGTATGTACGGCCCTACTCATCGGAGGGACCCAGAGCATAGCCGCCTCTTATACTGAAGCAGCCCCTGCTGTTCAAATTGGCCAAGCATCTGAGAAGCCTCAGAATCCGTCTGAACTAAATCAATTTGTTCGGGATCTCCTTGGCTGTTTATCGGATAAGGACCCATTTCAGGGGTGGAAGAAAGCTGAATTTATAGCCGAGCCACTTGGGCCAGGTACCCATGCCTGGCTTATTACACTCCGCACCCCCTCTCCGTCAGGCGGTTATCTGATTATCGGAGCCAAGCCAGGCGGCGGTTATGCGTTAATCGAATACGGACTGGGAGAAGAGCCCCTATTTGCTGCAAAATCCCTCGAACACGCGCTCGCCCTTGTTAGAGACTGGGGAGAAGAACGGGATCTCCTGATCGAGAAGCTGTATGCTGGGCCTACCTTAGCCGAATGGAAGATTAGTGCCAAGGGTTCAACAGAGGAGAGCAGATATTTTGACGCGGTAAGCGGTGAGCTTCTTCCTGAGACGGATACCAGCTGGGCGAAGCAGGCGAACATCACAGTGCCTTCTGATCCAAGCGTGGTCCATAGTGGCAGCCTAGTTACAGCCCCAATGAAGACTGTAATCACCGCGCGGGCATTTAATACTTATGAGAATATTGCGTGGATGAATCAGAAGGCACTAAATGTGAATAATCAAAATTCTTTTATCAAGCATCTTAAGCTCAAGAAAAAACTTGTCTACGCCTCCCTGGGGCAAGGCCGTACTTATTCCATTTCTCTTCCCGTTAACGGATATCAGAGTTGGACCCATTTGAGAACCGAAAGTCTATATGTAATGTCCAAACTAGATGGGTCAATCCGATGGATCTCCTTAGCATCTTTGGAAAGCATGGGGGAGTTCTACGATGCGAATGGTTCCTGATTGTTCAATATAATTCCATCATATAAATCTACACGTCAATAAAGCTGATCCCTCTTTCGGTATCAGCTTTATTAGGGTCTTGTCAAGAGATCTAAATCTCTCGGGAAGACTCCTTCCGCTGGCGTTCCTTCCAGAGAGGAACCGGGTCACTCTCCCACCACATCTCAATGGCAAATGGAATCATGCCGAACCATTTACGGACCCATGGCTCACGTTGGTGCCGTTGTTCCTGTCTGCGAACTTCCTTGGGTGTCTCCACAAAGTAGACCACCCTCTCGGTAATGATTTTCACAAGTTCATCACCGCTGGCCATAATGACGATCCCTCCTTCTAACAGACAAAGCTACCAAGCTTTCCCCTCAGTCTTATTGTGCTCCTTAGTGGTCCTTCTTATTCAAAACCTTCAACTGCCCGAATCATGCATCATTTCCCACTTGTTAGCCCAAGATAAAGGTAAAAGAAACCAAGATAAGGTGACTAACATGCAGAAACTACTGTCTATACTTGTAAGCATACAGCTTGTAACCGGCTGGCTATCCCCACAAATAACCCATGCGAAACCAGATGAGATGGAGAGACTCTCACGGCATGCTTTCCCGGAACCTGTGGTTCTTATTGATGCAGGCCATGGCGGAGTTGACGGAGGTACCTCTTTCAAAGAAATCCTGGAAAAGGACATCAATCTGGATATCTCGCGCAAATTATATCTTCTGCTGAAGAGCAAGGGATATATGGCTGCCTTAAATCGCTCTGAGGACTACGCGCTCAGCGATGAGAATCTGTGGCTTAAGAGCCGTTCCAGGCACCTCCGCGATCTTGCCCAGAGAAAAGGACTGAGTGACGAACTGACCACCTCCATCGTAGTAAGTATTCATGTGAATTGGGCTAATAGCCGTACCAAACGAGGCCCGCTTGTTCTACATCAAAATGAAGGAAAAAGCGCACTCCTGGCCTGGGCCATTCAGAATGCGCTCGATCATTTGTACGGCACTCGTTCAATGCCTGCACTAGGCAAACCGTTTTACTTACTGAATCATATCGAGTACCCTGCCGTTATTGTTGAGACTGGGTTCCTCAGTAATGCTGGGGACCGGGAGATGCTGACCAGATCAAAAGGACAGATGGATGTGGCAAAAGCCATTGCAGCCGGAATCATGGAATATTTCACGGAAATATAAAATCCGGCTTTTTCTGTTCCCTGGCCAGATCACTAACACCTACAAAATCAGCCTCCTGCCTAAGCATATCAATCGACCGCCGAAGTACGGAGGCAGTTTTCTTCCCTCGAGAGCCAACATGGCCAATGGTGACGCAATTCTCATGATTCTTTAGCCACTCGGATACTTTCATGATCTGTTTGGAAATATGATCAGTAGATGCAACATCATCCAGAAAAATATGATTGTACACCTGCGGCAGTCCCTTCTGTTCACACAGCTTGCCTACTACGGATCTGTAGTTTGTTTTGCTGTCTACGAAGAATAACCCCCGCTCTTTGCAAATATCCAGTACGATGGACATGATCCGTTCATCAGCCGTCACTTTGGATCCCATATGATTATTGATCCCAACAGCATAAGGCACATTATCTATAGCAGCTTCCACCCGCTGCCGCACCTCTTCATTAGACATTTTAGTCAAAATAGCCCCTGGGCCGAGCCATTCCGGCCTTCCACGCTTCGGCTCCATCGGTAAATGAAGAAGCACATCGTATCCCTGCTCATGAGCCCGCTTCGCATCCTGCTGCGTGGTTTGAAGGAAAGGCATAACGGCCACTGTCAATTTGACAGGCATGGACAGGATTTCATCTGTCCCTTCCATCTTGTTGCCCAGGTCATCGATAATGACAGCAAGTTTTTTCTTGGACTGAGGCTGCGGGCTTTGGAGCTCTTTGACTGGTTCAGCCATAACAACGGGTGCTCCGACCATTGTATATCCCTTATTCGGAGAGGCATAAATCGATACCGGATCAGACAAAAATCCACACAACGTTAACATGGCTATCAGCCCACGTGTAATTCCCTTCACCTTGTTCTTAACCCTATATCTGTCCATAACCTGTTCCTCCTGCCTAACACATTGTCCTTTCATTGTTTGAGCTTAAGAGTTCAAATATGTATGGCAAAAAAGGGGGTTTCAGGATTAATAAAAATCTATATTTGGTTGCGGTATTAAATAAAAAAAAGAACAGGCTCATAAATTACATATTCGTAATTTATGAGCCTGTTCTTATTAAAATTAATGCGGTCGAGAGGACTCGAACCTCCACGGGGGGTTAGCCCACACGGACCTGAACCGTGCGCGTCTGCCAATTCCGCCACGACCGCTCATATGGCGCGGGTTTTCACCGCTTTCCTATGCGTAATGTTCGAAACCTTTCGCATGGATTTTTCGTTCGGCATAACGGTAGGCTTACGGATGCTTTCCGTTAGGCACTCGCCGTTAGTGCGTCGTTTTAAATCCGTGCGCGTCTCAACCACGCAAGAAGTATCTTATCACGTGAGTGGCTAACTCGTCAACTGTATCGTAAAAATAATTTTGCGCGTGTTAATTTTCGATTATTACGCATGATAAGACGCAGTATTTCCCGCTTGCCCTACGCCCCTCTCGCGCTATATAATACGAACAGGCATTCGTATATTTAACGGAGGTGTATCGCATGGCTCCCGGCATGACTAACGAAGAAGGTGCGCTAATAAAAGACTACGTTATGCTCCCGCTGATCATCTCGGCGTTCCAGCGCGATAGCAAGATCATCGGAGGCGCGGTCAAAACTCCGGATGTATATACGGATTGGCTTACGGTAGCATCCGATCGGGTTACGAAGGACTTAGCGGAGGTTCGGCGTCAGTTTAGACAGCGCGGAATCAAAGTGTATGAAACGGAAAATGACGGCAAGTCCGTAACGGCGCGTTATCTGTGTCGGGGATATACCGGCGAGGCTTCGTATTTGTGGTCATTCCTTGCAGCGGAGGCAAGCGTGGTTATGCGGAGGTATCTCGGTCTGGATACGTCGAAGTTCGTAGATCCGACGATACCGAAGGAAATGCGGAGAACGTAAAAACGTCCGCAGGAGAGCGGACGTGGAGGATGCGTTACTTAATTGCTCCGAGGTCAACGTATTTATAGTCTGCGCCGCCAAAGTCGAACATATCGGAGCTAACCCCGAGTACGAAGCCGCTCGCATTCGTAGGAACTTCGAAAGATACGTTACCGGTCCGGGTAAGGCCGGGATTTACCGATAGATCGCTAATATTAGAGGCGAACGTGTCAGCGCTGTATTCATTACCGCGGCTATCCTTTAATTTAAACATACTAGACATAATCGAAGCTGGTTTGTTGTTACTGTTCTGCGCCTTTACTTCGACCACTACGAACTTGCTGTCGGAAGACTTTCCGTTCTTTTCTTTGACGCCAGTTACGGTAATTTCAAATGGGTTATTTTTAACGGCGCTATTTGTCGTTGCACGTTCTGCCGGCCGCTCCGTACCCCTTGTTGCGCTAAAAGCTCCGAATATAAGAACTGCGGCGATGATGATGCCGGCCGCCAGATTAAATCGATTCATGGTCGGTATGTTCGCTTTCTCCGGAGGAACCTTGTCTTCTCCGTTGCTCATTAATTACTCCCCCTTATTGCCTAAATATTACCACGCAGCTAGTCCGCTGTCACTATAAACGAAGAAAGCGCCCTCTGGCGTAATCCCTACGTATCTATACGCAAGAACCCGCTAGAGGGCTTCGTTTTATTCTTCGCTATCTTCCGTACCGCCTGCGGAGTCAGAGATCCCCTCCGCCAACATATACGCTACGCACGAACCGATCGCGCCGATAATCCCGGTAATGTGCAGGACTTCGTTCTCACCTGCGCCGGCTGCCGTTAACACTGACGTTACCAACGCGACCAATAGCGCCCAAAACTTACGCGATGCTAACTTACGCTTTAACATTTACGCGCACCCCTTTTCGTTAAAGAATCCGCGCCGATACATAACGGTAATCAACCGGTAGAAGTCGAATGATCCGTTTGCCGTCGTATCGACTGCGCCTACCTTCTTCGCCGCTACGCACGCCTCCTGCGCCCAGGACGGAATCTCCGCCATCTTTGCGCTGTCCTCAAGGGTACTAATCCGCTTTGCTTGCGCATTTACCGTTTCTTGAAGCGCCTTAAACGCTGCTTTCTCTTCCGCTGTCATTTCGCAATCCTCCTCGTTAATGATCCGCTTGACCGCCGCGTCAAGTTGCGCCTGTGTTGGACGTTTACCGGCGCGGTATTGTGCGGTAGATAATCCAAACGTCATCTCGAAATGCGGATAGTCCTTAAACGTCCGCCAATCACCGCCCCACGCCCAGCCCAACCGTTTAGCGTCCGCAACAACTTCGTCCCAGTCCGCGATACCGTCGCCATCTCCGTCGCGCTTCATGTCCCACGTAACGGACTTCCCATCCGGCATCAATAGCGCAAAGTCTATCGCTACGCCGAAGTTGTGATACGAATAGCCACCGCGCGCGTTCGTTACAATAGCGCCAGGCTTCGTCCGGCCTTGCGCGTATAAGCCGTCCTGTTCCGATATGGTCCGTAAGCCTTGCGTAATTACGATGGGCACGCCGTGTGCGTATGCGAAATCGATTAGCGCCTCGGCTGCTTTACGTTGTGTTGGCGCCAGACCCGCGAGCTTAGACGCGGACTTGGAACGTACGTATTCGAGCGTTAACATTTACACGCCTCCCTTCGCGAAGATGTATGCGACAATAGCGATAATCGTTCCGCCGAGTACGTAGCGGACGAACGCCAGCCACGCCTTTTGCGATGCCGTCCGTTCTTTAACGCTGTCAATCTGCGATTGTTGTAATAGCGTAAACAGCTTCGTTTCGAGCGAGTCGAAGCGTCCAAGTATCTGCGTATAGTGCTCTTTCATAGCGCCCGTTGCGACTTTAATCTCGCGTATGTCGTCGTCGTGCCGGCGCTGCGTTTCTTCGAGTAGTCTCATCCGCGCATCATCCGCTACTGCCGCGGCCGATAATCGTGCGAACTCTGCGCTGAATGCCGATAGTTGTTGCGTCAGCTCGTCCGTCTTAGTGCGTAGTTCCTCAATGGTCAATACGCCCCCTTCCGGTGGTTGCGTCATCTCCTCCGACCCCTATCTACGGTTATATAGAAAGCCCCCGGATCGGCTCCGAGGGCGGATTGCGTTATTCTGCGATTAGGTCCTGGCGCTCTTTATCCGTCAGGTAAGCGTCAATTCCCGTCTTATACTGCGGTTTCTTCGTAACTACCAACGTATAATCTAATGCTCCGTCTATAATGCGTTGTGCGTAATAGTCGGCCATGAGTTACACCCCCAGCGTATATTCGTCAAAAGCTTTCTGCAATAAGGAAAGTCTGGCGTTTAGTTTATCAACTTCGGTTGGCGGAATATCTTCTAAAATTACTTGATGAGGATCGCTTGAAACATCTACCCCGATTCCATTAGTTATTTTTATTCTTTTACCTTCCGGAATTTCTACTTCAAGAAATGGAATCCCATTAGGGACATGATAGTCGCCAGTGATATTAGAAACCACATAACCTCGGGCATCATATACGATTAACGTTTTCATATTGCTCATTCCTCCATTTAATTATTTAATGGCAATCCATGAATAAGTATTTGTTGTATCTTGTGTACTGGTATTACCACTCACCAATACTCTAAAACCATCTGCGTATAATGTAGGTGATGAAGTTGCGGGTCTTTCACCATTTCCCGAGGATTGCGTAGCCACTCCATTAATTTGTTTACCTGAACAAATAAATCCAAAAGATAAATCTGATCCGATTAGACAGTAAGCAAAGACAACAGACGGCGCGAATGAAAGTCCTGTAATTGTTATCGCATTATAATTCCCACCGTTTGAATAATATAGCCCGGAAGATTTGGCTGATCCACTAGCGGAGTATTTAGCCTGTAAATTCCCCAGTACCCCAAAAATATTTATTCCTGATAGGATATTCCCCGCGATCAAATCCGGGTCACCCTGGACAGTAATCGCACCGTCATAAATCCCAGCAGCCTTCACGATATCCGTAGTCCCTGGCGTAATGGTTTGCGCCGTTGCCGATTGTGTAACTAGCGTACCGGTTACTAGCCCCGTGTCCGTACCGATGTTCTTCGTGGATCTTACGTCCCCAGCTCCGGCGGTTCCGTATTCACCCCCTTCACCCTGTAAGATAAAAAAACCCGTTGTTGCGTTATATCTTACGGTGTAGATACTGCCCGCTTTGAGGTAACCAGATGTTATGTCGTTACCGTTTGCTTTTTTGATCGTCTTAGCACCTAGCCCGTTGACATTGAGGCTTGTTGCTCCGGTGCTAGTATTGGCGATTTTAATTGCTAGCGCCATACCATCAACATAAGCTGTAGGTGCCGGGTTTAACGTTACGGTTAATCCCGTTGTTCCGGATGCGCCCGCGAAGCCCGGATGTTTCACGTAATCCGCAGCGTGCGTCGTAACCGCGTCATTCACCTGCTTTACCGCATTAGCCGTCGCAGCCTGCGTTGTTGACGTGCTATTGGTTGCGTCATTAAGCTGAACGATACCTTTCGTTGTTGTCGACGCATCCGCCGGAGCCGCTACGTTGAGCTGTCCCGCAGGTACTTTCCCGTCCGCTCCGAGCGTTGCTATGCCGTTAGCTGCGCCCGCCTTTCCGTCAACCGCCTGCGCCAACGCATTCATATCGCGCGGTACGTCCGCCGTCATACTCCCGTCTATTAACGGGAGATTTAAATTCGTCGTATTCGCCATCTATTACGTCAACCCCCGATTATATAATTGCGCGTAAGTCTTGCCGGCCGCCGCTACCTGCGCATACGTCTTTCCGCTAGTCGCGAGCTCTCCGTACGTATAAAAGCGGAATACGTAATTAATCGCAAGGTGAGCCGGAGTAATATCGCGTACCGCCGCCTTGAGCTCGTTAATCTGATCCGGTATCCCCGTCTCGCTCACGAACGTAATGATGATCGTATACGCCGGCACATTCGCAGTTACCGAAACGGCTCCGTTTGAATACGCCGAGGCCACGTTCTCAATGAGTTCCGCAGTGACCGCGCCTACCCCGCGCTTACGTGCGAGTAATATCTCACGCCGCTGTCCGTATGTTTTCGTTGGGTCCGTCGCGAGTCCGAATATACGCTCCCATCGCGCAAGTCCCCACGTAGCGGTCTCGATCGAGAACTGCGCGAGGACATCATAAATATCCGCGTTAAGCTTTGCGAACTCCTCCGCCTCACGGTCGAGTATGTTCGTAGCGACTTCGGATTCCGCGTAATACTTAGGTACATAGTCGCGCATATCACGCTGAATTTCGCTTAGCGTTCTCATGTCGTAACTGTCACCGTCCCGAGTACCGCAACTTGTCCGTCCGCTATGGCTACGTTAGATCCCCCGCCGTTAACCGTGAGAGACTCGTAATCGATAACCGGAGGAATGTCGAGAATCACGTTAGCGATCCGCGTTACCCTTACGAGTGGATCAACGAAGGCGAGCGATTTCAGATACGCCCGTACGCCCGACTCTATCTGCGCCTGTACTTCCGCTGTTGTTGCGCCCGGTGCGAGCGTAACTTTAAGCGCAATGTTAATCGGCACCTCTACCGCTCCCGCTACCGTTACAACTGCGCCGATAGGAGCCGCTCCTTGACCACGCCCGTCTTGCGTAGGATCGATGTACGCTTGCGTTGCGCTGACTACCGAAGCGTCCGGCGCTGTTTTGTCATCGTCCAGGAGCACGACCTTAACCGTTCCTGGTCCGTTCCATATCGGATATACTTTCGCGTCAGACACGCCCGGTATCTCAAGCGCCCATTGCCGATATTGATTCGCGTTACCAGACGTAGCCGGACGCGCTGCTCTCTCGAAGTACCTAGCGCGCAAGGAATCGTCAGACTCCGCGTCGACTCCGCCCTCAAAATTAACCGCGTTCGTTACCGTTACGATGCCGACGAGATCACCGATAAGCAGCGCAACCGTACCGACACCAACGTTGCCCTCTGATCCCGCTACTTGCGCAATAGCTGGCGTAGTTACGGAACCTCCGCTAATCGTCGCATCCGCTAAGGTAACGATGTATACCGGTGCCTCGCCGCCTGTGCTTGCGACTGTTCCCGCAGGAATAACCGTCCCGTCCGGACCCGAGAACGTCAGCGACCCCGTTGCTTTAACCGCAGGCTTCCGTGTGAGTCCGTATTCGCGCGCGGCCCTATCGAGCCATTCTCCGTAGGCTGTATCCGCAAAGGCTAATCCGAGCACAACGTCCATCTCGGTATAAGCGCGCATGAACTCGATAGCAGCCGGCGAAAGTAAATCGTGTGTAACGGAGCCTTGCCGCTTATCTATGTCCGAAGGTGACTCGGCGAGCATCCGATCAAGAACCGCCGCCGCCGTTTGGTCTTCGTATGCCATTAAATCGTCACCTCCATCGGTATTGTTGAAATTGTTGTATCAACGTAAAAAGAGACGAACAAATTGTCCGCCTCCTGCTCTATTTCAAATCCGTATACGTCGAGAATGCGATCATCATAAATTATCGCTTCTTCTATAACACGCGGTATCTCCGTCGCAAGTACGTCGACTGATGCGTTTTGCCCGATAAGGTCATCGAGCTCGCTTCCGTAATCATCGTCGTATATAGCGAACCGAAACCGCGCGGTTCTAATCGCCTTGATAACGAATTGTTTGATCGCTTCGATACCGACCACAGTTCCGCCCATTTCGCCGGTCTGTACATCAAGCGCGTATGTCTTAAGCGGTTGCTCATCGGTAGTCGTTGCGGATTCATCGGTTAATGCGTCAATAGAAGCGAGAGGACTTAACGCCATCTAATCGCCTCCTATTCGGTCTAATATTACGTATATCTGGCCGCGATTAACTGACGCGACAATAACGCGGTCGCCCGCCTTAAGCGCGTTGTCGATAACGAGGTCAACCTCGGAACCGCCGCTAATCGTTGCCTTGCGTGTGTACTTCGTAAGTGACTCGGGAATGACGAGGTCGTCCGCTTCGAGTTCGAACTTCATACCGTTAACCTGCACGCGAATAGAGGGCGGAGGTGCCGTAACCGTGCCGAACTCGATATCGACGTCCTTGTTGTATCCGAGCTGTTTTATTACGGATCTGAGCTGACTTCCGCCCGCTCCTTCGATAATCTCGATGCCTGCCACGTTACACCTCCGTTATTTTTTCGTAGTCGACGGCTTCTTTTTCGTCGTCGTCTTCTTCGCCTTTTCCTTCGTCTTCTTAGCCTTTTTCTTAGCGGCCACTTTCGCTTTCTTAGCTGCCTCAAAAGCATCCGGATCTTCGTACTCAAGCTTCGGTAAATCGTCTGTCTTACTAAGCGTTACGCTCATCCGATGGACTCCGTTCTCGAACGTATGAGTATCCGCGTTTACGTAGAATCCGCCGACCAGCTCCGTCATTGACTCAAAGGCATAAACCGCTGCTCCTGCGATAACGTTCGTATTGCCTAACGCCTCGACCGTAACTTCTTCCGTAACCTTGCCAAGTTCCTTTAAGCGTTGCTTTGCGAGCTGCTGAATCTGCGATTGATTCAAACGGGAATCTGCGCGCTCTACGTGCTGCATGAGTCCGTATTTACTCGTCAAGGCAACGTCCTTTGCCGAAGCGCTGAGCGGTTTCTTCTCCTCGTCGCCGCCGAGAACTTTAACGGAAGTCCGCATCTCCTCGATCGAGCGCGACCGATTCGCCGTAATAATGTTAACGCCATCCTCAAGTAACCATCGGACCGTGCCGTCCTTCTTCTCGCGGAGATTAAGCTTGCCTTCGCTCGCGTACAGAAAGAACTTGCGTCCATTCTGCTTGCGCGTTTCCGTTAACGCGGTTACCGCCATATCCCAAAGCGTCATGTCCCGCAGAATAAGCTTCGGAATAACGTACCCTGTGCCCGCGATCGTGCCGACCGGAATAGCGTGAGCCTTCGCGATCTCCTTAATGATGCCGGCCGCAGTCATACCGACGAACCTACGCGAGTCCTCGTTCTTCGTGAGGTACACGTTCTCGTCATACGCAGTTACCGTTGCGTTACCGTCCTGGGCAACGCTGTAACTAAATATAACTCCGCGAAATAGACCACCGTTCTCTACGTAAAAGCGGAGTTCCTTGCCGAGCTCGAAACGCATCGCCTGGTCCGTTCCGTTAATCGTATTCGATAGCGCGAGGGTAAGCGTCCGATGAGGTTGCGCGACGTCGCCGGACCATTGCGCTGACTTAACGATGTCCTCAACGAAATACTTGCCGTCGTATAAAACGCGAAAGTTGACCGCCATTACGGAATCACCAACTTAAGACCGGGCTTGATGAGGTTTGGATTCGGACCGATTGCGGACTTGTTTTTATCGTATATCTTCCGCCAACTATTTCCGTCACCGTAAACTTTCGCCGCGATCTTATATAGCGAGTCGCCGGACTTAACCGTGTAGGACTTCGGTGTAACGCGCGTGTTCGGTCGGGGCGCGCTTGATGCGAGCTTCGGCGTAGTAACCGTTACGCTGCCGGAAGTCGACGCCTTGCCTGACGATCTCTTTTCGATATCGACGAACGTGTACTCTTTAAGAGTGAGCGTGTAATAAACGTCGCCCGGCTCGCCTCCGCGTTCTTGGTACTCGAACGAGCGAATCGTTACGGCGATGTTAACTGGCGTTCCAGAAACGATATAACGAACGGGCTTGCCTGACGCCTGCCACCGCTCAATCGTACTAACGAGCTCCCACGGATCTTTTAAATCCGGATACTCGCAATAAGACGGATGATAGTCGCGTGGAAAGAAAGAGGACAACGTAATTTCCTTCTGACGCTTGTTACCGATTACGGTATACTCGCCTAATCCGGAAACTTCGATGTCCTCAAATCCGTGCGAAGAGGAGGCGGATATGGTATCGGGGTTAACCGGTAGCCAAAGCGTCTCCGCTCCGTTATTAAACTTAAGTTGAAACTGCGGTCTGTTCGTCGCCATAATCCGCCTCCTATCCTGCTAAGTGATACGCGAGTCGTCGCGCGATTGCGTCGATGTCCGATTCCTGGCGCACATGGAACGTGTTGCCCGTTATGGTAACGGTAGGCGCTCCGCCAGCTCCTGCGCGATATCGCTTCGCTTCTTCGCGTGTGAGAACCGCTTCCCCTGCGTGAAGACTCGCCGGATATTGATTATAGGGAACACGGTCGATTCCGCCGGCTTTAGGCTTGGCTCGGTCTTTCCATGCTTGAGCAGCTTTAGCGCGGTCTTTTTCGTCTACGCCGGTTATCCAAGACGGCATATTTTCAGTCCACCACGCCTCAGCATTATTAAACCAGCTAGAGGACTGTGTAGCGTTGACCGCTTGATATCCGAGTGATCCGGCAGCGCCAGCCCCTGCACCTACCGCAGCGCCCGGTAAGCCTCCGACACTTAAGCCGGCGCCTCCGAGGATAACAGCACTTGCTACAGGATCGTTCTTAATTGCGCTAATAACCCCGTTCACAAGCGCGCCTCCTAGTTTTAAACCAACGCTTACAATCTCGGGTATTGATTTTTCTAAGCCGGAAGTTATAGTTTGAATAACGTTTGTGGTTAATGTTTCGAATGTGCTTCTCCCGGTTGAGTCCCACCATGCATACACAGTTTCCTTAAGCTTAGTCAGCACGTACTCGACTTTGGATTTTATATCGGGCAAATTAATAAACTCTGGATTCTTAAAGAAATTGGTGTTTAAGTAGTTCATTACGGAGTCAGACATAGACTGAACTGCTGCCGTAATCTGCGGAGTATACTTCGCTACCATATCCGAAGCCGCATTCGCAAATTTCGTAATCAATGGCATCGTCGGCAGTAACGCGGAAATCTGCAGCGTTTCGATTGCGCCTTTAAACTGCTCAACCGCACCCGCCGCGTTGTTCATCTTCTCTTTCGCCACGCTGAGCGCTGTTACGTTCGACATCTCCTGGTAAAACTTCTTCGCACCCGCCGCTCCTTCTTTAAAGAGGATGTTAGCGGCACGGATACCGTCCGATCCGAACATCTCACGGAGTGCGTCTTGGCGATCTTTCGCCGTCAGCTTACTCAACGTGTTACGGAGGATGCCCGCTATCTTATCCAACGACTTCAACTCACCGTGCGCATCGTAAAACGCATTGGCGCCCTTCTTCGTCATAATGCCGAGTTCTATCATTTGAGCCGTAGCTTTATTCGTACTCGGCGATAGATTCATCAGCATCGACTTAAGCGACGTACCTGCGTCTGAACCCTTCAACCCGTTATTCGCGAAAAGTCCTAGCGCAATATTGACGTCCTTAAACGACATCCCCGCGCCATCAGCAACGGCACCAACCGCAGCTAACGAATAGCGCAAGTCGTGTACGTCCGTTGCGGAAGCGTTCGCCGTTCCTGCGAGAATATTCGCCGCATCCGCTGCTTTGAGTCCGTCTTTCTTAAACGAGTTAAGCGCGGTACTCATGATTTCGGAGGCTTCCGCGAGATCGAGTCCGCCCGCAGTTGCGAGTGTGAGCGCAGCTTCAAGTCCGCCCGCCTGAACGGTAGCTGGCGACAAGCCCGCTTTAAGGAGCTCTTCGATACCTTTCGCTGCATCCATAGCGCTATATTTTGTTGCGGCGCCCATCTCTAGCGCTAACGTCTGCATCTTCGCCATCTCCGCGGACGATGCACCGGTTAACGCCTTAATCGTGGACATCTGCGCTTCAAAGTCCATCGCTTTCTTAACGCTATCTCCGAGGAAGTCTCCGGCTGCTCCGACTACGTTACCGACTCCACGAACGAGTGACGTGCCGAGCCCGAATCCGATACCGCCGGCGAACGCTTTTTTGAGAATGCCGAACGAGGAGCTTGCGCCGTCTAGCGCCTTCTTCGTTTTGTTGAGTTCGCGGTTCATATTCGAGGAGCCACGTGATAAGCGTTCCTGTGCGTCATTCATCCGCTTATTGGCGTCCGCGTAGGCGTCGGAGGCTTTGCGTGCGCCTTCGGTAGCCTTGCGTATCTTGTCGAACGCCTTTGAGGCTCCGTCATCTTTGACGCGTATCTTACCTTCGAGGTTAAAGCTCAATTACTTTCGACCTCCGTTCTGCGCTTGGCTCCGTTTAGCTGCTTTCTCTTCCTCTTCTAGCGCGAGAAGCATGGAAGCGTACATAAAGCACTGGTGAGGCTTTTCTTTCGCGTATACTTCATCCGGCGGAATATGATGTCGTTGGAAAATGACATGTAAAAGGTAAGGAACTCCGCCGGACTTAATCAGTTTTTTGCGTCGTCAATCAGTTCGTCTTCGTTACCAAATCCAGACAGATTAAGCACGGCCTGCAGCACTTTCGCCATCTCGCCGGGCAGTAGCGCCTTAGTCACGCAATCCGCTTCATCGGATGCTCCATAATGCGCCTTAAGCGCCTTATCGTTAAAGTCCGGCTCAACGGTTCCCTTCGCGATAAACAGCGCGTTAAGAAGTTGATCGTCCGTTTTCTTTTCGCCCTTTGCGCCAGGTAGCGTTGCCCGTTCGTTAACTCTGCGCAGCTCCTCGTTACTCAGCGCCTTAATCGTGAAATGCGTTTTCAGTCGCGGAATGTAAACCGTATCTTGTACCTCAAGCGTTGCGCCGAGTAGCGCGTCTAAACCTTGTCCCATCTATGTCATCCTCCGTTATTTGCGAAATTAAAAACGGACTCCCTGGAGGAAGCCCGCTAGACTTGCATATTAAGGTGTAGGTGTTGGAGTGGTAGGTGCGGTCGGGGTAGTCGCCCGAATCTTATCCAACACCTCATAGCCGGAAAATACGAATGTAAACTCCTGCTCTACTATACTGCCAACCTCAAACCCGACAACCGGAATGTTATCGAATGTTACGTTCTTGAGACGAACGCGGTATGCACCGAATGACTCCGGATCTTCAAGTTTAACGACGAGCTCCGTAACAAACGGGGAACTCTCATCGTCTGTGACTTGCGCCATTTTCTCGATCCACTCGGATGTAACCATATACCCGCCAAGTGAGCCGGAGCCTTTTAGCGTTGTTGTTTTATTACCGAGCCAACGCGTACCGGCCAGTTTGATCTCTTCCATGCCGATCTCGATATTCGCGTCGACCTTAGTCACGTTCGTGAGCCAATGTCCGTCGACATCGTATACGAAACCGTAGTTACCGCTTATGACTTTCTTAGCGTCCATTGCGCCTGCTGCCATCTATTTCACCGTCCTTATATGTTAATTGTTAAGAAGATGCGCTCAATGCTGTCCACTTCGAGGTAGCTAACCGCAAGGAATACGGAGTCGCCTACGCTTGGCTTTTGCGGATCAAGCGCAACGACTGGCGCTACGAGTACGCCGGACGCTTCCAACGTTTCGAGATACGCCTTAATCGCTACGATAAGCGTTGCCTGCCCGTCCGCGTTGTTATTGAGGCGTCCGATATAGTTATCCGCTGCGGTACGTGCAACATCGGTCGCGATCGCTTGGCGTGCGCGAATCGAACGAATCTTCTTACCGGAGGTAACGATTCCTTGTTCGACTTTAACTTTCTCGCCGTCATGCGTAAGCACGAGTGAACCGGACGCAAGTGCCGCCGTTATCTGCGAGTTACTCAAGCGCTTCGTTACGTCCTCAAGCGGAGTCACGCGATAAGTAACGGACTCATTAATCGGAGTGCCTGCGATCAGGCCCGCGATATAAGGCGCATACTCCGAAGACGTGTATGTCTCCGTTCCGATTACGCCGCCTTCGATGAGATTGACGATATAGTCGTCCTTGTTCAGCGTTGACCGTGCATTACCGGCCGTTGGATCAGCGTCCGTAGCTGCGTCTCCGCCGATTACTACGATGAAGTGTTTACCTTCTTCGCGGTTGTCGATAACCCACGTTTTAGTTTTCGCCTGCTCTGCCGCGTCAAACTCTCCGTCGAATACGAATACGTTGAATTGGCGTGTATCAAACGCAGCGCGCATGTCTACATAATCGGCGTCGACCGGCGTAGTCGGCATCGTATAAACGAGAACCTCCTTTGCTCCGCCTTGCAACGCGAGCAGGATCGAGTCGATGTTAGCCGCACCGAATAGTTCCGTCGCTTCCGCCTCGGTTGTAACCGTATAAAACGCCTTTGCCGCTGCGGTCCCACTATGCGTAAGAAGCGGAATAGCTACGGTGCCTCGTGCGCCTCCGCTAATTGCCACTGCTGCCGCTTGTTTAAAGTTGATGTAGATTCCCGGACGCGTTGGTAGCGCGGTTGGGTCCCATTGTGCTCCTGGCATTTGCGTACCTCCTTCGTTATATAAAAAGAGCGCCCCATTTCGGAGGCGCCCGTTAAACCTTACGTAATCCTACGTTATTAATTTTCGGCCAAACCGGCTGATCTCGCGATTCCCGTACAGACGTGTCCAGGACTCCGATAATCACGTATAGCGCGTTATCTGTCTCCGCCGGTTGCGATACACTAAACGAATTAATGCGGATACTCCCGATTAACTCCGTCTGATATAGCGCACGTCCTAACGCATCCATATTCGCCAGCACCGTATCCGGACGAGACGCTACGTGCACGATCTGATAAGCGCGGTCGACACGGTAATGATAGCGCGTCTCCGTCTCGCGATCCTCGTCCAACATACGGACATAAAACGAATTGGCCGGAGGCTGTTTCGGAACGACCTGCTTGCCTGTGGTCGCCGCAGGAAACTGCGTTTTGATGAACGCTTCAATGGCGCCCATATCTGTAACCACGCTCATGTTACGTCATCCCCTTCCGGCTCAATTCCGCTTTGATTGCGTCCTCAATTAAACGCTGCATACGTGACTCGCCGTCCTTCTTCGATTTCTCCAAGAAGTCGAGAACGGTGCCTGGCGTTCTTGCCTCCGCTCCCTTGGCGCTAGCGACGTTGTGCAGATAGTAGGCGTAATTAAATCCGTTGTTAAACGCATTGGCTACGACGCTACCGGTAACAACACCGTCGCCGACCTTCGGCGTAGTGTGATCGATGCGAGCCCGCAAGTTGCCGCCGCGACGATTTTTATAGCGACCAATCGGCGCTAGATTCGTAGCGGTAAGTTGCCAGTATTCAAGCGCATCCTCAACGCCTTTAACGGTTCCTTCGATGACGGCGGACGCCGCCTGCTCGATACTCCGCTCAAAGTCACGAAGATTGAACGTAAACTCAATCGACATTAGACGAACACCTCCGTTACGAGCGGCGTGCCATCTACGCGACGTTTGACCGCGATGTTCTGAGGCGTTCTTTCTACGACGTTGCCAAGTTCGTTAACATAGCGTACCTTGTCGCGGTACGAGATCGGCGCCAATCCTTCGAGTATAATCCGAAGCTGTGTAACCGCCTCTTCTCCGTACTGGTTCCGCACGGTGCGAGTCTCCTCGGTTACAAACGCGGGGAACGGTACAGACACCGCCTCCGCCGGTATTCCCCATCCGTCATCTGCTCCGCTCTTGATTACGCTTATAGACTGACCGTCAGTGACCGCAAGCATTGCGCGGCATTCATAGCGATTTAACCCGCCAAGCCCGCGCTCATCAACGTCCGTCAAAACATAGCGTCTTCCTCTGCGGTGAATCCGGACGACCGAGTTAATATCGACGGTATCATCAAACGTAACGTTATAGTCGTTCTCATCAACGGAATAATCGCCGACGTTCCTTACGTATGTTCCGCTAGGAGACGGGGGTTCTTTCCATATCGCCAGGGCCTCACGCATTGATCCGTCTTTATGTTCCGTTGTTACCGACTCGGTGCGGTGCTGCTTAATCTCCGCACGATTAGCGCGTATCCAAGCTACGTCTTCGTCCGTTAACATTACCGCACCTCCTCGGATAGAATGTACTGCGTGTATGCCGTGCAATTCGGATGGATATTGTAGATGTCCGCGTCAGTCGGAAGGAAAATACCTACGCCGAGACCGTGACGGTCCTGGCCCGCTACGGATACGCATTTTTCACTATGATGGAATCCGGGAATTAAACGGAGAGCGCTAACGAACTTCGACTTTTCGGCCGTATAACCTATCGCGGTCCTGTATGCCGTATTCGATTCCGTTATCGCCAATCTCCGCGCCTTCCACGATTCCGTGTCATATACGCCCTTAATCTCGCGCACCATTTTCGACGTAGTGTCTCCGCGGATAATTCCCCGGCGAAGTACGTTCCCCATCTCCGCACGCTGATCGCCCGCAAGCTGCCATACGCGACTGGATAACGTTAGGCCATCCGGCCCTGTACGTTGCGCCAAGTACGTCGCGAGGTTCTTCGGAGTCGGCCTCTCACCGGACATTCCCGGTAAAATAACGCTCTCCGCAACCTTCGCATTAAGTACGAAGTCTAACGAAAGACCCAGCGTCTTATGAAACACCTCGCTTACGTCAGACTGCGCCGTATCTACGCTCTCCTCAATTACGCCGGTAAGCGCCGATTCCGCAACGTCACGGATCTCGCGTTCGATTTGTTCCAAGTCCCGAAGTAGAGTGTTAACCCGCGCTCGACTAATCGTGTCATTTTTATTCGCGTACTCCCCTATCAAATCGATAACCTGGGTCCTCGTCTTAGCGACTTCCTTCGCTACTCTATCGGCCATGCCTGCGGTTGTATCGAGGTAATCGTTGTGAAGCTGCGTACTCATTTCGTTAAGCTTACGCTCATTCTCCGTCATGGTCGGTCAAGCCTCCGCATAGTACGGAATGAAGACGTCTTTTTACGTATGCCGTCGATAATCTCGCGCTCGGAGTTATATTGTGCGGTGAGATCCGTCGCAAGCTTGCGATACTGTTCGCTGACCATCGTTTTATCAACGGTTTCCTCTGCGTCGGTATACTTGAAATAATGCGCAACAGAGAACGCGATCGCTCTCACTCCCTGTATTTGCGCAAGTAAGAGTACGAGCGGCGTTTCTGTATCCGGAATGTCAGCGGCAGTAAGCGGCGAATACCCGTACGTATATAACGCCTCGGTTAACCACGCATCGATATCCGCGTCTTCCACACCGGGAACATTGCGGAAACGTGCTTTTAGCCGATCCGTTAGTTCGTTTAAAAACGCCACGCTGCCGCCTCCTTATTTGGTAGTCCGTTTAGTTGTCGCTTTAGCTGGCGCCTTGGGCTCAGAGTCTTCCGCGCCTTTTTCGTCCACGATACGAACATAGCCGATTTTAGCGAGGTATTGCGCAGACTCCGCTTCCACTGCGAAGACTGCGCCCTTTCCTTGCCCGTCGACTATTGCGTCGAGGACTTCGATCTTAACGTGCTTATCCGCCATGATTATGGAGTGTAAACGTCAGCGTGGAAGATAAGTCCCGGAGCTTCTACCGCAGGGAAGCCGGCTGCTACCGTACGAAGAACGGATTCGATCGGCTCTTTCTTGTCGTATGCGTCAAGCACTACGCCTGGTTGGAAGTCGTTCTCTACGGTCGGACCGTACAAGAAGTTACCAACGCCTTCGGACACGAGGACAACGCGGTTAATTGGCATGAACTCGATAACCTCGTCCTGACCCGTGTAGATGTCCTTAACGGTGATCTTACGGTTAACTACGACTTGAACCGGAGGTAGACCGTATCCGCCAAGTACGCTGTTCAGTTCGTCAACACTAACGCGATTTGTTCCGCTGTTTGCGCCGCGAGCTTCGTTAACGATTGTTGCGTTCTTAAGCAACAACGCTTGTACTTCGCGAGACAAGAGGATGGCGTCTGGTGCTTTACCGTTAGCCGCGGTGTATGCGTCTACCCACGTCAACAGGTTTCCGATTACGTCAGACGTCGGGTCGGACCAAGCGCTTGTACCGGTAAGAGCCACTTTGTTCTCCGCAGGAATACCGAAGTCTACGTTAACCTTTACGCCATTTTTGTTGTATGAGAACGTGCCCTTCGTGATGGCTTCCATTTTGATAACGTCTACACGACGCAATAGAGCGTTAACCAGGTCGACACCTTTAACGGTCAGGCGGTCGATAATGGCGTTCTTCTCTCCGTCGTTACGCGCCTGGTTCAACGCAAGAAGTTCTTCTTCTGTTGCGACGTACTTAAGACCCATCTTAGCGATTTCGCCCATTTTGGATGCTACCGCGTCACGGTCAACGATTGGAGGCTCGGCGCCGTACCCGATCATTGCTCCGATGTGTTGCGACTTTTTAATGATGTCGTACGCGAAGGTATTAGAGAAGATTCGGTCGTCCGGTAAGAAACGGTCTGCCAGTGTAGGCACTTTGTTCTTATCTGCGACTACCGCCTCCACCAGTCCCATTAGTGCGGGTTTTTGAAAATCTTTAAGGTGAGTAATTCCAGCCATTTATATATTCCTCCTAGATTGTTTTTGCGCACAAAAAAAGACGCCTCCGAAATCGGGGCGTCTGTTAAGATGCGTATTAGATGTGTTTAACGAATCGAATTGAAGAACCAACGGCCGTTTTGAAAGCGCCAAGCGCTGCGTTTGTTGGCAGTTTCGCTTCATATACGGAACCGCGAACGATTACCTCGCCGACTACAAGGTCGGACACACCGTCGGAAGTAGCATCGATGTTAAGAATACCGAAATTGTCATACCCTGTAGCGGTCGAGAACGTTTCGTATTTACCGGAAGTTGTGTTACGTGCGATCAACGTTCCTACTGCGATAGTACCTGCGGCAAACTTAGTGCCGTCTAGCGTCGCGCCACCTTCGATAAATTGGACGTGCTCACTAGCGAGAATATTCTTTCCGCCTTTGAACGCTGTTTGCGTTGGTTTTAGGCTGTATGCTGGCATTTGTTTTCCTCCTTGATTTTTGTTATGTCAACGAATCTTATTAACGACGAAACTTACCGAGAGCCTTCAAACGTTCATACTGCGCTTTACCTGCGTCCGTTAGACCGCCGGGCTTCGGTTGTTGTCTCGGACCGTTATTCGGATTCGGATCGACACCGCTAACTTTTGGCGGCATGTCCGCTTTCACTTCGTCAATGCTCGCCTTAATTGCGTCTTCATCTTCTCCGGTTACGTACTTGCTTACGCGATCCAGTTGATCAGCTCCGTATCCTGCCGCGAGAATAAGGCGCGTCTTAATTGCGTTTAGTTCCGCTGTCTTCGCTTCGTTGCGAACACGGTCGAGTTCCGTTTGCGCTGATTCATATAGCGTCTTGTATTCCTCGTTTTGTTCGCGTTGCTTGCGCTCAGCTTCCGCCTGTGCTGCCGTCTTCTCGTCTTCGAACTTCTTGCGTTCTCGTGCGAGGCGTTCTGTCACAATGCGGTCGAGATCCGCCTGAGTAAACGTCTTATCCGGTTCGGGATTCGGAGTAGGGTCCGGGTCGCCCTCCGCGAATAACTGTAAATTGAGCGGCAATCTAAAACGTTGTTCCATCGTCATACCTCCGTTTAAAGGCCGTCGCCTATTAAGTGTTTCAGTCCGCCAGTTTAATGACATAACGTAGGTCAGCGTACTTTATTCAAGGACCGTACAGGTGCTTTCGGTCCAACCGCTGCGATGAACGGCTCCCATTGCCGGAAAGCGTGGACTGCGACGCCTTTATATCCAGGTTGCGACTTTAACATGCCGTGAACGGCGGCCATGCTCGCCTCCATTGCAAAGAAACCTTCTTCCATAAAGGTGACGTTCGTAGGCGTCTGCGCCGTCGATTCGAATGCGACGATAACTTTCGGAGTCTTAGCGTAAGAAACCTCGTCAATGTCTAGGTCGTAAACGGCTTGCGCTGTGTCGCGGTATCCCATAACTACGACGTAATCGTGTATGTCCGTTACGATGTCGCTGACACGCGATCCGGCCGATGCGTACTCCGGAGGAACCGGATAGTTGGTCGTATTGTCGAGGAACGCAAGCATGGCGGCGCCAAAACGCAAACCTAACCGTCTTGCCTGCGCCGTCCATATACGCGCGTTATCCAGCCACGTTTTGATCGTCCCAACGCGGTCAGTGTTCCACCTGTCGGGGTATCCGTTATTCCCGTTGAGTCCGTGAGGCTCTACGTCAAATTGAACGCCAACAAACCGCTCGATGGGAGCGGTCACTTTTGCGTTATAATCCGCGGCCTTTTGTATCGCGGTAGTTCCTCTGTCTTGATAATCGGGAAGAGCCCACATCGGGTCACCTGATAGCGCTTGTACCGTCATTCCATACCGCCAACACTCACGGATAAAGTACCGGTACTGTGCATCCGTAGCATTGGCGGTATTGTAAGGAACGTATATCTCAGTTATGTGATTAGCAGCCGCACGACTTATAACAACGTCCGGGTCCGAAGCTACCCGGGCCGATTCCCACAAGTACAGCCCTTTTAGTGGGAATTTCTCGCCCGTAAACCCGGTCTTCCTTGTAGGTACCGCCATTTAAATGTAAGGAGCCACGTACGCCGTGACTGCGACGCTACCGGTTGTTGGCGCTGTTGCGGCTGTAGCTTTTAGCGCCAGGAGTCCGGCGATAGGCTGTTCGAGCACGTTCCATTCCTTCGACGTGACCAATACGTTACTCTGCGAAGCCGGAATCGTAATAGAAACGGTCGCACCTGTCGGATCTTTGTAATCCCCGACGCCTTGTAGCTGTAGAGTCAGCGTGATCGGTTGGTTGAGCGTATTATCTACCCGGAGCATGATATTTTTATAGCTGCTCCAATCTAGGTTAGTTCCTATGAAGTTCGCAGACGTGTTTCTTACGCTGACTGATCCTATAGTGACGGATGTCGCTTTCAAAGCGCTACCCTGTACGTCTACGGCGAGTTGGAAGTTTTGTCCTAATACAGTAACGTTACCTGTGTTATTGGAAAACGATGGCAACAACGCCGCCCCCTATCTATATTTGTTTATATGGATCGCTTGCAGCACGCCTTTCATTCGCTTCACTAGCGATCTCCTGCTTCTTCGCCGCTACGTTCTCAACGCCCAATCTACGCATCGCACCCGCAACGGACTCGAAACCTGATGCGGTTTCCTCCGTTAAGAGGTCAACGAGAGATTTGCGGTTATCCGGCAACGGTAAGACGAATTTAACTTCGTTGTCGTACTTCGTAATTGCGCGAACAACAGATTTGTCGTACGCAAAAGAAGCCCGATCAAGCCGCGCCTGTAAGTAGCGTATAGATTTTTCGTGTAGCTCCTGAAGTCCGTCCTGCCACTCAAGCCAGTGTTCCTCGGTCTCCTGGATAATGGCCTGGAATAGTACATGAAGCGTATCCCCGTTAAGGCCGCCGAAGTTTAGTTCTTGCGGAACGATATTCGGTAGCGACGTTACCTCGTGAAGCGCCGATTTTAAACGGTTAGCATGCGCTTCGAAAGCGGCTGACCATCCGAATGATCCTTCTACGCGTTTAATATCCGGCTTAGCTTCTCCCTGCATCGATGTATTAGCGATCTCGATAACGGCTCCCGGTGCGATATCTACCTTATCCGCTGTTCCGGCCGGTACGTTAAGTAGCGCGGTCATAGCGAACATTTCGAACTTCAACGCATCCGACGCGTCCTCGAACATCGAATTAATCCGGTCCGTAATCGAGCGCATAGCTTCGATTTCTGACGTGTCCATTTCCTCGCCAGACAATCCTGGTACCGCGAACGAAACTAGCGGTAGAAAGTTAAGGTCCATCGTATACCGCTCCGTAAGCGTTCGATATACTTGGAGATCCTCCGTATATTCGGCGTCTTCGTAGTAACACGTTCCGCCGGACATCTCGAATGATTCCTTCCGGATAATCGTACGCCCATCTTCCTCGCGCTGAGATACGAAATGTCCTCCGATAAGTTGCGTCATTTCATCGTCGGAGTAAACCGGTACGAACTCCGTATCCGGACGCCATACCCAGCGGAGTTTACCTGTAGCGTTATCGAATACGATCTTAACGACTACTCTACGCGCAATTAAATAGTCACGCGCCGCCTTCGTAAGAGACGTCCGCATTCTATTCTCGCGCCATAATTGGTACAGGAGCGCTTCGTAATCCGCTGCGACCTTCGCTTCCTCTGCGGAAGGTTCCGCCGATGTCGGTACGTTAATGCCGTGCTGTCCGCCCATGAGCCAGCGCGCTTTCTTATCGATAAACGATTTGAAATAGTTCGTCGTTGAGCGCGTAGGATCGTAGTCCAGACCGGCCGGCCTCGGTAGCTCGTCCGCTGATACGAGATGGCCCGTATCCGGGTTAACGTGCTGCTTACCGCCGTAGTATTCGTAATCACGTAACTGCCGGTCGATGCGCTGCCAGGTCCGCGGCCCTAACGCCTGCTGTAGCGGTGAGAAAATTAGCTCCGTGTAAGTGTCTGCGCTAATGGTTGCGTATGGAACTGAGAATTTCACATGCGCCCTCCTTTCGTTATCGTGTACGTTTATTTGCGGTTCTTATGGATACGTTTGACGATGCGCCGGCCCTTACCGCCATTTCTAGCGCATCGGGTCCGTCATCGTGGTTATGATTCGGATAGAGCTCGAACATTTCGAGAAGCAAGCGCTGTTCTCGCTTAAACCGTATGCGGCCCGCTTGGATGTCCGGCAGTAACGCCTCAATCCGTAGGGACTTGCGCGTCCTCTGCTTGATTTGTTTCATACGTGTTTGCGCCGGGTAGCCGCGTTTCTCTAGCGCTTCGCCGAGCTTTTGCGCGAACCACTCCTGCGCCTGCTGTGCCTCGACCGCTAACGCTTCGTACTGGTACGACATCGTCTTTTCGAGTACGCGGTCTAGTAAAATGTCCGGCTTAATACGTTCAAGGAATACGTCCAGGACGTAAAAAATACCGTTAGGACTTTTCCCAACGGTAATAATGCTACTGTAGTCTCCGCGCTCTTTACCCATCGCAAAGTCTACGCCGGCGAACGTCTGCAGCGTTACATGTTCGATATCGGAGTCCGTGTAATAAACGAAATCTTCCGGCTTGAATACCTGCGTTTCCTCATCGATCGGATTACCGAGATACTCCTGGTTGAACGCCTTGGTTCCGATAGCCTCGCGCTTCTCCATAAAGTAGCGATACGTATAGGCTTGCGGCCACAATACGGATGTCCCTCGAAGCATTTCCGCTTCATTCTCCGCGTAGAAAGCGTCAGCGCGTTCCTTTGCGTCATCTCTGTCCGCGTTGTAGAGCGTCCGCCATTCTTGCCACAAATCCTCACGTTCAGACCACGAAAGGATCGCCGGGAACTTACGAGAGATGAAGTCTTTACGCTTTGTGAGTACGTGATTGAGCAGCGAGTCATAGTGTACGATCGTTCCCATGTATACGCAGATGCCGCCGAAGCCGAGCGCCTCAAGCATCTCCGTACGGAACCAGTTAAGATTCTTCGCGCGGAGCTCTTTCGTGTTCGTATTGTCGCCGGATTCGAGATCGTCAAGCAGGAACAAGTCGGGCCGCTGCGAACCGTGCCGCAATCCCCGCATCTGCGTTCCCATACCCTTCGCCTCGACCTTCGTCCCGGTCAGCGTGATAAATTCGTACTTGTTATCCGTTTCGTTCATCGACTTCCGCGCGTGTAGGAGTTCGCCAAAATCGCGCCGGAGCTTCTCGTTAAATACGAGCTGATTACGCGCCCACTGGATAAAGTCGCCGGCTACGTCCGTCGTCTCCGATACCTCAACGATATAGCGCTTAAGCCTGTACGCTACCTGGTGAACGAGGTAAGCGTTAGATAAGTAAGCTGTCTTTGCGTGGCGCCGTCCTACCGACCAACCTACGTTCGAGTCGACTTCCCCGCGTGAGATATCGTCAAGCAGCGAGCACAGCGTTCGGTGAAAGTCCGCTGCATCCTCGAACGACTGGCCCGCAGGTATCAAGTTATCGGGATTGCCCGGATTGCGATCCTCCGAAAAGTATTCGTACGTGAAGTAAAGCAAATCGTATTCTCCGCGGTGTATCGACTCAATCCGCTTTAGATCGTCGACCGCCGCTTCCCACTGATCTACGTCATGCGCCGTTAACTCCGGCATGCTTGCGTACATATCGTCGAGTTCCGTTAGTAGCGCCAGGTGCTTCGTACGTTCCGGTCGCGGCAACCATTCGCCGCCTACAAACGCCATTACTCTGCGCCTTCCTTACGCTGCCTTAAGCGGGCGAGACGTTCTTCAAGTGCTGCGCGATCCTGACCGTTATCCTCCGTCTTAACTTCCGTCTTATCTACGAGGAGTCCGTTAAACTTGTAGAAGAGTTCGATACCCTTCATCGAGCCTTGACCCTTGAGCGACATTTCAATGTGCTTCTCCATGAAGTCCGGCAGATGCGCTTCGAACGCTTGGCTCGCGCGGTAGTTGACGTACTGGATGAATTCCGTGTTACTCGTCCGCCAGTTATAGAATTGGCGATCGGAGATATTCGCTTGCTCCGCAATCTGTGCGAAGGTCAAGCGCTCCTCTTTCGGTAGGAACTTGTTTACCGCGAGCAAGTCCGCCGCTTTCAGTTGGTCACCCGTTAAGTTAGCGGATAGTTTTTCGAGCTTAGACGCCATGTGTGCGTCCTCCTTTCGTATGGCTTAAAATCAACGTGAAATAAGCGCCTTTCTACCGTTAGGCACCGAATACACTCGGCCGGATAGAAACGCGCTTATTTCACGGAAATTTTACGGGAGATTTATGCGTAGGGGCTTCCGTTAGACCCGGACATTTAAAATTTTGCGAGAAAGGTTCGGAGGTCAGGTCCGCAGGCCCCCGTAACAGGCCCCCGGGGGGTCACACACTTCATCGCATTAACGCGTAGTACATGTTCACAAAACGCGCATTTTGCGTATATCTCTAGCGCTGCCACTAACCGCCCGCAAACCCGCGCCACGCCTACGTTTTTACCGCCTACCCTGCGCATTAACCCGCCTACTATGACCGCTAAATCTCCGTACATACAGCGTTATTCACCGTTTATTCAGCGTTTATACAACCGTTACGGATCCGGTTAGGGTCGATGTTTCCGAGGCGTGTCTGTCCGGGAGGCGCTGGCGGATGTAATACCGGAGCGCTAACCGTATGCTCCCTACGTATTAAGCGGTACCCCTAACGGAGTCCCTAACGTTATCCCCTACGCTACGGAAACCCTACGCACCCACTCCGTTAACAATCGCTTCATATATGGCGCTTAATCTGTACGCTTATTTAGCGTTGCCGATCGTATATAAAAGAAGCGCTACTCATCCGCTCAAGCAAGGCGGACAAACAGCGCTATATCCAACCGCCAGGATAACGCCTGCATACGTACACTATCGCTAAGTACAGCGCAGGAAACGCAATGATAAACGCTATGCTACGCCAATCCTTCTCTACCTCAAAGATGTAAAGAGAACGCATGTACACGGTTAATGCGGTTATTACTAACGCAATGTATCCGCACAACAATACGTACATAAACGTAACCATTAGCGCATATCCCTCCGTTTAATATAACGTAAACAAGCGCAATCCCTTACGTATGTTACCGTAGGAGACTGCGCTTTAAGACCCGCGTTATTCTTTGGGTTTGCCTACATGAGATACTTCTGAGAATATGCTTCATGTATCTATCAAACAAAGGTTGTGTTCTTAAAAGAATAGCTTCGGGCTTTCGCCCTTGCACTCACATCCTTTCGGATGTTCGTACGCGTATAAAAATATGATATATCTATTCCTTTAATTGGTCCGCGAGGTTCAATGAGCGTTAGCGAATTTAACCGAAGCGGTATATTTTGTTTGTTATTATTATGTTCGTTATTATTACGTTTGTTCTTATTACCGTCACTCTCCGGTGATTTAGGTAATTCACTCTACAGTGCATTAGGTAAATCACTCAGGAGTGAATGACCGTATAGTTCCGTTAGATTCCGCCTAATCTCCTCGTCAGTCAGCTCGCTATAATACTGCGGATAGTACAGCTTATCCCGCTTGTTACCCGCATAGTCATACGCAGACTTAACGAGTCCTACCGCTTCCAGAACGCCACATAGCGGCTTGATACGGTTACGTCCGATGCCCGTCTCGTCAGCAATCCGCGCTACGGATGGGAACGCGCTCATATATCGATCGTTGTCCGGCTGTCCGTTAACCATCGATAGAAGGTACGTGTATAGCGCCACGATATGGACGTTACTCTTATCGTACTCGCGTGCGATAGGTACGATCCTGCGGAACAAGTCGTGCGGAACCGGAGCATAAAAGCCCCGATCCAGCGACTCCGTTTTCTTGCGTGCTGATTCGCTTGCTAACCGCTGAAATTGCTCGCTCATACTCCAACACACTCCACTCCACGTATTTATTATTTACTCGCGTCATACTCGTCTAAAGCGCGTTTAACGGCGTCATCCTTGGCGAAGAGCCAGAAACGGCCGCTAGTCTTTTCGTTGATTCCTACGCAAATATATCGGATGCCTTTCGTCCGCAAGAAGTGAAACATCGCGGGCGAGTAGCAGTATAGGTAAGCGTTGTTCATACTTAAGTCCTCCCTTAGTTAAACTCGACAACTGCGCTAGTGACGCCGTCCTCCAACGATTGTTCAAATTCGTAATTGAAATCGTCAGCGTCTTCGAAAGAGTCAAACGTTTGATAGCCTTCTTTTCCTTCTTCAAGAAGCAGGAACTCATTTCCGTTTTCATCAGTTAGTTGAATTGCGTATTGCATACTAACACTCTCCTCTTCAGTTTGTTCCTGGACGGGAAAAAGACCGCGCGATGGCGGTCCTTCAATTAATTTCCACCGGGTATATACCCGTATGTAACTAAACGCAACAAATGTAACCCTTTACCGCAAAGAAAAAGACGCCAGCATCGGCGCCTATACTCGTATTTCCTCGCTATCTACGTAAAACTTAAAGTAGTCCGCGTTATAATTTCGCTCGGACAACTCACGTACCGCCCTGATCGCGGCTTCCCTATTCGGGTGCTCCTCGCGCCAAACTACCGTATTTTTGGCGATGTCCACTACGCTAACAGTCATAGCGCAGCCGCCAGTCTCACGTCGATCCAATTACCGCCAGCCGTCCGCACATACAGCCGCTGGCCTATCCGTTTACCGCATGTAAACCGTTGTTTCTGTGTATTCATCGCCGCAGGCCTCCCGTTTGTTCCGTAATTTTACGTGGGGCCGAAGCCCCGCGTTTTCTAAATCTCGTTTCTCGAATGTTTCTGCGCTACTTCGATGCGCTTTCTCGCGTCCCGTGCGGAAATCCCCAAGACTTTGGAGACGATACATGCCGCTTCCTCAAGTCCGTGCAAAGCTACAAATTCGTTTATTCCGTCTGTGTAATATGTTTTTGCCATCGTTATTACCTCCATTTTGTCGACTCTTTTAACGTGTCGTTGTTATGTATCTACTATACCACGACTCACTTAACGTGTCAACACCGGATTGACACTTTTCCCGAGCCACTGTATATTTAACATAACCGGAGGTGATTACGATGACAGTCCGATCAAATTTGCGGACCCTAGCGGACGCTCGCGGCCTATCTATACGAGAAATCGCGCGTGATATCGACTACCGCTTCGAAAGTGTACGATCAATGTACAATGACGATACGGAGCGCTATCCGCGCGACCTATTAACGAAGCTTTGCGTTTATTTTGACGTGGAGATTGGCGAGTTGCTTACGCTGCAGAAAGGAGATACGCTATGACACGCTTTATGAAGTCGCTAACCTCGAACGTTCACTTTTATACCGCGCAGCTTGAGCGGGCACCTATCGTTATATTTATCGAGGACGAGCTTATGGGTAGCGGAGTAATCGAAGATATAACGGAGACTTCCGTTAAGATCCGCGGTGAATATTACATGCGCGATGCTTGCACGTTTAAGTACGCGAGCTGAATCTACGCAGCTTCCGGAAGAGTAAGCGGAACCTCCTCCGCCTGCTCAAGCGTTACCTCGTTCATCGCGCACATTCCTTCCGCCCACCTGCGTCCGAGTCCGATTCTCTCCGTAAATGGTTCCGTAAGCTCGCCGCCATTCTCGCGCAGGTTATACGACTTCATGCGTCCGGGCGATGAATCACGCTTATACTGCGCCTTACGTTCGCGGTTCTTCTCCTGCGCTGTCTTCTCTACGAATCGGTGTTCACGCGCCGTCCTTACGCGGCGGATCGGCTTAGCGCGGTCATTTCCGTCCGCACCGTAGGTTTCCGCTAATACGTCGCTATATTCGTTGTCTCGACGCCGATCCTCTTGGTATAGCGACATGATCGGATACTCCTCGATCGTCATCTTATCCGGACGCGTGTCCGTCAGTTCCTCGTAAAGCACCGCGTTAGTCAACCGGTCCATTAACGCCGAATCTACTTTTACCGGTGACGGCCGCTCTCCTTTCGCGCCTCTTTCGTACCACGCGTCGAGTACCCGCTGATTAAACTCGCCGTGCTCCCGGTAATATCCGTCCTGGATCGCGGCTACTAAGAGCATGCGCGTCTCTCGGTCGCGAATATCGTAAGTGGCTCCGTTATATGGGAACGGAATAGGCGGTGCGCCGTCCGCTTTGAAATACGTTCGTAGTGCGTTCTCTAGCGCTTCGACTGCGCTGCGAGTACGTTCGATATACGTCAAATTAAGCCGCCTCCTCTTCCGTATCTTCAAGCGGATATTCCGCGATAACCTCCCCGTATTCCCAACGCTTGTACACTTCCGCAATCTTAACCGCTGCCTCTTCGTACAATTTTGCGACGGCTTCCCGCGAGTTTCCCATAACAGCGGCCGCTTCCTTCTGCGTGAGGTCGAATCCGGATACTAGCGCAACGGCTTCCGTCTGGCGTTCGGATAAGCCTGCGGAACTAATCGCGCCCGCCAAATCGATGAGAATATCGCTGGCTGCCGTATCGCCCGAAAATCTAGCGGCAGAAATCGCGTGGCGGTCGCGTAGTAGTTTCTTAACGCCGGCTGAATCATCCAAACAATAACGTTGCGTGTATGTCCGTCCCTTACTCTCTATGTCAACCTTCACTTTCCCCACACATATCCCGCCTCTCGCTTAATAAAGTCTAAAATTATTGATTCCATCTCCGAGAAATCTTCGTAGCAAATACGAAGCAGTGGAATGTTCTTAGAATTGCACCACTCGTTCTTTCTCCCGTCGTGCTCTTGCCTAATTTGAAAATCTCGAATCGATTCAGGATTTTCTTTTTGAATCGGCCTATAATGATGGATTCCGTCATACTCAATTAAGGAGACGACCTTTCCCTGATGAACTATCCCAAAATCAAACAATGAGTGTCCGCCTCCCAGACCTAGCAGTCCATTGAAAGACACCTGCTCAATAAAAGGGATCCGCATTGCCTCCAACAATCTCCGCACTTCTTTCTCCCCTTTTGAGCCACAGCATATTGGACACCACGTGTTAGAGAATGTCCTTTGCGCGATTGTGGCGCTCCATTCGTGCGCACATACCCCACACATCCACCAAGCTCGTCGCCCGCTTTTTGGTGCGAAATCACATGGACTAAGCGCTCCGTTTAGACTGGGATGCCATTCAGAGGCGATGTCCGGGCATACTGCCGCAAGATTGTGGTCTTTAGTTGCCGCAGCTCTACGCTTTGTTTCTCCCGACTTTTTACCGGATAGCCGGGCTGACTCTCGCCGCGCACAATCTTGACACCTATCCAATCCGTCCCGTCTGGCGTAGAGAATAGCTCCGTACTTTTGCTTCGACACTTCTTTACCGCAGATATCGCAAACCTTAGTTACTCTGACATCGCTTGCTCTCGAAATATGTTCAACTGCTACGAGCATCTTCTCCCGAGGAAGGACGTTGCCTCTCCAAGGCAGAGCATACCCACACATCTCATAATGCTCGGCACTTTTTGGGTGAAGTGTAACCTCGACGAATCGTTCTTTTATGGACAGCCTAAACACTTCCTTGGTCAATTTATCGTATAAGTCCGCATACAACCGGCCGCCTTACGCTATGTGAATAAGTCCGCACGGAATGACGCCGATAGCTGCGGTTTCTATTGTGAATTTTTCATGCGTTGAACTTTGCGAATCAGTTACGCCAGGTCTCCGTCCGAATCGATAACGCCGCGCTCTTTGATAACGCTGCTCTCGATCCATGCGTATTCACATTCGGAGTGAACAACATAATTGTGCGCGTAGACGCTCGTTACCGTATCACCTACGTAGATGTCACCGCCGCACCATGCGCAGATACGGATAGTTCGCGGTTCATCGCGTGGGCCTGGCGGTTGGAAACGGTACTCGGGCGTGCTATCGCTGAAGGCGGACATTATGCGGCCTCCGGTAACTCGTATTCCTGCAGTAAACGTGCGACTAAGCGCTCGCCGATCGCTCGGATAACGTTAACCGTAACGGCGTTGCCCGCTTGTTTGTAGCGTTGGGAATCCGATATGCCTGCGTTCATAACTGCGTCGTGCTGATCGTCGGTGAAGCCCTGCAAGCGCCAGCATTCACGCGGAGTTAACTTGCGGATTCGGTAGCGTTCCATTACGTGAGTCCTACGACCTTTACCGCTGTCACCTGGCGATGTTCCTTTCGCATAGTTGGCGTCCACAGCGTACGCCAAGCTGGAACCGTCCGAGTATTGGTCCAGCTGCGGTTCTGAAAGTGGCTTACCTAGTTCGAGTATCATATCCGGCTCTTTATAACACGTAGCCGTCAGCGTGGGTCCTACGCTGTTTACGTTGTACTCATTTAACTTTCCGAATGTTCCGTTCTTCCCTTGTAATAGGCTCTGAGGCTCTATAATCTTAGGCTCTCGATGACCTCCGCCCATTGTCGTTAATGTCGGCGCAACGCCTGTCGGCGCAACGCCTGTCGGCGAGTAAACGCGCCTAATCGTATCGTTACCGCGCAAATCTACCATTCCGACCATTACGCAGCCGTCCGAGTCTTTTTCGTAATGTTCGAGTGATCCGACGACTTCGGGCGTAGGTTCATTCAGCCAAATACCTGGCGCATCTCCACCGCCACCAACGCGCAGAGGAGGCGTGATATCTTTCCGTGCAACGATCTCACGTGAAAGCCCGGCATCAGTCAGCATCGTGTCCTCTTCCGTAGACTTGGCGAGCGTCTCGTCTGTCAACCGTTTAAGAAGCGTAGCTGTCTTGTCCTCACTCAGGTAATATTTCTCGTCAACCAGCCCCTCCAATACGTCTCTTAACCTCGTCGTCACTTCGCCATTATCCGGCCAATCGAAGTTAAACGTCCGTACACCCAACGCCTGCGCTCTCCGCTTAGCCTTAGCGCCTACATCGTTTCCGGTTACGCTCCATTCCTCATGCTCAGCGTCACGATCCGCGACAACGAAGATACGTTCCCGATTCTGCGGCACTCCGTAGTGTTTCGAGTTGAGTATGCGGAAGTCCACTGCGTAGCCGATATCGTTAAGAACGGCGCACATGGTATCGAATGTCTTACCGCCGTCATGGGATAACAAGCCCTTCACGTTTTCCAGCAGCATTAGGCGCGGTTGCTTCTCTTTCGCAATCCGGGCAATCTCGAAGAACAGCGTTCCGCGTGCTTCCTCGAATCCTTTACGTTGGCCTGCGACTGAGAACGCCTGACACGGAAACCCACCGACCAATACGTCATGATCCGGTATATCCTGTGCGTCAATCTTCGTTATGTCTCCGTGAAGCTCGTCCGCTCCGTTGTACAGCGTTTTGTATGCCTGCGCTGCGTACTTATCAATTTCCGAAGCGAATACGCACTCGCCGCCTAACGTATCTAGCGCTGAGCGGAATCCTCCGATACCCGCGAACAACTCGATATATTTAAACGCCATTAAGCCGCCTCCTTTTCGGGAGTCAGACCGTTGCCTGTTCGGTCCAACTCCGCATAATAATCCGTTATTATCCGATCCTGCCAAGCAAAGTCGAAAGAGCTGACCAATTCACCTCGCCATTCTATCTCATCGCCAGAACCGAGCGTCAATTCGTTCCAGCGGTAGGGCCCGTCAGAAAGTCCGTAACTTGCGTCCTTATAACCATCGCCAGTATTGTTCGCGTGCTGAAACATAAACGCGCTGACGTCTTTAACGCTATGCCACGATGGTATATGTGGATACAAATTTGACCGCACCAGGTAATCGTCCGTAAAGTCCTCCAACAGCTCGTCCAATTGCGTGAGCCCGTCGCCCCACTTATCCGTCGACTTCCCGTCCTTGTCGTAGCCAATGTCGGTAATCTGCGCGAAGTAAGCCGGCGCCTGTCCCGCAAGGAATCTCGCATTGAAGTCCGTAATATCCTCGTAACCACCGCGTCGGAAATTCGAGCCCCACCGTTTTGTTGCTGGCTCGAGCAACGGAGTGCCGGGCGGCGATTTCCGTACGATGAGGATCTGCGTAGCAATCGTTGTGCCGGTTAGTGCGAATGTTTCGCCGGGAAGTCCGATTGTTGCAACGTGCCAACACGTTTGGTATAAGATTTGGCGTATCTTCTCCGCATAGTTAGCGTAGTTTAGTCCAAACGGAAGCACAAACGCAATGTATCCGCCGGGCCTAACCGCCTTGATTGCGAGCTCAATAAACGCAACTTCCGACTTCCCTTTCGCACGTCCCTTCGTAACTCTCAGCGTTTCGAACGAGTCGGGGAGATCCGCAGCATCAACGTCTATGCTTACACCATACGGAGGGTTCCCGATCACATAGTCGTAGTAATCACGGCGGCCGTGCGTAAATGCGTCGCCCTGGATGACGTTAGCATTCGGATATATCAGCGACGTTACCTTTGCGCTAGTTTCATCGAGTTCGAGCGCTGTTATCTCCGCATCTTCCGGCAAGTGTTCGATAAATACTCCGCTGCCGGCCGACGGTTCGAGAAAGCGCGAGCCAGGCGCGAACTTTCCGCCACTTAGACCGCTCAATGCTTCGATAATGAAGCGCGCTACGTGCGTCGGTGTATAAAAGGCTCCGCCGGCGTAAGCGTTAGGTAGTAAACCGCCTGTTGACGTGTAATTCTCGCGGAGAAACGCGATGTCTTCCGCTGTTATTTCGCTGCGTGGCTTTGCGACGATTGCCATAGAGCGGACGTTTCCGTCCCATCTTGCGCGACTTGCCTTTCCGATATCTCAACGCCTCCTTTATACGCCTTCCCTAACGTTGCATCAACGAATCCCTCACGGTAACCGTTGCGCAATCCCATCGCATAAGCGTGATCGTACGCTTTGCCGACACGTTCGTTTAACTCCGCAGAAGTGAAAATCACGATGCGTCACGCCCCGCGGAGCGTAGTGTAGCGATTATCCCGTCAATCTGCGCATACAACTCGTCGAGGCTACCGTCATTCGTAACGGTAAAGTCCGCAGCGTATCCGTCGAGCGCCGTTTCCGTTCCGTGCATGAGATCCGTATAGTTAAACGTATCGCCCGATTCGATGGCGCGTTGGATTCGGATGCCGTCTTGCGCTTGTACGCGGATAAGGACGTAGCCCTCTGCGTTGAGGCGTCCGTATTCGTTTGGCTGGCGAACGTCGGTGATTACGGCGCGGAACGCTGCGTCAGGCCCATACATGTAGTAATCTGCGACATGATACGACTCCGCTTCCGTAATAGCCTCGAGGCAAGCGTCAATCCAAACGTTCTCGCCGCGATGTTCGCGCATGAACTGTCCGTGAAATTGATAGCCAGCGCGCGGCTTCGGTTCGCGTGGGATTTCCGGATAACGGCGGTGAAAATCGTCTTTCAACGGGTCACCAAACGCAAAGCGTGTGTATCCGTAGTTGGACGCTAGATAAGCGGCGACAACGTCCTTGCCTGCGCGGAGCTTTCCGATGAGACCGATGTTAGATAACGTCATTCTGCGGTCACCTCCTCGTCAGATAACGTAGTTACGTCCCATTCGCACGCGTAATCTTCGTTAAATAACCAATCACTCACGCGGTCGGCCGGACTCCATCCCGCAGCCTCATCGTCGTCATACATTAACTCAACCGTGAATACGATGCGTTTCATTTTACGCGGCCACCTCCTTTCGTGATCCGGCGTTGTCTTCACGGGAGTCGTCGATGATAGTAACGTCGCTCCTGTACGCCCAAGTATTTCCGTCCGTACGCCCTCCGTGGTTGTGCGCATATAAGAGTCCGCTGTCATCGAAGCCGACACAGACACCGCAGGTTCCCGGAAGGAACGCGCTCAGCCCCGTAGCTTTTACGACGTCCCCAACGCGGACCTCCGTCGGACCCGGCACGCTCAGATATTCCGCAGGCACTTCGAGGCCAAGCGCACGGCGCAGCGCGATCGCACGTCCGATGTTAACGTTGAATACGTCGTTCGGTGCGCATTTGGCGGTACCGCGGCCAATAATCCGCTTCTGAGCGGATTCAATATCCCGAACAAGCGCAACAACCGTTCTCCTTTCGCGGTTAACAACGAACTCGCACTCGTCCGTAATACAACTTCCATCGTGATCGGAGAACCAAACTCCCCATTGTACGCAAGCGTTCGGATGGTTCGTACTTAGCAACGTCTTAACGTCAGCCTTCGCACGCTCAACGATCTCGTCACGGACTTGCTGCGGAGGCTTCTTACGCGCTCTAGCCCGCTCTTGATACACGTGTAATGCTTCGTTTACTTCCGCCACAGTTGCGGTCCGCGGTATCCGTCCCTCCAACTTCGCGATACGCTCTTTCAACTCCGCCAGCTCGTCCGCTACGCCTTCGTTAATTAGGTCGATGTCCAGTCGTGCGATACGGAGCTTATCCGCTTGCTCGCGGACCGTTTCCTCAAGCGTCCGCACCTTCGTAGCGAGCTCCGTATATTGCGTTGTTAACGTTGCGATATTATCCGAAGCTTGTTCCGTGGCCGGGCGTGAGGAGAGCGGTGAGGTTAGCGGTTCGAGTACGCGATACTCATGGGGATCAAGAAAGACCTCGGAATCCTCTGTACCGTCCGGCCGAATATCCGGCTCGTCTCCACACATGCTCACGACTTCGTAAATCTGTCCGTTATCATATCCGTACTCGACCAGCGCTTCGTCCACCGCGTTGACGATAACAACACGCTCGCCTACCGCGGCCTTACGATTGACGAGGCGGAAGCGTTCTCCGTCGATGCGGACGATATCGGATGGTTCTAGGACACGCATGTCCGCCTCACTGTTTGCGGTCGCCGTCCACGTCTCATTCGGCGTGACAACTCGTCGGCTATAGCACCTTGCTACGCGGCCGTTTTTCGTATAGATAACGAGGTCACCGTCAATCGCCTTCCGCTTAACCTCGCGATATTCACGCTGCAGGCCGAGTTCATCCGTTAGTACCGTAATTTGTTCGCTCATATAATCCGCTCCCTTATTCGTCAATGTGTACGGCCACTTTCTGCCGCCCGAACTTGCGCGCTTCCTTATTCGACGCTACGAGCACGTCGATCTTCTTCCGCTTAATGGCGCCGCCCGTATCCTCGGCGATCGCCTTAATGCGTGTGCCGTCCGCAAGCTTAACGGTCAGCTTCGTACCTAGCTTTATAACGCGCGGATCTACTGCCACGACCGTTCTCCCTTCGTGTTTAACCGTGCGTCTTACGTCAACTCCTGACGCGGTGATTCCCGTACATCCATCCGAACATCGCGCGGTATAGGCCGTCGCGGTGAACGTTGTCCATTCGCTCGCTTCGTCCTTTGGCGCGGACTTAGCGGCTGTGGAACGGGGAGGGCCAGTGATTGCCTGTTTCACTGGAACTCCTTTAACGTCCTTATTCGGAGGGATTCCGTTAATCCCGGACAGTGCGATAAGTAGCGATATGATGGCGCCTATTACTCCGCTGCTGATGCAACCGCCTCCTCCGTAAACAACTCGTCAATCTCCGCAAGTAGAGCGGTGCGCGCTTCGGCTGGCGTAAGCTTTTCGAGAGCGATCGAACGCGCCCAATCACGAACGCCGCCCGGCGCCTCAACGTAATAAGGAATCGATGAGTCATCCGTTTTAATCACGCGGACAATCGCACCGAAGCGGATATCTTCGTTATGCGTCGGTCGGATAACGCGAGCCCAGTCGCCAACTTTTAGCGCTGATTCTTCGGCAAGGCGTGCTTCAAGTTCCGCGAGTTCGGAGCGTTTTCTTTCGATGAGAAAGCATAGTTCACCCAACGATTGAAACGTGTGCTGCGCGGATTCTACTCGTCTGAATACGGTAAATTTCGTAGGGCTAGCGTCATAATCGTAACCGGTGTCCTCTCCCAGCCCGCGCTCGTCACTATCGTCGTCAACAAATCCGACAACTCCGTATTTAACCATGCTTACAAGATAGAACGCGCCTTCTTCCACGTCGCCCACGGTATCGTCATCACAGCGCAAAAGGTCGCAAAATTGTACCGGTCCCTCCGTCTTCTCATACCGCTTACCTTCGTACTCAATCACGCTATCGCTAACCGTCTTTACTCCACTCAATTGCGCCACTCTAACGCCTCCCTATTCGATATTTAAGTCGATAAAATCGAGCGTACGACTATCGTTCATATCCGTTATAAGATCACCGCGCTCACGGAAGTCAACGCCACTATGCGTGGTTAGCGTGGTGCCGTCCGATAACATTGCGCCGATCACTACGCCGGTGATTTCACCGCGACGCGCTTGGGCCGCTGCTTCTTCGAGTAACTCCGCTACTGCGTTTGGGAACGGAATAATTTTAACGGGCATGTTACGCCTCCTTCCCGTTAAATACGAAAGCGGCGATTACATTCGTTACGAGGCCGCAAACAACGCCTGCGAACGCTTGCTTCATACGGTTTCCTCCTTCGCATCAAAGTACGGAGCCAGCCACGGATCGACCTTAACGATTTCATCGCGTAGGTGAACCGCTAAGTTCGCAATCTCCCACTGCGCTCCGTTACCCGGCCGTCTCTTCGCGTAGAAATCGAGGAACGTGCGCAGGTTACCGGTCATAACGAGGTTACACGTTGCGGCGTTCGGAAGGACCATACGGGCATCTTCGGTAGGGACTCCGGCAGCTCTTAGCTCGTCGTATACCGATTGCAATTCGTTCATAGCTACGTCATATACCCGATACGCTTCTGCGTTTTCATTGATACTCACCGGCGTAACGTAATCGAACCCGCCACTCTTATCGGCGCTCCCCATCCGCACATAGCGCTGACTCTGCACGCTGAACGATAGATGGCGGTGACGCGTGAGTTGTGCCAGGAGCGCCCGGCTTACGCCTTCGACCGCGAATGTGTACGTGATATGTTCGAGAGTTGAAGTGTGACCGCTGCGTGTTATGTGACGGAACAACCGGTCCGCGTCCGTCCCTCCTTCGCCGTCTGACGCGGAGTTACCGAAGTATTTAGCGCCTTCCTTTGCGACGATCTCCGTCGGCTTAAGCGGAGAGTAGCACGTTCGGATAGCGGTAAGAGCTACGGCGGCTCGTTCGTTGTATCTCTCCTGGTCAAACGGATTTAGTATGACGGAGCCGTAATCGTCCAAGTAATCGAAGCTATCATAGAACTCCTCGGATAGCGCAGTGTGTGCGATTAGCTTAACGTTCAATTTGCGTCCTCCTTTTTACCGTGATAGTGCTTGTGAATCGTTACGAAATGGAATCCGTGTATCGGCAGTGCAAAAAGAAAACCCATTCCAACAAATACCGTAGCCAGCCCGATACATTTTAGAAAAACGTCCATCCTACTCGTCCTCCTTCCGAATACTCTTGTTAAGATGCTTCACAAAACGTGCCTGTGCGAAGTTATTTGCGACATTGCTTACCGCCATGATTGCGAAGATAGCGATCATTGACGTTAACAGCGGATGTTCAAGCGCCCATTGCGTCATTCTCCGTTCACCCCCGTATGTCCAAATCCGCCGGCCCCGCGCTCCGTCTCCGATAACTCCGCGACTACTACGAACGTGGCGCGCTCGACCGGTGCGATTACCGCCTGTGCGATTCGGTCACCTTTTCGGATGATGTACGTACGCATCACGCTAGGTCCTTCGCCTACATCAGTAAGACACTGCCCATCGACCGTGTACCAAACGTAATCTGCGTAGTCATAATCCGGCTCGTGGATGTTATCGACGATCACCGCAACCTCTCCGCGATAGCCCGAGTCTATCGTGCCAAGCTGTACTCGCAGCTTTGTTCGCATGCTCACACCTGAACGCGGCCGTACCTGCATTTCGTAGCCTTCCGGGACCTCGAACGCTAAGCCCGTCCGGACCAGCGCGGTATCCCCAGGCGCGATAATCACGTCTTCAACCGCTACGAGATCGACGCCACTATCGCCCGGCTTTGAGTATCTCGGAACGACCGCGTCCGGATGCAGGCGCTTGATATTTACGTTCACTTGCGTCCCTCCTCAATCGCTAAGTCAATGAATGCTGTGGCGGTGAAAAATAACGTGAGCCCCACGATGAATCCGTCTGGTTCGTAGATGCCGAAGAGGTAAAGGATAAATAGAACCGTCCAGTATGCCGCAAATAATGCGTGAAGTATCTTCATTTACGCAGCCTCCTTCGTGGACACTGCGTTATAGTCTACGTCGGTGTCATCGATGACTTCGAACTGCTCTTCACCTATCCATCCGCGATCGTGTCCGTGTTTCCAAGCGCGTCCGTAAATTCCGTCAAGCCCAGACTCACGCCTTTTTAATACCGCTGTCCAAGTCCCTCCACCTGGGCGAGTATCAACAACCGCACCTACCCGAGGCTCGTCCGGTTGTGGCGCGTCAGTATACTCGGCTGGCACCGTGAGACCCAACGCCTTTCTCAGCGCGATTGCCTTGCCGATCTCAGCGTGGAATACGTCGCCTGGCGCACATTTGGCGATAACGACCTCGTCAGGAGTCCGCTTCTTGGTGTGTCCCTTCGAGATTAAGGCCGTAACTGTGCGTTTATTGCGGTTGACGGCGAAGTCAACTACGTAGAATTTCGAAGAGAACGGCGTGCGTTCTGGTAGAGTCGCGAACCTGTTGCCACCAACCCGCGTTAATTCCTCTACATCCTTACGCGCCTGCTCGATAACTTCCGCACGTTTTAGCGTTTTAGCTACAGGCTCCGGCTTAATTCCGTCGAGTTCCGCGAGGATCTTACGTAGGCCATCCGCATTGTCCCGAATGAACTGGCGGAAGTTATCGTAGAGTGGATCGGATGTGAGCGGAGTTGGTGCGGATGTTACCGGTTCGAGGACGACGTATTCCTCGTCGTAAACGAAAACCAACGTCTCCTGCGTGAAAACTCCGTGCGGAACTACGTCTCTCCGCCGTGTTACCGTCATCATGTCTCCGTTTTTGTACGCTCCAGACGCCGACACAGCGCGAACGATTTTGATCCGCTCGCCTACCGCTGCTTTGCGTTTAACTTCGTTATACTTCTTCATATCCGAATCGCCTCCGTTTGAGTGATTAGCGCGGTTGTTTGCGCTGATGTTGTATTATCTACGCTAAGTTTCCGTTTCGCACACTTTTCCGCACAATTTACGAAAATAAAAAAGCGGAGAGCAACGGATATTACTCCGCAACTCTCCGCTCTGTTATCGCTAATCTACGCCGGGCTTCCGCCAGTCTCCGTTCGTACTCCACCGCCATTGCGCTATACGTCGCGACTGCGCGTTCCAAGTTCGCAACCTCTTCGCGCTGGAACGTAAGGAGGCGCTCGCCGACCGTTGCATTCGGAGGGACTTTCGCTATCATGCGGCCGCCTCCGCAATTGGATCGATGAGTCCCTCGCGGATCAAATACGCCAGACATACCGCGAGCGCATCACTATCATCGTAGCCACTTCGGAACACATAGTCCGCCCCTAACCGCAGCCACTTCCGTACGGCCCGCGCAACTTCGTCTTTCTCCGCTTTACCATTACCCGTTACGATTTTCTTAACGCTGGTCGGCGCCAATGCCGGCTTCAAGTCCTCCGCTCGGTATCCGTAAGCCGCAAGCGCCCGATCCGCCGCCGACCATGCGCTAAATATCGTTTGAGTAGCGCGCTTATTCCGCCCGGCTGTAAAGTCCTCGCGCACAACGATATCGAACGGACGGTGCGCATAGATAAACTGAGCTACGAAGGACTCAACGGTGAAATTACGTACGGCGTCCGTATCTGCCGACGAAGTAGCGACCGAAGCGGCCGCGAGGAGGTACGGTTGCCTGTTCCGCACCTCGATCGCAGCGATTCCGGGGCTTAGCGATAAGTCGAGGCCGAGTATGCGGAATTTAGGCTGCGTCGGTTTCTTCGCCAGGACTATCGCCTCCTCCCGTGTAGCCGATTACGAATAGGACTACCGCAATGGCCGCAGTAATAATCCGCGTATATACCGGATTGTTTTCGTCAAGGATTGCGTCAGCTACCGCGAAGATTCCGAATCCTACCGAGAACGAAAGGCCGATATACAAGAGTCCGAGTGCAACCTTATTAACATATTTCATTCGCGCATCCTCCCTTGATGAACGTGTAAACGTAGTTCCGCGTTGTAATAGTTAGTACATCCGGACCTGCGTCCTCAACACGCTCAATCTGCGTACCTTGTAGCAAGTGATTGTGGTCATCGCGATATACGAGAACGAGCGGTTGACCAACGTTTGGGCTCAATATCTCTACGCGCTGGCCTTTACGCTTGGCCTCGCGTTCGGTTGGAACGCCGGCGTGTGTGCGCATGGATTCGATAATGTACGTCATTTATGCGGCCTCCTTCGTATCTTCCGGTACGGTTGCGAGATATTGGCGGAGGTACTTATGATCCTCCTTGCCCGCCATACTGCCGCTCGCCATACGAGATTCCGCCCGTTCAAGTAGCGCCCGGTTCTCCGCTGTTAACGTCTTAGCGCAATGTCCGCGAAATGCGCAGAAGCCGCACTTACCCGTCATCTCAACGCTAACGTCCGGAACTGCTCCTGTCTTCTGCGCTTCATAAACTAACGAGGCTTGCCGCGCCAGGTCGTTGAGAAGCTGCGTCTTCATGGCGTCCGTTATTCGCACATAGAAAGCGCGTAGATCCGGAAGCGGTACGCCCTCTTTCCATGTCTTCTGTCCTTTAGTTACGCTCGAACTCTCCTCATCCGAGAACCAAGAGGGTTTTTGCGTAGACTCGTAAACGATAAGCGCCTCGTCAATTCCGAACACCAGCGCTTCCGCTACGACCTGGCGTTTGTGATCGTCTTGTGCGCCCTTAAAGTCGAGCTTTCCGTTCATAGCACGCAGACCGCTTGCCTTCGTCTTATATTCGAGGATGACGCGCGATCCATCCGGCATGTATTCGAACTTGCCGTCCGGCTTAGCCGTGATTGCGAACGATACCAGCTCGCCAGTTTCCGGATTCGGATGCGTAAAGACTACGCGTTCCTGCGCCGCGTCCTCGAAATCCCATTCGCCGTTATCACGCTGAGCCATCCGAAACTTAACCGAGCCCAGACGCTTTGGTGCGTGGATAATATCGAGTTGCAGGTAATCGACGATCGCTGTACCTTGGCGCCGCTGCCGTCCACGGAACGGAATGTCTGCGGACTTCTCCGCCTTGACGCGTCCGTTCTTAAATACGATCTCGCGGTCACACTTCGCGGTACCTGACGCACCGAACGTAATGAGTCCGTCTTTTGGGTACGGCTTAAATCCGATATGGCGCAGCTTCTGTTCGTAGTATTTGCGCTCAAGCGCGTTGTCGTAGAACGAAGTGTCCGGCGATGAATAATACGCATCCATTTGCGATAGGAAATCGTGTACTAGCGTTTCTCCTCGGTTAATTTAAACCGCCTCCCATACTTCGATTGTTTTCGGAACCTTGCGGACTTCAACCACGTCAGCGTCTCCGTCATCCCATTCGTTTTCATATTCGGCTAAGTGCGCCGCCTCTTCGAACGGTTCCCAGCCGCAAGAGCACGGATGGTCCCCGTATTCATCCGCCAGAACGTGGATTTGTCGCCGGCATTGCGGACAAGTGTACGTAGCTGTTTCACGTTCCATCTATGCGGCTGCCTCCTTCGGAACACGGTACGGAAGGACGATAACGTCAATCTCGTTTTCCTCGTCGCGCAGAACGATCGGAGACGCTTCGCCGGTAACCCCGATAATCACACGCCGGCTGCCAGCGTCCTTAAATACGTTAAGCGCGTTAAGAAGATACTCGGCATTAAACGATACCTCTGCGTCCGGACCGAAAGTATCAGCGCTAATGCCTGCCGAGAATCTATACGGAGTTTCGTCGTTATTCGCGGACAATCTTACGTCAGTCCCGACGAGAGTTAGGCGCGCAATGTACGTCTTGTCTCCGGATAGTTTCGTCGCTTCTAGCGCTACTTTCGTCCGTGCGATTGCGTCTTTGATGTCGTCGCGTCTCGGCCAGTCTGATACGAGCGCTATCTGAGTCGGAAGATCCATCGGGATAATACGCGACGTGTCCGGATATTGTCCGTCAATGGGCGCGCCCGTCTTAGCGTGCGACGTGAATGCCTCCGTAAAGTTATGCGCTCCGCCAATGCGGATGAGCGTGTGGCGATCGGTTGCGACTACGGAGCCATCTGCGCTGTAATGAACGCCCTGTAATATAGGAGTCGCCTCGCTCTTTGCCGTAAACTTTTTCGCGTGCTTCGTGATAATTTCGAGTTTCTTCGCTTGTGAAATCGCCATCTATGCGGCCTCCTCTTTTTGCCGGAACCAATCGTCCGGAGTCATTCCCTTGCCCCACCGTTTCATAATCGCAATGTCCGTACCGTTAGCCACAACGTCGCCCCACCTATAGGACTGCGTCATAATGCGCTCGATGACCGCGATATCCTCACGCGTGAAGTCTTCGGGAATCTCGAAAACTAATTCGTCATGAATCGTTCCCCAAAGCGCCCATCCTTCGCGTTTAGCGCATTCCTTATGCGCCTCGATCATCGTCACCTTCGTTTGGATAGCGGAGCTACCTTGTACGCGAGCGTTCGTTCCCTGGCGCATAGCCCGGTTAATCTTCGCGTTATGCCGGCGCCATTCTTCGTACTTCGGATCGTTCCACTTGCCGAACGGAATCTCCTTGCGCTTAAGTTTACCGTCGGGCAGGCGACGTTTCCGTTGCTGCTTATCCGCCCATACAAAGCCGTTCCTGGCGACGTCCTCTTCGTTGGACTTAAGCCATGCGGACAGCTTCGGCATTCCGCTGAACAGCTCGTCCTTGAACGCGGTCGCTTCCGGCTTCTTGAGGCCGAGCATTTCCGCGAGTGAGAAATCGCTCATTCCGTACAAAGTCGCGAGCCATACGACCTTCATCGCTTTCCGTTCCGGAGTGTCTTCACCGTTCGGTAGCTTATTGACTTCGTGATATGGGCGCTTGTAATACATACTCGCCATGTTAGCGTACGGATCGATTCCCTTTTCGAAGGCTTCGATTAGGACGGGCTCGCCGGATAAGTATGCGGTACAACGGATTTCCTGCGCTTTAAAGTCCGCAGATACGAGAACCTTGCCCGCCGGAGCGAGGAACATCTTCCGCGCCTCTTCCGGCTGGTTCTGAACGTTGAATTGATTGGAGTCCGCCGCGTCTTCGTCCTTGCCGGAGCTGAATCGGCCTGTAACGGTTCCCATCGGATTAAACCGCGAGTGCCACCGCTTAGTCGTCGGATTCTGTTTCGTCGGTAGCGCGTCGATATAGGTTCCGCTGAGTTTCGTTATCTTGCGGTATTCCAGTAGGTCTGCGATAACTTCGAACTCTTTCGCGAGAGGCTTAAGCGTCTTCTTCGCGTCCATGTTCGGAAGGTCGCGTCCGATCGCCTTTGAAAGTGCCGCCTTCATTTGCGGAGGGGAATTAAGGTTCAGCTCGTCCGCTCCGTCATGATATTTCGATAGGACTCCGATAAGCTTCGTATGCAGCTCTTTGGCGCGAGTGCTTAGTTGCTCACCGTATTCCTTCGCGAAGTCCAGGTCGAGTATATATCCGTTAGCTTCGAGGTCCACGATTACGTAGAGTAGCGGAACCTCAACGGATTGGTAATATTCGAGGACGGTCGGAATCGTGGCGAAGTGTTTGCGCTGAAACTCGTACATGCGCCAGGTTAAGTCCGTATCCTTTGCCGCATATGCCAGCGCAATGTCTAACGGGATCTCGTTAAACGGAGTCTTCCCGAACAGTTCCGAGAAGGTGTCCGACTCTACTCCGAGATATTTCGGCGCCAGGTCTTTCAGCCGGTAGGACGGTTCATTCTCGTTGAGCAAGTGCATCGCTACCATCGTATCCCATGTGACTCCGCGCAGATCGTAACCGTGACGCCTAAACATCGCGATATCGAATATGGCGTTATGGAGAACCTTGCCGACATTCTCGTCGTAAAGTAACTCGCGCAATTCGGATAACACGTAATCCCGCGTTAGCTGCTCGCCCTCATCGTGCGCAACCGGAATATATACGTGCATACCGCGCTCGGCCAACGGTGGGATGCTTACGGACGGCAACGTTAGGGATATGCCGACAATCACGTCGGTATAAACGTCAACGCCCGTTGTCTCCGTATCGACTGCAACTTCCGTCTCATTGCGCAACCTTTCGATAAGTCGCGCCAGGAGCTTCGCGTTATTAATGAGGAAGTAGTTCCGCGGCATCTCCGTGACCATCTTGCGCAATGTATCCTCGCGTAACTTCTCGCGAATATCCCAGTATAAACGCAAGGCCTCCGCTTTGCTGAACCGCTTGCCAACGCCGGACGGGTGTCTGCCTGTCACACCCGTGTCCATAGCGTTCTTTACGGCAAGCAACCGTTCACGGTCGATGTCGCTATTCTTCATCGCGAGTATACGTTCCCACGCCTTAGATAACGGCTCCTCCGCGGCTTTCTTACGTTTAGCGGCGTCCTTTACGCGTTCGGCTGCGTCAGTGTCAACGGCTGGCTGGCGGAGATTAAGCGTTAATTTAACGTCCAATATACGCCACCTCCCGGTTTATTAAGCTGCGTCCGCAAGGTCAAAGCGTTGCTCGACCGGTACGATGAGTTTTGCAGTGCTCTTACGCGGACCTCTGTACGCCCCGTTAGTATCGAGGACGCCGAGGTATCGTTCGCCTATATCGCGGACATCTCCTACAATTCCGTTGTAACCGTCGGATGACTCTATTTTCACGAGGTCGCCCGCCTTAAACTCGTTCACCTTACGTCCGATCGCGGCCCAACGCTTCTCATCTTCGTGTTGTGAGATTTCCTCCGCCGAGAGCTTCGTTAACTCCGTAGGATCTGCGGTCCAATACCGTTGAGCCGGAAAGTCAACGTAAACTTCCGTTCCCGATACAATCCTAACCGTCCCGATAGCACCGTTCTCTACGTTGCCCCATTTATAACGAGGAGTCTCCCCGTCAGGAACCGTAAGCTTAACCGTATCGCCTACCGCAAACTGTGCGCAAAGCTCCTTACGCTCGATCTCCGCCAATTCCTCCGCGCTGACCTTTACGAGTTGGTCCGGCTTGGCGTATGCGGTCTGCAGATCTCCGCCTGTGATTTGCACCTTTTCGTTCCCGTACGGTGATTTTGGCGACAGCACTTCGTAGACCTTGCCGTTATAGTAACCGTTCAGACCCGCCGTTCCGCCTCCGCTAATCAGGCGCACCTTATCGCCGACTGCGAACTTATTACGGGGATCTGGCGCGTCCTTAGCTGCGGCTTCTTCGTCGGTTGCGCGGACAACGTCCTCCAGCCTTGCCCAACGTTCCTCCCTGTCTACTAGCGAGCGCATTTTAAACGGTATATCTCCGTGATCGTCTTCGATAATTTCAACGACGGCTCCCTCGGGAATAGCGTTATTATACCGAGTGTCTCCGATAACTACCTTCGCATAATCCCCGACTTTCAGTCGTTTAGGTTGTGAAGGCAGCGCAGGTTTTTCAATTGGTTCGAGGACTACGTATTCGCTTCGGTATACGCAATTGTGAGAACCTACGTTGTCAGTAATGTGCACGTCACCGTCGGATCCTACGCTTAGCGCCTCGAACTCATCCCCGAGCGCATAGTCAATTGCCATAATAGGGTCCACAATCCGAATACGCTCGCCCTTTAACGCTTTGCGATCCACCTCGCGGTAAGTTGCTGCCGGAGTTTGCGCCGGCTCAGTTACCTTTTCGTAGACTTCGTAATTTTCCGCGCAGTGCTTTAACTGATACGGGCGTTCGTCACCGACGTCATCTACGAAGCAAACATGTCCGGCCACATCACGGACTACCTCGTAAAACGCACCTTCCGTTATGTCACCGCCTACACAAAGCGCCTTAACGATATCGCCCGCCTGCGCCCTACGGTCAACTTTGCGGTACTTAACGGACTTGCCGTCCTCGCCGCGTACCTCTACGTCTGCTACCGGAATTACTACGTTCAATTTCGCCATTTAATCGGTCTCCTTTGGGCGCTCATTGGCGCGTTTATTGTTAAAGCAAAGCGTAGTCACTCCGTTCCTAGGCCGCTACCTCAACCGTTCCGGCCGGCGTTTCGTGCGTATAGACTTCGCGCTGGATACTGAGTGGCAGCTCGATCCACCGTCTTTCCGCGCTCGCTTCCGTAGCCCAATACTCGCCCAATCCGGTATTCTCGAAGACCCAAACGCGAGGTGCTTCGGCTTCTTTAGCGCCCAGTACGCCAATAATATATTCAGCTTCGGGCTGCGTGTAAGCTTCTCCGTTACCTTTCCGCGCATAAACGACCATTTCGTTACGGCGGTCAGAGCGTAGTTTAATCGTCTTAACTTGGAACGTTTTCCACTCCGCTGTTAGCGGATCACGCGCGACAATGTCGAAGGATTCGCGCGTCTCCGTTTTGGCTACGGTCCACCCTGCGCAGATAAGTGCTGTCCGCGCGAGAGCCTCCGATACTTGACCGACTATTTCCGTTATGTGTGCGATGTTAATCGTCCTCCCCTTCGTCATCGATTTGAGCCGGTGCAGTAAATCCGACGACCGCCGTTCCATCAGCGTTGCGGCCCCGGTCCGGAAGGTTGCCAACGCCGACATGTACGTCGATAACGTATTCTTCTTGCGTTTGTTCACGCATGGTATTAACGAACGCGGCGACGTCAATGGCCGCCGGTCCGAGTTCTGCGGTCTTGCGGAGGTTAAGCCCGATGGTGATGCGTGAGGATTCCGCCTCGACTACTTCCGTAACATACTGCGTTTCTTCGTCCGCCATTGGGTGCGCCTCCTCTGCGTGTAACTTCGTTTAGAACGGAAGCTCTTCGTCCGAGATGTCGATCGGCTGTGAATCCGTTGGGGCTGGCGTTGGTGATTTAGCTGATTCGCCCAACACGGATTTATCGATATGGTCCGGGTCTGCCTCGTTAAGCAACTCAATAATATCGTCTACCTCGCGGAAGTTTGCGAGTTCTTCATACGGAATATCAAATCCGAGAAATTGTGCGGCTGCTTCCGGCACCTCAGCGTCTCCGGATTCGAGCGAGTACGATTTACCGTCGGAGGTCTTTGTAATCGTAATTACGTCACCAACTAACGCATACTCTTTATTGAACTTTTTCGCGGCCTTTTCGAGCTTGTCGTAGTCACCGATCAAATTCATCGCATGGAACTCTTTGATATCGAGTACTCTCCACGTTTGGTATTCGAGGTCAAATACCGGAACCATGAAGTAGAGTTTGCGCTTAGCTTTTGCTTTGCAAGAAATACATGCGCCCCCGCTCGGCTTTTTGAAGGAATCGAGATTTGCGCCGACTTTTTTTGGCGAGTGTAGGCACGTGTGCTTCTTAAAGAACGTAGCACGTGTCGCATAGTCTCCGTCTTCGTGGCAGAAGTAGAAGAACCAATTATCGGGATCGGCGAGCACAACGAACTGGCGTCCGTCTTTAAGCTCGGAGCCTAGTCGCACATAGCGCGTTACGCCTTCCGGTAGTCCTTCGTTAATTCCGTTACCTTTCGGAGTGCTACGCTCTTCCTCACGTTTTTTCAACTGATCGCGGATTGACATTCAATCACGTTCCTTTACGGTTTATTTGTTGGAGGCAGCGCGGACAATCTCCACGCGGGACAGACGCTTTGCCTCCGTTAAGCGTTCGGTATAGGATTGCGCTCATCTACGTGTCGACTCCGTAAATTGGCGTCTTACTCTTTGGCCCTTTCGGTTTTACGCGTCGGAGAAATCAGTTGCTCCGTTGGTACGCGGCTCCTACGTCCGCAGCACGATACTAACGTAACGCTCGCATTAATATCGCGCGGCCGGCGCAAGAATGTTCCGGCTAACTAATTGCGATAAGTCCTTCCGTAAACAACGTCAATTCCCGCTTTTCAGAGAATAGCGCCTGGTTAATATCTCGCACGCGAATCTCTAGTTCAGAAATGCGGATACCTAACGAAGTTTTACGCGAATCCGAACGCGTTCTTAACGCTGCTAGACGTAAGTCAATAAGCTCGCGCTCCATCTCCGTCCTTGTAACGAGCATCTCCCGTTCGATTTCGAGGACGCGGCGTTGTTTATTCCGTAGCTCCTTTTCGACCGACCCGCTAATCCTAGCGAGGAACTCCCGCTTTACTTCCGCTTTCCTGACGGAAACAATAACGTCCACCGCTTTGTCAGCGAAAAACAATATTCCCTTAGTCGCAAACAAGCGCCGCTCTACCCCGTTATCGTCAACAACGTTCGATACGTAATCTGCGGATTCCATGTGCTGGTTAATCCAGTTGCTGGCGGTTTTCGTTTCGATGCCGAAGCGTTCATTAACGCGCTGAACTGCGTGAGGCTTTGCATACCATTTTTGTGTCATGCGATACGCACCGCCTTTGTGCCGCCGTGTCCGTACGGGAGGTAATCCGCTGCGTCTTCGTATTCTTCGTAGCTGCCGTTATATAATAGGAAAGCGTCAGACGGGCGTCTGTGAACCTTTTCGGAAAATTCTGAAACTTTATGCGTTTTGCTGCGTAAATATTTATGATTAACGTGATTCATATCGTTGACCTCCGGGTAATAGAGATTTGGGCGTGACTAAATAAGCGTTGACAATCCGAAGAATTTTTCGTAAGATTGAAAACGTGATAAGTATGAAATGGAAACATTTAGGAAACGCTGTACATAATGATCTAACAGATACATTGATTACCGCTTGCGTTACGTCTTGAAGGTTGTGCTATAATAGTTATGAGGTCGAGAACGGGCTTCGTGCCTGAAACTCCGTTCTCTTATGCCTCGGTTAAACTGCTAGGTATTCGTCCAAGTCTCCGAAGCGATTGGCGTCGTATCGGCGAGCTAGTTTGCGAAGCTTGCGTTTAACAGTCTCATGATGGATACCGATTGATTTGGCGATCGCGGTATCCGATGCGCTGGGAGGCGCTGATAAATATGCTTCGACGAGTGCAATCGTCGCGGCGTCGGGAACGCCCGAATGTACTAGGAAGTCGATCAGTTGGCGCTGGTCGGCTTTCTTTTTTGCGTACCTCTCTAACACAACTATCTCAACGGTAGATACATCGGCGACTTCAAACATTGGCGCGTCCTCGTCGTCCTCATTCGTTAAGCTGTAACTTGAAAAACAGGAAGTCTTTGAGTAGTGTGTGCCCTCTTTTCGAGAAATTACTCGCTTGGCTCTATCTCGCAACTTTAGGTTTGCCCAGGTATCAAAGCATGCTCCTTTTGTTTCGTCGAACTTCGTGCTCGCAATCCAAAGTTCCTCATGGAGTTGGCTAAGAATCTCCTCAATCGGCACCCCGTTTACTCGGCTGAATCTTACTGCGATTCTCCTCATGACGGGCTTGTACTTCTCGAAAATCGTATTAAATTCGTTTACTACCATCATGGTGTTCCTCCTTAGTGGTTGTGTTGTATTATCTACGCCCCGTTTCCGTTTCGCACACTTTCCAAGAAAATATGTTAAACTATTTTAGGTTACCTTTTTAACATACTTTGGAGGGCATTTATGGCATACGTTGTCACTAAATGCCTGCTTGGAGAGTTGCTGGACAAAGCCGGGATGACGAAAGCTGAACTATCACGAAGAACGGGCATCAACGCTAACCAGATCAGCGACTACATTTCGCTCCGATATCGGGACATGGGTCTCGAACGGGCGCGTACGATCGCGGAGGTTCTCGGTCTAGACAGCCCTTACTGTCTATACGAGTGGAGAGACGTCCCACCGAGCAGGCGCACGGACTAATTGGTCCCGTGTCCTGCAAATTCACGTGATTCCACGTGATAATATTTTACAATTATCGACGCCGTTTGACAATTACTTTATATTTTCCGCAGCTGCAATCTTATCGCCGCGAGTTTCGTCGCTTGCTCGCAGGCTCCACGCACAGCCGCTAAGTCGCCTACCGCGTTCAGATCCTTCGCTCCATTCGGAATAACTACGCTCTTTAACCGCACATGTCCGCGCATCTTCCTTTCGACCGCCCACCGTAGCTTTTCGCCGGCTTCGTCGTTATCTCCCGCAATGAGCAGCTCCTCGATCGGTGACCTGCGCAATAACTCCGCCTTCTCATCCGTAAACTCCGAGCCGCCTACCGCAATGCCGAATATGCCGGCGCTGGCCGCTGTCATCGCATCAATCTCCGCTTCCGTCAATACCGCACGTTTGATGTTACGACGATGCGTGATGTCGATACCGTATATCATCGACTTGACCGGCGCGCCTCCTCGACTATACCAAAACGCCTTCCCCCACGTTGAGCGAAACTTTGCGTTAATGGCTCGTCCATCCGGAGCGCCCCACGGCATAACCACGGCGTTACGATACTCATCATATCCGCAGCGGTATAATCGCTGAATCACCGGGAGTATGCCGCGTCCCGTAAGGTACGGGATCTCCGTGCGTATGTATGGCGAGATGTCGATCGATTCGTAGCGCTTGGCGGCTTGCCTAGTGCGCAACTTAATCCGCAGGACTGGCGTACCGTCGCCGTCAGAGTCTTCGCATAGGATTTCGCGCGCTTCCTCGTACGTGATATTGCGCATAAAAGCGTACAATCGGATAGGCCCTCCGGAAGAAAAGGCAGGGTCGACGGCGCCTTTATCGTTCCAGCATCCGAAAGCGTCCGATTCTATATCGACAACGAGTGAGAATGACGGATGCTCGTCCGGCCTTTCCCCGAGCGGAGACGATGCGATTAAGCGGCCGCGTTGATATGAAGCGTTGCGCCAGTCCCAACGCTCAACCTCCGCGAGAAATAGTTCGCGATTAATGTCCGGATACATATACCTCCTCCCGCCCTATTGAATTTTGTTGCTAAATTGTGTACTATAGAGACACGAACTTTTTGTTCGCAACTCAATCATAACGAACATTTAGTTCGCTGTCAATCAATTTGGAGGTCTAAAATGTCTGAATTTAAGAATAAACTCAAAGCACTTAGAACCGAACGCGACCTTACAATTTCAGATATCGCGAAGCTCCTCGGAGTAAGCGAAAGAACCGTACAGTATTACGAAAAGGGAGAGCGCCAGCCCACGCTTGAAGGTCTCATGAAACTGGCGGATCTCTACGAAGTGTCGACGGATTACCTGCTCGGCCGCGAAGACTAAAACCCGCTTACGTCCGCAAACTGCGCCGCTTCGGCTCGCGCATCAATCTCCTGTACAACGCCCCAATTCGGAAGGTACACGATTTCTACCCGCGTGTCCTCACCGCCGTTACGTCCCTTACCGAGCTCGATAACTCCGCGCCCTTCCTTCGCCAACGTATCGATACCGAACACGTTAGCTGCGTCTTCCAATATCGCTTTACTCTTTTTCAATTCCGCACGTTTCGGCGGCTTAAGTTCCCGCGTTCCGTCTTCGTTCTTCTCTGACGCATCCTCTTCCGCTTGAGTTACGACATGGATAACGGTCTTTGTCTGACCGGCCAAGCGCTTAAGCTTAACGGAGGTTGCCGCTACGTCACCGCCGGCTACTCTTGACGTGTTCGCCTCGTAGTCCATCAGATAGATCGGATCTACTACGACGACATCTGCACCCACCTCGTTAATGTCCGCCTCAAGCTGCGCCAGTGATCGCGAGAGGAAGCCCGCACTGTCCGCCGCCCTTAAGACGATTCTACCCGGAAGGATCTCCGGTAACATCTCGCAGAACGATTCAAGTCCGCGTTCGTACGCCGCATCTAGTTTACCCATTAGCATCGCACGGTTATCGAAGCCAACCGTATAGTCTACGCCATCGATCCGCTCAACCGTTTCGCTTATCCTTGCGCTAATCGACGAGTATGCCCGCGCCATCCACTCAAATTCGCTCATTTCAAGCGCCCATACGAGAACGGTTGCGCCCTGGAACGCGGCTTCGATTGCGCCGTCTTCCATGACGAGAACGGATTTGCCGCGTCCTGAACGTGCGTACCAGGCGTAAGTGTTGCCTGAAAAGTAGCCGCCAATTTGTTCGTTTATCGTAGCGAATTTTGAACGCCATATGCGAAAGGACGTGCCGGCCTTGCGTGATCGGAACTCTTCGAGAAACGCGTCGCCCATTTGGGAAATATCTACTAGAGTACGAACGCCTGTTTCTATGTCCATCTTATAGGAAACAATTCGTTGCGTCAAGCGGTCCCCGAACTTTTCTAGGTCCTCGTCCTCAAATCTCTGGGCAAACTCCTCACTGCTCATAAATTCGGCTAGGTCTCGTTTCCCGTATTCTTCCTTTAATTGACGCGCCAGGTACTCGAAAGAATCCGTTACGCCCGGGATATACGTAATATCCGGACACTCCGCAACGAACGTTGCGTATGAAGGCGCTGCCCCTCCGTTATCCGCCGCGTACTTATTAATAAATCTGAGCGCACCCTTTTCGGCCTCCGTCGCGAGATGTTTCGGTCGAACTCCGAACTGTGTTAATGCGCTTATGCTTCCGCTATCAATTACCTTTGAAAGTAGTTGAGTTCCAGTAATCGACAATTATGTTCACCTCCATAATCTATCAGATAAATCACCTTCTAATCCCCCGCTTACTCTCGCCTTTAAACGGAACCACTACGCACATATCCCGCACACGATCCGCCAGTCGCTGATCGAACACTTGCGTAAGCTCATCCATCGGTATATTACTCGTATAGACGGTCGGCAGCGCATTGGCTACGCGATGATTTATCACACTATGCAAGTCCGCTCGAAACGCTTCGGACGCAGACCTTACGCCAATATCGTCGAGTACCGCAAACGGGGCGGCTTTGGCGCGCTGCTCCATCGTGTAATATTCTGCGGCCAACGGTTCCGCTGTCTCTTGCGGCACGTGACTACGGTTGAATCCGAGGAATAGCGTCTGCCACGCGTTCACATCGAGAAAGTATGCCGGCCGTTCCAGCGCTTGCCTGTTGCGTTGGAGCGAACCGATATAATGGCGCGTTATCCATTCGTTAAGGACCGCAGCGGCCGACGTTGTTTTACCGGTGCCTGGCTCGAGCGAGAATAGGTATAGCGATTTGATTCGCTCACCCTCTGCGCTAAATTGCCGCGGGAAAGTGTTAACGTACGCATCGATAAGCTTATAAGCCTCCGCCTGTTCTGCGCGTGCTGGCGAATTCTGCAGCGTGACGAGCCGGTACTCTGCCGGTAGATTCGCGTTAGCTACTCGGCCACCCGCTCCGTTATATCCGTGACAAGCGATATACGACGAGCAGAGGGCGTTACATTTGGCGGAGCCTGCCAGCGAGCAATACTGCGATAATATGCAGTTGTCTGCGTGTGTCTTTGTTCCCATTGCGTTCCTCCTTCATATCCAGTTTATGCAGCGGTAGTTATATCGTAAAGACGGGCGCAAAAACTTTTTATAGCCAGTCCGCCATCTCCTCCGTACTCATCCCGCCATTAACCGGAATTGTCTCCGTCCGCTCCTTACGCTTCATCTCCGCCAACACCTGCGGCATGATCCGCGGCAGCATATACGCAATCAGAAAGCCTGCGGTCAATTGCGGATACTCCGGAGTCGGCCGGTACTCCTCGAAGGCTCGTTCGATCGTCACACGAAGAGCTGCCGCACCAAACTCGGTGAGTGAGCGCTTAATGACGCCTTGTTCGAACGCCCAGCCACGGAGAGGAATGTACGTATCGACTCCGAATTTCTCCGCGTTAAGCTCGATGACCATTGCGTGGGCTGTGCGTACGTTCCATTGTTCCGCCGGGAGTGTGCGCCAGGCTGTTCGATCAATTTTCGGTTTCATCTTTCAACGCCTCCCTTGCGAGTCTTATTACGTGATCCATTCCGCTAGACAATTTAAGGCGGACTAAGTCTCCGCGGTCGATCGCGGCAAGTAGACTGGACAGCGCGCCTTTGAGACGTTCGTTCTCTTTCGCATAACCTTGCGCCTCCCCTTCCCATCCCGCCGATCGTAGAGACTCCGCTTTGAGTTCATCGCGTAGCCGTATTGCTTCTGAATAATACTCCGCCGCTCTTGCGCTCTGTCCGTCATAGCACGCAAGCAGCAGGCGGTACGAGTGTTTGCAGCGCTCACTCTCTGCCTCTGCAGCGATTGCCCTCCGGATTGCGTGCGGCCAGGCTTCGCGTGCTTCAAGGATAAACTCCGTATCACCCTCGGTTAGAGGTTCGTAATCATCGCGACATACCTCCGCAACGATGTTCGTGCCTCCGGTCGGAACGCTATATACTGCTGAGTGAATAATATAAGCGGGCGCTGCCGCCTCGCATATCGCCAGGTCTGCCGCCAAATCCCGTTTAGTTTCCGTTGTCATCCGTCTGACACCTCCGATTATATTCGTATATGAACCTCCGAATCAAAACCGATTCTACGTGATTTTTGTATAACGTTCATAGGACGATTCCTATACGGCTATGCACCGATCTCACGTTTTCTTAGTTTTACGCAAGCACATCGATAACCCTGCGCCCGACCCTCACGCGTTCCCTTCCGCTAACCTCCCGCACCAAGTCCGGACGGTTCCTCCGTACCTCGCCGGTAGATGTGAACACGCCGAGTTCCCGTAAAATTAGCGGTAAATAACGCTCGTCCGTCCGGAGAGTAGTGCAACAGCCTGGCGCTTCGATACCGCCCACTATGACGGTGAAATGACGGTAGAAATCGATCTTCATACGGGAAACCCTGCGGCTACCCACATAAAGATGAGGATTACGGAGAGTATTGGTCCGAAAATAACTGTCAACACGAAGGTCCCGAGTTTGATTGCGGTAAACATCCACACGATGAGCGCTAGGATGAATCCGATGAGCGCGTAGACCGCAAGCGCTTTTTCAAGAAACGGCACCGCCCGTTTACTTACCGATTTGATAACGTCCATCAAGCGTTCACTCCTTAAGTGTAAATTAATTACGCGGCAGTAACACGCAAGAAAGCCGCAATATTCCCGCAATTAATTCCCTTTCCCGCGGTAATGCTCTAAAATATCGTCAACCGATTCGAATGTTACGTTCACCTTGCGTCAAATCCTTTCGTTAAGATGTTAGCAAAATACGTGACGTATTTGCGTGCAATAAAATGCGTAGAACGTGAATACACCCACCTCCGCTAAATTTCAGCGCCATACTGACGCCTTTACCCGTTACCCTACCGAGTACCCTAGCGCTGTCCCTACGCGCCTAATTTAGCGCAAAAATCACGCTAGGATAGCGACTAAATCCGCTGATAACGAATCGCTAACCGCATCGGCCATCCGCTTAGTCTCCGAAAGGATCTCCGCGATAAAGTCCGTTAGTGACTCATGGCCGGACGTAGCTGCGGACGCAATGATCGCGCGGTTAAGAGCTGCGGTAAGGCCGGCGGCTGATAGCGAATAGTAGCCCGCGTTATCCCACCGTTCGGTTATCTCCGGAGCCGGTGCGCCTTCTTCAGCTCTGTAGCCGGGCGCTTTCGTAGGGTCGACGAGCTTGCGTTCCTTTACGATGAACTGCGTGCCGTCCGAGGTAAGGCGGTAGTTTGCGTTGAGTGGTACGTTTAAGTTAGACATGCGTGATTCCTCCGTTTCGATTCGTATTAAGCGGCTACTCCGAACTCAGCCGCGCAGCTCTTGCGTAATTTACCGACCAGGTACGCAACCATTGATGGACTCACTCCGATCTCCTCCGATATCTGGCGCATAGACACGCCGTCCATTAGGCGCCGAGCAATAAAGCGGTCACGCTCCGACAGTCCCGTAACGTACGTTTCTACGTCAACGCGCGTCACGTCGTCCTCGATCGCGAAGGGTCGGGAACTTCCGTCTGCGTTATCCACCGGCGTTGTGTATCGGAGCCGCGCGAGGATAACCGCCTTGTCCGCTGCTTTACGGGTAATTCCGAGCGTCTCCGCTATCTCTCCGGTAGAGGATTCGGTAAGCTGCGCTTCGGATACCGCACGGGCCGTCTCCATCTGGCGCCACGGAATCCGAATATCTCCGACCTTATCGCGGAAATAATTCTGCATGTATCCGCGGATGTACGGGCCGGCGAAGGCCGCGAACGATTTAGTTGCGTCATTAAAGCGGTCGTAAGCGTCGATGAGTCCGATTGAACCTTCGCTGATAATATCCGCATAGTCGACGTGTTGATTACGGCAGGCTTCACGAAATCGCCGAGCTACGTCGTGAACTAGCGGTATGTTTGCGGAGATAAAGTCGGCGCGTGATAGCGGACCTAATAGCGGGTTATCGGGAAAGTTGCGGGCGGATTCGTGGGTCATCGTAAGGGCCTCCGTTTCAAATGTGTAATAAAGTGCAAATAGTAAATTTCCAGTTCGAGAATATTTCTAGCGGACATTGTTCACGGCGCGCGGATTGTGGTATTTTAAAAGATCTTAAAGATCTAAGAACTTAAGATCTAAAGATTTACTCAGTTATTCACTACGTTCATAACTTCGTACGCACCGGATAAAAAGCAATCCGATACGTAATATCAATACACATATAGGATGCGCGGGTTTTAAACCTAAAAGAAAAGATAAACAACCCTTCGTCCATCGCCCCGCCGCACGCCTCACCTCCGCCCTAGCCTGCGTCATCCATTTTCGCCGTGATTTCGCCGTGAAATTAGCGCGTTTCTATACGTGAGGGTACGTTTACCCCTCCCGGACATTCAAGGCGCCTCTTTCACGGTAATTTTACGGCGAGATTTAAGGAGCGCTGATTTAACGGAATTGGAAACGGATTGTTAACACTATACTTTAGTATAGTGTAAAATAGTGCAAACTAAGGCTATGCGGATGCCTTTTCCGAAGCGGTAACGTCAGTCAAGCGATTGCCTGTTTCGCTTGATATAACGCCCAGCTTCGTTAGTTCGCGTGTGAGTATCGCTTCGATATCGTCGAACTCCGTATAGTCGATCCGTATTAGCGGAATGCCGTTGGCGCGGCAGTAGTCCGTTTTAATGCGGTCATTACGCTGGGTTTTGCGGAAATTTTCTAGCGCCCATTCTTCGCCTTTACCAGCGAAGTCTACCGGCCGCGAGTGATGCTCGCCGTCATACTCAATCAGCACCCACCGCTCTTTATGCTTTACCGCAAAATCAAACGGCAAAGGTAATTTATCGCGACAGTTTTCTAGTCTAAATTGAGAGGCAAATTTAATATTCTTTTTGACTAAATAATCACGTATATTTCGCTCACCCTTGGACTCTGCGCAGTATGGGCAGCGACTGCCTTTCGACAAGAAATCAGTAGGCCTAACCTCATACTCAAGCCCACATTTGCTATGCCGCATAATTATCGGCGTCAGGTTGTTCATGTACAAGCCTAGTACCGTATATTCATCTCTTACTATCTTAAAAACTTCTTCTTTAAAGCTGAAGGTGGTCTTCCTGCGATTACCACAACAATGCGGACAACGCCCGCCACGCAAAAAGTCTTTCGGCCTTGCCTCATATACCTTGCCGCATGTTACGTGTTTGTGCGTAACCTTGTTATCTACTCCACAATAAAAACCTACGACGCGATATTCATCATCTGTCATGCTACGAACGTAACTTCTATAAGACTCTGCGTTCCACTTGACGTGCCGTACGTGCAGAGCAGACTTCGGACTTCCTACACACTTTCTACACCGTGAGTGTCTTCTACTGTTCTCCTCTTCCCCTCTTTTCCAAAACTCCGTCAGTGCCTTCACCTCGCCGCATTTCGTACACGCCTTCGCGTCAACCTCTATCGAAGTCCCATCCGGACCGGTTACCGTTTTCTTAACGATCTCAACACGCTTACCTCTCGCCATCTTATCGCCTCCATACTTCGCGTAATACCGTATTATCTACGGTCACTTTCTACTTCGCACACTTTTACGCAAAAAATAACGCCCAGGCTCCGGAATATCTCCGAAGGACTGAGCGTTATCTACTAATCCAAATCTTCTAAACGTTCCAATGGCGAAAATTTACGGTGTTGCTTGGCGATGTCTGTACCGAAAATTGACACATAGGTCTGCGCCATCTCTAGCGTAGTGTGTCCGAGTATCTTCTGCAACGTGAACGCATCGCCCCCGTTCATTATGTAAAACTTTGCGAAGGTGTGGCGCATCGTATGCGGGCTAACCCGGACTCCGCGGATCTGCGCTGCGATACCGTGGCGTTGCATATTCTGCTGCATCGTCCGTTTCTTCATCGGGCTATTATCGATATTAACGAAAAGTACGTCATGATCGAGGAGGCCGCGGTGCTGCACGTATTTCTTAAGTTCCTTCTCAAGCTTTGACTGGAACGGTACGTATCGCTCTTTGCGCCCCTTACCCATGACTTTAATAACGCGCTCTTTCCACTTAATGTCTGACACGTTGACGTTCTCAATCTCCGATATCCGGATACCCGTTTCAAGAAGCAGGAGCAGGAAGACGTAATCACGGTAGCCAGTAAACGTCGATAAGTCCGGCTGGGACAACAACAACTTTATCTGTTCGCGCGTGAACGTCGGTATTATATGTCGCTCCGTCTTAAGTAGGCGGATATTCTCCGCAGGGTTAGTCGGTAAATATCCCTCTTCGTTCATATGACGGAAGAACGTCCGCCAGCCCTTGAGATTCGTATTCACCGTTGAGTCCAAAACCCCGGAATCCTGTTTCGCGAGTATACACGATTTAAAGTTATCCTCCGTAACATCTAGCGGCCTCTCGACGCCAACAATGCGGAGGAACTTAACGAGCTCCTTGAGCGAATTATTATAATACGTAATCGATGCGCGGCTCAAATTCTTAACGCGGCAGTCCCGTAAAAACGTCTCGATCGCTACGTCATAATCCAGCGCTTCTAACGGATATTTACTCTCGCCATCAACCGCAACCTCCGCTTTAATTAAGTTCGGCCGCCTCGTCCGCTTGGCTTGCGTCATAATTAAAAACGCCCCTCTCACGATTATTACGCGTGATTGGGACGTTGTATACTTCGAATTATGTACGTATAGGATGTCGTTCTGCGCAGCGTAAGTCTTGACGATTTTAGACAACCGTGCGCGGTCCGTAGCTTGCGGTATATTATGAAACCCGCGCCAGGCCTGCGTTTAGGCTTCCGTATAGGCATACGGGAACACGCGTTCACCTGAACCGTGCGCGTCTGCCAATTCCGCCACGACCGCTCATTGTCTCTTGCAGAAGTTGTTCTCTGCGGCGACAAGATATATCTTATCATGGAAGTCTAACCAAGTCAACAACCTTTTTATATTTTTTATTTTCCATTGATATTCATCAAATAAAGTGGTTAAAATAAGAACATAAGTTCGTATAAAAGGATGGTGAACTCCATGGCTGTTCCTCATATAAGCACTGATGAGCTTTCCCTCATAAAAAGCTGGCTTCTGCTTATATTTATACGCAAAGTCTTCGAACGCGACTCCCGTATTCTTAAAGACAGTGGTCTTCTAAAGAGCCCTCAGGTATACGTGGATATGATTACAAGTGGTTCAGACCGAGTTGCGGTAGTTATGGCTGAAATACAGAATGAGCTCACGAAACGCAAGATCAAAATTTACGAGATTAAGCAGGGCGAGCAAGGGATCGAAGCCAGATATGTATGCCGCAGCTACCGTGGTGAAATGCGCATCCTCTGGTCTGCGCTACGAAGTGAGATGCTTAGCCGGATGAGAGCCTATTTAGGCGTACAGCAAGGCAAGCTGAATGAGCATGTAAGCCCTATTTAGCCACATCCTGCTGCGCTTTGGATATGACAAATACCCTTTGCACAAAGTCAAAGGGTATTTCCATGATATCTTAAGTCATTGCCACACACTGTTTCACTGAGTCAACGCCTGCTCCACTCTTGTAGCGCCCTGAGACAATATATGTCCTGAGCTGACTGCTGCCGCAGCCGCTGCAGCCTCACGAATTTCAGCATCCGTGGCTCCCTTGGATCTCGCCTCTTCCGTATGATAGAACGTACACACCTCATTATTCGCAAACAGACTGATTCCGAGGGCGATTAACTGCTTCGTCTTGGCATCCAGTTCTCCTGCGGCTAAAGACTTCCCGGTAAATTCATGATAGGCTTCGGCCACGCCTGGCATAGACTCACCAAAGGCCTGAATTCCATCTTTATATGCTCTTACTTTATCGATCTTCTGAGACATGGTTAGCACCCCTTTCTGTATAGATCAACCTTATTCAGTCGCTCTCTATACGTTGTCCGAGGGTCAGCCATAATATGCTCTACACTTCAAAAGAAATACGCGGCTCCTTAGCGGGCTGGAACGTATAACTTCTGTCCAACTTGACAATATTGCGGTTCGGCCGCCGGATCATGACCTGTGTGTCACTCCAAGCCACGACACTCCCTCTGACGTCATTCTCTGGAATCGCATCTCGAATGACCCGAACCTTCTCTCCGGATAAGCGAAATGCATCTAACTCTTCATCAGTAATCATATTCTTGTCATTACCTCCTTACAGACAGACTTCGTCATCGGCATAAATATATCATAATTCTCGAAGCATCACATCCAAACACAAAAACAGGTCATCTGCCGGTGTTCACCGGCAAACGACCTGTCTCAACACGGATAATTTCGTTCACCGTGTATATCAAAAGGCATTACTCCCTATTTTATCTCTGTGCGTGTTCTTTGCTATCGTTCTTCTCAAACCAGAAGTCAAGCACTTTAGCTGACATCACACGTTCTTCAATGTATGCTACCTGCTGAGGACTAAATTCTTCTCTCCAAGGAAAAGAGAGATCCTCACACATTCCCGCAATGGTTAGCAGCTGTGACCAGGCTACGTACCGTTTGTACCAAAAGAACTGCGGATGTTCCAGCATATAGGGATAAAGGTCATCAAATTCTGTATGTTTGCAATCAAGAGCTCGCTCAAAGGTAACCTTGGCTTCACTTAGCTTCGTAACAAAATATTCTGCATTTACTACCGGTTGTTGTTCCCCCATGTAGTTGCCTCCTCTCCCTACTTATCTCTTATTATAACTGAAAAGAAAGGCTCTGCAAAGGACTGTTATGAAATTGATTCCAATTTGCCTAGTCTTCAAACGTGACTTTACCGTCATTTAAAGACAAAATCCGCACCAACGATTCAAGTCGGATTCCTTGCTCGCGAATTGCTTTGCCTCCAGCCTGGAAGCTCTTCTCCACAACGATGCCAACACCAACCAATTCAGCACCCGAGCGCTGAATAATCTTCACCAAACCACGCGCCGCGTCGCCATTGGCAATAATATCATCAATGAACAAAATTCGGTCATTCTCCGAAATGTATTGTTTGGACAGAAGAATATCGGTCACTATTCCTTTGGTGAAAGATGGAACACGCTCGCACAGCGCATCCGGGTCGGCCAGAAGCGTCTTCTTCCGACGTGCGAATACGAGTGGAACTCCAAGCTCATAGGCGGTAGCAAAAGCTGCAGGAATACCCGACGATTCAACGGTAACTACCCGGGTAACTCCGTCTTCACGGAATCTTGCGGCAAATTCCTTGCCCATTTGCATCGTCAGCTCGGGATCCACTTGATGATTAAGAAGCCCGTCGAGCTTAAGCACCTGGTCCGAGATGACAACACCTTCTTCCAGGATTCTTTGTTTTAATGCTTCCATGGTTTTCTCCTCCTAAGGATATAATCTAATCTGCGTTCTCTGATTGGTTAGGCTGGTTAGCCTGTCCCCGCTCAGCCTTGCTTAATCTGCTTGCTTTTAAATTCCGAATGAACAGATAAATGATGACTCCAATCAATGAAAGTACGATAACCAGAAGAGCCATGCGCCACATATGGTGATGAACAAAGAAGGCCATTTTTCTCCAGTGATGTCCTACGGTGGCTCCAAGAGCCATAAAGGTTGTACACCATATGGCAGCACCTATGCTTGCGTAGGTCAGATATAAATAAAGTGGAAGCCGATATACCCCGGACAAATATGAGGTTAGCTGACGCAGACCCGGGACGAAATAACCGAACAGCACACTCCAGTTCCCATAGCGTGCGAACCATTTCTCGGTTGTGGCCAGCCTGCTCGGGGTAATGAATATCCATTTGCCGAATTTATGAAGCAGTGGTGTTCCAATTACTCTCCCCAGCGTGTAGCTCAGAATCATTCCCGTCATACTTCCGAGAAAAGTCATAAGCAGTGCGATCCAGAACACAAAGTGCCCTTCTGCTGTCAGCCCTCCAAATGTCACAACCAGTGTTTCATCGGGTACAGGAATGCCCATAAAGCCCAATGCCAGTAGTCCGAACATAGCCAAATAACCATATTGGGCGATATAAGACATAATTACACTCAAAATATATCTCACCTTTCTAAGATAAAGCGCAAGCGCTGCTCAAGAATGGACATGTTCCAGTCATGTCCCGTTCCCGTTCCACATACCTTGTACTATATATAGCACAGATCCGGGTCGTTCGGAAGTCATGTACTTCCAAAGTTACCCTCTGGGAGCTCCGCGAAACGGTAAGGAGGAAAAAGATGAAAGATGCCGTCAAAGTCTTACAGATCGGCTTCACGTATATCGGCACGATCGTTGGAGCCGGTTTTGCAACAGGTCAGGAGATTATTAAATTTTTCACGCAATACGGCAAATGGGGCGCGTTCACAATTCTGCTGGCGACCGTCCTATTTATTTGGCTCGGCACCAAAATGATGCTTCTCGCCCATGACATTAAAGCTTCCTCCTACGAGGATTTGAACCGCCGCCTGTTCGGACATCAAGCCGGAGGCTTAATCAGCATATTTACTCTAGTAGTCCTCATGGGTGTGAACAGTGTTATGCTGGCCGGCGCAGGCTCGGTCTTCATGGAGCATCTGGGGCTCCATTATCAGACTGGGCTTTGGATTACAATGATCGGAACCTACCTGCTGCTTCACCGCGGTATACAGGCTATCCTGCAGCTGAACTCCATCGTGGTTCCCCTCATGCTTATCCTGTCGATAATTATAATCGGCAACACCGCGGGTATGCCTGAGGCTTCCCGCTTCCTGACTTATACAACTGACAGAAGCTTAAGTGCAGCATGGGCTTCCCCGTTGATGTATACGGCCTTTAACCTAGGCATGGCTCAGGCGGTTCTCGTTCCGATCGGGAGTCATACCAGGAACAGAAAGGTACTTATCTGGGGCGGCACGCTAGGAGGCCTGGGAGTTGGATTCCTGCTTCTAGCGGGACACTTCGCCCTATCTGCCCATATGCCGGGTATCACGCAATTCGAGATTCCGATGGGTCATATCGCCAATCATTTAGGTTCAATTGTAAGAATTGTCTATGTTATCTTAATATTCCTCGAAATCTTCAGCACTTTCGTAGCCGATATCTACGGCGTGGCCTTACAGATCAAGCAGCGTCTTCGGATTGGGCCAAAGCTGCTGTCCCTTATTCTGCTTCTGGTATGTTACATTACCAGTCAATTCGGATTCAGCTCGCTGCTGTCTGTGCTGTATCCGTTATTCGGCCTGTTTTCTCTTATCTGGGTCATTATGCTAGTGCTCCATAGGAATGAGAGGACAACCTGAGTGCAGGAAATCCCTGCGCTTAGGGTTGATATTGCAAATATACTTTCTTCAGTTCATGAACAGCACGGGCGATGGAATATTCTCGCTTCGCTTTCTCCCAGCCCGTACGTGCCAAGGCATACCGGTAAGAAGGGTCCAGAATGACGGACTCCAGAGCTGAAGCCAGCGCATCAGAGTCTTCAGACGGAACTAACAATCCCCCTACCCCATGTTCAATCTGCTCTGCGATACCTCCAACCTCCGTACCCACCAGAGCGAGGCAGCACAAGGCGGCTTCCGCAAATACGGAACCAAATGCCTCAGCGCGAGACGGAAGAACAAATATATCAAAGAAGGGCATGAATTCTTCTGGATGAAGTGTATACCCGTAGAAGATTGTCTCTTCGTAGATTCCAAGATCCTGGGCCATCTTTTCCAGTTCAGGACGTATAGGTCCATCTCCGATAATATGCAGGACATAAGGGTGTCCCTTGCGTTTAAGCTTCGAGCAAGCCTCAAGCAGAATATCCAGACCTTTAGCCGGGACGAGCCGGCAGACTGTTACGAGCTGGGCGACCTCGTTATCATGGGCGATTGGCTTGAACCTTTTCTCGTCGAAACCATTTGAGATAACTCCAATTTCTTCCGGGCGCTCCACATGCGGAGCTAAATAATCAACAAAAGACCGTGAGACAGTTAGCATTTGGTCGGTCCGATGCTCAAGCTCTCTATAAAGGGAGGTCAGGAACCTTTGCTCTGGTCCCCCTTCCCGAATGGTTCCATTAAGAAGAAGCTCCCGCTCATAGCTGGAGTGGATCGTCTGAATAACGGGTGTATCCGGAAATATCTCCTTCATGGCAAGTCCCGTAATCGGATGATGGGCATGTATTAGATCATAAGGACGCTGTATACGCAGCTTCGTCCACCAGAGGTAATCCCGGTATGTCTGTATATACTTTTGGACAACCGCACTGTCTGCAAATTCAGTCCAGTCAAAAGTCTGAAACTTCACTTGATCCGTACCTTTACTGCGAATTCGCTTGGGGATGGAGAATATATCCATTTCCCAGTGGGGCGGATTAAATCTCTCCTGCAAATAAGGAATCATGGATGATACACCGCCAGGCTGTTCAGGCGGGAAGAATAAGGCCTGCAATAATTTCATAGGGTTGCCCCTTTCTCTGTTCTATAACGCCTGTCAGCGTCGTCTGTTTCTCCATTATGCCATAGGTATGAAGGAACATCCATTTCCCTTTTGTGAATCAAATTCCTTTGTGATAAACTGCTAATACTTTGTAGTTTCATAGAGGGAACGGACAATTGGAAGGAGTATAACCTATGATGGAGCAACTGACACTGCCCGCAGACTACCGTAGAAGTATGATTGACCTGCTTGGAGCTGAAGAAGCTGAGCAGTTTCTTAAGAGCTATGATAAGCCAAGAGCATACGGGCTCAGATTAAATACACTGAAGACGAATCAATCGTCTCCTGTGATGGAGGTTATGAGGAATCAGTTCCATCTAAGGGAGGTTCCTTGGTGTCAGAGCGGATTTTATTATGAAGAAAGTTCACGTCCTGGTAAGCACCCTTACCACGCAGCCGGACTTTATTATATTCAGGAGCCTTCGGCAATGTCAGCGGTCGAGCTTCTCGCTCCCGAACCCGGGGAGACCATTCTGGATCTCGCTGGGGCGCCTGGAGGCAAGACAACCCAAATTGCCGCCAGAATGATGGGGGAAGGCCTGCTTATTGCCAACGAGATCCATCCTCAACGGGCCAAGATTCTGGCAGAGAACGTCGAACGCTGGGGAATCCGCAATACAGTGGTTACTCAGTCCACCCCGGAGGGGCTATCCTCCAGGTTCCCACAGACCTTTGACCGGATTATGCTTGACGCTCCCTGTTCCGGGGAAGGTATGTTCCGCAAAGATCCTGAGGCGGTAAAAGAATGGTCCGCGCGTTCGGTAGAGGCGTGTGCGGCAAGGCAATGGGATATCATTCATGATGCCATTAAGATGCTCAAACCTGGCGGCCGACTCGCCTACTCCACCTGTACCTTCAACCGCAAAGAGAATGAAGAGACCATTGCCCGCTTGTTAGACACATACCCCTTCATGAGTCTGGTGACAGAGAAGCGCATTTGGCCTCACAAGCACGAGGGGGAAGGCCACTATGTGGCACTTTTGCAGAGAGAGAATGCTACAGAAGAACAGTTTATCAAGCAAGAGAATGCAAGAGAACCTAAAGGCGGGAGAAAAGGAAAAGCTGGAAAAGCCGCTGCTCCCTCAAAAGAGACACTCACAGCCTGGGAAGCCTTCCGTTCCTGGGCGGATGAGGACCTTCCCGGTTACGTCCATACGGAAGGAAGCCCCGAGCTGTTCGGTGAGGCCCTCTACTGGCTGCCGCGAAGCAGCGGGCTGCCTCTGAGGATGAGCCAGCTCAGTGGACTCAAGCTGCCCAGAGCCGGTCTGCATCTCGGTGAGCTGAAGAAAGGCAGATTCCAGCCCAGTCATGCTCTGGCTATGGCTTCCTCTGCCGGGCAAGCTGCCCGCACCTGGGACCTTGATCCTTCGTCACCTGAAGCAGCGGCCTACCTGCGAGGTGAGACACTTCCTGTTCCAGACACGCTGAAGGGCTGGACCCTGGTTACCGTGTCTGGATACCCGCTCGACTTCGGCAAAGCCAGCGGAGGTCAGCTGAAGAATCATCTGCCCAAGGGGCTGAGAATCCACCTTTGATCAAGGTGGAACGTCTGAATCCATTCCATAGGTGCCGAGCTAGCCATCTCGTCGCTATGATAATTAAAAAAAGTCTGCTGAGATCAGAAATCCTCAGCAGACTTTTACTATTTTACAGGCAGTACTTCTCCAAAGCCAAACGTACGCCTTCCTCATTATTCGATGCTGTCACATCCTGTGCTGCCGCCTTCACCTCAAGCGGTGAGTTATCCATTGCAATTCCCAGCCCCGCAAACGTAAGCATCGTAATATCATTATAGAAATTGCCAATCGCCATAACCTGTTCAGCAGGGATCCCCCGCTGTTTGGCAAGCTGTTTCAACGCGTTCCCTTTCGATGCCTCGGGATGCATCAAGTCTATGAAATAATCGCCGCTGCGCAGCATGTTAAGTTCATGAGTCCATAAATTCCAATCCGCTTCGACCTTATTCATCGTATCTGTCAACCCGGACGCCGTCATCTTGACAATAGGCTCGGAGAAGTCGACCCAAGCCGGTAGATCAAGCGGTTCAATCAAAAACTTGTGGTACATATCCAGGACATCTGGTCCAATCTCATCCAGCTTGTCGACATAAATGCCGTAGGTAGTATTCACGTCAAAGTGAACCCCATTCTTGCGGCAATAATCAATATAAGGCTCAAGCGCAGAAGGCTCGACTGAGAACTCATGCACAATCTCCCGTGTAGTTACATCCACAGTCGCCGCTCCGTTATGCGTAATTACATAACCTCCAAGCCCCATTGATTCCATAAAAGGAATGCAGCTTAGCGGAGCTCTTCCTGTGCATAGAACAATCTCGGTCCCTTGCGCGGCTACTCTCTTGATCGTCTCTGCCGTAGCTGACGTAAGCACGTGATTATCGTCCAGCAGTGTTCCATCCACATCTAATGCAATCAGTTTGTATTCCAATGATCTCCACCCTCTCTATGTATAATTAATTATATAACATAATTACACTGTCCGCCTAATTCAGCGAAGTAAGGCTAATTCATCTTCCGTTAGTTCACGGAAAGCCCCCTTGGGCAAAGCTTCATCCAGTGCAAGGCGGCCCATCGACACTCTTTTCAAATAGAGGACCTTAGAGCCTACGGCTTCAAACATTCTCTTCACCTGATGGAACTTGCCTTCCGAGATAGTCAGCAGAATCCGGCTGACGGGTCCATCTCCATCATGACCCTGCCCGGTAATAACCAGCTTTGCCGGAAGCGTTACGTAACCATCATCCAGTTCTACTCCCTGCTCAAAGCGCACCACTTCGTCTTCCCCAATCAGGCCGCGTACGTCTGCATAATAAGTTTTGGGGACATGCTTACGCGGAGACAGCAGATCATGAGCCAGTTGTCCATCATTCGTGAGCAGCAGCAGCCCTTCTGTATCCTTATCGAGCCGGCCTACCGGGAATGGATTGAATACCTTATATTTATCCGGAAGCAGATCAATTACGGTTCTATCTCTGGTATCTTCGGTTGCCGAGATTACCCCCGCAGGCTTGTGCAGCATGATATAGATGAATTCCCGGTAAAATACAGGCTCCCCATCTACTTCAATCCGGTCCATATAAGGGTCCGCCTGGGCTCCACTGTCTTTCAATACCTGTCCATTAAGCGAGACGCGGCCCTGTTTGACCATTTTTTTGAGGTCCGCTCTGGAGCCGATCCCCAGATGCCCCAGGATCTTGTCTACCCGCTGTGTCTTTTTTCCTTTATTCATCGGTCTAGGTCCACCTCCACCCCGCAGGGTACTCGTTCTTAAGCATTCCGTCCAGCCACTTGCCCCATCCCGCAGAGTATCCGTCTATACAGACGAGCACATAACCCTTTGGCTCTACACCTTCCATGCACTGAATTCGATCCGGGGAGATCGCCAGCGTCTCTCCCTTCAGATAGCGAACCGCTTCCCCGTCTTCGGAGGATAAAGATAGCGTGCGCAGGGCTTCATCTGGGCGCAGCGCAGCGGCAAGTGGATGACCCGGAGTGAACCTTCCGTTCTTCACCGTACCCACATACCAGCCTGGACGTACCGTTTTGAGCCCATTCAGCCGGTCCTTGGCTATTGGGGACAAGTATACATTGCCCCCGAACATAATCGGCTCGCCCTCGCTGTTCAGCTTCAAATTGGACGCCGCGAAGCTGCTCCAGGTGCCCAACAGCTCCTGTTCAGTAGGCTCCGTCCTCTCAGGCGGTCCATTCTTCTTGCGCCGTGACAGCTTGTCCTTCGCCGGGCGGCGATTCTCGCTTATGCGCACCATTTCAGGTTCAGCTGCCTGAACATTCAAGGCTTCGATTCCGGCCATAGTACCGTTATGCTGGAGCACAGCCACAAAGTGGCCTTCGCCTTCAATGAGGTGAGGCCACAATCTGCCGCAATTTGAAGTCTGGCTTGCCGCATCTGCGGTATAGTCATGATCTCCCTCGCTTGTGTCCCCCGGCTTCAGCCATTCAGGACGCCCCCCAGAGATCCCCCATTCCTGCGGAATGGGCTTGATGCTGAACTCAGGATGCCTGCTTATGAAGGCGGCAATCATGCCCTCATTCTCTTCAGGGGCAAATGTACAGGTAGAGTATACGATGGTCCCGCCCGGGGCCAGCAGCTCAGCCGCACTTCGTAATATATCCTTCTGCATTGCTTCGCATTTCATGACTGAATGCTTTTCCCATTGACGGGCCATATCCGCATCCTTACGGAACATGCCTTCTCCGGAGCAAGGGGCATCGATCAATATCCGGTTAAAGAAGTGTGGAAACGCCTTAGCGATCCGATCCGGAGCCTCATTCAGCACCACTGCGTTCCTTACCCCGTAAAGTTCTATATTCTTGGCCAATGCTTTTGTCCGTTCCGAGCTGATATCATTGGTTACTAGGATTCCTGTCCCTTGAAGCTTCCCCGCAATTTGTGTGGATTTGCCCCCGGGCGCTGCACACAGATCAAGCACCCGGTCACCCGGCTGAACCCCCAAAGCCTCCACAGGAGCCATAGCGCTTGGTTCCTGAATGTAGTAGAGTCCGGCATGATAATATGGATGCTTACCCGGCTTCAGCCCTTCCTCAGTATAATAACCGGTACTGCACCAAGGGATAGGACGAACTGGAAAAGGAACGATTTGTTCAAACTCTGCCTGATTAATCTTAAGCAGATTCGCCCGGACTCCCGAAAAGTGCGGCGCATGATAAGAATCCAAAAAAGCAGGATACTCATCTCCAAGCAGTTTCTCCATCCTTTCCAGAAATACAGGAGGCAATTGTACGGCCATACAGACACCCTCTCTAATTCGCAAGCGGCCCGCTGCCAGATTTGCAAGCAGCGGGCCGTGAGATTATTTATCGTTGTTCTTCTGATCCCGCAGCGCATGCTTCTCTCCACGCTGAGGATGAATTTGAATCGGTATGTTAGGCATAAGTTCCGAAGAAACCATATCCACAGCACGCTTCAGTTCAGAATCTATAATTTGAATGGTGAAGTCGTAGTATTGGACGGGCTCCGCTTGATAATGGTCCAGCTTATCCACTAGCTGCCTTATGTCTTCTTTCAATCTGGCCAAATTAATCCCCAGGCTGTCATCCGCATAATTCTGAAGCTTATCCGATGCTGACTGAAGCATCTTATAGCTGCCTTTAATATTTCCTCTGCGGAAGTGAAATAACCCTACCGCCACCTGAAGCAGCCCTTTATACAGAGGTTCACGATTCCGGGCGAGCCACAATTCTTCGAGAACCTCATGACATTCGAAATAATCACGATCCCGGTTGAAATAGATAAGATACGCTATATAGAGCGGATCATACTTCATCCGTGCTCTCCGCCCTGCGTGCGGCCTTCAGAAGAGCTTTAACTTCATCAACCAGATCTTTCATTGAAGCCAGGTCTTTCGCTTCCCAAAGCTCATTGAACCGCCGCTGAGCATCAATCGCTTCGTTGACGAGATGATAGAAATACAGCTGATGTATGGAATTCAATGCTTGGGTCACTAGACTAGAATCGTCCTCGAACGATTTCTGCGCATCGAGAATTTCCTGGCGGATGCTGGACATCTCATTATCAAGGACAAAGGCGGCCTCGGCAGCCTTCTTCAGACGCTCACGCATGTCTTCGGGCAGGCTATCACGGTATTTATAATTCAGAGAGTGCTCGATCGTAGCCCAGAAATTCATAGCCAGTGTGCGAATCTGAATTTCGGCCAGCACCATCTTCTGTTCTAGAGCTGTCTGTACCGGATACTCCACAATCATATGGAAGCTGCGATAGCCGCTGTCTTTGTAATTAGTAATATAATCTTTCTCATACAAGACTTTCAGGTCTTTTCTATTGCGAATATATTCAGCCACTCTCCGGATATCCTCAGCGAACTGACACATGATCCGGATTCCCGCAATATCTTCAATTCCAGTCTCCAGTTGATCCATAGATACATTTAGGCGCTTGGCCTTATCCAGGATGCTGGATATTTTCTTAACCCTTCCAGTTACAAATTCAATCGGCGCATACTCTTCCCGTTTCTTAAGCTCGGATCGCATGGTCTTGAATTTAACTTTCAACTCTTCTACAGCCTGTTCATACGGAAGCAAAAATGTTCCCCAATCTCTGCCATCCATTCTGTGTGCTCCTCTCTAGCTCCCGGCGCGCTTAACGGTGGTTGGCTCCTACCGCTTCAGATATATGGGTGAACCCGTCACGCGCGAGCAGCTCGCGTAATCCGCGGTGTATCCGGCGATTTATCTCCGGTCCTTCATATATTAGCGCGGTATATATCTCCACCAGGCTTGCGCCGGCACGAATTTTCTCATAGGCATCCTCACTGTTGAAGATGCCCCCAGATCCAATGATCGGCAGCCGACCTTCGGTCTGACGGTATATTCTTGAAATGATCTCGGTGGAGCGCTGCTTCAGCGGACGTCCACTAAGTCCACCAGTCTCCTTGGCATTCGTGTGCGTAAGACCTTCGCGGGAAATGGTTGTATTGGTTGCGATAATCCCCGATACGCCGCTTGCTGCAATGGTATCCACCATATATTCCAGTTCCTCATCACTCACATCCGGAGCTATCTTAACCAGAACCGCCTTGGACTTTCCTGATCTCTCATTATGAACCTTCATCTCATGCATCACCGAAGACAACAAGGAAGCAAGCTCACTCCCATGCTGAAGCGCGCGAAGATCCGGTGTATTGGGTGAACTGATGTTAACCACGAAAAAGTCAGCATGCGGATATAGAGCGGAAATACATTTCTCATAATCCAGATGCGCTTCTTCATTCGGAGTCACTTTGTTCTTGCCGATGTTCACGGCAATAGGAATCCGCCGGGCCGGCAGAGCTGCCAATGTATTCGCCATCGCCTCCGCACCCTTGTTATTGAAGCCCATTCTATTGATGAAAGCTTCGTCTGGAGGCAGACGGAACAACCGCGGCTGATCATTACCCGGCTGACCGACAGGCGTTACAGTTCCAACCTCCATAAATCCGAAGCCAATCGAGGAGAATCCCTCTACTGCTTCCGCGTTCTTATCCAAACCAGCAGCCAAACCGACCGGTGTCGGGAAATGGATGCCGAACAAATCAACTGCCAAATCCGGTGTTTCGTTCACACCGTATAATTTATTGAGAAGCGAAATGCCTCCCGGCATCTTGGCCGTTTTATGTAATCCGCCGATCACTAAATGGTGTGCCTTCTCGGGATCTATTCGGAAGAATACGGGTTTCCCCACGTTGCGATATAACACTGTTTACTCACTCCGTTCCTATCTCGGGTGGACATTTTGCCCCATTTCCCAGTTTAGCGTTTTCTAAGTGAAAAGAAAAGTCTTGAACAAAGGTCCATGAATTCAAGGACAAACCATATAGATATTCAGATTGAAAGCCATTACAATAAAAATGTACGGCTTTTGATTTTCTAATATTGTATGTAGAAGAGTTATGAAAGGGGTAAGCTCTATGTCCACCAAACGCAAACCGCCAACACTTCATCAAAAGAAAGAAGAAGTAAACAAAAAGGCGTTAATCTGGAGCGGCTCTATATTAATTGCCATCGTGATTGTATTTACCGTACTCCTGATCTGGAGCAAGGGCTAATTCAACCAATGATACGTCTTACGGGGATTGGTCTGATTCTGTCTGTCCGGGATAACAAAACGTTCATCTGAACTCCCCCCGAGATCAGGCACAGTCCCCTTTCCAATCGTTACCTTGGTTCCGGCCGGAGCAAGATCGAACAGCTCCTCCACATCCTCCTTGCTCATTCGAATACAGCCCTTCGATTCATCCTTCCCGACACTGTCCGGCTCATTCGTCCCATGGATGGCATAATTCGTATCCGAAAGCTGCATACCGCGGCTGCCAAATTCCCCATTGTCTCTCCCATTCGGATTGATGACTTTCTCCGTGATGACATAGGTACCTTCTGGGGTTCGATCACCACCAAGGCCTATCGTATAGCTTCGAACAACCACATTCCCGCTTACCAAGGCAAGCTGATGACTGCTCTTATCAACCAGGATTGCCAACGGCTGAACAAAGAAGGGCTCTTGTCCTGCGGCTGCTGCCTTACTTTGACTTGAGTTGGCATTGCTGCCTGATGCAGCGCTGGGAGGGATAAAGCTCTTCTCGGCATCGATCTGTTGCTTAGCATGCTGAAGTGCCTGCTTGAAGGCTTGTTCGAGCTCCGGGCTGGTTCCGGCAATCCAGTTGTTCGGATAGGGCTTGGCCAGCTCGCTTATTCCTACCGGGAGATGTCCATTTTTTTGTGTAAAATGACGGATTGCTGAAGACACCACCGCATACGCTTCCTGCTCCTTCGTCCACTGCCGCGCTTTCTTCCGAAGCGGTCCGGCATCCGGCGGCTTGCAATCGCAGCTCTTCGCATCGAAAGCCTGCACAGCGGATCTGCCGCTGGCCGCATCGCGCTCAACCGTAAACATCACAGGCATATTCCGCTTCCACAGCAGCCAGCGTCCCTTCTGCTCCATGCCAAGTACCGCAGTTAAACGAGCCTTGGGCTTCGTACTACCCAGCAGCTCTCCTACAGCCGCCGCCCTCCTGGAAGCATCTCCAAGAGGGCGCGCTGTGAACGCCAAGGAGGCTTTTTTGCGTAGAACTGGGGTTGCTTCGTCCATAGACACTTCAGGCAGAGTATATAGTTCTTCCACGGATGGATCATAGTCTGAACTTGCAGCATCCGTATGAATCCAAGGATCATCCATAGTGGGGATGATCATTAGCAACAAGAACATAAGAGCGAGGAGCAGCTTGCGTCTGCGCTTACTCCGTTTCTCCTTTTGGGCAGATGCCTCCATTAGCCTTGCTTCATACTCTTTCCATACTTCTGCAGGAACTTTGCTGCTTTCAAACGCCTCGTAGATCTGACCAGCCTTATTAAAACAGTAATTGGCCTTCCCTGCCTGCCCGCCTCTTTCGTATTCCTTCCCGAGCAAATACCATGCCATTTTGTTGCCCGGATGCATCTGCACATATTTCTTGAGGTATGACGGATTCATCGAAACCCCCTTAATTTATAGAGCTAATCCCATAAAAAGCCCATTATTTTCCATGCCAATATGTATATTTCTATTTATTTATCGGCAGAGGGCCAGGAACAAATCAGAGTCTAAAGGAACAGATTGGAAAGACAAGACTTATTACCCATGAGTGAAGCCTAAATAATAACTTATTATGACTGGCAACTTACAAAGACAAAGAGACACCCTCCACCTAGTTGGCGGAAGATGTCTCCTGGTCAGCAAGAACTGCTATAGAAGGGTCTTAGCCCTCTTTGTTAAATGGAGTATCAGCAATCTTTATGGAATCTGTCGGGCAGCCATCGCAAGCGTCCTGCAGATCATCATACAGATCTTCACCAATTTCCGTGTTACCATGGTTGGCGTCATTCTTGTAGATAACTTCTGCCAAACCTTCATCATCGTAATCGTAAATATCTGGAGCTGTTGCGCCGCATGCGCCGCACGCGATGCAAGTGTCTTTCTCAACCCAAGTATATTTCGCCATATTAATCTGCCTCCTAATATAAGACGGTACAAGTCCGGTGCGTTCCACCATGTTCAATATAATATAATATAACCACAATTTCAAATGATTTCAGCGGGCCAACCAGTGATAATCATTATCATTCTTCCCGCTTCTCACGCAGAAAATCCGTCTGCAGCGAGGTCCCCCGAATCTTGTGGTTTCGAATTAGCGTGGAAGGGTCATCGCCAAGCATACCTGCAGTAAGTACGGCATTCTCTCCAAACTTGTCCCTCAGCATATCCATAGCCTTGGTAAGCTGCTCTTTCTTCGGCTGCTTCTCATAATCGAACAGGTCGAGCTGAAGCGCGGATTCCTCTTTGGGAACAAGGTTCTGAAGTGTAATCCCGAGAAGCCGTACAGGGCGGTCCTCTTTCCAGTGCTTGCTGTACAATTTACAGGCTTCCCGGTAGATGTCATCCATATTCTCAGTTAGCCTGCCCAAAGTTTGAGAGCGGGTAATTGTCTTCATGTCCGGTGTGCGGATCGTAATTTGTACGGTCTGAGCCATCATATGCTGTCTTCGGAGCCGCCGAGCTACCTGGTCGGCTAGGTTCAGCATGACCCGGGAGACGTCTTCCATACTGCTGATGTCTCTCGGGAGCGTGGTTGTGTGACCGACTGATTTATTCTTGCCCTGGTCCTCTTTCACAGGAGAATCATCAATGCCGTATGCGGCCTGCTTCATCCAGAGCCCCATCACCCCAAATCGTTCTGACAGCACTCGTTCATCTGTTCCGGCCAACTGGCCCAGAGTATAGATTCCCATCCGCTGGAGCTTCTCCGCTGTCTTCCTGCCTATTCCATACATTTCACCGCACGGTCTATCCCATAGAAGCTTCGGCACATCCCTAATCCGAACCACGGTAATTCCATTTGGCTTCTTCATATCCGACCCCATCTTGGCCAGCAGCTTATTCGGAGCAATGCCAATGGAGCATGGAAGCCCAAGCTCCATCATAATTCTCTCCTGGATCTCCTGCGCGATCTCCAGCGGGGTGCCAAACTGCTTCGAGCCCGTTATATCCAGGTAACACTCATCAATGGAGACGGCTTGAAGAAGGGGGGTGTATCCATAGGCAATATTCATGAAGGCTTTGGAATACTTGCGGTATAGATGAAAATTTGGAGCAATTACAATCAAATCCGGACAAATTTTAAGCGCCTGGCTCACCAGCATGCCTGTTGAAATTCCTAGATGCCGGGCAGCATACGAGCAGGTCACGATGACGCCCTTACGAAGCTCTACACTCCCCGCAACAGCTGTCGGCTTATTCTTATATTTGTCCGGCTCCTCGGCCTCATGAACCGAGCAATAGAAAGCGTTCATATCAATATGTAATATGACCCGGCCTTTAGCGGGATAATAATCCTCCACGTTCCTCACCGGAATCCCTCATTTCAGAAAAAATAACGGTTTTATGCAAAAAATCCGAATCCGTGTTACATTTAAAAAAACAAATGATATAATATTTCATTATACCAAAAATAACGATAACTTTTCATGACTTTTAAAGGGGGACTCTCCACTATGTCAAAGGCCTTATCCATCTTCGACACAACCTTGCGCGACGGCACACAAGGCGAAGGAATCAGTTTGTCTGCGGACGACAAATTAAAGATCGCCACGAAGCTCGATCAGCTAGGTGTGCACTACATTGAAGGCGGCATTCCGGGGAGCAATAATAAAGATATCGAATTCTTCAAACGGGTTAAAAGCCTGGGACTAAACGCCAAGATCGTTGCCTTTGGCAGCACACGCCGGAAAGACAGCATCGCAGATCAGGACGCGAACTTGAACCGCATCATTGAATCCGGTGTCCAGGCAGCGACATTGGTCGGGAAGTCATGGGATTTCCATGTCCATACTGCCCTCCAGACCTCGCTGGAAGAGAATCTGGCTATGATCTATGATTCAATTGCCTATTTAAAGCAGAAAGGACTCGAAGTCATCTTTGATGCCGAGCATTTCTTCGATGGATACAAGAACAATCCGGAATATGCGCTTGCCGTCATGAAGAAAGCTGAGGAAGCCGGAGCGGACTGGCTCGTCATGTGCGATACGAACGGCGGTACCCTGCCGCATGAAGTCCATAATATTGTATCCGTTCTGGCAGGAAGTGTTACAGGCTCCTCGCTAGGAATTCATACCCATAATGACTGCGAACTGGCTGTAGCGAACTCTCTTAGCGCGGTTCAAGCAGGGGCTAAGCAAATTCAAGGTACGATGAACGGATATGGCGAGCGTTGCGGAAATGCCAATCTCTGCAGTATCATCCCTAATCTACAGCTCAAGATGGGTTATGAAGTGCTTGAACCTGCCAAATTAGCCCAGCTCACAAACACTGCCCGCTATGTCAGCGAGATTGCCAACGTGCATATGCCTAATAATCAACCCTATGTTGGAACCTCAGCCTTTGCCCACAAAGGCGGCATCCATGTATCGGCCATTCTCAGGGATTCCCGTACTTACGAGCATGTAGCGCCTGAGACCGTTGGGAACAAGCAGCGGGTTCTCGTCTCCGAACTCGCCGGTCAGAGCAACATTCTCTCCAAGGCTCAAGATATGGGAATTGACTTTGACCCGAGCAATGAAGAGACCAAAGAAGTGATTAACCGGATCAAAAATCTTGAACATCAGGGCTACCAGTTCGAAGCGGCCGATGCTTCTCTTGAACTGCTGCTAAGGCAGGCCAACGGTGAATTGACGGAATTGTTCGTATTCGAGTCCTTTAAGATGTTAGTTGAGAAAACAGCAGGCAGACCTGTTGTATCGGAAGCTTTTGTCAAAATCAATATCGGCGGTTCCAGCGTCTATACAGCAGCTGAAGGTAACGGACCCGTTAACGCGCTGGACAACGCACTTCGTAAAGCACTTATTACCTACTTCCCGCGCTTAAACGAAATGCATCTGTCCGATTATAAAGTCCGCGTATTGGATGAAATGGATGCTACAGCTTCCAAGGTACGGGTTCTTATTGAATCTCGCGACCTCTCAACCTCTTGGAACACTGTGGGCGTATCCGGCAATGTGATCGAAGCCAGCTGGGAAGCGCTTGTTGATAGTATTCGCTATGCCCTTCTTGGGGAGACCCAACTTGAGAACCAGGAAGTCTCAGCACAGCGGGGCGGACTAGTGAACCATTGATTTTGGATGACGACATCATATAAAATGTATAACTGACATCAAAGGCCCGACTAATCCTCTTTCAGGAGAAGTCGGGCCTTATTCACAAACAGTAATACATTTTATTACATTTTAACCAAATTTTCTAATTTTTGTTCCAATTGCTCAGCAGAGAGCGTTCCAATAATAACATCCTGAATGACGCCATTACGATCAATTAACACATTCGTCGGGAAGGCAACCCCGTTGTACTTACGATAAGCGACTTCCTTCTCATCGAGAAGGACGGGGAAGGTCATCTTGTACTGCCGGACAAACTCCTTCGCTTTAGAAAGCTGATCGTACATGGTAACATTGACACTATAGACATCAAGGCTCTGGCTGTACTTGTCAGCCATTTTGACCAGATCTGGCGCTTCTTCCTTGCAAGGATCACACCATGAAGCCCAGAAGTTGACAAGCAGTGGCTTATCACGCTTCCCGCCTACTTGATACGTCTTCCCGTCAAGGCCTGTTAATGTAAATGAAGGAGCGGCCGCGCCTGGCTTCAGGCCACTTTTGGCTAATGCTGTTGCACTTAGTGAAGGCTGCTGCTTGTCCTCGGAACTGAACCAGGACAGGATTCCTTGATTCGAGTTTTGATATAAGGCCACACCGAGAAGCAGAGCAATTCCAAGCAGGATGAAGCCATTTCGTCTCATTGATCTCTTTCCTTTGCATTAGGGTATTTTCTTATACTTTTCTATTATTGTACCCTTAATGCGCAATTTGTTACAGGCATCCTATAAATAGATGGATTACACTTTCCATATAGATTCAAAAGGAGCGAATACCATGCATCTTCAATCCAGACAGAAATGTATTATAACGCCCGAAACACGTCGATTATTAGTTACTCATTTATACCGAGTCTTTCCTGAAGAAGGCTGCGGGGCACTTCTTGGCAGTCAGACAGACGACGGATGGGTCATTGATCATTTCCAGCCGATCCGCAATACAGCGAGTAATCCGATGCACAAATTCACACTAGATCCTACTGGATGGATTACTTCCAGCTTCAATCCAAGGCTGCTTGGCATATTCCATACCCATCCTTCCTCATCTCCTGAGCCTTCTGCGGAGGATTTATTACAACTGCAGCTATTTGGGGAAATGGTACCTCTATACCTGATTGCCTCACGAACCACAATAAACGGTGAACCGGACGCCGAAATTGGCGCTTACACAGTTCACCGTCAACCTAATGGATTATTCACTTTAGAACCTCTAACTCTTGCTTAGAAAAACATATAAGTCCCCTAGAGTTAATACCTTCTTCTGTCTCAGTCTCGGGATAAGCGCCGCCCATAAGGCGGCGGTCATCTTGGAGTCTTCTAATGCGTGATGACGTACGGTAATTTCGATTCCGTAGACATTTAACCAATCATCCAGACTTGTAATGCCTCTGGTTGGCTCCAGCTTGCCCGCGATCATCATTGTATCCAGAACCCGGTGCTCCAAATGTGTCCTCGTCGTTCTCCAGAGGGCATGGTTAAGGAAAGATTTATCGTGTGCGCTCCCATGGGCGATAAGAACTCTGTCATCGATGAAAGACATGAAATCATGAAGAGACTCAACAAGCGGAGGAGCCTGATTGGACATTTCCTGGGTAATACCGGTCAGCTCCATAATCGATTTAGAAATCGGCTGAGAAGGCCTGCTGAGCGCATGAAATGTCTGATCGGTAATTCGGTCACCTTCCATTTTCACAGCACCAAAAGATAGTATTTCATCCCCATAACGGGTATGGAAACCCGAAGTTTCGAGATCAAATACAGCCGTCTTCAGTTCAGTTAGCGGGATATGCAGAGTCTCCGGCCTCCGCTGCCCTTTGGTTAGCGATCTAATAAAAGCAATCTGCTGAACACTAGAACTTCCTGTCATTGAAGCCAAGGAAGCAGGAATCGATCGTGCCTTCAGCGCGTCCCAGAAACCTCCGCTTCTCTTCGCAGGCTCTCTCATAGACCTTTCCTTTCCGAGAACCGCAGCTGTCTCTGAAGGGTTCTGTACAACAGCTTTACTGCACCAAGGCTCTCTCTTAGCTCACGCAAAACATCTTTCTGCTTCATTAGAGAAGGGCTCAAATATGAACTGCCCTGAAGCATGCCTTCGTAGACTGAATACGAAGTTAGCGATCTTAACTTAAGCGTAGTATGAAAAGAGTGACGGCAGGCATCCAGCCATTGGCCAGGGATCGCTTCCAGCTGGATTAATTTACGCAGGCGCTCTATCGTTGACGTCTCTTGAATGCCATATTGAAGTGAAATACAGCGCAGCCCGTTCACAAGCGGCATGTAGAGTCCATACTTAATATCAAAGCTTCCAGCATGCTCTCCAAAAGGCTCGGTGATCACTTGACCCAGAACGTTCAACCCTGCCTTGTGCCTAACCGTCCCACGAAGTAATGCAGCTGTCAGCATATCGCTGGGCTCCATCACCTTCTGGAAGATATTCTTCCACTCAACCTCAAGTCCACTACTCCCTGCAATAAACCTCATATCCGAGGCAATATTCAAATACCTCATTTGTTCCCACTGCAGCTCATCTCGCCAGCCCTGCAGCTGTCTCTTCCACCCACTCAGGGTGTGACGCCACACCGGATTAGACAGCATAACGTTCCCCGGACAAGGCGGGTATCCGACCTTTTCCAATATTTTAGATAAAGTGGCAGCAAAATATTTGTAGTAAATCTCGCTTCGCTCTCCCCCGCCTTCACCGATAATCAGGCCATTATCCTGATCACTCCATAGCGTCTGCTCAGAGCGTCCTCCGCTGCCGAATGCAACAAAGGCATAAGGGACAGGCGGTACGCCAATTCCCTCAGCTTCCATTACTCTTTCCGCCAGATAGGCTGAACGAATCATCACTTCATCATGCATTCGGTTAACGGCACGGTTCCACTCCGGCGTAGGCAGTGTCCTAAAGCCCTCCAATAATCGGCTTTGTTCTTTGATTCTCTCTGCCCGTAATGTACGGGGGGAGGAAGCTGCACGTATGCCCGCATAGTTATTCTCATAGGCCAGCGCTTCTGACATGACTGCCCCACTCCCTCTCCCTGATTAATATCACTTATTTAATTACACTAATTGATCCAAGTTCCGATGAACTGCGAGTTAATGCAGGCTCTGTACCCATATCACCTACAAGTGCTTGCATTTGTTCAGGGTAACCATAAGCGCCGTGCTCACTAATATCCAGTCCCATCATTTCCTCTTCCTCGGTAACCCGAATGCCGATCAGCCATTTCATACCAGCCAGCACCAGGAACGAAGCTACCAGAACGAAGGCAAAGGTTCCAGCAACGCCCAGAAGCTGTACGCCGAGTTGATCGAATCCACCGCCATAGAACAAGCCGGGCTTACCCACTCCCGTCGTCGCCACCAGTTCTGGTGTAGCGAACAGACCTGTGGAGATCGCCCCCCAAATACCGGCGATGCCGTGCACAGATACGGCTGAGATAGGATCATCAAGTCCTGCACGCTCCAACCATTTTCCAGACAAGAAACCAATGATTCCTGCTACCGCACCAATTACTACCGCTGCCCATGCATCTACAAATGCACATGAACCTGTGATAGCTACGAATGCAGCAAGCACACCATTAAGCATACTGGAAATATCCGACTTACCTGCAAATACCCATGAAATAAACAATGCTGCCAATGCTCCTGCGGCTGCGGCAATATTGGTTGTAAGAGCTACATAACCGAAGAATCCATCGCCGAGTGGGGTCAGTGCGCTACCAGGGTTAAAGCCGAACCATCCGATCCAGATAATAATAACGCCAAGTACCGTCAACACTTGGTTATGTCCTTGAATTACGTTTGGTTTGCCTTCTTTATTATATTTTCCAAGACGCGGTTTAAGCAGGAACGTGGCAGCAAGTGCCGCCGTTGCACCAGTCAAATGCACGACCGTAGAACCAGCGTAGTCTTGCATACCCAAGCTTCCGAGCCAGCCACCACCCCATACCCAGTGAGCAACAACGGGATAAATAAGGATCATAAACAATGTTCCAAAAATAATATATACGCTTAATTTCGCACGTTCTGCCATCCCCCCGCACGCTATAGCAAGAGAGACTGCTGCAAATGACAGCTGGAACAGGAACTTCACGTTCAAGGAGACATCAGATGCTGCCAGCGAGGCGAATGAACCCGCAGCACTATCTCCACTAAACAAGAACCCGGTTGTTCCCCAGAAGCTGTTCCCGTTCCCGAATCCGAATGCAAATCCCGCCGCCCAGAAGGCGATTACGGATATACCCAGAGTCAATACGGTCTTGCCAGCAACGTGACCTGCATTCTTCATTCTTACAGACCCGGCTTCCAATAAGGCAAAGCCAGCCTGCATGAAGAACACAAGCAAGGCCGCCAAGAACACAAACATCGTATTAAGGCCAATTTCCAATACCGGCGCTGTAACCTCATCGGCTGCAAAAGCAGATACTGGAAAAGCCATAATCAATATTGCCGTAATTAAACCAACGATCCACTTCCTCTTCATTGAAGACCCACTCCTTAATGTCATGTTATCTAACATAATTCTATTTGTTAATGTGATTATAAAACCTTATTAACAAAAAGTACAATAAAAAATTGTTAAAATAGGCTAAAAAATAATAAATACATAACTTATAATGTTATATATATGTAATGTTCGTTTGATTTTCACTCTTTTTATGAAAGCGTAACGTTTGACTGTATACTTTTGAATCGTGTATTATACATTTATAAGAGGATCGTTCATTCCACCAATTTATTGTAGAAAGAACAACCTATATAGAGGGATTGGATATGAGAATTTAGGGAGTGATTATATTGGAGATATGAAGCTTTACCGCATAGGTGAATTGGCCAAACACGCCAATGTGAGCGAAAGAACGATTGATTACTATACGAAGATGGGACTAATCACACCAGAGTCCCGTACACTTAAGAACTACCGTCTCTATAATCATGAAACTTTGGTAAGACTTGAGCGTATTAACCAAATGAAACAGGAGAAATATACGTTGGAAGAAATACGGGCCAAACTGGATCTGTGGAATAATATCAGCAGTGAGGAAGAGGTCACGGAGAAGCTAACCGCGCTGGAGATTCATATGCAGCAGCTGGAGCGTGAAGTCAAGGAACTGGAGCCCATCATCTCCCAGCTTCAGCCTAATCAAATCAACCGTGCTTTTACTCATCTGATGCCTCAAAGCATGGCCTGTATAGAAGCCATCCGTATTCTGCTTAATCATGGGCCATTTACCTAATTTCACGGTTGGAGGAATGAACAATGTATTTTGACGGGATGTATATTCTTATTATTATTGCTTTTATATTCTCTTTATGGGCTCAATTCCGAGTATCCGGGACTTTCAAGAAATGGGCCGAGGTCCCTAACTTACGTGGAATGACCGGTCAGGAAGCAGCAAGGCATATGCTCGATTCCAACGGTCTATATGATGTACCGGTTGAACCCGTTAGAGGAACGCTTACAGACCATTACGATCCGATCGCACGTGTCGTTCGTCTGTCCGAGCCCGTCTACTATGAGAGATCCATTTCGGCCGTATCCGTTGCCTGTCACGAGGTAGGTCACGCCATACAGCATAAAGTTCACTATCCAATGCTGGTTCTTCGTCACAGAATGTTCCCGGTCGTAAATTTTGCTTCCGGATTTGCTCCGTTCCTTCTCCTAGCCGGATTTATCTTCGGATTAATGAATCTGGTTGGTCTTGGCATTATCTTCTTCTCTGCAGCGGTAGCTTTCCAACTTGTTACCCTGCCCGTTGAATTCAATGCGAGTAACCGAGCACGAGAAGTCATGGTTTCACAGGGATATATTACGAATGAAGAAGAACGCGGTGTGGCTAAGGTATTGAACGCTGCTGCACTGACTTATGTAGCTGCTGCCCTTGTTGCTCTGCTTGAGTTGATTCGTTATATTCTTATCTTCACCAGCAATCGCGATTAACCCTCAGACGAACAAAGAACCTCCCTTTTGGGGAGGTTCTTTTGTGTGCTAAGAATCTATTTCGGTGCCGATGCAAAATACTCAAGCAAAAATCTACGGAATGACTGAGCCACAAGCGGCAGCTTGTCATCTGAACGATGTATCAGTCCAATGGTGCGCGTCACCCTGGGGTTCGAAATCTTCACCCTTGCCGGTTGAAGCAGATTGGTCTGGAATAATGCCATTTCCGGCAAAAGGCTAACGCCCATCCCCGCAGCAACCAGACCGCGAATGGTATCTGTCTCTTCTCCCTCAAAAGCAATTTTAGGCGAAAATCCCGCCTCAAGACAAGCTTGCCATACAATCGGCCTAAGCGAGTAACCTTTGCTGAACAAAATGAACTTATCATCCTTGAGTTGATTCAGGTGGATTGTCTCTTCCCCTGCGAGCGGGTGATTTGGCGGCAGTATAGCTACTAGCTCCTCCGTTATGACGAGATTTCCCTGCACCTGATCATGGCTCTCCGGGAAAGGCGAGATGAAAGCAAGATCAACCTCAGCCATGGTCACATCCCGTATCAGAGATGGAAACATACCTTGTTTGAACCTGAACTTCACATTCGGGTAAATTTTGCGGAATTCTGCTACAATGCTTGGTATCAAATGAATGCCTAGACTATGAGGAAACCCAAGCCTGATCTCTCCCTGCTCAGGATCAAGAAACTCATGCACCTCATTAACTGCAAGCTCGAGGTCCTTGATAATCGCCTCTACTCTGCTGCAAAATAGCTGTCCCACCGCAGTCAGGTGGACATTTCTCCCCTTTTGAATAAATAAATCAACCCCCAGCTCCTGTTCAAGCTGATGAATTTGCCTGCTAACTGCAGATTGAGCCACGTGCAGCTCCTCCGCCGCCTTCGTAACATGCTCCTTCTGGGCTACCTTTACAAAGTACTGCAGTTGTCTTAACTCCACTTCCTAAACCTCTCCATTCTGCTCTTTACGCACTCCACTAACTAAATAATCAACCATAAATTCAGACTTACTTTACCACGCACGCTGCATCTAGTTCAACGACCTCTTGTCAGCCGAATCAAGATACCGTATATGAAGAAACCCGTGACTAGCCCGCCCAGATGAGCCATCCAGTTGATATTATCCACAATAACCGAGAAAACAAGGCCTACCATTAGAATAGCATAGAGCGTCTTGCGGGAAGCATCATCCATGAATTGCCGCTGAAGCAAGGCCACATATAGAAAGCCTCCATACACCCCATAGATTGCCCCTGATGCACCGACCGTTAGGGTAGGCTCCATATGATAGTTGTAATAAGCCATACTTAACGCATTGGCAAGCAGGCCACTCCCTATGTAGAGCAGAGCATACTTCCAGGAGCCGAGCATACTTCCAGGAGCCGAGCATTCTTTCCATCGGAGGAGCAAATACCAAAAGCGCGAAGCTGTTAAACAAAATATGATCAAACCCATCATGCAGAAATATTGCGGTCAGGTATCGCCATTTCTCATGCTCATACGCTATATCGTTAGTAAGTGCCCCAAATTTAAGCAAGTCATTCCCATTAAAAGTAACAACGAGAAACATAATAACATTTATCAGCATAATCAGAGAAGTAACGGGATAATAGCGTAAATAACTCTTCAAGTTCTCATAGCGGATGAAGATCAATTATATCACCTTTCCACATAAATAATATCCTAACATTGGACAAGCGCTTTTTAAAAAGATTATAATGTATTTTGGCATGTAAAACCATTTAAGGAGGAGATTTATTTGGCACAAGAACGTCAAACAGCCACATTCAAAGGCAATCCGATCACTTTGGTAGGTCCAGAGCTGAAAGTCGGCGATACAGCACCGGATTTCACACTGAACAAGAACCTGCTTGAAACAGCTTCACTGCAGGATTATGCTGGCAAAATCAAGCTGATCAGTGTTGTCCCTTCACTCGATACAGGCGTATGCGACGCCCAAACCCGCCGCTTCAACCAGGAAGCTGATAGCCTGGGAGATAACGTCGTAATTCTTACAGTAAGTGCAGATCTCCCATTCGCTCAAGCACGCTGGTGCGGTGCCTCAGGTATTGAAGGCGTAATCACATTGTCTGATTACAAGAACAACTCTTTTGGCGAAGCCTACGGTGTCTTGATTAAAGAGTTTGCAATCGACTATCGCGCTATCTTCGTTGTAGATGCTGACAACAAAATCCGTTATGTCGAATATCTTAACGAGATGACTGAGCATCCGGACTATGACAAAGCTCTTGCAGCTGTCAAGGAACTGATCTAATAAATAAAACGGGCACAAGGAAGGCTTATCCTTGGCCCGTTTTTTTGTACACATTTACCCACTTGTTGTCTTGTATTTACTAAGCTTCTTGTCAAGCACCCCAAATATCTGAACGATATTCCGGTAGTTCGATCCAAGATCCCCCATAGACCCGCGTGAAGCCGAATAAATATCAACAGCAGCTCTCATCGGCCCTGTCTGAATAACGGATACGGTAATATCCATCATACGTCCGAAAGGACTCCGCTTCTCAAGTAGAATCTCCCCTACAGTAGGAACCTCATGAAGCAGCTTATACCCAGGAATCTTCTTAATTGTAGAAGATATTTCTTCCCATGCTTTTTCCTTGGATAATTGATAATAGCGTGTTTTTAGTTCAGGCAGTTTCGCTCGGTCGCTGCTTCCTTCCTGGCTTCGCAGCAGCCCGACCACCGTTCTCTTGAGTGACAATGAATTTCCTCCTTCAGTCCGTGCGGATCAATCTGTAATTTGTATACGCTCTCTATAGTGTAACATTGTTAGACAGCAAACAAAAGTCATTTGAACACATAGAAATAAACGCAAAAAAGCACCTCCATATTCATCATGAATAAGGAGATGCTCACTTAGGATCATAAGGAATCCCGCTTATGCCGTCCGATCACATTGTCTTAGAACCTGCATTGGCAGGTGGGTGACCTCAGAAGCGTTTTTGAAGTCCCCTAATCATATAGATAGGGCTTATCAGCTGCGCTGCAATATTGATCTCCCAAGACATCTTCATTGGTTCAAAACAAAGTATAATCGAAACGCACATCGCAGGATGTATTGCTATTATAGACGCTTACATCTGAAAAGTAAACTCATTCAACAAGCAAAATCATTGGTAATTTCACCCGGAGAATTCAACCTATCCCTACGGTTATTTATCTGTCTTAACTTCTTCTGAGTTGAACGAGTCTGTCTCTTCATCATCCAGCTTATCCTCTACGGCTTGATTTTGCTTATCAGCCATTTCCTGCATTTTCGTATAAGTACCGTAGAAGTTGAAGAACGCGACAAAAGCCATTAAGCTCCCAAGGCCAACCAGGATCAGGAATAAAAATTTAATAGTGATCGCGACTAGAACCCCAGCACAGATTACAGTAGAAAGCATGCGCAGTGGACGTACCATTGTTAAAAGAACTGAGTTCTTAATAATCTGCTTGATCCCCATGTGATAATGAACGACCATGGAGAAAAAGTTAAATAATGATATAAATAAGATAAACATGAAGATCAGCATCACAATACCGATTACCTTCGCACCCGGGAACTGATCCATATTCATGTACACTTTATAATCGACAATCATAATTACGCATAGCAGCGTATAGAAGATGCCCCCGATAAGACTTTGCTTATAGTTCTCTTTATAACCTCTAAAGAACGTGCGCCAGACCGAAACATCCTCTTCACCCATCACCCATTTGCGAGTAACCGCAAATAACGCCGACGTAGCCGGAAACAATGTAACCGGTGCCAATACAGCCATTAACCAATAAGTTAGTGTCTCCGGCTGGTTTGGCATTGTCTGAAAAAGTAAGATCTTATTAATTACTACGAAAAAGAACGGGATCGAACATATCAGCCATAATATATTGCTTGCCGCAATCCGCGTGATCCATTCCGTAATTTTATATAATCCACCCATTAGTCCTCTTGTGTCCAATCCTTCTCCCCCTCTATAAGTACGAGTATCTGTAATTATTACTATACTCTATCAGGAATCTGCATTCCAGCGCCTATTTTCATCCATATAGGTCAGTGTCTTTATCATGACCGGGTTTAGTGCCATATGATACCTTGTAAATCTAAACTTTTTCCCATCGAAGGAGGTACCCGACCATGTCCAATGTAGGATACGGTAACATGTTTACTTCTACTGGTACTATTCTGGTATTGTTTATTTTGCTGGTCATTGTCACCCGTACTTTTATCTAGGCATGGCTGCATAAGAACAAAAGAAGACGAAGCGGCGAGCCGCTTCGTCTTCCTTGATATGCGATCTATTATTCGTTATCGCTGCGTGTCGAAGGACGGCGTTCGCCACCGGTAGAACGTGGCTTCCGATCCGAGTAAGAACGGGAAGAATAATCACGTCCTCCTTCTCTGCTACCACTGTTATATCCACCTTTGCCACTGCCGTAGCTGCTGCTTCCATAACTGCGATTACCGCCACCTTCACGGTTGTTCCCACGGTAAGATCCTCCACCGTCTCTACCGCCGCTGCGATTGCCATAACCACCGGATGGCTTGCGTCCGTTAGAACGAATGTCTGGCTTGCGGCGCTTCACGCGGATTGGCTCCTCTGGAGTCAGTTCAATATTTCCTGTTTCTTTCTTGTCTCCAGTAACAAGCTTAATTGCTGCGGAGAGAAGATTCACGGAATCATACTGCTCAAGAAGTTGAATAGCGATACCTTTATACTCATTCAACTCACCATTCTCAACAAGCTCAATCAAGCGCTCAGCGGTAATCCGTTGTTTGCCTTCAATTGCTTCTGCGATACTTGGAAGAGGCTTCTTGGAAATACGATGACGAGTTACACGCTCAATAAAATGCAGATGATCAAGTTCACGCGGCGTTACAAAGGAATAAGCCGCTCCTTCTTTACCTGCGCGTCCAGTACGTCCAATACGGTGAACATAGCTTTCCGGATCCTGTGGAAGGTCAAAGTTAACTACGTGTGTTACACCGGATACATCCAGACCGCGTGCCGCCACGTCGGTTGCTACCAGCACATCGATGCTGCCGTCACGGAACTTGCGCATAACGGTATCACGTTGATTCTGTGACAAGTCGCCATGAAGTCCGTCTGCCGAATATCCGCGTTTGGACAAGGCTTCTGCGAGCTCATCGACCCGGCGCTTCGTACGACCGAAGACAATCGCCAGCTCAGGAGATTCCATATCCAGCAGGCGTGTAAGAGCATCGAACTTTTGACGTTCATGCACTTCGATATAAGCCTGGTCGATCAGTGGCGCACTGACTTGTTTCGGGATTACCGATACATGTTCCGGATTCTTCAGGAATTGTTGAGCCAACTTCTGGATATTTGTTGGCATAGTTGCAGAGAATAGCATTGTTTGGCGCTCTTCGGGGACAAGCTTCAGGATGGATTGGATATCATCCATAAAGCCCATATCGAGCATTTCATCCGCTTCATCAAGAATGACAGTCTGTACGTCGTCCAGCTTGATTGTCTTGCGGTTAATGTGGTCAAGGAGACGACCCGGGGTTCCGATAATAATCTGTGGCTTCTTCTTCAAAGCTCTGATCTGGCGAACGATATCCTGACCGCCGTAGATCGGGAGAGAACGAATGCCCTTGAAGCGGGACAGCTTGCTGATCTCTTCAGCTACCTGGATGGCAAGTTCACGCGTTGGCGCCATGATCAAAGCCACGATCCGATCTTCTTCTCTTTGGATCTTATTGATTAGCGGAAGACCGAAAGCCGCCGTCTTACCTGTACCTGTCTGCGCCTGTCCGATCAAGTCTCTTCCTTCCATTGCGAATGGAATGGATTTAGCCTGAATCGGGGTTGCCTCCTCGAAACCAAGTTCCGTAATTGCTTGTAATACCTTGGGCTCTAGGCCAAATTCTGCAAATGTACTCAAATTTATTCATGCTCCTTCTATATGGTGGACAAATCCACAATCTTGACGTTATTCTTAAGTAGCGGTAAACGTTTATAGGCTGTCCCATCCTGCAAAAAAGTTTCATTTCAGGGGGAGGGTAAAGCTGGTAAATAAACCTTTGGTTATCTAAACTTTACCGTTTCTTTTGAACCATGTAACAGTAACACATATATTCATTAAAATGGAAATCCATCCCTACTCAAGAATATCTCAAACATTATAGCACAAAACATTCTTGAAACACCAGTTACATACCAAGAACCATTTTGCGCGAGGTGAAACCCATGTACAAACTTATCAGTCACAGCCTGGCGGTCATCTTCGGTGCAGTTCTTATTGCCGCCGGTTTCAATCTCTTCCTAATCCCCCACAAGCTCCTTAGCGGCGGGGTGTCCGGTCTGTCCATGTTAACTGGATATTTCACGAACTTCAGTATCAGCACCATGTACCTGGTGTATAACATTCCTCTCCTGATTGCAGGTCTGTTCCTTCTAGGCAAAAGATTCATCGGTCTAAGCATCCTCTCGGTTGTCGCGACAACCTGGTTCATCGCCTTGATCCCGGTACCTGCGAAAATGCTGGCCCAAGATGCTCTTCTGGCCTCTGTATTTGGAGGCGTACTGGTAGGTCTTGGCGCAGGCATCTCCTTCAGAGCCGGAGGATCATCCGGTGGATTCGATATTCTGGGCTCCATTGTCACCAAGTATCGAGACTTTCCTGTTGGTAGCGTCATCGTTGTACTGAATACCCTGGTCGTTCTGGCCATGGGGTACCTAAATGGAGAATGGAACCTCGCACTGGCTTCCATGGTGTCCATCTATCTTAGCGGCAAGGTCGTTGATTATATTCACATCAGCCATGTCAAGGTCACGCTGTTTATTATCACGAATCAGACGGATGTCATGCTGGAAAAGCTTTTGGGACTGCCGCGCGGAGTTACGCTGATCAAGACCGAGGGCGCCTTCTCCCATAAGGAGAAAGACATGCTCATGACCGTAACCACCAAATACGAGCTGGCTGAACTACGGGAAATCATTAAAGCAACCGACCCCACAGCCTTTGTTAATATAGTAGAAACTGTTGGCGTCATGGGTTCATTCCGGCGTAGTTAATTACCTCTGGTGCACCCCCTGGGGGAATATGTTATGATATTGAAGCACGGATCTTTGCCAAATTCATGATTTGCATGCAGAATGAAGCTTTACCCTTTATTTTCACAGGTTAATAGCTTTTCCGGTACGATGAATGATTCTTTAAATGAATGATTCCGGAGGAAAGGATGATTATTGTGGACATGGAAACGGTAAAACTTTCTCAAATCGTCATGAAGTGGTTCCCCGATATGATGCCGGTCTTCAATAAGGAAGAGTTGAATTCCAGAATTCTTCTTCGAGACGGCTTCACTGTTCTGGAACCTGAAGATGCTTTAGAGATTATTCATTACAGCATTTGTGAGCATCAAAGCTCCGCGCTTTTACATTAACCAAGAACACCTTAAGCCGCTTCTTGTACAAGAAGCGGCTTATCATTTTTGTATAGACATTGTTAAATTTCCGACGTTTACTAATTATTGGGCGTTTAACCACATATTTTTAAGTTTAAAGAGGATACATCAACCTATATACTTTATTTCTAACGAAAAATGACAATCCTGTTCTTTCAGGCATTTATCCAATTCGATATAATTATAGAGAGTGCAAACAAGGGAGAGAAACTTCACATGAACATCTTATGGACACTGCTAATGCTGGCTGTGAGTACTTCTTCTGGCCATCAGACGGATCAACCTCAGAAAGGAAGCTTTGCTAGTATACTGAAATCATCCTATCAATCTATCGCTTCCTATTCTCAGAAGGCTGCAAATGGAACAGCACCCACTGGAACAACAACAACAACAACAACAACAACAACAACAACAACGGTTAAGTCGGATCCTCAGGAAGACGCACCCAAGGTTAAAGGCATTTATGTCACAGCCTACAGTGCTGGCGGAGCCCGAATGGAGCAGCTGCTTAATTTGACGGACAATACAGAACTAAATGCAATGGTCATCGACCTGAAAGACGACTCTGGTTACATAACTTACCCAACGACAAATCAAGAGCTTCTTAAATACGGCAAGCCGCAGTCATTTATACGTGATATTCATGGACTTATGGACCGGTTGAAGAAGCATAATGTATATCCCATCGCACGGGTTGTTGTTTTTAAGGACACCGTGCTTGCCAAGAAGCATCCGGAGCTATCGTTCCGTCAAAGTAACGGCACTGTCTGGAGCAATGGCAAAGGAGACAGCTTCGTCAATCCTTACAGCAAAGACGTATGGGAGTATAACGTCGCTATTGCCAAAGAAGCCGCTGCTCTCGGATTCAAAGAAATTCAGTTCGATTATGTTCGTTTCCCGGAGGGCTTTGAGAAGCGGGCCAATACATTGAAATACATTAAAGACAACAAGAGTCGTGTGGATGCGGTATCCTCTTTTGTAGACTATGCGCGAAAAGAACTCGAACCCCTTGGTGTACGAGTATCTGTTGATATTTTTGGCTATGCAGCTTCTGTTCCCGCGGCCGAGGGAATTGGACAGGATTTCACCAAGATCTCCAAGAACGTGAACGTGATCTCGCCTATGATCTATCCAAGCCACTATACGGCTGGCTGGTTTGGAGCCAAGGACCCGGATAAAGCGCCATATCAGACCATCAAGGGCTCTGTTGCAGATACACATAAAAAGCTTGACCCTTTAGGTGAGAAGAAGCCGATCATTCGTCCCTGGATTCAGGATTTCACCGCGAGCTGGCTGGGCAGCGGTCATTATTTGAAATATGGCAAACACGAGGTTGAAGAACAGATTCGGGCACTCAAGGATATGAAGGTGGATGAGTACCTGCTCTGGAATGCGAATAACCGCTATACAGCTGGTGTAGATTACAAATAAGTATTTGGTTTAAAAATATCAAAAGCCCTTTACCGGGCTTTTTCTTTGTGTGAGACAGCTTCACACTCAAGAGTAGTGCTAATTGAAATGGAGACTTGAAATGAAACAGACATTCAGCCTAAAACAAAAGTATATCCAGTTTATTCATATTCTTATTCCAATCCTGATTACCCAGATCACGCTGTCGCTGATGACCTTCTTCGATACGATGATGTCAGGCCATTCCAGCCCAGCCGATCTTGCGGGTGCTGCAATAGGATCAAGTCTCTGGCTACCTGTCCAGACTGGATTAAGCGGAATTCTTATGGGGATCACCCCCATTGTCTCTCATCTTGTTGGTAAGAAGGATCGGGATCAGGTGAACTTTAATGTGGTGCAAGCCATACTACTGTCTCTAGCAGTGTCTATCGTGGTCATTATTGGAGGCAGTATTGCGCTTGATCCTATTCTAAACGGTATGGGCCTTGAGCCGAAGGTCCAGCATGTTGCCCACTATTTCCTGGTTGCTATCGGAGCCGGAGTAATCCCTTTATTCGGTTATACCGTACTGCGATCTTTTATTGATTCCATTGGCCAGACCCGTATCTCGATGACAATTACACTGATGTCTCTGCCCATTAATGTTCTAGTGAATTATCTGCTGATATTCGGGAAAATGGGGTTCCCGCGGCTTGGGGGTATCGGCTCCGGCGTTGCTTCTGCTTTCACCTATTGGTGCATCTTCATACTGGCATTCGTTGTTATCCGTAAAAGCGAGGCATTCTCGGAGTATCAGATGCTGCGAAAGTGGTACAGAATCTCCTTCTCCAAATGGAAGGAGCTGCTCAAGATCGGTGTTCCAATTGGATTCGCCATTTTCTTCGAAACGGCAGTCTTCGCTGCCGTAACTCTGTTCATGAGCCAGTATGATACGAAGACCATTGCAGCGCATCAAGCTGCACTCAACTTCGCCTCTACGCTGTATATGATCCCGCTCAGTATCTGTCTATCTCTGACGATCCTGGTGGGATTCGAGACTGGAGCAGCCAGACTCCGGGATGCGAAGCAATATACAAATCTCGGAATAGGAACTGCAGCTGGCATGTCCATCGTCACTGCAATCATTCTGTTAGTATTCCAGCATGGCGTTGCGTCTTTATACTCCGATGAGCCTACGGTGATCGAGCTTACCAAGCACTTTCTGATCTACGCTATATTCTTTCAGCTTTCGGATGCGATTGCCGCTCCGATCCAGGGAGCTCTTAGGGGATATAAGGATGTGAACTCTCCGTTCCTTCTTGCATTTATCGCCTATTGGGTCATTGGCCTGCCACTGGGGTATGTGCTCGCTAATTACACCAGTCAAGGACCCTACGGTTACTGGCTGGGATTAATCAGCGGTCTGGCGGTTGCTGCCGTATCATTATTCCTGCGGCTCGCTTATATGCAGAAGAAGTATGCCAAGGACTTGGGCCTGCCCTTACAATAATTATATAAGTTGAACTAATATTTACATGGTAGGCTGCCGTGTGAAATGTTCCTACGATCGCTGTTGTTCTCAGACTTCTTTATTAATTTTCTAAGGTAGAAGTCTAATCACAAAGGCGAACGCTCCGCTTCTCCGAAATCATTTCACACTCTTGCCTATAAGTAATTCTTAAATTCAACTTATATAGACTAAAGAACGCCGCCCCATCCAACAAGGATATGGCGGCGTTCTTTAATCTGTGAACAGCATAAGCCGGCGCCTTACGAGGTCGAGGCTGTGGATGAAGCTGCCCGGACGATTTCTTTTCTCCGATAAATAGACAGCAATAACCCTACGGCCGCGAACTCAATCAGCAAATGAGAACCGCCATAACCTACGAATGGGAAGGTCACCCCTAAAATGGGAACATAGCCTATGGCCATGGCCAGCCCGTATACGAGCCGGGCTCCAAGCATCATCATGATGATCAGGATCAATGATTTGCCAAACTGATCATCGACTCTTTTGTAAGTAACAATCATACGATGGATGAGCATTAGGGTGGCTATTGCTATGACAATCCCTGCGAACCAGCCAAAACTGTATAGAAGATAGGTCATAAGATTATCCGATTGAATGTACGGAAGCTCCTTAAGCGGAGCGCCCAGTCCTCTGCCCCACCAGCCTGCGGATTGAACAGCCTCTCTTGTGTGGACGTAGACATACCCGTAACCATCGGGGTCATTATAAGGATTAAGGGCTCCCGTAATTGTGTCTCGCATGTGAATAAATCGGCCATTACTAAGATAGAGATATCCACTCGCCAGGCTAATCAAAGCTCCAATCCCAATTCCTACACCCACACTAACCCGTCGGCGGTACATCCAAGCGTATAATCCTGCACATCCAATTAGATAGAATCCTAGCTCTGTCAAGGCTGGAAGACGTGTATATATAAGTATAGGTAACCCTAAGATTATTAACTCGGCAAATTTACGATTCATTAACCTCAACTTCAACTTTGACAACTGCTGTAAAATCCCCGCAACAGCAATCAATAGCACATAAGAACTGATGTTAGCCCAATCCCAAGCTAAAGAGCCAAGGATAATATACCTGTGCTGACCATCCATAAGGGGTCCGTTAAACGTAAATACAAACCCCGCCATTACGAGACCATACAAATACCAAGCTGCTTTATACAGCTTGCGATAATCCAGAAAATATACTCCGATCATCACAACAATACCGAGTACCAGGAAAAATACCTGCTTCTCAAGGAACCCTGCGGATGCATACTTTTCTGAGTATGCTGCATAGTTCTCACCTACCGACCACATAGAGACCACGCTGATCGCTGCAAAGAACAGCACAATCAAGATAAGTCCGTAATTAATCCGCGGTTTATGTACCTTATGAAGCTGCTTCCCGACTTCAGCAGGATCGCCCATTTGGGTAACAGCCCAATTGACGGCCTCATCCGCATCATATCCTTGGTCTACTCTAGCCTCAATCAGTTCTTCTAAATGGTTATCCAATTCTTCCCGAACGGAAGGATGTACTTCCTTAGCCTTTACCTGTGTACACACTTTATCCAAAAATTCCCGTCGTTGATCCTGCATGTTTAGTGTCCTCCTCCTTCCCCCAGAACTGTATCAACCGCCTGCCGGAATACTTTCCACTCAGTTCTCTTCTCTTCAAGCTGCTTCAATCCGCTATCGGTTATCCGGTAATACTTACGCTTCCTTCCCCCGTTCTCGGTCCAGAAAGCTTCAACCCACTGTTCAGACTCCATGCTGTGCAGCAGTGGATACAAGGTACCTTCCTTCAGTGTAAAAATGCCTCCCGAACTGTGATCCAGTTGCTTGATGATCTCATACCCATACAGGGGCTCCCGCGATAAAAGCGTTAATATCAAGGTGCCTGTACTACCTTTAATCATTTCTTTGCTAATCTTCATCAATCCAGCCTCCTTCAGAGCTAAATGACTGATACGACACAATGTATCATAATTCTATGCATCGATAATCTATGTATAATAATATACTTTACTGGAATTATTGTCCACACCGGCTTTGCATCCTTAGACTCAGCATACTACAATAAACTGGAATACAATCATTGCCATTATAGGACTAGATGAAAATAGGAGCGTGAATATTTAATGCTCAGCGAAGGAACGAAGGCGCCGCTGTTCCGCGCCGAAAGTACACAAGGATGGATTGATTTGGCTGAGTATATAGGCACACGGCCAATTGTACTTATCTTTTATCCCATGGATGATACACCCGGCTGTACCACACAGCTATGTGCGGTTAGAGATGCAGAGCCGTCGTATACCGGCTTCAATGCTCTTGTGCTCGGAGTGAATCCTGGATCGAAAGAAAGCCATGAGAAATTTGCGGCTAAGCACGGATATGATTTCCCGCTTGTTGTTGACATGAACGGAGAGATCCGCCGTCAGTATGACATCGGGAAGACACTCGGTTTCTTGATGCAGCATCGCGTGGTCATTGTGATCGACTTGGAAGGTAAGATCGCATTTGCGGAAAAGGGTCTGAGGCCTACCGAGGAAATCATGGAAGTACTAAAGCGAATTGCCGGGTAACGAGATAGAACGCATAAGAAAAAGGAATCCACACGCCATCAACTGATATGCTCCCATCATAGTAGACAGTAGAAAAAACAAAAACTTCTACTGCTACAATGATGGGAGTTTTTCTAATGTCAAAAAGAAGTCCTATTTCTTTAGAAGTAAAATTACATGCCGTACAGCGGTGTCTTGAGCATAAGTCTAATCCAAACTATGAAGCGAAACAGCTTAGAGTTTGTAAGAGTACGGTTAAGGATTGGATAAGAAAGTATAAAGCAGATGGTTTGGATGGATTAAAGGAATCGAATACATGGAAATCATACTCAAAGGAATTGAAGCTTGCGGCTATTAAAGACGTGTTGTCTGGTCATTGCTCCGTAGAAGAGGCAACAAAGAAGCATCGTATTTCGAGTAGAAGTGTTTTGGGAAAATGGATTTCCAAGTATACTAATGAGATAGAATTGAAACCTACACCTAAGGGAAAAGGACTGTCTCATATGAACAAAGGACGTAAAACAACTTTCAAGGAACGCATTGAAATTGCACAATATACAATCGCTAATGGTTTGGATTATCAGAAGGCGATCGAAAAGTACGATGTATCCTATCAGCAGGTGTACGCATGGGTTCGGAAATACCGAGCTGGTAGTGAAGATGCCCTCAAGGACAACCGAGGTCGTAAAAAGCCTGCAGAGGAACTAGATGAGCATGAACGGCTTAAGCTACGGATCAAGGAATTAGAAGCTCGAAACGAATACCTGGAAATGGAGAATGCCCTCGCAAAAAAGTTGGCGGAGATCAAGCGACGAAATACACGCTAACCCTTGTTCGACAAGCAGACTTGTATCAAGCGATTCAAGAACTGAACAAAGAAAAAGGTTATGCAATTACGAAATTGTGTGCGTTAGCCGGAGTTGCTCGATCTGCCTATTATAAGGGGTTAAAATGGATGCCATCCGCCAGAGAACTTGAGAATTATACGCTAGCTAAAGAAGTGAAGCTTCGCTATGACAAGCGAAAGGGGATACTTGGCTATCGCCAAATGCGCACCCAATTAAACCGAAAGCTCAAGAAGAAGTACAATAAAAAGCGGTATTACCGAATTATGCGTGCTCTTGGATTAAAGGCGGTAATTCGTAGGAAACGGCCGAACTACGTGAAAGTCTCTGAGATGCATGTAGCTCAAAATGTAATGAACCGTGAATTTCAGGCAGTTGCTCCTAATATGAAGTGGTGTACAGACGTTACAGAATTGAAGTACGGAAACGGCCGTAAAGCCTACCTGAGTGCAATTCTTGATGTATACGATAACTCTATCGTTTCATGGGTGTTAAGCCCCTCCAACAACAATAAACTCGTCATGGATACGCTAAAGAAGGCTTATGAGAAGAACCCCGGTGTAACCCCGCTTATTCAAAGTGACAGAGGCTTCCAGTATACGTCTCATGAGTATAATCGACTCCATGTAAAATACGGATTTATGAAAAGCATGTCTCGTGTGAGCCGATGCTTGGACAACCAACCTATTGAACGATTTTGGGGCACTTACAAATCAGAGAGCTATTATCTTACAAAGTATGATACCTATGAAGATGTCCTCAAAGACGTTAGCGAATATATTCGTTATTACAACAACTACCGGTATACAGAGTGTTTGGATGGTTTGTCACCTAACGAATACCGAAGAGCTGCATAATGAAAAAATCTCAGCTCTGTTAAAACGAGCTGAGGAAAATAAACGAATCGTTTTTGTTTTATTCACTGTCCACTTGACAGGGAGCACTTCAAACGGCAGGATTCCTTTTCTCTATTCTAATGAAATAAATTATTGGGACAACCGTGAAGCGAGCTCGTACAGCTCCATATTGAACGGCTTCTTGGTGTTGACTACTTTCTCGATATCTGTAAGGACAAGCTCGCCTTGGAGAACGCCGCAGCCTTTGTTAGACTCTCCTTCAATCAGCTTACGCACAGCGAAGTCACCCAAACGGCTGGCCAAGTTCCGGTCAAATGGAGTTGGGGATCCACCGCGCTGAATATGTCCGAGCACGGTAACACGCGGATCGATGGAAGGGTAACATTCTTTCAAGGCTGTAGCGACATCCTCGCCTCTGCCTACTCCCTCAGCAACGATTACGATACTGTGTCTCTTACCATGATCAAAGTTCGCCTTCATTCGGTCAGCAACCTCATTCAGGTCATAAGATACTTCCGGCACAAGAATCGTCTCGGCTCCAGATGCAAGACCTGCATGCAGGGCGATATCTCCACAGTGACGTCCCATAACCTCTACCACGGAGGAACGTTCGTGTGATGACATCGTGTCACGAAGCTTGTTCACAGCTTCCACAACAACATTAACGGCAGTATCAAAACCAATTGTATAATCCGTAAAGGAAATATCGTTATCGATCGTTCCCGGAAGCCCCATCGTCTTGATTCCTAGACGACTTAGCTTCTCAGCACCCTGGTAGGATCCGTCACCGCCGATAACTACCAGTCCGTCAATTCCGCGATCCCGCAGGATTTGGGCACCCTTCTGCTGGCCTTCCAGCGTCTTGAATTCCAGACAGCGTGCGGATTGGAGAATGGTTCCCCCGCGCTGAATAATATCTCCGACACTGCGGATATCCATCGCAAAGATATCATTATTCAGCAAGCCTTGATAACCGCGCTGAATTCCATAGACCTCAAGTCCATAGTACAAGCCGCTTCGCACAACAGCACGAACTGCTGCGTTCATCCCTTGGGAATCTCCACCGCTGGTTAATACGGCAATTTTTTTAATTTGTGTCATAATGGTTGCCTCCTCAAAATGATTGCTTAAATATGCTTTCGGATCCAGCGGCTGTTCACGAAGAAGAATAATCTCGTAAGGGGACTCTTCTTCATCAATTTTCTGGATACGCTGCGAATCTCCTGCTGCTGGCTTACTTTGGGATCTGATAAGTACAAAGCAAGAAGTCCCTCAATAATCATCCGGTGAAAAGAAGATGCAGGGAGCACAGTAACATCCTGCCTAGCAGACTGAACAATCAGGGATATCCGGTCCAGCATCATTTCTGTATTGTCATAATAATTGCAGAAATTCAGATCTCCGCCGATCCGGTCTTCATCCTGATCAATTAAATAATCAAGCATAATATGTAATCCGCATACATGCGGGAAATAAGCATGTCTGATTACCTCTGCGCTTGTCTGATCAAGATCCTTATGGCTTGCTGCGAGGAAGAGCATGAATACTCCAAGTGTGGACCCGGTAGCCGCAGCGAACTCGTTCCATTTAAGCTCTGGAGCCAGGTTCTGGTGCTCGGAGTGCCACTTTAACAGCGCCGGCTCCCGCAGTTCAGGTCTTATGTGCTTGTACACCTGCAAATCTGTATACAGCTTGACCAGCATCAAGATCTGCGGCTTGGCCGCTTCGTATCCGGGAAGCTTAGCGATACAGTTACGGCACGTGGCGACAAGGCGGTGCAGATACCCCCCATCCTCCTTCTCGTCGCGTAGTTCGTAATAATTGTGCAAAGGTGCATCCGGATCGACCGCATCCAGCATCGATTGATGCAGCAGACGGAAATCATCCGCGTCCATCGACGTGCTTCGGTCGCACAGATTATCCAAATAATCACTTATAGTCTGAAAGGCTACGATTAACGGAATCAGCACGTGTCTCTGCTCAAGATGGGCTAACGCATAGACGGAGCCTCCCTGACAGTGAAATTCCTTGGTAGCAATGCTGGCAAGGGCTTGTCTTCTAAGCTCAGGATCCGGTATGGCCTCGGCCCTCTGCCTCCACTCACTCAGCTCGGAACGCACGTCTGGCAATAAATACTTATATACCCGGCTCATCAGCCTGATCGGATCACGGGGTATCTGATATGGGCGTTCTTCAAGATCAATCAAAGGCTTGCCTCCACATGATAGTCATCATTCACTGGTTTGAACCATTCTTTATTATAATATGATCCTTCTTTTTCTACAAATGATCAATGTCATAGACAGCCTCAAGAGTGCCTCTTTCCTTCCGATTCCTCGGCAGATACTCTATACCATATATGAAGATCATTAATGATACTCGCAAGTTCTGCAATGTCACTGTTAATCTTGCATGAAACAGCGAAGTTATTCTCTTCTCCAAGCTCTCTCAGCTTTATCACAATGATCTGCTCGAGCTCCATAACCCGGGTCGGAATTTGACCGCGTATGTCTTCCCAGGTCTCTATGATCCCTCGTCTCTCCATCAAAGGCAGCTCCTCGAATGGAGTATCAAATTCCGGGACCTTGATTCCCAGCCTGCTATCATATACAAATACGTCCACTTCAATCCCTCCCAGAGGTATTAGATACCCCATATTATATCGGATAATCCGGTAATTTGGTGCTTCGTTATGCTATACTAACGATGGCTGTTTAATGAACATTACATTTAAAATTACGGATTGGAGCCTCCTAGTATGAATTCTCATCATATCCGGCGGGACGTTAACTGGCTCCGTGCTTTTACATTTACAGTGTACGGAATCAGCGTCCTTGTCTTCTCTTTCTTCCCCCTCTTCTATAGAAGCCTGGGATTCACCAACGCACAGATTGGCTATCTCTACGCTATAGGGCCAATGATCTCTCTATTCTCCAATCTTCTCTGGAGTATGATTAGTGACCGCTACCGCACGATAAAGAGGATACTCATCCTACTATTAGTCGGCCAGCTTGTGCTCTCTATCATATTGTCAGTCTCCGGATCTTTCCTCGGTATTCTGATCGTTATCATGGTATTTTACTTTTTTTATTACCCTATATACCCGCTTACTGATACGATGGCGATCACAACGGCCAAAGAATATGGGAAGAGCTTCACCGTGATCCGCATATTCGGTTCTCTTGGATTTGCCACCTTCGCGATTGTAATAGGTTATGTCTTAACCGCATTAGGCACCTCTTGGACCATCCGAATTAGCATCGTACTTACGCTGATTGCTTTATTCCTGACTTTCTTCATTCGTGACCAGTCATCTTCCGCGAATAAAATGGATACATCAGGACTCTGGAAAATACTTCGGCAAAAGGAGCTGCTCTGGTTCTTCGGCTGTGTCTTCTGCCTTGCCATTGGTCACCGCATGAATGATGCCTTCCTGACCATTGCCATGAAGGAAATGGGGGCCAGTGATAACCTGGTAGGATGGGGAGTTCTCGCCTCTTCCCTTTCCGAGATCCCAATCTTCTTCCTGCTTAGTATCTATGGAGATCGGCTTAAAGAGCTGCCACTGATCTTATTCGCGTGTCTGATGTTCGCCCTGCGGTTCCTTCTCATGAGCCTTACCGATTCCGCTTTCAGTGTGATTGCGATTCAGACTCTACACAGCGTCACGTTCGGGATCTTCTTTGTTACTGCGGTCAGGTACCTGACGCGTCTCATTCCGGATCATTACAGGGCTACCGGACTAGCTCTGTTCACAGTAATGTGGTCTAGTGCATCCGGTCTTATCAGCGGTACATTTGGCGGTGTGATCTATGAGCACTTCGGCCGCAAAGAATTCTACCTCGTTGCCATGACTCTCAGCCTTGTAGCCTTTCTAGGATTTGCGAGCAAATATCTGGATCGGATACCCGGCCGCAAAAATGTTAACAAAAGTATTTAGCAGGACCTTGGCTATTCAAAGGTAGAATTCACGGCTATAATAAATGGATTAAGAAGTATAGTACCTAGTCTTAATAAAGGTGGGAAATTAATGGAATTCAAGGATTTTGCGGAGATTATTCAAACCCGTCGCAGTATACGCGATTTCACTGAGGAAAGCGTTCAGACCCAGGATATTGAAGAAATTATTGACTGCGCCAGATACGCACCCAGCGATACCAACTCTCAGACCTGGGAATTCATCGCTGTTGTCAATCGCGACAAGATCAAACAAATTGAAGATTTCACCTGGGAACAGCTGCATTTAAAAGCAGCCGAAGCGGAGAAGCAAGGGCTTGGACGTGAAGCCAAACTCCTGGTCAAATCATTTGGCCCATACGCAACAGCCTTCTCGGGTGCGCCTGTACTGATTGTGTGCTTATCCACCCCATATGCCTCCAAGTTCCGCGACAGAATTTTTGATCCTCTAGAGTTCGGAAGCCCTGAAATTTGGGCGGAAGAAGGACTGAAGAGCAGCTGTCTGGCTTCCCAGAACTTGATGCTCGCCGCGCATGCCAAAGGGCTTGCAACCTGTCCTATGACCGGACCCGTTCTGCTCGCAGAAGAGCAGCTTCGTGAGTTTCTAGATATCCCGGACGACCGCGGGGTAAATATGGTAATCGCTCTAGGCCACCCTGCCGTCTCACCGAAAGCGACGCCGCGTAAGGACGTAGCTGAAATTCTGCGTATTGTGGACTAGCATCGGGAGATAAGGAACCGATTATAATGATTTTAAGTTGAACATATGAATACTAAATGAGGCTGAAGCTTTGCTTCTCCAGAATCACTTCACACTCTTGCCAAATTAGCACTTCCCAAGTTCATCTTAGCTTACAAAAAGGCTCTTACCCCTTGAATGCGGGGGTAAGAGCCCTTTTTGTAAATTCAAATGTATTAACCGATACGATCCATCTCGGATGCGCTGATCTCAAAGTTGGAGTAGACATCCTGTACATCATCATTATCCTCGAAAGCATCCATCATCTTCAGCAGCTTCTCGGCATTCTCGCCTTCCACATCCACTGTATTCTGCGGTATCCAGCGAACTTCAGCCGTACTGAACTCATAGTTCTCCGCTTCGAGAGCACTCTTCACTTTCTCCAGCTCATGCGGGTGGGTGACAAGCTCAAATGTCTCATCCGTAGTAACCATATCTTCAGCTCCAGCTTCCACAGCTTGAAGGAGCAGGGTATCCTCGTCAATATCCTCAAACTGCTCACGATCAATAATAAGGGAACCTTTCTCGTCGAACATATAAGCTACGCAGCCCGATTCACCCATATTACCGCCTCTTTTGTTAAAGATCGCGCGGACGTCTGCTGCTGTACGGTTACGATTGTCCGTCAAGCATTTCACCATGATGGCAACACCACCAGGACCATAACCTTCATAGTAAATTTCCTCGTAATCCACATTATCCGTGTTGCCTGATGCTTTCTTGATTGCGCGCTCTATGTTATCCGCTGGCATCTTGATCGCACGGGCGCTGGCGATTGCCGTCTTAAGTCCGAAATTGGCTTCAGGGTTTGGACCGCCTTTACGTGCCTGCATATAAATCTCACGGCTTAGTTTGACCCATTGATTATTTTTGGCTTGGTCAGCCTTACCTTTACGTTCTTTGAATAATTTGAATTTCATACCGTAACGCTCCCCATTGTAATAAGTCTATATACTTTTCAGTGTATCACTACCCTATGTACCCGGTCAAAATTGGGCAAAAAAACACAGCCCACACGGAGCTGTGTTTTTCTTTATAAGGTGAAGTGCAATTATATTTTGTATACGTTAGCTGCTTGCGCGCCACGGTTGCCTTCAGTAATTTCGAATTCAACTTCTTGACCTTCATCCAAAGACTTGAAGCCTTCGCCTTGAATAGCTGAGAAGTGTACAAATACATCTTCGCCGCCCTCAACAGAGATGAAGCCATAACCTTTTTCTGCATTAAACCATTTAACTGTACCTTTCAAATGAACAACCTCCTAAAATAACGCCATTGAATGGCGAATATCTAAATTATAACCGATGTGCAACTCCAATGCAACGCGTCTAAAGGCCTGCATCTCCAGTCGGATTTTTACCTAAATTCCCCTCTGTTACATTTGCTTTCCGCAAGACCGTGCGGTATGATTTTAGAAAGCTTTTGCAAATGCTTTCCTATAATACAGATCATACTATAGACTGAATACATGAACTTTATGAAGCAGACTGGAGACAGAGCACGATGATCAAAAAACATGAAATTTACAAAACAGACAAATGGAATATGATGACGGTTGAAGTGCAAGGAAAGTATATTGTCCTGCGTGAGATCTCCGATCAATGGGGAGAAGAAACCCACACCTTTCTTAGTCGTCCGGCCTTGATGCAGTGGGCGCAGAACCGTTTTCCCAAAGAGGATTTTGAAGGAAGAGAAGAAGAATGGCGCACCCTGATGAATTCCTTCAAACAAGTCTAGATTGAGCCTAAAGGAGTTTTAAGAATTACCTATGGACTATTCAAGAGTTGCCCTATTTATTGTTCTAGCTATAGCTTTGGGATTCATCCTTATTTTGAACAAAAATAATATCCCCCCGAAGCTAAAACGCCCTATGGCCATAACGGCTTTAGTTATGATTGTCATGGCTTTTGTATTAGTGATCTACAGTTATCTGGCCTAACTGAATACCTGGTCCGCTTATTCTCATATTGTGCCTAATCTTCGGTCATACTATTGGCAAAAAGGATTGGGAGGAATAGCCCTTGAGATGCTCCACGCTCCTCTCGATAATGTTGACCTGCAGCCTGTTGACCACTTCAGCACCGGATATGGATAAGCGGACTGTTCAAGAGAAACGGCCACTATCTCTAACTTTTCCAAGGAGGATACCGATGAGCACATTACCTAAACGTTCTGAAGTGACTGAAGCCAACAGTTGGAATCTGAATGACCTGTTTCCAGATCAGAAGGCCTGGGATCAGTCCTATGAGCAGGTCAAACAGAAGAAATCCAAGGCTTCCGAGTATGAAGGAAAGTTAAATACAGCTGAGAATATCAAAGCCGCTTTTGCTCTTGAGGATGAAATCTCGCTCGAAATTGAGCGTCTGTTCGTATTTGCACATCTTCATCATGATGAAGATACCACGAACCCTACATATCAAGCTCTGGTTGAGAAGGCTAAGAAGCTCAGCGTAGAAATCAGTGAAGCCCTCTCTTATATCACACCGGAGATACTCTCTCTGCCGGAACAAGAACTGGAAGGATTCATAGAGAACCCGGTCCTGGCAGACTATAAATTCACGCTCCAGGAGATCAAACGTGAGAAGGCTCATGTTCTCACCAAAGCTGAGGAAGCGCTTCTGGCCCAAGTTGGCAACTTGTCGCAAGCACCGAAGAATATTTTTGGCATGATCAATAATGCGGACATGAAGTTTCCCAAGATCAAGGACGAGAACGGCAAGGAGGTTGAGCTGACGCATGGCAGCTACATCCAGTTTTTGGAGAATCCGAACCGTGAAGTCCGTCAGCGGGCATTCAAAGCCATCTACGAAACTTACGGCAAACAAAAGAACACTCTAGCCGCTACACTCAGTTCAAATGTGAATAAGAATATCTTCTATTCTCATGTTCGCAAGTATCCTTCTGTTCTGGAAATGTCTCTCTATGGTGACAACATTCCCAAAGAGGTCTATACGAACCTGATTGACACGATCCATGAAAGCCTCCCTCTTCTGCACAGATACATGGCGCTTCGCAAGAAGCTTCTTGGCGTGGATGAGCTTCATATGTACGACTTGTTCGCTCCTCTTGTGGAGGAGTACAAATGGGGTATCACTTATGATGAGGCGAAGAAACTGGTTAGCGAAGGGCTGCAGCCACTGGGTGAGAATTACCTGAAAGTGCTGAAGGAAGGATTTGATCACCGCTGGATCGATGTATATGAGAATGAGGGCAAACGGACAGGAGCATACAGCTGGGGTGCATACGGTACTCACCCCTATGTTCTGCTGAACCATAACAATAACCTGAACAGCATGTTCACACTTGCCCATGAGATGGGTCATGCGCTTCATTCTTATTTCTCGGATGAGGCCCTGAAATACCGGGATGCCCAATATACAATCTTCCTCGCTGAAGTGGCATCGACTACGAACGAAGCACTGCTGATGGATTATCTCCTGAAGCATGCTACCGATCCGAAACAGAAGCTGTATCTGCTGACTTATTACGCGGATCAGTTCCGGACGACGGTGTTCCGCCAGACGATGTTCGCTGAATTTGAGAAGATCATCCACGAGCGTGCGGAGGCCGGAGAATCTCTTACTCCTCAAGCATTGTCGTCGATCTACTATGATCTGAACAAGAAATATCATGGACCAGGTATGGTTGTCGATCAGGACATCGAGATGGAATGGGCCCGCATCCCGCATTTCTATACGAGCTTTTATGTGTATAAATACGCAACGGGCTTCTCGGCTGCAACCAGCTTCTCGAAGCAAATTCTTGAAGAGGGTAAGCCAGCCGTTGATCGTTATCTTGGCTTCCTGAAGAGCGGCGGCAGTGATTACTCTATTAATATTCTGAAGAAAGCTGGCGTTGACATGTCTTCGCCTCAGCCGATTCGTGAAGCGATGAGTGTGTTCGGGGAACTTATCGAACAAATGGAGAATTTGACGAAATAATCGAATGAATCAGATTGATAAATCCCTTGCCCGCTTTGGGTAAGGGATTTTATACTGTCCTAAGAGGAGGTGTACCATGAGAATACAATGGTCCCTGATTGCTGCTTTAATATTTGCTTTAGTGACAGCCATATTCGCAGTTATCAATGTGAGAAGCGTAGATGTTAATCTTATATTCGGGGTGGTTCAGATCCCGCTTATTCTGCTCATCATAGGCTCCACGCTGCTTGGCGGAATTATTGTCGGTTCGTTCGGCCTATATCGGAGTTACCGGCTGGATAAAGAGAATCGGCGGCTCAAAGCTCAGCTCGCTGAGGTTCAGGAGGCAACAGGTTATGTATTTGCCGAACCAGAACCTAAGACGGCTGAAGATCAGCCTCAAGATAAGCAAGGCCCCTCTTTATAACATTGAACAAAGACTATGATACACAGTCTTTAGCTGAAGCCATCCAATACATAACCTATAGGAGGTACTATGAAAATTTCAGTCGATGAGAACTACGTGTTGGACGTATTAAAAAGACTGCTCGATACGCCAAGCCCAAGCGGCTTCACGAAGCAGGCCATAAGGTTGGTTGAAGATGAAGCCAAGAAGCTTGACGTTACTTTCTCGCTTAATGAGAAAGGCGGCGCCATATTAACGCTGAAAGGTCAAGACGAAAGCCGCCGGATTGCACTCAGCGCCCATGTGGATACTTTGGGAGCCATGGTAAGATCGATCACGGCTCACGGCACTTTGGCAATTACTTCGGTTGGGGGATTCTCGATGCATAGTATCGAGAACGAATACTGCCAAATCCATACCCGCAGCGGCAAGGTATATACGGGGACGATTTTGACTACCCACCCTTCTGTCCATGTATATAGTGATGCGAGAGATTTCCCGCGCAAAGAAAGCAATATGGAAGTTCGGATTGACGAGCTTGTAGAGAGCAAAGAAGATGTTCGTAAGCTGGGCATCCAGACCGGTGACTTCGTATCCTTCGATGCCCGCGCAGTCATTACACCAAGCGGCTTCATCAAATCCCGGCATATCGATGACAAGGCCAGTGTCGCAGCTCTTCTCGGGCTGATTGAATCCTCGAAGCGTGAGGGCTGGACACCCCGTCATGACCTGGTCTTCCTGATCTCGAATTATGAAGAGGTTGGACATGGCGCAGCACATATTCCTGATGGGATTCATGAGATGATCGCTGTGGATATGGGTGCTATGGGCGACGATCTGAGCTGCAAGGAGACCGACGTCTCCATCTGTGCCAAGGATTCCAGCGGACCTTATGATTATGACATGACCAGCAAGCTGATTGAGCTTGCTGAAGCTGGCGGCATCCCTTATGCGGTCGATATCTATCCGTATTACGGGTCTGACGCCTCCGCCGCATTAGGGGCGGGTCACAACATTCGCGCCGCACTGATCGGTCCTGGTGTACACGCCTCGCACTCGATGGAGCGTACGCATAAGCAAGCTGTGATTAACACCGTCAAGCTGCTTGGCGCATATGTTACAGCTTAAGCTTCATCTGAATTACCGCGGAATAGCAGCTGCCGGCACTCTGGCTGCCTGTGTAGTGCTGTTGTTATTATGGGGGAGCGCATCCAGGCTCCCCCACTCTTACACGTATTTCGAGGTCAAAGCCTCGAATAACGTGAAGCTTCATGCGCTCATTTCGCGGCCCGGTGAGATTACACTCCAGTCTGCGGAGGGACCTTTGTCCATGTATTCCGGTTACGGAATCAATGGCGGTTTCTTTTACGGAAAAGATCTCTTGTCTATCGCCTCTGTGAACGACAAGCCGGTTGCCGGAGCTCCAGGGCAGTATGGAAGCGGCTGGTTCAATGTGAAGTATCCTCGCGGTACCCTGGTATGGGACGAGGCAGCAGGCACCTACTCCGTGCAGGTTGTCTCATCAGCCTCTGACATCCAGGTCACTGACCGGGGTCGCTACTTCGCCCAGGGTGGTGTTAGTATGAGCCTAATGAACAACGACTTGTGGGAAGCGGCTGCCGAGCAGGAGCACCTGCCTTACCCCGGCGATAAGAGGCTGCGTTCAGGTATGGTCTATGACGCCGACCAAAGGCTCTGGCTGATCGCTACGCCTACCTTATGTACCGCGGCGGAATTCAGACAAGCCATTCAAGAGTCCATAGCTCCTGGAATGCCGAAAGAGGGCATCTTTCTGGACGGGGATGGATCTGCCCAGCTTAATTCAGCCGAGAAGAAGCTTACCGGGGATTCCAGAGCGCTTCGGCAAATCATCGTTGTGAAATAAGACAAGGAGGCCCAACTTGAAGAATCCTGTTGCCTTTGTTGTTCTAGCCTTATTAAATCTTCTGTACACAGCTGCGCTTGTGTTCTATCCCGGAGTGATCCTGACCGCGGTCAGAGTCCTGTCGGGTGGTTCATTTTTCCCGAATTCACCTAATCTCCGTGAATTTTCGTCCTTTATGCTGTTCGCTTATCCAATTTCGATCATCATTGCTTACTTCTGCTGGTGGGCCTATCACAAAAGAAAGTTCAAGCTGGCCTATATTCTAGTCTGTGTGCCTCTTGTCTGGGTATTGATTACTGGGTTATTCTTGCTTGAAGCTTAATGAATAGGTTATACTACTAAAAATGTTACAGCAGATCATGCCGATGAAGAGAATCCAACTCGGAGGCGTTCTCGTCAAAAGGACCCGTTCCTTCTAAGTTAACCGGAACCGCCCGTTATCGCGGACCAAAGAGGATTAAGCTAAGAATTGGCTTAATCAAATTGGGTGGCACCGCGAGTCCTAGCGCTCCTCGTCCCAACAGACGAGAGCGCTTTTTTGTATTTTTTTACAAATAAAGGAGCGGTGAACATGTTAGATTTGAACTGGGTAAGAAGTCACGCCGAGGAAGTACAAAGGGTATCGGATCAGAAAGGTATCCGTCTTGATGTCCAAGAACTGCTATTGCTGGACGATCAGAGAAGGAGGGTTCTTCATGAGGTTGAGCGGCTCAGGAAGAACCGGAATACATGGTCCGAAGAGATTGGCACAGCCGTTCATGAGAAACGCAGTGAAGATGCTGCTGTATTAAAGCAGCAGGTAAAAGCTAATAATACAAAGCTATCCCATCTAGAGAACGATCTGGCTGAATTAGACCGGCAGGTCTTGGCATTGAGCTTGCTCGTTCCTAATACGGTATCACCCGACACGCCGATTGGCGGATCGGATGCAGATAATGTCCTGTTACGAACTGAAGGTGAACCGCCTGTCTTCGATTTTCCAATGAGAGATCATGTTGAACTGGGGAGAATTCATGGCATAATCGATATCCCTCGCGGGGTCAAGGCTGCAGGCAGCCGAAACTACTATCTCCGCGGAGCAGGTGTTCTTCTGCATAGAGCTGTACAGCAGCTTGCCCTTGATATGCTGATAGATCGTGGCTTTATCCCCTTGGAAGTGCCGCTGATTGTCACAACTGAAGCTATGACAGGCACAGGCTTCTTCCCTCTTGGGAAGGACCAATCTTATCACCTGGAGGGAGAAGACAAGTGGCTCGTAGGCACATCAGAAGTCCCTCTTGTCACTCACTACGCAGGTGAAATTGTAGACCTAACCTCCCCCATCAGACTTGCGGCAGCGTCGACCTGCTTTCGTAGTGAGGTAGGCTCGGCAGGCAAAGATGTTAGCGGACTGTACCGGGTTCATCAGTTCTCAAAGGTGGAACAGATCATACTTTGTGCAAATGACCCGGAGCAATCGGAGATCATGCTCCAAGAAATAACCCGCAATGCTGAAGATCTCTTGCAGATGCTGGAGCTTCCCTATCAGGTGATGGCGGTATGCACCGGGGACATGTCTCAGAAGACCTACAAGCAGTTCGATATTGAGACCTGGATGCCAAGCCGTAAGGCTTATGGAGAGACCCACTCTTCCTCGAATCTGCTGGATTTTCAGGCACGGCGTTCCAATATCCGCTATCGTGATCCGAATGATGGTAAGCTGAAATTCTGTCACACCCTGAACAATACAGCCGTGGCTACTCCGCGGATTCTGATTCCTCTTCTTGAGAATCATCAGAGGGAGGATGGGTCGATCTACATCCCCCCTGCCCTACGTAAATATATGAATGGGCTTGAAAGCTTGGCTCCTTTGGACCCAAGCTAGTTCAATTCTCTAAGTAGTCGTAACCCATCGGTACCTAAAAAATAAAGCTCGAAGTAAATAAATAAGCCTTCCATTCCACGAATAACACGGGATTGGAGGCTTATTCAAATTTTAGCAGCTATATAAGTTGAACTACTGATTTACATGCTAGTCAGCCGTATGAAATGTTCTTACGATCGCTGTTGTTCTCAGACTTCTTAATTTGAATTTTTATAGGTAGAAGTCTGATCACAAATGCGAACGCTCCGCTTCTCCAGAATCATTTCACACTCTTGCCTATAAGTGATTCTTAAATTCAACTTATATAATGCTGACTATTTAATTATCCGTTACGCTGGGCTTCAATTCGCTCAGCCAGCTCATTCAGATAGGTCCATCGCTCCATCAGACGTTCGAGCTCGGCCTCCGCCTCCTGCTGCTCCCGCATAAGCTCCTGCAGCCGGGCAGCATCGCTTGAGGCTTGCTCCATGGCATTCGCAAGATCTGTGATCTTCTGCTCTGCAGCTTCAACCAAGCCGTCTATGGCCTCGTACTCCCTTTGCTCGTTATAGCTGAATTTAACCTTCTCCTTAGGAGAAGGAGCAGAAGGGGAAGCGGAAGATTCTTTCTCCGAATTCTTCTTGGCTTTGCTCTGACTCTCACCTGAGTCAGCCTGACCACTGCCTTCACGGCGCAGGCGTTCCTCATAATCGCTATAGTCTCCTACATGAACGGCTACGGCTCCTTCACCTTCAAAGGCCATGATCTTATCGATTGTGCGGTCCAGGAAATAACGGTCATGGGAGACAACGAAGACGGCCCCGGGGAACTCATCAAGATAGGCTTCCAGAACTGTAAGGGTCTGAATATCCAGGTCGTTCGTGGGCTCATCGAGCAGAAGCACATTCGGCGCTCCCATTAACACTCTAAGCAGATACAGTCTGCGTTTCTCACCGCCGGACAGCTTGGAGATCGGGGTCCACTGCATCGTTGGCTCAAACAGGAAACGCTCCAGCATTTGCGAAGCTGTGATTCGCGATCCATCAGCTGTAGTCACCACTTCGGCTTCGTCCTTGATATATTCAATAACCCGCTGCTCCCCATTCATCTCCTGATGCTCCTGGGTGAAATAACCCAGCTTGACGGTCTGCCCAAGAACGACCTCACCCTGATCCGGCGTGAGCCGGCCTGCAATCAGATTCAGCAGCGTAGACTTTCCGCTGCCGTTCGGTCCAACGATACCCACACGGTCACCCGGTACCGCAATATAGGATAAGTCCTTGATCAGTGTGCGGTCGCCCGCTTTCTGACCCAGATGGTTAATCTCTAATATTTTTCGCCCGAGACGTGTGGAAGCTACCGACATCTCAACTGCCCCGGTGCGAACCTCGCTTTTCTGATTCTGAAGTTCCTCGAAACGATCAATCCTCGCCTTCTGCTTGGTTGTCCGTGCCTTGGCCCCTCTTCGAATCCAGGCAAGCTCGGTACGCAGCAGATTCTGCCTCTTCTGCTCCGCAGAGGCTTCCCGCTCTTCACGCTCACTCTTCAGCTCCAGGAAGCGGCTGTAATTCGCTTCGTAGCGGAATAGACGACCGTGGTCGAGTTCCAGCATCACAGAAGCTACACGATCGAGGAAATAACGGTCATGCGTAATCATGAGCAGGGCTCCGCGGCGTTTCTGTAAGTACTGCTCAAGCCACGCAACTGAATCGTTATCAATATGGTTCGTGGGCTCGTCCAGAATCAGCAGCTCTGATGGCTGAATTAACGCGGATGCCAGTGCCACGCGCTTACGCTGCCCACCGGATAAAGTCCCCATTAGCCTGGAGAAATCAGTAATTCCCAGCTTGGACAATACGCTCTTCGCTTCACTTTCCAGCTGCCATATCTGCAGGCGGTCAATCTCCTGACTGAGCCTCGACGCTTTATCTTCCAGTGACTGGTCAGCCGGATTCTCTTCCATTAACTTCAGTGTCTCCATGTATTCATAGACGGCCTGAAGCTCAGGACTATCCCCTTGGAACACCTGCTGCAGCACGGTCATATCCGGATTATAGTCCGGATTCTGAGCAAGGTAACGAATCCGCACATCATTGTTAACGGCAATCTTCCCTTCATCCGCAGGCTCCAGGCCTGCAATTACGCGTAGAAAGGTCGATTTGCCCGTGCCATTCACACCGACTACGCCAATCTTGTCCTGATCTTCCATCCCGAAGGAGGCTCCCTGGAAAAGAACCTTCTCGCCAAAACTCTTGGATATTTGCTCTACAGTCATTATATTCATCGCTTGGTTTCCCTACTTCTACCCATGTATTTTGATTCGCTCTTCGCCTGGATGCTTACGTAGCTGGTTCATCCTGAATGGGACAACCATGCATAAACAAGCGGGATACGAAAAGAATGTTCTTGTTCAAGTCTACCTCGGTTAACGATCGGTCAAATAAAATATCCATCTTCAGCTGATCCAGCATACCGATGTAGGCTTTCGCATGAAGCATCGGCTCCGGCACGCCAGCTTCATCAAGAATCTGGTACACCGCAGCCATATAACTGCGGAGGAAATCCTTCATCAACCCCATCAGTTCGGGATCATTATTGGGGGCCATAAAAAATAATTTCGTATGGTCCTTCCGTTCATAGTAATACTCCAAATGATGTTTGGCAATGAATTGCAGCTGCTCCTGTAGACTTTCACTTGCCTCAAGGCCGGTATTCAATTTGCTCAGGAAATCATTGAAATCACGCTCCGAGACCGCAGCGAACAACTTCTCCTTGCTCTTGAAGTACAAATATACCGTACCTTTCGCTATGCCAGCCAATTCAGCGATGTCCGAGATCTTGGCATCATAGAAGCCTTGGGAACCGAACAAGGCGAAAGCCGCATCGAGTATAGCTTTATGTTTGTCTCCCTGCACTTCACTCATATTCGTCACCCTTCCTATGTTGCCAGGAATCCGATCCATAACGCGATCAACCCTCCAGCCAGAGAACTGAGCAAATTGACCGCATCATTACTCATCCACGCGAGTCCACGTATGCGTTCGGTTGACTTCCCGCAGTGCTGAGTAACCTCTACCTCCCGGCCGCACACCGGGCAGCGGTACATTCGCTGTAGACTAGCTCCCAAGATTGAGTCGGTAAAAGCCCCCGCCAGACCGCCAATTCCGCCGGCTGCAATCCATAAAAGGATCGGTCCGCCGGATAGCCCGCTTAGCTCCAATAGAAGCCAAGCCCCTATCCCAATCAAAATGGCGCCCGCCGCGGCTGCGGTACTCCCCAGCCATGATACTCCACCTGAGGTGCCCGCCGGGAGCACCTTCCACGTTAACACAGAACGGGGTGGCCTTTGGCTCAGACCGCCCCATTCCGTTGCCCACGTATCCGCCGTAACCGAGGCCATAATTCCAATGAACAGATAGGCCCAAAGCGGATCTGGCCAGAACCAGTTAGCCAGACATACCAGCATTCCGAGGCCGCCATTAGCCATAACTTGTCCAGCATCGCGCTGACCGCTCTTGGCGTAAGACTTCTCCAATTCCTCCTTGCGGCGGCTCTTCCATTTCGAGAACAGCGTGGAAGTGATGAAGAACAACAGCAGTGTACCGAACCAAAAGGCATTCCCCGCGCCATAGTACACCGTTCCCATGATCACCGCTGCACACATACCTGATAGAGTTAGTGAATGCTTGTAATAGGCGGCCCCTGCCACAACCGAAGAACAAATAAATCCGATCAGCCAATCCATGGGTTACCCGCTAAACTCAATCGTGCAGCTGCCAAGAGTATGCTCCCCCAGTCGCAGCGTAAGCTCGTCTCCGTCTGCTACAGGACCTACTCCGGCAGGAGTGCCCGTGAATATTAAGTCTCCTTCATCCAGTCCATAATGATCTGCAATATAGTCAACGATCTCCTGAAGAGAGAAGATCATATCCTGCGTATTTCCACGCTGCACGGTCTCTCCGTTCTTAATCAGCTCAAAGCTCGTAAGTCCTATTTCTTCAGTACCCGGGAAGGCAGTATAAGGCGTTAACGGAGCCGAGCTGCGAAATCCTTTGGCCGCGGTCCAAGGATGACCCTTCTTCTTAAGTACACTTTGAACATCCCGAAGCGTAAAGTCAATGCCCAGCGCCATAACATCCACAAGCTCATCAACAGATATTCCAGTAACATATGGACGTGCAATGCGAAGCACCAGTTCAGCCTCATAATGAACCTCACCCTTGTCGCCAGGTAAATTTATAATTGCCCCATCCATCGGTACGACGGCGTGGGAGGGCTTTAAGAAAATCATGGGTTCCGAAGGTACATCATTACCGAGCTCTTCCGCATGGAGGCGGTAATTCCGGCCCACGCAGTATACATTACGGACTATTGATTTCATACTTATCTACTTCCTTCCCCATTTAAAAAATCCAAATCTGCTTCTAGCTGAACGCTTATCTATAAATGTCTCCCGCCATACATCCGGCCGGTTCGTACAGATGAGGATGTCTGGATGCATCTCAGCTATCCGCTTCATCGTCTTCCCATCATCAATGGTCCAGGCCATGACCTGGATACCTGCTTCCACAGCATGAGCTGCAAATTCCGGTGTCAGGTGCCTATAGGAAATAGAAAGAAAATCACTTCCTAGGCTCCGCAGACGATCAAGCAGATCAGCTGGTCTACCATCAATGATAATCCCCGTACGGATCTCACTATCTATGCTTCGGACATTCCTAAGTGCCCCGGTATCAAAAGAAGTCAGGATCACTTCCTTCTCCATGCCGTGCTCCCTGACCGTATCAATCACAGTCTGTTCGATTCCCGGATATTTGTTAGCCTCTGTCTTGATCTCCAGATTCACAAGAAGCCGTCCTTTGACGGCTTTCAGAAAGTCACTCAGCGTGACAAGTCTCTCCTGTGCATACATGCCAGACTTCCAGCTTCCTGCGTCCAGCTTGCTAAGCTCACTCCACAGCGCATCCTTGACCGGACCTCTGCCATTCGTGGTTCGGTTCAACGTGTAATCATGAATTAGAAAAGGCACCCCGTCTTTTGACAACTGAACGTCAACTTCAATCCAATTCACGTAGGGATTTTCCATAGCAAGCTTAACCGCTGCCATTGTGTTCTCAGGGGCGATCCCCGAGAATCCCCGATGGGCCACGCAGTATTCTGTCATCTGGACCGCTCCTTTTAGTTAACCCGAGTTATTCATGCTGGTATCGACCTTATTTACTGTATCAGAAGGTATGAGTCCTAGACTGGTATCACTCTTGCTTGATCTAATATTTCCATTTGAATCAATTTTGACGCCTGGCGACAGGCTTTCAATCTCCTTGATCAGCTTGGCGCCATCCTTGGCATTCTTGGGTACAGGCTGCCCAATCTCAGTGAAATACGGAATCATCCGCAAATCACATTTCCCTTGATTCGAACAACGTGCCTGGAATACAGCTGTATCCCAGGTCTTGGGCCGGTTCGTTGCCTTAGTGAATACAAAGTTCCCTGTACTATAGGCAATCCACTTGCCTTTATACTGCTCTACGCCCTGCAGCACATGCGGATGCCCGCCAACTACGAGATCAGCCCCGGCATCGATAAAGGAATGCGCGAGTGAAGTCTGATTGCTGTCAGGAACGGTCACTCTTTCTTTTCCCCAATGCGCTACTACGATAATCAAATCTGATTTCTTTCGTGCATCCTGTATGGACTTAACTGCTAATTTCACATCGTCGTTGTATACACCCGCAATCCCCGGCCTGTCTGCTTTAGCATTCCAGCTCAGTTCTGGAAGTACACGGCTAAAGCCAAACAGTGCAATCTTGATGCCTTTACGCTCTATGTATACCGGTGCGTATGCTTCATTGCTATTTCTGCCTGCTCCAGCAAATGATATTTTGTTAGTTTTAAGATGATCCAGTGTATCTAACAAACCTTGAACACCTTGGTCTAAAGTATGATTATTTGCAACATTGACCGCATCCACTCCTGCATTCTTCATGGCTTTAAGCGCATCGGGATGGGCTTTGAAGACGAACTGTTTGTTCTGCGCTCCTACGCCCCTGGTAGTTACGGGTGTCTCCAAATTAAGAACAGTCAGATCATCTTTCTGGAATAGATCTCTTACGTACTTGAAAGGAGAGTCGATCCCGTTCTGGTCCATCTTGTCTGCGACTTTACCCGAGAAGATCGTATCTCCGCCAAAATTAATAACCAGGCTTCCATTCGTATTCGTGCCCACTGTCTCGGCTGAGGAGTCCGGATTGGTCTGGCTGGTATCCGTAGGCGTAACCGATGAACTATTTCCCGTAGAATTCTGATTGCTGCTGTTGCTCTGAGGCGTAATATTCTGTGCAGGATTGTCTGAGACAGTCCTTCCTCCAAGTGATTTGTTATTAAAATAAGAAAAGGTAAGAACAAGTCCGATCAATACAATCAAGGTTAAGTTGACTAGCATCCAGAATCGGCTTTGGCGCTGCAGCTTTCGCTTCTTTTCAGCGCTGTACTTTTGCGATCTCGGCTGAAGCATAATTCACTCCTTATAATTCTATGAAATTTGAGGTAATCAAATCTATTATATCAGGTAAATAAGTTGAACTAAAGCAACATTCCTGATACTGTATCTGCCTAAAGCCACCAATTCCTCCTAGAAGTGAGCCTATGCGGGTTTTCTTCTCTCCATGACTATTCATGCCAGGGAGATTCGATCTCATCCATGGAGACGACAGTTCAGAAAAACAACAGATCAGAATCAACGATCTAGGATTTGTATTTGGACTACATGACTAAGAATAGATAGAAATAGTAAACACTCCGTGAATCAATTACTAAAATCCCCCTAATACATATAAGTAAAAAATAAGAGTGCATCCATCGATGCACTCTACCCTTACTACCCCTATAATGCCTCAGCAATAAAACGGCCTGAGAGTGAATAATGCCGATTGTCAGCTTACTTTGCGTCTTTGCGGATTTCCCCTTCAATTGGAAGAATGAAATTGTATCTATGCTCTCTAAACTCTGGATGCTGATTGTAATCGAACCGTCCCAACTCCGTGTCTTTACCTAAAGAATCTACTTTCCCATAAGTCAATAGCTCAGCCATTAAATCATCAGAAAAATATACATACCCACCTTTGTAATCAGGTTTAATCCCTCGCGATTTTGTCTTGTTACCCATTTCATCCAATTGTCCGATGACTTCGGCAATCCCATCCTGGTTGATCTTGATATAATTGGTCAGGAGCCTATAGGTTTGGGAATATTGCAGAGCCTGGCCCTCCGGAAACTGGTAAGTCGTCCTGTACCCTTCCCCGTGAGGAGTCCAATCATAAGGTCCTTCCACAGCGATAAGTTTAAGCGCCTCCTTACGTGCATCCACTAGATCACCCTTCATCAGTGTATTGAACGCTGCCTGTCCGGTTGGAGTCCTTACAATAGCCCGCTTGTCTTTCGCATTATAGTAGGCAGTACCGCCCAATGCTTCGCTGACAAAGCGCAGGGGCACATAGGTACGACCTTTTTTATTTACAACACTGAGATCAAGTGAAACTTGTTTTCCATTAACTGTGGCAGTCTTCGAACCGGCCTTTAGCTTAATCACCTTACTGCCGTCCTTGCTCTTGGCCGTCACGGTATGGGTCTTGGCATCATAATTGTAGGTCAGCCAATTCGGATCATTCAGGGACCTGAGGGGAATAAGAGCTCTCCCTTTTTCGACAAGAGCGTCACTCTGCATCACTCCATTAATAAATACCTGTTCCTTGATCTTATCAGATGTCTTTGCCTCTACCGAGTTTCCAAGAGCCATTGTTCCTGTTAGTAGAACTACCACAATGGCAGCCGGCATCCATTTTTTCATATCTGATCTTCCCTTCATTTAAAATTAAATTCTTTAATTAATGGGGTTTTATAAACAAACGTATATTCTGCTCATTTTGTTACCAAAAATTTGAATTTACACTAATATTCCGACATTTGTGTATGAAAAGTTAATGTGAAGATTGATGATCCCTACGGTCGTTCACCATTACTTGTATCTATCAACATGGTAACGTTCCAACTACACTCCCGAGAAAAGAATAACCCCGAGCCTGGATGGCCCGGGGTTATAGGTTAATTGTTAATGGACAGGCTCGCCCGTCATGATCTTTGCGAGTTCTTTGGCCTGCTTAATGCAGTCGGGCAGACCGACTCCTTCAAAAGCCGCTCCAGTTACATATAAGCCCGGTGCTTTGGCCTTAAGCTCTTCACGCAAGCTGGCAATTTGCTGCAAATGCCCAACCGGATACTGCGGCATCGATTTAGGCAGCCGGGTAATCTCCGAGAATAGAGGCGTCGCCTTGATTCCCATGAGCTCCCGAAGATCTTTGAGAACTAAGTCAGTAAGTGCATCATCGGGAAGCTGAACATTCTGCTCATCTCCCGAGCGACCAACATAACAGCGGAGCAGCACCTTGTCATCCGGGCTGGTATGCAGCCATTTGGTTGAAGTCCAGGTACATGCTGTAATATTGCGACCTTCAGCACGGGGAACAAGGAACCCGGAAGCATCTTGAATTCCCTCCAGGTCCTTCTTATCAAAAGCAACTACCACATTGGCTACCGACACGTAGTTGATAGCTGTCAGCGCACTCACATCAACGAAAGGTTCCAGAAGCTTTGCAGCGCTGAATGCCGGTGAAGTGACCACAACCTGATCGGCATGCAGCACTTCACCACCAGCAAGCCCTACCTCATAAGCACGGCTGCTCCCTGTACGAATATCCAGAACCTCGGTCTCCAGCCGTTGGTCCACGTCATGCAGTTCATGCACAAGACCATGGATCAGACTCTGAAGTCCTTGACGGAAGGTTAGAAAAGCACTGCGTTTGGTTCCGGTATGCGTCTCAACGGGCTTCTTGCCCGTCATCATTCCGCGCATCAAGCTGCCATGCGCCCGTTCAACTTCGCCGAACTGTGGGAATGTAGACTGTAGACTTAAATTATATGTGTCTCCTGCATAGATTCCCGCTAGAAGCGGCTCAGTCACGTTCGTCAGAACCTCGGTACCGAGCCGACGCTCGATGAAATGCCCGAGTGACTCGTCCTCAGTGCTCTTGCGCGCAGGAATAATGAGGTCCATTAGCGCCCGGATTTTCCCGCTCCATGAGACAAGCCCGCTCTTTAGAAAAGGACCCAGCTCGGTGGGAATGCCCAGCACGAGACCTGAAGGCATTGGGTGAAGCTCGCCGCGTTTGACAATGTACGTCTTCTTGGCCCCAGGATTCATAGACACGAGCTCATGATCCAGCTCCAGTTCCTTGGCAAGATCAATCATCGCCGTCTTGCGGGCGAGGAAGGAGTCCGGTCCTTTCTCAATGACGAAGCCGTCCCGGTGAAGGGTCTCGATTTTGCCGCCCATCGATTTCCCCTTCTCCAGCACCGAGATTTGGACAGGAATCCCTTTCTCTCTGTAGAACTTCCGGATATAGAATGCTGCACTTAGCCCGGTTAGTCCTCCCCCGATGATGACTATGTTCCTAGATGAATCTGAATCACTCATAGATTATTCATTCCTCTTCCCATGCTTTGATAATGACGTCGCTAAGCGTCTCCATATACAAAGGATCGGTGTTAAGCGAATCGGTACGCATCAGTCTCATATCCAGCTCTCCTGCTACAGCCTGGGCTTCAATATCCAGATCGTATAGAACTTCCAGATGGTCGGATACGAACCCAACCGGAGCAACAAGCACATCTTCCACCTGCTCAATACTTAAGTCCCTCAGTGTATCCAAAATATCCGGTCCAAGCCAAGGCGTAGCTGTCCGGCCTGCACTCTGCCATGTGAACTGCCAGTTGGTTACATTAGTCTGCTCCGCAACCGCTTTGGAGGTCTCAAGAAGCTGGTCCTGGTAAGGATCACCCATCTCAAGAATCTTCTCGGGAAGACTGTGTGCGCTGAACAGAACTTTAACCTTATCCCGCTCGGCACCGACTTCCTCGAATTGATCAAGCTTGCGGCTTACCCGCTGCGCTAAGGCTTCAATCAATTTGGGATGCAGATGATAGCTCTTGACGAAAGAGAACTTGATATTGTGCTCAGCTGCTTTCTCTTCCGCACGATTGATATAACCGCCTACACTCATAATTGAATAGTGCGGGGCCAGAACAATGCCCACCGCGCGGGTGATCCCGTCTCTCGCCATTTGCTGCACCCCATCCTCGATGAATGGAGAAGCATGCTTCAGACCTTGATAGCAGACAAACTGTACGCCAAGATTTGCCGCATCCCGGTTCAAAGTCTCCTGCAAGGCAGCAACCTGATTATCCGTGTTCGCTCTCAGCGGGAATACACCACCCACGATAGCCTCATAACGGTCTTTCAATTCCTTCAACTGCTCTTCTGTGGGCGGGTTGCCCCGGCGAATATGGGTATAATAAGCTTCAACCTGCTCCAGGCTTTCGGGTGTTCCGTAAGACATAACAAGCACGCCAATTTTATTGTTCACGTTAAATATTCACCTCTGACATTTATTTAGTATATCCAGATAGTAAGCCAGTACCGGCTAACGGAGAGCCTCGGCTGAGTATTCGTGTACATACTCGGTCAGCTCGCGAAGCTTGTCCAGAGAAGCCTCCGGGAACAGCCCATGACCCAAATTGAACACAAATCCCGGTGACTTGATCCCTTCGTCGATAATTTCCTTCGCGTACTGTTTGATTACATCCATAGGAGCCGTCAACACGTAAGGATCGAGATTTCCTTGAACCGCAAAGCCTCCACCTGTGCGCCGGCGGCCTTCTTCAATGGATACCCGCCAGTCAAGTCCGATCACATCAGCCTTGATGTTCGTAAGTGTAGGCAGCAATTCGCCTGAGCTGACTCCAGGAAAATATATTTTCGGTACATCGAGTGCCTCAAGTTCGGCAAAGATACGGGTAATGGTTGGCAGCACGTAAATTTCAAAATCTTTCGGAGAAAGAGCGCCTACCCAGCTGTCAAACACCTGGAATGCCTTGCCTCCGTTCTTCACGTGATGCTTCAAATATTCAATAACCATGTCTCCAAGCTTATCCATCAGGCGGTGCCACAGCTTCGGCTCGCCATACATCAGACTTTTGGTGCGTATGTAGCTCTTGGATGGACGGCCTTCAATCAAGTAGCTTGCAATCGTGAAGGGCGCACCCGCAAAGGTGATTAGAGGGACCTCAAGTTCACGGTCCAGAATACGAATCGTCTCCAGGATATGGGAGAGATCCTTTTCTACATCTATTGGCCGCAGCCGTTCAATATCTTCAGCGGTCCGAATCGGATTGTCGATAACAGGGCCGATGTTCTTCACAATATCAAAATCAATACCGATGGAAGCAACCGGATTCATAATATCGGAGTACAAAATAGCCGCATCTACACCAAGCTTACGAACTGGCATTAGAGTGACTTCTGCTGCAAGTTCTGGCTGCCGGCATATTTCAAGCAGGCTGTAATTTTCTTTGATTGCGCGGTATTCCGGATCGTACCTTCCAGCCTGGCGCATATACCATACTGGCAGCTGATCTACCTCCTGCTTAAGACAAGCACGGATAAACCGGTCATTATATGTCATGAAGACGCCTCCATCTATAAAATTTCCCTAAATCTCATTATGCCCTTTTTAAAAGTAAGTAACAACCCGTCCCGGATGAAGAACCCATGACAATCCTATGAAATAAATGAACCAGAGCTTAAACTTAGGCATTTTGGCGTTATGGTATAATAATGAAACTCTTTCTATGGGAGGATAATAGGGGCTATGATTAATATCCTTAGAACCAGGGGCTCGATGCCAACCTGGAAAGTCAATCTCATCGTGCTGTGGTTAGGCCAATTTCTTGTTAATGCCGGAATGACCATGGTCACCCCTTTTCTCCCGCTGTATCTATCCGAGGACCTCGGAGTACACGGGGCTAAGGAGCTTGGATTGTGGGCCGGAATCATATTTGCGGCCAACTTCGCTACTTCTTTTATATTTCAACCGTTATGGGGGAAGCTAGCCGATCGGTATGGACGAAAAATCATGCTGCTGCGCTCGGGCTTCGGAATGTCGATCGTAATCGCACTAATGGGGCTTGCTACCGCTCCCTGGCAGCTGCTTGGCCTTCGCCTCTTGAACGGAACCATCTCCGGCTTCAACCCGGCGGCCATTTCGTTAATCTCGGGAACTACGCCCAAAGAACGTATGGGCTATGCCATGGGGATTACGCAGTCCGGAATTGTTGCTGGTACAATCCTTGGACCCTTGATCGGGGGACTGTTGGCGGATTGGGTGGGTTTTCGGCCGATCTTTTTTATTACAGGTGCTCTCCTTCTTGTAGCTTCGTTACTCGCTTTGTTCCTGGTTCGTGAGAAATTTGACCGGGAAGAAGCTTCCCATACTCCGCAAATCTCGGTGCTCGCAGGCTTTCGGGAATTGAACAAAACACCGCAGCTGGCTGCTCTGTTCGCTGTGACCTTCCTGCTTCAGTTCGCCATGCTGAGCCCGATGTCTGTCCTGACTCTATACGTGGAGAAGCTTCATGGAAGTGTGGTTAATCTATCGTTCTGGGCGGGCTTTGTCAGCGCCGTTACCGGCTTGTCCAATATGATCACTTCTCCAATTCTCGGAAAGTTCAGCGATAAGGTCGGTGCTCATCGTGTTCTTACCTTCGCGCTTATCGGCACGGCCATTACGCTGATTCCACAGGCCTTCGTCCAATCGGTCTGGCAGCTCGTCATTATCCGCTTCTTCATGGGCATATGCATGGGCGGGCTGCTTCCCAGTGTCAATGCGCTGATCCGCTCCTACACCCCCGACGGGATGGAGAGCCGAGCCTTCGGATTCAACAGCAGCACGCTCGCGCTTGGCAATATGTTGGGGGCGTCCATCGGGGGCTTCTTGTCGGGATATATCGGAATAGAGGGGATCTTCATCATCTCCGGTGTCCTGCTGCTTGCCAACACCATCTGGGTGAGGGCCAAGCTGTATGCGCATCGGGATACGCCTTCGTTTCAGTAGGGGGCTGGAGCGTAAAGCGTAATGTCCGCTGCGCGGTCCGGGCATTCCTGCGATCGCTGTTATCTCCAAGCTTCCTGATTGAATTGGCAGCTGGAGAAGCTTGGAGATAAAGCATATGCTTCCGTAGTAGCTTTCTTTCAGAAAGCTTTTAGGCGAACACTCCGTTTCTTCGGATTCGCCCGGCCCGCTCCGCTGGGCTTTAGCTGAGGAGAGAAATCACGCGGATCGCTGACAACTCAGCTTCCGGCCTGAAAGATTCATGCAGAGACTCAGAACACTTGAACCTATACGCATTAAGACGGTGGCTATCAGACATAGCCTCCTACGAGCATTAAATACCCAGCGTAGACTTGGCATTAGCCTAAGGAGCATTAAGACAGCTAAGTAGTCTGTCATCGCCTACGATGAAGGCCGTTGGTGCGATCCGGCATTCCTGCGGCAAGCTATACAAACAAAAACCACCGAATTCCAAGCCGATTAAATGTACTACAATTTGGAGTAGGAAATAACGTAAACAATGTTAATTTCTACTCCTCTTTCATTTGTATAAATATTTGTATAAGCACAATGAAATCAGCCGAACTTTCTTGCCCGGCTGCCTCCATGTCTTTATTAAGCTATATTTCGAACTCTTTTTCTAGCCTTGTAGTCATCGCTTTTAGAGCTTTAATGCGCTCGAAATTTTCTTCCGCGAAACCATCTAACCTTTTCCTTACATCTTCTCGTTTCTCTTTTAAAGGCTTGACAAACTGCTCATAAAGACCTTTTTTTGCCCTGTCATCACTTTGCTCGGCAATGACGTACAGATACTTTATCCGGTGTTCTAAGTGAGCCCTCTCTTCTTTAAGAGTCATTAGATTTTGTTCTAGCCCAACAAGCTCCTCTTTCAGTTCACCTAGCCACACTCTGAGACTTTGATCTCTGTCGGGATTCAGCACATAGTATCATCTCCAATTCATTGATGGCCTGCCAGCCTGTTGGAGTGAGTGCTGAATCAGTTTATATAGTATTGCACGCTCCACAATACGCTGGTTTGTTGTAGTTTATACTGAATTTCCGCAGGTCGAACAACAGCATAAGACTACGTCGGACCTCTGCTTCTCCCTACTTAACTATAGCCAACGCCAGGCCGTCATAAGCAGGCAGGAAGGTACTGATCAAGCGCTCGTCCCGGGCAATCGTCTCGTTGAATTTACGCATTGCCAGCACGGAAGGGCCGTTCTTCTCCATATTCAGAGTGCGGCCACGCAGCAGGGTGTTGTCCCCCGCGATAATCGCTCCAGGACGTGCTAGCTGGATCGCATGCTCCAGATAGTTTGGATAATTCTCTTTGTCAGCGTCAATGAAGAAGAAATCGAACTTGTCCCCCTTGGCCTTCAGCGCCTCAAGGGAATCCAGAGCCGGGCCAACCATATAGACTGCCTGGTCGCCATAGCCGGCTTCACGCATGTTGCGGTGAGCCAAATCCGCATTCTCCTGGCTAAGCTCCAGGGAGACGATTCGTCCTCCCGGGGCTAGTCCGCGTGCCAGGCAGATGCCGCTGTATCCCCCCAGAGCTCCGATTTCAAGCACGCTCTGCGCCTTGGACATTTGGACCAGCATGGTCAGGAGACGTCCATAGCCTGGCGCGATGGAGACGTCCTGAATGCCTGCTGCCGCAATGGACTCTTTTACCCGGAGCAGAGTCTCATCTGCCTCATACAAATCCTCACTATATTGTTCTGGTGTGATCATGAAGACCATTCCCCTTTCTTGAAACCGATATTCGTTGCAATCATACGGCCTCCTGAAGCGAAAGCCAATTGTATGTTTATGTACATTGTCCTATACTAAATTGAATGCATCTACAGATTAGATTGTATGGTTTTTGAGGCATTCCCACAAGTCAAAATGGAGTTGAGATCATGTCAAGGCAATTAGAACTAATCGCGACAGCACCCATGGGTCTGGAATCCATTGTTGCCCGTGAATTGAAGGATTTAGGATATGAAGATGTAAGGGTGGAGAACGGACGCGTAAATTTCACAGGCGATTTCATTGATATTTGCCGCTGTAATTTGTGGCTCCGTACTTCGGACCGTGTGCTGGTGAAGCTAGGTGAGTTCAGTGCCGTTACGTTCGATGAACTATTCGAGGGAACCAAGGCGCTGCCTTGGCAGGATTGGATCCCAGCCCATGGCGAATTCCCGGTCGAAGGCCGGTCGCATAAATCCCAGCTCAGCAGCGTCCCTGCCTGCCAAGGCATCGTCAAGAAAGCTATAGTCGAGAAGTTGAAGGAAACTTACCATACCGAGTGGTTCCAGGAGAACGGCCCAAGGTATGTAATTGAGGTCAATCTTCTGAATGACAAGGCGCTGCTTACGCTGGATACAACAGGTCCCGGACTGCATAAACGCGGTTACCGCAAGCATGCAACAGAGGCCCCTTTGAAAGAAACCCTGGCTGCCGCCTTGATCCTGCTCAGCCGCTGGGGCCCGCACCGTCCTCTGTATGATCCGTGCTGCGGCTCCGGCACCATTCCGATTGAAGCTGCCATGATCGGCTGGAACATTGCTCCCGGCTTAAGACGCTCCTTCAATTCCGAGAATTGGCCGGTTATTCCTGAGGAGCTGTGGCAGGAAGCACGCGAGGAAGCCTTTGATGCGGTACGCGATGATATTCCGCTTCAGATTACAGGCAGCGATATCGACGGGGAAGCGATTGAGATCGCCATGGCGGCAGCGAAGAGCGCAGGACTTGGCAAAGAGATCACATTCAAGAAGCTTCCCGCAGCTAGCATCACTCCAGAAGGTGACTACGGCTGTCTGATCACCAACCCACCTTATGGTGAGCGTATTGGTGAGGAGAAAGAAATCCGGAAGCTGATCTCCCAGCTTGGTAGAGTGGCGGCCGGGCTTCCGACCTGGTCATTCTTTGCCATTACCCCGACCAAGCAGTTCGAGCAGGACTTCCACAAGAAAGCGGACAAGCGCCGCAAGCTGTTCAATGGCCGGATCGAGTGTCAATATCTTCAGTTTCTTGGACCTCTTCCCCCTCGTCGTTAGCACGAAGGGGAACTTGTCCATGCAATGGAAGGAGCGCTAGGAAATTAAGTGAATTTACTAGAAAAGAGCGATGCTGGTTCATCGCTGAGACGTGTGTTTCAATATCGACATCTGGAATACTTCATATTTATCGCCATCATTTTATGGAAGCTAGGCTATATGCACTCCCATCTGCACGCGAACAACATCGATATGAGCAGACTCGATTATGTCATTGCTATCGGCTCGATTATGGCCGCTTCCTTTTGGACGTTATGGCTTCCTAGAAGAGGTCGCGGCATCGCGCTTAGCATCCTGAATCTTGTGCTTACTGCCCTCATCTTCTCGGATCTGGTCTACTACCGTTACTTTCAGGACTTCATTACCATTCCTGTGCTGCTTCAGGCTGGTCAGCTAGGTGAACTGGGCGGGAGTATTCGTGAGCTGATTCACTGGACCGATATCTGGTTCTTTATCGATTGGATCTTCTATATTCCCATGATCTTCATCCTGGCTTCACGTAGACGCCGCAGCACTGTATATGATCGTGGGTCTAGAACAAGAGATTCTCGTCTAAAGAGAATAACCCAGCGTCTGATCACGGGAATTGTCACCTTAGGTCTTGGTCTTGCGCTGGCCTTAGGGCCGATCCATTATTATACTTCGACATGGGCTGTCGGTCTTTTTGCCGGGAACTGGTGGAATATGGCGCTCTACAATGTGACGGGGCTGCTCGGCTTTCATTATTATGATGTCTACAAGTACGGCCTTGAGCACTGGGGTCCAAAGAAACAATTGTCTGATCAGGAGCTTGCTGACATTAAACAATGGTACGCCGACGCAAGCTCGGATCGCCCGGTTATGAACGAGACTTATGGAGCATATAAGGGCAGTAACGTGATGGTTATCCAGGCCGAGGCCTTCATGAACTTCATGATTGGCAAGCAGGTGAATGGCCAGGAGGTCACCCCGAACTTCAATAAGCTGATGAAGGAAAGTCTCTACTATTCTAACTACTATCATCAGACCGGGCAGGGCCGGACCTCCGACGCCGACTTCTCATCTCATAGCTCGCTGCATCCGCTGCCAACCGGATCTGTATTCACCCGTTACCCGGACCATCAATATGATGTGCTGCCCCAGATTCTGAAGTCAGGCGGATACACCACCGCGGCATTCCACGCCTATGACAGCAGTTTCTGGAACCGGTATACGATGTACAAGAACATGGGTTATGACCGCTTTTACAGCAAAAAGGATTACGTGATCGATGAGCCGCTCGGATGGTCACTTGGAGACAAGTCTTTTTTCAAGCAATCGCTTGGGTTCATGGGCAAGGAGAAACAGCCATTCTATTCTTATATGGTTACACTGTCCAGCCATCATCCTTATTCTCTGCCCGAACCTGTTCAGCAGCTTGATGTAGGCGAATTCTCGGGAACGATATTCGGGGATTATCTCGAAGCGATTCATTATACCGATGCGGCGCTTGGTCAGCTCGTTGATCAGATGAAAGCCGAAGGATTATGGGACAAGACCATCTTGTACTTCTATGGCGATCATGATAACTCAATCAAAGATAAGTCTTATTATGAGAAATTTCTGGGCAAAAGCTTGACTGATCTGGATATGGAGCAAATTATGAATCAGGTTCCACTGCTCGTCCACTTGCCTGACGGGAAGCATGCCGGGGTATATGATGAGCCTGCGGGTCAGCTGGATATGACCCCGTCCCTGCTGCATCTGCTGGGGATTTCATCCAAGCATTTTTACATGATGGGAAATGATATTTTTGATGATCGTCAGAAGATGGTTGTTCTAAGATCTGGTGCATTCACCGATGGGGCTATCTACTATATTCCTTCAGCAGACGGTGTGTTCGAGAATGGAACATGCTACGATTTAAGCACCCGCCAGAAGACTGAAGTAGAGCGGGCACGTCAGGGATATGAGGAAGCTAAGAAGCAGCTCGATTATTCAGACAAAACGATTATGTACGACTTGATACAGAAGTTTGAGGAAGCTGTTCCGCAGGGTCGTTAGACCGGCGGGCAGCTTTTTTTGCATTAAATTTAGATTACCACCGAAATGTAAGATTCAGCACAGCGGCATGTTAGTCAGGCGTTAAATCCCCCGTAATGGATGCAAAAAAGCCCGGCAAGCGGCAGGCTTGTCCGGACTTCTATGCAGTTCCTAGTTCCCATCCCATATTTGGAACCAGCCCTATGCACGGGGCTTCTTCACGAAAGGCTGGGCTTTCGCAAGCACTTCCTCTTCCGTTGGTGCGCTGACATAGCGGCCATTAATATAGACAAAAGCCCGTTTACCGCAAGGGCCACAGTAAGACTTGCAGCCGACCTTGATCTCGGCATCTGGAGCCATCTTCTGGAGCTTGGGTACGAGCGTCTTCAGACGGACGTGATTGCATTTATCGCATACGCGGATATCGTTAGCCATGCTGCTTCCCTTCTTTTACCAAAAACTAGTAATCTACGTGATTCCTTGGTCACATACTAATACAACGTATAAAGTCAATAAACGTATTGTACCTTAACTCGTCAGGCTGGCGCAAGATGAAGGATCACAGCTTTTTTCAAACAATTGTTATGGTAAAAGTGCACCAAAGCTTAGTTATATTTAAGTGGAACTATTGATTACACGTAAGGCGGCCATGTGAAATGTTCTTCCACTCGCTGCTGCTCCCAGATTTCCCTCCAGAATCATTTCACACTCATGCCTTAATGTAATTCTAAGTCAAAAAAAGGCCCCCACAACATACCAGCCTGTGACTAGTACGCTGCAGAAGGCCTGTTACTCAGCACTCTTCGCCGCTCAGATTAGTGATCCCCGTGATTGCCTTTGGAAGGGTTCGTAATAACAAAGCCTTCTTCCGGGAAATACAAGTAGTCAATCTTCACACCCTCGAGGAATGGGTCACTCAGATCCACGATCACATCGATTTCTTTGTCAGTGGACACTACAGTGTCCTTATCTGTAGGCTTGGCCAAATCGAGACCATAGTGAGCATGGTCGCCATGTGAATGCGTAACGAACACTTTCAGAGCAAGACCTTTGCCCTGGTTCTCTTCCTTATCAAGTTCTTTCTTTATGACTTTCGCAGCATTGCGTGTAATCTTGACACTCATGGCTCTCTCTCCTATTCATATGTTAAAACCCAATATGGCTATTGTAAATAATCTGCCCCCCGCATGCAAGGAGCAGACCATAGGCCCAACTGGGATAAGGATTTTACAGGAGTGGATATTTCCGCTCCGCTCGTGTGACGAACCAGTTCATCAGGAGCATTGACACCGCGATATCATCCAGCGGAATGAAGGGCATCACATCCGGCAGTACCCAATACAGCCCCGCAGGAACCAGGAACATCAGCTTCTCGAACAAGGGGATTTGGGAGGACGTGATAAGTCTAGGCAGCCGGCGGAAAATATGGGCCCAGCGTTTGAGCGACCATAATTTTTGCAGTTTCATGAATGTCCCCTCCTAAAAGTTTTGCGAAGCAAAACTTGCTTCGGCAGCATTCGCCTACACCCTTAGGATACCCGTTTTCCTGGTTTATGAATAATTCAAGTTCGCATCGCTTCCGCGAGCAGCTCGGACACTTCCGCATATATGCTCTCGAACTCCGCTGGCGGAAGTGGGTTAACGCCTTCCCCGGCTTCAATCGTGAATCCCGGTCTTCTGAACTCCTTAATGAACCAGTCCTTGTACCCGGCATCACTTCCTGTAAGCTTAACTGCCCGGTATCCCGATGCATAGGCGAACCTGTGGGCTAGCTGCTGAGAATCAAAGGGCTCGAGATCCCGGTAATTCCAGTATATCTCCTTCCCTTGCGTATGCAGAGACAGGGCCAGCTCGAAGTTCTCCCACCGGGTCAATTCCGCAAGCGCTTTCGCTTCAGGCTCTGTAAGCGGCGCTGTACCGCCATAATCCTGAGAGGCGGGCATATGAACTCCGCGCCGCTGCCGTTCCTCTTCCCAATAGGCCGGGAACTGGTCATTCAGGTCCACCCCGTGAATATTCGCCTTCCAGCGGCTGAAGTCCATATTTCCCTTATTCCAATTGATCAATTCATCTGCATTGACATGGGCGGAAGTCACGCCCTCCTGGGATAAATTCACCCCATCCGGATTGGCCATCGGCACCGCCCACAAGGTGACCTCCTTCAGCCAAAAGCATGCTTCTCTGCTCCAGCGTTCCGTGGCTACTGCGCTCGACGCGGCGATCTCTTCCACAAACCGCAGAAGCAGCGGAGAAGTAATCCATTCATTCGCATGCACCGAGGCGTTCATATGAATCGCGCGGGGACCGGTGCCCAGGCGAAGACAGTGAATGGGCTTGCCCATAACACTCCGTCCGATCTCCAGTACATCAAGATAAGGATACTTGCACTGCAGCTGCTTCACCTGCTGAATCAGATCTTTATACAAATACTGACTGCCTACCTGAACAATCCGTCCTCTGCCATGATGCGAACAGAATCCCATTGTACCCACCTCTTTCAACATTTATCAAAGCCCGAACTGAAGAGCCGATCAGTTAAAATGCTGTGTTTCTTCCTCTGTTTCTTCCATTGTATGCTCAGGATTCTGCCCCATGTTAATGACAAGAACAGCAAATACCCCGGAGAACCTAAGTTCTACCGGGGTTGCCATCTACCTTGTTCTTGATATTAGATATCGACTTTTGTAAGTCCCTGCCCTAAAGCACAGGATTCTGCCACACGACAGGCGTAAGATTGATATGTTCACCAAGCCACTCACAAGCAATGGATTGGAACATCTCCGCATCCCCGCTGCAAAAGAATTGATGAATCGGCGTCTCATCGCCGCGGGCCAGCTGCCCTTTTTGATACAGTACCGTGCTAATCTCCCTCGCTGTCTCATCCGCTGAACTGATCAGCTTAACTTTAGATCCCATCTCAAGCTGGATGGCTTTCTTAAGAAATGGATAATGAGTGCATCCAAGGATGAGGCAGTCAATGTCATTCTGCTTGATCTCTTTCAAGGCATCCTTAACGACTTCCTGAGTCTCTGGAGTATCGAACACTCCCCGTTCCACAAGCGGCACGAGTGTTGGGCAAGCCTCACTCACCACATGAATGTAAGGTGACAACTCTTTAAGAGCTGCAGGATAGGCGCCGCTTTGAATGGTTCCAGCCGTTCCGATCACACCGACGTGTCCAGTCTTCGTCGCACTGATTGCCGCGCGCGCACCAGGGCGAATCACCCCGATGACTGGAATGGAAATCTTGGATGCAATGTAGTCTAGCGCTGCCGCTGTAGCTGTATTGCAGGCAATCACGATCATTTTTGGATTAAATTGAATTAAATAGTCAACTATCTGCTCCGTGAACAAGCGAACTTCTTCCGGTGTGCGCGGGCCGTAGGGAGTACGTGCTGTATCTCCGAAGTAGATGACCTTCTCCCGGGGGAGTTGTCTCATGACCTCTTTCGCAACCGTCAGTCCTCCTACTCCCGAATCTAGTATTGCGATAGCTTGCTGCACGAACATCCCGCTTCCTTTTTCATAGGTTGATATGGAATGAACTTAACCTAAGTGGCCCAACATTCGTTCCATATGATTCTCACCGTTACTTTATGACATCCAGTCACAAAGCGTACCTAAATATTAACCCAATTTATGCGGGGGGACAAGGAAAGTGGAAGATCTTACAAAATGCAAATAAGACCCCGAAGGGTCTTATGTCCAAAACATCAGATTACTTGGCAGCTTCGGCAGACTCTGTAATGTCTACAGCAGCCGCCTCGTTATTCTCTTTAGAAGCGGAAATTTGAACCACGAGCTCCTCCTCCGTCACGCCCGCTTTGACTTTCTTCTCACGAAGCGCATGAATGCTGCTGACTACATCATGGGCTTTACCTTTTACCTTATTGATCACTTCGGAAGTATGCTCGCTCACCTTGCCTGCAACTTCACGGGATTTGTCGCCAACCTGACGCGCACCGTCCGCGATATCCTTACGCAGCTCACTGCCTTTCTTAGGAGCCAGCAGCAGTGCTGCCGCCGAACCGATTACACTTCCTACGAGCGCGCCCAACCAGAAATTCTTTTGACTCATTCAACATCTCTCCCTTTCGGCACTCTGATACCTAAGACCAGCTTCATATCAGGGCGAATGCCTATATTGTTGATACATTATAAGCAGCCTGGGCTTGTCTTGACACAGATGAAGATGAAATTCAAGAAATTTATTCTATATAAGACGCAGTTAAAATGTTCACATTATTGGGTACAGTCGTAACTACAGGGAATGCTTGGACTTTCGGCCGCTGTTGTCTCCAGATTTCTTGATTTATACCGCAGTTCGGTTGAAATCCGGAGACAAAGGCGATCGCGTTCGCTCCTTCAGTTCCAAGCTTCCCCTCCGTTACTCCTCCCCTGCATGTCATTTTTCTAACTGCGTTTTATATAGACGGCAGATAAAAAAGCCTAAACCATGATCCAGTGACCATGATTCAGGCTTATGTCCTGCTGATTGGATCTATCCGCATTTAGTTAAGTTCTCGGTCCAAATACTCTCTAACCTTCACCGCAAAAGACGTAAGCGCATCCGGAAGACTGGCTACCAGCTCGCTCAGCCCATCTTTGCGCCAGTCAAAATACTCCTGAACCAGCGGCCTGCGAAGCCGAACCAGCTCTGTCAGCAACGCGGCAAGCTCGCCGTCCACGACTTTCTCATCCAGCATAATGTCGATGATATCCTCATAGCTGCTGGCATCCCGCATGATAAAACCGTCGATGAGATAACTCCCTACATCGGTCACGACTTCTATACCCAGGTGCAGGGCTCTCTCCTCGGCGAATGCATAGAGAAGCTCCAGATTCTGATTCATCTTGGCCTCAGCCTGATTCAGCACCTCGATAATCTGGGGTATCACGTTAAGCCGCCGCTCAATCTGTTCCCGGTTCACATAATACATCAGTCAGAACCCCTTAAAATTCAAAGTCTACAGCAACCTGCGATTCACGCACCTGAACCATATGCTCAATCACTTTCTTATGCTCAGGGTGAACCTGATAGCCCTGGAGATCTTCAAGCGAAGCGAAGGTTGTGATCAGTGCAATATCATAAGAGCGCTCGGAGTGAATGACATCGGAGCCAACCTGAATATCCACCAGCTGCTCCACTTTCCCTTCCAATCCGCGAAGTACGGATACGGTTCTCTCTACACTCTCTGGCGAAGAATCTTTCAATTTGAATAGGACGACATGCTTAATCATTTCGCGTTCTCTCCTTGTGTATGGAAATGTTGTTCCAAGTGGATAACCCTTAGGAAAATATATCACGGTTGAGGGAAAAGCAAAAGGCTGGGTGGAAAAGCACGGTGATTCCGAGAACAACTTTGTGAGTTGAAATTATCTTTTATCTATTGCTTCAATTCTATCTGCTTAGTCCTTAAAAAATAGCGGCAAATGCGCCCTATGCGCCGCCAGCATCTCATCAAGAATCGCCTTGCCAACGGTAACCGATGGCACCAGTGGATGGTGCGTTATCGCCTGCAAGGCAAGATCCCGATCTCCGCTTACTGCGGCCTTGATTGCCATGCTCTCATAGGTCTTCACCGCATGAAGCAGGCCTTTCACATGCTCGGGTACATGGGTCGGCATCAAGGGAATAGGGCCCTGCCCGGTAACTACGCAGTTAATCTCGATGCTGGCATCCTCCGGCAAGAAGTCGTATATCCTGCCATTCTGCACATTCAGAGTCTGAATGTCGTTGCTTCCTTGATACAGTGAGCGCATCAGCTTCACAGCGGCCTCAGAATAATAGGCGCCGCCGCGCTGTTCCAACTGCTTCGGCTTCTCCTCGAGTTTCTCATCTTTGTAGAGCTCGAACAATTCTTTCTCCACCCGGCTTACCACATCCGCCCGGGTCCCGTCTTGACCAAGTGCTTCCTTCATTTCCTCGTACATTTCGGTCATCATATAGTAATATTTCAGATAATAAGTCGGAACCGCACCAAGGGAACGCAGGAAGTCGCTATCCCAGCCTACGGTAGGCACATTCTTAGCTGAATGCTCGCGGTCTCCGGCTAGAATCTCGGGCAGCTTCTCTTCCCCATCAACCTGTGCGGAGGTAACCCAGTGCAGGTGATTAATCCCCACGAACTCAGGCAGCACACGGCTCTCATCCACCTCATACACTTCGGCAAGGAACTTCTGAAAGTTGATGGGTGAGTTACACAGACCCACTGTCTTCACCCTCGAGTATTTCGTAACCGCTTCTGTGATCATACCCGCCGGATTCGTGAAATTAAGCATCCAGGCATTCGGCGCCAGCTCTTCGATATCCCGGCAGATGTCCAGAATTACCGGTATGGTGCGAAGCGCTTTGAACATCCCCCCAGGACCTGTTGTCTCCTGACCGACAACCCCGTGGCGAATCGGAATATGCTCATCAAGCTTCCGGGCTTCCAGCAGCCCAACACGAATCTGAGTACTTACGAAATCCGCATCCTTGATTGCCTCACGGCGGTTAAGCGTTAAGTGTACCTCCATAGGAATGCCCGCCTTGCGAACCATTCGTCTTGCCAGATTGCCGACAATATCAAGCTTCATCTTGCCTGCTTCGATATCCACCAGCCACAGCTCAGCCACCGGCATGTCGTGATAGCCTTGAATCAAGCCTTCCACTAATTCAGGGGTATAGGACGATCCTCCACCGATCACCGCAAGTTTAAGTCCTGGTTTGTTATTCATTACACTCGCTCTCCTTCCGATTTAGAAAACGAAAATTGCTCCATCATCCGAATGACTTTCTCATTGGCGGGATGACCTGCTTCATCCATAGCAGTAAGCACAGCACCCGCCACAGGCTCCATCCTGATTCGGGAGACCGCGGCCTTCGGGGCCGTCTTGCGGAGCTCTTCCTTAATCGCTTCCACCATGCTGTTCTGCCCGCTCTTCGCAAGCACACTGCCGCCAAGGACGACATCGAACACCTCATCCTGCATGCCAAGACGGCGGATTAATGCAGCTGCGGCATTACCGTGTTCGGTCCCCTGCTCCCAGAGGAAGGACCGGGCCAGCTCATCTCCCTGCCGGGCAGCTTCAAATACAAGCTCTGCAAGCCTGAGCGGTGGGTGAAACTCATCATCCAGGGCGGCGTCCAGCATATGCGGAACATCTGGAAAATGAGTCTCCCGCAGCACCAAGTCGTGCAGCAGGGTCGGCTTGCCGCGCCCATCCCAGGCACGTACAGCAGAGCGGAAAGCGAAGTCCGCCAGGCTTCTTCCTGACCCATGCCCATCACCGAACAAGTAGCCGAAGCCTCCATACTGAAGCTCTTCCCCATACCGGTTCCGGGCAGCCGCATTGAAGCCGCTCCCGCTGATAATCACCGCTCCATAAGGCCTCAAAGTCCCTGCACGCATGGCGATCATCGTATCACAGGTGATCCGGTAATTAGGGAATCGAAGTGCCCCGATCATGGGCCGCAAAATCTTATAGTCCGGTTCCCGATCTGCCCCAGCAAGCCCGAAATAGGCATAGCTCACATCTTCAGGAGATAATCCAGCCTTGTTCAGGGCTGATCGGCAGGCCAATGCAATATTCTCCTCGGCCTCCTTTAAACCGATCTGATGGTTCCCGTTACCTGCGGCACCTTGGCCCATGATTTGTCCGTTACTATTCACGATCAGACAGTGCGTCTTGCTTCCGCCCGCATCTACTCCAAGATAGTAGTTCATCCTACTCACCACTCCTTCTCCCTTACAGGATACAAAAAAAAGAACTATCGCTTCTTCTGCAATAGTTCTCTCTATTGATACTATCTTACTATTCTCTTCGATCCCCGCGCAGTCGTCTACGCATAGTGGAAGGCGATACACCCAAATGCCTGCGGAACAGCCGGTTAAAGTTCGATAAATTGCGAAATCCACAGGAGATCGCAATATCAAGAATCGGATCGTCTCTCTCTTCAAGCAGCCGCACAGCATGAGATAGCCGCAGCTGGACTAAATAATTCAGAGGCGAGCTCCCCGCCGCCTGGCTGAATAACACGCTGAACCGAGAAGGACTGAGGTGCACAAGATCAGCAAGCTCCCGCAGCGTCCATGCTCTGGACAGATCCTGTTCCATATTGCGGACAACCTCCCTCATCAGCTCAAGTTGACGGGGCGGCATGAAGTAATCAACCGAAGCCGGGGCGGCATCGAAATGGCGGTTGACCTCAGCCAGGAAAAGCATGAGCTGCCCGATGATGACCGAGCGGCTTGAACGCTTGTTCTGTATATATTCCTGATAAATATTCTCGATATAAGTCGTCATCACCTGACTCCGAGTTTGACCGTTCACAATATGATGGGAAGGGCTGGAATCATGACTTCGGAATGGTAAAAGCAGTTCAGGATCAAACCTCTGCACTGCCGCAAGCAGCTGCGGATTGAACATGATGACAATCATTTTGAGATCATGCCCCTCATAAGCCCGGTGCAGATCATCCGAATCAATCAGGAACAGATCTCCGCGCTCAAAAGGGTATTCCCGGCCGTTAATCACATAAGTGCCGCTTCCCTGGGCAATAAGATTAATCTCAAGGGCTCTGTGCCAGTGCAGCCGCTGAAATGAAGGTGAGACTCCAAATGTACAGGAGGCCGTAAGCGGGAATTCAGCCGGAAGATATATGTCGTCACGGGCAATGGGGCTCGGATTCAACGGTTTCACTGCAGGAATCTATCTCCTTCCTGACATAACAAGACAATACGATATGAATCTATTGAATCATACCCCCGCTTGCTTAACAACCATGGTTCCTCATAGATCAAAAAAATCAAGAATGATCTGGACAATGTGTTCAGAGGCGTATCCATCACCAAATGGATTGCTGGCTTCAGCCATGGTTCTATACGCTTCTCTGTCATCAAGCAGAATGGCAATCTCACGATAGACGCGCTCAGTCTGTGTTCCTATACAGCGGAGCGTTCCCGCTTCAACTCCCTCAGGCCGCTCGGTCTTATCCCGCAGAACAAGTACCGGCTTGCCAAGAGAAGGGGCCTCCTCCTGAATCCCGCCTGAATCAGTTAATACAAAATGACAGCGCGCCATGAAGTTATGCGTGGCGACTACATCAAGCGGTTCTAAGATATGAATTCTTGCCTTGCCGCCAAGAATCTCTCCGGCCAGCTTCACGATCTCCGGATTCGGATGAACCGGGTAGATGAACTCCACATCCTTACGCTCTGCGGCAGTGCGCGCGACAGCTTCGAACACTTCCTTCATGGGTTCGCCCCAATTCTCTCTCCGGTGCATTGTCATGAAGATCCATTTGCGGGACCTATCCAGCTTGGCAAGGAGCGGATGATTGAATTTCTCCTGTATGGTCCACTGAAGGGAATCAATGACCGTATTCCCGGTAACATGGACATTCGCAATCCGGTTCTCGGCAGCCAGCTGAAGCCCTGCCTGTACAGTTGGGGCGAAATGCAGATCGGCAACCCGTCCAATGAATTCCCGGTTCATCTCCTCTGGATAAGGAGCGTATTTATCATAAGTTCGCAGGCCCGCCTCCACGTGTCCGATTGGAATTTGTGAATAATAAGCGGCCAGAGCGCCCATAAATGCGGTGGTCGTATCCCCATGAACGAGCACAAGATGGCATCCCGACGAGCGGATCACCTTCTCAATACCAGTCAGCACAGATACGCTGAGATCGGTCAAGCTTTGCCCTGGTTTCATCAGATCCAGATCATAATCCGGCTTAATCCCGAATACCTCAAGCACTTGATCAAGCATTTCCCTATGCTGAGCCGTGACACATACAATCGGTCTGAGACCGGGAGTACGCTCCAATACTTTTACTAGTGGTGCCATCTTGATTGCCTCAGGCCTCGTACCGAATACAACAAGCACACGAATCTCTTCCATCTCTATGTTCTCCTCCTCTAGCAATTCCCTTCGATAGTATATGAGAGTGTGCTCCAAAGCGTATCCGCTAGGAGGCTCCTAATCTGCTTCCTTCATAATTAGATTTTTTCATTCGCTTGCTATAGCAAACTATTTTTACCGTGGATCGGGCCATTGGCGTTATTCTATGAAGCTAGCAATGCATAGAATGGAGCAAGCTTTCACAAAGGAGGGAAAAGCATTTTGGCTGTCATTATCTATCCCAAGACTATGAATTGGACATTTATGAAACAGCGGCCACAGCAGCTGATGACCCAATTCGGCGCTCTGGGACATCAAGTGTACTTCGAGAATCTGGCGCCGCTCTCCCCCCATCTTCAGGAAGTCGAGCCTGGCGTTCATCTGTTCACCGATCATCAAAGCTTTCTATCGCGGACACTCCCGCGTCTTCGCAAGGATCAACCGGTAATCGTGTGGACGACCTGGGCCAAACAGCGATCCAGGCTGACTCTGTTCAAGCCTGACGCGGTAATCTACGACTGCTGTGATGAGTTCCCGCATTGGGCGAAGTATGAAGCGAAGATGGTTGAAGCATCCGACCATCTTGTAGCCACAGCGAAGTCAATTAAGACACGGCTCGAACTAGCTTACCCGGACAAACCGGTTACGCTGATTCCTAATGCGGCTGATCAAAGCTTGTTCGATCTCCCGCCGACCGCACGGCCCGCTGATCTTCCCGAGGGTCCGATTGTCGCCTATATCGGCGCATGGGCTTACTGGATTGATCATGCCTTGTTCGAGAAGATCGCACGCGCCTTCCCGGGAGTTAACTTCGTCTCTATTGGAGCTCCCTACGGCGATATTCCATCTTATACAGAGCTTCCCAATGTTCATGTGCTAGGTGAGAAGCCGCACAGTGTACTGAAACAGTATTTGCCTCACATTGATGTTGCCATTATTCCATTTCTATACCATCCAATTACACTGGCTACCAATCCGGTCAAAGCTTATGAGTATATGGCTGCCGGTGTTCGTGTTCTGTCCACTGCATTGCCGGAATGTATTCATATGGAACCTTATGTAAAAACGGCTACGACGCATGATGATTTTACTGCAAAGCTCGGCCATATGCTCTCAAGTCCAGATTCCGAAGAGATGCGAAATTCAAGAGTTCAGTATGCCAGACAGAACCGCTGGCAGGAGCGGGGAATCGCCGGAAATGAAGTTATCTCCGAAGTTCTTCGCAAAAAATCGCTACTCTAATGGCCGAGATACAGCCCTTAATCGGAAGACTAGCGAAGGCTGTCCCGGAATCCTGGCTTGCCAATCCAAGGTGGTACGCAGACCAGCTAATCCACTTGCTGGAGAAGAATACTCACCCTCAGTCTGAATGGATATTCTGGAATCCCGCAGCTACTGCGGTAAGCAGGCCTTTAATGGATTGGCTTGAACAGCAAATCAAAGGGGTGCCGGACCTTAATCATACCCTGGTTATTAGTCTGGATTTCGGTTCTTCACATGTAGGGTACCGACAAAAATCCAGATCACACTTTATGGATAATGCACCAGCATCTGCCGGACTGCCACCCACATGGCCCATAGCCTCAAGCCTGCCCCTGATATGGCGGCGGGATTATCTGCTTGAGGAGCTAAGCCGCGCGTTTGAACCCCTGCCCTCTGCACTATACCTGCCATATGAGATCATGCCGCTGAATCCGCAGCAGATTACAACCATCCCCATCCCCCTAATTCATCGCAGTAACGAACTCGAAGGGCATAAGCCTCTTTATCCATACTCGTATCCACTACATCTTGGGATACGATGGCGGATGATCCCTTCCAGCCCCCAGCTTGAAGGAATAGTTCCCGTGATTGCCAATAGCCGTAAATATCGTCAAGGAGCATCTTTAGAAATGAAGGGCAGCAGAACCGTCCCATCCTTACCAGGGGATGGCTCCGCCCTTACCCGTGATGACGACCGTGAAGCCGAACAGGGCTTGGGAGTACAACAAGGCTCTGGGGTGCAACAAAGCTCTGTAATGCAACAAAGCTCTGTAATGCAACAAAGCTCTGTAATGCAACAAAGCTCTGTAATGCAACAAAGCTCTGTAATGCAACAAAGCTCTGGAGTGCAGCAAAGCTACGGAGTGCAACAAGGCTCTCCGGCTGAAGGCAGGTCTCTTGCCTCGCCAAGTGAAGCCAGCCCGGCCGTCTCCATTCTTCTGCCGGTCTACAACATGCGGGCTTCTCTGGGATGGGCAGTCAGATCAGTTCTGGCTCAGACCTCCCCGGACTTTGAGCTTCTCATCGGAGATGACGGCTCGGAGGATGGTACGGCAGATCTGCCGTACCTGCGAAGCGACCCGCGAATTCACATTCACCGCTTCTCCCCTAACCGCGGCAAGGTGTTCGTGCTTAACGAACTCTTGTGTGTGGCGCGGGGCAAGTATGTGCTGGAGCTGGACGGGGACGACTGGCTCCAGCCCGAGGCTGTGGCTCTGCTCACAGCCGCCATGAATGGCGCGCCGGGAGCGGCCATCGCGACCGGCGTAAGCGGCCTGTGGCAGGGCACTCGCCACTTGGGACCCTTGTGGCGCGGGGCCTTGCCTTACCGCGGGCACCGCGCGGACGCATCTGCGGCCGCCCCGCTGGTGCCGCGGTTCTACCGCGCGGCGATGCTGCGCGGGATCGGCGGCTGGCCGATCAGAGCCGGTGCGGATGCCCGGCTCTTTGAGGACATTGCCGTCTGCGAGGCGCTGCTTGCCGAGCATCCGGAACCGGCCGTCATAGATCGGCCGGTGTATCACCGCGTACTCCGCCCTGACAGTGTCAGTCAGCGGGGGAGCGCGCAGTATCCCGCCTGGTTCAATGCCCAGGCGGACAACTTGAAAGGAGGACATCCGCAATGAATATTGCTGTCTGTGGTTATTACGGGATGGGCAACTTCGGTGATGATCTTTTCCTGCGCACCTTTCAGCAGGTCTTTTATCCACACCAGGTCTATCCGTGGAACTCGCAGCTTGATCCAGACAAGACGGACGCTGTCATTATTGGAGGCGGCGACCTGATTACCCCCTATTCCTTCAACACGTACTACTTCCCGCCTGCACTGCGAGACAAACCTACCTGGCTGTACGGGGTCGGCATCGTTGATGCCTATCCTGAGGAGAGCTGGCCAGCCGCACAGGTCGAGCAGTACCGGGAGGTTATCAGCCGCGCGAAGAGGGCGGTGTTCCGTGACTCCAGATCTGCGGATATTGCCAGACGGGCCAATTTTCACAAGCATGTGGAGGTCGCACCCGATATGGCCTTTGCTTACAGGCAGCCAAGATTTCCCTATAAACAAGCTTCGAAGAGACCTACAATTGGCATCTGTGTATTTGCTTATGAATCCTTCCCGTTTGATTCCTTCGTAACCCTGATGAAATCATTATCGGACCGTGGATTTCATTTGCGTCTCATCCCTGCTGTGAATCATCCGAATGGCGGCGGATATTCCGATTATCCGATGTGTGTCCGGCTCAAGACCCGCCTCAGAGAGATCGATCCGAGAGCTTCTGTTGATATTTTGCCGTTGCTGCTCGATCTGGATCTGACTTACAGCGCGATCCAATCTGTCGATTATTTAATCAGCTTCAAGCTCCATCCAACCCTGGTTGCCCTGCGCGCAGGCATTCCTGCCCTGGCCTTCAGCGGGATGAGCAAGATCAAGAGCCTGCTTGCGTCCTTTGGGATGGAACAATACTACTGCAACTATAAAGAACCTCTTGCCAGCTTCAACCCGGTGATTGACGACTTTCTTACGAACGGTCCTCATCTGGTCCGATCTCGCGCACGGCAGTTCCGATTGACCGAGCGGGAGAGCATCAAGAGTCTGCTGAGGCTGCGTAAGGATATGGAGAAATACTTGCTTTGGCATGGAAAGTAAACCTGACTTAAGGAGGAAATATCATGTGGTTTTTTGGATGGGGTCATCTTAGACGAGAAGTGAAGCATCTTGCGAAATCTGTACGGATTCTTACAGAGCGTCTGGATGAGCTTGAGAAGAACCTGGCTTCCGGCTTAATTCCGAACCCTTCGCTGCAGGAAGTTCTTCAGGGAAAGATCGGGCAGACCGTTACAATCAGTACCGCAAGTGCAACCGTGGAAGGTATTCTGCTGACTGCGGGGAGTGATGCCCTGGAGATCCGGGAATCTACCGGTGATCTCGTGCTTATTCCTTACTCCCGGATCACCGTTCTGCAGTAGCTTGCAATAGACACACCTAAGAGAGGAGTTTTCTATTATGAATTTCCATAATCTTGCCCAGGGCTTCATTGGCAATGAGGTTGAAGTTCTGACACCTAACGATCTAATCTCTGGCACTCTGATCTCGGTAGGCGATACCACGCTGTTGCTAAAAGTACCACCTGTCATATATGGTCCGCCGACGGATCTTGCTATTATTCCTTTACAGGCCGTTGAATTCATTCGTGTTGTAGCTTCATAAACATTACACCAAGGAGCTAGCCCAAAAGGTTTCAGAAATTGATTATTGAAGCTTATCAATATGTCTACACAGCATAAATGGCGCCATGGATCTCACATCTGTGGCGCTATTTCTCATCTTAAGTGCATCGTTTACCTAGATTACAACGAGGGCTATCATCCATTCATAACTCTACAGATTCTTCAGTTCGTTATATCCCGTCTCAAAATTCTTCAAAGTCCAGTTAATATGGTTTTGATCTTCATACTGCCGGAAATAACTTTCTATATAAGCCGCAGTTAAAATGTTCACATTTGTGGGTACAGTCGTAACTACGGGGAATGCTTGGTCTTTCGGCCGCTGTTGTCTCCAGATTTCTTGATTTATACCGCAGGGCGGATGTAATCCGGAGACAAAGGCTATCGCTTTCGCTCCTACAGTTCCAAGCTTCCCCTCCGTTACGCCTTACCCTCAAGTCAATTTTTTAACTGCGCCTTATACAACAAGAATAAGATCCAGGTAAAAGCCATACAAAACTCTTCGTCTTCTTTCAGAATCCGTGCGGATCGCTCTACCATATCTCTTTACAAGTAGAGAAAATATAGACATTGGGCTGCAACCGGCCTCGAACATCCTCGTATATTCCTTTAAAGGAGTGGTCATTATCATGTCAAACCCTGTGCCGTTCGGGCCATATTCGGAAACACAAGATGAGCTGAGAGTAATGCTTAGAGAAATAGAGTCTTGGGAGAAAAGCCAGAAGGATCTCTGGTTCTGGGAGAAAATCGGCCGCCTGCCCTTTATGCTCCTAGATCGTCTTACTCCCAAAATCATTCAAAAAAAGCTGGGACAAGCTATTGATGAACTCGGCAGCTTCGTTCAGACCGGTGGACAGTACCTGGTATCTGAATCTTCCGTGCTGAGCACGCTTCGTAGTGCAGCTGTCACCGAAGCCCCAGCCCAAGTCCCCCAAATGGAGCTGGAAGATCCATTAACTCTTGAATCAGCCAGCCGCCTGCCGATTGCCGTCATGGACAAAACCTGTGAAGAGCTGATTAAGAGCCGGGCTGCATTCGCTACTGCTCAAGGTGCTACGACCGGATTTGGAGGACTATTCACCCTGGCCATTGATATTCCTGCCATTCTTGGCCTGTCTCTGAAGACAATCCAGGAGATTGCCATTACTTACGGTTATGATCCAAAGGAGAAGCTGGAGCGAATCTTCGTGATTAAATGTCTGCAGTTCGCTTCTGCCGATATTGTCGGGAAGAAAGCCGTTCTGGATGATCTATCCGACTTCGATAACGAGAACAGGCAGCGGGAGTCGCTCTCCCAGCTTCAAGGCTGGCGCGAAGTGATTGCTTCCTACCGTGACAACTTCGGATGGAAGAAGCTGTTCCAGCTTGTTCCGATCGCAGGAGCACTCTTTGGCGCCATCATCAACCGGGGGACACTCCAGGATGTGGCCGAAGCAGCTACCATGCTCTACCGGAAGCGGCGGATTCTTGAACGCCTGCGAGAGCTGGAAGGTTAGAGAAAATGACTGCTACGAGTGTATTCCTTGTGCTTCATCTGCAGTACTTGGTAAGCTATACTGTTTTCCTTGGGCTGCCTACCCAAGGATCCTTATAGCATTTTGGCAGAGATAGAGGCCGTCCCAAAAGCAAAAATTTTAAAGCTTAAAGACAACTCTTTAAGAAATGGAAGCAAAGCTCCATCCCAAGGGAGTCATCCTTAGGCTGGAGCTTTTCTGTTTGGGTAAACCCCATGTTTCTTCAGGAGATTGTGGTCTGGTGAAAGCCCCCCCCCACCTTCAGGCTCACTTTCGAAAGACTTGGCCAAGAGTGAATCCAAAGCAGGGTTTCTTTTAAGGTTTCTTTTAAGGTTTCGTTGAAATTTCGCCGAAAGTCTGCGGAGAGACGAACGATTGCGTACAAGCGAAAGCGGTCGCCTTTGTGTTCGGATATATTCCACTAAGATTAGTTCTATATATCCGAATACAACAGCGATGGGAGTAACGTTCGTTCTCGGAGCCTTTAGAACACAAACTGAACTCCTTATTACCGACCAAATTCAGGGAACTAAATTTTGGTTTCTTTTGTCTAATGAGTAAGAGGTGAAGAAATTGGAACAAACACAGTGGGAATACATGATTCATATTGATCAGATGAGTTCCTCGGATCTACATGATCTCATGAACGCCTTCGGTCAGGATGTCTGGAATCTGGCCTTTATCCTGACTCGAAGGCACGATTTGGCGGACGATATTGCGCAGGATGTTTTTCTGAAGGCTTATTCTTCGATTCATACGTTTCGCGGACATTCGGCCATCAAGACCTGGCTCCTGTCCATTACCCGCAACACATCTTTGAATTATTTGAGATCCGCCTTTGTGAGGAAAGTCACCCTGTTCGAGTGGATTAACACCAAGGAATCCTCCCCCTCGGCAGAGCAGAAAGTGATGGAGTATACCTTCTCTTCGGAGATCTGGGATACCGTGCTAAAGCTGCCGATCAAGCTAAGAGAAGTCCTGATCCTCCATGCGAAATACGAGATGACCACCAAGGAGATCGCCGCCATGCTCCAGCTGTCCGAAGGTACCGTCAAATCCAGATTATCCAGAGCCCGTGGCAGAATGGCCGCGTACCGAAAGGAGAGTGCTCTCTATGAGTAAAGAAATCGACGAGCTGTATGATCAATTGAAGCAGGGACCTTTTCCGCACCGGACGTTCACCAGAGACCACATGAACCGTATCGTCCATGAGGCCGCCAAGCCGAATAAGCGTTCATCCCCCGCCAAATCCAGAATAGTCTGGGCTGCGGCCGCTTTTGTTCTCATCATCGGTATAGGAGCATTCTATACGTATTTACAAGGAACTCCGGCTGCCAAAGAGATTGTTGCGACTCCTCCTATCGCCAAGCCGAAGGTTCAGGAATCCACAGGCGATATTCTCTTAAAGCCCGACAGACCGAGCGGACAGCTGGGGGAACAGCTTCCTTTTACTGCTGAAATGGTGGAGTCTATTACGGTTAAGCCTTCAGGTAAAAGCACTGAAATTGCCGTTCCGGAGTCGCGTTACACAGTGGTCACAAACGGATTGTATTGGGAGGACCTGTCCATCGCCAAAGCAGACAAGAACGCTCCTGTCGGGAAACAGGCGCAGATCCGAATTCATACCGCCAAAGGGATTTACAGCGTACCCTACAGCCTGGACAGCAACACTTATCAGCTTGGAAGTGCTCGTTACTATGCGGATGACCAAATGCTGCGCTTGATGTCCGGACTGCTCGAACCGGACTCCGATCTGGGAAAGGTCGAACGCCTCTCGGTTGCAGCACAGGAGGAAGTCGACAGGGACCAAATGAAGAGAAATGACAGTCTCAATTATAAGTCCGAACGGTTAAATATTAACGGGAAGGACACCGATGGATGGCTTAGACAGATTGCTTTTCAATCGAATAGTTACACTTACGCGAAGAGGTATTACAATAGTTTGACCAAAAATATGAGCGACCTGTTCTACTATAAGGAGACAGGCATAATCGCTTCGGCGAGCGAGGTTATATTCCTGAGCAAGAACTTCCAGACCCCGGATGGGATCAAGGTCGGTCTGACCAAGCAGCAGGTGCAGTCGAAGCTCGGGAAGCCGAATATGGAGACCGACTCCAGTTGGGATTACCGCGTAGGGGACTCGTTAAAGTTCCATCTGTATTTCGAAAATAACAAGGTGAGCTTCATTTCCCTGACTATGCCCGCGTAAATCACCTGTCCAGCAAGAGAGAAGAGGCGTTCCGGTACACCCGGAACGCCTCTTTCTTCTGTAACTCTATTAGCTAAAGATTCGTATCACCGATCACTGGGCCTGGACCTTCTCTCCATCCTTAAGCGTGTACTGACCTGACACAACCAGCTTATCTCCGGCTGATGCACCCTGAATCTCCTGATAAATTCCGTTCAGTCTTCCGAGTTCGATCTTCACCCGCTGAACCTTGTCTCCCTTCTGCACGAATACATAACAATTGTCCCCATCGCGGACGATGCTCCCTGTAGGGACAGCGAGAACGTTCTCCTCTTCTTCTGTAGTTAATTGAACCTGTACTCGGGAGCCAGGGACAAAGAAGGCGTCCTTGTTATCCGCTGTCAGCTGAAGAGTATATAACCGGGTAGTCGTGTTTGGAACTCCGGAGAGATAAGCAACACGAACCTCCCGCCTATCTTGGGGCTGATCGGCATAATAGACACGAACTGTCTTCTTCCCCCTGACCAGCTGCGCCAACTCTTCACTAAGCTCAGCTTGAATCGTTATTTGATTGGCATTAAGAATTAAGCAGGCCTTGCTTCCCTGTGTTATGCTGGCGCCTACCGTTATGGCCAGCTCAGCCAGCGTTCCGCTGGACGGAGCTGTAATATTGTAAGTATCCAGAGTCGCTCTCGCCTGCTCGAGCGATACTTTGGCTGTCTCCAGCTGGGATTTGGCGGCAGGTACCGAGCTTTTGGATTCAAGGAACTTTAGCTGTACCTTCGAGGTCTCCAGATTCTCTTTGGTTGTGTTGTACAGGTCTTCATTATTTGCCCGGGTTGCTTCCTTCAGCTGTTTCTCATAACCGCTGATGGTCCGCTCCAGCTGTGCTCGGTTCGATTCCAGTTCTAGCTTGGCAGAAGTCAAAGCTCTCTCCGCACTGGACACCGACGCCTCTGCTGTTGCTACAGATAAGCGGGCTGTCCCAGAAGAGATCCGTGCGATAACTTGGCCTTTCATAACCTTGGCCCCATTATTCTTAAGTATTTCGGTTATTGTACCCGATGCCTCTGCAATGACACCAACCTGTACCGAGGCATTCACATCCGCGACCTGCTCCCGAGGGGCTCCCATGGAATGCATTCCAATAGGCTCCACCTTAACTTTGGGGACCCCGGTTGTCCCCTGTACCTGTGACACCGTCGAGGCTGAGGTACAGCCGGCTGCAACTGATGCCGTGAGTACAAGGCAAGCTGCTGTTATTATCCATTTGGCCGTGCGCTTCTTCGGATTCAATCTCACAATCATTCACCTTACCCTTTCTTTACATATCCAGGCTCTTCTCTTCCCTTGGCTCATGTCCCTTATCAGATGAAGACCTGCGGGTTAACTTCTTCCTGATCGAATCGAGCAGCTCGTAAATGACTGGAACAACTACGAGTGTCAGAATTGTAGAAGTCGTTAACCCTCCAATGACAACGACCGCAAGTCCTTTAGAGATCAGCGTTCCATGAGACAGTCCCAGCGCCAGCGGAATCATCGCGACAATTGTAGCTCCGGCAGTCATAATAATTGGACGAAGCCGAACCCTGCCAGCTTCAAGTAACGCTTGTCTGACGTCATAACCGTCCTTCATTAATTGCTGTGCCCGGTCAAGAAGGACAATTGCATTCGTGACTACGATCCCGATCAGCATCATGAAGCCGATTAGCGAGGTAATATTAATTGCTTCATGTGATATGAACAGGCCGAGCAATCCTCCAATTACAGCTAAAGGCAGCGAGAACAGAATGGCGAAAGGCGTGCTGGCATTACCGAAGCACAGCACCATAATCAAATATACAATGGCAATAGCAGCACCCATGGAGACGAACAGCTGACTAAAGTTCTTCACGATATCATCGCTTACCCCTCCTGCGCTAGAAGATACCCCTTCTGGAAGCTCAATGGCATCCAGTGCAGCCGCAACCTTGGAGCTGACCGCAGCTTTATCCGGGGAGTCTATGGATGCCGTGATGCTGACAACCTGCTTCTGCTTCTCACGCTGCAGCGCGATGGGTGCCGCCACCTTTTCAATTTTGGCAACTTCGTTCAAATATACGATGTCACCTGAAGAGGTGCGCAGTGGAATCTTGCCCAGCTGCTGAATAGAATCCTTATCCGCTGAAGAGAGCTGAACCTCCACCGTATACAGAACATTGTCAAAACGAATGCTGCCCATCTCCGTCTGTTCAATCCAGCTGCGGACCGTATTTTGAATGGCTGATGTACTAAGTCCGAACCTCTTGGCTTTAGTCTGCGACACGGTAGCGATAACCTGGGTTTTGGCATCTCCCAGCGTATCCTTGATATTTTTAAGTTCAGGAAACTGCTTAATTCTATCCTTCACCTGGGCAGCTGCCTGCTCCAGCATCTTCTGATTATCCCCTGACAGAACATAGGAGAAGTCAGCTGAGCCGAACCCGCCGCCTCCACTGGATAAGGAGTCCGGGGTGACTTCTGTTCCCTTGGGAAGCTCGGATAGAATCAAAGCCTTATACTGTTCTTTGATCGTCTTGGCATCTGCATCATCATTCAGTTCTGTATTAATCTGCACCATATAAGGAAGCTGCTTATCCGTGCCTCCGTAACCTACAAGAGATTCGGCGAAATGAAAGATGGGATTCCCTTTGTTGTCTTTCGCCTGCTTCAGCAAATTCTCAATTTGCTTCGATTGGGCATCTGCACTCTCAAGCGGGGTGTCATACGGCAGCTTGATGGTGAAGCTCAGCTGGCGTCCGGCTTCGCCGTCAGATAAGTTGTTCACAGCCAAATTCGGGATCGTAGTGAACAGAGTCACAATAAACACAATTCCGGATAACAGCAGCGTCTTGAAGCGGTGGTTCAGACACCAGGTCAGAATCTTTTCATAAAAAGCAGCCGTTCTGCCGGTCTCTTCCTCATTATGTGATCCCAGACTGACGCCCCGCAGCACCATCAGCTTGGCCATCAAAGGTATAACCGTCAGCGCCACAAGCAGCGATGCCATGAGGGCACAGGCCACAGTCAGGGCAAAAGGGCGAAAGAACTCACCAATTACTCCGCTGACAAAAGCGATGGGAAGAAACACCCCTACTGTCACCAGCGTAGATGAGGTAATCGCCATGGAGACCTGACTTACAGCGAGGAGAAGGACCGATTGATTTCTCTCTTTAGCTTTTTGCAGATTCGTATAGATGTTCTCTATAACTACGATACTGTCATCCACAATCCGGCCAACTGAGATGAATATACCTCCAAGTGACATAACATTTAGCGTTAGACCGAGGTAGTTCATCATGATAAAAGTAATCAGAATCGAAAGAGGGATGGATACCAGTACAATTGCCGTCATTCTAATGTTGCGAAGGAACAGCAAGATGATTAAGGAAGCAAGCACGACGCCAATAATACCTTCGCGCAGCAGGCCGCTGATCGATTCCCGCACCTCATCCGCACTGTCATATACCTTCTTGAAGGTGATGTTTGGATGGGCAAGCTCCCATTTCTCCAGAAGGGAATTAGTCTCATTAGAGAACTCTACAGCGTTGGCGGCCTGGGTTTTATATAGATTAATCCCGATCGCAGACTTGCCGTCGACGCGTGAAATGAACTCCGACTCCGTCACGGCCTTGATCTCCGCCAGATCCTTTAGTGTAAGAGTCTGTCCTTGACTGGATACCAGCTCCAGGTGGTTCAAATTGTAAATGCTGTCGAGTTCTCCCGTAACCCGTACCATCTGCGTATTGCCATCCAGCTTGATGGTCCCCACCGTGCCCGAGGCCAGTGAGGCCTGAATGGCAGCGGTGACGTCCGCCGGAGCAAGCCCATAAGCATTTAACGCATCAGCCTTCAATTCAATATCGAGCGAGGTTCTTCTCGCCCCGATCGTGTCGATATGGTCGACTCCTTTTATAGAGGAAAAGCCGGGTTTCAGCTCGCTTTTATACAAGTTATCCAGATCTGATTGGCTCATCCCATTATCCGCATACACGGCTAGGTAGTAAGCAGGGATAGAGGCAAATCCTAAGGTCGATACGATAGGCCTTGAAGCTTCCATAGGAAGCGGAACGCCCTGGATCAAGCTATCCAGATCCTGTTTCTTCTTATCAATATCCACACCTTGAGTGAACCGCACCATAACTTCAGACCCTGAGTCACTTGATGTGGAACTGAGCATTTCTATTCCTTCGACATTGGCAATTTTGTCCTCAATAGGCTTGGATACCTGACTCATAACATCTTCCGGAGAAGCAGAATATGCGGTAGACACTACCACTAACGGAAAAGATACATCCGGCATATTCTCAAGCTTAAGCGACCCCGCTGAATAAAAGCCCGCGCCGAACAAAATCGCGATCATAATCAGCATGGCCGAAGCTTTATTCATGGAGAATCGTATTATGCCTTTCAAACAGTTACCTCCTTTAACTTCATTATTTATCCAGAGTGAATCCCATGATAAACCAGAAATGTAAACTGAATATTTCCTGAATCTTACAAGCGGCATAATTAAGGGCACAGCAAAAAAGCAGCAAAAAAGCCACTTCAGATTGGTATTATCCCCTTCTAGTAGACAAGAAGAAAAAGACATCTGGTAAGATGGATTAAGCTTGTTGAACGGAGGGGATTTCTTTATGGATTAAAAAGGGACAAACCTTTCGGCAGTACTACTTTAAGTTAAAGTACAGGCAGTCAGGTTGGTTAACGAGGAGCAGATGAGTATTCGTAATAAATCTCAAGTACAAACCTGGATATCGAAATATCAAATGGGTGAGATTCTAGAGCCAACTACCACCAACCGAAGACGCTTTTAAACCAAGTTTTCCAGTATGGAAGAAGAAATGGCGTACCTACGGGTGGAAATTCTAAAAGCATCCGAATCTATACAAGGAGAGACGAAGAAAGCAGCCAGGTCAGTTCAGTATCAACGAGGATGCTGAATTGCTTAATTGATTAAGCCTATTTTCACGGGTGGGCTATTACAAATAGAGAAGAAAAGCTCAGCAAACTGCCAGACAGTGTAAAGAAAAGGAAACGTACTGGACGCTCATATCTTGTCGCTCCATCGCCTTCATTCCTAATTTGGTTATCAAGTAGACCGTTGCTTTACCAAAAGAAGGCCTCTTAGTTAAGCATAAAAAGGTATAACAGCTTATGAGGAAATTGGGAATTCCGTCGGTTATTCGAAAGAAACGCCGTTTTTTTCGGTAAACAGGCTTCTTTGCACCTTCCGGAACGAAATGATCTTGCCTTGGTTAGCAAAACGGTAGATGCCTTAAGTAAAAACGCAAATTCGGAGGGAGTTATTCTCCATTCAGACTAGGGATTCCAATACACTTCCTAGCCGTTTAACCGTAAGCTTAAAGGACTCGGGATACTCGAAAGTAGATCCTGGCGCGGAAACTGTCTGGACAATACCGGCATTGAATCCTTCTTGTTTCGTCTGATGAGGGAGAAAATTTATTAAAACAATCCTGGAACCTTAACAGAGGCAGAACAAGAGGTGCGCGAGTATATTTCTTTTTATGACCAAAATAGATTTCAGAAAAAATTAAACAACCGTTCCCCGGCTGAATACCAAGAAGCGGTTGCTACTTAAACATGTCTTTTTAGTCCTGTCTACCTGACAAGGGTTATGACTAATTTGGGGTGACTTTTAAGAATCAATTGGTAACTTATCGAGATATTCATCAATTTGAAGCCTTAAACTAATAATAGAGTCGTTTGCAGTATTCTGTCTTTCTTGGTTTTTAATAAATCCTACAGACTCATAATAAGAAAGCCTATGAGGAAAACAATCTAATGTTATGAACTTAACACCACAAAAGCCCTCCCTCAATTCCAAAGCTTTAAATACTGTATATCTTATCAGCCATTTGCCTATTCCTCTTTTTTGATAGTTTTTATGTACAGCCAATCTAGCTATCTTAAGGGACGGAAATGTTTCATACGCAATTTGACCATGATCTCTTTCTTCATGATTCAGTCTAATCGCATCTGTGCATAATGATAAGTACGCTATAATTTCATTATAATCATTTATGACCAAGAATGTTGTATTATAACCTTCTAGTTGCTCATCGAGTGCTTCGTTGTGTAGGAAGTAATTCATGTCCTCAGAATGACGTACTAGTTCTTTCCTTTTTCGAGGTGTTGCACTTGGAACAACTGTACAATCAAAATTAGCTAGATCACCCAAATATTCTTCGGATAATCTAGCTATTTTATATTCTTCTATGATCATAATCTATTTCCTTTTACTCTCGAACGCCTTAAAATAATTGATGAGATTCTTAGCATTTTGCTTAGATCTATCAGTCGGCTTTTGCTTTAAAGATTCAAGCAGTCTTTGGGCATCTCGTCCCTCCAATGTTGGTGTTGCTGCCATTTGAGTAGCCATTTTTCTTCCTCCTTTTTTTCTCTTCATCTCGATACACATCTCCTTATCAATTAGATAGAAGATTTATATGCTAGATATAGAGAAAAAATGTTATCTTTTTTGTCTAGATGAGGGAAAATTTTATAATATACCATACTACAATAGGTCATGTCAATACACCGTGAGTGCGATGATTCCCTCGCACTCATTGTATCACGTAATACGTAACACACACAACGGAGAGATGTAAATTTTCCCATTGAGAATGGTGTTACTTAGTAAGAGATAGAGATTTCAACGATTCATATGAACTATGTTATATATTAAATCTTATTCTCTTTAACTGTAGGTCTTTATCCTTAGTTTCCTCCTACAGTACCAGTACAGTAATAACTTTTTTAATATATCAGGAGTTTTCAATCCTAAACAAACATGCATATGCTTTTTCAATAACTTATACCAATTGATAAGACGTAATATGAAGTGCGACACTAAAAAAGCAAAAGACCCATCATAGAGATCATAGATTCCTTATTTTCTCATCTGAAGACGGATTAAATTTATTCAAGCAAACCCGGAACCTTATCAGAGGCATAACAAGAGGTACGTGAGCATTTCGTATTATGACCAAAGTAGATTCCAGAAAAATTAAACAACCGTTCCCGGCTGAATACTGAGAAGCGGTTGCTGCTTAAACATATCTTTTTAGTTCTGTCTATTTGACAGGAGCATGACCAAGATGAAGTGGCTTTCTATTGAGATTATTATAAATCAAGTACATAAGACGCAGTCAAAATGTTGTCCATCGCGTCTATATTAGTTCCAATCCAAGCAACCTTAAACCGGCGGGATTCTCAACGGCTCATTCCACGCTAGGGTCAGGTTCCGATCCTTGTGCTTGATCGTGATCGACTCCCCTTCAAGAAGCGTATACTGAACGCCGCCGCCATCCACAAGGATTTCCAGCAGCGAGCCCTGATTAACAATTCTGAAGCGGTAGCTCTCCCACTGCTTGGGCAGCACCGGATTAAATACCAGAATTCCATCAATCAGGCGCATTCCGCCAAACCCGTTCACAATGGACATCCAGGAACCGGCCATCGCCGCGGTATGCAGGCCATCCTTCGCGTTCTTGTTGATATCATCCAGATCCATGCGAACCGTGCGGTCGAAGTAGGAATAAGCGCTCTCCAGTTCTCCAATCTCGGCGGAGACAATGCTGTGAATACAAGGTGACAAGGACGAGTCATGCGTAGTTAGCGGTTCGTAATAGTTATAATTCCGAACCTTCTCCTCCATGGTGAACTTGTCCCCAAGCAGGAACATCGCAAGGACAAGATCAGCCTGCTTCAGCACCTGGTGACGATAGATGACAAGCGGATGGAAATGGAGCAGCAGCGGATATTTGTCCGCAGGTGTGTTCTCGAAGTCCCATTTTTGCTTACTGAGGAAGGTGTCATCCTGAGCGTAAATGCCCAGTTCCTCGTCATAAGGAATAAACATCTTATTAGCTGCCTCTAACCAGACTTCCATTTCCTCGTCAGTAAGGTTAATGCGGCTGCGCAGCTGTTCAAATTGATCCGGATATTCACTTCGCAGAAGCTCCGCGGTCTGATAAGCATAGTTCAGCTGATCCTGCACCATGAAATTCGTATAGGCATTGTTATTGACAATGGCCGTATATTCGTCAGGACCTGTCACCGCATCAATACAGAAGGCACCGCCTTTGGCTGGATTGAAATGCCCCAGATCCACCCAGAAGCGTGAGGTCTCGAACAGGATCTCGGCGCCTTTGCTGACCAGGAATTCCGTATCTCCGCTTGCGAGCACATACTGCTTTATTCCGTATGCAATATCTGCATTAATATGAGCCTGCGCAGTCCCTGCAGGGAAGTAAGAAGAGTTCTCCTCCCCGTTAATCGTTCTCCAAGGATAGAGAGCACCCTTCTGAGACATCACGGCGGCACGCTCCCGGGCCTTGTTAAGCGTAGCATAGCGGAATTCCAGTAGAGATCGGCTGATCTCCGGCTGAGTATAGGTGAAGAAAGGAAGCATGTACATTTCCGTATCCCAGAAATAATGGCCTTCATATCCTTCCCCGGTTAGGCCCTTCGCGCCGATATTGGTCAATCCATCACGGCCCACGGACTGCAGCAGCTGGAACGCATTGAACCGAATCCCCTGCTGAAGAGCTGGATCACCTTGAATCTCCACATCGGCATGTTTCCAGAATTCCTCCAAGAAGGCAGCCTGTTCCTGAAGGAGGGCCCCGAAGCCGGTCTCCCCAGCCATACCAAGCACCTGCTCAGTCCGCTCAAGGAGTTCAGCTTCTGGATAGTCCTTAGATGTATGGTAAGAGATATACTTCGTTAGGGAAGTGCTGTCCCCCTTGAGCAGGGGAACCGCATATTCCATCGTAAGACGTTCCTCTTCCTTCTTCTCCGTCACTTCAACATTTGAATTTGAACTAACCAAATGGCTCATCGCCGTAACTAGCGCAAACTTCGTATGCCGTGTACGCTGCTTCATGACCGAGAAATTCTCGTTATGCTCCATGCTTTCCATAATGAGGCTCGGCAGCGCACTACCTGAACCCAGGCGAGGATCATCGGTCGCCTCCTGCTGTGCAATCCTGCCATCCATAGCCGAAGATAAGGTCACCGTTCCTTCAAAATTAAGTGCCGTAACCTCATAATCCACGGCCGCCAAATGTTTATGGGCAAGAGGCACCAGTCTGCGGATTCGGATCCGCACCTGATGGCCAGCCGGGGACTCCCAGTCTACCTCCCTCAGCAGATAGCCCCGCTTCATATCCAGCTCACGCTTGTAACTGAGGATCCTGCCTCTGTTTAGATGGAACTGTTCCCCCTCAACGCGAAGCTGAATAATCTGGGCATTGGTTACATTCAGCATCGCCTGGTTGCGTGAAGGATAGCCGTAGGCCCCTTCAGGATATACAATCGGTTCCGAATCATAGAACCCGTTCAGATAATTCCCAATAACCGCGGTTCCTTCGCTGCCATGAAAGCCTTCTTCGAAGTTCCCGCGCATTCCGATATAACCATTACCGGTGGCGAACAAGCTCTCACTTCTCTGGTTGTTCAAATCATCATATTTGTCTTCACCCAGGCTCCAGTCCGCATAAGGATAGAGAGGCTCCGGGTGTTCGTATGGTTTCATCTTCATCTAGTTGTACAGCCTCCTTGTCTTCCTTGATATCTGTAGCTGAATCCTTATCTGCTTACTTCATTATCCCTTAACCGATCCACCCATCAAACCTCTTACGAAATACTTCTGTAGCAGGAAGAAGATCGCAAGCGGCATCAGCATCGAGATGAATGCGGCCGAAGTTAACAAGTGCCAGTCGTTGCCTCTGGAGCCAACAAGGTCCGCAATCTTCATGGACATGACCTGAACATTCGGCTGATTGCCGATAAAGATCAGCGACACGAGATAATCGTTCCATACCCACAGGAACTGGAAGATGCCAATCGATGCAAGCGCAGGTACAGATAATGGCAGAATGAGCTTGCTGAAGATTGTGAAGTGATTCGCGCCATCCATGAATGCAGATTCGAACAAATCTTTCGGAAGCTGGCTGATGAAGTTGTACATGAAATACGTCACCAGCGGTAGACCGAAGGCAGTATGGGCCAGCCAGATACCGAGGTAGCTTCCGTTCAGCCCTAGGGAGGTATAATCCTTAAGCACTGGAATCAAAGCCACTTGAATCGGGATAACCAGCATTGCAATGATAATGACGAACAAGGTTTTGCGGCCCGGGAACCGGAGCCATGCGAATGCGTACGCGGCAAAAGAAGCAATCAGCACCGGAATTACCGTTGCTGGTACAGCAATCGTCAGTGTGTTCCAGAATGCCTGGGACAAGCCTGTACCCTTCTCTGTCGTTTCACTTCCGTCTGCATTCTTAATGGTATATTCCTTACCTGTGATTACGTTGTTATAGTTATCCAGAGTCAGATCCGTGCTGGTTACCCAGCCCTGCTTCTCGATACTAATAACCCGGGCTCTGCGATTCTCCCAGATCAACCGGCTGCCATCAACCTCTACACCCGCTTTGAGCTGGTCGTCCGTATAAGTCTTGCCGTTAACCTCGATCGGTCCGCGCAGGTCCACATCTTTAGGCAGCTTAATTGTATCCCCGGCTGCCTTCCACTCTTGGTGGGGTAGTACCTTCCACCAACCCGTGCTAAGAATATCCGCAGCAGGACGGAAGGACGAAATCAAGAGTCCCAAGGTAGGAAGCAGCCATATTAGACAGATGAAGCCCAGTACAATGTTAACGATCCACTTGCCGCTTTTTCTTTTCTTTTTGAAGGCCATTTAGAATCCCCCCTGCTTGCGGAACTGACGCAAATTAATAATGATAACAGGCAGGACAGCAATCAACAGCACGATGGCCAGTGTGGAACCATAACCGAAATTCCGGTACATGAAGAACTGCCGGTAGAACTGTGTTGCCACTACCTCTGTATCGTATTGACCTCCCGTCATCACCATGACGACGTCAAATATTTTCAGCGTGAAGACGATAATCGTCGTTGTGACCGTCAAAATAGTAGTAGATATAAAAGGAACGATAATGCGGAAGAAAATTTTGATTTCGCCGGCTCCATCCACACGTGCAGCCTCGAGAATGTCCTCAGGGACCCCTTTGATCGCTGCGGAGAAGATGACCATGGCAAATCCGGTCTGCATCCAAATCAAGATAATAATCAGGAAAAAGTTATTCCACGGCTGCAGCATGCTTGCCCATGCTTGAGGCTCCCCGCCAAGAGCAACCACAAACGCGTTAAGCAGACCAATCTGCTCATCACCAGGCTGATAGTAATAGACGAACTTCCAGATAACACCGGCAGCCACGAACGAAATAGCCATTGGCATGAAGATAATGGATTTCGCGATTTTCTCATAGCTGCTCCGATCTGCGAGAATAGCAATCAGAAGGCCAAATGCTACACATGCAAATGTTCCCACGAACACCCATAACAGATTGTTGCGAAGTGCTGTCGCCATCAGATGATCGCTAAAAATAGCGATATAGTTCCCTAAGCCGACGAACTTGTCGGATGAGGCATTGAAGAAGCTCAGATATAGCGTTCTTATGGCAGGCAGTACGAGCAGCCAGCCCAGTACAATGACGGCAGGCCCGATAAATATATAAGGTAATATTTTTCTCCGGACATAGTCTGGATACTGCTCGGCCGCCCAGCTCAGAGTGTAGTAAATCAGGTAGACACCCACTACACCCCAAAGGACTGCAAGAACCGCAGTAAGCAGCGGGTTTAATGTCGAGTCACGGAAAAACATAAAGATCAGGCCATTAATGACAATATTGGCGAGCAATACGCCAAGGGACAAGAACACCGCCCTCATGCTGATTCTTTGCTTGGCTTGTGCATCCATAATTGATCCTCCTATAAGTTTTGCGAAGCAAAACTTTCTTCGTAAGCATAAGCTTGTTTTGCGAAGCAAAACTGTCTTCGTAAGCATAAGCTTAGTTTTGCGAAGCAAAACTCTCTTCGTAAGCATAAGCTTAGTTTTGCAGAGCAAAACTTTCTTCGTAAGCACTTAAAAGAACAAAAAGAGGGGCAGTTCACTCACCTTTCAAGCTGCCCCTCTTCCTGCTTAAAGCTCTCTATCCGCCTATACAGGCTTCAAGATTAATCAGTTAGTTGTTCCAGCCAGCCTGAATTTGTTTGAGTGCATCATCCAGCGTAGCTGTTCCACTTACATAGTCCGTCATACCCTTCCAGAACGTTCCTGCACCTACTTTACCAGGCATCAAGTCAGAACCGTCAAAGCGAAGTGTCGTAGCATCTTGAACCAGCTTAGCCATACGGCGATCGGATTCAGATTGGTACCAGTCCAGAGAAGCATCGTTCATTGGTGCGATAACGCCGCCAGATTGAACCCAAGTTTTGATGGATTCCCCTGTAGTGAAGAACTGCATAACTGCACGTACTTCCGGACGATCGTTGAACATCGCATAGATATCACCCGCTACAAGTACCGGCTTGCCGTATTTCTCATCGATTGGCGGCAGGTAGAACCAGTCATAGTCTTGATCGACTTTAGCCGTTGCTGGGAAGAAGCTGGTAATAAAGTTCCCCATCAGGTTGAACCAAGCTTTCGGCGGATTTTCGAACATTGGTTTTGGAGCATCCCCGAACGCTGTAGTTACGATCGACTTCGTTCCGCCATACACATAATCCTTATTCATCCAAATCTTAGACATTACATCCACCGCGTGTTTCACTTCTGGGGAAGTGAATGGCAGTTCGCCTTTTACCCATTTGTCATAGTTCTCAGGTGTGGTGGTACGAAGCATAATGTTCTCGATCCAGTCCGTTGCAGGCCAGCCTGTTGCTGCACCACTCTCGATACCGATAGCCCATGCAGGATCTCCATCCTTCGCAATCTGTTCAGTCAAAGCCATCATTTCATCCCAAGTCTGCGGAACTTTGTAGCCAGCCTCATCAAATTGCTTCTTCGGATACCACACTAAGCTCTTCACGTTACTGCGGTTCCAGATCCCAGCCATGATTTTGCCGTCTTTGCCGTCCATCATGGACATATCCAGCCAGCTTTGGTTGTAGTTTTTCTTCATTTTGTCCTGATCCAGCACATTGGTCAGGTCAATAACTTTACCTGTCTTGGCAATCGAATTTAGCAGGCCTGGTTGCGGGAAGTCCGCAATGTCCGGAGCGCTTCCGCCGTCAACACGGATATTGATGGTGGCTTCGAATTCCTTGGAGCCTTCGTATTGAATATCGATCCCTGTCTTGTCTTCAAAATCCTTAATGCTGCTTTCAAATTTCTTCTGGTCCGCATCCACGAATGGTCCGAACATGGTCACTTTTGTGCCTTTATATTCACCTTTCAACGCCTTATCCAATTCAGCACCCGCTGCCGCAGTTGTTGTGGTGGTCGTGTTGTTGTTATTGTTATTTGTATTCGTAGAAGCCGCAGGATCTGTAGGGCCACCACCACTTCCGCAAGCGCTGAGCATCATCGTCAAAGATAGGCATGCTACCATAAGTAGTGAAGCTTTTGTTTTCCCTGTCTTTTTCATCTTCGCACACATCCCCTTTAGTAAATGATAAAGAATTGCAAACGTACTGCCTTAGTTGGTCCGAAACCGGTTTCCCTCGGATCACCTCCTTGCAAGTTTATTCATGACTGAAATAATTTAGCTTAATCATGCACTAAATATTATCAATATGATAGAGCGCTTTCATATCTCCTGTAAAAAACGAACTTACCTTCTAAAAAAAACAAACTTGTTCTCGATAAACCATTTACGAATCCTTTAAACAGTACTTTACGCAGCCCGCAAATATGTCTTATTCACTTAGAATCGTCCATTTCTGAAAAGCTTTTCAAAAATGGTTGACTTCAGGAATCATCTCTCCCGAGATGACTCCCTGACAATCAGCTTGTGATTCATAAGCTCTCTCATTACATCTACAGTTCCCGTGGTTATAAGTTCGTGCAGCTTCTCCGCGGCCCGGTAACCCAAATCATAAATCGGCTGTGCGATCGTCGTAAGCTTGGGAACAAACATGCTGGCCATGCGAAGATTATCGAATCCCATAACAGACACCTGCCCTGGCACAAGAACACCTCGGTCCTTCAAGTATGAAATGGTCCCCATGGCGAATTCATCCGCAACACAGAACACGGCGGTCAGCTCCGGGTACTCGGTAAATAATTCGTGGGCTGCCTGGTAAGCATGCTCGAAACGGTGGGCCGCATATGTGATTTTGCGGGAATTCCGCTCAAGGCCAAATTCAGTCAGTGCTCTTATAAATCCTTGATAACGCGGGGGGCCTGAGATTGAATAGTCGTCGTTGAACCCGATCATCCCAATCTCCTGATGTCCAATCTCGATAAGGAACTTCACCGCATCATAAGCGGCAGCCTCATCATCAATCTCAACACAGGGAACTTCAAATTCGTCCGAGTGAGATGATACAAGCACAAATGGAATTCTGCATCCCACCAGCTTCTCATAATACTCCGGGTAAAGGGTATCACTTGCGAATACTACGCCGTCGACTTGCTTCTCGTGAAAGTTATCAATGTACGAGAGCAGCCGATCCTTATCCCGGTCCGTGTTGCAGATCATTAGACTATAGCCAAGCTTGATACATGCATCCTGCATCCCCCGGATTACTTTGGAGAAGTAAAAATTCTCTATATCGGGAATAAGCAGGCCAAGCGTAAAGGACTTCTTGTAAATCAGGCCTCTAGCGAACGAATTGGGTTGATACCTGAGCTTCTCAACAGCCTCCAATACGCGAATACGCTTGCTCTCTACAACGGATTCTGGAGTATTCATCACACGCGATACGGTACTGATTGATACACCCGCCATCCTGGCTACATCTCGAATTGTTGGCTTCATTCTATTAACTTCCTTCTTTTTGAGAACCTTTTCAAAGTGATTATAACAAGGTTAATTTAAGATTGGCAAGACTTTTTTTAAAGCGCTTTCACGATATATAAATATTACGATTATTCCGCTCCATCCCCTGCTGAGTATGTCCCGTTTCCTACACTAGAGGGGCCGTCCTTAAGACGCCCCCTCCATTTTCACAGCTACTTTTCACAAGCGATGCCGTCATTATCACGATCTAGGGCTTTCCGGTAACCCGGCTCTCCTCTTTTGATATTATAGTACCCCGCCTTTTTCGCAGCTGTACAGTTCTTGAAATACAGATTCTTGCTCTGTGCCTTGGCGGCAGCTTCTGAAGCATAGGTTCCGAATAGACCAGCTGAAGCTAATATAAGAGTCTATAACCTGTTATTCTCTTAATTTATCATAGTTACCAGTCTCGTTTAAGTTAAAATCAGGAAATTCCACCCCCCGCCTAATTCGGCGCCAAGCACCTGATTAAACGAGAAGAGCCGCAGCCTTGAGTAAGGCTACGGCTCTTCAGGTCATTAATACAATCTGTTCTATGATCTGACTAAGTTATGTTGTACCCCGCCTAGAATTTCACTGCTGTATACCCCTCACACCGCCGCCTGCTTCCCGTTTGAACAACTTACCGAACACCCCTTTAAGGTAAGGAAGAACAAAATAGTCGGCTCCGAACTTGCCAGCATTGGCACCTGCTGCGACGATGAATACTCCCAGCATGATCATCCATGGGTTAGTGCTTACAGTTCCCGCATACACGAACATGAAGTTCATTAATAATCCGAAGAACGCGGCGGCCGCTGTCAGACAGCCAAGAATGAGTCCAAGACCCACCAGGAATTCACCCAGTGGAATTAATAGGTTGAACAGCTTTGCGTTCGGTATTGCAAAATGATTAAGGAATGCTACGAAGTTCGGATATACCAGCTCACCTGTAGCTTTATCCATGACCGGGTTACCCACAGCGCCTTTCAGGAAGCCGGTTGCGTCAAATCCGCCCGTTAATTTGTGCCATCCAGCGTTAATCCATTCCCAGCCAACGTAGATCCGTACAATCATCAACAGGACGGCTGCAACTTTATTTTCTCTTAACCATTTGATCATCTTAACCATCTCCCTGTTCTTTATGTCTTTATTGTAGAACTGCTAAGAAGATTGAATTGTGATAAATATCACACTTTTGTGATTTTTTTCACAATTATTTCTGCACAGGTTTATTCTATCAAAAAAGCAGCTTCGGCAAGGCTATCGTCCGCAGCTGCTGATCGGATTTTATATATCTACAGTGTGTATAATACCGCTTTCCACACTACTGATTCTATCCGGCACCTGATCTTGTTCATCGAATCTTTTGAGGAAATCCAGGCTAATTCCTCTTTCTTCAAAATGATACTCCAGCATATCCAGGCTATTAAGTCTGCGGATTAACGAAGCAGCTCGATTGTCACCGTTATTCACCATGTTCTGAATATGCCTTGCACAAGATTTACCATACACCCCATGAAGCGGATAGCTTACGCCGCCAATCCATGGAACTGCTGCCTCATAGTCCTCCTGCTTATGCTCCAGCAGCAGCGCTGCCGCTTTAGCAGAGATATAAGGCATATCGCTGCCGACGGTCCAGATATTCGGATGTGATGACAGGCTGAATCCTGCGTACATCCCTCCTAGCGGGCCTCTCCCTCTATAAAAATCTGTAATGATCCTTATATCCGGATCGAGAATCTTCAGGAATGGCCTAGGATCTGGTGTAGCAACGATGATCTCCTGACATATTTCCTGCATCTCCCTGACTTGGATTTGAATCAGCAGTTCACCTTGGCATGGAAGAAGTGCCGCGAGCTGCCCGTCTCCCTGTGCTTTGGAACCACCTGCCAGTATCAATCCAGTTAACATCCTGTCTCCTCCTATAATCAGATTGGCATTCGAGCCCTTAGCTCTAAGTCCAAAAAAAGGCATAAGCCCTGGACTAATTCAAAGGGATTATGCCGCAAATCTACATTCTTCTTCTATCTTTTCTACCGGCCGAAAAATACGGATATTTCCTTTTCTGCACTCTCCGGACAATCCGATCCATGAATCACGTTGGCTTCGACAGAGGTTCCAAAGTCTCCTCTTATAGTTCCTGGTGCGGCTTCAGCCGGATTGGTTGGCCCGATCATACTTCTGGAGAGCTGCACAGCATTCTCCGCTTCCCAGACCATGGCGAACACCGGGCCTGATGTAATATAATCAACCAGTTCCTGAAAGAACGGCTTTGCACTCAGGTGAGCGTAATGCTGCTCAGCCATGGCGCTATCCATTACGAGCTGTCTCGCATGAATCAGCTTGAACCCTCTATGCTCGAATCTGCTCATAATATCGCCAACGAGCCCCCGCTTGGTACCATCCGGCTTCACCATTACAAATGTCTGTGATACTGCCATATGCTCATCTCCTTCAATTACTTTCTCATTGTAGTTCGTCTATATTCCTTCATCTGTGCGGTAGGTCACAGCTTCTTCAGCATTCGCCACGGGTGCCAGCGTATCGCAAGCTGACGCCCCATACGTGAGAATCCCCCAAGATCCGGCTCAATTAACCACTTGGTTAATTGCCGTGTCTGCGGCAGGGCTAGAATGACCGTAATGCTCAGAATAACTAAAGCTAGAATAACGAGATCAGCAGGCCGGCGGATATTTTCATACAGCCCGAGCCTTATCCCGCTTCGGATGAACAAGCCGTGCAGTAGGAACACATAGAGAGTTCTGGAGCCCAGACTTGTAATTATCGAACGTCTCTGAGGTATGAGAGCCAGAAAAGTCAGGCTTCCGGCGCCCTGAAGTAAATACCAGCCGATCCGGGTTAATGCAGCGGCAGGTCCTCCTATGCCTAACTCAGCGTAGGTGAACTTCCCGTACAACCAATCCGGTGTACCGTGCCAGGCCAACAGGGAGACGACAGCAAGCAGGAATATGGACAGACCTCCCTCCACAATCCGGCTTGATCCGCTGCATAAGACCAGCAGCTTTCTTGGATGCAGGGAATAACCTGCTGCGAAGAAAGGCAGAAATACAAATAAACGGGACAGGCTAAGCCAGGAACCATCGTGTCCCAGATAACCCGCAGTTACACCTAGAGCGATTGATAGGAGTACAGGATGCTTGATATTCAGCGCGCACATCAACCGAAGCAGAACGCGCCATCCAATATGGGCAACAAGAAACCACAGCATAAGGTAAGGAACAAAAAAGGAATGCTTCTGCTGAGGGGCCTGAAAGAACACAACATCAAGCGTAGAATATAAAGTCTGAAATACTACGTACTGAACGGCAATAGAACCAAGAGATGCAAGTCCATTTCGTCCAAGCAAGTTTTGTCTTGAGAAATACCCTGTCACAAATGCGAACAATGGAATATGGAATATAAATATCCAGGCATGCAGATCCTTCATCATGCCAAACCTGTTCATAACAGGTTCAATCCCTGTTGCGATTACGACCAATAGAATCAGAACAAACCTCAAGTTAAGCATCCAGGTATCATAATTCACTTCCGGTAAGCTGCCGGCTTTCTCTTCTAGATTCTTCATTTGTCATGTCTCCGTTTCTCTACCTGGAAGAGGATTTTCTCTATATCTCTTCTTCCAAGACTCCTATACCCGGAGTGTAGCAAACGCCGCAGACCCGTAATATGACTGAAGTCACAGCTGAACTGTGATCAATTTCATAGCTTTCTCAGGGTATTTCTGCTCAAAGATCAGAGGTTTCCCCGATAACGATAATTTGAAATTCAGTTTATGATGAATTCAGCGGATAACAAGGAGGACGAACGGATGATGACTACACATTTAGGAAGAGACGCAGTGAAACTTAACCCGGAGCAGGCACAAGGAATTCGGCAATTTTTCTCGGAGGAGAACTATGAACGGCTGTGCAGCATTATGTATCCCAAGTCTGTACACAAAGGCTCTAATCTGTTCTGGGAAGGTGACACTGCGGATTATTTGTACTTTGTTCGCAGCGGCCGCATCAAGGTAACGAAGTCGGCGGACGATGGCAAAGAATTCACGCTATATCTTCATCACAAGGGTGATCTTATCGGTTACGGGGATGTCTTGTCTGAATCCGTTCATATGCTAAGTGCGGAGGCGCTTGAGAATTGTGAAGTGGGTGTTATTCAGCGGAAAGACCTTGAAGTGCTGCTCTGGCAGCATGGGGATTTGGCTGTGGAATTCATGCGCTGGCAGGGAATGAACCACCTGCTGACCCAGACGAAAATGCGTGACCTTCTGATGTTCGGGAAGAGCGGTGCGCTCTGCTCTCTGCTTATCCGTCTGAACAACTCGTATGGGCAAGCTCACGGCGAACACCGCCGTCTGTCCATCAAGATTAACAACACAGAAATGTCGGATATGATTGGCGCAACCCGGGAAAGTGTAAACCGTATGCTGAGTGATCTAAAGAAAGACGGGATCATCGATATTGAGGATGGACATATTGTCATTTACGACTTGGAGCACCTTCGCGATGTGTGTCACTGTGATAACTGTCCTGCGCACATTTGCCGGGTATAGATTGGCCTGATTTCTTAAATTTCGCAAAATTATAAAGTACCGTAATATTACGAAATTCCGCAAGCTTCCTTGTTTCCTTAGTTCGGTCTGCATTGCGATAAAGTGATTTGCCTCTTGTCTGTATATTCTGATCTAAACCAAGAAGCATCTCCAACCCGCGAGTTAAAGGTGCTTCTTGTGGTGTATTCCGCTAGCCTGCCTGTCATTCAGGTCCCGCAGAAGGTCCGGTAAGGCCGGCTAGTTGGTTCAGGCAGTGTGGTGTATTCAAGCTGATCAGCCGAATGGGAGTACGGACTGGCAAGCACCCCAAGAAGTCTCTCCATCACACTGTAGTCCCCTTGAGTTACTGCCGCATGAAGCGCCTCTTCTACCCGGTGGTTGCGCGGAATTACAGCCGGATTACTGCTTCGCATCAACTCGTATGATGAGGTGCCTCCTTCCGGCTGTCTGCCTAATCTTGCCTGCCACTTCTCATACCATCCGGCAAAGTCCTCTGTGCCGTACATCGGGGTATCTTCCTGCTGACCGAAAGTTAACGCCCGGAAAGTATTGGTGTAATCCGCACGATATTTCTTCATCATATCAAGAAGCTCTTGAATCAAGGCCTCGTCCCCGAGCTCTTCGTTCGAGATACCCAGTTTGGCTATCATCCCGGACAGCCAGTGACCGTGAAACAGCTCCCTGAATTGATAGATTTCCGCCTCAGCCAACTTGACCGCTTCTTCTCTATCGCTATGCAGCAGCGGCAGCAGAGTTTCGGCAAATCTCGCGAGATTCCAGGCCGCAATCTGCGGCTGGTTGCCATAGGCATAGCGCCCTTGCAGGTCAATGGAACTGAACACAGTCCCCGGATCATAAGTATCCATGAAGGCGCATGGCCCAAAGTCAATGCTTTCTCCGCTAAGAGCCATGTTGTCCGTATTCATAACCCCATGAATGAAACCGACGAGCTGCCACTTGGCAATAAGCTCGGCTTGACGCTTAATCACTTCCTGAAGCAGTGTCAGGTAACGATTCCCTTCCGTGCTTGCTTCCGGGTAATGCCTCTGTAAAGTATAATCTGCCAAGGTCTGAAGCTCCTCGGAAGTCCCCCATCCGGCAGCGTACTGAAAGGTACCCACGCGCAGATGACTGGCAGCCACACGGGTCAGAACCGCGCCCGGAAGCTCCGTGTCCCGGATCACGGGTTCACCTGTTGTGATCACCGCCAAGCTGCGGGTGGTAGGGATTCCAAGTGCATGCAGGGCTTCACTGATGATGAACTCACGCAGCATTGGCCCCAGTGCAGCCCGCCCATCTCCACCGCGGGAATAAGGCGTCCTGCCTGAGCCTTTCAGCTGAATATCATACCGCTCACCCGAAGGGGTGATCTGCTCCCCAAGGAGCACAGCCCGGCCATCCCCGAGCTTCGTGAAATTCCCGAATTGATGTCCTGCATAAGCCTCTGCGATAGGCATAGCTCCCTCCGGAATATTGTTGCCGGCAAGAACCGCTATACCTTGCTGACTCCGAAGCGCTTGAATATTCAGGCCCAAGGCATCTGCGAGCGGGCCATTAGCCGCAACTAATTTCGGTGAATGTACCGGTGTTGGATTAACCACACTGTACAGGGATTCCGGCAGCCTGGCATAACTGTTGTCAAAATTCCATCCTGCTTCTGGGGTCACTTTCTCCTCAGCCATTTGTATCTCCTTTTCCAGGCATTCTAATATAGTAACTCTCTATACTCAAGAATACTTATCGGCCCTTGTAGTGTGAACTTCTGCCTATATATTATACCCTGAAATTCCAGATATCGCAGGCAATCTACTAAGTGAAGGCCCTCGTCTCCCGCTTAAATGGGTAATATAAGAGATAATCCAGCTGCATGCCTATAGGGAGGAAATACCATGAACAACAGAACCATATTGCAGCACACAGATCATCGTCCGATCCCATTTCCTGAAGGTCCCTGGATCATGAAGCAGGTATGGAGAAACTTATTGTTCGCCCACTGGCCGGTTCAGGAAGCGGATCTGCTTCCCTTTATTCCGTCCGGCCTTAACCTTCAGCTCTTTGAAGGAAGGCCCTGGATAAGTGTATCTCCTTTTCTGATAGATCCGCTCAGGCTTAGGGGGCTGCCTCCGGTGCCATTCACCCGCCGTATGCTTGAGTTAAATGTTCGCACCTATACCGAGTATCGCGGCAAACCCGGTGTCTTATTCTTCACACTTGAAGCCTCCAATCCATTAGCCGTTCAGGCCGCTCGCACCATCGGCCATCTTCCGTATCACCATGCCAGGATGAACGCCAACTTCTCGGATAGCACTGTCTCATATCAGAGTACAAGACACAAGCATAAGCAGGAGGCCGAATTCAAGGCCCGTTATAGCCCGATTTCCTCATCAACCTTTCAAGCCCAGCCCGGCTCACTCCTACACTGGCTTACCGAAAGATACTGCTTATATACGGCCGATGCAAAGGGACAGCTGTACAGTGTGGACATCCACCATCTTCCTTGGCCTTTACAAGAAGCCCGAATCGAAATTCAAAATAATACCTTAACTCCATTCCTTGGACTTCAGCATGATCCCGAGCCCTCTATAGTTACTTTCTCAGAACGGCTTGATGTTCTGATCTGGCCACAACGAAAGCTCTGACTGCCTCGAAATGAAGGATCCAACAAATTATAAAAACTTCGCTTGAATGTACCTATTAGGTATATTATACTCTAATTACTTTCTAAGCAGGAGGAATTAGAAGATGGTCTATGTGATCCTGGGACTTCTAATGATTCGGAAGCTGTCCCAATATGATATTCGGGGTGTCCTTAGGCGAAAGGTGTCACCCTTTTTCAGCGCAAGTCTTGGCAGTATCCAAGCCGCTTTGAAGAAGCTGGAGAGCCAGGGCTATATTGAATGTCATGAAGTTAGCGAGAATGGGCGGAGGAAGAAGATCTATTCCATCAATCCATCAGGAACACAGCATTTCATGGAGTGGATGTTGTCTCCGGTCGTACCCGGCCGTATGGAACAGGATGTGACTACCCGGCTGTTCTTCCTCGGGTTAATGACGAAGACCGAACGTCTAACCATCTTGAAGCAAGTCATTGACCAGCTTGAAGTCTCAGTTCGTGAGTTCGAGACCGCTTTTCAGGAGGCTAATCAGAAGGAAATCCCCAGCCACCTTACCGATATAGCAGCCTACCAATTCAAAACCCTGAAGCTTGGGCTCTATCATCACCAGAGCATGCTGGAATGGTTCACCAAACTCACGAAGGAATTGGAGGCTGAAGGCTGAATGGATAACAAGATAAGCTTACGCAAGTTAAATTTCAAGAATGCTGACTATTCCTATACATGGATCGCCAACGAGGGACGAGACACGATCGTGATGCTGCACCCTGCCTTTGCTGACCAGACGATTTTCGAGCAGCAGATCGCCCATTTCCAGATGAACTATCAGCTGATTCTTCTGGATTTGCCCGGTCATGGGAACAATTCACTCCTAAGCTCCAAGGTCACTATGCAAGATGTTCCAGAGCTCCTGCACCTAATCTTAGCCGAGAATAATATAAGTAATTGCCATTTGCTGGGCGTCTCCGCAGGGTCTCTTGCCGCTCAGGCCTTTGCGGATCGTTACCCGAATCAGGTTAAGTCGGTAATCATCGTTGGCGGCTACTCCATACATAAGGCAAATGACACTATCCTAAAGGGACAACGAAAAGAAGGGCTAAAGTGGTTATTCTATATGCTGCAGCCCATGAGAAGGTTCAGAGAGTATGTGATCTCAGTCTCCTGCTATACGGCAGAATGCAGGGTCTTGTTCGCACAAGGAAGTCAGCATTTCAGAAAAGGATCATTCAGAGCAATGGCCGGTATGAATACCTTTTTCATCAGAAAAGATAACCCGGTGCCTTATCCCCTTCTAATTATCGTTGGCGAACATGATCTTCCCATCATATTGGCAGCTGCTGCTGAGCTGCATCAATTAGAAATTAATTCCCAGCTCGTACTTCTCCCTGGCGCGGGGCACTGTGCCAATGCGGATACGCCTCATGAATTTAACAAGACTGTTGAGCTATTCTTATCAGGGATTCATTAAAATTGTTTAGACTTCCGTTTGGTGAATCCCCTTCAAGACCTCCTTGCTCTTGCGGCCCCTTCGACCATCACTCATTAGCGCAAATAGAATCCCCGGCACAACCATGTAACTGGCAAGAATAAAGGTATCTCTGAAGGCTTGAACTGAACCGTCCTGCATATGGCCTGCGGTACTGGACAACAGCAGTTCTATTTCCTTCAACTGACCTTGACGATCATCGTCAAAAGCCCTCTGTTTCTCAGGCTTAAGCTCACTGATCGCCACCTTCAGATTCTGTTCAATCCTATCCTTAACCTCGGCAGTATTCTTACCGGTTCCTCCCTCCTCGGTGCTGCCTTGGAGTTGGAGCTTGTTCATGACGCTGATCAGAACCTGCCGGGAAGCCGGCAGCAGCTTTTGGTCGTGCTGAATGGCCTGGGTACTGCGAACCTCGGCGGCTTCCGCCTGATTACTGATATTTTGCTGAAGCAGAGTAACTATGATAGCCACTCCAAGTACACTCCCAAATGCCTTGGTCATATTGATCACGCCAGAAGATATTCCCACTTTCTCCTCAGGGACATTGCGGATTGCCGAAGACATGACCGGCGCCATGGTGAGACCCACCCCAATTCCTGCTGCCGCAAGCCGGATTAGCACATCCCCGGTAGTAGCATTCACACCAAGACTACTCATGGAGTAAGTAGCTCCGCCCATTACAGCGACCCCTGCGGCTGCGAACCAGCGGCTGCCATACTTACCCGACAGACCTCCCGAGACCGCCGAGCTCACGATGGACCCTACTGCCAGCATGGACAAGACCAGCCCAGCCTTCAGTTCAGTCATTCCTAATACACTTGTAAGAAAGAATGAGGTTAGTAGCGCGATATTGGATAGCGCGGCCCCTACGATAAGCAGGGTTAATGATGAACCGTTAAAAGCGGAAATTCTAAGCAGCATAAGAGGAAGCATGGGCTCCTTCCCCTTCCACTGCATATAGAAGAACACCAGCAGACAGACCAGCCCGGCAACCAACAAGCTGTAAATGAAGCCTGAGTTCCAGCCATAATCCTTAGCCTCAATCAAGGCATAAGTGATGAAGAGCATTCCGCCGGTAATGCCCAGCATTCCGCCGTAATCGATCGACCTGCTTGCCGATTCATCTCTGGATTCTTTAATGAACAGCAGGGTTAACAGGATACTTAGCAGTCCTAGAGGTACATTCACGAAGAAAATCCAGGCCCAATTCAGCTTCTCAGTAATCATCCCTCCCAGAGAGGGACCGCATGCAGCGGCCAGTCCAGCAATAGCCCCCCATATGCCAATGATCACCCCATGTTGTTCTTTCGGGAAAGACGTCGTTGTTAAAGGAATCGTCACAGGAACAATAATTGCGCCGGCTAGCCCCTGAATAACTCTGAAGAAGATAAGCATCGCAAGGCTCGTTGAGAAGCCAGCAAACAGTGAAGCAAGGGTAAATAAAGCAACGCCGATGATAAATACTCTCTTACGTCCGAATTGGTCCGCCAGCCTGGATGCGGTCAGAATAAGGGCAGCAAAAGCCAAATTATACCCGTTCATTACCCAGGAAATTTCGGATACCGTTCCTCCAAAATGACGTGTCATCTCCGGTAAAGCAATGTTGATGATAGTCGTATCCAATAGAGCCATGAAATACCCCAGCACGATCGCTGTAAAAATGAACACTCTTCTGAGTCTCATACTCATTCGTTATCCCTCCAATAATATGAACTTTAGTTCATGTTTACGATTATATGAACTATAGTTCATATTTGTCAATCGAAATTATGAACTTAAGTTCAACTTTCGTTGACAGTCAAAATCCTCTCCTCTACAATCGAAGTACAAGAGGGGGCGCGAATGTAATGAGTGAGGCTGAAGATAAAGTAAGAACTCCGCAGCAGGAGCGCAGCATCAAAACAAAGGAAGCCATTATTCAAGCGGCTATGAAGCTTTTCTCCGAGAAGGGCTTTCATAATACCAACACGAAGCAGATTTCTGCTGAGGCAGGGGTATCGACCGGAAGCTTCTACTCCTATTTCACAGATAAACGGGCTGTATTCATAGATTCATTGAAGCTTTACAACGAAAGTCTTTTAAGCCGGGTTGATGCATCACTTGGTGAAGTAGACTTTACGAGCATAGACAAGCATGCGGCCATTGCTCATATGGTGGATAGCCTTATTGAATCGCACCGGGTCTACTCCGAGTTCCATAAGGAGCTGGCTGTGATGTACAATTCGGATAAAGAAATTCAGTCGCTAATGGATGAACAGTTCGACCTTGGCCGCCGCAAAACATTGAGCTACCTTCAACAGGGTCAGGGCGATCTTAAGGTTGATGATCTAGAGGCAGCCTCCTGGGTCGTATTCGAGGCCCTGAATAGTATTGTTGATATGATTGTGTTCTCGCCCAGAAATGTATCGGCAGATCGCTTGAAGAACGAACTCGTTCGCATGATTGTGGACTATTTGTACAAATAGGAATAGGTTGTGGGCATACAAACAAAGCCGTACAGAATCAAGGATAACCTTGTGATCTGCACGGCTTTATTTGATCAATGAATCTATGCACATGTCTGGCTTCATCAACAGGGCAATCTGTCAGTGAGCGATTAGCTTAGAGATTGTTTTGTAAATTCAATAAAGGCAGCAGCATCCTCCCAGCTTGGGAACCCCGCCTGTGCCATCTTGTCACTACCTCCGCCTTTTCCATGAAATGCTCCAAGGTTCTCTTTATAGAAAGCCCCGCATGAAAGGTCCTGATTCCCGCTCTGGGCAAGGATAACCTTATGATCCTGTTCTACTGCGAGCAGTACATACCGCTCACTGCCCTCACTCAGCTTGACCGCAAGGTTCTGCATATCTTTCATGGACTTGTTCTCAAAAACATGGATAATTAGATTCCCCTCTGCTCTGGATAGGAGCTCCTGCACGAGATAGTGATCATTCTCTGCTTTTACGGCCGCCAATTCCGCTTGAAGCTGCTTTTGCTCAAGCTCCCATTTCTCAAGACGATCCATAATTTCATCCTTGCCGGTATTGAATTTGGAGGATAGGCTTGCGAGAATCTGCATGCTTGTATTGAACTCTTCCAATGCCCGGTACCCGCATTTGAAATAAATCCGGGTATTCCCCTTCTGCTTCTCCGACTTCAACAGCTTGATGATCCCAATCTCCCCCGTTGAGGTAACATGGGTCCCGCCGCAAGCGTTGTATTCCACACCTGCAATCTCCACAATCCGAATATTCTCGGTTACTTTAGGCTGCTTAACCAGCGGCAGCTTCGCCGCTTCTTCCTCAGTAACGAAATAACTGGAGATGCTGCGGTTCAGGTAGATCAGCCGATTAGCTTCATGCTGGATGGACGCCAATTGTTCGCTCGTGAGCTCCAGCTTGTCCACATCAATCGTGGCATAGTCATTACTCAAGTGAAAGCTCACGGTTAAAGCTCCGAACAGATTCAGACATACAGCCGAAAGCAGGTGCTGGCCGCTATGATGCTGCATATGATCGAACCTCCGGTTCCAATCCACACGGCAGCTGACCCAGTTCCCTTCTGGCCGACGTTCAAGCTTGTGCAGAATCGTATCCTCTTCCAGGATCACATCCAGAACAGGGATTTCTTGAATCCATCCCAGGTCGCAGGGCTGTCCACCGCCATGCGGATAAAAGCCGGTCTCCTCCAAAGTGATGTATAGCCCCTCCTCCCTCTCAAGCACCTGACTGATACTCGTTTCCCACTTGGTAATATAGGCGGAATCGTAATAGAGCTTCTTGGTCATCATTTTGTTCCTTTCTGGTCCCTCGGTCAATTTCGGTTATTCCACAAGCTTACTATAACTATATCTTCAAGCCAATGGACAGCTAATGAATGAGAGAGCAACATTTTGAAATCCTCCCTGTGATAGAACTAGGAATGAGACAATGACAAGGAGAGATGAGTATATGAACATGTTAAAAGGTAAGACAGCGCTGGTCACAGGGGCCAGCCGTGGGATCGGAAGATCCATTGCACTGCGTCTGGCTCAGGAGGGGGCGCTGGTTGCTGTACATTATGCCAAGAACAAATCCGCTGCGGAGCAAGTGGTTCAAGAAATCAGGAATTTCGGAGGGGAAGCATTCACAATCTGCCAGGAATTACACTCAAAAAGCAGCGTGGAAGCTTTATTTAAGTTATTAGACGCGGAGTTAATTGAACTGACTGGAGGATCAGGGTTCGATATTCTTGTGAACAACGCGGGAGTCGGCCTGATCATGCCGATTGAGGATTTGACGGAGGAGTCCTTTGAGGAGATTCTGAGCATAAATGTTAAGGTTCCCCTATTTCTAACCCAGCAGGCACTGCCGCGTCTGAGAGATGGCGGACGAATCATCAATCTCTCATCAGTAGTGACCAGAGTTGCATATCCTGAAGTGCTCGGCTACAGCATGACCAAGGGTGCGATCAATACGTTCACACTGGCTCTGGCCAAACACCTCGGGCCCCGAAATATTACGGTTAATGCCATTCAACCCGGAATCACAAATACGGAGATGAATGCCGGGACACTACAAGATCCCAAAGGCGAAAAGTATGTCGCGAGCCTCTCCGCCTTTAACCGGGTAGGACAGCCCGCAGATATTGCGGACATCGCGGCTTTTCTTGCTTCCTCAGATAGCCGCTGGGTAACGGGTCAGCTTATCGATGCCACCGGCGGCTCACATTTGTAAGCATCTAACCTGTTCAAAATAGAGAGGTTGATCTTAACGAATCAACCTCTCTTTGATGTATGTTGGCGCAGGCTGCTGAAGCCGATCGGCGCAATCTCTATATTGATATTTTATTGCAAATACAACAAAATTAAGTTATATTCTATTCATACGTTTTATTGTATTTGCAACAAAACAGGCAAGAGTGTGGAATGACTAACAACATTCCACACGACTGCCTCATGTGTAAATCAATAGTTTAACTTATATAAGGAGCCCATTATGAAGGAAATTCTTCGTGAAATTGGAATGATAGCAAGGGCATTGGATTCAATAAGCAATATAGAATTCAAAGAATATGACCTTACAAAGGGGCAGTATTTGTACCTTGTGCGGATATGTGAACACCCGGGAATCATTCAAGAAAAGTTAGCTGAAATGATCAAAGTGGATCGAACCACAGCAGCTCGCGCTATCCAGAAACTTGAAATCAATGGCTTTATTGAAAAGAAAGAAGATCAACAGAACAAAAAAATCAAAAAGCTCTATCCAACAGAGAAGGGGCAAAATGTTTATCCATTTATAAAAAAAGAAAATGATTATTCCAACCACGTGGCCTTAGAGGGATTGTCGGATGGTGAAGCTGATACGCTTTTTAATCTTCTCCAAAGAGTAAGAAGCAATGTGGAAAAGGACTGGGAATTTGTAAAAAGAGGAAACAAGAGAACTTATTGATTGCATAAGGAGGACATCTTCAAATGACTATAAATATAAAAAAGTGTACCCTCGAAGATGCACACAAGCTACAAGAAATTAGTTATGAGACCTTTAATGAGACATTTAAGCATCAGAATTCGCCCGAAAATATGAATGCCTATTTGCAAAGGGCATTTAACTTAGAACAGTTAGAAAAAGAACTATCCAACATGTCTTCGCAATTCTTTTTTGTTTATTTGAATAATGAAGTCGCTGGATATTTAAAGATTAATACCCATCACGCTCAATCTGAGGAAATGGGTGATGAATCACTCGAAATCGAACGGATTTATATCAAGAACAAATTTCAAAAACATGGGCTAGGTAAATATTTGCTAAATAAAGCTGTGGAAATTGCGAGAGAACATAATAAAAAGAAAATCTGGCTGGGTGTATGGGAAGAAAACAAAAATGCTATCGCTTTTTATAAGAAAACGGGGTTTGTTCAGACTGGAGCCCACTCTTTTTATATGGGTGATGAGGAACAGGTAGATTTTATAATGACCAGAACAATCATATAGTTGTATCAAAAGAAAAAGAAACCCCTTGGTCTCACAAAAACCGGGGTTCTCTGCAATCTTTCTGTGTATTATTCCGGATTACCTCACCTTAATGACTACACTGCCCTTCTTATGTCCTTTCTCGACATACCTGTGCGCTTCCGGAATTTGTTCCAGCGGATAGTGTCTATCAATCACGGATTTCAGACTTCCTTGCTCCATAAGCTCTTTGATAAACAGGAGATCTTGAGGCCGCACCTTGGCGATTCCCTGTCCATCCACGGTAACATAAGACCCGCCGGGTTTAAGTGCTGTCTTGCATTTGGATTTTGGACATTTCCCCACCGCATCAAAGATCAGGTCATAGTGCTCGTTCTGGTCAGCAAAATCCTCTACCGTATAATCAATAACGTGATCGGCTCCCAGCGACTTCACCAGTTCCAAATTCGTCCCACTGCACACACCGGTAACCTCGGCCCCAAAGTACTTTGCAAGCTGTACCGCCGCAGTTCCCACTGTTCCAGAGGCGCCATAGATAAGCACCTTCTGGCCCTGCTGAATATTCCCTTTGCCAAGAAAATAAATCGCTGTAGTTCCTCCGAATAAAATAGAACCAGATTCTTCATAGGACACATTGTCCGGCATGATCTCCATTAAGCTGCCTTCAGGCAAGCAGGCGTACTCAGCATGAGCACCAAATTTCATCCCGGTCAATGCAAATACCGAATCGCCCACCTTATACCGCTTAACATCCTTGCCAATCGCTTCAACAACACCCGCTAACTCAACTCCAAGAACAGGTTTTCTAGGCTTGCGAAGACCCAGGACTAAGCGCATGGGAATCCATAGCAAGAGAGGGCTTTGGAATGCACGGACCCTGATGTCCCCCGCAGTAACGGTTGTTGCGTGAACCTTAACCCGTACTTCATTATCCTTCGGCATAGCCTTATCTACTTCCCTCAGCTTGAGTACATCCGCTGTTCCGTACTGTGTACATACTATCGCCTTCATATGTTGCCTCCAAATCAGAATTTGCAACTAGTATATTCGCAGTACGGTATGGGGATATAGCTACTAAAGTATGGTTTTAAAATTATGCACATTGTAATGTGTATAGATCTCAGAGCAGGCCCAGCGTTCGGGCACGTGCTACGGCTTCCGTACGCCTGGATACCTGCAGCTTGTCAAATATAATCCGGTTATGCCCTTTAACCGTAGTCAGTGCTATATATAAGCGCTCGCTAATCTCCTGGTTAGAGAGGCCCTCGGCAATAAGGCGAAGCACCTCGAGCTCCCTTTCGCTTAACGGCTCAATTAGAGCTTCAGCAGGGACAGGGCTGGCTGAGTAATTAGGAGGGGCAAAGTTTTGATTCAGCCCTTCTCCTTCAAACTCAGTCAGCAGCCTACCTACATAATCCACCATTATTCCTTGCGCAGCGGCTTCGCGAAGAAGCCTCTGCATATAAATTCCCTCATCCAGAAATGTCCGGATGAAGCCGCTCGGCTCAGCCATCGTCAGAGCGTCCGCCAGAACTTGTACAGCAGTTAACCTATCCCCGTGCGCATACAAAGCGGCAGCTTGTAACACCATCACCTTGAGCCGTTCATCCTGAGCTCCCTTCGCCTCAGCCTCCTGCCGTATCTGCGCAAGCACTGTCAACGCGGCAGCGGTGTCCCCCCGTGCCAGGTGTGCCCGTGCCTCGCCTAGAGGTAGCTTATGCTGCTGTGCCAATTGGGCCGCCGCAGCCAGATTACCATGGCGGAGCAGCACCGATACTTGTGCAGCTGCAATGCGGGGAATCTGGCGCTCGAAGCTGATCTGCCGAGCGAGATGATCAGCTCTGGCTAAAATGAAGGCAGCTTGGCTTACCTCTCCAAGAGCAAGGTTCATTCGGGCAAGGAATACTTCACCCGCAACGACTCTATCCGCCTGTTCGAACTGCTGGGCTAGCTTTACACTCCGCTGTCCGTGCTCCTGAGCTCCCTCCAGGTCGTTCCATTCATAGCAGAGTCGGGCTAAGCCCAGATGTGCTTCACAAGCAGCCGGCAGCGGCGGGTCTCCTGCCATTTCGAGTACATGCCGATAAGTCTCAGCCGCAACATGAAGCTGATTGTCAGATTCCTGTATGAGCCCAAGGCCAAGGGCAGCCATCATCGTGATCATCACATGTCCGATTCTCTTGCTGTTCGCTAACGCTTCGGCGTAGGCCTTACCTGCCTCGGCACGATTCCCCAGAAGCTGGTAGGCGTAGCCGAGCGTCCAGGTCGTCGCCGTTCGGACAGGCAGGTTGTCAGGATGCAGATATTCCAGCGCGCGGCGTGCCTCGGACATGATCACCTCCGCCTGATGCCTGCTGACTGCCAGCGTGGCGCGAATGGAGGCGATATGTCCGATTAGATCGTGAACTTTATCGTTATGTCCGGCCGATTGCAGCACCCGTTCAGCCGCTATAAGCTTCGACTCTACGCTAGACATTTCGCCCCTCATCAACAGCCCGGAGGCATACATTACCCAGAGTGCTGGTCTGGCATCCATCTCCTTGCTCGGCAAGGATTCGAGCCAATTCATGACAGGAGCCACCGCTCCGCGGAACAGCAGGGGCATCCCATCTCCCTCTGCCAAGTAAGCGGTACGGTCTATATCGTTGGCCGCTGCGGCATGGTGAAAGGCTTCAAGGGGAAGTCCATGTTCTTCATACCAACTACTTGCATGAAGATGGTATGAGGGCGTGCTTGATCCGGGCAGCCGCTGTCTCAGGAAATCGACAAACAAGTGGTGATAACGGTACCAGCAGCGCTCCTGGTCCAGCGGGATAAGGAAAAGGTTCGCGCGCTCGAGATATTCAAGGATCTCCTGCCCGGAAGCTTGCCCTATCGAATCTGTCCGGACCTCTCTCCTAAGTACGGCATCACATAGAGGGCCGCATAGCCGATCCAGGACAGAGGTGCCCAGAAGAAAAGTCCGCACATGTTCGGGCTGCTGCTCCAACACTTCTTCCATCAGATAGTCGGTAACGAAGCGGTGACTTCCGGTAAAGGATTTGACGAAGCTGTCGATGTCGTTAGATCCCTGCACGGAAATCGCGGCCAATTGCAGCCCGGCAGCCCAGCCCTCGGTCCGGGTCGCTAAAGCGGTGATATGCTCATCTGTTAAGGTTAGGCCCGTCTCCCGGCTCAGAAATTCTGCCGCTTCAGAAGAGGTGAAGCGCAAATCCGCCGCCCGTAGTTCGGTTAATTGTCCCCGGACACGCAGGCGGGCCAGAGATAGACCCGGATCCGCACGCGTAATGATGACAAGGTGCATCTGCGGAGGCTGATGCTCGATTAGATAACTGAGACCATGATCAATCTGCCTGTCATGAATCAAGTGATAGTCATCCAGAACGAGGACGAAAGGGTCTGAATTGATCGTAATGCCCTGAATAAAAGCGGTTAGTATAGTTTCGATAGGCGGCGGCTGTGGAGACTGAAGCAGCCCAATTATCCTTTCATCCATATTCGCCCCTATCGACTGCAGCGCAGCGAAGAGATAAGTCAAAAAGCGGGTATAATCGTTATCCGCTTCGTCCAGCGATAACCAGGCGGCTTTCCGCTCGCAGCTTGTTAACCAGTGGCTGACCAGTGTGGTCTTACCAAAGCCGGCAGAAGCAGAGATCAACGTCAGCTTACCCGGCAGACCTTTATTTAACCGCTCAATCAGGCGTGGGCGGACAACAAGACTGGGCCGAAGCGGGGGGATATATAGTTTGGTGTACAGGATAGAGGTTGTCATACCCTGATTATAATCAGGGAAATCGCGGCCCTTCAACCAAAAGTTCTAGAAATCCACATCCAAAGCCACGCCTAATTGATAATATGTCTTGCTGATTTCGGCGGTGGGGTTATTATTTTTTGCGTTACAAAGTCTAGCCAGTACACCCTAATTAAAAAGCGTACAACTAGAGACTTAAACATGAGCTCGGTTCTATGGATATTGTAATTTTTTAATAAGTAAAGCCGATATTATTAATATCAAAAGAAAGCGTGGTGTAGGGGGAAATGCATATTCATATAAAAAAATCTTTTTTTTAGGGATATTCTTCGGGTTTTTAATTTTTATTGGTGCCTGTTCAATTATTGCTAGTTTTGATAAAGATCCGTGTAACAATGAATATTGTCGAAAGGAGCTTAACTTAAGCCAGGAAGCCCAAAATAATGTAGATGAGTATAAAGTGATATTACAAAATAAAGATTATGAGAAAGCTAAAACAATACCATATTCGACTTATTGTCAACTGGCCGCTCCAACTGGTTTTTACGGTACAAGGTACGATGTCATCTCAATATGTAAACAAGAACAAACGATTAGAAATTATGCGGAAATCATGAGTAAGTCAAGTAGTAGTTCGATAGATACATATACAAGTCTATATTTTTCGGTGCCATTAGACGGAGTTTTGACAAAAGAGCAACTTGATGAGCTTAGATCGTTTTGGAAAGAAAAAGCTGAAAAAGATGGTTATGACACTAATTTAGAGGAAAAATAAAGTCCTCTTGCACGTCACATGCGCAATATATAAAGCCCTGAGAGCTTAATTTGTGAAGTGCACCCCTTAGAATGGACATTGGAAAAACCCCCTGGTTTAACCGATGAATTCTAAGGGGTGTATTTTTAATGGGGATCAAGGGACAGAAGTATAAAACATATTCAGAGGAAACAAAAATGGAGGCCATTCGCCTGCGTGTAGAGGAGAAATGGACGTATCGACAGATCAATGAACACCTGGGAATTCAAGATAAAGATAGAATGAAGCGTTGGATGCGTAAATACCGTGAACAGGGTGAATTTGGTCTGCTCGATCAACGAGGAAGGCGAAAAGAATATTTAGATCAAGAGAGGTACGTTCAGCAATTAAAGCGAGAAAATGCGATGCTAAAAAAGTGTTTGAAAATCTGGACTCAGGAGGTAGGAAAGAGCGCTACAAGCTTATCGAACAAGCGGCACACTCAGGCCAAGTAGCCACACTGTGCCAGCTTCTTAGTGTCTCTAGAAGCGGTTACTATGCCTACTTGAAGCGAAAGAAGAACGACCGGGATGCCGAGGCCCTGAGACTCATAATCAAAGTGTACAATCGCTATGAAGGGAAATATGGCTACCGTCAGCTCCAGCTGTTCTTGTGGCAAGATGAAGGTGTATGGATGAATCACAAGAAAGTACTTCGCCTGATGCAAAAGCTTGGACTTCAAGCCAGCATTCGCCGAAAACGTCGATTTAATATGACATACCAGGCTGCCGAGCGTGTAGCCGATAACCTGCTTAAGCGAAATTTCACAGCCGAGAAACCAAGCCAGAAATGGGTGACGGATGTGACTCAATACCGGGTAGGCGAGCGCTGGCTGTATCTTTCTGCAGTGAAGGACCTATTCAATAACGAGATTGTGGCCTACCAACTTAGCGAACGTAACGACAATGAATTGGTACTCCAGACGTTCGCCAAAGCATTGGCTAAGCAAAAAAACGTGACCGGATTGGTCGTTCATAGCGACCAAGGGTTCCAGTACACGTCTCATGCTTACCACGACATGCTGCCAAAGGTTGGCGCCCAAATCAGCATGTCTTGCCGGGGCAATTGCCTAGACAACGCCTCCATGGAGAGCTTCTTCTCGCATCTCAAAACGGAAGGACTCTATCCTTATGATATACGAAATCTGGCAGAGGCACAAAGGCGAATTGAGAAATACATACGATTTTACAACCGAAGACGACCACAGCGTAAATTAAACAAACTGACGCCGGTAGAGTACCGACGCCAGTTTCTAGCTTAGGCGTTTTTTTCAATGTCCACTAAAAGGGGTCTTGACCATAATTGCACTCAGGGCTTGTTTTTTGTTACCAATAAAAGAAATGTGCTACAGCAAAATAAACGGTTTTCACGACTCCAATAATCAATCCAGGCAAGTCTGTGAGAGTGTTAATTGGGTGGTGTAGAAGTCCAATGATAGTACCGAATACGAGCATAAGTAGTGCGGCGAATAAACCAATTACAGCATATATTACATCCATAATGATCCAGGTAATCGGCGTGGCAACAGAATAAACAGAGCTTGCATATGAACTAATACCAGCTTCTGATTTCGCCTGTTCATTAAAATATTTCCCTATCCCAATATCGGCTTGAATATTTCTAAATAGTTTAGCAGGAAGGTTTAATAAGTACGAAATGTTGTATGCTAAGTTTCCACTTCCACTTAATTCTTTTGTAAAACTCATATGATAGCGAAGATCCCGTTCGGCAACTAGAAGCATTAACTTCCGGTCAATTCCTTTAGGAGTGATAAAACCATCCATTAGTGAAGTTAGATCCGAACTTGGTTCTTTCATAGTGGATCCAGCTATAAGAACTGCTGAAGTTTTAAATGGGTAGTTATCAGTTAGCTGGCAACCGCTTAAAAGTACTACCATAAATAACATCATGAATAGCAAGCTAATACGTCTTTTCATTCTTTTTAATACCAACCCTTCAAATTATGTATATTGTTTCTTATATCACACCAAATAAATACTACCACTTGTAGGAAAAATTAACCATACACAATCACTATTATATGAACAAAGTCCTGAGAGCTTGATTGCACTCAGGACTTTGTTGTTTACTCTTCAATTGTAAAATTCCATGTTTTAGATCCCTTAGTCCCATCATTAAGTACATACCTAAAGGTCAGTTTTGTTAATCCACCTGTTTCTCCAGGTATGTAGACAGAAGGTGTAAACATTGCTATTGCTCTGTTATTATCGATCTTCCAAGTAGGTGTTTTTCCTAAAACAGGAATTTCTTCAGGAAGGCGATTACTATCTGGATCTGAAATGACAACCCATTCAGAATCATCGATATTTAAACCAGCACCATAAAGTAACTCAACCTCAACGTTTTCGCCCTTCGGTACTTTAATTACTTTGCCTGTGTCTCCATTTAATTCGGAAAATACTTGAGTCAAAGCTGAAGTGGAATAATCGGAGAATTCAAAGCCCTTATTGAAAGAAGGAGTAAATTCATAATACCCTAATCGTACTATCTTCTTAGTAAAATGAAAGTCGTTTGTTTTTTTCTCGAGTGAGACTGGATGATCATCAACATGTTTGTCATTTTCGGAAGATAAATATACGAAGGCCACAACTGCTAAAACTAATATCCATTTTAGATTTGGATTATTATTCTTTTTCAATTTACGTCACCTTTCGAAGAGGAGTGTTTAAATCGACATTATACCATCCCCCTGATTAAATTAAATTATCTCCTGACAAATGAATGGTCTCTCTTGAAGTAACCCAAACAATCGTACTTTCTGTAGTTAGCACTTCACTATACCATGAAATTCCTACCTTGTAAGCCTTTGACCATATGTAAGCATACCAGTATTATGTCCTCTAGGACGCAAGACGATCTAAGGATACTGAATAGTACAGTCTTATTTGTGATTTATATATACTATACCGTCTTAGTCTGATAAAAGGTGGTCGCCGATCTCGGTTCAATTGTTTTAAAATGGTCCGAGAATGGAACAGATTCGTATCTCATAACATTGAGGAATGAAGATAAAACCACCTTTATCTAATTATAGCACTAGCTATAGTTGATAGAGGCGGTAAGTGATGAAAGCATTGGTTCTATACTTTTGAACTGAATTTAATTATTAATATGGAGCGGAATATACATATATCTTGTAAACTCGTCAGAATCGATTTTCCAACTGGCCTTAATTTCTTCTTTATCAGAATTACTGAAAATCATATCCGCTTCAACTTTTTCACCGGGAGCCAAAGTAAGGTCTTTTGCACGTAGTTCCCTTGCGTTGGCACCAGTATCATCAAGGTTACCTAATTGAAAATCCCTAAAAATCAGGGTTTCCTTTGTTGGATTATATAGTCTCACACGACAATATCTAAATGTACGGCTCCAATCCGGGTAATCCGGGTAAGTCCTAGTTTCCTTTTTTAAATAAGCTGCACTGATCTGAAGACCTTCTTTATGTTGAATAGTATGATAGGTTAATCCATTTTCTATTTGTGTTCCTAAATCGGTAATACGTGTTATTTTCGTTTCCTTTTTTAATAAAGGGACGTAAATACTACCTATAAGCATTCCGTTGAGGGTATTTTTAATAGACTTATAATAATATATTCCAGAATAAGGAAAGTATAGTTTTCTCATTTCTTTAGGTTTTAAGGGTGTTTTAAACCAGTAACCATCATTGGAGAGAGGATGTCCTGAGTGGTAATTTTCACCCTCACCACGAAGTTTAGTTTTTGTAGTTAGATAGAAATTGCTGGGGAAGTTGTTTATATCAAGACTTACAGATTCAAAGGGATTAAATAATATTATATGATATGTTTTAAATTCTTCATCATCTTGTGATACTCCAATTTGAATGCCGTGGTATGTATCAACGAAGTTATATGGTATGCCGTCAATTACTCTTTCACCGAGGAAACCTCCAGGATTCGCATAAAAAATTCCGGCCTTTTTATCGTAAATATAGTCATATTTTATCCCCAACAACCCTTTGTGAGCTTCACCCGATCCAAGATTTTCTAATACGTCTTGTATTGGTACAAATGCCTCATTACCAACCAACTTAATTTTAGCGTTTAAATTTCTTGTGTGTTTACCTTTTGCTGTTCCATATTTACAGTTTTCAACTACCTTATTGCTTCCGACAGTATAGGTTTGTACGCAATGCGTTTTTTCAACAACACTAGCTTGAGTCGTAAGTTGTTTGGTTTTAGAATTCCATTCCACCTTGTAGCGTGGAGAGGCAATTATCTGAACCATTTTGTAAGAAGTCATCAGTGTGCCGTTCTCAATAAAAGGTTTTGAAGGTAGACTAACTTCCTTATCCTGGTTGAAAAATTTTATTTGGTCCGAAGCGGCAGATATGGGAGATGCGGTGACATTAATGAACAATGATACAGTCCACATCACAACCATTAACCAAAGAATTGATAATTTCGATAAAAGTTTCATATAATATTTTTTCTCCCCTCGAATTGTTCCGCTAAAAAACTTATGTAACTAGTTAGCAAGAATATCCATACATGATATCGGAGTTTTTTTATATACACCAGTAAAAAATAGGAATTACATAGGTGATCTTTTGATGATTCATGAATAAGTACATAGGTATGGTTGTTGAGATCATCTACCAAGACGCAGCCGGCAAGATCACTCAGATAAAGATCGAGATCCGCGGTATACGAAATGGGCTAATCCGTGCTCAATGTATACTTACTGGACAGACAAGGGCATTTCGCGAGGATAACATATCGGCTGTGGAGCTGGTACAAGACGGTGTTCGCCGTGTTGTCTGATCTTGATCGTAAGTTACTGCGCATTCTGTGGAATTATTCACTAAAGTACCGTCGTATGCCTGAGATGTCCGAATTGCAGCGACTTACGGGTAGGCAAAAGGGCGACATACTTAAAGGAATTAACACACTAGAACAGGCTCCCTACATCACCTGGCAGAACAAGCCTTCTCTTTAGGGTATCGTCATTTTGGAAGGTTGGGAACGAGGTCAATCACACCAGCCAAAAATGGCCACAAGCAGTCAGAATACTGATTATTGGACTGATTATTAGTGGAAGTCTCATTAATATTCGTGATTAACTTATTTACTCCATTAATATGACGTTCAGAAGGTTCCACCTTAACAGACTCCCAGTTGAAAATCGTCTTAACATCTACGTTAAATATCTCAGCCAAATCTATTGCAGTAAGTCCGTTAAAGAAACGGGCCTTTTTATTCTGCAGATAGTGCATTGTATACTATAATTGAATTGGAAAGAATGATTCACTAATCGTGAGGTGATTCAAGTAGAATGATCGAAGACACGATCAGATCAAGAGACTATACTTTTTTATGGAAGTTTCTTTTGGGCTCAAAGCTGCTTATTGATTTGGCACTATCCGGGGTCTTCTATTTTCAGAATTCACTGACCTTATTTTGGAGACTAAGTTTTATAACGATTTCATTGGAGATTTTCCTGCTTATCAATTTCTATTACTTCACCAAGAGAAATAAGCGGTCTTGGCTTATTCATATCCTCATCCTTGATTTTCTTCTATCCGCTTCTTACGGATATATCTATATCGCCGGTAATTTCCCCAACCATTTATTCATTGGAATTACAGCCCTGGCTATCCTAATGTTAATCAGGAACACTCGAATGCAGATCGTGACCTGCATCCTGTTATTAATCGGGTATTTAGTTACGATGGGAAGCGTTGACTGGTATCTATATCAACAGCTTGATCAAGTTAGTTACTTCATCTCCTGTTCATTTATTATATTTGCGGGCATTGTGAGCTCTCTCATCCAAAGTTATCAACGCGGGCGCCAGAACACGATGCAGCTGTATACACAGCTAATGCAGTCTCACGAGCAGCTTAAGAACTATACTCTCAAAGCGGAGGAGTTGGCTGTAGCAAGAGAACGAATCCGAATCGCCCGGGAAATTCATGATACCGTGGGTCATAAGCTGACAGCCCTATTAGTACAAATGCAAGCGGCCCGTAAGCTAAGTCCAGTAGATTCAGCACGCAGTGAACAGACCTATCTGGAGTGTGAAGATCTGGTCCGCTCATCTTTGCAGGAGGTCCGGCTGTCAGTTCGTACGATTCGGGATGAGCCGTTCAAGTCAACGTCACTAACTGACTGCCTTAGAGAATTAGCTGAAGAGTTCACCAAATTCGCCGAGGTTCAAACCGTCTTTGAAGTGAACGGCAACCCCATGCCAATGCCTGCTAATCTTCAGCTAACGGCCTATCGGATTACACAGGAGTCGCTTACGAATGCTCAAAAGCATGGTCAGGCGAAGCATGCAAAAATCTCATTAACTTACTCCGTGAACGGGCTATCTCTATGTATACATAATGACGGAGAGATCCCAGCGGAGCTGAAGCCAGGGTTTGGATTAATCAATTTGCAGGAAAGAGTGAAGGAGTGTAACGGAGACGTGCGTTTTAGTGTGGATAGCCATGAAGGCTTTGCTGTCGAGGTGCAGCTCCCCTATTCTCTAACGGAAATGGAGCGTGTGCTAAATTGAGAATTCTGATTGTGGACGATCAACGGCTTATGAGAGAAGGCCTTGCAACCCTCATCGGGCTGGAATCGGATATCGAAGTCGTTGGAACCGCTGTGGATGGGATTGATGCTTATACCAAAGCGCTTGAGTGGAGGCCTGAGGTGATATTGATGGATATCCGGATGCCGGGTATGGATGGTGTCGAAGGATCGGAACTCATTTTGAAGCATTTACCGGAGACGAAGATCCTGATTCTTACCACCTTTGATGATGCGGAGTTAATCCTCCGTGTCTTGGACACTGGCGTCCATGGATATCTGCTCAAGGATATGCCATCCGAGGCGATCGTCAGCGCGGTTCATACCGTATACAATGGCGGAACGGTGCTTCAACCGGATATTACCGCAACACTTCTTAAGGAGCTCCGAAATTTATCCGATTCCAATCAGCCTGGGGCATCACATCCCTTAAGCCTGAATGAGCCTCAGGGGCTCCTGCTTCTTACAGACCGGGAGAGAGAAGTACTCGCTGTTCTCGGCCAAGGATTGAACAATAAAGAAATTGCAGATTTACTTCATATCACAGAAGGTACTGTGAAGAATCATGTCTCAAATCTTATATCCAAGCTAGGGATGCGTGACCGGACACAAGCCGCCATATTTTCAGTTCGTCATCAAATGCAAGTATAAATACCAGGGCATGACTTTTGGCATAGAGTATGCGAATCTGCATACTTTAGCGATCAAACGTTCTGCCTTTTTGGCCTGCAATCCATTACTTTTCACAGATTTGCTTACACACTGTTCTGATTACAATCGAAGTGTAAGAAATTTGAGGAGGAGTTATGAATATGAAAAGATTAAAAATAGCCTACTGGATCATCACTGCGTGCACCCTTATCGGGTTCTTGCTCAGTGCCGTCAATGAGATCATTAGATCCCCAGACACACTAATTTCAACAACACAGCTGCTGGGCTACCCCGCCTACTTCCTTACCCTTCTGGGTGTAGCAAAAATCATAGGTATTGTTGTACTTATTATTCCCAAATACTACAGAATTAAAGAATGGGCCTACGCCGGCTTTACGATTGACTGCATATCAGCCTTCTGGTCAGAAATAGCTGTAGGCAATCCTAAAGGCAGCATTAAGTCAATCGTGGTCATTTCATTTGTACTACTCTCTTACTACCTGCTTCGCAGAATGCAGAAAGGTATGGAATTACAAGTGGCCTCTGAACCTAAGCGTGTTCATACTGTATAACAAGGAAAGTATTCGCAAGCTGTTAAAGATTAGGGTCTCGGGCAATTCATGAACTGCAGGTTTAAATTTTGAAAATGTTGGGTATAAGAAACCTGAATCCAACATTCGTTTATTCCCGCCCAAAGAAGGAGCGATATTCATGAATACGAAGCAATTAGACCGAATCCGCACGGGAAAAGGCTTTATTGCAGCCCTGGACCAAAGTGGCGGAAGTACGCCTAAAGCTCTGCTGCAGTATGGAATTGATGATACCCGCTATGCGAACGAAGATGAGATGTATGAATTGGTTCATGAGATGAGAACACGGATTATCAAGAGCTCTGCGTTTGATTCCCGGTACATTTTGGGGGCTATTCTTTTTGAAAATACGATGGACCGCTCCATTGACGGCCAACTTACTGCCGATTATCTCTGGGAGAAGAAAGGTATTGTGCCTTTCCTGAAAATTGACAAGGGGCTCGCCGATATCGAAGATGGAGTTCAGCTTATGAAGCCCAACCCCGGCTTGAATGATCTGCTGAAGCGTGCAACTGAGCGCGGTATTTTCGGAACGAAAATGCGTTCCGTCATCCATGAAGCGAACCCTGCCGGAATTAAGAAGGTCGTTCAGCAGCAGTTTGACACCGCCAAGCAGATCATAGAGATGGGACTCATCCCTATCATCGAACCGGAAGTGGATATTACTAGCTCGGATAAGGCTGAATCGGAAAAGCTGCTAAAAGCTGAGCTTATCGAGCATTTATCCGCACTCGGACAAGACGCGCAAGTTATGCTTAAACTATCCATACCATCCGAGGACAATTTCTATAGCGATTTGATGAAGGAGCCCCATGTTGTACGAATTGTGGCCTTGTCGGGGGGCTACCCGCAGGCAGAAGCGAACGATCGCCTCTCACGCAATCACGGATTGATCGCCAGCTTCTCACGCGCCTTAGCAGAAGGGCTTAGCGCCAGTCAGAGCAACGATGAATTCGACGCTCTTCTGTCCAAATCGATTCAGGACATTTACGAGGCTTCGATTAAATAAATAACTCTATATAGAATCGATACAATGATTAACGCCTCCGAACTTGAACAAAGCTCGGGGGCGTTATTCTTTTATCCTTGTCACTTCCAATGCTACTTCCCTTTTCAATTCCCAAAGCCGAATTTCTATAGATTGAGGGTCGGCTGGATATCCTATAAGTACCCTGTTGCAAAATCAAAAAAGACATGATATATTAGTTGAGCTATCAATGATTGATACGTCAATCATTGAGGCGTCCAGCATTAAATTAAGCAATGGCATTCCCCATTGTTCATGTCCAGATTCACCCGGGAGGTCTAGTCATGACACGTACAATTTCCAAAGAAGAGCAGATCATTAATCTGCTGAACGCACTGGGTAACAAGATCAGCCCCAAGTTCGAACGATGTACAGGAATCAGTTCCTCTCGCTTCGAGATTCTGCATCAGCTGGATCAGGTCGATGAGATTAACCAATCCATGCTGCAGAAAGTCATTAATATTGACAGTGCTGCTATCACCCGCCATTTGAAGCAGCTTGAAGCCGATGGCATGGTGAGCAGACGTAAAAATCCGGAAGATAACCGAGTCACGTTTGTACGTCTTACGGATGATGGCCGGAGACATATTGAAGGCTACAAAGTCGAGAAGCTGAGCTTCATTAATCAGATTCTCAAGGATTTCAGCAAGGAAGAGATTAACTCCCTGGCGGATTTCCTGGAACGTATGCAGAACAATTATTTTTAACCTATATATAGAGGAGAAAATCATCATGAGTACAGTACAAAAAACAAATGATTTTAACGAAATTACTTTTGGCCGCCGTTCGGTCAAAGCCTATGATCCCGAAACCAAGATCAGCCGTGAAGAAATGACCGAGATTCTGTCCGAAGCTTCCCGCGCCCCATCCTCAGTTAACATGCAGCCTTGGCGTTTCCTGGTTGTTGACAGTGCCGAAGGGAAAGAAAAACTTGCTCCACTCGCTAAATTCAACCAAACTCAAGTACTAACCTCATCCGCAGTAATTGCGGTGTTCATCGACATGAACAATGGTGAATACATGGATGAAATCTTCGGGAAAGCCGTAGAACTCGGATATATGCCGCAAGAAATAAAAGAAATGCAAATGAACGCTTTCAAACCTTATTACGAAAACATCTCTCAAGTTGATCTTCGTGACGTGAACCTGATTGATGCAGGCCTTATATCCATGCAGCTGATGCTGGTAGCGCGGGCGCACGGTTATGATACTAATCCAATCGGTGGTTACGAGAAGGACCAAATTGCTGAAGCTTTCGGTATGGACAAAGAACGCTATCAGCCGGTCATGCTGATCTCGATCGGCAAGGCTGCCAAAGAAGGCCACCCTTCCTATCGTCTGCCTGTAGAGACGATTACTACCTGGGCGTAAGATCAGGAAAATTGGAGGTTAAAATACATGATTATCATCCATGCACATTTGCAGATCAATCCGGAACAGGAAGTCGTTTTTCTGGATGCCGCCAAACAACTGATCGCCGCAACACGTAATGAAGAAGGCAATATCAGTTATGACCTTGTCAAAAGTACGGAGCGCGAGCACCACTATACAATGATTGAGCTGTGGAAAGACGAGGCTGCTACTGCTGCCCATAATACCAGTGAGCATTTCCAGGCTTTTGTTCAGCAGGCTCCCGAATTTATGGCCGCTCCAATGAACGTAGCTGTATTTGCAGGAGAAGCTGTTCAGCGCTAAGTTGCTCTGGCCGCAATTGGGTCAGCGGACTCTCCCACTTTATGATTATTTTTATACAAAAAATCCATCCAGGCTCATAGTTTCTACGAGCTTAGATGGATTTTTCACTATATAGGACGCTTAGCTATTCTAGGTCCGGCGCATATATGCACGTACCGTAAGTGGCGCGAAGACGGCCACAATAACAGCAACGCCTATAAGAGAGATGGTAAGGTCGGTCCCAACCGTTCCATGATTGGCTAGGTCCCGGACAGCAGTGACCAAATGCGAAATAGGATTGATGTTCACGAACCACTGAAGCCACCCAGGCATTGTGTCAACAGGTACGAATGCGTTGGACAGGAAGGTTAGTGGGAACAACACAATCATGGAGATCCCCTGAACGCTTGAAGCCGTGCGTGCAATCACGCCGAAGAAAGCGAAGATCCAGCTGATCGCCCAGGAACATACGATGACCAGAACACCCGCGAGCGCGACATATCCTAGGCCCCCACCAGGCTGATAGCCCATAATATACCCCATGGTTAAGGTGAGCACCGTCGCGATGGTATACCTTATGGTATCTGCCAATAGGGCTCCTGCCAAGGGTGCAATGCGTGCAATAGGCAGTGATTTGAACCGATCGAATACCCCCTTATCCATGTCTTCGCGCAGTTGGACACCCGTGACAATGGAAGTGGTAATTACAGTCTGAACTAGGATGCCTGGAATGATCACCGGTAAGTAATTAATTACGTTCCCCGATATAGCACCTCCAAAAATATAGGTAAACATCAGCGTGAAGATGATCGGCTGGAGCGTAACATCAAACAATTGCTCCGGGGTGCGTTTAATCCGCAGCAGCCCCCGATAGGCCATCGTGAGCGAATTGCGAATCGTCTGGCCGATACTCGTGTGGTTTTTCGGGTGGCGCTGGGAAGCCGGCTTTATGGATGTACTGCTCATACGCTTACCTCCTCAGGTGTGTTCGATTGTTCGGCTGCGTGCGAGTCGTTCTCTTGTACACCCTTTCCGGTAATCGTTAGAAATACTTCGTCCAGAGTCGGCTTCTGTACACTAATCTCGGCCAAGTGAATTCCTCCATTACGCAGAGCTATCAGCAGATCGGTGACACGGTCAGCATCTGCCATCGGCGCCGTTATTTTCCCTGCTTCTGCAGAGATGCTGGAACGAACCTGAAGCACCTGTTCTACGATCTGGCGTGCTGCCTGCGTGTCCTGAGAACTTTGGACTCTCAAATGCAGTGACGAGTTGCCGACTGATGACTTCAGTTCATCTGCCGTCCCCTCGGCGACGACCCGCCCACGATCAATCACCGCGATGCGGTCTGCCAGCTGATCAGCCTCATCGAGATACTGTGTTGTTAACAGTACGGTGGACCCCGTATTCACCAGCCGGCGGATCGTATCCCACATCTGCGAACGTGTGCGGGGATCAAGTCCCGTTGTAGGTTCATCCAGGAAGATGAGCGGTGGCTGTGCAATGAGGCTCGCCGCCAGATCCAGTCTGCGGCGCATCCCCCCGGAGAAATTTTTGAGTGGACGGCTCGCCGCTTCCGTCAAGCCGAATTCCTCCAGCAGATCTGATGCCTTACGGCGCGCCTCACTGCGAGTCAGTCCAAGCAGCCGGGAGAAAATAATCAGATTCTCCGTAGCGCTAAGTGACTCGTCGACCGAAGCGTATTGCCCTGTTACCCCAATTAATTGACGCACGATCTGTGACTCTTTTACCACATCATGCCCGAAGATTCGTGCCGAACCTCCATCCGGACGTAATAAAGTCGCGAGCATTCGAATTGTGGTGGTCTTGCCCGCCCCATTGGGACCAAGCACGCCGTAGATCGAACCGGTACGTACCTTCAAATCTACGCCATCCACTGCATGATTGCTGCCAAAAGTTTTAATAAGTCCATGGGCTTCTACTGCCCACTCTTCATTATCAGATACAGATTTCCTATGTTGATTATTCACTCCGTCTCCCCCTTATTAACTAATTACATGAGAATCTTATCTCGCCATGATAAATGGAATTTAAACTGTGATTTGTATCATCTTATTGCATTGTAAGAAATTCCATTCGGCTAATAAACCAGCCAGAGAATGATGTACATATCGGTCTTCAGGTGGAGAATGTCCACTATAAGCCCCTCTTGCTCTTAATATCCTTCATCAAAAACTAACGCCCCCCGCTTTGTGCGGAGGGCGTTAAGGACTAAATCAAGTTGACCTCATGTTTCTATACGTGTTTTTGGGGTCTAGCGAAGAACATGTTTACTACAAAATTAAACGACAGTAAGGCAAACAGCCCGAAGTTGACTATTATTGATACACTTCCAGACACGAATAAAGCCATATAGACCATAACCAGTACTAAATAAAGGTTGGATTCATCCAGTACATTCATGAGCGTACTCATAATCTTATTGTTCAGCATGACACAGCAGCCTCCCTTTACATTTTATGGGATAATTATACTCTTCATGAAATCAAACGACAATTACCGGAGTATTCACTTACTTCGGCTGCTGGTCACACAAAATGGGTGTTGAAAAAGTCTCCATTCACTTAATACGATCTCAAATGGAACGAATACCCTTAAAGACTTGAGTTACTAACTGCCCTACATAATCTTCATTAATCTGATCCCCCGTTACCAACAAGCGGTAGAAAATCGGCCCGTAAATGAGATCAGTGCATAATGCGATGTCGAGATTCTTCTCAAGCTCTCCGCGCTCAAGTCCCCGGTCGATAATATCACGGACCTCCAGTCGGCGAGGCTGGATATAGCGGGTCCGGAAAGCCTCAGCCAACGCTGCATCAACCTGTCCCTCTCCTATAATCTCCAGTAAAATGGAGCCCTCACGGCTTGTCATGAACCGGGCCATATTTGTGGCATGTTCCAGGATATCCTGGAATACCGAACCTGTATCCGGCACAGGCAGTCTTGCAGCCGCTGCGGATAGAAAACCGTCCATGACCACGGCAGCCTTGTTAGGCCACCATTTATAGATCGTAGCCTTACTTACCTTGGCACGCTCAGCAATTTTCTCTACCGTAACAGCTCCAAATCCGCTTTCCAACAATAATTCATAGGAAGCGGACAGGATGGAGCTTTGCGTTTCCACATTGCGCGGACGTCCTCTTTTCCCCTGCACGTGAATCCTCCTTTGGTTATATCCGTTTCAAGCACTAATAAACTATACGTTTAGTATACAAAATACTTATATCAAAAAAAAGCCTATTTACAAAACGGTACGTTCAGTATATTATCTAAATCAAGAAATACGAAACTGAACGTTTAGTATTTTATCGAGGAGGATATTTATGTTAAATGAACAAGGTACACAAGACCGCCGCATCTCAAGCCACATGATGTTTCTGCTCGCAGCCGCGTGCGGACTTATCGTTGCCAATCTCTACTATGCTCAGACCCTGGTAGGACCTATCCGAGATGCAATTGGCCTTACTTCTACAACAGCCGGATTCATTGTTACAGTAACCCAAACTGGTTATGTAGCCGGTCTGCTGTTCATTGTTCCGCTAAGCGACATTCTTGAGAATCGGCGTCTCACCATGATCATGCTTATAGTTGCCGTTGGCGCACTGTTAACTGCCGCATTTGCACCGAGTGCCCCCTTGTTTTTGACCGCATCCCTTCTTATTGGAATTGGATCAGTAGTAGCTCAGATTCTGGTGCCATTCGCCGCCTATTTAGCGTCTGAAGAACAGCGCGGCCGCGTGGTTGGTAATGTGATGAGCGGCCTCTTACTCGGAATTATGTTCGCCCGTCCTCTCGCCAGCTTTGTTACCAGCCTCTGGGGCTGGAGAGCCATATTTATTATATCTGCAATTGTCATCTCTTTATTGACTGGACTGTTATCATTTGCACTTCCGGTACGTAAACCATTTCCTGCAGTACGCTACGGACAGCTGATTCTCTCTTTAGGTGCTATATTGCAGCAAACGCCTGCATTACGACGCCGCGCACTGTATCAAGCTTGTTTATTTGGAGCCTTCAGTTTATTTTGGACGGTCGTGCCGTTACATTTGGCTGATAATTTCGGAATGTCCCAAGTAGGTATTGCATGGTTTGCACTGGTTGGTGTGGGCGGCGCAATAGCTGCGCCGATTGCCGGAAGATTAGCGGATAAAGGGTGGATTAAACTGCTAACGGGGATTGCCATGATTGTCGCCGTGTTGTCTTTTCTCCTCATTCATCTGTTCGAGAGTTCCTCAACATTTGCTCTGGTTCTACTCTTTGTATCCGCAATTACACTCGATATGGCTGTATCGGGAAATCTGGTGATTAGTCAGCGCGTAATTTATTCACTCGGAAGTGAGGCAAGAGGACGCCTGAATGGACTATTCATGGCTACATTTTTCTTGGGCGGAGCCATCGGCTCATCCTTGGGGGGCTGGTCTTATACCCAAGGAGGCTGGAATCTTACTTCTCTTATTGGCACGATCTTGCCGGTCTTGGCACTGGTCTACTTTCTCACCGAGAAAAGAACTACCACAAACAGTTGAACATTTTTGGGTATATGGAAGTAATTGACACCGCGATCACCGCGTGATACATTGTGTATATACAACATACACAATTTGAAGTGGAGGGTACAATATGCTGGCTTTAGATATACAGAAATTAAATAAAAAGTATGAGCATTTCCATCTAAAAGACATTTCTTTTCAACTGGAACAGGGTTATATTATGGGATTTATCGGGGCCAATGGCGCAGGAAAAACGACAACTATTAAATCCATTTTGAATTTGACCCGTAAGGATAGCGGTGAGATCCATGTACTCGGCAAGAACATGGCTGAGCATGAAGTCGAATTAAAACAAGAAATAGGCTCTGCATTTGGGGATATCAACTTCTACACCCGAAGTAAAATTAAAACGTTAACGAATGTGATCAAAACGTTCTATCGTAATTGGAATGATGAAACCTATTCCATGTATATGAAGAAATTCAACTTAATTGAAGACAAAAAAATAGCCGAATTATCAACCGGAATGAGAGTGAAATACAACCTGGCCATTGCTTTATCACACGGCGCAAAGCTTCTTATTCTGGATGAACCCACCAGCGGACTTGATCCGGTTGCCAGGGACAATCTGCTGGATACTTTTCAGGAGCTGGTGGAGGAAGGCGATATAAGCATCCTTTTCTCAACGCATATCACATCTGATCTGGAAAAGTGCGCAGACTACATTACCTATATCCATAACGGGCAGATCATCAACAGTGCTGAGAAAGAAGATTTTATCAATAAATATCGCTTGTTGAATGGTAAAAAGGAGCAGCTCGAGCTGATCAAAGACCAGTTAATTTCCTACAAAACGAACTCTTTCGGTTTTACAGGTTTGATTCATACCAATGACTTTGATCCATCTTTGGACATTAAATCTACCTTGCCTAATCTTGAAGAGATTATGATCTACTTCTCAAGAAAGGAGGATGTGTATGTATAATCTATTGATGAAAGAGTTAAAGTTAAGCGTAAGTCCATTCTTTTATGTACTACCCTTTCTAACAGGTGCCTTAATGTTAATTCCGGGATGGCTATATTTCCTTGTAATTCTGTACTTTTGTTTTATCACGATACCGAATATGTTCGGAGTATACAAAAGTCAGAACGATCTGATGTTTACAAGCATGATGCCTGTAACAAAAAAAGACATAGTTAAAGCAAAAGTAACGTTTCTTGCAATTTTGGAGTTATTGCATATTGTTGTGGCCGCTATATATGGCCTGATTAGTGTTCGCTTATATCCGAACCTGACCTACCATTTCTTTGCGCCATCCTTTGGCTTTTGGGGACTCTGCTTTGTTATGCTGGCAATCTTCAACATCATATTTATACCTATGTATTACAAAACGGCATATAAGTACGGCGCTGCATCTATCGCATCCATCACAGCCGCAATCCTTTTTGCCGGGCTCGCAGAATGGCTTGGCATAGACAACCCGCTCGTGTATGACCTGTTTAAAGGAACTTGTGCTGAGAATTTGACCCTCCAGCTCTCCATCTTGCTCATAGGAATTGTGATATTTGCGCTATTAACGATAATCGCGTATCATATTGCAATCAAACGGTTTGAGAAAGTGGAAATCTAAATGAACATAGCAATTTCGAACACATCAGATAAACCCATCTATCAGCAGCTTTTTGAACAAATCAGCGCACAAATCCTTAAGGGCGAACTACCAAGCGGGTACAGCCTGCCACCCATACGACAGGCGGCCTCGGAGCTCCGCGTGAGTATCATTACCGTCAAGAAAGCGTGGGAAGAGCTAGAACGGCTTGGTTTGATCTACACCGTTACCGGCAAAGGATGTTTTGTAGCCGAGCTGTCGCCCGGCGATATGCTTCACAAACGCAATGAAATGCTCTTGCAGCAGATGCGAATTGACGCTTCATATTACAAATCCTTTGGTCTGACCATTGAAGAGGTCTTTGAACTTATGAAAGAAATTTATTGACGCTCCATTTCGTATACCTCATGAAGAGCTTTGTAGAACAGTTCTGGCTGGTCCATCATGGTCATATGTCCGGCATCAGGAATCATGTAGATCCCTTTATTAGGGGCCTTGATCTCATCAAAATATTGCTGTGCAAGGACATATGGGGCCTGCCAGTCGTTCCCGCCCAATATGTAATAGATAGGTACTTGATACTGAGCCTTCTCCTTACGAAGATCGAAATCTCCTAGAAACTCATGAAGCTTGCCATTAGCCTTGAAAATCTTCATAAAGGCTGTAATATCCGATAATCGGAAGATAGGACTTTTAAATACAGTCAGCCACGTCCCAAGCCCCAGCTTTATTGCTAAATCATACTTCCCTTGAAGCTTCCTAACCTTTTCACACTTCTCCAGGAACTCACGGTTAAACACAATTCTTGAACCAGGATATTCGCCAATGGACTTAAGCTTTGCAAGCGATTTGTGATCACCGGCTTGTTCCATCATCTCCTTAACCTTGTTATATCCAATTCGTTCATTTTCGAGCATATTGATAACCGGGCCAACACCAATGAAATATGCTGCCTCTTCAGGATGCTTTCTTATAAACAGGGTGCCGAGTACACTCCCCCACGAATGCCCGAGGATTACGATCTTCCTCTTGTCATATTTCTTCTTCAAATATTGAATCACATCGATTAAATCCTGCATCAGCAATTCGAGATCTGGAAGCTTATCCGGGTTTTTCGTCAACGTCTTGCCCGCTCCCCTTTGGTCCCAATGAACGACCGTATAGATCTCCTCCCATGGCTCCTGGAATACCCTTGTGAACAGAGATTCAGCAGAGCCTGGTCCTCCATGCAGGAACAGCATCACAGGATTAGCGGCACTTGTTCCTCTATGGTATAAAAATTGACGGATTCCGTTAATGGGAACATACTCTGCATGACAGATGGATCTCTTGGCCTTATTCTTCATGGTCCCGCTCCCCACTCGTGGATTGTTTTCTCCGTCTTTCAAATTCCTTGATTACCCTTGCTTGGATATCGCTTAGATCCTGAACAGGTTCAAGCTTGCCTTCTTCTTCGAACCCGTCTTGTTCCTCACCATCAAAGCGGTACATCTTCTTGAGTAGATTCCACATTTGTTCCAGTTCCTCTGCTTCAAACTGCGCAAACAGATCTGTCAAAAAATAAATGCCTTTCTCCGCCACTTCCACCAGGACATGTTGTCCCAGCTCTGTAATTGTGACATTGACTGCGCGCTTGTCCTTTTGGCTGGGCTTAATGAGAATATATCCGTTCTTCTCTAGAATGGTAATGATCTGCTTCACGCTCTGCTTGGTCGTTCCAAGCTTCCTGGCAATGTTATTGATCGTGGTCTCATCTTCCGGCAAATGTGTAATGGCGAGCATCGCCATGTATTGTCTGGACGTCAATCTCTCCAGGTAGGCATCGCCTTTCATCTGGATCTTGTTAGCCAGTGAGAACAATGTCGCATAAGTCTGCTGCATCAGAAACAATTCTTTATAAACGTCCATAATTAGTCGAGATAGCTCCTTTTGTTAGACAGTATAAGTACTAAAACAAATTATAGACACGGATTTTATTTTAGTCAATATAATGTCTAATATCTCTGATATATCAAGGCCTAGGTCACAACCTCCGAGGTGATTCCTCGTAAAACACGCAATGACCCGGATATAACTCCCCTTCCGCTATAATTTGAAATAATATACAGTTTTTAATAATTTGTATTTAATTCCCAACTTAATGAACAATTCAAATAGAAATGTAAGTAAGTTTACATTTTCAGGGAAAATGTTGTTTGTTTGGAACCATTTTCCTAACTATAATCCAATTTGTACACTGTGAAATTATCCTGCACATTGTAAGCTTTGATCGAAAGTTATGAATTGAGCGATAGTCACAATTAATCAAAACGGGAGGGAATGTTATGCAGAAGGAAGTAGTTTCTTTAGCTAAAATCACTCAGTTTCGATCCGCTATCGAAGAGTTCAGCCCATTTGAATGGTACAAGCGTCAGTTAGAACATGATCCGATCAGCTATAATGAGGCAACAAATACCTGGAATGTCTTCCGGTATGATGATGTGAAAAGAGTGCTCAGCGATTACGAATACTTCTCCAGTGTTAGAGAACGAACGACGATTAGTGTGGGGGCCGACAATGAGGAAGGGCAAAGGCCCTCCGGCCGGGTCAATCTGAGCCTGGATCCTCCAGATCACCGGAAAAGCCGCAGCTTGCTTTCGGCAGCCTTTACGCCCAGAAGTCTGGAGCTGTGGGAGCCGCGTATCCATGATGTGATCAGCCAGTTGATCAAGGATATGGAAGACGAGCCGGTCATCGATATCGTCAAGAGCTTTTCCAGTGCGCTGCCGACCATTGTGATTGCCAATCTGCTCGGCGTTCCATCCGAGGACCGCTTCCTGTTTAAAGAATGGGTGGACCATTTGTTCCTTCCGCTCCCTATCGATAATGCCGAAGATGTTCAGGAGCTGAAACGGCGTGCGGCCAAAGAATATTTTAACTACCTCTACCCGCATGTGGTTGCGAAGAGAAGCAATCTAAGCGAAGATATCATCTCCGATCTGATTCAGGCTGAGGTGGATGGTGAGCGGTTAACGGATGATGAAATCGTAAAGTTGACCATGTTCATTCTCGGGGCCGGTATTGAGACGACAAGCCATTTGCTGTCCAGCACGTTCTATTCCTTTCTGTATGATAACGACAAGATCTACGCCGAGGTTCGGTCCAACCGCGCGCTTCTTCCGAACACGGTGGAGGAAATGCTCCGCTACCGCTTTCATTCAGTCAAAATGGACCGGACGGTAAAGCAGGATAACAACGTGCTCGGCGTGGATCTCAAAAAAGGGGATCTCATCATAGCTTGGATAAGTGCTGCCAATTTGGACAAAGCAGTGTTTGAGGACCCGTTCAGGCTGAACATTCACCGTCCCAACAACAAGCGGCATCTGACCTTTGGTAACGGCCCGCATTTCTGTCTGGGCGCTCCGCTTGCACGGCTCGAGGCCAACCTGGGTCTGGGGCTCTTCATGGACCATTTTCAAAGTATCGAACCTGTTCCCGGCTTCAAACTTGAGGAGAATTTGACGCCGTCCGCCACCGGGCAGACGCTTAGCTCTCTACCTGTTCGGGTTACTCGTTTGTAAGCTAAAGCTAATCATCGAGCAGTTATCCAACTATTTAAGCACAGCGTATCTTTCATAAAAAAACAGAAAGCCCTTGATAATCAAGGGCTTTCTGTAACTCGCCCAACCGAAACGCCGTCCGCCTAGAGGGACCCTTACCCCTTTGATCCTAAGAGCGCGTCCTTTCAACCGAGGGATTAGGATGAATCAGACAGGCAGCCAGTAAGCCGATTCCGAGGACGATAGCGAGCATTAGAAATGTTAGCGCGAAACTCCCCCATTCCATAATACGGATCGATAATATCGGGCCAAGACTTGTTCCTGTAAAAAGGATAACCGTGTAGACCGAAACCGCGATCCCCGCCGATTTGCCCCCCAACTGTCCGATGAGTGAGATGAGAGCGGGAACGGATACTGCAATTCCAGCGACAAAAAACACGCTTATAACAATCAACACAGCTAAATTGGAACTGAAACCAAGAGAGGCAAGACTTACAGTTGCAACAGTTAATGCCCAGCGAAGTACAGTAGATACGCCAAACCGCTGCACCAGCTTGCCTGCAAACGGTGAAATGAGCATCCCTGCAATCCCGATTGATCGAATATACAAAATGTCGTGTATGCCAAGACCAAACTCAGGCCCCGCCAAATAACTGCCCAAAACGGTATACATACTAACGAAGGACATCAGTAGCACCATAGCAATAACGTAGCTTAATACCAAGTTCTTTTGCTTGAAGAGGGATGGCATCCGTTTGATAGAGTCCAGAATTTTCACACTATTTGACCGATGCTCTTCTCTGGGCAAATACGTTATCACCAGAAACAGAGTTACTGTGTAAACGATGAATAGCATAATAAATACAGCATTCCAGTTATACACTTGGCTTACCAAGCCACTAGTAACCTGCCCAACAATCCCAGCTACCAAAAATCCTGTGCTAATAAAACCGATTGCAGTTACCCGTTTTGTCGCAGGGAACATAGCAACCGTATAAGCCAGTGCTACAGGTGAAAAGGAGGCAGCGGCGGCGCCTTGCAGACTTCTTAAAAGCACGATTCCTGTAAAGTTATTCACCAACCCAAGCAGCAAGGACAAGACAGTCAAAGCCATAAGTCCGATAACGATCACAGGTTTGCGTCCATATTTCTCAGATAACGGCCCGTAGAACAAACAACCTATAGCAAAACCGATCGAAAATCCACTGCTGGCCTCCGCGGCATGAGTCAAGGTAATGCCGAAAGTATTGGCAAAAACCGCAGTGAGGGGAATCGTGACATACAAGCTTGACATTACGACCATTCCTGACCAGCAAAGTATCAGGATCATTAGAGAATAGTTTTTTGATGATGACATGGTACACCCCTTATTATAAAATTCATTCAAATAATAGTTAGATAATCTAATTATATCCCCAAAAAAATTATCTTCCCACCCCCAGTCTTTTTTCGATACCGGCGTTCAATTTCGCCAATATCTTATTCATTAACTCAGTCTCCTCATGATCTAACTCATTCATAATAGAAGAGCAGACAGACCAAAGTGAAGGTAATACTTTGTCCAGCAGCTCCAAGCCTTCCGCCGTAATTTTGACCTGAACCCTGCGTCGATCAAGGTCGCTTTGCTCACGAAGAATCAAATTTCGCTTTTCCAGCCAGTCTAACAATGCCGTAACCGAAGCTCGCCTAATCCCCAATCTGTCTGCAATCGAAGAGGGTGCAATAAACTCTCGATCTTTATGAAGCTTAAGCAGTAGAAGCACATCCAGTTTGCTTTCGGTAATGCCGAATGGTGCTAATTCCAAATCGACAGCATCCAAATAGTTATCACTGAACCATAGCATTAGTAGCCCCACACGGGCAGAAGCGCCGTTGATTTCTGTACCAGCGGTTTGGCCCATAAGTTCCAAATAAGGCTGAATACCAAGCTTAGGCAGCTGGTCTGTTGTATGCTCTTTATTGTTTTTTTTGCGCATGATCTCACCCGGAATAATAATTAGATTATCTAACTAAAATCAATATAACGGATATACAGGATAAAAGCAACACCCTCTTTGCTAATTAAAAATCGGACCACTGTCCATTCCATTTGGAGTGGTTCCAACAGGCTATCACTCCCTTCCCCTAATTCTCCATACAAAAAAAGTACGACAACCTGAAGGTTGCAGTACTTCTATTAAGGAACCTAAGGGGGCTCGAACCCCTGACCTCATCGCTGCCAGCGATGCGCTCTCCGAGCATAATTAACTTTACTAGCGCAACCGTAAAGGATCACTTACTTCGCCAAAATACGCATTAACATCTCTACGCTTGGCAGCCCATATTCTTCTGTTCCCAACTCCTGCATGATAAGACTGTTGACCACGTAAAAATACCATGATAATAATTGCCGGGGATCCCCATCAGAGAATTGTCCTGCTTGCTGTCCCTTAACAAAGACGGGAACTAATCGATCTATCAGTTCACTTTCCGAAAATCGTGCAAGGATTTGGCTGACCTGCTCAGGAACCTTCTCCGCTTTCCTAGCTTGCAGAATCAGCCGAAAAGCGTACTTGTTGTTTTCATCCAGCATGCTTTGAGTCAAAGTTTTGATCAGGTCAAATGGTGGTTGAGACGAGAGTTGAACGTACTCGACTTCCCTTCCCGCTTCTTCCATTAACATACTAACAAGTTCAGTGAACAGTTCGTCTTTTGACTTAAAGTATCGATAAATTAAACCTTCACTGATACCGGCTTCGGAAGCAATCATGCTCGTTTTTGTTCCAGCGAATCCATGACATGCAAATACTTTAAGTGCCGCTTGTTTTATTTGTTCTTTGCGTTCATCGCGAATACGATCCAACTGCTGTTTATTTAATGGGGACAAAGAATTTCAATCTCCGATCGTTAAGGATTATTGAATTCATTGTATCATGAGGGCATCGTCCTATGCTATCACAGTGAACTTGGTGCAAGGGCAATAGCAATAGTACGAACTCTCTCGATCAATTCTATGAAAAACTGATCAGGCCGGGCAAAGCATGCCAGGTGCCCGGCACTTTTGATCTGTATAAATTGTTTCTGAGGCGCATCGATTTCGTCATAGAATGCTTTAGCCGTTGCGGTGGGTGTGATTATATCGGAATCTCCCTGGAAAACGAAAAAAGGTAATTCAAATTTCGTACCAAGCTTAGAGAAATCAAAGTTTATTAATTCTTCGTACAGGTGATCCAAAGATAAATGCATACCCTTAAAAATGTCGATGAGGTCTCCCATTGTATGATCCGGGGATGAGAGCATGGATGGCAATATTAGATCCATAATCATATTCGGAACAGTAGTGGTGGCTTTTACGAGTATACGACTCAATTGGTCGAAGTCATGGCGACTCCAACGTGAACTGTCCGGGCCCATTCTTTCAATTAGCCGAACACCCTTTTTAAGGCCGGAAGCGTGAAAAGCGTCCAGCGCCAATTGGTACGAAACATGCTCGGGATCCGGAGCATTCTGATCGGTACCGACATATGCATGGAACAAATCGGGGCAACGTTGTGCCATTTTCATTGCGATCAGGCTGCCCGCAGAGCTGCCGATGAGAATGATCTTTCGATGGCCAAGTCGATCGCAGAGGTACCGTGTCAACTCGATCCCATCCTCAGAAAGCCGGTCGAAAGTAATTGTCCCATGTCCGGTTCTGAAATTTTTACGAAACGTTTTGCCCGCACCTCTTTGGTCCCATTGCACGATCGTGAAATATTTCTCCCATTGGCGCAACAACGGGTTAAAGATGGAATACGGCGAAGCAGGCCCGCCATGAATAAATAACAGAACAGGATTATTGCGATCCTCACCACGAATCGTGATCCATTGATCAATACCACCGATATGAACGAATTGACTTTCCACGATACTGTTCGGATGATTGACCTGAAGTTTTTGTGCGTTCTTTCGCTGATTGAGCTTCCTTAGAATTAGATCGGGCAAAATGTTTTTTTTATTCATATACATTTCTCCTCATCTCTTGTGCGGATTAATAATGAGTGAGTTACTTACTCATTATTAAAATAATATACGTTTACGCAATCTGTCAATGAAGTCAACCGACATTAAAGTCTCCAGAATGAAAAACGCAACCTTTGCAGGATGCGTGAATTTAATTCTGTTAGTTCAACTCATTTGCTACTCCCTTGCTGGCAGGCCTCGATCACTTGCTTTTTTAAATTGTTTATTTAAAAAGTAGTTATTGATAAAAAGGACCAGTTTTTTCTCCAGCCACATTTGTTCCCCGCCGATCGCTCCATCGTGAATGAATATGTCCATTTCAGTTTTGTTATGCTCAAGATCTTCATAATACATCGCCAGGGTCAGTAGGTTCAGGCTGGAGCCACCCTTCTGCCCAGCATAAGCGAACTTCGGATTCGGTACCTGCAATTGGATAAGATCCTCGAAGACTTCCCTGGCTTTGTTGGTTAATAAGTCACCCTCGAAAATATCCTTCATTAGATGCGCATATTCTTTGGCTGTTGAGCTGATAAACCTATCGGACCAAATCCGCTGGAATTTCCAGCTGGAGCGTTCCCGTCGGTTCAACTGCTGAATCCACTTACTATCTGAATCGTTCCGAAGGAGATTGAAGATTTCAAGGGAGCGACCTGATCAGCAAACTCAGCAAGTACGATAATTTTGACGGTGCTGGCGAGCGGTCTTTTCACCTCCGACTGTAGATCCGCAACGGTTACCCCATTTTCAATAATTTAAAGGGATGCCTTCGCCGGGTTACGTTTGATAAACCGAAGAACATGCTGCTCAGTCCTGCCATTCATTCTCTTGACTTCAATAAAAACTAAAAGGGAGATTAATAGGATTAGAGCAACAATGCCACCTCTGATATAAATTGCAATATTCAACGTGTGTTCCTCCTATACTAGGCTAGTGGTTGGGCTTAATACACAAGCAAGAGTCTTCTTTTTCATCAATTATCAAAGATATTTTTAACAAATTATAACAATTGACCTCTGAGTTCCACAACCGTAAAATCTTGAAGGTTTAACACTGGCTTACAATAATCCGCAGCATCCTTTAAAGTGACCAAATGTGTGACCACGACCCAAAGTCAACATGTTTATTGCATAGCAAAAACCCGCCAAACACTCGAAAATCCTCGTGTTTAGCGGGCTTTTAATTTATGGAGCCTAGGGGGATCGAACCCCTGACCTCATCGCTGCCAGCGATGCGATCTCCCACGTAATTCAGAAATACTACCATTACCTGCATTAGATAGGAATTGTACCACGTCTAATTGGAATGTAATATCAATGCGATCTTTGAAAACCTTTATCTCCTCTATAATAGTTCTCAGTATAACCTTTTTCTTATCATGAGTTGCTTCTTTAAATTTATCTAACCAAACACTGATATTCCCTGCCAACTCTTTAAGGGAGTTTATTTCAAGCTTCTTCTCTTTTGTTTCACTATGAAGAAGAGTAATTTCAGTATTTAAGGAATCAATTGTTTTCTCTTTTTCTTGTATTAACTCATTCAGAAGTTCTGGTTTAAATGGGCTTTGACCTAAAATACTTTTCGGTATTTCCTTCTTTAAAGTATCAATATCAGAATATTCTTTCTCTAATTCTTTATTTTTTTTATTCAATTCTTTTTGCATTAATTCATATTGTTCTTGATTGTAGTCTTTGGCGTAATCTTCGTAATTAATCTTTTTCAAATGCTGTAGATAAACATCTACCTCATCTAAAACCGTATCCTCTATCTTATTGTTCGAATATAAAGTTTGACCATCACAGTCGATTTTAGCTAAAGCTTTTCCACTACAACGATATTTTGCTTTTTTCCATTTCTTTACTGTTCCATCTGCTAACTTATATGTTTTCTGACAGTATGTTGTAGTCATTGGAGAACCACAATGTCCACACTTGATAATTCCGACAAGTAGCAATGGGCTTTTTGTGGTATTCATTCGTATATAGTCTTCATTTTTCACATTTTTAGGGGACCTTTCAGTTCTAATTGCTTGTACTGCATCAAAATAGTCTTCTTCTATTATTACCAGTGATGTGACCTGGTTTACAGGTATAGTCCATTCATTTCTGTCTCTTGTTGAAAATACACCTTCATCAGACTTTCTTTTTCCATATGTAGGATATCCCTTATAGGCCGGATTCCTTAAAATGAAATTGATTGATCCTGTATTCCATTTTGAACCTGTCGCTGTAGTAATTTCTTTTTCATTTAATAGCTTTGCGATTCTGTTGCTACCGTATCCTTCTTCTTTTGCTAAATAATAAATTTGTTTGACCACTGGGGCCTTTTCTTCGTCTATAGCCAACATCATTAACTCTTTACCTTTTTTATTCTTCTTGCCTGATTTCACCAACTTATATCCAAACGGAGGTGTTCCACCACGATATTTCCCATCTTGAGCCATCTGTGTGTGCTTTTCATCGACACGAACCGAAGTCTTCCTGCTTTCACCACTTGATTGCCAGAATCTAAGATAATTCATCAGTCTGTCTCCATGTTGCTCAATCTTCTGCTGACCCTCTACCACTGACCACATTTCTATGCCTTGTTTAACGAACCATTCTAACACATAAGGTGTTTCATCGTCTTTTCTTCCCAATCTATCAAACATAAAAACGAGAAGTACATCGTATAAACCTCTTTCAGCATCTTCTTTTGCCTGTTGAATTATATCTCGATTAGCAGCTGAGACTTTGAATCCCGAAACTCCTTTTTCTGTGTATTCCTTGACTAATTTCCAATTTTTATTTTTATCAATAAATCCTCTACATGATCTTTTCTGTATCGGAATATCGTTACCATCCAATTGCCCCGTGGTTGATACTCTGTATAAACAAGCCACCCTCTTCATAAGTGCCATAGTTTTGCCTCCCCCATCATTTGGAAACACTACCATAATCGTAATTGGTATAGTCAAAAAAGTAAAATAAAACTTGACGTTAATCTTTGATTTGTGTTATTTTATTTATCGCGAGAAATATTGAGGGGCGTTAGTTCAGTGGGAGAACGCTTCGCTGGCAGCGAAGAGGTCAGGGGTTCGACCCCCCTACGCTCCATAATTTAAAGAAGACCCTTAATGGGTCTTCAGATTATCGAGAAATCCACGTCTTTGAGACGTTGGGTTTCTCTTTTTTATTTACAGTCTCCTTAAAAAAAAGGGGGATTAACCTCGCTTTTCCAGGCGATTCAGGTGGATCGTCATCTTCTTTCTGTTATGTTAGCACGAAAAACTCCATTGTTCATGAGTAGCTACTTATACTATACAACATTAACGCAGTATCGTCTTACACTAAGTGTATATAAAGAAGGCTGTCGAGACTATCTCGACAGCCTTAGGAGTCCCCCAGGACTCCCTATGCTTAGGCATCATTCTTGTATCTCTTTCTCTTAACAAGAATCTATCACTTCCAAATAAGCTTGTCCGCTTACAGTACGCGGCGAGCTGTGACGCAAGTTTTATCCCAGGTGCTTCCCTTGAATGTAGAGATAGTGACGCCGATTCCTACCCGGTAAGTGTGAAGCAGCTTCCCATTTCCAATGTAAATGCTTACGTGATTAATCACGCCATCGCGGTTCGTATCGGAGAACACCAGATCTCCTGCCTTAAGCTGACTTTTGGATACGTACTTGCCAGCCTTGGATTGATCCTTGGACGAGCGCGGAAGCTTTACACCAACCTGCTTGTAGAGATATTGGGTAAATGAAGAGCAGTCAAAGCTGCTTGTCACTCCGGTCTTAGCACCGAATTTATAAGGGGTTCTCAGAAATTTCTCACCAGATGCAATTATACGATTCGCCTTTGTGCTGCTGGTAACCGTCGCACTTGTGGCCGCATGTGCTGATTCAGAGGTTAATAAGACACTTCCGGACAAAGATACCACTAGGCTCAGACTGATTCCTACTATGGTTTTACCAATACGTCTAATTTTCGTGTTGTTCATGATGTACTCCCTTGTGTTCGTATTGGCGGCGTGAACCACCTGACCCAAAAGTAACACATTTGTAACTTCCATTATGTACCTGACAATTTGCAAACTACCAGCAGATCAAGGTTTATCCCAGTTTATGAAAAGTTTATTAAAATTTTAATCGAGATTATTCTTGACAATCTAGTGGATATACCTTCCTTTCCAGGCACTATAGCAAAAAGGCACGAACAGCTTATATATCAAGCCACCCGCGCCTCTTGGCCAACCTTTTCATAATCTATGATTATCTAATCTCTATATCAAATGCTGATGTAAACGTTCTAAGCCGTCTGAGCTTCTGTTTCTGATTTTTGACTTGCCTTTGTAATCGTTCTGCTCTTCTGCCCATCGATGCTGACAGGAACGTCACCATCAATCGTAACTCTGCGTACCACGCGATGCTGATCCCCATAATCATTTACAGCATAATGCTGCGTAGCCCGGTTATCCCAGATCACCACATCGCCAACGGACCAGCGCCAGCGAACCGTATTCTCCAGCCGGGTGATGTGGGACTGAAGCAGTGAGATCAGCTGTGCAGAGTCATTTGAGGAGAAACCTACAATTTTCTTAGCAAAATGTCCAAGCAGTAATGTCCGTTCACCCGTCTCCGGGTGCACACGCACAAGCGGATGCTCGGTCTCATACAGTGTGGAGACAAACACTTCCTTATGATGGCGAGCCGCTTCCTCTGAAATCTTCTCACGGTGGGCTGCATAATCATATTGGTTCGTGTGCACCGCCCACAGCCGATCAACCAGGCTTCTCAGTTCTTCCGGGAGATTGTCATACGCCGCGGCAGTATTGGCCCAGACGGTATCTCCACCTGCTTCAGGTATAATCACGGAACGAAGAATCGAAGCCTGCGGATAAGCATCAACAAAGGTCACATCCGTATGCCACGAATCTGCCCGGCCTCCGTGAGCAGAGTCCAGCTCCAGCACATATTCTGTTCCATTCTTAATCGGTACCGTTGGATGAGCAACGGGAGCTCCGAATATTCCTGCAAGGGCTTCCTGCCCGGCATCATCCAGATGCTCCTGTCCACGGAAAAAGATCACTTTGTACTTCAGCAAAGCCTGACGGATTTCGGCGATCGTCTCTGCATCAAGATCTGTACCAAGTCGAACACCGCTAATTTCTGCACCAATTCGGCCTGCAACCGGATGAACCTGAATACCCTTGATAACTTCCTTGTTCACCAAATTACTCATCATTAGTTCCTCCTTTTATTTGGATCCTGAATTAGGATTTGAAACCGTTAAGAGTTAACCGTTAAGAACTAAGAATAGCTTTAGTTGACACTGTACAGGAATGCTGCATCTTCATAGGCCGCAGGGTGCACCGGCCGCTTCAGTTCGAGATGATCCCGCAGGGTTGTTCCTGAGTACTCGGTACGGAACAATCCCCGCTTTTGAAGCTCGGGCACAACCAGATCCACGAACTCTTCAAGTCCCCCAGGCAAATATGGCGGCATAATATTGAATCCGTCCGCTGCTCCGCTTAGGAACCACTCTTCTAATTGATCCGCAATTTGTACGGGAGTACCTAGGATCTCGCGGTGACCCCGTGCACCGGCAATCCGCTCATACAACTGACGAATCGTAAGATTCTCACGCTCTGCCAAGTCCTTGAGCAAAGTGAACCTAGTCTTGCCTCCATTAATTTGATCCAGTTCCGGAAGATCCGGGAGAGGTCCATCCACCGGATATGGCGAGAGATCGAAGCTGATCAGCTGGGACAGCAGACTTATTCCCGCCTCCTCTGGAATCAGCTGCTCCAGAAGTGCCTTTTTCTCTTTCGCCTCCTCTTCTGTTCTTCCGATAATCGGAAATACCCCCGGCATAATCTTCAAATCCTCAGGTGAGCGCCCATACTTGGCCAATCTCCCCGTCACGTCGCTGTAGAAGAGCTGTGCTTCTTCAAGCGTCTGCCACGCTGTGAATATCACCTCAGCTGTCCGTGCGGCAAGCTCCTTGCCAGGTTCGGATGAACCGGCTTGAATGACCACCGGATACCCTTGGACCGGCCGGGCTACATTCAGCGGACCCTTAACCGAGAACCATTCCCCTTTGTGATGAAGGGTATGAAGCTTGTTCTTATCAGCAAAAGCCGCGTTATCCTTATCATATAAGAAGGCATCGTCCTCCCAGCTGTCCCATAGACCCGTTACCACGTTAAGGAACTCTTCCGCCCGTTCGTACCGAAGGGAGTGAAGCAGGTGGGTGTCTTTATTGAAATTGAGCGCCTCGTCCGGGTTCGCAGAGGTGACTACGTTCCATGCCGCGCGCCCGCTGCTCAAATGATCCAGTGAGGCGAACTTTCTAGCCACATGATACGGCTCGTTATAAGTGGTAGATACCGTTGCAGCAAGTCCGACGTGCTCTGTTACGGCAGCCAATGCGGATAACAAAGTAATCGGCTCCGGGCGCACGGTTACGGTCTGGGCAACCGCTTCGGCATATTTTTCAGAAACTGAATATCCGTCCGCCAAGAACAGCATATCGAATTTCCCCCGCTCCGCGGTCTGGGCCAGCTTCTTATAGAATTTCAGGTTCAGGACTTCGGAAGCTTCCGCTCCGGGGAATCGCCAAGCTGCCACATGATGACCGGGTGTCATCAGGAAGGCTCCGAGTTTCATTTGCCGTGTACTCTTGCTCATAGGGTTTCCTCCTCATAATGGACCGTGATATTTACTGTATAAGTTGAAAATATCGATTTGCACGTAGTCAGCCGTGTCCCATCCTACTCATTGGAGACCTGCTTCCAACTTGTCAATTTCTTCTCCAAAGTTACGAGCGCGTAATTCAGAATGACACCAAAGATCGAGATCGTAATGATCCCTGCGTACATCTCCGTAATCTGAAAGCTGAACTGTGTGTACTGAATGAAGTACCCAAGTCCTGACTTGGCTCCTGCCATTTCAGCAGCGACGAGAACAAGGATAGAGGCTGCACCGGCTTGGCGGATGCCTACAAATATAGTAGGAACAGAGGCGGGCAATACCACCTTCCGGAACAGCTGTATGGGAGATAACCCCATGGATCTGGCCGACCTGATTAGCAGCGGATCCACGTTTCTGACCCCGCTGATCGTATTCAGCAGCAGCGGAAATACGCAGGCATAGAAGATAATAGCGATCTTGGAGGTCTCACCAAGACCGAGCAGCATAATAAATACTGGAAGCAGCGCAAGCACTGCTGTATTACGGAATAACTCAAGAAGGGGGTTAAGGTACTGTGCAACGCTCTTCCACCAGCCAATAGCCAGACCTAGCGGAACACTCACAACCAGAGCCAGTGCAAACCCTTCAATAGAACGAACGAGACTGACCTCCATATGCTCAGCAAGATCACCCGAGAGGAGCAGGCTCCACCACGTGCTCAGCACTTCGCTTAAAGGTGGCAGGAAAGTAGCATTGGTCCAGCCAAGGCGCGGAGCGACTTCCCACAGAACCATAAATGCGATAATGACAATAGATGACCTGAAAGCCAGATGCAGCTTCTCCAGAGTCCAGCCCAATGCTGTCCTCCGGGTGCTCTCTACCTTCTTCTTCTCCAATCTGACAAGCACTTCTCCTGCTCCTGTATTAGCCATGGACAGCCGCTCCCTTCCCGGATGGTTTGCTGCTTCCCGACTTCAAACTGCGGTCCTTCTCCTGTTCCTGGGCAAGCTTAACTTCGTCTTTCAGCAAATCCCAGACTTGGTGCCGTAATCTTACAAAATCCGGATGAGCTCGTAGATCCTCCTCTGACGTTCTTGCTTTAAATGGAATATCGATCACTTCTTTAATCCTTCCCGGCCGAGAAGTCATGACGGCAACCCGCTGGCCTAAATAGACGGCCTCTTCAATTCCGTGGGTGATGAAAATAATCGTCTTCTTCGTTGCTTCCCAGATTCGCAGCAGCTCACTCTGCAGTGACTCCCGGGTCTGGGCATCAAGCGCGGCGAAGGGTTCATCCATGAGCAGCACATCCGGATCATAGGCCAGGCTTCTTGCTATGGCGATCCGCTGCTTCATCCCGCCAGAGAGTTCATGAGGATAACGATGCTCGAATCCTGCGAGGCCTACAAGCTGAATAAATTCCTGAGCGATGGCGCGCCGCTCTTTACGCGGAACTCCCTTCGTCTCCAGTCCAAATTCCACATTGGCCAGCGCCGTCTTCCAAGGGAACAAGGCATACTGCTGAAACACAATTCCCCGGTCCAGATTCGGACCTGTTATAGGCTTGCCATCCAGAAGTATCTGTCCGCTGGTAGGCGTGGTAAGACCTGCGAGAAGATCGAGCAGAGTGGACTTTCCGCACCCAGATGGGCCTACGATAACCATGAATTCGCCTGGCCTCACATCCAGGTTAATATGGTCTAGTGCCTTTACAGGCTGACTGTTGCCTTTCAAGTCTCCAGGTCTTCGTTTGACGCGAAAAGATTTATCCACCTGCTGAATGCTGATTTTAGCGGAATTGGCAGTCATAACTAACACCCCTATTCTGATTATGGTTACCTTTACTTGGCCTCATTTAGGTAAGGATTGAACTCATTGGTATACAGCTCTTTCGGATTCAGCTCGCCCTGCTTGATCGTGCCCTCTTTAACCAGCCAATCCACCCAGGTGCTGAATTCCTTCTCGGAAATAAGCCCGCCCTTTCCCGCAACTCCAGTGCTCTTCCAGTACTTGATCGCCTTGGTGTCTTCCTTGCGGCCACGGTTATTGATAATCTTCTCGTACCTCGCTACTACCTCATCACGTGGAGTCGTCCTCGCCCATTCAATCGCTTTGGCTGTGGCCTCCACGAATTTCCGCGTAGCCTTTGGATTATTCTTGATAAATTCTTTGGTTAACACGTAGCTGCCCGCGCTGAACGTTCCGAACAGCTCCTTATCTGTGAATAGAGGATGAATCCCGCCGCGTTCCAACGCCTTATCCCGGAGTATACCGCCGAGTGTAGCCACATCAATCTGTTTGGCCCGCAGCGTCTGTTCCGTAGTGACCGGCGGAACTACAACCAGCGTGACCTGATTGATCTCATCCTGAGTCAGGCCCTGCCTGTGCAGGTACTCCTTAATTACGAACTCGTGATGAGCTCCAAGTGTATTGACAGCGATCCTTTTGCCAATCAGATCCCGGGCCGTCTTAATGGGGCTCCCGTCCAGCACGTAATAGCCGCTCCAGGTGTTATCATCGACCCCGTAGTAAGCAATAACTGGAGTAATGGGTGCTTTGGCTGCAAGCAGTTTGACAATGGCACCGTTAAAGGCTCCTCCAAAATCGGTATCTCCAGTAACAACAGACTGTATATCCTGCGGTCCGCTGATCGTATTTCCGATGAATTTCAATTTGAGCGGAGCCAGATAACCCAGGTCCTCAGCAAGTTCGGGAAAAGTAACCGCACCCACGCTTCCCTGATACCGAAGCTCGGCAACCTCCAGACCGTTCTGGCCGGCTGCGCTCGCCGATGGGGTTTTGCTTTCGCCGCATCCGGATAACACAAGCGAAGACACAAGCAGCAGGGCCATAGCCGTACCGGCAATTTTGGAAATAGGATTCATGGGATCAACCTCCATCTGCAATTTGATATGAATTTTTAGATACGGATGAAATGGCCTTTTAATTTTGCTGCAGCAAAAAAAGACACATTCATCTCCAAGATGATCGTGTCTCCGGTGGTCCGGTCGATATTACACAAAACCAATCGACTTACTATGATTTAAATGTAATACTACATTTGTATCCCTATATAGTCAATACTTTTTGTGGAAATAATTATAATATTTAAAATAATATACATAAATCCCTGAGCAAAGAGAAGCTCGCTGTCCGAAACCTAACATATCTGAAGCCTCTAACTTCACTTTCATTGTTCAAATGTCTATTATAATCCCTAGATGAACATTCAATATAAGAGTAGTCTTGTAAGGAGGAATCAGAATGTGCCCGAGAAATGTGGAACGTGACTTAAGAGTTAGAGATGAACGGATTCAGCTTATCCTGGATTCGGCCATTACAATTATTTCAACCAAAGGATTCGGATCAACAAGCATCAGCGATATCGCGAAGGCGGCCGGAATCAGTATTGGTACGATGTACCACTACTTTAGATCCAAAGATGAAGTTTTTGCAGAAGTTCTTAAGCGGGGACAGCTGGATTATGGAAAGAGAGTATCCGAGCTTGCGGAGGAACGGGAGACCCCTGCGCTTGTCAAGCTGCATGATTTTGCCGCGAGCTGGCTTGCCAATCCGATTAATTGGGCTTATACAATCATGCTCCAAAGCGCCAGAACCACAGATACGGTGCCACTCGAGATCAGACAGGCAGTAACAGACAGATTCACAGCGAACCTCCAGCCTCTCGCCCGTATTATGGAGGACGGTCAGCGGGAAGGCACCATCGTTCAAGGCGATCCGCTGAAGCTGGCCTTTTATTTTGTCAGCTTGATTCAGGGATTGACGCTTCAACGAGCGCCAGGATTCGAGATTCCGGTATCTATAGAAGTCGGTGGATTAATTCGGCTGTTCCAAGCGTAAGATCATTTCAAAGGTCAGCTGTCTATACCCAAGTTAACACATAGGAAAAAAAAGATTGACATCCCCAAACTCCCCTTGATAGAATGCTCATAACAAACCGAATACATATTCAATTTGTGAATTATCTTAAACCGCAATGATAATTGTCACATTCAACCAGACAACTGGAGACTTGGCAATAGGCATACAACAGTCTTAGATACTGCGCTGTATCCTTTGCCATCTCTTTTGTGAATAAAACCAATTAAACAGGTTTGTTTAATATGATTTAGGAGGCCGATTATGTCTGAGCATTCTTTGGTAATCGAACATCTCAATCGCACTTTTGCTTCTCCTGCGGGTCCTGTCCATGCTCTCTCGAATATTCAGCTTAAGGTGAAGCAAGGAGAGTTCATCACCCTGATCGGTCCAAGCGGCTGTGGTAAAAGCACCCTGCTTAAAATCGTGGGTGGTCTTGATACCGGGTATGAAGGCAAGGCCGAGCTGAGCGGCAGACCGATTACGGGTCCTGGCATTGAGAAGGGTGTGATCTTCCAGGAACCACGCCTGTTCCCTTGGCTGAATGTGGAGAAGAATATAGCGGCCAACTTGTCTCTAAAGAACCCGGCGGTCCGCCGCAGAGTGGATGAGCTAATCGAGCTTGTGCGACTGAAAGGCTTCGAGAAGGCCTATCCTCGGGAGTTATCAGGAGGCATGGCCCAGCGCGTTGCGATTGCAAGAGCTCTGCTTCGCAGTCCTGATGTGCTCCTGCTCGACGAGCCATTTGGCGCGCTGGATGCTTTTACAAGAGCCCATATGCAGGAAGTGCTGCTCGATATTTGGCAGAACAACAAGACGACCATGCTGTTCGTCACGCACGATCTCGATGAGGCGGTATTCCTCGGGGAACGGGTCGTTATTATGAACCCTAGACCTGGACACATTCGTGAAATTCTGCCGATTGACCTGCCATTCCCGCGTTCGAGAACTGGTCCATCCTTCCAGGAGCTGCGCCGCCTGGTTCTCCAGGCATTTGAGAAAATCGAAGAACCCAAGATCGATCTGGGAGCAGGTATTTAAGTGCTGCAGCAAGGATTAATTTAATTTCATTTATTTGATCTACAATTAAAAAAAATTGGACATAGGAATTACCAATAGGCAAGAGTGTGAAATCAGTAGTTCAACTTATATTAAAAGTTACTAGAGGAGAGATATCGTATGAAGAAATGGACAATTACCCTGCTGTTGCTAATGGTTGCAATCACTGCTGTAGGATGCGCCTCCAAAGACACAGTTGCAACTGAAACCAAGACTGCGGACGGCAAGACGAACTATCAGGGACTCACCCTCAAGCTTGGTGTGCAAGGAAAAGGCGGCTTGTACGGCAAAGCCAGAGAAGAAAAATGGTACGAGCAGGCCTTCGAGAAGCTTGGTGTCAAAGTCGAATGGGCTGAATTCCAGAGCGGACCGCCGATGACGGAGGCGATGGCCTCAGATAAGCTGGATTTCGCTTCCCTAGGGAATATGCCAGTGATCGCCGCACAAGCCGCGGGCATCAAGTTCGAGATTATTTCCCAGATTCTTGATGGTAAGCAGAATACGGCAATTATTGTGCCGGCGAACAGCACACTCAAAGATATTAAAGATTTGAAAGGCAAAAAGGTTGCCGTAACCAAAGGAAGTAATGCTTATAACCTGCTTACACGCGGATTGCATGATGCCGGAATTGAGCTATCTGAAGTACAGATCATTCAGCTTCAGCCGAATGAGGCTCAGCCTGCTTTTGACTCGGGCAAAGTAGATGCCTGGGCGACCTGGGACCCGTACATCACCATTAATACCCTTACCGGAAAAGGAAAGGTGCTTGCAGAAGGTGAATCTCTCGGCGTTCTTGCCCCGTCCTTTGTGATTGTTCGCAAGGAGATTGCAGATAAATACCCGGAGCTTGTCACCACTTATTTATCCGTGCTGGAGAAGTCCCAATTGTGGGAAGAGCAGAATTCAGCTGAAGCTACCAAGAAATATGCTGTAGACTACAAAATCCCTGAGGCTATTGTCGGAGGCATGCTGAAGCGGTCCAAATCCGTGAATATTCCGGTCAGTCAGGACATTATTACAGAACTTCAGAAGACCGCCGATTTCCAGGAGTCCATTGGGACAATTCGCAAGAAGATTGATGTATCTGAAGTTGTAAATAACAAGTTCATTGAAGAAGCGCTCAAGTCCACATCATCTAAATAACATCCGAAAGTGAGGCGCTGTCCATGTTCCCTGCAAGTACCCGAGACAAGACACTTCAAGGCGAGCTTCACAGCGCGCCACAAATACGGAGAGCACGTCCAAGATCTGTTCGCCGCTCGAACAGATTGATCGGACTGCTCCTGCCGCTCACGCTTCTCGTGATCTGGCAGATTGCCGGCTCAGCCGAGCTTCTTAATCCCATACTGCTGCCGGCTCCCTTCGATATTTGGGAAGAATTCCGGTCTATGCTCCTTAGCGGGGAGCTGCTCAGCAACCTGGGCATTTCCACATGGAGAGTCGTATGCGGCTTCCTAATGGGGGGCGGACTTGGGCTGGCCGCAGGTCTATGGGTAGGCTTTTCTCATAAAGCCGAAAGACTGCTGAATCCATCCCTGCAAATGCTGCGGACTCTCCCCCATCTTGCGATTGCCCCACTATTCATTCTATGGTTCGGGTTCGGAGAGGAATCCAAGCTGCTGCTGATTGCCAAGGGGTCCTTCTTCCCGCTGTATATTAATACGTTCCTCGGAATCCGCAGCGTGGATAACAAGCTGTTCGATGTAGCTAGAGTCCTTGAATTCAGCCGCATGCAGATGATCACGAGATTAATCATGCCTGCATCCCTGCCTAATATCCTGCTTGGCACCCGCCTCTCGCTTGGTGTGGCCTGGATTGGTCTTGTGGTTGCAGAGATGATGGGCTCTACATCAGGGATCGGCTTCATGATCAATGATGCCCGCTCTATGTCACTGACGACAGTCATGTTCGTCGGAATTGTGGTATTTGCCATCGTAGGCAAGCTTTCAGATTCACTCGTTCTGCTGATGGAGCGTAGGCTGCTCCGCTGGAGAGACAGCTTCAAGGGGGAGGGAGATCAGTAATGGCACAGCTTATCAATCAAGAGGTCCGGATAGAATCCGGCTCCTCTCCGGTTAAAATATCTCCGGCATCCAAGAAGGAACTTGGCTGGCTTAACCTTGTTCCGGCATGGCTTCACGGGCTGCTCGTTCCTATCTCCCTGCTTATCATATGGCAGATCGCCGGGGATACCGGACTTGTGACCAAGGAGCAGCTGCCCACTCCCCTGGCAATTATAAAGAGATTCATAGAACTTGGAGCAAGCGGTGAACTCTATCATCACCTTGGAGTAAGCTCCCTTCGGGCTCTAAGCGGCTTCGTTCTGGGTTCTGTGATCGGTCTGCTGGTCGGCGTGTTCACCGGAATTGGCAAAATTATCGAGCGGACGCTGGATCCATCTCTGCAAATGCTGAGAACCGTACCGCTCCTCGCCCTGATTCCTCTATTCATCCTTTGGTTCGGAATCGGCGAATTCAGCAAAGTTCTGATGATCTCATTAGGCGCCTTCTTCCCGGTCTATCTCAATACATTTCTCGGTATCCGAAGCGTGGACACCAAGCTGTATGACGTCAGCCGGATACTCGGATATTCCCGCTGGCAGCAGCTGACCAAGCTCATCATCCCTTCCGCACTGCCGAATATTCTGCTCGGTCTGCGTCTGGCGATGGGTACCTCCTGGCTGGTTCTCGTATTCGCCGAACTGATGGGAACTAGTGCAGGTATTGGCTATATGATTGAAGACGCCCGCACGTATTCCAATACAGATATTGTCTTTGTGGGTATTATTCTGTTCGCTCTGGTAGGATCGTTATCCGATATTATCGTTCACGCTCTCGAGAAGCGCTGGCTAAGCTGGCAGGATACATTTAAAGGTTAGTCCTAATCTCTCTCATTAAAAAGGAGGCTTGAGGCCGCATGACCAAACGTACAGATCAGCTTCACTTGGGCGCATTCATCTATTATGCCGGTCATCACCATGCCGGATGGCGTCATCCAAATTCCGGGGTCGAAGGCATGTATGACTTCGACTTATACCGCTCCATCGCCGAGACGGCGGAACGCGGCAAGTTCGACATGATTTTTTTCGCGGATTTGTTATATGTACAGAACGTGGATATGGCCGCATCGGGCATGCTTGATCCGGTCACGCTCCTGTCGGCGCTGTCTGCGGTAACCAGTCGGATCGGGCTGACCGCAACCGTGTCTACCACCTACAATCATCCGTATAATGTGGCACGCAAATTCGCTTCCCTAGATTATATCAGTAAAGGAAGAGCGGGCTGGAATATTGTCACTTCCCAGCTGGATATCGAAGCCCATAATTACGGGCTTCCCAAGCATCCGGACCATTCACTTCGCTATGAAATGGCTGAAGAGTTCGTAGAAGCTGTGACCAAGCTTTGGGACAGCTGGGACGATGATGCGCTTGTCCTGAACCGTGAGACCGGAATCTATGCAGATCCCGGCAAGGTCAAAGCGATTGACTACAAGGGGAAATGGTTCTCGAGCAAAGGTCCGCTCAACCTTCCCCGGCCTCCGCAAGGGAATCCGGTGCTCATTCAGGCTGGTTCGTCCCCTCAGGGTCAGCAGTTCGCCTCCAAATATGGCGAGGTCATCTTCACCGCACAGCAATCGCTGGAAGCTGCCAAAGCCTTCTATAAGAGTGTAAACAGCAAACTCATAGAATCTGGCAGAGCGCCAGGAAGCTTGAAGATTATGCCGGGGATCTCACCGATTCTTGGAGCCACAGTGGAAGAAGCCAGACGTAAAGAGCAGGAGCTGATGGAACTCATTCCTGCTGAGCTTGCTGTAGCTGCTCTATCCGGCATGGTAAGCTATGATCTCTCCGCCTACCCTCCGGACGGCCCTCTTCCCGAGATTCCGGACCCGGTTGAGAAATCTAATGGAATGAAGAGCCGCATTCAGCTCATCATGGACACGGCCCGTTCCCAGAACTTGTCCATATTGGAGCTCGGCCGCAGAATTCTCGGGGCTCGCGGTCACATGCAGTTCGTAGGAACGCCAGATCAGCTCGCAGACTTGATGGAACAATGGTTTCAAGAGAAAGCATGTGACGGATTCAACGTTATGGGGCCTGTGCTTCCAGGTGACCTGGAGACATTTACGGATGAGGTGATCCCTATTCTGCAGCGCAGAGGTCTATTCCGCAGAGAATACACCGGGACTACGCTTCGTGAACATCTAGGCCTCGTTAGACCGGAATCTGGGCATTTCAGCAACCGCGGCGCTAAGGAATTCAGTACCAACTAAAAGATTACCTGCAAATCATGACCACCCGTCCAACGGGTGGTTTGCTCTTGGGGTATAACCCCCTGTTGCCAAACTGCGCCTAAAGACGCTAGCCTGACCACAAATCTGTTCAGGCTCAGTGTTAATTGTCACTTTCACTTACCAGTTAAACTGGTTTATTTCTTTTTGCCCCTGTTGCTGCTGAATGGATCTTCGTACTCTTTTACGCTCAGCTTATCTACAGCTTGGTCATGTGCCTCTTGTTCACGAATGTACTTCGCTACGGTTGCTTCATTCAAACCTACCGTACTCACATAATATCCTTCTGCCCAGAATTTTCGATTCCCGTATTTATACTTTAGTTGTGCGTGCTTCTCGAAGATCATTAACGAACTTTTTCCCTTTAGATATCCCATGAATGATGAGACTGAAATTTTCGGTGGGATAGCGACCAACATATGGACATGATCAGGCATCATGTGACCTTCTATAATTTCTACTCCCTTGTACTTACATAAGCGTTTGAAAATTTCTATTAAATCTCTTCTTACTTGATTATAGATCTCTTTCCGTCTATACTTCGGGGTGAAGACAATGTGGTATTTGCACATCCACTTTGTGTGAGCTAGACTATAGCTCTTGTTTGCCATTTAAGACCATTCCTTTCTTTGAGCCTGAACATCTCAATTTTATCGGAATGGTCTTAGTGGTCAAACCGCTGATCCCTCCACCCGCATAGCGGGTGGTTTTTTGTTTCGCGCGTTTCACGCACTCAACCGGCTAAAGCCATAACAAAACCCGTGAGGCTGCTGCCCCACGGGTACATTACTTTGTATATATAGGATGAGTAATTAATTGTATCTGCGACTTCAATTCTCTTTGAATATTCTCAAAAGACCTCTCAAGCGAAGAATCCCAACACATGGAATCCTGTCTGATGTAAGTCAGCACCTCTTCACAGCTCTCAATGAACCTCTGTATATCGCCGCTCGAAGTAAGTATACCCTGACTCACTTCTTCGATTAGTTCGGAATAATCAGAGATGATCTGAATCTGAATCTTCTGTTCTACCCGCCCCAACTTCGACCAGGCATAGGCACCGCCATCCACAACTTCCACCGAACCATCGATATATTTCAGACTAGAGTGACAGACGATAAACTCTCGAATCTGTTCTTCAAGGACTTGGTAGCGTTCCAACATGATGTGTACATTGTTCATAATTCGCCCCAATCTCACTCCTGAATGCGAAAAGACTTCCCTATAGCACTTTACTAATCGGGAAGTCCTCTAATTACGGTCGCAAGCAGTAAGTTAATTCCAGTATACCTTATACTGACAAGAAAGTATATGAATATCATTACGTCGAGAAGTAAACATCCTCTTTGCCTGTAGGTGGAGTGGTTGCATTCCAGACCGCAGCCAGCGTATCCGGCAGACTCGTTGCTGCCGTAATATAATCCCCGATCAGCGGAACGGGCGTTGGAGAATTACCATTCGGATTGAAAGAGGTATCCGTCAGACGCCGGTTGGTGAAGGAGCCTCCGCCGTTGAATGACTCGGCCACAAAGACATCCAGAAGAAAGCCATCGACCCGATTAGTGTAATAGATAATCCGTATAGTTCCGGTTGATGGGGAGACCGTAATGGACGGGAAAAAGTTCTGCGTTCCTGGTGGCGCTCCGGTTATACTTGTCGGAATAGACCACAGCTGCCCATCTGGCGAGATCGAGAGCAGAATATCCGAGTATCCGTTACGGAAGTCATTCCAGGCTGCGTATACATTGCCGCTGCCGAGGCCGCTTGATATATCTGCACCTAGGGTCAGATTCGTCTGGACTCGGAAGCCATAACCAACTACGGGAAGAGGCGATGGCACAGGAACTACGGATGAGATCAGAATGGACTCACGCACAATTTGCGGGGTGAATGAGGCTCCTCCATCATAGGAAATGCGAAGGTTGGCTTCAGGATTCACCGGTCCTGTCAAGACATATCCGGAATATACCTCTCCAGATAAGCCTACCGCAATAGCTGCTCGATCATGGAATCCTCTTGGGTCGCTGAGCCGCTGAGGTGTCTCCCAGCTTGCTCCCTCATTCAGGGACCGCTGGAAGAAGATCGCCGAGAAGTTGAAGAGCGGTGTGTAGCTGACGTAGGCATTTCCCCGATATGGGCTGCCCGGTGAACGATCTACGGCTATAAAGGGCTCATCGTTATGGATAATTACCCCATACCCACGCTGCACAATGACTGGTGGATTGAAATCCGCCCCGTTATTGAATGAAGTGTAACTAACAATAGTCCCGTCATTGAATCCATTATATACATGAGCAGCGACAATGAACGTATTGGGAAAAGTATAATCCACGGTCGGAGCCTCCGCGCTCTCATAACCACTCGGCTGGGGGAGAATGCTGCTGCTCCAGGTCTGGCCCCCGTCCGACGAAATAGATACACCAATTCGTGCCGTTCCCAAGCTGTCATCCACATATACTACGCACATGAAATTGGATAAGACCGAATTAACAGCTATCGAGGGCTCGAAATGATTCCCCGGTAACGCCCCCGTTATATTTACAACTGGCAATCATCTTCATCTCCTTTCTCTCTTAAGGGAGATTTGTCAATCTGTCAATTTGGCTCATTTCAGCCTGCAGAACTCTCTGCACAACACTGCCTACAGCATCGAGACCAAATACATGAATCACTGCACTTGTTGCGCTGAAATAATCCATCTGTACTTCATAAAACCCACCTGCGTTGATTGGATAACTGAAACTCTGGATAGCCTGCGGCGACAAGGCAATTAAGTTATGTCCCAGCGGCGTCCGCGGCCCATCGGCAATCCCCCATTGGAATACCTCAAGTTCAATATTTGCCGTCAGATTAATGGAGTCATTAGTACAAATCACTAGAATTTGACCAGCCGCGGTTGAGCCCGTTGAAGGATTGTATATGGCTCCGGTTGTGTAGGGCATCTCCCATTCTCCCCTCCTGCGTTCTTTGGCTTCTTTTATTAAAATCTATAGAACCCTCTATTTAAATTATGCGAATGACTGTATGTCGAACAGGCTAAATGGCAATTATTTCGCGATTCTATCACACCAACATGGCTGATATACAAGAATAAATAGAAATCAAACATATGTTACCTGTGTAGTATATTCCAACCCCACGGAGGTGATTGATATGACTCTCTCTATTATTGACTTTGGCCGAAGTATTCCCAACAGCTTTACCCAGTCTACTAATGTTCCGCTAGTGTCTATCCCAAGCGCTAACACCCTGGCCAATTTCGGCCTGCTTACCAGTACCGGCGGCTCTGTTGAGCTTCACGTGAGCTTGGGTTTACAGGCGACTGCCGGAAGCCCTACCGTACTCATTTCGCTGATTCGTGATGTAACGGAAATTGCCAATACCCAAACAACGATATTCACCATAAATGCCTTGGAGACGATTAATTTCTCGTTCGTAGATGTCAATGCTCCTACCGGCTATCACTCTTATACACTTCAAGCTGCCATCACGAACAACGTCTCCTTTAACAGGGCGAGCGTTGTCGGACCTACTGTATTCTCAGGGACCTCTTTGGCTTAATTGCATTCGTAAGTTTATTGATGAACACCTGCTCACTATAAAAGCCGGAGCCCCCTCTGTGGGCTCCGGCTTGTCAGCATTATATCTTGTTATCCTTATTCAGCAGCTTCCTTGTATTTGATATCCAGCAGTTCTCCCGTATCTTCATTGAATTGTACACTCACATAGACACCAAATTCCTTGGATGGCTTCTTCACAATTAACTTGAACTGCTCCTCATAGATATGATCTCTAATCGTCTTCCGGCCGACATGCTTATAGTCGGTAATGTCGGCATCATACTTCTTCTTCGTCTCCAGGACGGCAACTCTGCCCCACTCGGCGTAGGAAGGTTCTGCCATGGCCAAACTTCCCGCACCCAGCATACTTATAACTAGAGCTGTGAATAATGTAATCACCCATCTTCTTGCAGCTTGCATGAGATTCACTCCTGTCTTTGGAATTTAAGCCTTATTATTCAAAAGAGGAGTTCAAATTATGCAGATAGGCCGCTACCTATAAGCTCCGATAATGTCCCTGATCTTGATCCATTGCCAATCATCACCCAGCTGCAGCTTAATCTCACGGCTGTGGGTATGAATAGAAGTGACGACACCCCGCAGCTCCGTATCTTCATATTCACCCCACAGCCTAACCGTGACCGCTGCGCGGCCTCTGAGCGATTCACTCAGGGCGCGCTCAATCAGCTCCAGCTCTTGGGCATCTATAATCGGCTTTATTCGGCGATCCCGCTCGCGTCCTGCCCGGATAATCGCTTCTTTGTGCTCCGGCAGCATCATTCTTGACGATTCCCACAATCCATTCGCTTCCAGCTTTCCTGCCATAACCCTGTCCTCCCGTCTCATATAATCCAGGTACCTTCATAATTATTATATGCGAACATTTGTTTGTATTATATCCAATTTCCTGAATTTAAATCAATGTAAATAAAATCCTTTCAGCAGGAATTGAAGAGGCTGGGCAAGAATATATTCGTCACATTCAACATCCGAATCAAGGAGGTTATTATCATGAAAAGAAGGATCCCGTTTGTTCTGATCATTCCCGCTCTGCTGTTAACCCTGCTGCCTACTGTGCTGCAGAGCCCTACCCTATCTGATTTTAGTAAAGGGATAGTTATAGGATTATTTGCCGCGCTAACAGTCTTAAGCATAGTAATTAACGTACTAACAGTGAAGGGCATAGATTTAAGCCAGACCCGGCTTGGGAAATTCAAGAGGAACTTGTTCCGGCTGAAATAACAAGCAGACTTGGAGGATAATAGAACAAGCATGCCTAAGATTCGTTTAGCGGAGAAGACAGAGTTTAAGACATTGACACGTATTTGGCTTAATGCCACATTGACGGCTCATTCTTTTGTGGATCAGAAATATTGGGAATCCGGCCTTCCAGATATGGAGCACAAATGGCTCCCCATGTCCGAGAACTATATTATTGAAATCGAGGAACTTCAGAGGATCGCAGGATTCATCTCCCTCGTCGATAATTACCTCGCCGCTATATTTATCGATCCCAATGATCAGGGCAAAGGACTCGGTTCAGAACTGCTTAACAAGGCCAAGCAGCTTAGGAACAGCTTGACGTTGAAGGTCTATCAGAAAAACGAGACTGCACTACGCTTTTACCTTGCACACAATTTCGTTATTGATTATGAAGAAGTAGACAGTTCCACCGGGGAGAAGGAGTATCTTATGAAGTGGCACAAATAAGATGGATTATTTGAGGATACAACGGAGAAATATACCGGAAAGTACAATTTCATCCCAAGGTAGAGGTTGAAATTGTAGATACCGGCATTCTCCAATAACATTACAGATTAACAAGCTGCTTCAAATAAGGCATGAGCAGTGGATATAATTCCTCCTGGCTAAGCCCAATCTCCAGGGTCGCTTGAATGTAGCCGAATTTGTCGCCAATATCATATCTCTTTCCGGCGAGTTCCAGGGCAAGCAGCTCTTCCGTGCCGCAGATCTTGTGCAGAGCATCTGTAAGCTGGTATTCTCCGCCCGCTCCCCGGTCTATCTGCTCCAGCACGGAGAAGATCGAAGGCTGAAGGATGTAGCGGCCCATAACGGCCATTTGGGAGGGCGTCTGCTCGGGAGAAGGCTTCTCCACAAGTCCATTCACCTTATACAGTCCATTTTCTGCCGAAGAGGAATCAATAATTCCGTATTTGCTTACATCAGATAGCGGGACGGGCTTCACGCCGACCACAGGCTTTCCTGTCTCTTCGAATACGCAGATCAGCTGTTTGAGAGCCGGGGGCTCGGAGACCATAATATCATCGCCAAGCAGAACGGCGAACGGTTCATCTCCGATAAATTGCTGGGCGCAGAGGATGGCATGGCCGAGGCCCAGCGGTTCCTTTTGCCGGATATAATGAATCCCAGCGAGCTCACTAATTGCCTGAACCTCAAGGAGCAGGTCCTGCTTGCCCTTCTCCTTCAGAATGCGTTCAAGTTCCACGGACTTATCGAAGTGGTCCTCTATTGATTTCTTGTTGCGGCCGGTTACGATAATGATGCTCTCAATTCCGGATTGCACCGCTTCCTCTACAATATATTGAATCGCTGGCTTATCAACGATCGGCAGCATTTCCTTGGGTTGTGCTTTGGTTGCCGGTAAGAAACGAGTGCCTAGCCCGGCAGCGGGAATTACAGCTTTTCTGACTTTCATATGGGTTCACTCCTGTTCTACTTTGTCTCTAGTCTGTTGTCCGAACACCAGATAGCGGCTTCCCGCATAATTAACAAGGATACTTACTGCCGTGGCAGCCAGCTTACAGAGAGTGAGATTCGCTCCCGTGCTGGCATACAGCACCTTGAGCAGTAACGAAGATACCGTTAACGCCGCAAGATTCACCAGAATAAATCGAAGAAGCTCATTTTTCCTTTTCTGTGTGCGCTCCTTACGAAAAGTCCATCTGCTGTTCAGAATATAGCTGTTCAATACGCCACAGCCGTAGGATACGATCTGGGCGGGAATGACGGGGATGTTACCCATGATGAGCAGTGTGAACACGCCCAGATCAATTCCGGTATTTATAAGTCCCACAAGCCCGAATTGAATCAGCCGGGTTATCTTGCTGTTCATGCCTGAATTGTGCGCTTCTCAGGAAGCTGCTCCTCCTGCTGAATCCCGTGCACTTCATTCACAATATAGAGCGGCCGCCCCTTGGTCTCATCATAGATCCGGCCGATATATTCGCCGAGTACCCCAAGCATGATCAGTACAAACCCGTCGAACAGCAGCATGATCCCGATGAGGGAGGGCCAGCCTTTACTGGTGGCCCCCGTGAACAATGCCAGATACAGAACATACAGCAGATAGATGAAACCGAGGATGGACAGAGTGATTCCCGCATAACCCGCAAGCTTCAGCGGCTTATAAGAGAAGGACATGATTCCATCCAAAGACAGCTTAATCATCCGTTTGAGGGGATACTTGGTCTCCCCGGCAAGGCGTTCGTCCCTTTCATACTCCACCGCGGTCTGGCGGAAGCCTACCCAGCTGACCAATCCGCGGACGAACCGGTTCTTCTCAGGCAGGCGTTTCATTTGCTCTACAACCTTGCGGTCCATCAACCGGAAATCTCCTGTGTCTACAGGGATATTAATATCGGTAGAAGCCCGAAGAACCCGGTAGAACATGCTGGCAGACCACTTCTTGAAGAGCGTCTCCCCGTTCCGCTTAATGCGCTTTGCATAGACAACCTCAAAGCCTTCCTTCCATTTATCAATCATCGATAGAATCAGTTCGGGAGGGTCCTGAAGATCGGCATCAATAATAATCACAGCTTCTCCTGAGGCATAATCCATACCTGCTGTAATCGCAATCTGATGTCCGAAATTCCGGGAGAAGTCAATCAGCTTGACGGTGTCGTCCCAGCAGCTGTAGTCCTTGATAATATCGGCACTCTGATCCCTGCTGCCATCATTCACGAATATTAATTCATAGGAGTCTTGTAATGTGCCCATTACTTTTTTTAAACGTCTATACGTCTCCTGAATAACGGCTTCTTCGTTATACATCGGAATAATAATTGAATACTTCGCTTGCACGCTCATACAGTCTACTCCCTCCTTATTCCTGAGCTATATAAGTTGAACTAATGATTTACATGCTAGGCTGCCGTGTGAAATGTTCCTACGATCGCTGTTGTTCTCAGACTTCTTTATTAATTTTCTAAGGTAGAAGTCTAATCACAAAGGCGAACGCTCCGCTTCTCCGGAATCATTTCACACTCTTGCCTATTAGTAATTCTTAAATTCAACTTATATATATCAATTTATTTCAAAGTGACTTCGTAAAGTGTCATATTTCCATCCGGTCCGCCCTGCATGATGCTTGAATCCGTCTGCTCAGCGGTACTTCCGGATTCGTTCCATTCACTGGAGGGAATTTCAGTACCATGGTCCTTAATCCAGGTTGTAAGCTCTGAACTTCCACCACGGCCGCCCATACCGCCGCCAACCAGGAAGTATTTCACTTTGTTGCTCTTAACCAGAGCTTCAAGCTTAGCCGTTGTATAGACAGGGTCCGAACCTGAGAATCCGCCCATAATGATGACAGATTCCTTTTCATCAATCATATAAGGAGCCGCTGTGCCATAATTCGTCGTTGCGAATAAGTATTCCTGACCTGTGTTGTTCTTCTTCAAATAAGCAAGCAGCTTCGTATTCACCTTCTGGCTTTCGCCCATTCCTCTGCCGCCCCCATTTGTATTAAATCTGCGGGCATTACCTGAAGAGACGGTGTTATCCGCTGAATTCCCATCTGCGGGGGTACCGGTTGAACTGCTGCCAGAATTCATTCCAGGAGGAGTCATGTCCCCAAATTGTCCATTCGCGCCTCCAGGGAATCCCATTCCCCCCATACCGCTTGATGTTCCAGGGCCAGCCTGTGGAATCATGCTGTTAAGTCCATAAGTAAGCGGGGTCAATGCCCAGAACATCGGCCCAATCAGAAGAACAAGGAATCCGGCTACCGCCGCGATATGCTTCCAGGATCTCTCCTGGCTGCGGATATAGACGAGCAGTCCTGCAGCCACAATACCCGCTGCCGCTATGGCGATAGACCATCCAGAGCCGATCGTGCTGTTAAATGCCTGAACAATGTAATATTGAAATGCTGCTGTAATTAGTACGGCTGCCGGCAGGAGCCAGGACTGCCAACCGGTACGTTCGCGATAGGATGTCCACATGGCGGTCCAACCCGCCCCAACCAGTGCCGCAATCGGTGCAGCGAGCATGATTAGATAATAATGGTGGAAGAAACCTGCGATGCTGAAGAAGACCATAACCGGTCCAAGCCATGCCAGCCAGAACAAGCCTTCTTTATGTTTCTGAGTAATGTTGTTACGGCGAATTCCTGCGAACAGAGCAATGAAACCAAACAATACGAACGGAAGCAGCCAGCTGGCCTGACCTGAGAGTTCAGTCTGGAAGAGGCGCAGCGGACCCGGAGTTCCCGTTCCGAACATGCTTCCCATTCCTCCACCCCCGCCATTTCGGCCGTTATCCCCAAAAGGCGGCATTCCTTGGCCGTTCCATCCACCGCCGCCGTCTTCCTGGTTCATACCAGCTTGTGGAGTCTCATTGTTAGCTGACGGATTTGCGCTCAATTGATCTGTGTTCGGTTGAGCAGCGCTCGATTGAGCTGCGTTGGATTGATCTACGCTGGATTGACCTACGTTGGATTGACCAGCGTTCGGTTGAACAGTCCCCGTTTGAGCCGATCCTGCAGGCCCCCCGTTATTTCCCATAAACGCCTGACCCGGGTTTTCCCCGCTAAAGTTGTCTCCTGAACGCACTCCTCCACCCATGCCGCCTTGATTCCCCGTCAGACGGGAGACACCGTTATAACCAAAGGCTAATTCAAGAACCGAGTTAGTCTCACTGCTTCCGATATAAGGCCGCTTGTCTTTAGATATAGAGTCGACGGTGACGGCCCAGGATAGGGATACCACAACGAGGACCGCGGTACAGCCCGCGAGTATACTCACTTTTCTCTTCCAGCCGACTTTAGCCGCAATAACATAGAATAAGTAGAATGCCGGGAGAACCATATAAGCCTGAAGCATCTTCATATTGAAGCCAACGCCCACCATGGCAAAAGCGCCGAGCAGGTTCCAGACACTGTTCCGCCGGATTCCCCGGAACAGAAGCCACGCTGCAAGCAGCAGCGTAAATACCAGCATACTGTCAATGTTGTTGGTTCTGCTTACGGCTACGGCAACAGGCATACAGGCCATAACGAGTGCCGCAATTCTTGCCGATGCCAGTCCAAAGGTTGGCTTGACCAGGAAGTATATCAGCAGCACCGAGCCGATTCCGGCAAGTGCCTGGGGCAGAATCACACTCCAGCCGTGAAGACCGAAGATATAAGCGCTGATCGTCTGAATCCAGAAGGTAACCGGAGGTTTGTCCACGGTCACCGAGCCTGCTGAGTCAAGCGATCCATAGAAGAAGTTGTGAAAATTCTGAAGCATACTCGCAACAGCTGTAGTGTAGTAAGTGTTGGCATACTGATCATTCCAAATGCCATACAAATTCAGAAAAGCTGCGAGCACCACGATAAGAATCAGAAGCTTATCCGTGCACATTTTCTTTAAAAGTCTCATATTCCATATCCACTCCCTTGATTAACCTGCACTAATTGTGCCATCCTTAACTGAAGTGAAATTGAGCGCTAGCTGAATGTTAGCTGAATGTTTGGATTCATCACCTGAATTCAGGTTATCTTTCAGACAAATTTCAGTTAATTAACCGATAATAGAATTAGAAATGAACCTGCCAGAACAGCTTCAGAGAGAGGAAGAACATATATGAAACCTACTAAAGGAATAAAAATATTACTCGTTGACGATGAGCCGCATATTCTGCAGTTTCTTGAAATGGGTCTGAGCGATGAGGGATTCGAGGTACAGACGGCACCCGATGGTGCCGCTGCGGTGGAGCTTGCAGTTGACTTCAAGCCGCATGTAGTTATCCTCGATGTAATGATGCCCGAAATGAATGGCTTCGAGGTTGTTAAGCAAATGAAAGGCTCCGGTACTAATGTAGGGATCATTATGCTTACTGCCAAAGACGAGGTGGAGGACCGGGTTAAGGGATTAACCCTCGGGGCAGATGATTATATGGTAAAACCCTTCAGCTTCGATGAGCTGCTGGCGCGCATCCAGGCACGCCTGCGCAATCAGTTCCCCGATCTGCTGGGGGAAGTTACGCAAGGTCCGTTCCGCATTGATGACCGCAGGAAAGAGATCATCTACAATGACAAAGTTCTTGAATTATCTCCTACCGAATATGAGCTGCTCAAATTCATGATCATGAACTACGGGATTGTGCTAAGCAAGACGCTGATTCTTGACCGCGTCTGGGGGTATGATTTTGGCGGAGAAGAGAATATCGTTGAGGTCTATATCCGTTCACTGCGCGAGAAGCTGGGTGACAAGGAGCATAAGCTGATCCGGACGCTCCGCGGCGTCGGGTACCGGGTTGATCTGCCATGATGAAGAAAGCCCGAAAATTCATCCGTAATCGATTAGTACCGGGCTCTCTGCGCTCTCAGCTGCTCGTACGCTCCCTATTCATTTTGGCGGCTCTGCTGATTCTTATCGGCGGTCTCCAATACTGGCTGATGAAAGACTTCCTATATAAAAGCCGCGCCGAGGGATTACGGGCCCAGATCATGTCGATTCCCAAAGGGTTACTTCATACACAAGGCGAGCTGTCCCCTGACCCGGATCACAAGGAACAGAATCGCCAAGAGACGACGGATCTCCCTGAATCAAGCTCCAGTATGGAGCGGGAGGGACGGCCTTTTGTATTCAGGGAGACTTCCCTAGCCTTAATTGGTTCAGATGGGAGCTTTACCGATGTCTCCGGGGAATTCGGGATGAAATCACCCCAGCTAACTTCTGCGGAATATACAGCGCTTATGGCTGGTTACCAGGCTTACCATACTCATAAAGATTACGTAATCGCACAAGATTCATCCGGGGCAGAGCAGCTGATCGTATTCAGCCCCGCGGGTCCTCCGAGCGGGTCCAAGGGTCTTCTTCAGATGGGCACAAGCACAGCTCCGCTTCAGGAGCAGCTGCTTCAGCAGTTGTTAATTTTCGTGGTGCTGTCTGTTCTGGCTCTGGCTGGTGGATTAGTCCTCTATATTCCCGTGCTTCGCCGAACGCTTATCCCTCTGTCCCGAATGGTTGAGGTTGTCCAGCAGACGGATGCCGGGAACCTGGCAGAGCGTCTCCCTACAGCTCAGGGTCAAGTTGAAATTGATCGCTTGTCTACTTCCTTTAATGGGATGTTGGAGAGACTCGAGCTATCCTTCGAGGCAGAGCGGGAGTCCAAAGAACTGATGAGGCAATTTATTGCGGACGCCTCTCATGAACTCCGCACACCGCTTACCTCCATTCACGGCTTTCTGGAAGTCCTGCTTCGCGGGGCCGCTGACAATCCGCAGAAGCTCCAAGCTGCCCTGACCAGCATGCACGGCGAATCCAGACGCATTAACAAGCTGGTCGAGGATCTCCTCCTGCTCACGAAGCTGGATCAGGCCCCGCAGCTCCAATTAACGGAGGTTCGGCTCGATGCTCTTCTTCGTGAGATGGAGCCTCAGCTGCTAATGCTCGCTGGCCAGCGGAAGGTACGTTTTGACCTCACTGCCCACGTAATAACGGCAGCTGATTCCGATAAAATGAAGCAGGTTGTACTCAATTTATTTCATAATGCGGTGCAGCATACGCACGAGACTCAGGGGGTTATTACTGTATCCTTGAATGTCTCGAAGGAACAGGCACAATTAACGGTTCAGGATAATGGCAGCGGTATCAATCCGGAGCATCTCCCTCATATCTTTGACCGGTTCTACCGGAGCGAATCCTCAAGAACCCGCAAATCCGGCGGAGCCGGGCTTGGGCTCTCCATTACCCAGTCCATCATTGAGGCCCATAAGGGAACCATCTCTGCCAAGAGCGAGCCAGGCCAGGGAACTTCATTTCAAATCACCCTGCCAATCGTTAAATAAAAATGCTGACCCCCTCCGGAATATCCGGCGGGGGTTATTTTCAATGTCTTGATTAAGAAGTACTGCTTCTATTTAACGTTAACCCATTCTCTGCAGACGTTATCCTCCTTAAATTTAGACTTTAAGCAGCCGATATATAGGTATACATAAATTTCGACAAAAACAACATGATTCGACAAAACGAAAAAATGATGGGGTTAGGAGAATGAGTGTGTCTTTTCGTTTACGTACTTTTTTCACGATCGCCCTCTCCGGGTTGATTGTAGTATTAACGGCCGTGCTAAGTCTGGTTATCGGTAGAGAATCCTCCAAGGAAATAGAGAGCACGATCGGTTCTTCTCTAGCTGAGGTCTCTTACCAGATGGCTGAGAAGCTTGACTATTTCATGTGGTCACGGGCTGGCGAAGTCCAAATGTTAAGCAAGCTTGATACTTTCCGGGAAGCCAAGGATCCGAGTGATATGCGGAGACTCCTGGATGAATTGAAGAGGAGCTTCCCGGTCTTCACCTGGGCAGGATTCACCGATCCGAAGGGCAAGGTTCTGGCCTCCACAGATGGAATCCTAACCGGAGCAAACCTGGCCGAGCGTCCCGTGTACAAGAATGCGCTCAAGCAAACATTTATCGGTGATGTGCATGACGCTAAGCTTCTTGCCAGGCTAATTCCTCACAAGGATAATGAACCTCTGCAATTTGTGGATATTAGCACTCCGGTGTATGGCAATGACGGAAAGCTGGTTGGGATATTGGCCGCCCACCTTAGCTGGGAGTGGTCAAGAGAAGTGGAAAAGTCTATCCTTTCGCCCCTGAAGAACCGCCTGAACGAACTGAGCATTATCGTAGTCAGCAAAAAAGATAACACCGTAATTTTAGGTCCAGAGAACATGCTCGGACAACCGCTCAAATCAGATATCCTTACCAAGGCACAGTCTGGACAAAATCATTGGCAGATCGATCAGTACGCAGACGGCAAGTCCTATTTGACCGGTTATGCCTATGGAAAAGGTTACTTATCCTATCCCGGACTTGGATGGTCTATTCTGATTCGTCAGCCGGTAGAGGTCGCATTCGCCTCTACGAATCATCTGCGTCTTACTATTATAATTACTGGAATTATAGCGACTGCCATATTCGCCATCCTTGGATGGTTGATTGCTGGCTGGATTGCAAGGCCTCTGGACCTGATTGCCAAGGCTGCCGATCGGCTGCGCAAGGGTGAACCTGCTGAAATTCCTCAGTATAAGCGTATCCGTGATATCGAGGTGTTGTCTTCCTCCTTGCGAAATCTGGTAGCGGATCTAACTCATACCGAGGACAAACTCGGAGAGATGTCTGTACTTGCCATGCACGACAAGCTGACAGGACTGCCGAACCGGGCCGCGCTCAGCGACTACCTGTCACAAGCACTTCGTGAAGTTACCGGGAAATCCTCTACCCTAACCATCCTATATATGGACCTGGACGGCTTCAAAGCCATTAATGACACGCTGGGGCATCAGGCCGGTGACATCCTGCTTCAGAAAGTCGCCAAGCGCCTGAAGGACATTGTCCGGGAAGACGAGCTGGTCTGCCGGATGGGCGGGGATGAATTTGTCATTGTCTTATGTACCTCTATACAGAAACCGATGATTGAAGCTAAAGCTGTCGCTAACCGAATTATCACATCCATCAATGAGCCTTTTCAAATTGACGGTCAGACAGTTAACCTCGGCTGCAGCATAGGGGGCGCCCTGTACCCGGTAGACAGTACAGATCCTGTGGAAGTTCTTAATCAGGCTGATGAGGCACTGTATCTGTCCAAGGGGGCAGGCAAGAACTGCACAACTTTTATTTCGAGCACTATGGAAAAGATTTCTTAAGCAAAAATCATAACCCGAACAACGAAGAACACCCTGCCGGATAATGAGGCAGGGTGTTCTTGTGCATGTCATCCCAATGTGGATGACATGCCATTCGTCACTTTGGACAGGACTGTTGGGAGACGGGCCTGTCCTCTATATTTAAGGCGAAGAAGAGGGATGTCCTAAATATACATCCCTTAACTTAAATGAACCTTATATAAATCTGAAGAACAGATTAAAATTGTAAAATCAGTTCATTTACTTTCGAAATTTTTATATTTAAAATTGAACCTTTTGAAGGAAAGTTACCAATATCTATTGTAACACCCGATTGGAGGCCGGCCCGATGGAGGACATAGAGATACACCCTTGGCTTATCCGGATGAGTCAAGGGGATGAAGAAGCATTTCAGATAATCTATGAATTAACAAAAGACCATGCTTACAGATTAATTTACTACCTTGCTCCAGACAAACAGGATGTAGGAGATCTGATGAGTGAGGTGTATATGGAACTTCTAAAAAGTCTGGACAATTATCAACAGGATCAAAAATTCAGATCATGGTTTAATGGCTTAATTATCCGGCAGGTACGGAATTGGCAGCGAAAAAGTTGGTTCCGGTTTCGCATTATGGAAAAGATAAAATCCATAACTTTCGACATGACCGATAGGGACTCAGAACGACGGACGACAGTCTTGTATAGCCGCATGGAGTTGCTCCCAATATTGGAGTCATTACCGCTAAAGCTTAAAGAAGTAATTGTCCTTAGATACTATCAAGATTGTTCTCTGGGGGAAATATCCGCACTACTAAAAGTTCCATTAGGCACTGTAAAATCCAGACATCACCATGCCCTCAAACACATGCGCAAACACTTCAAAATCCAGGATCAGAAAAAGGAGATGAATAGATATGTCCATGGAAAATCAGCTCAAAAATGAGTTTCAACAGAACTCAAAGAATATCGTTCCTTCTCCTACTTTGGATTCTAGAATCATGGCGGTATACAGGGAGTGCCTAACGGAAAAAAAGGAGAAGAAACAAATGAAGAGATTAAGAAAATTACCCAATATAGCAGTGATCGGTTTATTGTTTGTTCTATTATGCGGCTTCGCTTTTGTAGGTGGAAAACTTCTATTCCAAGAGGAACAAGGGGATGTAAAAGTTAATTTTACAGCGAATGAGGAAATAACATTGGAAAGTAGCCTTTTGGAAAAAATGCGCCATTCACTAAGTGAAGTGAAAGCAAATTTAAAAAAGGGAGAGATAGCCGTTCTATACTTTGCAGAGCTGGGAATGAACAGTTATGCATTTCAATCTGTCTCGAATCCGGAAGTCGTGAAGAATCTGGACAGCTGGAGCAGGACAGTCACTCAACATAATCCTACAGAACACATCCCAGAGTCTCTACTTGAGACGTTCAAATTCACCCAGGGAATGGAGTCCCCTGCTTATGGGGCTTTTATCGATAGTGCTGCTTTTAAGCTTCTGGATGATATGAAAGCCGAGAGCAAAAAGACGGGACAAGATGTGATATGGCGTAAAACAACGGCAAAATCGAAGCCAGTCTTTAATTTTTATACTTCATTATATCGTAATGAAGAACAGCAGACGATCTACTATACTCTGCAGATTCCAAATGAGAAAGTTATGATGGAAGGGATCACCTCTCCCTCATCGGTGTATGAAGACCTGAACATTCAGGGGCATCAAGCGCACTACACCTTGGACAAACAATCTTTGTACGGTGCCAGTAATATCTATCAGAACATCATGTGGATTGAAGAAAAAGGAGATCAGACCCTCATTTATCAAGTCGGAACAGACTCTCCATCTGTAACAAAACAACAATTAATTCAAGCGGCTCAGAATCTATAAATATGTAAAAGCGGTTGCCTGCTTAAGGGCCAAAAAATATAGTTGCTAGGTTGGTCGATGAAAAGATATAGAACAAGAATATCAGGAAATTTGACCATGCAATCATAAGATATACCTTTGATTCTTTCCTTAACTGAAATGGACCTAATAGACTGAGTATTACTCCAACAAGAATGATCATGAAGCCGGGAAGCATCTCTGATTCATATAGCCGTATAGGGTATATAAAAAAGTAAACAGCCAGTATTGCAGCAACTGCCGCTAAAATAGTAAGGAACAGCTTGAATTTTTTCATTAGCACTCTCCTTCATACCTTATCTAAGCTGACCTTAACCAAAATTTTACTATTCCTAACACCTGATCACACTTATGAACTAATGAGCAGAAATAGTCCAAGGTTATTAATTTTAGTCATAAAAAAATCCCCTTCGTTCAACAAGATAAAATCCATCTTACCAAGATGTCTTTTTCTCTTGTCTACTCGAAGGGGATTCCATGTTCAGGCGCGCTTTGCTGTTTTATCTAATTACACCTGCAAAGGCAAGACGGAAGTCAGTACCTGTACAGGATTCCGAGCTGCCGTGAATGACTTCAATCTCAATATCATGAGAACCCTCTGCAAGATCATCTGCGATCACCAATAACCGGAACCATCCTTCACTCCCGACCCAGGAAGGTCGGTCACGGGAAGTTATCTTCCACTCTCCCCCATCCAGACGATACCTGAATTCCGAGGAGGCTTTACCGAAGTCAAAGCCAAGTGCGAGGCCGCGCCCTTCAAAGTTGAATGACAGCTTGGCGCCAACTGCAGCGGTCTCCAGCACCCGGTCAATCCACTCCAGATTCACCCATCTGCGGATAACCCAAGGTCCCTGCCGCTTCATATTCTCAAAGGGAACATGTTCTACCCGTTCCCAATTGTTCGGATACAGCGGATCAGGGCGACTCAATCCGATGAATTCTTGGTTTGATCCAGCTTCTGATCCAAGCTTAGCTTCGGGTTCAGCTCCACCCTCACCCTGCTGAACCACCAATTCCTGTTCGAGGAACTTAATTACACTATGGGCATAGCTTAAGCTACCGCGCTCAGTTGGATGCAGGCCATCCGGGAGCCATTCCTGCCATCTCATCCGGCCCTTCTGCACTTCATCCAGTGCATATCTCCCCATCCAGACAGAGCCCAGACCATAATGTTCACCGAGCTGTTCAAGCTGAGCAATGGAATCCGGCACCTTCCCGTTCATCATAGCTTCGTACATGTCCTGGATGTAGGTATAGGTGAGCACGACATCCCGGCCTTCCCCTGCCAGCAGCTGGCGGATCAATCCCTCACGCGTCCGGCCGCGCTTCTCCTGAGACTCATCGTAATCGTTCACCGCGTATTCCACGAATACGAGATCTGCGCCCCGGTCAATCAAGTCCCGCTGTGCACGGAACACAGCCAGATCACTGCCCGTAGCTCCAATAGCTGCATTCTCCACCTTTAGGGTAACCTGCGGAAATACTTCCGCGAACCAGGCGATAACCGGTTCCGGCCAGTTATGACGAGGCCGCGCATCCGTGATAGAGCCTCCAATAAAACCAAGCGTGAGCGTGCCTTCGCTGATCCGTTGCAAGGTTCGCGCAAGTCCTTTACGGTGATTCCAAATCTGTGTCATGAAAGATACCCTCTCTTCCTGTTATAGCTCAGACATTACTTGAAATAATCGATCGGATAGGTAAGGAAGATACTCATGCCCATATTCATGGTACAGCAGTACGTCCTTCTCCGACTGAATCTTGTTATACGCTGCGAACTGGGTAGAAGGAGGGCAAATAGGATCGCTAAGCCCGGTAATCCAGAGCACTTTAGCCTTGATCCGGTCAGCCAGATTCTGAATGTCGATATAGCCGAGTCGATTGAACACCTCGTCCTCCCGCTTATGGTTCGGATCGAACATGCGGAAATAATAGACCAGCTCTTCATAAGCGCTGCTTGTAATATTCGTCTCCCATGCTCTCTTATAGTCAGATAAGAAGGGATGCACCGGGACAAGAGACTTCACCCGAGGCTCAAGTGCAGCACAAGCGACAGCGAGTGCCCCGCCTTGGGATTGGCCGTATACGCCGATGCGCTCAGGATCCACCTGGTCCATGCTCATCAGAATTCTAACCGTCTGCACAGTATCTAGGAACACGTTCCGGTAATAGAGATTATCCGGATTTGGATCATCCAGTCCGCGAATGACATGGCCCCGGATCGTGGTTCCTTTCACATTCAGATTATCTTCGGACAGGCCACCCTGTCCCCGGCAATCGAGTGCCAGAACTGTAAAGCCGTGCGCAGCATAAGCAGCCTTCTCTAACCAGTCGCCACTATCACTGGAATAGCCGTGGAAAATAGCAAATCCAGGACCCTTTCGGCCCTCATGCTGTCTTGGTCTGGCCATCTTGCAGTGCACTCTTGCCCCGCCTACGCCAGTGAAATAGAGATGAAAGCACTCCGCAAGCTCGGTCTGGAACTCCGCAGGCACAAGCTCGTAATCTGTACCCTGCTCCTCCAACTCCTTCAAGGCACGTTCCCAATACTGATCAAAATCATCCGGTCTTGGACTTCTGCCCATATAAGACTTCAAATCTTCAATTGACATTTCAAAAGCCATAACCATTCCTCCTATGCATAAACAGCCCGTCTAGGACGGGCTGTCTTGATCAACCTTGTTAAAGATTCATTATATATAGAATTCCTTAATGATCTTCTCGGCAGGCTTGCCATAGACGCTATAATCGTCATTGTTCACAGCGTCCTGTTCCTCATGCAGCAGATGACTCCAATCCCAAAGACCGAACCCGCGCACCCAAGATCTGCGGCTGGTTTTGTCGAACATATCTGTATAAAAGTCCGCCTGCTCCTTCAGATTCACATCTCCCTCAAGACCCCAGTCGTTCGGAATCTGGGAAGAACCTGTTCGGCTTGGGCAGCCAGCTTCTGCAAAAAAGAAAGGCTTATTGAATGGCTCAATAATCTTCTCGATCCGATCAAGCTGATTATCCCAATCTCCAAGTGGATAATAACCACTGGAAGATATGATATCTACCGCATCCCACCAGCTCACATTACCTTCCTGATACTTATCTGTATTATAAGTGACAGGTCCGTGATAATGTTTGCGGATCTTCGCAATACACTGACGCCATTCGTCCGCACGCCGTTCCGTCTGTACCATTTCACAGCCAGCAATGTACATTTCGCAGCCAGTAGCCTGTGCAATAGCCGCATAATGCTCCTGGTATTCCATGTAGCTTGCGAACCAGTCGCGCCATTTCGGCTCACAAGGAACATCCAGATCGAAGAAGTTGATATGCGCTCTCCATGTGCCATCTTTTACATTCACCGTTGGCTTAAGAATGGTCTTAAACCCTAAGGATCTAGCATACTGAATCATATCGATAAGCTCTTCATCGTCTACGATATGCTTACCCTTATAATCAATGCTCGTAGATTGCGGTGTATCCTGAAGTGCAGCCAATGCAAAAATAACATGTGTCGTGCCCGTTCTCTCTTGAAGAAGTCTAAGCGACTCCTTGGCCTCTGGCTTCAGGAAATCCCCTTTGCGTGCCATCCAGCCGTAAGTAAATCCTTTGATGTAATCCATTTCTGGCAGCGCTCCTTGCTTACATGATTCCGATTTCGTGATCGTCTCCTACCATTTCATTCGTTTCTATTACATAGTTGATAATTTCATCTACGGTTGTATAAGCAACGCCAACGTAAGTATCTGCTGCACCATAGTAGATTGCGATTCTGCCTGTAGCAGCGTCATGAAGAGTTGCGCAAGGGAATACTACGTTATCCACAAAGCCTCTCTCTTCGTACCATTCTTCTGGAGTAAGCACGTAAGTGCTGGAACGGTATTTCACTTTGGATGGCTCATCCTTATCGAGAATGACAGCACCCATACTGTATACAAGCCCGTTACAAGTTCCGGTTACGCCGTGATAGAACATCAGCCAGCCTTCGGAAGTCTCAATTGGTGCCGGACCACCGCCGATTTTAACGGATTGCCACCAGCCATCTCCACCTTTGGACATTACATGGCGGTGTTTGCCCCAGTATACAAAGTCAGGGCTTTCGCTCAGGAACACATCACCAAACGGAGTATGACCGCTATCACTTGGACGGGATAGCATCACGAAGTTACCGTTAATTTTTCTTGGGAACAGAACACCATTACGGTTAAATGGAAGGAATGGGTTCTCCAGACGTACAAAAGTTTTGAAATCATCAGTCTTCGCTACACCAATGGCAGCACCATAGAAATCGGTACACCAGATAATGTAATAAGAATCTTCTACTTTCACGAGGCGTGGATCATAAGCATAACGCGGCTGGTAAGGTTCTCCCTGCTCGTTCACGAATTCAATCCGTTTCTCATCAATTGTCCAGTTAAGTCCGTCTTCACTAGTACCCATATGAAGATGCGGGCGTCCATTAATCGTCTCAGCTCTAAATACACCGATAAAGCCGTCTCCATAAGCCACAACCGCACTATTGAAGATACGGGCAATACCTTTTGCCGGATTTCTTTTCACAACCGGGTTATCTGAATGACGCCATACAGGACCAACGCTGCCTTCCGGTTTGTCCTGCCAAGGCATTTTATTAAGGTTCTCTCCAATGATCTGATATTGTCCCATTTTTATTACTCCTCCAGTTTATCTATATATTTTATAAGTGCTGCCGATTACTTAACTGAACCTTGAGCAAAACCGTTATAAATGTATTTTTGCAAGGAAACAAATGCAATTGTAATCGGAATGATCGAAATAATGATAGCCGCACAGATGACTTCCCATTGCGATCCATAAGGACCCTTGAACTTAAAGAGTGCGGTTGAAATAACCTGTAACTCCTGGCTCGGCATGTAGAGGAACGGAGTATAAAAGTCGTTGTAAATGTTAACCCCTTTGACGATAATGACCGTCACAATAGCAGGGGCCAGAAGCGGCAGGATGATTCTGAAGAAAATCGTGAAGTATGACGCTCCATCAAGCATCGCTGATTCATCCAGTGATTCCGAAATGGAATCCAGGAATTGCAAGAAGATGTACACCGCGATAATATCTGTACCCAAATAGAGAAGAATTGGGGCAAATCGTGTATCAACCAAGTGCAAGAAGTCAATAATCTTGAACGTAGCTACTTGTGTAGTTACGCTTGGAATCAAGGTTGCAAGCAGGAAAGCACCCATAAGCAGCTTGCTTCCGCGGAACTTGAACCGACTTAATATGAAAGCGATCATCGATCCAATGAGTGTGGCACCCACAATGGATAAGATTACGATGAATACGGTATTCGCGAAACCGAGCAGCATCTTACCGTCAATGAACGCTTTCTTGTAGTTAGCAAAGTTAAACCAGTTAGTTGGAGGCTGGAGCGGACTCGAATTCGCGTATTCCTGCCCTGTCTTTAGAGAAGCGAACAGAACCACAACGATCGGAATAAGAACTACAAAAGCAGCCAAGATCAATGAGAGGTATTTAAATATGCCTGCAGCCGTATATTTGAGTTTATACATATTTAATCCTCCTTCTTGGACAGCATGTTCTGAATCACTGTTACAATAACCACGATAAAGAGCAATACGACAGCCATCGCGGATGCGAGTCCAAGCTTACTGTATTTAAATGCTACGTCGACAGTCTGGATTACGAACGTATTACTTCCGTTGGAACCGCCTGTCATAATGTATGGAATATCGAAGGCGCTGATCGCACCGCTAATGCCGAGAATTAGGTTAAGCTGAACGATACGTTTGATGCTTGGAATGATGATATGGCGGAATTGATGCCATTTATTCGCTCCATCGATATCGGACGCTTCATATACATCTTTACCTACCGAAGAGATCGCCCCGAGGAAGATAATAAAGTTAAAGCCCATATATCTCCAGATAGACGCTCCAGCAAGTGAGATATTAATAATATTCGGGTTAAGGAGCCACCCTTGTGAAAGACTGCTAAGACCCAGGAACTTCAGGATCGTATCCAGCGTTCCATCCGGTTTGAAGAAGAAAAGGAAGATAAATCCGATGGCAACACCATTAAGTAAGGAAGGGAAGAACAGAACGCCCTTGAAAAAGTTCTTGGCACGTACTTTGAAACTTAGTATGGTGGCGAAATATAATGCCAGACCCATTTGAACAAATGTGGCTACGAAATAGTACAAGCTGACTTTAAATACGGTGAAATATTTTGGATCCGTGAAAATAGTTTTGTAATTCTTGAAGCCGACCCATTTATAGTGGTCGCTATATCCATTCCAGTTCGTAAAGCTGTATTTAAACATGTTGATAACCGGCAAATATGCAAAAGTGAATAGTAAAACAACCGGTATCAGGGAGAAGGCTATAATGATTATTTTTCTCTGATTGTTATAGCTCATATTTTTGAACACCACTCACACCTCCAATAGTCCCTGCCTCCCTACAAGATAGAGAAGGAAAACGAACACGCGGCTCGTTTTCCTCATCTCCTCATGAGAAGCTATTTCTTCTGATTCTTCTTATTCGCTAGCAACAGATGCACGTGATGCTTTCCATTTATCATTCAGATCTTTCATGATGTCATCATAAGATTCTTTCTTGTTACCGATAGCGGCTTCAATAATACGTTTCTTGAAGTCAGGCTGCCAGAGACCAATTTCAGAGTCTTTGTCGATCTTGTCTACAAGACCTTCTTGACCTGCTTTAGCTGGAGTTTGGAACTTGAATTCAATACCTGTGCCTTCATATTGTTTGAGAACTGCAGGAAGTTCAGCACCAACAGCAGGGCTCATACCGCCACCCGCACCTTCAGTTGTTGGATAACCAGATTTGTTAATGAACCAGTCGACCCATGCTTTAGCCGCTTCCTTATTGCTGCTCTTGGAGCTAACACCAATGGTATAGTCATCTGAAAGTGGAACAATAACTTTATCCGCATTGGTTGGGAAAGGCATGAATCCGATATCATCAGGGGTTTTACTCAAGCCCTTCACTTGTCCAACAGCCCAAGATCCGAGAACCATGGTACCAATTTTGCCGTTAGCCAAATCTGCTTTAGAGCTTTCCCAATCTGTTGTTGTAGGGTCTTTCTCGATCAAACCTTTTTGAGCCACATCATACATTAATTTGTAAAGCTCATAGTGTGGCTGACCTTTAACAAAGTTGTCGTCAGTGTTTGGTTGAGTCACGTTAACATAGTCAACGTTACCAGCAACAGTTGTCAGATCTGCTTCCCATTGAGTCAAAGTCCAGCCAGCCGCATAGTTTGTGTAGAGTGGAACCGCAGCGCCTTTGTCTTTAATCTTCTGGAGAGCTGCCAGGAATTGATCAGGAGTTTTTGGAACCTCTGTCACGCCCGCATCTGCGAATACTTTCTTGTTGTATACAAGACCGGAATAGTTAATTGCTGTTGGAATTCCGTATACTTTACCGTCTACTGTTCTTTCTTCAAGACCGTTATATTGCTTCTTCATATCCTCGAAGTTACCAAGCGGCTCGAAGAATTGTGGCAGGTCAGCCAGTGGAACACTGGTTGGCAGCAGAAGCACATCACCGTAGTCGGAAGAGTTCATACGAACTTTAATTTGACCTTCATAATCAGACAGCCCTTGGAATTTAACATTGATGTTCGGATACTCTTCGTTAAATTTCTTAGCGTAGTCCTTGAATACAGTATCCACGATATCTGTTTTTTGCGTGATTACTGTAATGTCTCCTTTGAGGTCTTTACCTGTTGCAGTAGTTCCTGTTGATTCGGTGTTGGTTTTACCAGCGTCCTCAGTTTTAGTGGATCCACAACCTACCATTGCGAAAACCAGGAGAGCCGACATAAGTCCTAACAGCATTTTACGTCTTTTCATTTTATGAAACCCCTTTCCTTAACCATTATAAAGTTATCGTTTAAGTTACAACTCGATCTTACAATGATACCGCTTTCTCGTCAATCCATTTTTTTAGGTTTTTTGTTAGGTTTTTTTAATCATTCAAAAAACCCCTTATATAACAAGGTTTTTCGGGATTCACGAATCTGTATTTTCCATCTTTTGTGTGTTTATTAGTATGTCAAAAGTTACTTAATTTTATTCTTTCCTCTTTCATTGACAAAGGATTTAAGGATTATTAAAATAATAATATAAGTTAACGGTAAACACTGTTAAGTAACTTAATTTACAGTTAGGCTAAATCCTTTGTAAATCTGGAATAATACTATATAAAGATGCACGATTTGATCTTTATAAATGGCAAGTTAGCTAGTATACTAAAGAGTAACATTTAGATGATTTTGGAAATTGAGCGCAGGAGTGATAGGTGGTGATCGGATGAAGAACAATGTTACTATGCGGGATATAGCCACGAAACTCGGAGTAAGCAGTGTTACAGTCTCCAAGGCTCTAGGCGATAAAGAAGGGGTAAGTGATGAATTAAAGGCTAAGATTAAGCAGGTTGCGGCTGAAATGAACTATCGGTACAATACAGCAGCTAAGTCGATGAAAGAGGGTCGCTCTTACAATATTGGTGTCATCATTCCTGAGCGGTTCACCGGGCTCGCCCAATCGTTTTACTTGAGAATATATCAGCACATATCCAGTCTGCTGGACAGTTACGGCTACTACGGCATTCTTAACATACTCAACAGCGAAGACGAAGAACAGCTTAATCTACCGAGAATTTATTCCGAGAAGAAGGTTGATGGCATCATCGTTATTGGTCAGATCAGCAAGGAGTACATTGAAGTTATCGAAAGCATGGATCTGCCTAAGATCTTCACTGACTTCTATGACGAACATGCGGACATTGACTCCGTCATTACGGATAACTTCTATGGCTCGTACGAAATAACGAATTACCTCATCCGTAATGGACACCGGGATATTGCTTATGTCGGCAACCTTCATTCCACAAGCAGTATTCAAGACCGCTTCCTGGGATACTATAAGTCCTTGCTTGAGCATGACATTCCGTTAAATAACAACTACATCATCAATGACCGGGATAAACGAGGGAAATACATTGACATCGAGATTCCAAACCCGCTCCCTTCAGCATTTGTCTGTAACTGCGACCAAGTTGCATTTCTGCTAACCGATAAACTGAAGTCGCTGGGATACAATGTTCCAACAGACTGTTCCGTAGTCGGATTCGATAATGATATTTATGCTACATTAACGTCTCCTCCTTTGACTACGGTTGAAGTGGATATCGAACAAATGGCGACCACTTCGGTGAATTCGATTATGCAAAAGGTTAACCAACCCAACAAACGCTTTGGACGCGTACTTGTTCAAGGCAAGATTGTGTACCGTGATTCGGTCAGCTCACTGAACGAGAATCACGGCGAGAAGGCACAATCGGTCGTCGTATAAATAATGAGGGGCTCTCTCCGCAGGTGTTCTACCTGGGAGAGAGCCCCGTTTTAAGTAGACAGTATAAATTACAAGAGAGTTTTAAACGGCCTTGATCCTGAATTCAATGGGACCAAGGCCGTTTAGTCTTATCTGTAACCAATCGTTATTGTAAAAGTGAATATAGCCATCAATAACTATCTGGAGCTCTTCAAGGGCTCTTTAGGTATGTAATACAAGTTATATTGAAGAAGGAGCTGTCTCCCGTAAGTAGAATAACTACTTCGGGGACAGCTCCTATTGGTCTTATTACTATGATTCGTCAATTTGTAGGTTCTGTTGTGCTAGCAGTAGCACCAACAAGGTTAACCTCGTCTACATAGACGGTTGATTCTCCCGTACCGGTAAAGGACTCAAACTTCAGACCCATGGATTGAATCTGATTCAGATCCGTCACCGTATCGAGAGGCAGCGTTATCGTGGCAAAGTCGGAAGCATCTACATTCACCATTCCACTATCGAACCATTTCCAGCCACTTCCTGTCTTTATATACAGGCGCGCCTTGGCCGTGCCGGCAGATAGCTTCACTTTAACGGTACTGGCTTTAAGGCCTGTCAAGTCGAGAGCCGTTTCATTCTTAAGCTCAAATGACGTTCCGCCAAGGTTGAACGTTGATTGAAGCGCCTTCTCCCCATGAGCATACACATCGGAGGTCACCGTTAAGGTTCCTGCGCTAGCATTATTCTGATCAATAGTCCATCCCTGGGTATCTGTTTCGAAATCATACAGAATTCCTGGAGCATGACCACTACTGCCTGATCCACTGTCTCCCTCTGGTAATGCGGCAACATTTGGATCATTTACTGCCTTAATGTCATCAAAATACATGGTATTTGTAGTTTTTGTTCCGTTATATGGACTAACCGAATTCGTATAAATCGAGAACGAGCTCACCTTCTTCAAGAGCTCTTTGGTCAATGGTCCTGAAGCACCATGCACAGGAGTAAAGTCAGCAAAGTTCATTTTTTCCAATCGAGCGTTGGTATCCGTGGTTTTCGGGTAATACTCATAATTCTTGCCACCTGCAGTGATCTGGATAACCAGCTTCTGCCCTTCGCCATCCGGTTTTACCCATGCCTGCAGCTGATTAAATCCCGACCAATCCACACTTTTCTTAAATGAATTAGATACCCCGGCATATCCTTGGGAGGCAAGTGTGTAAGTATAAGCTATGCCGTACTTGCCACTTTGTTTGTTATCCTCATCCAGAGCTACCTTCGCACCATCCCCTTGCGAACTATACTTGTTGGCTGCTTCTTGAGAATCGCTGTATCCTTCAAAATCATCCACAACTGCTGGATCTGTGACTGGTTCCTGATATACACTGTAAAGTCCAAAGTCATCCACATAGATGGAGCCAGATCCGCTAAGCCCGCTACCGACTAAGGAGAACGCAAGTCCTGTCGCTTGCGCGGATAGTTCAGGATTGTTAATGTCAATAGTAACTGGGTACACATAGTACTCTTTTTGGGATACAGTAATTTTTTTGAGCTCTGAGAGTTTCTTCTCTGTGCTATTCATACCAAATTTCTCATCTTCAGCTTCAGGCGGCAACTGCAACTGCACGAGAGCCCGAATACTTGCGTTGTCAGTTCCAATGCTTACGGGGATGTAGGCATTGAACTTCACGCGTTCTACCACAGGTGGTATAGTGCTATCAAGGTCCGTGAGTTTCAACTTCAGCTCCTGCCACGTATCCGCTTGTTTTAGACCATCCACATCCAATTGTAACGCTCCACTATTGTTAAAATCGCTTGCTTTGGTCTCTAATGTTAATCCACCGCTAGCAGACCAAGTCCCATTGCTCTCAAACCCATCGTTACTTGTATCAAAAGTGTACTTCTTCAATAGAGTTTCCTCAACCTTAACATAGACCTTATTCGTTTGATTAAGTTCAGACTGCAGATTCCCATTTGCATCATATACATGTACAGAGAATGTCGTTGATTTGCCATTTAATGATGTATCCGGTGTCCAATCTGCAGTATAATAGCTTTCCGCACTGTCCCATACCATTGGAATTTCAGTAGTTGATCCCGCCACTGTGTAAGTGACCTTTGACGGCTTCTCATTCAGCACTCTTGCCCGGATTTTCGTTGTAGCCGATCTCACCGTAGAGCCGTTAACAGGTGATGCAATATGCATGAATGGCTTCTCGGTGTCAACTTTCACAGATCTCGCTGGTATATTTTTGACTTCCTTGGCGAATGCAGTGTAAGGATCCTCATAAAATTTGATAAAGTCCGCCAGAAGCTCATGAACGCCCAGCTTGCCAGGATCATTATAAGGTACAAACAGATTTCCATTTAGATTAAAGTTTGCCCATGTCAACATGTATGCAATCCGCTTCGCATCTGGATCATTCTTAATCGCATTAAGAAGCTTCGTGAACCACTTCAGATCTCCATTCCCCGTTGTTTTCATTCCGCTTGGACTGTAACCGAACTCGGAGAATGTAGCAACTTTACCCTTCGAGTCTGCCAGCTTGGAGATCATAGCAAGGTCGCTAACGAGCCCCTCTAAAAACCCTTTGCTTCCGGGATTCTCCTGATTATCGTACTGGTCCATACCCAAAATGTCTACATACTCATCTCCTGGGTAGGTAGCCAGGTATTGAGCCTCTGACCCGCCAAAAGTGCCATTTGGAGAGTACACGTACAGTAGGTTGTGAACCTGCTTAATATCCCGCAAGTACTCCACCGTGTATCTATAAATTTCCACATATTCACTTGGAGTTGTAGTCGATGCGCCCCACCAGAACCATTTACCATTCTGCTCATGGAACGGACGGAACATAATTGGAATCAGTTTGCCATTATCATCCTTCAGATTGATGGCAAGGTCAGCGACTTGGTCCAGAAAAGCATTAAACTCCGCATTCTTGTCTCCGCCCGGTAGAATATGTTCAACTACATTGCCCTCAGTATCATTAAAGGTTCCGCCTGTTACAAAATTCGGCATATGTGAGCTGAGGGTAATGATACCGTTCTTATCATGAGCCTTCTTCATCAATGCAGCCAAGTTCTCACGGCTCTTAGCAGGATCGCCTTCAACACCCGGCTTCTCTTTCCCTTCCAGGCTCAGCGTATCCCAACCGTACACGGCCGGTAGGTCCCCTACTGAGTTCAAGACATCTGATTCATCTCCCGAGATTGCGCTCTCTTTGAAGGACAAACCTACATCTGTAGCATGCTGATGCCCGAAGAGCACCTGCTTCCCGCGTGTATCTGACAAATAGGCGAACAAGGAACGTGTGGTGTCTGAAGCTTCAGAGTCAACCAAATTCACTGTGTTCAGAACAGGTCCATTACCGCCACCATTGTTCCCCCCGCTACCGCTTCCCGGTGTGGTGCCGCTTCCACCTGTAGATCCAGTGCCCTGGGAGGCTCCTGTTCCACTGCCGCCCGTTACAACTTGACCATTATTGATGCTAAAATTGCCAATCACAGCTGGCTTTCCGTTAACCACTACATCACTAGCCTGAAGGGTCGACGTGGCGATGTTTCCTTTGGAATCAATCGTTGTGCCTGAAGCCGTGCTTAGAACTTCAAGCTTCTTGATGGTCGTCCCGCTTTCCGCAGTCAAATTCAGGGCTTGGTTAGCCACAATGTGGTCAATTGCAGTTCCTGATCTGAGCTCCAGCTTGGATTTGCTGTTCGCAACCAATTGACCGATTGCAGTTGTGCCTGTGGCCAGAACTCTTACGCTGCCTTCTTTACGATTCACATCCACATTACCCAGCGTAGAGTTATGTACAATAATTGTATGATCTCCACCGCCGGCTACAAAGGTCGTTCCCTTCACGGTTACATTATCCAATGTTACTTCGCCATCGGCGATTCCGGAGGATAGATACAAATTCCCGGTAATCGTAGTATCCTTCAAGGTTACTCCCTCGTGGTTAATAACCACATTTCCTTGAATATTGCCGCCTTGAACGGTCCCTGGAGCTGCATAGTAGCCTGCCACTAGCTTGTCAATCAGCGTAACTACTTCAGCTCGGGTGATTGGAGCATGAGGCTTAAATGATCCATCCGGGTAACCGCTTACAAATGGAATCAAAGCATTCACTGCTTCCTTGGCATATGCAGTAATGTCTTGCTGGTCTTTAAAAGCTGCCGAATTATTACCCTTAAGTACAAACGCTCTTGCCAGCAGGGTCACAGCATCTTCACGTGTAATTTTTGTATTCGCACGGGCCTGGTTGTTCTCAAAGCCCTGGTAATACCCGGCCTTCTTCGCAATAGCAAGCGCATCCGAGTACCACGCGTCTGCGGAGACATCCGAGAACGAAGCGCCTGACTTCTCATAATAACCAAATACCTTGTTAAGGATGGTCGCAAACTCAGCTCTGGTAATTGGCTGATCCGGATGGAAGGCCCCATCTTCATAACCACGAATTAGATCATTCGATTTCCACTTCTCAATACTCGCGTTAGCCCAGTGCGCACTGGATACTGATGTTACTGCAGATCCATTACCTGAATCGGCATAAGCTGATCCGGAGGCTGATAGCATAGAGACAACAAGCAGCGCTACGGTTGATGCGGATAAAACTTTCCCTTTCTTCACGAGCATACCCCTTTCATTACTTTCCATTAAGTTAACGGTAAACTTACGAAGATTTTATATTGATAGCGCTTACTAGTCAATAACGGAATTAAAATTTAGTCATTTTTTCATATTTTCCGTAAAATAACCTTCTTTTATGGTTTTAATATGAATTGACATAAAGTTTTTAGGCAATTAAAATTAAGTTATAAAGTTATCGTTTACTTTACTTCAGGAGGTGTGATTTCTTTTGCAAAAATTAAAAAACGAAGTGTCCCTGGAATTGCACGAACACATCCTGCCCTTCTGGTCGGCTTGTATCGATGAATCCCATGGAGGATTCTATGGCGAAGTGAATTACGAACTTCAAAGTAATGAGGAGGCAGACAAAGGAGGAATAGCCACATCCAGAATTCTGTGGGCGTTCTCTTCCGCTTACGTCATCACGGGAAATGAGAAATACCTTCCGTATGCCACTCATGCCTATAAATTCCTGCGGGATAAGATTATTGACCATGAATTCCGCGGATTGTACTGGATGGTTGATTATAAAGGGAATCCTACAGACACCAGAAAGCATGTGTATACCCAATCGTTCGGAATCTATGCTCTCAGCGAATATTACAAAGCCTCCAAAAATCCGGAAGCACTTGAGCTTGCCAAGGAGCTCTTCCTTCTGATCGAGGATGTTGGCTTCGATAAGGAGATTAACGCTTACAAGGAGGAGTTCGATCGTAAGTGGACCGAAACTCCAAATGAGATGCTTAGTGAAAATGGAGTTATCGCCGACATTACCATGAACACGCATATTCACGTTTTGGAAGCGTATACGAATCTCTTCAAAGCCTGGCCGGATGCCCGAGTAAGAGCTGCGCTTGAGAACTTGCTTGAAATTCTCTACTCCAAAATCTACAATGCCAAGACCAAGTATCTGGGCGTGTTCTTCGATAAGCAGTGGAACTCTCTGATTGATCTTAAATCTTTCGGTCATGATATCGAGGCAAGCTGGTTGATCGATCAGACGCTTAGAGCGCTGAACCTGGAGAAGCAGGAATATATTCAAATGGTCATTGATATCGCCTATAACATCGCGGATCATGCCATGCTAGAAGACGGTTCTATGATGAATGAACAAGAACATGATCATCTGGATAAGACTCGTGTATGGTGGGTACAGGCGGAAGCTATTGTCGGCTTCTACAATGCCTATGAGCGGACCCAGGATCCAAGATTCCTGGAGCTCGCTGATAACCTCTGGGCTTATATCAAGAACAATCTGATTGATAAGCGTAACGGCGGAGAATGGTACTGGTCCATCGAGCCGGATGGCACACCAACACCAAGAGAAATTAACGGGGCATGGAAATGTCCATATCATAACGGCCGATTCTGTCTTGAAATTATGGAAAGGGTGAACTAATAAAATGATACATCCCAAATATAAAGAGGTTCTTGCCAAACAAGAACAGTTGATCACACGCAAAAATGAACTCAACGAGGAGTTCTACAACGGCGTATACGACCGTTACAAGTATCCTGTAATTACCCGTCATCATGTGCCTGTGCATTGGAGATTTGACCTGAATGCAGAGACTAATCCCCATTTCATGGAAAGACTCGGAATCAACGCTACACTCAATCCGGGCGCTATTTACTTTGAAGGTAAATACTACCTGGTTGTCAGAACTGAAGGCCTTGACCGTAAATCCATCTTCGCTCTGGCTGTAAGCGATAACGGAATTGATAACTTCCGCTTTATTGATACTCCGCTGACATGGGAGGATATCGATGCAGCAGAGACGAACATGTACGATATGCGTCTGGTTCTTCATGAAGACGGTTGGATCTATGGCATTTACTGCTCTGAGAGCAAAGATCCGGAGGCGGCCCCATTTGACACCTCGAGCGCTGTAGCCCAGGCCGGCTTTGTTAGAACTCAAGACCTCAAGACTTGGGAGCGTCTGCCAAACATCCAGACTAAGTCTCCTCAGCAGCGTAATGTTGTGCTCCACCCTGAGTTTGTAAATGGTAAATATGCGTTCTACACTCGTCCACAGGATGGCTTCATCTCCACAGGTTCCGGTGGTGGTATTGCATTCGGGCTGTGTGATGACATTCTGAATCCGGTAATTGATCAAGAAGATATTATCGATGAGCGCAGATATCATACGGTGTACGAAGTGAAGAACGGTCAAGGTCCAGCTCCAATCAAGACAGACAAAGGCTGGATTCATATTGCTCACGGTGTTCGGAATACAGCTGCGGGCTTACGTTATGTCCTGTATACCTTTGCAACAAGCTTGGAAGATCCAACGAAGATTATCGCTAAGCCAGGCGGGCACTTTATTGCTCCTTACGATGATGAGCGTGTTGGTGATGTGTCGAACGTAATTTTCTGCAACGGGGCTGTAGTGAACGAGAATAACGATGTGTTCATCTACTATGCATCCAGTGACACTCGTATCCATATCGCTACAACAACGATTGAGAAATTGATTGACTATACGTTCAATACACCTGAGGATCCATACCGGTCCCTGGATAATGCACTTCAGCGCAAGAGCTTGATTGAGCGCAATGAAGAATTGCTGAGCAACAACTAATTTAATTAGAATATCAAAACAAAAAGCAATTGAGGGTTTCCCCTTCAATTGCTTTTTTGTTATACCTTTATTGGAAACATGCCTATCTATCCAGCTCCTTGACACAACAGAAGACTTAATTATTGCTTCCGACTGATATTACAGACCGGCAAAGGCTCCAGGATCTCTTAGTCGTCCACCACTGTATTCTTGGATAACAGACTCTTAAGCTCCTTCATGAACATATTGATGTCTTTGAACTGCCGGTACACCGACGCAAAACGGACATAAGCCACTTCATCCACAGGATAGAGCTGTTCCATCACAAGCTCACCAATATAACGGCTCTCCACTTCAGCAATTGCCGTGTGACGGAGTGATCTCTCTACTTCCGACACCATGGTCTCAAGCTGCTCGACAGAGACAGGACGCTTCTCACAAGCACGAATCAAACCGCGCAGCATCTTCTCCCTGCTGAACTCTTCCCGGCTTCCACCTTTCTTGACTACAATCAGCGGTGTTTCTTCCACCATCTCGAATGTAGTGAAGCGCCGGCTGCACTGCTCGCATTCTCTTCTGCGGCGAATAGAGCGATTATCATTGGCAGGCCTCGAATCCAGCACCTTCGTCCCCAAATAATCGCAATAAGGACACTTCAAATCATCACTTCCTTCTTCTCTAAGATTCCCATAAAATTCATGCTGATTGCAGTAATGAGATTTCAGATCACGAGACATAATAGTTGTACCAACCGGAGGGAGGTGAACAACAATGGCTCAAAACAACAACAGCAGCAGCAATAATCTGGTTGTAAGACAAGCTTCCGGAGCTCTCGAACAAATGAAATACGAAGTTGCTCAAGAACTGGGTATTTCTTTTCCACAAGACGGTTATGCAGGTAACCTGACTTCTTATGAGAACGGTTCAATCGGGGGTACAATTACTAAACGTCTAGTTACTCTTGCTGAACAACAACTGGCTGGACAATTCCGCCAATAGTGTATTTTCTTAAGATGAGCATTCGGGCAGGGGAACCTGCCCGGGTGCTCTTTTCTGCTATAAGCCAGCCATCTAGAAATTCTTGTAAATACTCACGTACTGCTCATAATAATGAGCAACCCGCTGCACATAATGCCGGGTCTCCCCGAAAGGAATGTCTTTGGAGGTTTCAAGCCGTCCATCCCACTTTCCACTCTTCAGCCAGCTCTTTACTTTCGTTGGCCCGGCGTTATAAGCCGCAATGACAGCGATCTGATTACCGTTAAATTGATCGTAGAGGAACTTTAAGTATCGGCTTCCGATCTGAATATTTTTATCCGGCTCTTCCTTCAGGCTTTCCAGTGAGACATCCTCAAATTTAGCTTTGTCGATAACCCACTGGGCCGTGTCCGGCATAATTTGCATAACCCCAAGCGCCCCTTTGTGCGACTCCTGATTAGCTTTATAATTCGTCTCTACACGGATGATGGCAGCAATCATGAATGGATCTATCTGATTCTCTTTGGCATATGTCCGAATTTCATCTTTGTAGTGAATGGGATAGAATAGCGTCAGCCATCCACTGTTGAAGAATACAAGCACCGTGAACCCAAGAAACAATAAAAGCAGCACCCTCTTCTTACGCAGCCACTTCATAGTAATCCTTTACGGAGCCAGAATTCATCAATCTGCCGTTCGGTATACTCTAGCCCCATGCTGTTGTCAATGACGACATCTGCCAGCTTCCGTTTCTCTTCGATATCCATTTGAGCCGAGATTCGGGCTGAAGCTTCTTCCTCAGTCAATCCATTTCTATTCATTAACCGGACCAGCTGCATACCCGGCGGAATATAGACAACCATGACTTCCTCGAAAGAAGACTCCTGCCCCGTCTCATAGAGAAGCGGAATATCCGAGACGACGAGACGATTCGGATACTCATCTTCATAAGCCGCAGCACGTCGGCGCATTTCTGCACGTATGGCAGGATGGGTAATACTTTCAAGAACCTTTCTCTCCTCTTTATGTGTAAAAATATGCTCCCCCAGCTTCTTCCGGTCCAGAGTTCCGTCCGGAAGAAGCACAGCTTGTCCGAAGTGAGCGATAACGGCTTCGAGTACAGGATGCCCAGGCAGCATAACTTCTCTTGCCACCACGTCCGCATCAATCAGCAGCGCCCCCCGCTTCACAAGCATTTGCGAGACCGTACTTTTCCCGGTTGCAATTCCACCGGTCAGTCCGATATTCATTTCTTCACCTCATTATTGCTTCTTCTCATCCTTCTTGGTCTTGATTAGCTGGCAGCTTGGACAATAGTGGGTGCCCCGTCCCCCAACAACAGACTTCTCTACAGGTGTACCGCATACCACGCAGGGGGCCGCCTTACGTCCATATATCCGGAGTGAATGCTGGAACATTCCCATCTCCCCTTGTCCATTCACATAGGATTTGATGGATGAGCCGCCGGCTTCTACCGCCTCACTTAAGGTGAGCACGATAGCCTCATACAGACGGACAAGCTCCTCCTGGTTCAATTCATTGCACAGCCTCTCGGGATGAATTCCCGCGCGGAACAAGGCCTCATCCACATAGATATTCCCAAGCCCCACCACATATTCCTGATTCAGCAAAGCCGGCTTGATCTTGGTCTTCCGGGATGCAATAACCTTCTTGAACGCTTCAAAGGTAAAGGCCTCATCCAAAGGCTCCAAGCCAAGCTTAAGCAGAGGCTTCATCTCGAATTCTTCTCCAGGATAGAACAAATGCATCGTTCCGAATTGGCGCACATCCTTGTAACGGAGCTCGGTCCCGTCTGTAAAATGGAATATCACATGGGTATGCTTCTCTACGGGCTCACTGCTATCATATACCCCATACCGCCCTTCCATCCTCAGGTGGGAGACAAGGACAAGCCCGTCCATAATAATCCGAAGGAATTTACCTCTGCGCCCAACTTCAACTATAGTGTGTCCTTGAAGTTCAAGCCTAAACTTTTCTATATCATCAGGTCTCTGGATAATCCTTGGCAAAGAGACCGTAACATCTTTTATGGTTTTACCCGTGACCAGCTGACTGAGTGTTCTACGGACTGTTTCTACTTCCGGCAATTCCGGCATAATTCATTCACCTCGGGTACTTCCTGATAATAAGGATACATCAGCGGCTTTATTTCGCTTCATACCAATTAAGCCCACTGCTAACCTCAGCCTTAAGCGGTACGGACAAAGACAGCGCCTTCTCCATCGTCTCCGGTACCAGCTTGGTCATGATCTCCAGCTCATCTTCCGGCACTTCAAACACGAGCTCATCGTGTACCTGAAGCAGCATACGGCTCTTCAGCTTATGTTCTCTAAGTGTGTCACTCATCAAGACCATCGCCAGCTTAATAATATCCGCTGCTGTCCCTTGAATTGGAGTATTCATCGCCGTGCGTTCTGCGAATGACCGGAGGTTAAAGTTCGAAGCGTTAATCTCCGGAAGGTAGCGGCGGCGTTCCAGCAGGGTCTTGACATACCCGTCCCGCTTCGCTTCCTTGACGATATCGTCCATATACTTGCGAACTCCTTGGAACACCTCGAAATATTGATCGATGAACTTGGCAGCTTCTTTGCGTGTAATGTTAAGGTTCTGGGACAACCCATAATCACTGATTCCGTACACAATCCCGAAATTGACGGCTTTCGCGGAGCGGCGCATGTTCGAATCCACCTGTTCTGGAGGCACTCCGAATACATCACTCGCTGTCTTGGTATGAATATCCATATCATTGACGAACGCTTCCTTAAGCCGCTCATCACCTGAGATATCCGCGAGTACACGAAGCTCAATCTGGGAATAGTCGGCGGCCAGGATATGCCAGCCCGGCTCGGAAGGAACGAATACCTTGCGAATCTTGCGGCCTTCTTCCATCCGGATCGGGATATTCTGCAAATTCGGATACTGGCTGCTGAGACGTCCCGTAGCCGCAATGGTCTGACGGTAATACGTGTGGACCTTGCCTGTCTCCGGCCGAATCTCTTTAAGCAGGCCTTCCACATAAGTGGACTGAAGCTTGGCCAACTGGCGGTACTCCAGGATGGACTGCACAATATCATGATAAGGAGCCAGCTTCTCCAACACTTCAGCATCTGTGGAATAACCGGTCTTGGTCTTCTTGATCACCGGAAGTCCGAGCTTGTCGAACAGGATTTCGCCCAGCTGTTTCGGGGAATTAATATTAAATTCCATACCAGCCAGCTCATAAATATGCTGAACAAGTCTGCGTATCTGGGTCTCGAACTCTTTACCAAGCTCCTGAAGATCTTCACGGTTCACGGCAATGCCCTGCTTCTCCATATCCGCAAGAATACGGGATAGCGGCATCTCAAGCTCAAAGAACAGGCGGTTCATCTCGTTCTTCTCCAGCTCCTGCTCCTGCAGTGGGATAATCTTCTGGGCAGCTGCCGCTTTATGTGCCAAATGAAGACTCAGCACCTCGGTATCAGGCACTTTGTATTTCGCTCCCTTGCCGAACACCTCATCATCCGGAGCCAGGAAGGATAGCTCATACTTAGAGGCCAGACCGCTAAGCGTCTGGTTATTCTCGGTAGGGTCCAGAAGATAAGCGGCAAGCTGGATGTCAAAGGCAGCCCCTTCAAAGACAATGCCCTGCCAGTGAAGAGCCAGGTCGATCCTGTGAAGATCATATCCCTTCTTGGGCGCCTTGGCATCAGCAAGCCACTGCCGAACGGATTCGCCAGCCGGCTCCTTCAGCAGTTCAAAAGGAATATAATAATGGTTGTCCTTTGATGAAAGGATCAGTCCAATAATATCAGCATGGTGCGGATTATCTCCGTTAGTCTCTACGTGAAGCACCTCAATCTCTCCGAGCTTCGCCGTGAGGGCCTCCATTCCTTCTTCATCCACCACTGTAACCTGGATAGGCTCAGCCTCGTGAGCCTGCTCAGCATTCCCTTCTCCGGAATTCGGACCAGCCGTAAAGGATAGACGTTCCAGCAAGGATTTGAACTCAAGCTTCCGAAGCATCGGAGCCGCCTTCTCTTCCTGGAGACCACCGAATACCATATCATCCCATAGGTGTTCCAGCGGCACCTCACGGAAAATAGTTGCAAGCCGCTTGCTCATCCGCGCATCTTCAGCGTGATTAATGAGGTTCTCCTTCTGCTTGCCCTTTAATTCATCCGTACGTGCAAGCACTTCCTCAACAGAACCGAATTGATGCAGCAGCTTAAGCGCCGTCTTCTCCCCAATTCCGGGAACACCCGGGATATTATCCGAGGTATCTCCCATCAGCCCTTTAAGATCCACGATCTGAGCTGGAGTAAGACCATAACGCTCTTGAATCTCCTGCACACCGTAAGGCTCCACCTCGGAGACTCCTTTCCGGGTCAAGGAGACTTTAACGTTGTCCGAGACGAGCTGCAGCATATCCTTATCCCCGGTGACAACGATAACCTGACGTCCGGATTCATCTGCCTGTCTGCTCACCGTACCGATAATATCATCCGCTTCATAGCCTTTAAGCTCGAACCGCGTTATTCCGAAGCTGTCGAGCAGCTCCTTCAGCAGCGGAAATTGTTCAGACAGTTCTGGAGGCGTCTTCTCCCGGCCTCCTTTATATTCTTGATAGCCCTCATGCCGGAAAGTCTCCTTACCTGCATCGAAAGCAACCATGATATGCGTGGGCTGCTCTTCCTGGATCAAACGCATCAGCATATTGGTGAAGCCGTACACCGCATTCGTGTGCATTCCGCTGGAATTCGTCAGTGGAGGCATCGCGAAGAACGCCCGGTAAATAATGCTGTTGCCATCAATCAGAATCAATTTCTCCATAATACACCTCGTTCCTTCGTACTACTATCTATCTCTTATGATAACACAAGGGCTGTCCTATTAAGAAATTTAAAAAGAGGCGCCGCCCCAAAAGACGGCCAGATTTTGTTAAGGAGTTGGAATTGTATTTGAAAAGGCACAGGGGAAGAAAGTTACTCCAAAATAAACAATTATAAACAAAAGAAGACGTTCCTTGCTGAAATCGAAGCTCGGCCAACCATTTCAAAGAAGAGCTTCTTTTGCGCATTCACGATACCATGAACCAATTATAACCAGGAGGCGGCCTGCGCGACCGAGAGGCTACTGAAACCGAAGAGCAATCGGGATGGGCCGGCGATTCCTGCTCTGAGGAATGGAGAAAATAAACCTGGAGGTCGGGCGGCTTTTACTTGCCCCACACTGTTCTGAAGAAGCATGCAATAGAACAAAACAGCAAAGCGCCAGTCCAAGGATAACCCCTTGGACTGGCGCTGGACTTGCTTTTTTTATTGATTAAGATCCGGACGCTGCCCTGTAGCGAGATATACAGCGCTCTCTCCAATGTTGGTGGCATGATCCGCAATACGCTCGATGTAGCGGCCAACCAGAGTCAGCAGCATAGCCTGCTGCACATTGTCTGGATTTGCCGTCATAAAGGCATATAGATCACGGATGATCTGACTGTACAAATGGTCAATTTCATCGTCGTCCTGAGCCATTTTATACGCTAGATCCGTATTCTCATCCAGGTAAGACTGCAGGGATTCTTCAACCATAATGCCCGCGAGTTCCGCCATACGCGGAATATCAACCAGAGGCTTGATCAATTCCTGTCCTTCAATCCGCACTGTTACTTTGGCAATATCAATGGACAAGTCGCCCATACGCTCCAGATCGCTTGAGATCTTGAACGCTACAATAATACGGCGCAGATCCTTGGCAACGGGCTGCTGGGTAACAATCAGACGGGATCCAATCTCCATGATCTGCTCTTCCATGTGATTGAGCTCAGCATCCCGTTTAATAATAACCTCAGCTTTAGCGATATTCGATGTCTGAAGTGATTCAATAGCCCCTTTAAGCGCCTCCTGCACGTGGTCACCCATCGCGCGAAGCAAGTTCCGCAGTTCCTCTAAGTTTTGATCAAATTCTTTTCTACGTATCATGAACAAGAATGCCTCCTTCTACTTAACCAAAACGACCGGATATATAATCCTCGGTTCTGGAATCCTGCGGCGTTGAGAACAGCTTCTGGGTTTCATCTGCCTCAACAACTTCCCCATTCAAAAAGAACACGGTTCTGCCTGAAATCCGGGCTGCCTGATGCATGTTATGCGTGACCATGACAATGGTATACCTGTCTTTTAATTCTTGCACCAATTCTTCAATCTTTAGCGTCGATATCGGATCGAGCGCCGACGTAGCCTCATCCATGAGCAGGATATCAGGTTGAACGGCCAGAGCTCTGGCAATACACAGACGCTGCTGCTGTCCACCCGACAGACTTAGAGCGGAACGCTTCAGGAAGTTCTTCACTTCGTCCCAGAGCACGGCTTGACGCAGACTTTGTTCCACAATTTCATCAAGCTCTGATTTGCTGCGAATGCCATGTAGACGTGGACCGTAGGCAATATTATCATAGATTGATTTAGGAAAAGGATTAGGCTGCTGGAATACCATCCCAACCCGCTTGCGCAGGGCCTCAACATGAACATCATCACTATAAATATCGGTTCCGCCGATTTTCACAGCGCCTTCGATCCGGGTACCAGCGATCATATCATTCATCCGGTTAAGGGTACGCAGCAATGTGGATTTCCCGCATCCAGACGGTCCAATGAATGCTGTGATCGCTTTCTCGGGAATGTCCATGGATACATCCTTAAGCGCATGATAAGATTCATAGTACAAATTCAACTTGTCAATATTGATGATCGCTTCCATTTCTCTTCTCCTTCAATTAACACCTTTATGGATTGAACTAATGACCATTCACTTCTTTAGTTCATTTCATATAGATAATAAGATAAAAGAAGCCCACAGGCCTCAAATATAAAGCAAACATACTGTTTCTGCTAAGCATACATATCGATCATACCTTTTTTGTGTAAAGGTGAATGTGCGGAATTGTAAACGCAGTGTAAAAAATCCGGCTTCGCACGTGAGATTAGTGCAGCTCTACCAATCTCTCAAGCTCCTTCATGACAAGATGTGCTCTCTGAGCGGCTTCATCCGACGAGTCATGCATGTCTCTCCCGCGAAGCTCCACACTTTGCACAGCTTCAACCAAAGATTCAAAGGTGGTATCCGCTCCGGCAACCCTGCCCTGGCTGCCTTCAACCTCCGCTGCCGAAGCGGCAGCCATACTTGCTGTCTCGCTTACCATCTCGCTAATCACCTGCAGCGTCTTCCCGATATCCTCCGAGAACCTCTTCGTCTGTGCCGAGAGATTGCGCACCTCATTCGCAACTACTGCGAACCCTCGTCCATGCTCCCCGGCATGGGCAGCTTCAATGGTGGCATTCATGGCCAGCATTCCACTGCGATCCGCGAGCTCTCTGATGCTCTTTGTCACTTCAGAGATCTGAGCAGTTCGCTCCAAGAGCTCTTTGACCTGTCTCTCCTGGTTACCCGTAATGGTCAATACCCGGTGGAACGATTCACGTACCTGCTGCAGCTCCGATCTTCCGTCTCTAACCAGACGGCTCATCGTCTCTGCCTCTCGAAGACTCCGCTTTGCCGCTTCAGACACAGCATGAACGGAACGTTCTATCCGCTCAAGACGTTCATAACTATCCCGGACAGTTACAACTCTGGCCATATCGGCTTTCTGCTGCAGGCTTCTGGACATCATCATGAGATCTTGAGTGGTTAATACGCCTCTAACTTTGCCCCGATCAGTAAGGATCATGCATTGGTAGAAGTGCACGGTATCCCGGCTCAATGCGGCGTCAATGATCCTCTCAGGAGCATCGGTAATTTCGCGGACCAAGGGTTCTTGCTCTGCGAATTGTACTGCAGCCTTCTCATAGAATAAATCGGATGAGAACCTGCCGGCGAATAACCGGTAGAAGGCATCCCGCATGATCAAGGCAAGCGAGCCCTTCTGTTCATCTACGAGAATGATGCACGGAATCTCCTCATCTGCACGAAATCTCCGCAGAATCTCACCGCAAATCTCTTTGGAATCCACAATCGGAACTTCCCGGCAGAATATATCTGCAGTCACATCAAATTCATTGCCGACAGCAATCTCAGCACTTATAAGGGCAATATCTTCTTCCTTCTTCACATTCATATGTATAGGGCTAATCTCTTCTATAACGGGCCTTTCAAGGACTGCAGAGGCTGGATTACTCACGGTCTTCACTCCTATGACTTTATTCCTATATCCAGAAATATAGGACAATACTGTTTGTGGAGTGTTAACCTAATCCTGCTATATTGTAAAATACGTGTAATCGATATTAAAAAACCCACCATTTTATCCAAAATGATGGGCGGTTCTTTTCTTATTTACGACCAGCTTATAGCCTACTCCACGAATTGAATCGATATGGACTGACTGAGGATCGAGCTCAAGCTTCTTACGAAGTGAGCTTACATGCACATCCACTGTACGCTGTCCGCCAATATAGTCGAAGCCCCATACCGCATTCATCAAGTCATCCCTGGTCATGACAACGCCGGGCTTTCTGGCCAAATACAGCAGCACCTCAAACTCCTTGGGACGAAGAGTAATATGCTCTCCCCCAAGTGTCACCTCGTACTTCTCTGGGTAAATGGCGAGCTCGCCAAGACTGATCTGCGACTCTGGCTGAAGCTGTGGCTTATCCCGCTCATCCTGTCCGGTAGATCTTCTAAGTACAGCTGCAACACGGGCCAATAGCTCGGCCACTCCGAAAGGCTTGGTAATGTAATCGTCCGCCCCTGACTTAAGTCCCTGAACAACTTCTTCTTCCGCATTCTTGGCTGTCAGGATGACTATAGGTGTCTTCACACCCTCACTCCGCAGCTTGGACATAATTTCAATTCCGTTCATACCCGGCAGCATTAAATCCAGCAGAATCAGATCGAAGTCTGATTTGAGTGCAGTATCACAGCCGGTCTGTCCATGCTCTTCTACCGTTACCTCATAACCCTCATTAGAAAGGTTATAGGACAATAATCTGGACAAGGTTGGCTCATCCTCAATAACCAAAAGTCTATGCGTCATATATACCCTTAGTACCCCCATTTTTTCAAATCGGAATAAATGTTTACAAATCTTGACTTGCTCAGCATATCACGAGAGTGTTAACGGTGTGTAAAATAATCAACTTTCTTCTAAATACTACTCTACATTATGCAGCAGAGGTAAATCCAGGATAAACATCGTTCCCTCGCCGACCTTGCTCTCAACCCGGATGGTTCCGTGATGAAGCTCGACCAGATGCTTCACAATCGATAGCCCAAGGCCTGTTCCGCCTGAACTGCGCGAACGGGCCTTATCCACCCGATAGAAGCGCTCGAATATTCTTGGCAAGTCTTTCTTCGGTATACCGATTCCAGTATCACTGATGATAAAGCGAATCTTCTCTTCCTCACCGGACTGCTCCACATTCTCAACCGTAACTTTAACTCGACCTCCATCCAATGTATAGCTAATTGCATTTGATAGCAGATTCATGAATATTTGCCGCAGGCGGTCTTCATCCGCTTCCATGTACAATTCTTCAGGAACTTCGAGCTTCATCGTAATGCATTTCTTAGCTGCCGAAGACTGCATGACTTCAAAGACACTTCCGAGCAGACTATGCACGTGCACAGGAGAATACTCGAGCGGTACCCGTCTGGATTCAATCTTGGACAGCTCTAGGGTATCACCAATCAAGCGGTTAAGTCTGTCACCTTCATCGTAAATGATCTGCAGGAAGGAGCGGCTTGTCTCCTCATCCTTGACTCCACCAGATAGCAATGTCTCAGCGAAGCCTTTGACTGCGGCAATCGGCGTCTTGAGTTCATGTGATACATTTGCAACAAATTCACTTCGCATCACTTCCAGCTTGCGAATCTCCGTGACATCCCTAAGCAGGAACAACATTCCACGGTAAGAGCCATCGTCTTCAAACATAGGTACGCTGTCAAAGTGGAGAATTTTCTCCTCGGGATCATAAATCGTTCGTTCTTCGCTCATTTGTTCCATACGGGAGATTCCTTCGTCCATGAACCGGGTCAGCTCATAGCTCCGCTTAATTTCATGGTATAACTTGCCCAGCATATGTGTATCCTTGAGGCGCAATATCCGCTCGGCCTCCCGGTTCACAAGGGCAATTCTGTCATTTGTATCCACCATAAGGATACCGCCGGTCATATTAGACAGCACACTCTGCAGAAGATCCTCGTTATCACGGATTCGCTTAAGCTGAAGCTGAAGACTGTCAGCCATGCCATTGATGGCATTGCCCAGTTGTCCAATTTCATCCTGACGTTTCATATCTACACGAGCATCATAATCAAGCTTGGAAATCCGGTGAGCCACTGACGTAATATGCTCAATCGGCCTGGTAAGACCCATGGCAACCCGGTAACTGACAAGAGCTGCAGCCAGGAAGAGCACCGCAAGCCCGCCGATCATCAAGGCCCAGCCCCTCCGAAGGCCCTCCTCTACCGTTTCAAGGCTCACTGACAACCGAATGTAGCCATCAAATCCCTGTTTGGAGACGACATGCTTGGCAACGTACAGCATATTCTCATGCACCGTGCTGCTGTACCGAATCGCTGTTCCTGTATTCCCGTGCTCTTTCGCCGATACGATCTCTTCGCGAGTACTATGATTACCCATTTTAGAAGGATCACTCTCGGAGTCACCAACAACGACTCCGTCCAAGCTAACAAAAGTAACCCGGGAGTTCGTTAACTTGTCAATCTGCTTTGCTTGACTGGTATAGTAGGCCATTGCACCTGAGTTACCATCAATCTGTGGCAGTTCCAGAGTACTGGAGATCAGATTTATTTCCCGGGCCATATTGTCTTCAAGTACTGTAACATGGGAATCTTTGAATACTTGGGCCATCGTAAGTCCTGCGGCGAGCATCGAAATTCCCACAAGGCCCATCAAAATCAAGGTTAAACGCATTCGAAATGTTTTCATGAATTCTTTCCTTTTGAAGTAATTTAGTAGAATGAATGCTTGCTTCAGTCAACTTCTGTTGGTTAACATTGTAAGTATTATAATAACACAATGTAATGGCAGTATTATCTATATAAAACTTAGTTAAAATAACCACATTTCCGGTATGGACATAACTACGCGGAATGCTTGGACTTCCGGTTGCTGTTGTCACCAGATTTCTTATATATACCGTATTGCTCGGTTGAAATCCGATGACAAAACTTATGCTTCCGATGTAGCTTTCTTTCAGAAAGCTTGTAGGCGATCGCGTTCGCTTCTACAGCTCCAAGCTTCCCCTTCGTCACACCTCAGCCGCATACCATTTTACTAAGTTTATTTTAATACTTCCGGAAAGAGGTCTAGTTCATGAATTATCATTTCTCAGCTTATATGTACAGACTACGAGCTATCCAGCGCTGGAGTCTAATGCGGAGCACTTCCACAGAGAACGTTGCCGAGCATTCCTTCTATGTAGCAATTCTAGCCCACATCCTATGTGAAATTGGCAACCAGCTCTACGGCAAGCATCTTCAGGCTGATCGAGCGGCCACACTTGCTCTGTTCCACGATGCTACAGAAGTATTCACGGGGGATATACCAACACCAGTGAAGCATCACAATCCGAGACTGCTCTCCAATTTCAGAGAAATGGAGGCTATTGCCGCAGAGCGCCTTACCTCTATGATCCCCCCGGCTCTTAGGTCGCTATATGAACCTCTGCTCGATCCCACCACAGAGAACGATAAAGAGCTTCGGAAGTATGTAAAGGCTGCTGACAGCCTTGATGCCTACCTGAAATGTACCTGGGAGGTTGCCTCGGGTAACCGCGAATTTGCGGCTGCCAAAGCGCAGCTTCTGAATAAGCTTGAGAGTCTGCATATGCCGGAAGTCTCCTACTTTCTGACCCATCTGGCACCGAGCTTTGAATTAACCTTGGACGAGCTTTCTGACGACTCTGAGGACTAACCCTTGTTCATACACCATGAAGATTACAAAAAGGCAGTATCTGAGTCCTCAGACTACAGATACCGCCTTAAGCTTATCCGTTTACAATCTCGCCACCATTGACGTGAATGACTTGCCCGCTGATATAGGAGGAATCCTCGGAAGCCAGGAATACATAGGTCGCAGCCAGTTCCTCCGGTTGACCGGGGCGCTGCATCGGTGAATCCGCACCGAACTGCTTCACCTTCTCCGCATCGAACGTTGACGGAATAAGCGGAGTCCAGATCGGTCCAGGTGCAACCGCATTAACACGAATCCCCTTCTTGCTAACCAGATTCATCGAGAGGGAACGCGTGAAGCTGACAATGGCTCCCTTAGTCGATGAATAGTCCAGCAGCGCGGGACTTCCTTTATATGCCGTTACGGAAGCCGTGTTAATGATCGTGCTGCCTTTCTTAAGATGAGGCATTGCCGCTTTCGTCAAATAGAACATTGCAAAAATATTGGTTCGGAACGTACGCTCCAACTGCTCTGAGGTAATATCCTCGACATTCTCCTGAGGGTGCTGTTCCCCGGCGTTGTTGACCAGAATATCCAGCCCGCCGAGCTCGCTTACCGTCTTCTGTACAGCCTCCTGAGCGAAGGTCTCGTCGCCGATATCTCCGGCGATAAGTAGAGCTTTACGTCCTGTCTTCTCGACTTCAGCTTGGGTCTTCTTAGCATCGTCATGCTCATTCAAATACACAATTGCTACATCAGCGCCTTCTTTGGCATAGGCCAGTGCAACAGCACGTCCAATTCCGCTATCGCCTCCGGTGATGAGCGCTACCTTTCCTTTCAGCTTGCCAGCAGGCATATAATTACCCTCATACTGCGGCAGTGGATTCATCTGCTCCTCGATACCCGGTCTCTGGGTCTGATGCTGCGGCGGGAGGGTCATCTTAGGTTGTTGGTTATTCTGTGACATTGTAAGTCTCCTTCCTTGGACTAGACTGGAATTCATGACCATTCTATATGGAGTGAACTATTGAGATTAAGCAATCCTTAGTTCAATTCATATAGGATGCCAACAATGCAATGGACATTATACCTACACATACTTACCACCAACCCGCTTGCGGCAAACAGACCCAAGTAAGACCTACATAAGTTGAACTTAAAAATTATAAGAAGGATTGTGAAATACTTCTGGAGTGTAATAATTTCAACTTAATTAGAATTCAATATCATAACGCTCAAAGAACCAGTTGTCATCGAATCTTCGAGTTGCCTTATACCTTTCCCTATCCAGAAATGCGCCCGACTTCATAATTTCTGATTCCCAGCCCGCGGACACTTCATTTCTGCCCAAAGCTCCCCACGTCCTTAATAATCTCTCTTCGTTAAAATGTAACACCGCCATTCTAAGCAGATGATACCCGCTGTGATCGGCGGGAGGAATATAAGGGAATACCGTGCGCTCCACCAATAATAAATGGACTGCAGGCTCGATCCGGCAGTGACAGCCAAATAACCTCATTCGCAAGGAGAACTCTGCCGTGATCGCGGACTCCTCTCTGAATCCCCGATCAAAGCCCTGTACGCCGCGAAAGCTCTCCAGTTCAACCGCTATGCATTCCCAAGGCAATACCGCTGCTTCGTAAGAAGGTGACCAATCATAAATCCATTTCATAGTAAAATCCGGCAGACAAAGTAACCGTCCATATCCGACCTGCCCTGTCTCGTCTTTAAACCTCGATATCCCCGGGCTGGTGCAGCTCACATCCCGGGCCAAGATCGGTGCGATTAATTGCTCGATCCAATAATCCTCAAAATATAGATGACCCGTGCAGAATATGCCCACCCTTCCTTTGGCCATCTCTGCACCGCGGTTTCTAGCCTCTGCCGGTCCGACATTGCTAGTCCTAATATAATGAACCGGAGCCGGGATTCGGTATCCGAATAGAAATTCACAACAGCTGTCTATCGATCCATCATCAACAATAATAATTTCATAGGGAAGAGCGGTCTTGGAGACTTTCAGTGACTCTAACGTGGTTAAAAGATTCATTCCTTCATTTCTGACCGCAATAATAATCGATACAATCGGTTGATCCGTGGTCATAACGTTTATCCTCTCTTACTTTGGTCATACTTATAGCATTACTTTCTTACTCTCATTTCCATATTAAACCAAATAGAACTATAAGTAAACATATATACAACTGACAGCTTATTAATTTTACCTCTCATATTATCTACTTTTATACTAGGAGGGGTTGTATGAATTATGATTCACTCGGCAAAAGACTGCGGCAGGAGCGCCGTAAGATGCATTGGACCCAAGAAAAGCTGGCAGAGAGAATCGATGTCTCCGACGCATACATAGGACAAATTGAAAGAGGAGAGCGCAGCCTTTCTCTGGATACTCTAATCAGGCTGGCTAATGAACTCGGAGTTACCGTTGATTATTTACTTCACGATTCCATCGAGATCACGGATGATCAATTCGTAGACCAGCTGCGTCAGATTATGATGAACCGGTCTGCTAAAGAGAAGCAAATGGCTCTCGATATGATCAAACTCATGTTCACTCATCTGGATGATCTCTCGAAGGATAAAGAATAAGAATATGCAGGCAGCCCTCTTCTTAGCGGAATCAATACGATTCTTTCAGAAGAGGGCTTTAAACTCTCTGGAAGCTGTAATATTAAAAAGCTGTATCCCCTGAATCTGGAGATACAGCTTTATGTATGGTTGTGCTTAAATTACGTAGCGGAAAACCATGAAGTACACAATAACAACAATAACTATAGCAAGTACAGAACTGAGGGTGCGAACTTTCCCGATATGATCGGTTACTTCGTTCTTAGCTCGAATTCCCTCCACCGCCAAGCGAAGCGGCTTGCCGATAATTCCACTAAGCGCTCCTGCCACAAGGAAGAGTACAATAACTACAACCATCCAGGCCATGGAGTAATTCCCCTTGCTGATCAAATAGCCCCCTGTCAGGAACTGTAGAATCAGTCCATATTGACCGAAGCGGTTAAGCGTTCTCACCGCAGAGACGGTTCCTTCCTGAGCGGAAAGAGACAGGCTGCCAAGACGTCCCAGAACAAAGGGCAGCACAATGTAGAAGCCCAGTGCCAAAGACCCGAGAACGTGTAAAAAAATCATCGCGTTAGTCACAACTGAACCACCTTTCATTATTTAGATTAATTATAATCTATTATATCCATAATTTAGAGCAAAGAAAAGGAAAGCACGGGAGCAAGCAGAGCATTTTGCTGATGTATGAACAATTTAGATCTATTTACAAAGGAAAAACCGGCCTCTATCCTGCTATTTCTGCAGGTAAAGGCCGGCTCCTATCTAAGAGCTTGCAATTAGTTTAGCCTTGTACAACTTTGATTACACTCCGCACAGATTCAGCGGATTTATCAAGAGCTGCCTTCTCCTCAGGTGTTAATTCAAGCTCAAACAATCTCTCAATTCCGTTACCACCCAGTACAGCTGGAATCCCTAGGAACAAGTCATGATATCCGTACTCACCTTCAAGCAGTGCAATGACCGGGATAATGCGTTTCTTATCCTTCAAGACAGCCTCCGCCATTTGTACAAGAGAAGCCGCTGGCGCATAATACGCGCTGCCGTTACCAAGCAGGTTAACGATCTCTCCCCCGCCTACACGGGTACGCTGTACAATCGCATCAATACGGTCTTGCGGGATCAAGGTATCGATAGGAATTCCACCTACGCTGGAGTAGCGTACTAGGGGCACCATATCATCACCATGTCCACCCAGAACGAAGCCGCGAACGTCTTCTACTGATACGTTAAGCTCCTGAGCAATAAATGTGCAGTAACGCGCAGTATCAAGCACACCAGATTGACCGATAACACGATTCTTAGGGAAACCGAGCGCCTGGTAGGCCGCATAGGTCATCGCATCAACCGGGTTGCTTAAGATAATCACGATTGAATCAGGGCAGTACTTCTTCACATTCTCACAGACGGAAGCAACAATCCCCGCATTCGTGCTCACGAGATCATCACGGCTCATTCCCGGCTTCCGGGCAATTCCTGCCGTAATAATCACAATGTCAGAGCCCGCAGCATCCTCATAGCTCGAAGTACCTACAATGTTGCTGTCGAAGCCTTGAACAGGACTGGCTTCAAGCATGTCCAGAGCCTTACCTTTAGTTGGGTTCTCAAGTTGTGGGATGTCAAGTAGGACAACATCTCCAAGTTCCTTTTGCGCAAGCATCAAAGCTGTAGTTGCACCGGTAAAACCGGCACCAACAACTGTAATCTTTTTGCGTTGGATTCCCACTATGGACAGCCTCCTACATATTTTTAATAACTTGGTCCGCGAACTCCGAGCATTTCACTTCAGTAGCGCCTTCCATCAGGCGGGCAAAGTCATAAGTAACGGTCTTGTTATTGATGGATGTCTCAAGACCTTTGTAGATCAAGTCAGCGGCTTCCTGCCATCCCAAATGTTCAAGCAGCATTACGCCGGACAGAATGACCGAGCCTGGGTTAACTACGTCAAGATCAGCATATTTAGGTGCTGTACCATGTGTAGCTTCGAAGATCGCATGACCTGTCAAATAGTTGATGTTCGCGCCTGGAGCAATACCGATACCACCAACCTGAGCCGCCAAGGCATCAGACAGATAGTCCCCGTTCAGATTCAAGGTTGCGATCACATCGAAGTCAGTTGGACGAGTTAGAACCTGCTGCAGAGCAATGTCGGCAATCGCGTCTTTGATCAGGATTTTGCCTGCATCCAAAGCTTCCTTCTGTGCCGCATTTGCCGCATCTGCACCGGATTGTTCCTTGATTTGGTCATACTGTGCCCATGTGAACACTTTATCGCCGAACTCCTGCTCAGCTACTTCATAACCCCAGTTCTTGAAGGCACCTTCTGTAAACTTCATGATATTGCCTTTGTGAACAAGTGTTACGCTCTTGCGTCCATGATCAATGGCATATTGTACCGCTGCGCGAACCAGGCGTTTGGAGCCTTCTTCGGATACAGGTTTGATGCCGATACCGGAAGTTTCAGGGAAGCGGATTTTCTTAACTCCCATTTCATTCTGCAGGAAGGAAAGAACCTTCTTCACCTCTTCAGTACCCTCTTGATATTCGATACCTGCGTAGATATCTTCCGTGTTCTCCCGGAAAATAACCATGTCAACCAACTCTGGACGCTTTACTGGAGAAGGAACTCCATCGAAGTAGCGCACAGGACGAAGACATACGTACAGATCCAGCTCTTGACGCAGGGCTACGTTAAGGGAACGGATCCCTCCGCCGATTGGCGTAGTCAAAGGTCCTTTGATCGCAACGATATATTCACGAATCGCTGTAAGCGTATCCGCTGGAAGCCACTCGCCATATGTATTGAACGCTTTTTCTCCGGCGAAGACTTCATACCATGCGATTTTCTTCTCTCCGTTATAGGCTTTCTCCACAGCGGCATCAAGAACACGAACAGATGCTTTCCAGATGTCGCGGCCTGTACCGTCACCTTCGATGAACGGGATAATAGGACGATTAGGCACCTGAAGCTTCCCGTTCTGAATTTCGATTTTATCACCTTCGGTAGGCAGGTTGTATTTCTCAAAGTTCGGCATAATTACATGTTCCTCCTTAACAATTATAGGGTCCGTTACCGGCATTCATACATGAAGAGGGGGACAACCGCTAAAGCTGCCGGGTCCCACCTCTTCCGCTTATTCTATCATAACTTGCCAGACTATCTTAATTCAATCGGGATATATCTCTGATTATAGAGACCCGTGTACTCCGCGCGGGGACGGATAATCCGGTTATTGTCCAGCTGCTCAACAATGTGGGCTGTCCATCCAGATAGACGGCTGATCGCAAAGATCGGTGTGAACAGATCCTTCTCAATTCCAAGAAGCGTGTACACAGAGGCCGAGTAGAAATCAACATTCGGCTTCAAGCCCTTTTGCGAGGTGACCAGGGACTCAATCTTTACGGACATCTCATAAAGCGTGGAATCCCCTTTCAATTCGCTAAGCTCTCTCGACATATGCTGAAGATGCTTGGCACGCGGGTCGCCATTCTTATATACACGGTGACCGAAGCCCATAATCTTATCCTTGTTATCCAGCTTCCGCTGGATATAATCTTCTGTCTTATCCAGGGAACCGATCTCCGAAAGCATCTGCATAACCGCTTCATTAGCTCCCCCATGCAGAGGTCCTTTCAAAGTTCCAATTGCAGAAGTCACACCGGAGTAAATGTCCGAAAGGGTGGCCACGGTAACCCGTGCAGAGAAAGTAGACGCGTTAAGCTCGTGGTCCGCATGAAGAACCAAGGCTTGATCCAAAGCCTTTACCGCAACAGAATCCGGCTCCTCACCAGACAGCATATAGAGGAAATTGTAAGCCAGACTCACGCCCTGTTTAGGTGCAACCGGCTCTTTCCCCTTGCGAATACGATCAAAGGCTGCAATTAGGGTAGGAATTTGGGCCTGCAGCTTAATTGCTTTGTCCTGAGTCGATTCATGGCTGATATCACCTGCTGTCTCATCATATAAGGCAAGTGCGGATACGCCCGTACGAAGTGCGGCCATCGTGTTCGTATGGCTAGGATACAGTTTGAGCTGTTCCACAACCTCAGAAGGGATGGCTGCATATTCGCCTAGCTTCTGCTGTAGGGCATCCAGCTCAGACTGCGTCGGCAGCTTGCCGTACCAGAGCAAATAAGCTACTTCTTCGAAAGTGGCATGTTCCGCAAGCTCATCGATATTGATTCCACGGTAAGCTAGTACGCCATCTTCGATAGAGCTGATAGAAGAAGCCGCAGCCACAATACCTTCCAGGCCTTTGGTAGCTGTCATAGTACATCTCTCCTTTATTGGGCATAGTAAGCAGAAAAAAAGCCAATGTAAACATTTACATTTTGAAAGATTAAAAGAATGATGGTGAGCAATGAAAGTTGTTACACCAGATGAAACCTTATTTCATCATACTGGATTTTAGGGAGCAAGGGAACAACTTAGTGCCCTGAGACTAAATCAAAATGTTTTATCACAATTATAAAGATTTTTTTGGAAGCGGTTTCAAAGTAGTTTGATTGCCCTTTTATTGCCTTTACGCGGTCTTTTCCTGCATACTATAACATAAATAATAGATGAGAATGAACTGCGGTCCATAGTCTCTGGTTCATTCGTAGAGAAGCCACATTATATGGAGGAGATTGATTTTTGGACAACATAGTACTCAAACGGTTACTTCGAGGGATTTGGGTCATTGCAGTGCTCGTTTTTATTGGACTAGCATTCTACTGGCTAATTCCGCTGGTATATCCCTTTTTGATTGCCTGGCTGATTGCCTATGCTATGAATCCATTCACCCGTTTTCTGCAAAAGAAAGTCAAGCTGCCAAAGTGGCTGGCTGTCACGCTCGGTCTTCTGGTGTATTTTGGCGGGGCCTTTATTATCCTCTCCGCTGTAGTTACTCGTTCGGTGAAAGAACTGATTCATCTAACCAAGTCGTTTGATCTGCATATCGAACAGTGGAAGTCGTTCTTTACCAATTGGGCTCAAAGTGATGGGATCCAGAATATTATCGGTGAGATTAACAAGTTCATTCAGAACAATCCAGATTACCAGCACACGATTAATCAGAATATTAACCGAACAACGGAGACAATCAGCTCCATGGTGACCCGGATTGTCACCGGCTTCCTGAATGGGATTGTGAATCTGCTGACCTCCCTTCCTAATCTGGGTGTAATCTTGATCGTGGTTATGCTGGCTACGTTCTTTATCAGCAAGAACTGGGAACGTCATATGCGAACCATGACAGGCTGGGTTCCTCTTCCGTTCCGCAAAACAGCAAGGGATGTCTGGGGAGATCTTCAAAAGGCGCTGTTCGGGTACCTGCGTGCCCAGTTCATTATGATCTCGATCACCGCTGTAATCGTGCTTATTGGGCTTCTTATTCTTGGGGTGGACTCTGCAGTCACCTTTGCCTTATTAATTGGCTTTGTGGATCTTCTGCCCTATCTTGGGGTTGGGACGGTTATGGTCCCTTGGCTTGTATATGCCTATCTATCGGGCGATATCCGGCTTGGGATCGGTCTATCCATACTTTACGGAATCATTCTGATTGCCCGCCAATTAATTGAGCCAAAAGTATTAGCCAGCAGTGTCGGGCTGGATCCGCTGCCTACGCTGATCGGAATGTTCGTGGGTCTCAAACTCTTCGGCGTTCTGGGCCTGATTATCGGACCCGTCACCTTCGTTGTGATTTCGGCTGTGAACCGTGCAAATGTATTCCGGGATTTAAGAAATTATATTGTGAATGGTCGAATCCATTGATATTGGAAGGGCTTCGAGAACGAACGTTGCTCCCATCGCTGTTGGTTTTAAATTTCTTGAATTATTTTTAGAGGGATGAAATCTAAAACCAAAGGCGACCGCTATCGCTTGTACGCAATCGTTCGTCCTCTCCGCCAAACTTCGTCGAAATTCATCTATATAAGGCGCAGTTAAAAAATTGACTTGAGGGGAAGCGTAACGGAGGGGAAGCTTGGAACTGTAGGAGCGAAAGCGATCGCCTACAAGCTTTCTGAAAGAAAGCTACATCGGAAGCATATGCTTTGTCTCCGGATTTCATCCGCCCTGCGGTATAAAATCAAGAAATCTGGAGGCGGGCAGTGGCCGAAAGTCCAAGCATTTCCCGTAGTTACGACTGTACCCACAAATGTGAACATTTTAACTGCGGCTTATATATAAACCATGAAAAGAAACCGTCCCCTGATAGAATGGAAGTACCACCAACCATCTATGAAAGGAACGGTTTCTTTCTTATTTGGAACAGTTACTCTTCTCTTAGCGCCGAAAAAATGTGATCGAACCATCCTTCATTTTTTTGGCGACCCATTTGACTAAAAATATTTTGTAGATAGGCCGGGTTAATGGAAACACCATCGTAAAACCAATTGCATCCGTTACAAATCCAGGAATCAACAGCAGGAGCCCTCCGAACAATATGCAAAGACCGTCTACTACCGTTCGGCCGGGAATCTGCCCATTGTTCATCTGTCCTTTAGCCGACTCAAGAACCTTCCGACCCTCAAATTGAACCATAAGTCCACCGATAATAGACGTAGCCAGAGTTAGAAAAATGGTCTTGCCAACGCCAATCCGCTCTCCTACCCATGAATAAACCCAAAATTCAACAACCACAAGAACTAAAATCCATAGGAATACCCATTTGCGCATGAGATTGCTCCTTCTCCTGAAAGCCTTACTCCTAACAATGAGGTGTACCTCATCTCTGAAGCCTATGCTCTTAATAATATGCTATCAAGAGCATTGTACAGGTTCGGCAGCTTTTTATCCAGCCGTACCGGCTTCCAGTCCTGTCCGACCCAGACGTGACTTGTGGAACCCGTCACGAGGAGCTCACCAGACAGCAGCTCAGTATCCTCTATGACCTCATTTATCTCCTTCTCACCGTGCTGGAGGCGTCTTATTTCATAAGTGTAGCCCAGCCGGATCGGAGAGAAGGAGGTCACACGTGTGAAGACGGTGATCTGGTCATCATAACGTGCGGGCAGCTTGAACTGCAAATTCGCATCAATAACCGGCAGCAAGATACCTTCCTGCTCTATAGCTCTGTAATCGAACCCCAGCTGACGAATCATCTCGGTCCTTCCAATTTCGAACCAGCCTAGATAGTTGCTGTGATAGACAACCGCCATCTGGTCCGTCTCCTGATACCGTACCCGAAGCTCTGCCTTGTACCAGTGGCTGCTTCTTCCCTCGCCTCGATGTTGTGTGCCCATTTCGCTCTCCTGTCTGATTGCTCTTAGATTTCATCCATTTCACACCATAACAAAAAGCAATGGTTCGCCGCTGCCGGTTGCTCCATTGCTTTGTGTAAGTTCCTAATTCAAATATGGGATTAACCTTGGATCTGACTGATTTTCACCAGATTTGTTGAACCGGAACGACCCAGTGGAACACCTGCAGTAATTACTACCAGATCTCCCTCTTTAACAAGACCGGATTCTACTCCGCCCTTCATAGCGCAATCAAACAGCTCGTCTGTAGAAGCGGCCTGTTTGCCTTTAACCGGGGTTACGCCCCATGCGAGTGCAAGACGACGCATAGTTTGATCAACTGTAGTCACCGCAATAATTGGTGATTGCGGACGATACTTGGATACCATACGCGCTGTGTATCCAGTTTCGGTGGAAGTGATAATCGCTTTCGCATTCAAGTCAAGAGCGGAATTCGCTACTGCCTGGCTGATCGCTTCAGTAACTGTTGTTTGTTGAGCATGACTTTGCTTCTCGAAAATTTCGCGGTATTTCAAAGCAGATTCTGCTTTCTCCGCAATACGGGACATGGTCAGTACAGATTCAACCGGATATTTACCGGCAGCAGTCTCACCTGACAGCATGATGGCATCCGTACCATCAAAGATCGCATTAGCCACGTCACTCGCTTCTGCGCGTGTTGGTCTTGGGTTGCGCTGCATGGAATCCAGCATTTGAGTTGCAGTGATTACCGGCTTACCTACGCGATTACATTTCTCAATCATAGTCTTCTGCGCCAGAGGTACATCTTCCGCCGGGATTTCAACACCGAGGTCACCACGGGCCACCATCAGTCCGTCGGACACTTCCAATATTTCATCCAAGTTATCGACACCCTGCTGGTTCTCGATTTTGGAGATGATTTGAATATAAGTCGCGTTATGCTTCTCAAGAAGCTCACGAATTTCAAGAACGTCACTTGCTTTACGTACAAAAGAAGCGGCGATAAAGTCGATGCCTTGCTCGATACCGAAAATGATGTCATTCGCATCTTTTTCTGTAATACCCGGCAGAGAAATATGTACGCCCGGTACATTTACACCCTTCTTGCTCTTAATGGTTCCGCCATTCACAATGCGGCATTTGATCTCAGTACCTTGAATGTCTACAACGGTAAGTCCGATCAGACCATCATCGATCAAAATAGTGGACCCTACTTCAACGTCATTTGGAAGCTCACTGTAAGTTACTGAAATACGGTCTTTGTCTCCAAGGATTTCTTCAGTAGTCAAAGTGATGAACTCGTCTTGTACCAATTCAATTGGTTCAACTGCCAATTTGCCTGTACGGATCTCTGGACCTTTAGTATCAAGCAGAATTGCAACAGACTTTCCAAGCTCCTCGCTGGCCTTACGAATCGTCTTAATCCGGTTGCCGTGCTCTTCAAAATCCCCATGAGAGAAGTTGAGACGGGCAACGTTCATTCCCGCAAGAATCAGTTTCTTCGTGTTCTCCAAAGACTCACTGGAAGGACCGATAGTACATACAATTTTCGTTTTACGCATTTGGGTTTCCTCCGTTTTAGGGTTTCTCTCTTTATCTTCTTTTTCCAACAATTAAATCTACTACATAATTGAGCATTTGTATAGGAACTTTGTCATATTAAATCATTACCCAGCTAGACAAAATCTATAATAGGTTTTGCTTTATTTCTTAGCAATGCCAAATTTCCCAATTTTGCGGAACTTCTGGTAACGCTCTTTGCGAAGCTCATCTGCTGTTTTAGTCTTTAACTCATCCAGATGACGTACAATTGAAGATTTAATGCTCCCGGCAGCAGCTTCATAATCTTTGTGGGCTCCGCCTTTAGGCTCAGGAACAATTTCTTCAATCACTTCCATCTCCAGCAGATCCTGTGCTGTAATCTTCATGGCCTCCGCCGCCTGATCCGCCTTGGAAGCATCCTTCCACAGAATAGACGCGGCTCCATTAGGAGAGATAGCGGAATAGATGGCATTCTCTAGCATCAGTACGCGGTTACCTACGCCAAGAGCAAGCGCTCCACCGCTTCCCCCTTCACCGATGACCACACAGATGACAGGCACACGAAGGGAAGCCATATCCCGCAGGTTACGGGCGATCGCTTCAGACTGACCTCTTTCTTCTGCCGTAATTCCGGGATAAGCCCCTTTGGTGTCGATAAAGGTAATAATTGGGCGACCAAATTTCTCAGCCTGCTGCATCAAACGCAGCGCTTTCCGGAACCCCTCCGGGTGCGGACTTCCGAAGAAACGGGCAATGTTATCCTTGGTGTCCTTCCCGCGCTGTTGGCCCAGAACGGTAACAGGGATATCATTTAGCTTGGCAATGCCGCCTACAATGGCAAGGTCATCCCCGAATATCCGGTCTCCATGAAGCTCAATGAAATCGGTGAAAATTAATTGAATGAAATCCAGTGAAGTCGGACGCTGATGATTTCTCGCCAGATGCATCTTTTGGGAAGGGGAAATTGCACTGTAAATCCCTTCTTCGAGCTCGCGGTACCGTTCTTCAAGACGAGTGATCTCATCACTGAAATCAATTCCCTTCTCGTCTCCGAACTGCTTCAGCTCGTCAATCTTCTTGCGCATCTCCACAAGAGGCGTTTCAAAGGGCATTTCTCCCGCCACTTAAACTCCTCCTTTCACAGTGTGCAGCTCAAGCAACTTGGCTAGTACACTCTTCATTTCCTTACGGTGTACAACCAGGTCAAGCTGCCCGTGCTGCAGATTGAATTCCGCAGTCTGGAAGTCATCCGGCAGCTTCTGGCGGATGGTCTGCTCAATAACAATCCGTCCAGCGAAACCAAATACGGCACCCGGCTCAGCGATAATGATATCTCCAAGCATAGCAAAGCTGGCGGAAACGCCTCCGGTAGTCGGATCCGTAATCACCGAAATATACAGACCGCCCTGTTCATTGAAACGGGAGAGAGCCGCGCTTGTCTTCGCCATCTGCATAAGACTGAGTATACTTTCCTGCATCCGGGCTCCACCGGAAGTAGAGAAAATAATAAGAGGAAGCCGGCTTTCTGTCGCTGCTTCAATAGCTCGGGTAATCTTCTCCCCAACAACAGAACCCATACTTCCGGTGAAAAAGTCAAAGCTCATCACAGCCACAATAACAGGCTGTTCCGAAATCGTACCCTGTCCCGTTACCACGGCTTCACGCAGTCCTGATTTCAGGGCCTGCTGCTCCAGCTTCGTTGCATAACCCGGGAATCCAAGTGGATCTTCAGACACAAGATCTTCATCGTATTCTACAAAACTGCCTTCATCCAGAACGTATTGAATCCGTTCCATGGCGTTCAGGCGCATGTGATAACCACAGTTAGGGCACACCTTGAGATTCTTGTCCAGTTCTTTGCTATACTGGATAGCTCCGCAGCTGCCGCATTTATTCATCAGCCCTTCGGGAATCTCGCGTCTCGGGCGATCTCCTTGATCTGCAGCCGTGTCACGACCGAGTCTTTCTGAAGGAAGGGTCGCATACTTCCTTTTTTTCTGGAATAAGTCTTTAAACACCACTACACCTCTCCAGCCATTAATTTGCTCTGCCATATCTTGCGCAGTTAATCCTATATAGCATCATCCTGCTTAACCCTGATCTTATGGATGCAAGATGAAATTGAGTACTTCTTGTACTTCTTCAAGTTCCCCGGAAGGTACCAGAATTTCAAACTGCTGTTTGGATAAATTGACAGGACGGGTTTGGACAAGAAAGCCTTCTTCCATAAGCTTGTGTTTAATCCTCTCCGCAATTTTTGCGGTAGGCGCAATATACATTACTGTCCACATGTCCTCTTCCAAAGCCCCCTAGCCTTCAGTTTTGAGCCAGTATAATAGAGTAATGATAACATAACCTTCAATTTTCCCGCAACAGAGGGAGAAAGCGGCGAAGCCCAAAGTATGGGCTGGCGCTCCCCCCACTATATACATGTACACGAATCATTCTATGCCGGCTTGTCCGGAATTTATCCCTTAACGAAGCTTAATCAGAGAGCTGTTCAGGGGGCTGCCACGGCGGTAATCCCAGTCGAAGCTACCTCACTCTTACCGTCTGTGGACCGAGCAGCTGCTCAATGTCACGGAAGAGCTCGGGCGAGGGCTTGATCCGGTAGCGATCGCTCAGCGCCAGCAGCTTCTGGGAGCTCTCATAGAACAGCACCGTGGCCATCGGCCCCGGGTGCTGCTGGAGCAGCTCCTTCAGCTGCTCCAGCATGGCCGCGTGCTCCGCCGCGGCCGCAATCTTGATGAAGACCCGCTGCCCTGCAGGGGTCTTCGCGGAGCTGCCCGGCGCCTGCGATGCCGCGCCGGGTAAGCCCGCTGCAGCCGCGCTGCCGCCCTGCGGCTGCGGCGATGCCGGGCGCCGCGCAGGCGAAGCCGCGGCGCTGCTGCCGCGCGCGTTCGCCGGTGCCTTGCCCGGCGGACGCACGCTCTGCTGGGCGCGTGCCCGCCGGGCAAGGCGGAGCTGCCCGAGGGCCTCCTCGCTCAGCGGCAGGGCCTCGTCAGCGAGCAGCTTGAAGCCCTCGTCCTGCTGCTGCACGGTGGCGCGCAGGGCCAGCAACGCGCCCTTCTCGATCAGGGCGCGGCTGCGGCTCCACACTTCCGGGAACAGCACGACCTCGCTGCGCTCGATCTGGTCCTCCAGTTCCATGAAGGCCATCGCTTTGCCCTGCTTGGTCGTAATGGTCTTGACCGACACGACCATCCCGGCAACGACCGTCTTGCTCTCATCCGGCGCTTCCGCCAGGTTCATCAGCCGGTCGATGCCGTCCGCGTCCAGCAGATGATCATAATCATCCAGCGGGTGGCCTGACAAGTAGAGGCCGAGCAGTTCACGCTCGAATTCCAGCTGCTGCATGATACTGAACCTCGGAATATCCGGATACTCAATATCCCAGTTCGGCGTCTCAACGAAGTCGAACAGCTGGATCTGCAGATCATCCCGTTCTTTGCGCCACTTCAGCGCGGCTTCCACCGTCTCATCCAGCATGGCAAGCAGCTGGGCCCGGTGACCTGGAAGAGCATCAAAGGCACCGCCCTGAATCAGAGACTCAATGACACGCTTGTTGCATACTCTTAGGTCGACCCGGCGGCAGAAGTCGAGCAGGCTGTCGAAGGGACGCTCCTGGCGGACCCGAAGAATGCTCTCCATCGCCTGGGTGCCTACATTCTTGATGGCTGCAAGTCCGAACCGGATGACTCCATGAGTCCCAGGTTCATCAGCCGGCTGCGGAGTGAACAGCACCCCGCTGTGGTTCACATCTGGAGGCAGCACCTTAATGTCCATCCTCCGGCATTCGACGATATACTCAGCTACCTTCCTGTGGCTGCCCATCACCGCGGTAAGCATGGATGCCATGAAGTGCACGGGATAGTGGGCCTTTAGATAGGCGGTCTGGAAGGCAAGCACCCCGTAAGCAGCCGCATGCGCCCGAGGGAATCCATAGTCCGCGAATCGGACAATCATATCATAGACCGCATGAGCATCCTCCTGCTTGTATCCTTGCTTCAGACTTCCGGATACGAAGTGCTCCCGCTGCTCGTCCAGCACTTCCCGCTTCTTCTTCGAGACAGCCCTGCGAAGCAGGTCCGCTTCCCCGAGAGAGAAGCCGGCCATGGACGAGGCGATCTTCATAATCTGTTCCTGATATACAATAATCCCGTACGTATCGGCGAGCAGCGGCTCAAGATCCGGATGCGGATACTCCACTTCCACTAGGCCGTGCTTGCCGCCAATGTACTTGGGGATGAATTCCATGGGACCCGGACGATACAGTGCCAGAACTGAAATAATATCTTCAAATTCAGATGGCTTCAGGTCCCTTAGCACCCGCCGCATCCCTGCGGACTCCAACTGAAATACGCCTGTTGTCTCCCCGCGGCCAAGCAGCTCGTAGGTGAGGGAATCATCATCCGGAATTTGATGGAAGTCAAGCTGATCTCCGGTCTGCTCCTGAATCCAGCGCAGACAGCGCTCAATGATGGATAATGTTCGCAGACCCAGAAAGTCCATTTTCAAAAGCCCGATCGATTCCAGACTCTCCATAGGATACTGGGTCAGCGCAGTCGTCTCACTGCCTTCCTGCAGCGGAACAGCATCCGTCAAGGGATCTCGCGAGATCACGACACCCGCCGCATGGGTTGAGGCATGACGCGGCATGCCTTCAACCTTCATTGCCATGTCGAGAAGACCTCTTATCCGTGGCTGAGATGCGTGCATCGCCTTCAGATCAGGACTCATCTCCAAGGCACGCTGGATGCTGATGCCCATATTCCCCGGAATGAGCTTGGCCGCCTTGTCCACATCTCCGAACGGCACATTCAGAGCTCTTCCGACATCCCTGACCGCCGCACGGGCCGCCATCGTACCGAAGGTAATAATCTGGGCCACATGCTCCGAACCGTACTTGTCCACAACATAGGCGATAACCTCATCCCGGCGCTCATCACTGAAGTCAATATCGATATCCGGCATTGTAACCCTCTCTGGATTCAGAAAGCGTTCAAAGAGCAAATGATACTTCATCGGGTCAACATCTGTAATCTTAAGGACATAAGCCACCAGACTGCCCGCGGAAGATCCACGGCCCGGCCCTGTCGCGATTCCGGTTCTATGCGCATAAGCGATGAAATCCCATACGATCAGGAAATAATCGGAGAACCCCATGCGTTCAATAACGCCCAGCTCATATTCGAGCCGTTCTTCCAGCTCTCTCTTCAGCTCAGCATCACTCCAGCGCGGAGTACTGCCGTAGCGGGCGGACAGACCCTCTCGGCATAGCCCGGCCAGGTAGCTGCCTGCAGTCTCTCCTTCCGGGATCGGCCGGTACGCAGGTAGAATATGACGCCCAAATTCAAGCTCAAGCTCGCATTTATCCGCGATAACCGAAGTGTTCCTAATCGCCTCAGGGATGTGCGGGAACAAAGCCTGCATCCCCTGCTGATCCTTTAGGTACAGCTGATCCGTAGGAATCTTGAATCGTTCTTCATCATCCACCGACTTCCCCGTACCGATACAGATAAGAACATCCTGCACCTCGGCATCCTTCTTCTCCAGATAATGAACGTCATTCGTAGCCACCAGACTGATGCCCGTGTCTTCTGCCAGCTGCACCAGCAGAGGATTGACCTTCTTCTGTTCGGTCAGCCCATGATCCTGAAGCTCCAGATAGAAGTCTTCTCCGAAGGCGGATTTATAGCGAAGTGCCGCTCTCTTGGCCTCTTCGTATCTTCCATGCAGCAGATGCTGAGGTACTTCTCCGCCAAGACAAGCGCTTAACGCGATGATACCTTCGCTATATTGACTGAGAACCTCCCAATCAATTCTAGGTTTATAATGAAAGCCTTCCAGATGGCCAATAGAGCAGAGCTTCATCAGGTTCTTGTAACCTGTCATATTCTTCGCAAGGAGGATCAGATGATAGATCGGCTGATCCTTGCGACTGCCGCGCTCCTTGCGGGAGCCTGCCGTAAAATACATCTCACATCCTAAGATAGGCTTGATTCCATGTGCCTTGCATAATTTATAAAAGGGCACAGCGCCGTACATCACCCCATGATCGGTCAGCGCGAGTGCCTTCATTCCAAAGCCGGCTGCTGTCTTGACCAGATCTTCTACTCTGGCCGCGCCATCCAGCAGACTATATTCACTATGCACATGCAGGTGAACAAAATTGTCCATACGCAGGTTTCCTTCCTCCGTCACCTCAAGGCGGGTTCTCTTCTTAAAAAAATAATATTTATAATTAATATTTTATCATAGACGGCTTCGAAGCGCCCATACAATGGTAAGGGAGATGCTGGACAAGCGAAGCTTTCGCGGGCTCTCTGAAAATGCACATAAGAAAGTGAGGCGTGAGGCATGAGCACCTTTATTAGTAAAGCACTTCTGGACTTTTTTATAGCATTTGGAATTGTACTTGGGGGTTCGCTGCTTGGAGGCATCGGGGCTGTCGTCTCGCTTCAGCCGCCCACCCAGACGATGCTGGATGTATCGGATCGCATCAAGATATGGGCGCTGGCGGCGGCGATCGGCGGAACAATTGACCCGATGAGAGTCATAGAAAGTAACTTTTTTGACGGGAATCTATCTCCGGTGATCAAGCAGATTCTCTATTTGCTGTTTGCCTTTATCGGAGCCCATCTGGGATCAGAGCTTGTGAAATGGGTCTGCGGCGGGGGGAAAGGGTGACGGATAAGATGAGCCAGAGCCAGAGCAAGAACCCGAATGAACGTGTCCGTTCCTTCGCCCAGATCACCTCTGTTTTTATAATTGGAATGGTCATTGGCGCGGTTATCTATAACAGCATCTTTCATCTAAGCTACAATCAGCTCTGGATCGAGAACAAGGATCTCCAAATTGAGCTGAATCAGTCTCTCGACGAACTGAAGACCATGAAGAAATTCAGCAAGCGTCAGACGATTATCAAGTCCATAAAAATTAGGGTGGAGGATGGCGAGCAACCACTCGATCCCGTGGCCTCGAAGGAGATTGTTCAGAAATTGCAGCAAGAGCTGCAGGTCCTCCGCGGACGCAGCATGTTCGAGATTGACACCGATGCCAAAATGGCAAGAACCTTCCTTAACCGCAAAATCTATATTGTCCGCGACAAGGAATACGCCGTTCAGATCAAAACCATGCTGGTCAGCGAAGGCATCCTCCAAATCTGGATTGAGGTCAAGCCGTATGTCCGCAGCTAGGGATCCGGCTGCGCCGTTAAGCAATCTTTAGTTCATTCCACAGGATCATTCATGTTACAATCACTATAGAATGTCCATTGATAAAGGAGCTGCTCTTCTACATGATTGAGGCCATTGAATACATTCTGTATGCTGTACTGATCATTGCTTGTGTGTGCTCTGTATATTTCAGCTTTCGGTCCCGGCGATCTGTCGATCCGGCCGTTCGCGGTCTGAACGCGGCCAAGACCAACGTTAGCATGGGCGTGATGCTTATTGTACTGTCGGTTATCCAAATGTTCATGTTCACCGGATCAACGCTGCGGGTAGTCATCGGAGCCTTGTTCATGCTGCTCGGAGCGTTTAATATTTTTGCCGGACTGCGCAATATCAGCTTCTACACCCGCAGACCCTCCTAGTCCTACGCATGATCAATAGACTGGAGCGTCATTACCGCCTTAGCGACAAGACTATCCTGATGGGTCATGGCGATCTCCAGCTTGCATGCGCGCCGGCTCACCTCAAGAACGACAGGGGAGATGACAACCGGATTCTCAATCTGAACCGGCCGTACGAAATACGTGGTCATATTGTCCACAATATGATCATTTCCGCTTACATCCTTCGCAGCACTTAAGCCCGCCTGACTTAGCAATGCCGTTAATACTCCCTGCGAGATTGTCCCCAGATTCGTGGACATTTGGGGTGTGATCATCCCGTGAAAAAATAACCGTCCATCCTCCCCACGCTCTTCAGCGAATCCGTTCCACATCAGGTGCTCGAATGTCTCTCCGAGCTGAGGCTGATTCTGCGCATCTCGCATGGCCTGCAGAACTTCCTTCCGGGTCACGGAGGAGATCAGCTTGCGGTTGCGGTCCACGATCGGCAGGAAGTCAATCCCTTCCCACATCATAATCTGCGCGGCTGAAGCCAGTGAGGTCTGCATACCCGCGGTTATAGGGTTGCGTGTGAGCAGCTTCTCAATGCTGGATTCTCCCGGCATGTCCTCGACATCCTTGCGGCTGATAATTCCGATAACCCGGTTCCACTCATCCACGACCGGGAATCGCTGGTAGCCCGTCTCCCTAGCCAATTCTTCGAAATCGGACACATTGCTGTTAACCTTTAGCGTACTGACTCTAACTCTGGAAGAAATGATATCTTCAACAAGCATAATCTTCTTCTTGATCAGACGGTCGAAGATCGCTCTGTTAATCATTGAAGCTACTGTGAAAGTGTCGTGTCTGGAGGAAATAATCGGCAGCGACAGCTGGTCAGCAAGCTGCTTCACCTCTCGGCTGGTACCAAAGCCTCCGGTGATAAGCACTCCCGCACCCTGCTCCAAGGCGAGGAAATGCGCATCCTCCCTGTTACCCACGATAAGCAGGCTGCCTGCATCGATATAACGGGCCATGGCATCAATCTTCATGGCGCCGATCACATACTTATGCAGCGTCTTCTGCAGCCCTTGCTCGGCGCCTCCGAGCACGTGACCTTCAACAATATCCACCACATCCCCGAACGAAAGCTGATCGGATATGTTCCGGGGCTTCTTCTCCACACGAACCGTGCCGATCCGCTCCTTGGTGATTACAATTCCCAAATTCTCGGCTTCCTTCACAGCCCGGTAGGCAGTCCCCTCACTCACCCCGAGATTCTTCGCGAGCTTGCGAACCGAGATTTTGGTTCCTATCTTTAACCCTTCGATATGCTGAAGCAGCTGCTCATGCTTGGTAATTGACTCTTCATGCCCTTCCAACTGTTATACCCTCCGATCAAATCTGTACTATTCTGTATCTATTATACATCGTTATTTTATAAAATACACATAGCTGCGCGCGCACAAAAAAGGATGACCCCCAGGTGTCACCCTTCTTCGTGTATTAACCTCATTACGTACTTACAAGCCTTGGCCTTCTTCCTTTTCCCGCGTCCATTTCCGCTGCCATTCCATCAGCTTCGCTTTGCGGATCTGATCCAGCGCCCGCTGCTTCTCAGCATCTACACCGAGAAGGAAATAAAGATGGGCACCGATAACCAGGAAGGCGAACGCCGCCCAGACCATGCCGAACACCGATACTAAGCCTGCACCAGGTTTAAATGAAATCATGGGCAGGGCATAAATAAGCATCGCCAAAGCGATTAACAAGTACATAATATTTTTCCATTTGCTCTGTCTCATCATTCAGCAGCATCTCCTTCGCTCTCTTAATCTATATTTCTACTCTATGAAGGAGATGCCCGGAATATGAGACAAGCTGCACAAAAAATTTACATTTGAGCGCCGTACAAATGCTGAAGGCTGTCCGCAATAATTTTGTTAACATCCTGGATAATAACGCTCAGACGACGCTCAGCATCGAACAAGCGGCGGATATTCAGATTGAGGCTGAGCACTTCGAACTGCTTCTCCATGTTCTCCATCTCTTCAGGTGAAGGCATGTCGCCGGACATCATCCGCTGCTGAAGCTCGTTCTGACGGTTACGGAAGTCATCAAGCATCCTCTTACTGTCCGGATCGGCATCAATAAGCTTAACAGCCGCGGTAATCTCCTGTACCTCCTGACTGTCCTTCAGGGCCTGTGCCAATTCATGTGCCTTATCGTAAATATTCATCTGTTCATTCCTCCTGATTTGTCTCCATATAAGACGCAATTAAAATGTTCACATTTGTGGGTACAGTCGTAACTACAGGGAATGCTTGGACTTTCGGTCGCTGTTGTCTCCAGATTTCTTGATGTATACCGAAGTAGGGATGAAATCCGGAGACAAAGCTTATGCTTCCGATGTAGCTTTCTTTCAGAAAGCTTGTAGGCGATCGCTTTCGCTCCTACAGTTCCAAGCTTCCCCTCCGTTACGCCTTACCTACATGTCATTTTTCAACTTCGTCTTATATATGTCGTTTAATTGCGAAACAGTTCGTCCTTGGAAAAAGGCGCAATCACCAAGGGGTATATGTCCTCATATAGTGAATTACATGCATTCCGCAGATACCTTTCTCCGGCAGAATGGTTGCAGCAATTCCATTCATTCTGCACGTTCATCTAGTTGCGGTTGGAAGGAGATCCACTTCATGTCCTCCAAAAAAGTATCGGTACAGATCATGAATCCAGGACTGCTGGACGAAGATACCATAATTCTAGGGGAAATGATGGTTAAGCGGTGGAAAATTCCAACAAACCGCTATCTTCAGCTTTCTTTTGGATCATTCAAGCAAGGCGTCAAGGTTCTATCTCTCCCCAGATATGCCGGTATCCGAATCAGTCAAGGGCTAGCTCGCGAAATGGGCATTGTCTCAAGGCCTTCCTTGCAGCTTTCCTTTAAGCGGGGTTCTTCCCAGCTGCGGCTCGGGCCGCTCATAGGCGTACTGATCAGCAGAGATTATCCAGATTCACCCGAAAGACCTTTTGGTTCAATAACGATGTTCTGCCAGGAAATGATCCATGCCTGCAAGAAGCAGGGGGCTTACGCTTACTTCTTCACCACAGATCACATCGGGTCCGATCCCGCTCGTATCAAGGGATGGGTATACAGTGACGGCTGGCGCCAGGCAGATCTTCCCGCAGCCGATGTCTTCTACAATCGGCTAACCTCCCGTAAGCTTGAGAACAAACCTAGCGTACAGCATTTCATGAAAGAAGTAAAATCCCGCTACGGCAGCCACTTTTTTAATGAAAAGTTTCTGGACAAAACTGAAGTCTTCGATGCACTGAAGCCAGACCAGACCCTGCTTCGTTATCTCCCGGAGTCTCATTTGTTCCGCAATTATGCCATGCTGAAAAATATGTGCAGCCGTCACCCAGTCGTGTTCCTCAAGCCGATCAGAGGTAGTCTTGGCAAAGGCATCATTCGGATCTCCCGGAATCCCGAAGGAACCTATCAGACACTGGCTACCCAGGTCGGAGGTGCCCGCAAGATGAACTTCGAGTCTTTAACGAAGCTCTTCTCCTCGCTCTCCGGCAAAATGAAAACTACCCGTTATCAGATCCAGCAGGGACTTACCCTCATAGAATCAACAGGAAGACCTGTTGACTTCAGAGCTTTGGTCCAGAAAAATCGGCTCGGTAAATGGGAGATTACTTCCATTGTTGCCCGCATCGCAGGGAATCAGCATTTCGTATCCAATCTCGCCCGGGGCGGGACATTGAGCACCGTCAAGGATGCCGTAGCCAAAACTTCGCTTTCGGCAGAGATCAAAGCGAAGGCAGGCATTCGCCTGAAGAAGGCCGCACTTGATATTGCCCAGGGGATTGAAGCTCACATCCCTGCCCATTTCGGAGAGCTCGGAATTGATCTAGCTATGGATACAAGCGGGAAAGTCTGGCTGCTTGAGGTCAATTCCAAGCCGTCCAAGAATGACAATACTCCGCTTGCTAGTGGAAAAGTTCGTCCATCGGTCAAGCGAATGATTGATTACGCTACCTACCTGTCCGGTTCTTAAAGGGAGGAGCCTGTTATGAATCAACAGTTCACTCCAGCAGCAAGTGCCGTGATGGGAGTTATGGTATCCGAGAATCATAATGTATCACCACCTTTTGGCGAGGCACTCTTCTGCCGTAGACTCACCTTGGCTGGAGCCCGTCATCATTTGAAGGTCTATGTGTTCACTGCGGAAGGAATCCTGGGTGACGGATCTGGCTTTGAAGGTTATCAATACACGCGGGGTAAGTGGATAAACGTTTCTTTTCCTGTGCCTGACATCATTTATGACCGGGTGAGCTATCGTGACCCCCGCCAGCTTCAGCTCACACGTCAGAAGCTGGCCCATATAACAGAAGCGGGCCATCAGTTCCAATACTTGGCCAGAGGCCTTTCGGGGAAATGGAATGTCTATCAAAGCCTGAAGCGACGTAAGATCTTCCTGCCATATCTCCCCAAGACGGCCAAATACAAAGATTCCAGACAACTCGCCAGATGGCTGCATCAGCATGATAACGAAGTATTTCTGAAGCCGCACAGCGGGACACACGGTAAGATGACCCTGCATATCCGCCTCGTTAACGAAGATCAACATCTGATGCTGACCGGGAGGGACAGAAATAACGCACTGTTCCAGAAGCACTTTCACGAATGGGAGACTGGGGCGGCGTGGGTTGACCGTTTCATAGGAGAGCGTGCCTTTATCATCCAGCCTTATTTGCAATTAACGGACTCGGACGGCAGACCCTTCGATGTACGGGTCTTGATGCAAAAGAACGAATCCGGCCGCTGGAGCTTAACTGGCATGGCTGTTCGGCTGGGTGAGAAAGACTCGGTGACTTCCAATCTGCATGGGGGTGGAACGGCTGTGGAAGCAGGGCGTTTTTTGACCCTGGAATTCGGAGAGTCAGCCGCAGAGATGATATTCGGTACAATCCGGCGCTTGTCCGCTGAAATCCCTGAGTACCTGGAGAGCTGCTTCGGACGGCTCGCTGAGCTCGGCATTGACTTCGGGATCGACCGAAAAGGCCGCGTGTGGATCATCGAAGTGAACTCCAAACCCGGACGTTCCGCTTTTTTTCAAATCGGGGACCAGATGAGCGCCCGCAAATCGGTAGAAAATCCGGTTATGTACGCGCGCTATCTATGGCTCCGGCAACTTAGGAGGGTAAATTCATGAGCATGACCTTTTGTAATGTTCATTTCACGCAGCAGCCCCAAAAAGTCGTCTACGTCTCAGGCGCATTGATGAAAAGCCTCAAGCTATCCGGCAAAAAGTCAGTGAAGCTCAGACTTGGAGGCGAACGAATCCCGGCTCTCGTTAAACCGATTAACAAACAGGGTAACCACCTGTATCTTGCTTCAGGTGTTAGGAAGGGCATCAAGGTTCCCATGTCAGGCGGGGTCTTTCTGCGCAATCTGGATGCTGGCGAGGTTCAGCTTGGACCGCTTATTGGCGTATTGTCTGACGGCAATAGTTCCCTGATTAATCCCTTTGGTTCGCGAACCGGGTTCATCAAGCAATTGCTGCGTGAAGGAAGTAATCAATCTTACATTTTTGCCTTTACGCCTCGTGATATTGATTGGCAGGATGAGACCGTCAACGGTTATTTTCTAACAGAGACGGATCGGTTCACAAGGAAAAGGGTGCCGCTTCCTGACGTGGTCTATAACCGGCTTCCAAGCAGGCGCGCGGAGACAACATCCTCGATTAGTCAGCTGAGAGAGCGATTCATCCGGAAGAGAATCCCCTTCTTCAATTGGAGCTTCTTCAACAAATCGGATATTTACCGCTTGCTTGAGGATGATCCTTTGGCTGCTCAGCATATCCCTGAGTCCCATATGAATCCTACCCCGGAACAAATCAAGGATATGCTGGACCGGCATTCCTTCGTGTATTATAAGCCTTCGGCTGGAAGCCTGGGGAAAGGGATTTACAGGTTATCTTATGTACCCAAACGAGGCTTTTATGCCCGATATCGCAACTCAAAGGGAAATGTATTGCAGCGTTTCGCTACTTTCAGCAGCCTGATCAAAACCCTCCAGACCCGGCACGGCCGCACACTCCGAAGTTACGTGGTCCAGCAGGGGATTCGGCTTATCGAGATTGATGCATGTCCGCTCGATTTCCGTTTTCACATGCATAAGAACGGCAAGAACCAATGGGTTGTGGTGGGAATTGGCGCCAAAAAAGCCGGCAAAGGCAGTGTAACGACCCATCTCAAGAATGGAGGGGCTCTTCTCACACCCCAACAGGCACTCAGCCGTGTGTTTGGCGCAAGAGGCGAGGAAGTGCTGAACAACGCCAAGAGGACCGCAATTATGATAGCAGAAGCTATTGAGAGACGCGATCAGCATTTAATCGGCGAGATCGGCTTTGACTTTGGTATCGATAAAGACGAGAACATCTGGATGTTCGAAGCCAACGCCAAGCCAGGACGTTCCATCTTCCGTCATCCCTCACTCCGTGCAGAAGGCAAAGCCTCGGTTGAGCATATTCTGGAGCATTGCCTATACCTAAGCAAGTTCCGCCGGAGGGAAGGCATATGATTGGCTGGCCGCAGGAGGAATCTATACCGATCATTGCTATATTAACGAGCCCGGATAAATACAAGAGATTCCAAGGCAACCGCAGAAACTTTCGTGATATTGTCAAAACAGGCAAGGACCTTGGTATTCCCGTCTATGTCGTTACCACGAGGGATTTGAAGCTGTCCGGTAGTAAAGTGCTCGGCTATACCTTCATACCAGAAAAGAAGCTCTGGGAGGAGCAGTGGTTCCCTCTTCCGAATGTCATCTATAACCGCATCCCGCAGCGTAAGAATGAAGAGAAACCAGCCGTTCTGAGGAAAATAGAGGCTTGTCTCGCCCACCCGGATATTCATTTGTTTAATCCGTTCTTCTTTAATAAGTGGGAGCTGTTCGCCTGGCTGAAGAAATCTCCCTCTACCAAATCATTCGTCCCTGCCACCAAGAAGCTGACAGGATATAAAACCCTATCGGGGATGATACGGAACTACCCGAACCTCTATCTTAAGCCTGTAAGCGGCAAGGCAGGGAAAGGCATCATGAGACTGAAATATGTCGAGAATGAATCCAATCCATTGCAGCTCACGATTCAGTCTCCCCACAAAGTTATGGTCGTTAAATCCTCCTCTCTCTCTGTAATCTGGAGGAGAATCAGCAATGAGATCGGGCTGACTAATTATATCGTCCAGGAAGGAATCGAGCTGGTGTCCCATAACGGACGGCAGTTCGACCTCCGTGTCCTCGTACAAAAAAACGGTAAAGGACAATGGCTGGTCACCGGGATCGGGGCCAGGCAGGCAGGTTACCGGAGAATTACTACACATGTTCCTCAGGGAGGTAGTGTGGAAGACCCTGAGGAGCTGCTGGCTCTTGTCTTCGGACGGGAGATCACTCCCGGTATGATGAACCGCGTAAAGTCTGGTGCGCTGCTTATAGCGCGGCAAATCGAGCGTGGAGCAGGTCACATGCTTGGTGAAATGTCGCTGGATCTCGGCGTGGACATGGACGGGAAGATTTGGTTCTTCGAAGCCAATGCCAAACCGATGAAATTTGATGAGCCTCATATTCGCAAAAAATCACTGGAGCGTATTTTTCAATACAGTCAGTATCTCATCAAGCAGTCCAATAATTCTTAAGAGGATAACAATTATGGATATCACATTGGTAGTGCCAGATCAGATAAATTCTTGGAACAGAATGCATAGTTCCATCCTGGGCTTCACACGGAAGTATGGAGGCAACCGGATTACCAGAGATGCCTACCGTGAAATTCAAAAGCTCACCCCGGCCGCCCTTCGGCAGCCGGGGTACGCACTGTTCATCGCCACCGTCCATACCGAGGATGGCAGCCGCCTGGCGGGGCTATCCTTGGTCGCCGAATATGGGGAACGGGCTGGTATTGTGATCGTGCACCCCTTATACCGGGGCCGACATCTCGGGACCAGACTGCTTCAGGCGCAGCGGCTCCAGATGGGCAGGCTCAGCTGCAGGGTGGCTCTGGATAATCCCTCAAGCCTTAAAATGTGCTTCAATGCCGGACTCGCAGCAAGAAAGATGGTAGAAGGCCCAACCGGCAAGCCGACTTTGATCCTTGAAGAAGGCACCTTGTCTACACACGGTGCTGAGGCAGCACCCACAACTTGATCTGAAGAAGGTGAGCTCAGTTGTCACAACCCGTCTTAGGTATTCTAACTTTATATATGAATGAAAAGAAGCGTCTGGAGGAGCGACCGATTTACCAGCGGATGATCGCTGAAGGCCAGAAGCTGGGGCTGGATGTCTTCGTCTTTACCCCTTCAGATGTTCATAAGAGCAAAGATTTAATTTACGCCTTGATTTATGATCCCAAGAGCCGGAAATGGACCAGAGCATGGCGTAATTTCCCGCATCTCATCTTTGACCGGTGCCGCATTCAGAAGAGCAAAAGATTTGAACAGCTGAGGCAGTTCAGGTCCAAATACGGCCATCTTCACTTTCTCAATCGCCCGCTCCGCGACAAATGGACAATTCACCAGGTCTTGTCGAAGAAGCCGAATTTCCGTGAACATTTACCTGATACCGCCCTTTTCAACGATCTCAGTGATGTATACAGGCTGCTTAAGCGGAATAACCCGATCTACCTTAAGCCGATTAATGGCACAGGCGGACGGGGGATCTTGAAGATTGAGAAGATTGGCCCAAAGCTATACCAGATTCAAGGACGCAACCCTCAGAGGAAAATCATCTCCCCCCAAAAGCTGCATCCCTCCCGTCTCGGTCCCTATCTGCTTAACTGGAGGTCACGTAACCGGTATATTGTCCAGGAAGGAATCCGTATTCAGCTGCCTAATGGAAGGGTCCACGATTACCGGATTCTGGTCCAAAAGAATGGCTCAGGGGAATGGGAGGTAACAGGCGGGGCGGGACGTGTCGGTGTCCAGCGCAGCATCACTTCCAACATTCATGGCGGCGGGCATGCCGTGCCAATGAACACCCAGCTTTCGGTCTGGTTCCCTTCGGAAGAAAGACGAAGCGAAATCCGCAGAGAGACTGATCAGCTCTGTCTAGATATTTCTAAATATTTGGAAGAAACCTATGGCACCTTGTGCGAGCTAGCTCTAGATATCGCCATTGATAAGGAAGGTCATATCTATGTGCTTGAAGTCAATCCCAAGCCGGCCCGTGAGGTCTTTGCCCTCTCAGGGGATATGGAGGCTTACCGCAAAGCCATCACGAGACCACTGGAATACGCACTCTGGCAGTATAATAAGAAGAATGACAATAAGAATGACAATAAGAACGACAAACAGACCGCCGCTGAATAGCGAGGGTCTGTTTGTCCTTATGTTAAGATCGCTCCATATTACTACACGGACTGGCTGTATAAGTCCAGCAGTTCGCTAAAGGATCTGATGATGGTATCAGATCCCTCCAGTTCTTGTTCACCGCAGAACCCCGCATAGGCACAACCAATAACCGTTAAGCCGTTCTCCTTGCCTGCTTTTACATCTGAGGAGCGGTCTCCGACCATCCACGCATTCTTTATCTCATGATGCCGAAGCAGCAGGTCAACCAGATGGACCTTAGAGGCCGTCTGGTATTCTCCAGCACTATATATATGTTCAAATAAAGGCTTGATCTGATGCGCGTCTGATACACCTTTTACATAACGCTCCAGACCATTACTCGCTACAAAAAGCCGCACTCCTTGCTCCTTTAGCCGTCTTAAAGTGTCGGCAACGCCCGGATACAGCTCTGTAGGATCCTCTTTAAGCCCTTTAATCTCGTTCTCAAGGAACAGCTCATCCGCTCTTTGCTGCACCATTTTATCATGATCCGGCAGCACTCTGGCCCATATCTCATCCATAACCATACCTACACTGTCCATTAAGCGCGACACGGGAGGCTCATCCCCTTCGAACAATCCTTCCTTACGGAGCTCCTCAAACATCCGATGGTAGGCGGGTACGAGCAGGGTCTCGGTCTTGAACAGCGTTCCATCCATATCAAAGATCATCGCTTCAGGCTTATTCAGTCGTTTGGTTACTTCCATGGTCCAGTCCCTTCGCTACATGGAATTGAATAAATTCCTTTCATTATTCAATTCCATATATGTATTTGTATCCAGAACCTATGATAAACGACATATTTGCTCCGTTGCAAATCACCCTCTGCCAGATGGATGAAGCAAGACAGATGGCGCAGCCTAATCATACAAAAAAGTGATCCGCGCTCGCGCGAACCACTTGATACGATCAATCAATCGTTACAATGAGGTTGTGAAGTTTAAAGATCAGATCTTGATTCCCAGGATCTGAAGATAATAATTTTATTAAATCCTCTAATTGCATCAGTTGGTCTTGCGTAATACTTACTCCTGAAATATCTGCATTTCTAAGTATTTGTTCTAGAAGCATAAATACAGAACTTAGTGTCACACCGTTTTGCTGATTATTATAGCTACTTAGGCTGGCAACTGCGACTAGTTTCGATGTTGCTTCTCGAATGAGAAGTAAAGATGATTTAAAAGAAGCAGCATCTACTTTCGAAAGATTGTGTTCCAAAGTGGATAAGTTGGATTGTACCTCATCGTCGATTTTCATCTGTAATGAATTTAGCCTATGACCGTTTTGATAATTTAAGATAATAAAAATTAAACTTACAATTGCTAATAAAATCGGTAAGCTACGAATAATATGTTTTTTTATCACGATTTCTCCCTTCCTAGTAAATGATCTCAATAACCGTATCTATATTTTTACTCATGAATACCACCTTCTAAACAAGCAGAAGCTACCGGTATATAATGCAAAAAAAGTGATCCGCACTTTCGCGAACCACTTTTCACTATTAGAAAATCGTTTTTTTATCCCGCTCATCCTTCAGGATCTCTACCGCCTCACGGAACCGAAGCGAATGGATGATCTCCCGCTCCCGAAGAAATTTGAGCCCGTCCTGTAGATCCACATCGTCCGTCATGTCGATCAGCCATTGGTATGTAGCCCGTGCCTTCTCCTCTGCAGCGATATCTTCATACAAGTCGGCGATCGGGTCACCTTTGGCTTGAATATAGGCGGCTGTCCAAGGAACACCGGCCGCGTTCTGATAGAACAGGGCGTGGTCATGAGCGACATAATATTCGCCTAGTCCCTGCGCATCCATCTGCTCTACTGTAGCGTCCTTGGTCAGCTTGTAGATCATTGTCGCAATCATTTCAAGGTGGGCGAATTCCTCCGTGCCGATATCGTTCAACAGCCCGATAACCTTATCGGGGATCGTGTATCGCTGATTCAAATAGCGCAGCGCCGCGGAAAGCTCGCCGTCCGCGCCCCCATACTGCTCAAGCAGATATTTTGCCATTCGCGGATCACACTTGCTTACCCGCACGGGATACTGCAGTTTCTTCTCGTATACCCACATGGTGCACATGACCTCCTTCAGCTTGAACTCTCACTGTTTAATAACAGTGCAGGATTACTTGCTTGTTCTGATCAGCTTAACGGTCGCATCAGAAAGAGAGGCAGGTGTTACACCTGCCACGGCCAGGGACTTTCCGACCACTGCCATGGATATTTGGAAAAGGCACGGCCAAAGTTCTGCAGCGGTCCATACAGGCGCTGGAAATGTTCGGCGAGCTGGGTTCTTTCCTGGGTCAGAATATTGAACTGCTGAATGGACTGCAGGTCATGCGGGTGCGTATCCAGAAACAGGTTCAGCTCCACAAGTACAAAATCAAGGGCTTGAAGCTTCTCAAGCAGCTCATAGAACTGCGGATCACACACTGGATTTTCAGGTGCGCTCATGCTCTCACCGTCCTTTTCCCCACTTGGATTCATACGGGCTGTACAGGGCTGGCCATAAGGTGCCATGCATAAGAGCCTCTCTTGGACTGAACTGAGGCAGATTCGGCGGCTGGAACTGTATAAAAAGATGCGGCGGAGTGGAATATGTTTTGCAGGTAATCGGCGGACAAGGATCACAAGGGCCTATGAAAGGATACCAGGCAATTTCCTGTGGATGCATCACGCATTTTCCTCCTTTTTCCAAAAATCCATAATCTTCAAGGCGAAAATCCATACCAAACCAAAGCCCTTCCTTTTTTAACATATGTCATTCGCCCAGAATATGAACCTTTAATTCCCGGAGGAATCAAAAAAACTCCTCTCGGAACGAGTCTTCGTTCCAAAAGGAGTCCTGCAAAATTACAAAGAGATTCAATTGTCTTTCTCTTGCTCCTGAGTCACTTCTTGATCAGGTACCTTCACAATTTGACGAATCTGGATCCGGGTAATCCTCAGACGAGTGGCTTCGGCTACCTCAAATACTACCCGGCCCACCTGCACCTTCTTCCCTTTAACCGGAGCTCCCTCCAATTCCTTGAAGAGCCAGCCTCCGATCGAATCGACCTCATCATCCTCAATTTCGATTCCGGTTAGGTCATTCACATCCTCCAGCAGAATTCTTCCATCTACCGAATAGCTGCCATCAGGCAGCAGCTCAATCTCCGGACGCTCATCCTCAAATTCATCATGGAGATCACCCACAATCTCCTCAAGGATTTCTTCTGCGGTCAGAAGTCCAGCGGTACCTCCATACTCATCAACAACCAATGTAAGCTGAGAGTGCTTCTTCTGCATAAGTCTCAGCACTTGACTGATCTCCATCGATTCAGGAACATTCAAGATTGGACGAATCAGCTGTTCCAGATTGTTCCCGTGTCCATGCTCGGGGAGAAGGAGGTCTGTAATATGCACAAACCCAATGATCTGATCCTTATCTTCAACAGCCACAGGATATCTGGAGTGCTTGGTCTCACTAACAATTCTCAGATTCTCTTCCCAGGACAGGTTCGTATAAAGGCAATCCATATCCGTACGTGGAAGCATGATCTCACGTGCAAGCAAATCCGAGAAATCGAAGATGTTGTCCATGAGCTTGATTTCATCCTTGTCAATAACCCCGCTCTTCGCACTCTGATTCATCAGAATCCGAATCTCTTCTTCAGAGTGGGCGGCCTCTGCTTCACTCGCAGGTTCAATTCCCGCAAGTCTGAGCATACCATTAGCAGCCGAATTCAGGAGCCAGATGACCGGCATAAAGATTTTATAGAAGTACAGCAGAGGAGCTGACAACCAAAGAGTGGTCGATTCTGTTTTCTGGATAGCCAGGGATTTAGGAGCAAGTTCTCCAAGAACGATATGTAAAAACGTAATAATACAGAATCCAACCGCCACAGAGACGGTGGTGATTAGAGTTCCATCCGTAACGCCCATCTTAAACATGAGGGGTTCAATAAGCAATTCCGATATGGCCGGCTCTCCTACCCAGCCAAGGCCAAGCGAGGCCAGGGTAATCCCAAGCTGGGTAGCTGACAGATAGGCATCCAGTCTTTGGTTGACTTTGAGCGCAAACCCAGCGCGGCGGTTCCCTTCACTCACCAGTTGTGTCAAGCGGGATTGACGCATCTTTACCAGCGAGAATTCAGCTGCAACAAAGACGCCGTTTAAGAAAACCAGAATAAACACCAAAAGCAAATTTAGGAATAATTTGCCCACTTCAATATCATGATGCAACACCAACGCCCCGTTTCTATAATGTGATCGCTGAGCGAGATTTGAAATCTGTGTCTTTATAATACATATCTTTCACAAGCAAATTCGGACCACAGCAACCCGCAGCAGCACAGTGACAATTAACTGTTGTGCTCAGCGGATGAGTATGAAGCCACTTGTTAAAGATCTGATCAAGACTCTCGTTATTCACATTGCCAAACGAAGGAATGGCCGCGAAGTCTGTCACGAATACATCTCCTGTGAACATGTTTACATTGACACGATTTCTTCCATCCGGATCATTCCGAACAGTAACATTCGGCTCATTTCTAAGACGGTGAATCAATTTCTGCTCCGATTCACTTGGGCTGCAGGCGAAGAATGGAAGTGTTCCAAAGAGCATCCATGTTTCAGGATCCCGTGCATCGAGCAAAGACTCGATTGCCTGGCGCATATCTTCCAGCGACAATACAGGAAGTCCTTCGGCAAAATCTGCCGCGTACATTGGATGCACCTCATGCCTTTTACAACCCATCTCCAGAATCATCCTGTGAATCTCAGGTAATTTGTGGTGAGTGCGGTAATTGATCATCGTCTCAGCCGAGACGAACATCCCTGCCTGACTGAGTCTGATGGAGTTCTCAATCATGGTCTCGTACATCCGCTCAGCTACTTCCCGTTTCACGGAATGTCCGCTGTGGGCAAAGCCAATTTCATGGAAATCATCCGCACTCGTATAGTTGAACGAAATATGCATGACGTCCAGATAAGGAAGCAATTTCTCATAACGCCCATAATCCAAGGTAAGATTGGAATTAATCTGGGATTTGATTCCACGTTCTTTTGCATAACGGAGCAGCGGTATAATTTTCTCATCCACTGTCTGCTTGCGGAAGGTAGGCTCGCCGCCCGTAATGCTTATCGTCTTCAAATGCTCCACTTCATCCAGCCTCTTCAGCAGGAGAGAAAGCGGGATCTGCTCCGGCTCCACCATAACAAGACTGTCGCCAACAGCACAGTGCTCGCACCGCATATTACAAAGATTCGTAATCGTCATCTCTACACTCGTCAATACATGATGTCCGTACTGCCGAAGGGATATAATCGGATCCCAAGGATCATTACCCGGATTAATGACGTCCAGCGGATCTTGTGAAAAATTAACTATACTCATGATTTACACACCTTATTTCTTTTATTAACCTAATTCCCTGTTTTCTTAATCTTCATCATATCATGATCTTATCAAGTGCGCACGGCGCTACAGCACAAAGCCCGTCCATAAAGGACGGGCTTTGCCCCGTAATTATGTAGTTAAACATATGCTAGTTCCGGCTCAGTGCCTTGCACATAGGTGATTACCACTGATAACTTGACGGCTAAATTAACTTCATAGGGTACCTTGAGCACTTCCCCTTCAGGTCCAGAGAACACCCGAATCACCGGCCGCTGTGGAACCTCATGATTGATTCTGACGACGACTCCTTGCTCGCCCGTGCTGAGTCCAACGGTAATCCCAAGAGGATAAATTGCCACATGATCCCGGAAGATTTCCAGCTTCTCCTTCTCATACAATGTACCGCAGCCCGCATACAGCATTTCTGTAGCTTGATGAGGAAGCAGAGCAGAACGATATATCCGGTGAGTCGTCATAGCATCATACGAATCTGCAATTGAGATCCAGCGCGCATACTCGTGGATCTCACTCTCCCTGATCCCTCTCGGGTAGCCGCTGCCATTGATCCGCTCATGGTGCTGAAGGGCACAATGGGCAGCAACAAGTGGAACTCCCGGCTCATCCTTAAGCATTTTAAATCCGATTTCGGTATGCTGCTTCATTTGTTCGAACTCATAATCCGTGAGCTTATCCGGCTTCATCAGGATAGAGGCAGGAATCTTCGTCTTGCCAATATCGTGCAGCAGTGCACCCAAACCGAGCACCGAGAGAGCGTCATTGTTGTAGCCATGAACTTTACCGAGCAGTAAGGTATAGACACATACATTCAAGGAGTGGCGGTATAAATAATGATCGGTGCTGTTGATATTCATCATCATAATCATAATGTCTTCCCTGGAGGATAAATCCATCAAGATCGACTCCACCACTTTGAGGAAAGACTTACCTAGGAACGGATAAACCCTACCCTTTACTGATAATTCCGTAACCTTCCGGAAATTTGTACGGATCTCCTGCATGGCCCGGCGCCGGGTCTCCTCCGAGATCATCTCAGGGATCTCCACGTCTTCAGTCAGACGGTCCGCAATATAGACTTGATTCAGGCCAAGTTCCTTCAAACGCCTAATAAGAACATCAGTTAATTCGGCATTTTCCGAGAGTAGAATGAGCCCTTCTTCGTTGTATATTTTTTTGCCCAGCTTCATTCCCGGCTGGAGCGAGCTAACAGATAATAGCCGCAAGTGGGTCACTCCATCTCTTAAGCAATTTTACTCAGTTGTCAGACCCCTTGCTCCTTGAATCAGGAGTAACGATGGACCAACCGATTAACGCATGATGAAAATCCAGAACACCGCTGCAAGCACAAAGCGATAGTAAGCAAAGTGTCTTAGTTTTATTTTTTGCAGCAGCTTAAGGAAGGCTACCACAACGAGATACGCAACCACAAAGGAAACGATAAAGCCGAGGATAAAATACCCAAGGTTGCTTCCGGTAATATCTTTGTAGGAATCCAGCAATTCATATCCTGACGCGGCACACATCATCGGAATTGCGATCAGAAAGGAGAAGTCCGCAGCCGCCTTATAGCTTGCTCCGCTTAGCATACCTCCGGCAATAGTCGAACCTGAACGCGAGAATCCCGGCCATAGAATAGAAATACATTGATAGAATCCAATCAGCAAAGCTTGACCGTAAGACAGATGGTCGATCTCTTTGGCAGATACGCGGGCTTTGTTGTTCCCGAACCACTCTGCAAAGATCATAAATACCCCGCCGACTACCAGCGCCCATAGAACTGTGCTTGTGCTGAACAAATCCTTAATCTGGTGGCGGAAAATAAATCCGACGGCAAGGCCCGGTAAGCACCCTAGAATGACATGGATCAGATTAAGCTTACGGGCAGGCACCTGTGACCTGAAGAGCTGCTTATCCTTCTTAAGTCCAAACAGATTTAAGATTCGTTCACGATACACGATAGCGATGGCCAGAATAGCTCCTAGCTGAATAATGATCTCGAAAGTCTTCATCTCCGAAGACTGGTCATTGTATCCCATCAGCTTAGCTGACAGAATCATGTGTCCTGTCGAGGAGACTGGAATAAATTCCGTTAAGCCTTCGACAATACCTAAAATAATAGCCACAATTAAACTCATAACATCCTCCTAATTATATCGGGTGAAGGCCGTCATTTTTTTACCTCACCCTGAATTGTTGCCCATCTACTCAAGAAACTGCTGTCCACCGCTCCCGGTTCCTGAAGCTCTGTCCGTAGTAAATCCCTGATGAACTCCGGCAGCATGTATACCTTGTCAGTTCCCTGTGTCAGCCGTTTGTAACCAATACCGAACGTGAACATATCCAGGGTCCCTACCAAATATTCTTCTTCAGGTTCTAATGGAACTCCGGCCAGATTCGCTTGGACGATTCTATGATAAGGCTTAGCCGCCGGATTATACAAGACCTCCAGACCATCTACACATAAATTCCCGAGCACCTTCCCACGGAAGCCATAACCATAAATGACCTTTTCTGATATTTCTGGAATCAGCGACTGCTCAAGACTGTACAGAATATGTTCACCACGAAGACGCATTTGGCACGGATTAATCGGTGAAGGGCAGCGTGCGTGCAGCATGCCGGCACTAATCTCACCTGCAGGAAGACTATCTAGCAGCTGCCCGGAATTAACTAGGGAGAGATCACTCCCCGTAAATCTCCTTACAGCTTGAGCGAGCAGGTTCCCGAGCGGGGACTCCTGAGCATACTGTATGGGGAGCTCCCTTGTCGTTATAGCTACAGTCTGCTCCAGCCTCTCCTGTGCATGCTGACCGTGAATTTCGATGGCCGTGCTAACTTCTGAATTCTCCCTCCCTGGCTCTACAGCCAGGCAGCAGCCCGACAAGAGACGGAGCCTGCCACTCTCAGATTCTGGAATCAGTGTGATCTTGCCCAGGAAATGTCCAAACTTCTCCGCACCTGCAAGGTAGGTATTCCCTATTCTTAATGGCTCTTCCAACAAATGATGGGTATGACCGCCAAGGATTAGATCAAGGCCATCAATCTGCCCCGCCAGTTCTTTATCGGTATGAATCCCCAGGTGTGATAGCAGCACTATGAAATCCGTATGGGGCTTCAAGCTCTCCACCTGTTCAGCAATTTCAGCTGCCGCATCCAGTACATCCCATCCAAGCAGTCTGTAGAATTCCGCATAAGGGGCTGTAGCCCCGATAACCCCGATCCTAAAGCCTGCCTTATCAAGAACCGTATGCTTCTTCATCCATACCGGTGCTCGCCCCGTATCCCGCTCTTTAATATTACAGCACACTACAGGACAGGTAAGACCTGCATAAGCTTGTGCCAGCAGCTCCGGCGTAAAAGTAAGCCCTTCATTATTGCCTATCGTTACGGCATCGTACCCCATTAGATTAAGTACATCCACATTGGCTTGTCCCATTGAACCTTCGGTTTCTACTGCCATACGGTCCATGTGATCCCCAATATCGAACAGCAAGAATTCTCCTTCACCTTTACGTTCCTCATTGATCATGGAGGAAATCCGGGCCATAACGCCAAAATGACTATGTAAATCGTTAGTGTGCAGTATCGTTAACTTGTTCAGATTCGATTCCGGCGGCATGAACGCCCCTCCTTTTTCCTAATCTTGCTTGAATACCTTACTTCCCTATAACTATGATATATTAAAAGAGTTTAGAAAGCATTCCGAGGTGAAAAATCATGCATTTAACAATAAAACTATTCGCCGGTCTTATTGACCGAATAGGTTCTTCCGTAATCGCACTGGATCTTACAGGAGAATCTCTGACCGCTTCCGATTTGAAGAAACAGCTGGCTGATACCTATCCTGCAGCCGAGGCTCTTATTGCCGTATCCTTCGTAGCTGTAAATCAAGAGTATGCTTCTCCTGATCATCCTATTACGGCTGATGACGAGATCGCCTTGATTCCTCCCGTATCTGGCGGCGATGGTCAAGAGACGAATGATACGCATCTTTCCGAAGACGGACTGTATGTTATTACCTGGAGTCCTCTATCCGTAGATGAGGTGACTTCTAAAGTAATCACCGCTAACCATGGAGCAACACTGTCATTTGTCGGAACCACCAGGGAAATGACAGGGGAGCAGCGCACCGTCCACTTGGAATATGAAGCCTATATTCCTATGGCGTTGTCCGGACTTCAATCTATCGGGAGAGAGATCCAATCAAGATGGCCGGAGACGAAATGCGCGATTAGCCACCGTATAGGTCATGTGGATATTGCCGAGACCAGCGTGATCATTGCCGTATCTTCCCCGCACCGGGATACATGCTATGAGGCAAGTCGGTATGCGATTGAACGTCTGAAGCAGGTAGTCCCGATTTGGAAAAAGGAAGTCTGGGAAGATGGGTCCGAGTGGAAAGGCCACCAACAGGGACCATGGAATCCCACCTTACCCCTATAGACACCCCTCAGGGTGTCTTTAAGCCTATTAAAATCATTGTCAATCCAAATATTCCCTGTTAAAATGAATAGCAAATAAGGTCGAATGAGGGGGAAACTTATGCGTCGCCATGTGATGGAGCTGGCTCCAGGTGATCGGATAGAGAATGATATTTTTAATAATAATGGGGTATTTGTTCTTAAGAAAGGTACAGTACTCTCCGACGATTCCATCATAAAGCTCGTACAGCATAGTATTGACTATGTCGATGTCGAACTGCCTGTTACCGAAGATCTTCCACTGAGTAACCTTGACAAAATGGAGCTGCAGTTCAATGATGCCATTGATGCCTTTGAAAGTATTTTCCTGGAAGCGCTGGCAACCGGCAAATTCAATGAGAACGATGTAGATGATATTCTGAATCCACTAATGAACGAACTCACTTTTCAAAAAGATGTCGTCTCCCTTCTCCTGATGCTAGATAAGAAAGACAATTATACATACAACCATTCCATGCAAGTAGGTATGCTGTCTTACTATATTGCGCTCTGGCTTGAGTACCCTCATGAAGAGGCCTACAAGGCAGGTAAAGCCGGTTTCCTTCATGACATCGGCAAGAGCATGATTTCTCCTGAGATCTTGAACAAGCCTGCCAAGCTTACACAAGAAGAATATGAAGAGATCAAACGCCATACCACATATGGCTCCGAGATCATACGTAATTCCACCAAAGATGAAATCTCCGCGCTCGTTGCCATCCAGCACCATGAACGTGAAGACGGCAGCGGGTATCCAAATGGCCTGACCAGCTCAGAGATCCATCCCTTTGCCAAAATTACTGCAATTGCAGACGTATACAGCGCCATGACCTCTAACCGGGTATATCAGAACAAGCAAGAACTTATTACAGTACTGCATGAACTGTACAGACTGAGCTTTGGCAAATTCAGCCCGGAGCCAACCCAAGCCTTCATCCGCCATATGCTGCCTAACTTTATCGGCAAGCGTGTACGCCTCTCCTCTGGAGAACTGGGCTCCATTGTAATGACCAATCCTTCCGACTTCTTCCGTCCACTTGTAAAGACGGATACAAGATTCGCGGATCTCTCGCGCGAGACGAACATTGATATCCAGGAAGTCTTTGCGGAGTAGAATTCATACCCCCTATATTTTCCAAGGGGAATGTTAGCTATGCACCTGCATAAGTATAAAAACACGTGTCCGAATGGTCGGACACGTGTTTCTTGTTCATGCAGGCTCTATGCGCGAATAATCCTTAGAAGTATTAGCGATAGGTTAAATGATCGAGGACAGGTTAAAAGAGATCTAGAATATGAAAGTAATCACAGAATGTATGTACTTAAAAGCCTGTAGAATCTTAATACATCTTCAAGTGTACTAAACATTATTTTATATTCTTTTCCTCCACTGAGGATAATCAATCTATTGGTACTAGTAAACCCTTTATATTCTAATGCTATGCTATTAATCTTTGAATATGGAATACTCACAATAAATGATATGCCCATCTCGTTTAAAGAACTTCGTTCTTCGAATATTACTCTCATACTTGTTAGAGCAGCCCGGTTTTTCACAAGCGAATGTGTTGACTCTATAACTTCTCCTTCTATAATCAACTCTTCAAAACCATTTTCAATTTGATTATCCTTCCTTCCGAATAACGCCATATCTAACAGCCTCCTTAATAATAGTTATGCCTAAATACCATACGAACCTTCACTCCAACTTTAATTGCTAGATGTTCGTACATAGATAAAAAACGTGTCTGAGCGACTTGGACACGCTAGCGTCAAAGTCACTGCAGACACGTATTTACATGTTACTGATAAAATTGAGGATGATGCCCTTGCCCTTTACACCCAGTACGTAAAATAAACGGACAAAAAACGGACAAACCTCTATTTAAGTACTGGAAACCATTGATAAATCAAGGTTAACCAATACTTCCTTCCATTTCGAATTTAATGAGACGGTTCATTTCCACCGCATACTCCATCGGCAGTTCTTTGGTGAACGGCTCAATGAAGCCCATAACGATCATTTGCGTCGCTTCAGCTTCAGTCAGACCACGGCTCATCAGATAGAAGAGCTGCTCTTCAGACACCTTTGATACGGTCGCCTCATGCTCAAGCACGATGTTATCATTCATGATTTCGTTATAAGGAATTGTATCTGAAGTCGACTCGTTATCCAGGATCAGTGTATCACACTTGATATTGGATTTAGCGCCCTCAGCTTGGCGTCCGAAGGAAGCCAGACCACGGTAAGTTACTTTACCGCCGTGCTTACTGATGGACTTCGAGACAATGGTAGATGTTGTGTCAGGAGCCAGGTGAATCATCTTGGCACCCGCATCCTGATGCTGACCTTTACCTGCTACAGCGATCGAGAGCACGCTGCCTTTAGCGCCGCGGCCTTTAAGAACTACGGCAGGGTATTTCATAGTCAGCTTGGAACCAATGTTACCGTCAACCCATTCCATGGTCGCATTCTCTTCAGCTACTGCACGTTTCGTAACCAGGTTATAGATGTTAGGAGCCCAGTTCTGAATCGTGGTGTAACGAACGCGTGCATTCTTCTTACAGATAATTTCTACAACAGCACTATGCAGGGAGTTCGTGCTGTAGATCGGAGCTGTACAGCCTTCTACATAGTGTACGAAGCTGTCTTCGTCTGCAATGATCAGGGTACGCTCGAACTGACCCATGTTCTCGGAGTTGATACGGAAGTAAGCTTGAAGCGGAACTTCACATTTCACACCTTTAGGAACATAGATGAAGCTTCCCCCGGACCATACCGCGCTGTTCAGTGCTGCAAATTTGTTGTCAGCTGGCGGGATAACTGTTCCGAAATATTCACGGAAAATTTCCGGATGCTCGCGAAGAGCCGTATCCGTATCTGTGAAGATAACGCCTTGATCTTCAAGGTTCTTCTGCATGCTGTGGTAGACTACCTCAGACTCATACTGAGCGGATACACCCGCCAGGAATTTTTGTTCAGCTTCAGGAATACCCAGCTTATCAAAAGTTTCTTTAATTTCGGAAGGAACCTCTTCCCAAGTCTTACCTTGCTTCTCAGAAGGACGAACATAGTACTGGATATCGTTGAAATCAAGATCATCCAGATCTCCGCCCCAACGAGGCATTGGCATTTTCTCGAACTGTTTCAAGGATTTCAGACGGAAGTCCAGCATCCAGTCCGGTTCATTTTTGATACGGGAAATTTCAGTGACAATCTCAGGGGTCAGTCCTTTACCTGACTGGAATACCGCCTTATGCTCGTCACGGAAGCCATATTTATACTCTTCCATATCCGGGGCTTTTTTGGCCATTGTAATTACCTCCTATAGGTTGGTTGCTGTATAAGTTGAGCTAATGATTTACAGGCTAGCCAGCCGTATGAAATGTTCTTACGATCGCTGTTGTTCTCAGACTTCTTGGTTGGTTTTTCTAATGGTAGAAGTCTGATCACAAAGCATAGGCTTCCGATGTAGCTTTCTTTCAGAAAGCTTTCAGAACGCTACGCTTCTTCAGAATCATTTCACACTCTTGCCTATTAGTAATCCTTTAAATTCAACTTATATATATTAATCGTTGTGGTCGATACCTTTGCGCAGAGCGTTCCAAGCGAGTGTGGCACATTTGATACGGGCAGGGAATTTATTAACACCGGACAGGGCTTCCAAATCCTCGTAATCGTCAAAGGTCACCTCTTCACCTTTCATAAGGGAAGAGAATCTGTCAGCGATATCCAAAGCTTCATCCAGCTTCTTCCCCTTAACGGCTTCCGTCATCATAGAAGCAGAGGACATGCTGATTGAGCAGCCTTCACCCGTGAACCGGGCATCTTCTACGACTTCACCTGCAAGCTTAAGCTGCAAGGAGATTCGGTCACCGCAAGTAGGATTATTAAGATCCACGGTAACCGTATCTTCATCGAACTTCCCACGGTTACGCGGATTCTTATAATGATCCATTATGACACGCCGGTAGAGATCGTCAAGTTGTGTCATGCGAAATACTCCTTTGTCTGAACCAGAGCGGATGCCAGCCGGTCTATATCTTGTTCTGTATTATACAAGTACAGACTGGCTCTTGCCGTAGAACTCACGTTCAACCAGCGCATTAGCGGCTGGCAGCAGTGATGTCCTGCACGAACAGCCACACCGAATGAGTCTAGTACCGTGGCCACATCATGAGGATGCACGTCCAGCAAGTTGAACGTAACTACGCCAACATGCCGCTCACTAGGTCCATATATGTTGATTCCATCGATATTGGAAAGACGATCCATGGCATAAGCTGCTAGTGTTCTTTCGTGGCGTTCGATCTCATCCATGCCGATCTCCTGAAGAAAATCGATTGCCGCTGCAAGACCTACAGCTCCAGCTATAATTGGTGTACCTCCTTCAAATCTGGCAGGCACATCCTTCCATGTGGACTCATAAAGTCCCACATCATCAATCATCTCGCCGCCGAATTCAATCGGACTCATCGAGTCCAGCAGCGCCTTCTTGCCATATAAAGCACCGATACCGGTAGGACCGCACATCTTGTGCCCGGATAAGGTGTAGAAGTCACAATCTAATTCCTGTACGTCCACTTTCAGGTGCGGAGTGCTCTGGGCACCATCCACCACGATAACCGCACCGTGACGATGCGCAATATCGGCAATTTGCTTAATCGGATGAACAACACCCATCACGTTGGAGACGTAAGCAATCGCTACGATTTTGGTCGCAGGGGTGATTGTTGCCTCGGCAGCTTCTACCGTAACTGTTCCATCCTGCTGAAGAGGAATGAATTTGAGGGTAGCTCCTGTCCGCAGGGCAAGCTGCTGCCAAGGGATAAAGTTACTGTGATGCTCCATTTGGGTAATCACAATCTCATCGCCTTCACTTAGGACAGATGGTCCATAGGATGAAGCCACCAAATTCAGCGCGGTTGTAGTTCCGCGTGTGAATACAATCTCTTCAGCGCGTTTGGCTCCGATGAATTTGGCTACCTTCTCACGGGCACCTTCATAAGCATCAGTAGCACGGCTTCCCAGCGTGTGTACACCGCGGTGAACATTCGCGTTATCCCATTCATAATAATGCTTAATCGCATCAATAACAGCACGCGGCTTCTGTGAAGTAGCCGCACTGTCCAAATATACAAGTGGATGGCCATTGACCTCTTGGTTCAGGATAGGGAACTGTTCCTTGATCCACTGGCTGTTCATTGTCCGAGCTTCCTCTCAACCAAGCCTTGCAGTTGGTTTTGCAGCTGCTCCAACGGAATATCCGATACAACCGGAGCAAGGAATCCGTATATGATCAAGCGCTCGGCTTGAGCTCTTGAGATCCCGCGGGACATCAAGTAGTAAATTTGTTCTGCATTCACTTGTCCGACGGAAGCAGCATGACCGGCTGTTACATCGTCCTCATCAATAAGCAGAATCGGGTTAGCGTCCCCGCGTGCTTTAGGGCTGAGCATCAATACTTTCTCGGTCTGCTCGCCGTTGGCTTTGGTCGCACCCTTTTCAATTTTGGTGATACCGTTAATAATCGCAGTGGATTCCTCGCGCATTACTGCACGGGTAATCATCTGGCTATCCGAGCTTTTGCCGAAATGAACCGCTTTGGTAGTCAGATTCAGCTTCTGTGAACCCGAACCTACTGCAATCACTTTGGCATCAGAAGTTGATCCATTTCCTTTAAGAACGCTCAGCGTTTCGCTCATCGCGTCTCCGGCGTTCATCTCACCGATAATCCATTCAATGCTGCCGTCATTCTCAACAACCGCGCGGCGGTAAGTCAGATCCGTAATTTGTCCGGCCAGATGATGAACGGATGCGAACTGTACCTTGGAGCCCGCCTTTACAAACACTTCTGCTGCACCGTTATGAACAATCGCTTCATTCAGATCACCAGAAATGTAATTGTCCACATAAGTTACACGGCTGTTGCTGTCCGCTACAATCAGAACGTGCGGTGTGAAGGACGATCCTGCATCATCAATCAGAAATACCGCCTGAAGAGGAATCTCAACCTCTACATTCTTGGGCACATACAAGAATACGCCACCGTTCCACAAAGCTGCATGAAGCGCAGTCAGCTGATTCTCTTCAGCTGGAATGGCTGTGAACAGATGCTTCTTAACCAGGTCCTCATGCTCGCGCACAGCAGTCTCCAGATCTGTGAAGATCACTCCTTGAGCTGTAAGTTCTGGGGAAAGCTTGGTGAATACCACACCCGAATTGCGCTGCACAATCAAATTGCTATGCTCGTTAATATCAATAAGGCTGGACAGGCTCTCAGGAAGCTCTTCAGAAGTTTGTGCTCCTTGACGAAGCTTACCGTAGTTATCCAGTGTCCAACGATCCAATCTTGTCTTCTCCAGTTTAGGCAGTTCAAGTCCTGCTGCTAGTTCCAAAGCTTTCGAACGAATTTCGGTTACCCACGCAGGCTCACCGCTCGACTTTGAGAATGCCGCCAAGGCTTCGTGATTAACCGGAAGAATGGTTTGTGTAGTCAATATATTCTCCTCCTTCCTGCTTACGCCTCTTGACCAACAGTCTCGTCTTCAATACCCAGCTCTTCTTTCACCCAATCATAGCCTTCCTTTTCCAGACGCTCCGCAAGCTCAGGACCGCCGGATTTCACAATACGTCCCTGCATCATCACGTGTACAAAATCAGGGGTAATGTAGTTAAGGAGACGTTGATAGTGGGTAATAATCAAGAAGCCACGCTCTTCGCTGCGCATTGTATTCACACCATTAGCAACAATACGAAGTGCATCAATGTCCAGACCGGAGTCGATCTCATCTAGAACAACAATTTTTGGATCAAGCAGCATCATTTGCAGAATTTCATTCCGTTTCTTCTCACCACCGGAGAAGCCTTCGTTCAAATAACGGTGTGCAAATTCAGGATTCATTTCGAGTTCCTTCATTTTGCCTTCCATTTGACGAATAAATTTAATAAGGGATACTTCGTTCCCTTCTCCACGGCGTGCATTGATGGCACTGCGCAAGAAGTCGGAGTTGGTAACACCCGCAATCTCACTTGGATACTGCATAGCAAGGAACAAGCCTGCACGTGCGCGCTCATCCACTTCCATTTCCAGTACATCCTCACCGTTCAAAGTTACTTTTCCGTCCGTAACCTCGTATTTAGGATGCCCCATCAAGGCAGAAGCCAGCGTACTTTTACCTGTACCGTTCGGACCCATGATGGCATGGATTTCGCCACCTTTTATATCAAGGTTAATCCCCTTTAGGATTTCCTTCCCCTCGATTGTTGCTTTCAAGCCTTCAATAGTAAATTGTGTAGCCATATTTAGCTGCTCCCTCCATTTGATCGATAACATAACAGTGTGTTCCACGTATATATTAATTGGGACGTCTCCCTCACTGCCTGCAATTATACCATAATGAATATCTAATTAGAATTATTCTAACTGATTCTCATTGATTCTCATTTCATTTTACCCTACTTCGAAGGGTTTATCAATCTGACCAAGCTTCCTTGTATCGCCTAAAAATGCCCCTTTTCCCAGTATATCAGCAGTCTTCTCTCTTAATCGATGCCTAAAAAAGGAACAGGCCTGACTGTATTCAGTCAAGCCTGACAAAATCTGCTTGGCAATCGCTTTATAGCTCCTGCCTGCTATCCATCATTTGAATCTTTTAAAAGAAGCCATATCCGCAAAAGGACACAGGTTCATCCATTCTATAAGGTAAATTCTCAGCAGCCCACTTGGAGAGGACCCTCGTGCCTTCCACCTCGGATATTCTTATCCCAGATAAGAACGAAGCATCCACATATGCTTCTCAAGCTCTCCTTTAAATCCGGTCAGAAGGTCGCTGGTCGCTTCATCTTCAGCCTGATCAGCCAGTTCAATACCCTCGGAGAAGGATTCTGACAATGTTGCAAAGTCTTCAATCAGATTCTGCACCATTGCATTCGGATCTTCCTTCCCAGTCGCTTCTTGAATGGTAGCAAGATCTAGGTATTCCTTCAACGTAGCTGCGGGACTGCCCTTAATCGCGAGCAGACGCTCAGCGATCTCATCCATTTTCAAAGCAACTTCATTATAAAGCTCTTCGAATTTGACATGCAGCGTGAAGAAATTATTTCCTTTAACATACCAGTGGTAATTATGAATCTTTACATACAATACATTTAAGTTAGCTATCTGCTGATTAAGGACTTCTTCCAATCCTGATGTCTTAGTTTTGCTGGTGGATTTTGCATCGGCTTTTGCCATGTTCATTCCCTCGCTTTTCATTCGGAATTAGATTGTATGATCATCCCACCGGGTCAGCCCGTGAATGATAGTTATCTTGTCCAGAACGTTACCGCTCCATGACTACATTTTACCCTATCCAGTTCGGTGCGAAACAACCATGGCCTTCTTAAAAAAAGATACAAAAAGGATTACTTTTCCGATATACTAACTTAAAGAAATTTGATCCATATATGGCTTGAACTAAAGAATGCGTAATTAGTTACGTGGCGCAATAAGTTGCTGCCTGAATCTATACGTTTACTCCTTTAGTTCATTCCATATCATTGATGAATAAATGTGTCTGCGGAGGTGTAACACTGATGTCTGAGTATCATCCCCTGTCTCTTGAAGAGGCCGTTGCTTTAGCCAGAACTATTCCCGGTCATTTCCGTCAAGATGCAGATTTGTCTGTAGAGGAAATTGGTGATGGCAATTTAAATCTCGTATTCCGTATTACCGATCCCTCTGAGGGAAAAGGACTTATTATCAAGCAAGCTCTTCCTTATGCCAAAGTCGTCGGTGAATCCTGGCCTCTTAGTCTGGACCGTGCACGGATTGAACGTGAAGCTTTGGAAATCCAGCATTCCTATGTTCCAGACCTCGTCCCGGCCATTTACGCTTACGACAACGATCTGGCTATTACGGTAATGGAAGATTTAAGTGATCATACCATTATGCGCAAAGGGTTAATCGAAGGACAAGAATATCCCCAATTTGCTAAACATATCGGTCGATTCATAGCCTCAACCCTGTTCTATACTTCGGATTTAGGAATGAACCAGCAAGCGAAGAAGGAGCAGCTGGGCCGGTTTATCAACCCGGATCTGTGCAAAATCACAGAGGACCTTATCTTTGAGGATCCTTACCGCGATTCTCCTAATAATAGCTTCAGCGAAGACATTCGCCCGAACGCCGAGGCCCTTTGGCACGATGACGAGCTGCGGCTTGAGATCGCACTGCTTCGGGAGAAATTCCTGACTCATGCTGAAGCTCTGCTTCACGGGGATCTGCATACAGGCAGCATATTTGCAACCCGGGAATCTACGAAAGTGATTGACCCCGAGTTCGCCTACTATGGACCTATGGGCTTTGATATCGGGGCTGTTATTGCCAATCTGCTGCTGAATTTCGCTGCCCAACCTGGGTGGAGCGGCAATTCGGATGAACTTAATGCCCGGCGGCATCGTCTGCTTGTCATGATTGAAGGAGTATGGCGGCATTTTGAGACTCACTTCCGTGACCTTTGGAACCGTGATCTTGTTGATGTAACGGCCAAGACGCCTGGTTATCAGGATATGTATGTTCAGAAAATACTTCGGGATGCCATCGGATTCGCGGGTGCCAAAATGATACGCCGTATCGTCGGTCTCTCCCACGTGGCTGATGTGGATACAATCCCGGATGCGGAGCTCCAGCATCAAGCCAAGGTAACCGCGCTGAAGATCGGCAAAGCACTCGTTAAGCGCGGACGTTTTGCAAGCTCGATTGATGAGATTACAGGGATTGCGAGACAAGCTGCCAAGGAAGAAGAGGTAACGGTATGAGCTCAAATAACGAATTAAACACTTCTTCATTGCAAAGCTCCGAGCATAATGGCCCTCTTCTCAGCCTTCGATGGGAAGAAGATCGGCTGTTCCTTCTTGATCAGCGTCTGCTCCCTGAGCATATTGAGTTTCTTGAGCTAACCACACCTGAAGAGGTCTGGGATGCTATTGCATCGATGAAGGTTAGAGGTGCCCCAGCGATCGGAATTTCTGCTGCCTATGGAGTTGTTCTAGCGGCCAATGCTTACGGCGGAGAATCTTCCGGCTGGCTGGCCCATGTTACCAAGGCTGCCGATTACTTAGCTACATCAAGACCAACGGCTGTGAACCTGTTCTGGGCACTCAATAGAATGAAGGATAGAGCTGCGCGTCTCGCCGAGGAACAGTCAGAGATCGAAGCCCGGAATTTAGGGCTCATGGCCGAGGCCATACTCATCCATCAGGAAGATGAGGAAGTATGCCGCCTGATTGGGGAGCACGCCCTTCCTTTATTTGAAAGTGGGATGGGAGTGCTTACACATTGTAATGCCGGCGGGCTCGCCACAGCCAAATACGGAACTGCACTGGCTCCATTCTATCTTGCCAAAGAACGTGGGGTTTCGCTTAAGGTATTTGCAGATGAGACACGCCCCGTGCTTCAGGGAGCAAGATTAACTGCCTTTGAACTTCAACAGGCTGGCATCGATGTTACCCTGTTGACCGATAATATGGCCGCCGTGGTCATGTCCAAGGGCTGGATTCAAGCTGTTATTGTAGGTACTGACCGGGTTGCTGCTAATGGGGATGTTGCGAACAAAATCGGGACTTATGGGGTAGCTGTACTTGCCAAGGCCCATGGAATTCCGTTCTATGTAGCTTCGCCTTTATCGACAATAGACTTGTCTACAGCTACGGGCCAGGATATTCCGATTGAGGAGCGTCCTGAGAGTGAAATTACGGAAAGCTTCGGTAAACGTACGGCTCCTGTTGGTGTAAAAGTGTTCAATCCTGCTTTTGACGTAACACCGCATGAGTATGTAACAGCGATCATTACAGAGAAGGGTATTGTCCGCCCTCCTTTCAGTGCGAATCTTCCCGCGCTCTTTGACAAATAATTTATCGGAACGAACTCAGAACTACTTTTAGTTCATTCCAGGTAACTGTGTTAAATTGGTATGAGCCAGCCCCCACAAGGACTATGCTCCTTTATGATTTAATGATATGATTTAAGAAAAAGCAGGATATGAAGGGGCCTATGACCAACACGAACCATAACGAGCAACTCGCCTACTTGTTTAATGTCGATATTTTAATTAAAGATAAATCCAACGCTTTGGCACTACAGGCTCTACTCCAGCTGCTTAATTCAGGGAATCTTGTAGATTACCGTATTAAATCAGGTGTAGAACTTGGAGAGATCATTGAAGCTACTTTAAGTGCTAAGAGACAAGCTATGATCTCCAAGGCCTTCCGCCATCCGGCAGAAGAGCTGACAGCCAAGGCACAAGTCAAAGAGGAACCTAAAGCACCAGCAGCCAAATCGGCACCTGATACTGGGGAGACGAATGGTAGCTCCATTGGAAACATGAATGATGAGGCGATTCAATCCTGGATTCAGAGCTACATTTCCAATAACAAGCTTGTCCGGCTCTCCATTGAACGGAATCGGGAGCGGGTCACGATTCCGTGCCGCATCCTGAACTATGCTCCTGACACCCGAACCATTAATATATACCACGTGGATGAGAAGCAGGTATACACCTTCAGGCTCAGTGAGATTATCGATTTCGTAGATGCCTAAGTTCAGGACAAGACCGGGCTCATAACAAAAGGCGTTCTTCGGTATCTGCCGAAGAACGCCTTTTCTTCATTTTTTGTTATTAAAAGCTTCCAAGGCCAGCAGCAACCAACCAACAATAAAGGCTGCTCCGCCGAAGGGAGTAATTGCACCCAGGGTTTTGATACCCGTAATACTTAATACATATAAACTGCCTGAGAACAGCACAATTCCAATCACCATAAGACGTGCGGCCCATTTCAGCTTGGCAGACTCTCCCCACTGACCTGCGGCAAGGGCAATTAGAATAATCCCTATAGCATGAATCATATGATAATGAACACCTGTCTCATAGGTAGAAGCATGAACTCCGAGTACCTTCTCAAGGGCATGAGCACCGAAGGCCCCAATCGCAACTCCTAACAATAGCAGAAGTGCTCCTATTCCGACATACTTGCGATGCATGACATTGTTCAGCTCCCTTTATACGTTAATTCAGGACTCACTCTGCTGTTAATCTTAACGTATTAGGAGCTCATTTTGCTACAACAACCTGGATCATTCACAAAGTTTCCTTGATTTTTTCTTGATTTTGTGAAAAATTAATACGAGATTAAGTTGTAAGTTATCTAAAAAGGAGATAGTTATATGGAATCCAATACAAGCCATTTGAACCCATTACCTGACCCAAATAAGCATTCAGGACCGGGGATTGCTTCATTCGTAGTTAGCCTCCTTGCATTCATTGCATATATTGCTGCAATCATGATTGTTCTGAACACCTCCAGGGATCTGATTAATAGCGGTCTCCCCGTTACCAACGAAGTGATCTTGAATCACTTCGGATTTATGGTGGCAGGATTGATTGTACTTGCTGCAATTGTTCTTACCCTTGTCGGTTCGATCCTAGGTATAATAGGTTTAGCCCTTAAGAACCGCAAAAAGCTGTTTGCGATTCTGGGAATCATTATTTGCGCATTACCGCCTGTTTTCATGTTACTCCTGTTCTTTATTCGTACAAGTCAAATGTAAGTATAGACTGCCTTATAGTCAGAAAGGTGAATACTATGGGAAAAATTAAGATTTTTACAGACAGCACTTCAGATCTCCCATCCGATCTGGTAGCCAAATATAGCATTGGAGTTATTCCATTGTATGTTGTGTTTAATAATGAGACTTTCCGGGATGGAATTGATCTATCCCCACCTGAGCTGTACTCCAAAGTGACTCAGACTGGTAAGCTGCCTAAGACAGCCGCACCGTCTCCTGCCGATTTCATTTCAGCCTTCTCTCCTTATGTAGATGCAGGAGACCAGATTATTTACATAAGTCTTTCTTCCGAACTGTCTTCTACGTACCAGAATGCGGTCATTGCGTCAGGAGAATTTCCAGATGGAAGTGTGCATGTCTTCGACTCATTGAATCTATCTACCGGAATCGGGATACAAGTTCTCAAGGCCGCTAAAGCAGCCGAGGCAGGTCAGTCCGCTGATCAGATCCTATCCCTGCTCGAGACAATCAGACCTAAAGTAGATACCGAATTCGTAATTGACTCGTTGGAATACTTGTATAAGGGCGGCCGATGCTCCGGAATGCAGAATCTGGTTGGCAGCCTCTTAAAAATCCGTCCTGTTATTAAAGTCCAGCAGGGAAAAATGACACCCGCCTATAAAGTGCGTGGAAGCCGCGATAAGGCACTAGATCAAATGGTCAACAATGCCCTTTCCAATATGGGCAAAATGGACAAGGATACCCTCTTTGTAGTCCACACCCTGGCCGAGCAAGATGCTATCGCAATGAGTCAATTAATTAAAGAACGAACTGGAGTCAGCGAAGTGCTGCTTAGTGATGCCGGTTGTGTAATTTGCAGTCACTGCGGACCCAAGACGATTGGAATCATCTATTTAACCGAATAGCAGGCCTAACTTAATAAGCTCCCTTATAAGACAGCAACTGCCTTATAAGGGAGCTTATTATAATGAAACATACTATCTATGTCGTTCTTCTAGAACGCTGCCCCATTCCATCAACTTGGCTTTAATCTCCTGAAGTTCAAATGGCTTTCTAATATAGTCTTCCATTCCACTGGCCAGACCGAGCTGAATATCTTCATGGTCAACATGTGCAGCCAGAGCGATAATAACAGGCTTCTCTCCTTGGGGAACCACCTGTCGAATAATCTTTGCCGCCTTAATACCGTCCATAACAGGCATCTTGATGTCCATGAATATCAAGTCATATTGCTTGCGGCTTACTGCCTCCACTACCTCAACACCATTATGGGCAACATCAGCGGTGATTCCTAACCGCCCAAGCATCTGTACGAAGATTTGTCCATTCACCGGATGATCCTCGGCAATCAGTACGTTCAGATTCTTATATTGTAACCAATCTGCAGACTCGGGACTTCCCCCGAGGGATGTGGATTGCCCCAGATCTCCTTCGCATGCTTTCTTCTGTAAAGTTAATTCCTCATCTTGACTAATCAGTGTAAAGCAAAAAGTTGAGCCGACCCCTTCTTGGCTTTCCGCTGAGATAGACCCTCCCATGAGCTCAACCATTCTTTTGCAAATCGCGAGGCCAAGACCGGTTCCCCCATATTTGCGGTTAATCACAGGGTGCAATTGCGAGAACGTCTGAAAAAGTTGATCGATTTTATCCTTCGCAATTCCTATTCCCGTATCGGTTACTCTAAATTCAAGAAGCATAGAGGAAGATACAGATTCAGAGGAGGAGGCCCTGTGAACCGAGATGGAGATGCTTCCCGTCTCTGTGAATTTCAAAGCATTGCTCACAAGATTAATCAGAATCTGCCTTAAGCGGGATGAATCACTTCGGATCATGGCAGGAACTTCCGGATCAATCCGGGTGGTTAGGCTGATATTCTTCTCCATTGCTGCAGGTGTGAATAAATCAATCACACTGGATATGGAGGCCGATAGATCAAACCAAACATAATCCAGTGCCATTTTACCAGCTTCAATTTTGCTGAAATCCAGAACGTCATTAAGAATCCCGAGAAGCGCTCGCCCGCTCTCGGAGATAATATCCGCATACTCACGCTGCTCTTCTTGAAGCGGTGTCTCCAGCAGCAGATCCGTCATTCCGATTATACCGTTTAGCGGCGTCCTAATCTCATGACTCATCATGGCCAGAAATTCCGACTTGGCTCTCGTTGCCCGCTCTGCTGATTCCTTCGCTCTAACGATTTCCCGTTCATTCGTTATATCATTAAATACGACCACCACACCTACGATTTGCTCACGGTCATACAAGGGTGCCGCTCGGTAATTAACAAGAAAGCTTGAACCGTCTTTCCTCCAGAATACCTCTTCATGAACAGAACGGGCTCTTCCGTCCCTAAACGTCTGGTGAATCAGACAATCATCAACCGGGTAGGGGCTTCCATCGCTTCGAGAATGATGAATCAATTGATGGTTATCGGTTCCAATAAACTCGGACACACTGTAACCCAGCATTCTGGATGCGGCGGGATTAATAAAAATCGTTCTTCCCTCTTCATCAAGTCCGTATATTCCTTCTGATACCGAATTTAGAATCAAGGAATGCTGGTAACTGAGCTTCTCAATTTGTTCAGTATACCGCTTACGCTCTGTGATGTCCGTAGCAATTCCGTATACTCCAACGATGTGCTGATCCACAATAATAGGAACATTCGTTACATTAAGCTCCACAGGGGTCCCATTCTTATGAATAATTGTAGTTTCATAAGACTGGGGTTCCCCTTTCATAGATAGTTCAAAATAGCGTACAGTCTTGTTAATTTCAGCACTGCTTATGATTTGGCTGAAGTTCATGCCAAGTAATTCTTCTTTACTGTAGCCCGAAAGAACTTCCAGGTTGGAGTTTAGGGTCACATAGTTACCGTGCAGATCAAAGGAGTACACAGCGGACGGACTATACTCGAATAGTGACTTATACCGCTGCTGACTCTCCTGCAGGCGTCGTTCGTTGTTTTTCCGGTCCGTAATGTCACGGGATACTGCAACTATTTCAAGAATTTCTCCTGTCTGATCATCAAAAGTATACCTTCCCGTACTTTCAAACCAGATGTACTCTCCATCTTTACGTCTTATGCGGTAAGCGACCGTATACTCTGAGTGATATTGCAGCTGGACCGCCAAGTAATCCTGTACTATCTTTTTATCATCTGGATGAAAATAGTCAAAAGCACTCGTCCCAACAAGCTCCTCAGGTTGATAACCAAGCAAAGTGATACAAGCAGGTGAGGCGTAAGCGTAAGTATTTCCCTCATCCGACTTATGCTTTGAAATTAAATCAAGCGAGTTTTCAGAGATTATCCTATACTGCTTTTCGCTCTCACGTAGTCTGCTTTCCATCAGATTACGCTCCGTAATATCCTGTACGATCCCGAATAATCTTCTGGTTCGTCCCATTTCATCGAATTCTATATCAGTTTGGCTGAAGAGAACCTTATCCTTGTCTCCACAACCAATAACCCTAAACTCTAGTTCGAAGGATTGAGCAGCTTGGGAGGAGGCGTTTTCTAGTGCCTCGGTAACCATTAGTTTATCGTCAGGGTGAATTACCTTCAGCCACTCGTCTAATGGAGAGGTGAATTGACTGAAATCCTGCCCGTATATCCTTACGAACTCTTTGGAGCATGTGAACCTTTCTTGATCTACATCCCACTCCCAGGAACCGATATGAGCAATCTTTTGAGCACGGGCAAGACTCCGTTCACTTCTTCGTAAATGCTCCTCTGCCTGCATCCTGGGTGTAATGTTACGGGTAATGATGAGCAACTTGTCAGCTTGAGTACCGAATCCGTGTACCTTCTGAATACTGGCTTCAACCCAGACCTCGTGTCCATTCGCATGACGTAGCCTCCCTGTTAAAATACCCGTAGATGCAATAAGATCCTTCTTCGCCCATGGTCCTTCATCTGCGAACAGCTCTTTAAGCTGTGTTCCAACAAGCTCCTCAGGAGTATAACCAACTATATCATGTATAGCCGGAGAGATAGACAGACAGATCCCCTTCACAGTAGCAAATGCAATGACATCTTTAGCATCATTCGTGATCACTTGATATAACTTTTCAGATTCCATCAGGCGCCGCTGCATTTCCTTTGTTAAGGTCACATCTTTAAATATGGAATGAACACCCACAACTTCTCCCTCAGCACTGATCGGCACATAGGTAACATCCAAATCAAGAACCTGACCATCCTGCCTAGTAAAATTCAACTCAAAGCTGCTGGTCTCCCCTTGCAGTGCCTGCTCCAAATAGTAGCTCCTTAACGCTTCCCCATCACTCGAGAACAAATACTGTGGAGGGGTACTATTAAATTGTTCTAATGTGTATCCGGTCACTCTTTGAGCAGCTGGATTCGCCTCTATATACTGACCATTCACATCCATTACACAAATGGCATCGGGATGATTCTCATAAAGGGACTGATAAGTGCTTCCCTTCGCAATCAGCTGCTTCAACAGCTCGTTCTTATGATTCATCAAGGCCGACTTCCTTTCTATGCATGGATAAACCTAAATCCACATGAAATCAACTAAACTAAAGAAATCAACAAAGGTTATATTCCCTGTGTATTCAGCAATAAACGCAGCAATCATAGTTAATCCCATTTTATTAGCAAAGTAGTTTTATTCTAACCTATCCCTCAGAAGACTACTAGTAACCTCATGTGAGAATTCCAGGAATAGACCAACATACGAAAAAGAACGCTATGATTAAAACATCATAACGTTCCTTTATCATTCAAAGCGGGTGATGGGAATCGAACCCACGCTATTAGCTTGGAAGGCTAAAGTTCTACCATTGAACTACACCCGCAAAATTTATGGTCGGGACGACACGATTTGAACATGCGACCCCCTGGTCCCAAACCAGGTGCTCTACCAAGCTGAGCTACGTCCCGTAATACTTTTCACACTACATTCATTACAAAATCACAATCGGGACGACACGATTTGAACATGCGACCCCCTGGTCCCAAACCAGGTGCTCTACCAAGCTGAGCTACGTCCCGTAATTGAATAATGGAGCGGACGACGGGAATCGAACCCGCGACCCTCGCCTTGGCAAGGCGATGCTCTACCGCTGAGCCACGTCCGCATAAATATGGTGCGCGTGGAGGGACTTGAACCCCCACGTCAAAGACGCTAGATCCTAAGTCTAGTGCGTCTGCCAATTCCGCCACACGCGCACAATATTAACATATTTACCTGTAAGGTAAATGGTGAGCCATGAAGGACTCGAACCTTCGACACCCTGATTAAAAGTCAGGTGCTCTACCAACTGAGCTAATGGCTCAAATGTTTACCGGGGTCCCCGAAAAGTAATCGGAATCTTCAGCAGAGCATTCGCTTCACTTTTTGGGGTAATAATGGCTGGGGATATAGGATTCGAACCTATGGGTGACGGAGTCAAAGTCCGTTGCCTTACCGCTTGGCTAATCCCCAATAAAATTGAATTGATAGGAAATAAATGGGGCGATCGAGGGGACTTGAACCCCCGAGTGCCGGAGCCACAATCCGGTGCGTTAACCCCTTCGCCACGACCGCCATATTATATTCTCAAAAAAAACTGGTGGAGGCTGATGGATTCGAACCACCGAACTCGTAGAGAGCAGATTTACAGTCTGCCGTGTTTAGCCACTTCACTAAGCCTCCAAAATGGTGCCGGCGAGAGGACTTGAACCCCCAACCTACTGATTACAAGTCAGTTGCTCTACCAGTTGAGCTACACCGGCAAGGTGTGAAAACATTTAATTAAATCATGGCGGAGCCGACGGGATACTCTTCACTTCGTTACGAGACTGCGAAGTATTCCTAACGAAGCTTATGCTCCGACGAACCCTGATGGGTTCAATTCCCGATACAGAAGGATGTTAATGGCGGAGCCGACGGGATTCGAACCCGCGGTCTCCTGCGTGACAGGCAGGCATGTTAGGCCTCTACACCACGGCTCCACACTTCATTGTGAATCCCGTATTATTGCTCGGGATTCATTGCGGGGGCAGGATTTGAACCTGCGGCCTTCGGGTTATGAGCCCGACGAGCTACCGGGCTGCTCCACCCCGCGTCAGTAGTATTATTAAATTGTCCTAAGTCCCTAACACTATTCAGACTATATAGGATAATGGTGGAGGCTGAGGGGATCGAACCCCCGACCCTCTGCTTGTAAGGCAGATGCTCTCCCAGCTGAGCTAAGCCTCCATTAAATGAGATTTGAAGCTGTTATTGAAAGTGGTGACCCGTAGGGGATACTCGTTCTCTGAACGAGACTGCGATGTATTCCTACCGAAGCCTATGCTCCGACGAACCCTGATGGGTTCTCAACCCCACTTGAAGCTATTTGATGTAAGTGGTGACCCGTAGGGGATTCGAACCCCTGTTACCTCCGTGAAAGGGAGGTGTCTTAACCCCTTGACCAACGGGCCTTGTTCAATTGAATATATACACATGACGGAGAAAGAGGGATTCGAACCCTCGAGACGCTTGTGACGCCTACACGATTTCCAATCGTGCTCCTTCGGCCAGCTCGGACACTTCTCCATATAAGGTTGTTGTTTCTGAAAGTGTTAAGTTAATAACACTTTCAGAAACGGTACTCCCCGAACAGGACTCGAACCTGTGACAACTCGATTAACAGTCGAGTGCTCTACCAACTGAGCTATCAGGGAATATGGTGGAGCCAAGCGGGATCGAACCGCTGACCTCCTGCTTGCAAGGCAGGCGCTCTCCCAGCTGAGCTATGGCCCCATAAAGGAATATTAAATTAAGATGGTGGGCCTTAGTGGACTCGAACCACCGACCTCACCCTTATCAGGGGTGCGCTCTAACCAGCTGAGCTAAAGGCCCTTATATGTAGCCGTCTTACCCCGGCACAAAAACCCCAGATGGGGTATTGCTTGGCGGCGTCCTACTCTCCCAGGACCCTGCGGTCCAAGTACCATCGGCGCTGGAGGGCTTAACGGTCGTGTTCGGGATGGGTACGTGTGGAACCCCTCCGCCATCGCCACCAAACGGGATTTTTCCGGGTCAATACTCCCTGAATCACTTCAGGAAAATATCCGACCTTAGAAAACTCATCGCTGCAAGAAAATATCAGACCTTATCAAGGCATGCAGCTTAAAATCGGTTCAGGCTTGATCGCCTGAAAACTAGATACGAAACGAATTTGCGATTGCTCTTCTTGGACTACGTCCTTCCGAGCTGTGTTGGATAAGCCCTCGACCGATTAGTACTGGTCAGCTCCATGCATTGCTGCACTTCCACCCCCAGCCTATCTACCTCGTCGTCTTCAAGGGGTCTTACTAATTGGGAAATCTCATCTTGAGGGGGGCTTCACGCTTAGATGCTTTCAGCGCTTATCCCTTCCGCACTTAGCTACCCAGCTGTGCTCCTGGCGGAACAACTGGTGCACCAGCGGTGCGTCCATCCCGGTCCTCTCGTACTAAGGACAGCTCCTCTCAAATTTCCTACGCCCACGACAGATAGGGACCGAACTGTCTCACGACGTTCTGAACCCAGCTCGCGTACCGCTTTAATGGGCGAACAGCCCAACCCTTGGGACCTACTTCAGCCCCAGGATGCGATGAGCCGACATCGAGGTGCCAAACCTCCCCGTCGATGTGGACTCTTGGGGGAGATAAGCCTGTTATCCCCAGGGTAGCTTTTATCCGTTGAGCGATGGCCCTTCCATGCGGTACCACCGGATCACTAAGCCCGACTTTCGTCCCTGCTCGACTTGTCAGTCTCGCAGTCAAGCTCCCTTATGCCTTTGCACTCTTCGAATGATTTCCAACCATTCTGAGGGAACCTTGGGGCGCCTCCGTTACTCTTTAGGAGGCGACCGCCCCAGTCAAACTGCCCACCTGACACTGTCCCCATACCGGATTACGGTACCAGGTTAGAACTCCGATACGATCAGGGTGGTATCCCAACGTTGCCTCCACAGAAGCTGGCGCTCCTGCTTCTTAGGCTCCCACCTATCCTGTACAAATCGTATCAAAGTCCAATATCAAGCTGCAGTAAAGCTCCATGGGGTCTTTCCGTCTTGTCGCGGGTAACCTGCATCTTCACAGGTATTAAAATTTCACCGGATCTCTCGTTGAGACAGCGCCCAAGTCGTTACGCCATTCGTGCGGGTCAGAATTTACCTGACAAGGAATTTCGCTACCTTAGGACCGTTATAGTTACGGCCGCCGTTTACTGGGGCTTCGGTTCATAGCTTCGGGTTACCCCTAACCACTCCCCTTAACCTTCCAGCACCGGGCAGGCGTCAGCCCGTATACTTCGCCTTGCGGCTTCGCACAGACCTGTGTTTTTGCTAAACAGTCGCTTGGGCCTTTTCACTGCGGCCCCCTCGTGCTATTCACACTACCGGGGCACCCCTTCTCCCGAAGTTACGGGGTCATTTTGCCGAGTTCCTTAACGAGAGTTCTTCCGCGCGCCTTAGAATTCTCTTCTCGCCTACCTGTGTCGGTTTGCGGTACGGGCACCTTCTCCTGACTAGAGGCTTTTCTTGGCAGTGTGAGATCATGACCTTCGCTACTGTAATTTTCACTCCCCATCACAGCCCAGCCTTAACGGTGTGCGGATTTGCCTACACACCAGCCTCACTGCTTGGACAGACATCCATCAGTCTGCGTCACTACCCTGCTGCGTCACCCCATCGCTCATAACGGATTACGGTGGTACAGGAATTAGGGCCTGTTGTCCTTCGACTACGCCTTTCGGCCTCGCCTTAGGTCCCGACTTACCCTGAGCGGACGAACCTTCCTCAGGAACCCTTAGGCTTTCGGCGGATCAGATTCTCACTGATCTTTTCGTTACTCATACCGGCATTCTCACTTGTGTACGCTCCAGCGCTCCTTACGGTACACCTTCAATGTATACACAACGCTCCCCTACCCCTGGATCGACTTCACTCCAGCTTCGAAGCCATGTGTTTAACCCCTGTGAACCATTTGGCCGAAACCTCTAGGAGGTTTGCCTTCGGCAAAAATGTCACTTATTAAACACCGCCTCAAAGAAGCAGTGAAGTCGATCCAAGCCATAGCTTCGGTGGTGTGTTTAGCCCCGTTACATTTTCGGCGCAGAGTCACTCGACCAGTGAGCTATTACGCACTCTTTAAATGGTGGCTGCTTCTAAGCCAACATCCTGGTTGTCTGTGCAACTCCACATCCTTTCCCACTTAACACACACTTGGGGACCTTAGCTGATGGTCTGGGCTGTTTCCCTTTTGACAATGGATCTTAGCACTCACTGTCTGACTCCCGGATCTAAGTTTATGGCATTCGGAGTTTGACTGAGCTTGGTAACCCTTGGCGGGCCCCGCACCCAATCAGTGCTCTACCTCCACAACTCGTTATTCCGAGGCTAGCCCTAAAGCTATTTCGGGGAGAACCAGCTATCTCCGAGTTCGATTGGAATTTCTCCGCTACCCCCACCTCATCCCCGCATTTTTCAACATACGTGGGTTCGGGCCTCCAGTGCGTGTTACCGCACCTTCACCCTGGACAGGGGTAGATCACACGGTTTCGGGTCTACGTCCACGTACTATAAGTCGCCCTATTCAGACTCGCTTTCGCTGCGGCTACGGCTCTTCACCTTAACCTTGCACGGGAACGTAACTCGCCGGTTCATTCTACAAAAGGCACGCCATCACCCATATAGAGGGCTCTGACTTCTTGTAAGCACACGGTTTCAGGATCTCTTTCACTCCCCTTCCGGGGTGCTTTTCACCTTTCCCTCACGGTACTGCTTCACTATCGGTCGCTAGGGAGTATTTAGCCTTAGCAGATGGTCCTGCTGGATTCATACGGGGTTTCACGTGCCCCGCACTACTCGGGATCCGTCTCGGAGGGATCAGACTTTCGGTTACAGGGCTTTTACCTCTTCTAGCGGGCCTTTCCAGACCTCTTCGCCTACCCTAATCCTTTGTAACTCCATGTGAGACGTCCCACAACCCCAAGGGGCAAGCCCCTTGGTTTAGGCTGTTCCGCGTTCGCTCGCCGCTACTGACGGAATCACTCTTGTTTTCTCTTCCTCAGGGTACTTAGATGTTTCAGTTCCCCTGGTCTGCCTCTTCGTAACCTATGTATTCAGTTACGAGTGACTGCGAATTACCACAGTCGGGTTT
>NZ_CP194782.1:3510000-3887500 GCF_050995535.1 Paenibacillus sp. SN-8-1
GCACTTTTTGAAAAAAAATCTGTAAGGACCTTTATGGCAGTACTACCGGAGGCAATCATTGTTCAGGCAATCACACTCAGAAGTTATTTATACTTTAATAATGTTGAACTCCCAACTGCCTTAATCCACCGTTCCTTCTAAAGCCTCTTCCACACTTATATAGGATGTGTTCACACTGCGAGCAACCGCTTCGTGAGTAACGTATCCATTTAAAACATTAATTCCTTTGGCAAGTGCTTTGTTATTCATAGCTGCTGTCTTGAGTCCGGAATTGGCAATTTGCAAAGCATATGGCATTGTAGCATTGGTCAGCGCCCAGGTTGATGTTCGTGCCACCGCTCCTGGAATATTAGCTACAGCATAATGAACCACTCCATGCTTCACGTAGGTTGGGTTCTCATGAGTCGTCACCCGGTCAATGGTCTCAATAGAGCCTCCTTGATCGATTGCAACATCAACAATAACCGAACCTTCACTCATTTGACGAACCATCTCTTCATGTACCAGCTTAGGAGCACGCGCTCCAGGAATAAGGACAGCCCCAATTAATAAATCCGCTTTGGCGACGGCTTGCCCGACATGATAAGAGTCTGACACTAGTGTCGTGACTCGTCCTCCAAATAAATCATCCAAATAACGCAAGCGCGCAGCGTTAACATCCAGCAGCGTTACTCTGGCACCCATTCCTACAGCAATTTTCGCTGCGTTCGTACCTACAACGCCCCCACCTATAATTACTACCTCAGCAGGCGCAACGCCTGGAACTCCACTCAGCAGAACGCCTTTTCCACCATGGGGCTTCTCCAGGATCTGAGCTCCAATTTGAACCGCCATTCTGCCCGCTACCTCGCTCATCGGAGTTAGAAGTGGAAGCGAACCATCACTCTGCTGCACTGTCTCATAGGCTATAGCGGTAACGTCTTTCTCTTGTAAAGCCCTTGTTAATTCCGGCTCCGCCGCCAGATGAAGATAGGTGAACAGAATTAGCCCCTTTCGAAAATACCCATACTCTTCCGGAAGGGGTTCCTTCACTTTCATGATCATTCCCGATTGGTTCCATATCTCAGCTGGATCATGGATGATCAGAGCTCCCTTGTCACTAAACTGGTGATCCGCGAATCCGCTGCCCACTCCCGCGCCGCTTTCAATCCATACTTCATGACCATACCTCTTTAGGACCTCCACACCGGCCGGTGTAACGGCTACGCGGTTCTCATTGTTCTTGATCTCCTTCGGTACGCCTATGATCATGATAGACCCTCTCCTTGTACTCTTAATTATTGCTACAGATAATTAGTACAAAAATAGCACAGCCCATTCGTAACACCGCAAAGAGCACCACCAAAATAAAAGCTTGATTTTAGATCTACTACTGTAAAAAAATTGTTTTTATTTAATTATATATGCTCTGCAGCACCTGAGGCCATTCTCTTCTGATCAGTATATTTAATGAGGGTTAGAACCTTTTTATTCAAACTAACCTTCCATTAAAGATTAAGCCAGCTATTCAAATTAAAGTTTTCAATTTATGCCCCTCACATATCACTCTTCCCCTTGAATATATATGAATAATAGGTCAATCAAGCCTTAATCAGGGAGGTGGCTGGCTATGCCGTCATCCGATAAATCTCTCTTTATCGTGTCCAAGGAAGATTGGTCTTTGCACCGTAAGGGTTACCAGGACCAGCAGCGGCATGAGAAGAAAGTGAAAGAGATTATTAAACAAAATCTGCCGGACTTCATTACAGAAGAGAGCATCATCATGTCAGATGGTAAGCAGATTATTAAAGTACCTCTACGCAATTTGGAAGAATACCGGTTCGTGCACAATTTTCAGAAGCAAAAACATGTTGGTCAAGGAGACGGGGATTCACAGGTTGGAGACGTACTCGGCCAAGACAGTCCGAAGCAGCAGGCTGGTTCCGGGGAAGGAGCCGGCGATCAGCCAGGAGTAGACTTCATGGAGGCCGAGATCAGTATTGAGGAATTGGAGGATATCCTGTTCAGCGAGCTCGAGCTCCCCTTTATGGAAGATAAAGATACTGACCAGATTGAGATTACCGATATTCGATTTAACGATATCCGAAAGAAAGGCATCATGTCCAACATCGATAAGAAACGAACGATTCTGGAGAATCTGCGACGAAATTCCACCAGTGGAAGGCCGGGCATTCATGGGATTTCGCCGGACGACCTTAGGTATAAAACTTGGGAGGACATCGTTGTTCCCCACTCAAATGCGGTCATTATCGCCATGATGGATACCTCGGGTTCGATGGGAACTTTCGAGAAATACTGTGCACGAAGCTTCTTCTTCTGGATGACCCGTTTCCTTCGGCGACAGTATGAAAAGGTGGAGATTGTGTTCATTGCCCATCATACGGAAGCCAAAGAGGTCAGTGAAGAGGATTTCTTCACCCGCGGCGAAAGCGGAGGTACAATCTGTTCATCAGCTTATATGAAGGCCCTGGAAATTATCGATACCCGCTACCCACCTTCGAGCTACAACATTTACCCTTTCCATTTCTCGGACGGGGATAATCTTACCTCTGATAATGATCGATGCGTTAAGCTGATCGGAGAACTTCTGGACCGGAGCAACATGTTCGGCTACGGGGAAGTTAACCAGTACAACCGGGGGAGCACTTTAATGTCGGCGTATAAGAACATTTCCAAGCCAAGATTTCTGCATTACATCATTAAAGAAAAGGGAGCTGTCTACCAGGCCCTAAAAAGCTTCTTCCACAAGCAGGAAGGGGGGCTCGCTCAGTGAGCTTGGAAATGGAACAACTGGAGAAATCCATAAGTGAGATTATGGAGATTGCCGATGGATTCGGACTTGACTACTATCCGATGAGATATGAAATCTGCCCGGCCGATATCATTTACACGTTCGGAGCATACGGAATGCCAACCCGTTTCAGCCATTGGAGCTTTGGAAAAACCTTCAACAAAATGAAGCTGCAGTACGATTTCGGTCTCAGTAAAATCTATGAACTCGTCATCAACTCCAATCCCTGCTATGCGTTTCTGCTTGACGGCAATTCGCTGATTCAGAACAAGCTGATCGTGGCTCATGTATTGGCCCACTGCGATTTCTTCAAAAACAATGCCAGATTCGCTGCCACAAACCGCAACATGGTCGAGAGCATGTCTGCTACTGCCGAGAGAATCAGCCAGTACGAGTTGGTTCATGGTACCGATGCAGTAGAAACGTTCGTGGACGCCGTTCTCTCTATTCAAGAGCATGTTGACCCGCAGCTGATCAAACCAAGGCGGCTGGATAAGAAGAGATATACCGAAGAGAAAATGCGGGAGCTGAAGGAAGGACTCCATACCACAAAGCCTGCTACTCCGTATGATGATCTATGGTCCATAGATCATCTGACGTCATCTGCTGGCCCGGCAGAACCAGCAGGGCTTCCAGTGTTCCCTCCGGAACCGGAAAAGGACCTGGTCTGGTTCATCCAGGAATATTCGGAGACTCTCGAGGATTGGCAGCGGGATATCATGAGCATGCTGAGGGAAGAAATGCTCTATTTCTGGCCTCAAATGGAGACCAAGATCATGAACGAAGGCTGGGCTTCATACTGGCATCAGCGGATCATCAGAGAGCTGGATTTAACTAGTGAAGAGACGATCGAGTTCGCCAAGCTGAACTCGTCTGTCGTGCAGCCCTCAACTCAAAGCCTGAATCCATATTACCTGGGGCTAAAGATCTTCGAGGATATCGAACGACGCTGGGATCAGCCCACCAAGGAAGAACAAGAACGTTTCGGTAGAGTGCCCGGTAAAGGCAGAGAGAAAATATTTGAGGTGCGGGAGCTCGATTCCGATATCTCCTTTATTCGCAGTTATTTGACGAAGGATTTAACTCGTGATCTGGATCTCTATGTGTTCCAGAAGCAGGGCTCTGAATGGAAAATCACAGATAAATCATGGGAGAATATCCGTGATCAGCTGGCGTTATCCCGAGTAAACGGCGGTGCGCCTTATATTGTTGTTCAAGATGGCGATTATCAACGCAGCGGCGAACTCGTTCTCAAGCATCAATATGAGGGAATTGAGCTGGATCTGAAATATCTGGAACGAACGCTTCCTCACGTGCATCGTCTCTGGGGCAAGACAGTTCATCTGGAGACGGTGATCGAGGATAAGAAGGCGATATTTAGCTTTGATGGTCAGAAGCATTACAGGAAGTTCGTAAGCTAATAAAAGGGTTAAATGTCTTCAGTCCGTGGTTAACCATGGATTGAAGACATTTTTTTACGAGAAGCATATTTTTCAAATGTACAGATAATCAAAAGACCTGAGGGAGATTGAATCGTCCCCTTGATAGAATATTGGAGAAAACTCTGGTTACCCAATGATTAACTTAGTCAAAACACAGAAACCCGCAAGAAGATCACTTTAATAATAAGCGATCTTCTTGCGGGTATTCTTTTACTCCTAAAATGAATGTTATCTGTTCAACAAACTTCCCACATAACGAAGCAGCTCATTCGCACATACCGGGCAGTAGCCGTGATTCTCGATCAGACGTTTGCTGACCTCATTAATTCGCTTAAGCTGATTCTCGTCCGGCGTCTTGGTTGAGGTGGTAATTTTGACGATATCTTTCAAATCCACGAACAGCTTCTTCTCAATCGCTTCCCGAAGCCGGTCATGATCGTTATATTCAAATTTGCGTCCCTTTCTGGAATAGGAGGAGATGCGGATCAGGATTTCCTCACGAAACGCCTTCTTGGCATTCTCGGAAATGCCTATTTGCTCCTCAATAGAGCGCATGAGCCGTTCATCCGGATCAAGCTCTTCATCGGTCAGCGGATCCCGAATTCGCGTCCAGTTGCAGAAAGCCTCGATATTATCGAGGTAGTTCTCAAACAGAGTGCGCGCAGACTCCTCGAACGAATAGACGAAGGCCTTTTGCACTTCCTTTTTGGCCAGTTCATCATACTCTTTGCGTGCAATCGCGATAAAGTTCAGATACCGCTCCCGCTCCTCCCGGGTAATGGAGGCATGCTGGTCCAGACCGTCCTTGATCGCCCTTAATATATCCAAAGCGTTAATGCACTGAAGGTCCTGCTTAATCAGCGCGCTTGAGATCCGGTTAATGACATAGCGCGGATCAACACCGGACATGCCTTCATCCAGATACTCATTCTGGAGCTCCTTAAGGTCGGCAATTTTGTAGCCCTCTACCTCCTCCCCGTCATACAGACGCATCTTCTTGAGCAGGTCGACCCCCTGCTTCTTGGAGTCCTTGAGGCGAGTGAGAATAGAGAAAATTGCTGCAGACCTCAGCGAATGCGGAGCAATATGAATATGGTTCATATCACTCTGGCCGATTAGCTTGGAGTAAATCTTCTCCTCCTGCGATACCTTGAGGTTATACGGAATCGGCATAACAATCATCCGGGACTGGAGCGCTTCATTCTTCTTATTTGCAATAAAGGCTTTGTACTCCGTTTCGTTCGTATGCGCGACAATAAGCTCGTCAGCACTGATCAACGCAAATCTCCCTGCCTTGAAATTGCCCTCCTGAGTGAGCGACAAGAGATTCCATAGAAATTTCTCGTCACATTTCAGCATTTCCTGGAATTCCATCAGCCCCCGGTTGGCCTTGTTCAGCTCTCCATCGAATCGGTATGCCCGCGGATCGGATTCCGAACCGAACTCGGTGATTGTCGAGAAATCGATGCTTCCGGTAAGGTCAGCAATGTCCTGAGATTTAGGATCAGATGGACTGAAGGTACCAATTCCAACACGGGCATCCTCTGAAATTTCCAGCCTTGTTACTCTGACATCTTCAATGTTATTATCATATTCCGTCTTCAGCCTCATTTGGCAGACCGGGCATAAATTTCCCTCTATCCGAATTCCCAGCTCCTGCTCTACTTCGGATCGCAGCTCAAGCGGAATAAGATGAAGCGGGTCCTCATGCATCGGGCAGCCTTCAATGGCATACAGGGCGCCTTTATCTGTACGCGAGAACTTTTCCAGTCCCCGTTTGAGAAGAGTAACGATCGTTGATTTCCCTCCACTAACCGGGCCCATTAGCAGCAGAATTCTTTTACGTACATCCAGCCTGCGGGCAGCCGAATGAAAATACTCCTCCACCAGCTTCTCGACCGCGCGATCCAGACCAAAAATCTCCTGTTCAAAAAACTTGTAGCGCTTTTGGCCATTTACTTCTTCCACACCATAAGATTCAATCATGTCATATACCCGGGCATGAGCTGTTTTGGCCGGAGACGGGTCTTTTTTCAGCAGCTCAATGTATTCTTTAAAAGTACCGCTCCACGCCAACCGATCACTTTCTGCCCGGTATGCTGCAACGCGTTCAAAAATATCCATGCTTGGTACCTCCTGTGCTTCCGATATGAACTACGCATCTTTGTCTGTCCCTGAGAGCAGTACGCCGTGAGCTTTTACAACGGTTAAAAAAGGATATTACATTCTTATGCGAGCTTATACAATTAATTGACGATTTTATCTGAACTATATTTTATACCTATCGGAAAAATAGGTTTATTACAGCAAACGAGGGTGCCTCGTTTGCGATTTTCAGACGAAACCTTATGATATACTTTATTTACTATGACTACCCGCGAATACTTCGCGCCAGGAAGGGAAGGGAGCACAAGTACATGGCGGTTCAACACGAGACGGAATTATATAAGCCGCTAAAGCTTTTTTTCGAGGAGCAGGGTTATGAGGTTAAGAGTGAGGTGCGGCACTGTGATCTGGTTGGATTTCGGCCTGACCAGACCGAGCCCCTGATCGTCGAGATGAAGAAGACCTTCAATCTTGCGCTACTACTGCAAGGACAGGCACGCCAGAAGCTGAGCAAGGAGGTGTATCTTGCTGTTGAGCGGAACCGGCAAAAGAAAGGGGCCCATAATCAGCGCTGGGGCGAAATTACACAGCTGTGCCGAAGACTGGGGCTGGGGCTGATCACGGTAACCCATTACAAAACCAAGAAACCATTCGTCGAGGTTCTATGCAGACCTGAAGGAACAGATAGTTACGCACCAAGAACGATTAAGACCCGGGTAACCCGGTTGACCAATGAATTTCGTGAACGAAGTGGAGACTATAACGTCGGAGGCAGCCGTGGCCAAAAGCTGGTGACAGCTTATCGCGAGAAGGCGCTTCGGATCGCCGAGGTAATGTCACGCGGCGGGGAGCAGATGTCCCCCCGCGAGATCCGTGACCAAAGCGGGGTAGGCACAGCGGCAAATATTCTGCAGCATAATTATTATGGCTGGTTCCATAGAGTCAGCCGCGGCCGCTACAGCCTAACTCCGGCGGGAATAGCTGCGCTGGAGCAATATGAGCAGGTGACGGCAAGCCATCGCCAGTTCGCGGCCGCCGAGGACGAAGAAGATACGACGCTGCTAATAGACTGATTTGGGCCAGGGCGAACGAGGTTCTACAACCGTGTCAGTCACACGAGAAATCTTGGTGTGCAGTTGGGAACAGAGAGAGCGTTGGCCTGTTGCAGAATAGCACTCGTAACCGCTGGGCTATCCCCCCCAGCGTGCCGTGAACTCCTCCGCTGCCTCGCAGATTCGCGCAAGCCCAAGCCGCAGCCGCGGCCGGCTCTGCTCTGCCAGCGACAAGCGCAGCGTCCGCAGGTTCCCCGCTCCCGCATAACACCGCGCGCCGGGCAGGAACGCCGCGCCCTTAAGCCGCGCCGCCCGAAGCAGGGCGCCGCTGTCCATACCTGCCGGCAGCTCCGCCCACAGGAAGCGTCCGCTGCCGGCAGCGTGCTGGCAGACAGCCCCGAGGGCCCGGCTGCCAGCCAGCACAGCAAGAGCTTCCGCTCGCCGCGTGGCGTACTCGCGGTTCAGCGCCGCGGCATGCTGCGGCCAGCTGAAGCCGGGCCGCACCAGCATCTGCGCCGGAACCCCGCCAGGGCAGCTTATGCTTTCCGCGCTGCCCCAAGCCTCTCTCGCATCCTTCAAGCGCTGAATCAGCGGCTCACTCGCTCGAATCCATCCGGCATGGATGCCATGACCATCCATGGACATCAGTTCAGCGATTCGCTCGCCAAGTCCCTTGTCTCTGCCGATCTCGTATAATGAGCGGCCTTCCCCTCGCGAATACTCTGCCCCAGCAGCAAATGGAGCCACTGCGCCGCTTCGGTCTGACAAGAGCCAAATGCCTGCTTTTTGGGTGATCTCTACAATCTCCCGTCTGCGAATTGCGCTCCACGAAATCCCCACGGTGTCCGAATAATCAGGGGTGATATATACCAGAGCAGGCTTGTGCAAGCTAATACAGCTACGCAATTCTTCCGGCACTATTCCTTCAGGATCACAGTCCACTGGAACGACCTTCACTTGTCTGCGGATAAGATTCCCGAGTACCACCGGGGAGACTGGGCTTTCGACCACAACAGTGTCCCCGGACGTCACCAGTTCATCGAACAGCAGCTTCAAGGCTTCCTCCCTGCCGGTTGTCAGCAGCAGGGCAGGCCTCTCTATTCGAATTCGTTCATCGTAACTGTAAGTTTCAAGAATAAAGTCGGCTATATGGGAGTACTCTGATTCCCCCAACCAAGTCTTTCTGATGCCATCCCCTGTTTCGACATTCATCTCGCCCACGGTCACTAATTGCTCTTTCCCGGCAGGATACAGCCCCTTCTCTACTCCATCTCCAGCAAGCGAAATCATGTCATAGTCTAGCTCCTGTTCCCCATGCCACAAAGGACTCTGCTTCATACCTTATCCGCTCCTCTCTAATTCAGCTCTAGTTTTAGTGTATGGAGCAGTCCATCTTATTTTTCCTTATATATGGAATGAACTTTAGAATTAACCGATCTCAGCGGAGAGGCCGAGTGATTCTGAAGAAGCGGAGCGTCCGCCTTTGTCTCCGAAATGCCCCACTGATATCTAGTTCAAGCATTTCGGAGACAACAGTGGTCGTAAGAACACTCGGCATCGCAGCGCCCGAATAGGGTAACTTTCATAAGTTCATTTTATATAATGAAATAATTTATCGTCTATTATACTTTGAAAACATTTACATATTTTGCGAACAGGTATAGGGAATGTTAGAATGGAATTTGGTAAAAATTTATAAAATGCTAGAGGTGATACACATGTCTTACTCTACGGAGCCTGTTTCCACGCCTACTTCGGCGCGCAGCACGAGAACCCGGGGAACGTCCGTAAAGGTATTTCTCGTGATCTGGCTGCTGCTTATCGGCATAGGTATAGCGGCAACCTACTGGTACAGTCACCATCTGCAGCAGTCCATGCTCTCCACGCTCGACGCCAAATGGCAGGCACAGACGAATGCAATCAAGGCCGATTACAATTCCAAATTATCCTCATTATCGAAAGAGGTCAGTCAGCTGGACAGCAAGGTTCAATCGTTCAACGAGCTGCTCACCTTCACGAAGGACAATGCAAGCAATAAGACCGACAACAGCAACAAGCTCTATACTCAGCTAGATGAAGTCAAGAAGCAGCTGAGTACACTCCAAAGCAAGATGGATCTATTAAAATGAGCATTCAGGTCAAACAGCTAAATCGGTTCTTTTTGCTTGCTACAGCGCCTTTCTTCGGCCTAATTCTTGCGCTTCTGCTCGGAAGTGTTCAGCTGAACTGGGAGGGACAGCCTGTACAATTATCTGCTCCAGCCGAACACGAACTTGATCAGCAGGTGAATCAGGTGTCTACAGCCTTATCAGACGCCGAGGAGACCGCGAAATATACGATTTCAACCATTCGTAAAACGGCTGTCTTATATCAGAAGACGACTTCGGCCATGTCTCAGGTGGTCACCACTGCTCAAAAGACTACCCGTCGGCCAGAGGCGATATATGACCGGCGCATTACTTCCAAGTTCGGTTCCTCGCCTTATGAGACCGTCCAAAGCGACAAAATACGGATTGAACTGTACAAGATTAACCCTGGCAACTATAAGGGATACGCTATGAAGATCAAGCTAAAAGACCCGTCAGCCATGAGAATGGCTGTTGCCGGAGACAAGCTCGGCTCCTCTGAGACCACCTTGCAGGCGGTCAAACACAGCGGAGCCATCGCGGGGATTAACGCAGGGGGATTCGCCGATTCAGGAGGCAAACGTTATCCGCTGAGTACAACGATCCAGAACGGCAAATATTTAACTGGCTTCCAGCCCAGTTTCAAGGACCTTTCTTTTGTGGGACTGAGCCAGTCCGGCAAGCTAATTGGGGGCAAGTTCTCCAGTCAATCCCAGCTGGACAAATTGAAGCCTTCATTCGGGGCTACCTTCGTCCCGGTCCTTCTACAGAATGGCGTGAAGACTCCAATCCCTCAGAAGTGGCTGACTTCTCCTTACCGCGCACCCCGCACGGTGATCGGCAGCTACCGGGATGATCAATTGCTCGTGCTCGTGGTGGATGGTTATGACGAGAACGGAAATTCAGGAGCATCCCTTCCCGAGCTTCAGGACAAGCTGTATAATTTGGGCGTTCAAAGCGCTTATAATCTGGATGGCGGGGGCTCCACTTCGCTGATTCTGGGTGGCAGGGTGATTAACAAGCCTTCCGATGGGGCCCTTCGCCCGGTCCCTACTCATTTTTTATTTTTTAAATAATATATCTTTTAATTTAGTTCCTGTGATGGTTATAATAGGAGATAGAGAGTATACGTTGGAGGTGGCTGCATGTCCTTTTCACTAACATTCTGGATTATTACCTTAGTGTTCGCCCTGTTCCTGGCTGGAATCTTAACCGCATCCTATAACGACGATAAAACTAAAGGCTTGTAAGCAAAGAAGAAGCTCTTTCTCAGAGAAAGGGCTTCTCTTTTTGTTCAAATTTCAAATTAAAAAGCACCACAGAATTCTGCGGTGCTTAGTAAGACACAACTTATGCGTGTCGTGGTATGTGATTCATTTCAACCAGGCATTGGCCACAAATGGACCGTTCTTTGAACTCGCTTACATCTTCCATGTTGCCGCAGAATACACATTTGGGACGATAACGTTCAAGGATGATATGATCGCCCTGCACGAGAATTTCGACAGGATCCCCCTCATTCATTTGATATCTCTTCCGAAGCGATTTGGGTAAGACGATTCTCCCCAGTTGATCCACTTTACGGACCACACCAGCAGGTTTCATAAAAAGCACACCTCTCCCGAAAAATATAAACAGACCGCGCATTATAGGGTTCTTTCCTGTAGATACAATAAAGCATCCCTCTCTATATATCGGCCAGAAAAGAAAAAGATGGAAGGTCTTTAAATAAATATATTTCGGCAATTTCTTCCTAAATCCTGCTGGCCAATCTCAATTTTGTGAAAATTCTTTTAAAAATCGCAACTTTGGACATATTTACAACACGTTAACCCTATTCCATTCCAGGAAAATTCAATTGTCTCAGCGCTTCATATACAATAATCGCGGCGGAATTCGACAGGTTTAGTGACCGAACCTTGTCGGTCATCGGCATCCGGATTAAGCTGTCTGGGTGAGCTTGAAGGATTTCAGGCGCGAGTCCTTTGGTTTCTTTTCCGAATACGAAGAAATCGCCATCCTGGTACTGAAAGTCGCTGTATCTCTGATCAGCCTTGGTTGTGGCGAAAAAGAATCTGCTCCCTTTATACATCTCCTCCACCTCAGCGAAGGAATCGTGATATTCAATATGAACAGCATACCAGTAATCAAGTCCGGCACGCTTAAGCGTTGCATCATCCGTACGGAATCCAAGAGGACGTACCAGATGCAGGTGAATTCCGGTTGCCGCGCAAGTGCGGGCGATGTTCCCGGTATTCGCCGGTATTTCAGGTTCTACAAGCACAATATGTAAGGCCATGCTGAAGAAAGCACCTCTCTCTACAAAATCACTATATACATCCTAATATTATACCATACAGCAGAAAGGTGATACCCAGAGATCTGGATATCACCTTTCCTCATACATATGAATTTAGCCGTTCTTTCTTTGGAATTCTCCCATGAAGTCAACCAAAGCTTTAATGTGTTCGTAAGGTACAGCATTATAGATCGAAGCGCGTAGACCGCCAACACTGCGGTGGCCTTTGAGACCTACAAAGCCTTCCTGTTCAGAAGCTTTGATGAATTGTTTCTCAAGATCTTCAGATGCCATGCGGAAGGTTACATTCATGTTGGAACGGCTGTCCGCATCTGCGAAACCACGGAAGAATCCGCCGCTGTTATCAATCGCATTATAGAGAAGCTGTGCTTTCTCACGGTTCTTGGCCTCGATTCCGGCGAGGGAACCTTGTTCCTCAATCCATTTAAGCACCTGGTTCACCATATAGATCGAGAAGGATGGAGGAGTATTGTAAAGAGAGTTGTTCTTGGTGTGTGTATCATATCTAAGCACGGTTGGAATGTGTTTTGGTGAATTCTGAATTAGTTCTTCACGGGCAATTACTACGGTTACGCCTGAAGGACCCAGGTTCTTCTGAGCACCTGCATAGATCATTCCGAAATTCTTCACGTCAATAGAACGTGACAGGATATCACTGGACATATCCGCAATCAAAGGTACATTACCTGTATCCGGGAATTCCTGGAACTGGGTGCCCTCAATGGTCTCGTTAGAAGTAAGGTGCAGGTATGCTGCATTCTCAGGTAATTGAAGATTCGCCAGACTCGGAACCGATTTATATTGGTTCTCTTCAGAAGAAGCGGCAATGAATGTATCTCCAATTAATTTGGCTTCACTAATCGCTTTATTTGCCCAACTGCCTGTCTTAACATAACCCGCGGTCTTACCTTCAGATAACAAGTTCATCGGAAGCATAGCGAACTGGGTGGAAGCTCCCCCCTGCAGGAACAGAACCTTGTATCCTTCCGGGTTGCCAAGCAGGTTCAGCAGACGGCTCTGAGCTTCATTGTGTACCCCTTCATAGACGGCTCCGCGGTGAGACATCTCCATAATCGACATTCCATTGTCTTGATAATCGACAAATTCAGCTTGGGCGCGCCCAAGCACTTCCAAGGGTACCGCTGCGGGACCCGCATTAAAATTATAGGCTCTCTTACTCATTTGGACTCCCATCCTCTCTCTTCATCAAAGTTAAATATGACGGTGCTTTAGTTACGGTTTACTATAGCAACATTCTATCCTTGCATCAAGAACATATTGGGCAACTTTGGACAAGTTTGCAGAATTGACACATTAACGCTTTGTCTTGTGAAAGGCCATAAGACTATCATCATGAACTATTCAAGGATTTAGCAAGGTCATCTACAGCAAAAGAGACCCTTCCCCCAGGTCCGAATCGACCTTAGGGAACGGCCCCTTAGCTATCATATCATGAATATATAAGTTCTATTACAGATCGAAGTAAAGTCCGATTTCATGCGGGTGTACGCGCATAGCAACGGCTTTAGCTTCTTTACGCTTCAATGCTACAAAGTTATCAATGAAGTCTTGTGTAAATACGCCGCCTTCAGTCAAGAATTCGGTGTCGGCAAGCAGTGCATCAAGAGCCTCATCCAAGGAACCTGGAACGCTGCGGATTTCTTTCTTCTCAGCATCAGACAAATCATAGATATTCTTGTCGTATGGTCCATAGCCTTGTTCTTGAGGGTTGATTTTACGCTTGATTCCATCAAGGCCCGCAAGAAGCATTGCAGAGAATGCCAGGTAAGGGTTAGCCGTGGAGTCCGGTGTACGGAACTCAATGCGGCAGCCTTTAGGTGTTACAGCCGCTACCGGGATACGAACTGCTGCAGAACGGTTACCTTTGGAGTATACAAGGTTAACTGGTGCTTCGTAACCAGGTACCAGACGTTTGAATGAGTTCGTACTAGGGTTAGTGAAGGCAATCAGAGCTGGCGCGTGATGCAGGATACCACCGATATAGTGAAGAGCCATTTCACTCAGGTTCGCATATCCGCCTTTTTCATAGAAAAGAGGTGTATCGCCATCGAAGATGGATTGGTGAACGTGCATACCACTACCATTGTCACCGAAAAGAGGTTTCGGCATGAAAGTAGCTGTCTTGCCAAATTGTTGTGCTGTATTGTGAACGATGTATTTATAAACCATCAAGTTATCAGCAGTTTTAAGAAGGGTGTCGAAACGGAAGTTAATTTCAGCTTGACCTGCAGTTGCTACTTCGTGGTGATGACGCTCAATACGAAGTCCTGCTTCTTCAAGCAAACGGCACATTTCACTACGAATATCCTGCTGCTTATCTGTTGGTGCTACAGGAACGTATCCACCTTTAACAGGTACTTTGAAACCAAGGTTGCCGCCCTCTTCAACACGGCTAGTGTTCCAGCCGGCTTCTTCGGAATTCACTTCATAGTAAGAGCGATTCATGCTGCTCTCATGACGTACATCGTCGAAGATAAAGAACTCGGATTCAGGTGCAAAGAATGCCGCTGTACCTACACCGCTCTTCTTCAAGTATTCCTCTGCACGAACAGCGATACTGCGGGGATCACGCTCATAACGATTACCGTCTGGTGTAAAGATATCACAAAGAATGTTCAAGGTAGGATGTGCTGTAAATGGATCAACAAAGCTTGAGCCCGGATCCGGCATCATAACCATGTCAGATTCTTCAATACCACGGAATCCCGGGATGGAAGAACCGTCAAAAGCCACACCATTTACAAAAGTTTCTTCGTCAACCTCTTTGGCTGGCAGACTGATGTGGTGTGCCCGACCGGACAGGTCTACAAAACGGAAATCCACCCACTCAATTTGTTTCTCCTGAATAGTCTTCAAAACCTGCTGTACTGACATCATTAATCCTCCCAATCACGAACATTAAAGCAAGAAAAAACACTTAACGTTCATACTAAATATTTTCTGTCGTCATTATAATACCAAGCAAAAGCATCCGTCAATAGCTATGTAAGGTATTTTTATGGCTCATGTTAGGTATTGTTACATTTTCATCACTGTACATAAGTAAAGAACCCTGCGCTAGACAGCGAGGGCTCTTTCTTCTATCTATTTCATGGGAAAACTTAGACTTGCACGGTACTGGAAACTGGTTTGGGTGTGGTAAATGTTTTGCCGACAATCGGCGCCAGTTTTTCCAAATCTCGGAGAAGGCCGGCGAATTGATCAGGAAACAGAGACTGTACTCCGTCTCCAGTCATTGAATTATCGGGATCCGTATGCATTTCAATAATCAAACCGTCCGCTCCTGCCGCTACCGAGGCCTTAGCCATCGGCTCTACAAGTTCACGTCTTCCTGTTCCGTGGCTTGGATCGGAAATGACGGGCAAGTGGCTGAGCTGCTGCAGAACTGGAATCGCGGACAAATCAAGCGTGTTCCGGGTATACGTCTCAAAAGTACGGATGCCTCGTTCGCACAGCATGACATCCGGATTGCCGCCGGCAAGGATGTACTCCGCCGCATTAAGAAGCTCATCATATGTCGCGCTGAACCCACGCTTTAGCAGAACCGGACGGCCGCAGCTGCCCAGCTTGCGAAGCAGATCAAAGTTCTGCATATTCCTTGTTCCAATTTGGAGAATGTCAGCATATTCAGCACAAACATCCACATATTCAGGTGTCATGACTTCCGTAATCGTCAGCAGGCCGTGCTTCTTCCCTGCTTCAGCCATCATGATCAACCCTTCAACACCTACACCCTGGAAGCTGTATGGGCCGGTACGCGGCTTAAATGCACCTCCGCGCAATACCTGGCCGCCGGCAGCTTTAACCAGACGGGCGATCTCATCAATCTGCTCAGGAGTCTCAACCGCGCAAGGGCCACCCATAACGACGAGCTCCCCACCGCCAATTTTGACATCGCCAATGGAGATTACCGTATTCTCAGGATGGAAATCACGGCTGGCCAGCTTATACGATTTGGAGATCTTCACCACGTTCTCTACGTCCTTCATCTGGCGTAGATGCTCTGCAAGCTTCGGTTCAATCTGTCCGATTAAACCAATTACTGTGCGGTCGCTGCCGCGGGATACATGTGCCTGCAACCCCTCTTTCTCAATCACAGCAATAATCTCCTGAATACGCTCCTCAGGCGTCTGGTTGGAAGTAATTACGATCATATTCAAACATCCTCTCATAAGGTCTTTAATCTCATATGCTTAACGATTAATAAATAATAACAATCCGATGCGCTTTTTCACTTAAACGCTTGTGCGCTTTTATGCTTGTGTGCTTTTAAGCTTTTAACCGCTAAAGTAAATATACAGGATGTTTGCTTCTTCGTCAAGACCTCCATCTCACAAAGAAAGCGCCCCGATACAGGGCGCATGCTTGATAGAATTATATGGTTTTCGCCGCACTTTTCTCACGAACTGGAGGCAGCAGCTTCTGCATATTCACCGTACGCACAATCTCCCAAGTCTCGGGACGATCAGGGTCATACTGCTCCAGATATGTGATGACTTCTTTGGTGATCGGGGTAGGTGTCGAGGCACCGGATGTGACTCCAACCTTCTTAACTCCCTCCAGCCATTCCCGCTTAAGTTCCGTAACGTCCGCAATCCGGTATGCTGTTACTCCCGCTATCTCTTCCGAGACCTGAGCTAGACGGTTAGAGTTATTGCTGCGGGGATCTCCAACGACAATAACCAGATCGGTCTGACCAGCTTGCTCAGCCACGGCCTCTTGACGAACCTGGGTAGCCAGGCAAATCTCGTTATGCACCTCGGCCCCAGGATACTTCTCTACCAGCTTCTTGATGATATGCTTAATATCCCACTGGCTCATTGTGGTCTGATTCGTAATAATGATCCGGTCCGCATTAAGGTTCAGAAGCTCAATCTCTTCTTCCCGCTCAATAAGGTGCACGTGCTCCGGCGCAATCCCCATTGCTCCCTCCGGCTCTGGATGTCCCTTCTTGCCGATATAAATAATCTCATAACCTTCCGCAGCCTTCTCTTCAATAAGAACATGCGTCTTGGTCACATCAGGACATGTGGCATCCACAGTAGTGAGACCCTTGTCTCTGGCGATCTTCCTTACCTCAGGTGATACTCCGTGAGCCGTAAAGATTACGGTACCTTTGTCCACCTGACTCAAAATTTCCAGCCGGTTAGGTCCGTCCAGTGTGATGATTCCTTCATCTTCAAAAGAATTGGTTACATGACTGTTATGAACGATCATACCCAATATATAAATCGGACGCGGAAGATCAAGGTTCTTGGCTGCCTGACGGGCCAGAACCATGGCATCCACAACGCCGTAGCAATAGCCGCGCGGTGAGATTTTGACGACTTCCATGAATTATACCCCGCTTTCTTGGAGCTGCATTGAACTCTCTTTGACAAACACCTCTAATTATACCCTATTGAAGCGGGGTCGGAAAGGCAGGGAGCCAGATTACAAAAGCTGTCCCTTCACCCTTACGGGAGATGACCTCCACAGATCCGCGGTGCTCATCAATGATCCACTTGGCGATAGAGAGCCCAAGCCCCGTCCCCTGGGTAACACCCCGGGACGGATCCGCACGATAGAACCGTTCAAATATATGCGGGATATCCTTCTGATCCATACCGATCCCTGTATCCGCAATCCGAATTCCAATCTGGCCGCCTACCCGTACCGCATCGATCATTACTTTGCCCTCCGGCGTGTACTTAAAGGCATTCTCAATAAAGATGAACAGCATTTGCTGCAAATAATCCCGGTTACCCTCCACGTATAAACCTTCTATAGCCGAGAGGTCCCCCTGAACCCAAGCGGCGGAGCGGGTAAGGAACTGGGATCTGCGTATAACATCCTGTACAATCGGGGACATGAGCAGCGGCTCCTTCGTAATCGTCTGCCCCGTATCAGCACGAGCCAGGGAGAGCATATCATTCACAAGCCGGCTCATCCGCTTAGATTCATCCGCGATGTCACTGATTGCTTCCATTGATAAGCTGCGAAGGCTCTGTTCATCCATCTGAAGACGTCCTTCGGCCTCCTGATCCCAGACCTTCTTCAGCAGATCGACATTACCGCGTATAGTTGTCAGCGGCGTTCTAAGCTCATGGGAAGCATCGGATACGAACCTGCGCTGGGTAGCATACGCTTCCTCCAATTCCTTATAGAACCTGTCTGTCCGTGATAACATCTGATTCACCGTGCCAATTAGCTGTCCAATCTCGTCATTTGGTCCCTCATAGTCAATGCGGACACTGAGGTCATTTCCCGTCTGAATCTGGTTAGCCGCTTCAATAACCTTGCCTATTGGTCGCATTGATTTGCGAGCCAGAAACAGCCCCAGTGTGGAAGCACACACTACCGTAATGAAGAACCCGAATACAAGTACCGTCTTCATCTGATCCATGAGACGGTCTTCAGACATGGTATTCACAGCCAGAGACAGCACCCCAAAGGGCTGGTCAGCTGAAGGCACAGGCAGTTCAAACAGGATGAAGGAATAGCCATTCTTCGTAAATGTAGAGAACTCCCCCCCATTGACAAGCGCATTCGGCTTGGGAACCGGCAGACTTAAATTCCGATCCTGCAGGGCAGGAGCCAGACTTGTAATCCCACTACCATAGAAGCTGTATATTTGCCATGAGATATTATTGTCTTCCAGTCTATTCTTCTGATCTTTGCTTAACTGAAGGTCAATATTCTGTCCATCTGTGTAGGTGTCCAGGTTCCGTATCTGATTCGCCTGCTCTACAATCTTCTTCTTGACCTCAGTGTAAATGTTATAGCGCACAAGTCCATAAATCGAAGCTCCGAACAACACCAGAGTTACGGCCAATATGCAAGTATACCATGCGGTCAGCCGCCATCTTATGGACATGGTTAAGATTCCCCTCTCAGAATATAACCGGCACCGCGGATTGTCTGAATTACCCGCTTCTCGCCCTGCTCCTCCGTTTTTTGTCTAAGCATCGCAATATAGACTTCAAGCACGTTAGATTCCCCGCTGTAGTCATAACCCCAAATGTTGTCCATAATCAAATCCCGGGTTAAGAGCCGCTTCGGATTCTGCATGAATAAATACAGCAGTTCGAACTCCTTGGCGGTCAGCTCAAGTCTGCGTCCGGCTCTTATGACTTCTCTCGAATCATAGTCCAGAACGATATCTTCGAATACAAGCCGCTGGGCATCTCCGTCCGAGGCAGTCTCTTTGCGCCGCAGCAAGGCTCTAACCCTGGCCAGCAGCTCTTCTAGAGCAAACGGCTTCACCAGGTAGTCATCGGCACCGAGATCCAGCCCCTTCACCCGGTTCTCTACTTCGTCCTTAGCGGTAAGCATGAGAATAGGCACGCTGCTGCCTCCCTCGCGAATCCGTCTGCAGACTTCAAATCCATCCACCTGCGGCATCATTACATCCAGCACCACCAGATCAGGATCAGCCGTCAGCATCATTTGCAGCCCTTCCATGCCATTATGGGCGGAATACACATCATATCCTTCAAAAGCCAGACCCCGCCGCAGCATGGATATAATTTTCTCGTCATCATCAATGATTAATATACCGGATCTCATAGGAACTCTCCTTTAGCTTCCCAGCTCCATACGGCTGGTCCATCTCAATTACCTGTTATTGTACCAGAATAAACCCCTTTATTTATAACCAAAAGGGCAGCTTCAGATTGGCTGTCCTTTTGGTGCTATAACCAAAGGGCAGCTTTAGATTGGCTGTCCTTTTGGTGCTATAACCAATAGATCAGCTTTAGATTGGCTGTCCTTTTGATATTACAACAAGAAGCGGTAGGGTTCTCCCTGCCGCTTCTGCTTCATACGTGCCTGGTATGTCTGCCCATTTACCTTACTGCAGATTCTGGAAATTGTTCTTGTCGCCAATTGTTACGGTAACATCCAGCTTACTGTCATTACGAACCACGTTCAGCTTGACCTTATCCCCGACTTTATGAGTCTGAATGTAAGCAATCAAGTCTTCCTTGGTCGCAAAACTCTTGCCGTCAGCACCTGTAATTATATCGTATGGACGAAGATCCGCACTGTAGGCAGGGGATTTGTATACGATCTCGGAGACTACAGAGCCCTCCTTAACATTTGTACCCATTTGCTTCGCAACCTCATCTGTCAGGGTCATCAATGAGGCCCCGATGAACGGTACCGGCTTCTTAGGAATGGCCTGGTTATTCTTCAATTTATCAAGGACTTCATTAATTGTACTTGTCGGAATCGCAAAACCAATCCCTTGTGAGTTCTCACTAACGGCTACGTTAATACCAATGACCTCACCTTTCAAGTTCAGCAGAGGACCGCCGGAGTTACCTGGGTTGATTGAAGCATCTGTCTGCAGAAGGTTCTCGTATTTACGGTCCTTCTCCCCATTCTCACCGGCAATAGAAATCTCACGCCCTTTGGAGCTGAGTACACCAGCCGTTACTGAATGGTCGAAGCCTTGCGGGTTACCGATAGCAACCAGCCATTCACCGACTTTGGTATTATCCGAGCTTCCAAGTGGAATGGAAGGGAAGTTGCTGCCTTCAATCTTGAGAACAGCCAGATCCAGGTCATAGCTTGTGCCAAGCACCTTGGCTTCATATGGCTTATTCGTGCCTTGGACCGTTACCTGAACCACATCCGCATTATGAACCACGTGCTCATTGGTTAGAATGTAGCCTGTTTTATCAAAGATAAATCCGGAGCCTAGCCCTGTCGGTACAAGCTGGTTACCTTGTGAGGAAGATCCCGATCCACTGTCACTGCCTCCGCTCTGTCCGTCACCACCAAAGATCCCGCTATCTCCACCGAAGAAGAATTGGTTGAACGGGTCTGTATTGCTGCTGCTTCCCTGGCTTTGCTTGCTTGACTTCACCAGCGTCTCAATCTTGACTACTGCAGATCCCGCATGATCTACGACATCACTGACATCGCCAGGATTGGTCATCGGAAATACAGCTTGAGTGTTCTTCGAGCCTGTGCTTTGCTCAGACTGCGCCGAACTGCTGCTGGCAGGATATGCAGCAACTGGAGTCGCCGCTTGATCTCCTGTGAACAAATTCTCTTTATCAGCAAAATACATCCCCCCGCCAAGAATCAGCATGCCTGCCAATGCACCGGCAATGATCGATTTCACGGATGATTTCGGTTTGCTGTTGTACTGCCAATTTCCATTCCCTTTGTTACCACTACCAGAACCGGATCCCTGGGCACTGCCACCACCCTCGTTAGATGGGCGGATATCATAAGATGTCATGAGCGGTCTCACCGGCTGAGGTGGTGTAATTTCAACATGATTGTGTTCGGAAGGAATATCTCTTCCACCTTCTCTATTATCTTGACCATAAGATTGGAAGGGGCCATATGAATAGTATGATGAACCGGATTCTGTAGGCTGCTGCGGCTTATCAGAAGCATTTTCCCCAAAGCCCTGTCCGGGCTTGTTTCTTTGTTCGTCCATGGTTTATTATCCTCCTTATCCCATGATTGTAAGGGATCTTGTTTGCTTGTTCTTATTGTGTACTATAAACCTTAAACGTACCTTAAAAACAATTAAAAAGGAGATAAACCTTTGTGGCTCTAGGAAACCCACCCCTGACGGTGTGCATAAATTGCGAGCTGCGTACGATCCTCAAGTTCGCATTTCATTAATAGATTGCTAACATGCGTCTTCACCGTCTTGATGCTGATATGGAGCTCCTCCCCGATATCCTTATTCGTCTTGCCTTCGGCGATCAAGAGCAGCACTTCCTTCTCACGTTCGGTCAGACCGGACTCATCATTTTGAACGGTCCGCTGACGAAGACCGCGTGTCAGTGCCTGAGCAACATCCCCCGTCATGACAGGCATCCCCCTATAAGCCCCCTGCAGCGCATAGATCAGCTCCTCCGCGGACACCGTCTTAAGGACATAACTAACCGCGCCGGCTTCTATTGCCTTGACAACAAGGTCATCCTCCAGGAAGCTGGTCAGAATGACAATCTTCAGATTTGGAAAATGGCCAAGCAGCACTTTAGTCGCTTCAGCCCCGTTCATCACTGGCATCATCAAATCCATAAGAATAAGGTCGGGCATTACTCCGGCTTCCGCTGCGGTTAACATATCAACGACCTGCTGGCCGTCACTAGCCTCTGCAATAACTTGAAACCTCGGGTCCAGCATCAGGTAAGTTTTCAGTCCCATGCGAACCATGTCATGGTCATCGACAATCATTACTTTCACCGTATCACCGCTCATGCTTCATCGCTCTCTTCCTGCTCTTCAAATTTAGGAATATGTACACGTATAGTGGTCCCCGCTCCAGGCTTGCTGATCACCTCGACATGCCCGCCCAGCTTCTCGGCCCGCTCACGCATAGTCATTAGACCGTAGGAGCCCTGCCTCTGGTAAGTGGAGCTGAAGCCCTGCCCATCATCACTGATACTTAATACAACCTGCCTCGGCCCTTCGCGCAGCGACAGACTGACCAGGTTAGCTCCCGCATGCTTAACAATATTCGCCATAGCCTCCTGTATGATCAGGAATAGCTGATGCTCCTTGGCCTCAGACAGCTCGCCCTTGATATCCAGTTCCTTCATACCTTTAAGATTATTCTGACGGCAGTAGTCGGGGAACCATTGATCCAATGCCTCGGATAATGTTTTGTCTACGAGCTCCATCGGTCTCAGCTGGGCGATAAGCGCCCTCATTTGCTTCTGTGCAATTTGAGACATTTGAATCAACTGTTCCATAACTGCCGAGGCCTGTTCCTCATTAATCTCAAGCACCTTTGGCAGTGACGAAGCAGCCATATGGATCGCAAAAAGCTGTTGACTGACAGTATCATGCAGATCTCTGGCCAACCGACGCCGCTCTTCAAGCACAGCCTTCTCCGAGGCCTGCTCCTTCTCGATCACTTCCTGCTCGCCAAGCTGCTGGAGCAGCTGCATCTTCTTCTCTACAGCGGCCATCATCGTATTGAACTCAAGATACACTCCGGCAAAGGTTGGATCGGGAATCGACGGCATCCTCACATGAAGATTTCCTTTGGCTACTTGAAGCATGTTCAAATGCAGCACATCGATCCTCCGCTGAATTCGTTGTCCGGCCAGATAACCGATTATAATTGAAAACACCACAATCCCCACCACGTAGTAAATCCACATGTGAGGGTTCGTGATGATGATATATCCAGATGAATTCAGAACAAAGAGGGCTGCCGCCGCCATACTTCCTGTCAACAGAAAGTAGAACAGCAGCTCCCACTTCGTACTTCTGAGATTTCGCAGCATCATATCAGCCCACCATATTCACTCGAACGTCTCCAACAAACACACTGACGACGAGTTTCACCTTGCGGCTGGCTTCCCCATAATGAGGGGAACTGGACTGTACATTACTGAGAAATCCACCCTGCTTCTCGTTCAGAACCTTCATATCCCCGATGAATGAGCTCGAGCTGACTGTAATGGCAACATCCATTTCATCAGGCATGAACACTTTAACGTCACCTATAAATGCCGACACATTAATCTGGGTCTCCCCGTAGGGGATCTGTGCCTTCGTAAGGTCAATGACCGTATCGCCGATGAAATGAGATACGTTCGTTGGCTTCAATTCGAAATAATCGCGTCCGATATGCACATCACCGATAAAGCCGGATTTGTTAATCCGCTCATGCCCACCGTAAGAATTACCATAATTATAGTGACTGGATTTCCCTTTATCCTCCCACGTATGCATAGGCTGAGCAGGTGGCTTCTCGCCAAATTTCTCCCCAAAGGCCTCATCCAGCGATGATTTCATCTCCGGGTGAAACGGAGGCTGGGTAGGCGGGTAAGGTGGATACGGTGGCTCCGGAGGGAATGGCGGCTCTGATGGAAATGAGTTATCATGACGATTCCTGCGACGTTCCCGGCGCGATGAGCCATTTCTCGGCTTGAACAAAATGCACAGTCCGCCTAGAATGAGTGCAGCCGGACCGAAGAACCGGAAGAACTCGCCTGGGGACAAATCAACCAGGTCCAGATTCCTTCCAAGAAAATACATACCGACAATAGTGACGATTAAACCACCTATAGCTGAAGAACCGTAACGTCTACCACTGAATACCTGAGTTAGTCCAGCAATAATCACAAATACCGGCCAGAAGGTTGAGAAAATGTATCCGATGCTGATCTCTGTATAACCAAGCTGATTCAGCAGAAAGAGCACCCCAATTGCGATTAATACGAGGCCGCCCATATACCTACCAAAATGATTTCCCATAAATTACGCCTCCAAATGCTGTAAACTTTAGCTTGACTCCAGTGTACAACAGGATGGACGTAATGCAACAGCGGCGTGAGATTGAACTTGATCTCGGTCTCGAGACCGAGGAAGTTTGAATTTTTTACCAAAAATTTGGAGTTTGATGAAACAGACATAAAGAAGCTGCCCCATCTTAAGATGAGACAGCTTCCTTGAGCGCGGCCGGCCTAGCTGTTGTTGCGGCTGCGGCTTTGACGCTTACTGCTTACAGAATTGTTTTGCAGAGAGCCCAATTTGTTAGAACTATTGTTCTCTTCGGCAAACTCTGCGTTGAACTTCTCATCCGGAGTCTGGAAGTTCGTGTGAGTTTGACCCTCAGCGTGAGAAGCTCTTGCCTTCTGAGCTACAGTGTTCTGTGAGCCCGTCTCTACCGCAAACTCTGCATTGTATTTCTCATTCGGAGTAAGGGATTTGCCTTGTCCACCCATGCTGCCTTGATTGGTTTGGTTGTTGCGTGGCATATTGTGTCACCTCCCTGTAATAAGTGCGGGGTAATCAAGTACCCAGTCCATAGTATGGTTAGCCGGGAGATACATTATGCACTCAGCCTAAAAAGCCCCTGCCAGGCTATAGCTGGCAGAAGCTTATCATTAAATCGAATTTTCCCACACACTTTCGGGAACCTCTTTATTCACTTGCATAACTTGTCCGAGTTCCTTGAGCATGGCCTCCGTCAGCTTACCCCGGCCGCGCTTCACTACTTGAACCTCAACCTTCTTTTTGCCCCACTCTTTGTACACCTGCTTCGTGGTAGAGAAGTACAGATCAATCTTCTTCCCTTTGATCGCAGATCCCTTGTCGGCAACGACCCCATATCCATAGCCGGGAATATAGAGAATAGTACCGATCGGGAACACTTTAAGATCAGCCGCAATCGTAGACACAGTCCGCTTATCTCTTCGCACCTTAACGCCTGAGTACGTAATGCCATACTGTGGATGATTCCTGCTCTTGCCTGTTGATTCAATACCCGCAGTATAACCTGTCGCCATTACGGATACGGTTCTCAGCACTCGCTCGTCATCGGGAGCTGCAAGCACGGCAGACGATGGGTTACCGCGGTTAGCCTGTGCGGATGATCTCAAGTCTCTCTTCTTGCTCTGATTCTCTAATTCCCGAACCCGATTACGAAAAGATGGAGCAACAACCCAATTGGGATGAAGTGCCGAGGTGTTTCTTTTGACAACAGGACTCTTCATGCTACTATCTTTCTTACTATGAGACTCGCTGAATTCCAAAGCTTTACTAACAAACCGTTCCAACAAGGATAACGGCTTATACTCGCTTGCGTATATCGTGCTGTCAGGCAACACCAGACTGAATATAATCATACCTATCGTTAGTGTGACACTGAGTTGTCTCCAAAAATAAATACGGCGCATATGAATACCTCCCCCTTATTCGAGAGGTTCTCCAGATGCGCCGTATTTTATACCTGGCCTATAATTAATAACTCAAAGAGTAAGCTAAATAACGTGGTTGCGAATCTCTTCCTGCAGCAAAGCTACAGTCTCGTCAATCGTCTTCGCACCAATGTCCCCTTCGCCCCGCTTACGGACCGAGACAGAAGAACTGTTCTTCTCATTCTCGCCGACGATGAACATGTATGGAACCTTCTCCAGCTGAGCTTCACGAATCTTGTATCCCAGCTTCTCATTACGCAGATCCGCTTCAACACGAATACCGCTGGACTGCAGCTTCTCAATCACTTCACGAGCATAGTCGTCAAAAGCACCCGATACTGGGATGACCTTCGCCTGCACCGGAGACAACCAGAGTGGAAGAGATCCGGCAAAGTTCTCGAGCAGGAATGCGGTCATGCGCTCCATCGTACTGATGATCCCGCGGTGGATAACGACTGGACGGTGCTTCTGCCCGTCATCGCCTACATACTCCAGCTCGAACCGCTCAGGAAGAAGGAAGTCAAGCTGTACGGTGGACAGCGTCTCTTCCTTGCCAAGAGCCGTCTTGATCTGTACATCCAGCTTTGGACCATAGAAAGCCGCTTCGCCTTCCGCTTCAAAGAATGGAATATCCAGCGACTCCACAACCTCACGCAGCATGCGCTGAGACATTTCCCACATCTCATCATTCTGGAAATACTTCTCCGTATCCTGAGGATCGCGGTAAGACAGACGGAAACGGTAATCGCGAATTCCGAAGTCATCGTACACATGCTGGATCAGACGGATTACGCGCACGAACTCGTCCTTAATCTGATCAGGACGGCAGAAGATATGCGCATCGTTCAATGTCATGGCACGAACACGGTGCAGACCGGTTAATGCTCCGGACATTTCGTAACGGTGCATAAGACCAAGCTCCGCAATCCGGACAGGAAGATCACGGTAAGAACGCATATCGCTCTTATAGACCATCATATGGTGAGGGCAGTTCATTGGACGAAGAACAAGCTCTTCGTTATCAAGAACCATCTTAGGGAACATGTCCTCCTGGTAGTGTTCCCAGTGACCGGAAGTTTTGTACAGCTCCACATTACCCATTACTGGGGTGTAGACATGCTGGTAGCCCAGTCTTTCTTCCAGATCAACAATGTAACGTTCAAGCGTGCGGCGCAGCTTCGCCCCGTTCGGCAGCCAGATTGGCAGGCCTTGTCCAACAAGATTCGAGAAGGTGAAGATCTTCAGCTCTTTCCCGAGCTTACGGTGATCGCGCTTCTTCGCTTCTTCAAGCAGGTGGAGATGGTTATCGAGCTCCGCCTTCTTCACGAACGCGGTACCATAGATCCGCTGCAGCATTTTGTTCTTGCTGTTGCCGCGCCAGTAAGCACCGGCTACGCTGAGCAGCTTGAATACTTTGATCTTGCCGGTTGAAGGCACGTGAGGGCCACGGCACAGATCGAAGAACTCACCTTGATCATAAATCGTGATAATGCTGTCTTCCGGAAGATCACGAATAAGCTCCAGCTTATAAGGATCTTCGAGCTCGGCAAAAATATCAAGGGCCTCCTGTCGGCTTACTTCGCGGCGGGTAATCGGCAGGTTCTCGCCAACGATACGCTCCATCTCCTTCTCAATCTTTTGCAGATCTTCAGGATTAAGCGGGTGTTCGAGATCCATATCATAATAGAAGCCGTCCTCAATAACCGGCCCGATTCCGAGCTTTACTTCCTTATTGCCGAACAGGCGCTTGACCGCTTGAGCCAGCAAGTGCGCTGAGCTGTGGCGCATCATTTCAAGTCCATCCTGGGAATCCAGGGTGATAATTTCAATTTGCGCCCCTTCAACCAGCTTCGTGTTCAAATCAACAACTTGACCGTTCAGCTTACCTCCTACAGCATTCTTACGCAGACCGCTGCTGATGGAAGCCGCCACATCTTCAAAAGTGCTGCCTTCCGCATACTCCCGTACGGAGCCGTCCGGCAATTTAATCGATACTGCCATGTTCATCTTCCTCCTCCAAAATAATCCGGTTCTTCAAGAAGCGGACAACAAAAAACACCCGCCCCGAAAAGGGACGAGTGTGTGATATACCCGTGGTTCCACCCTAATTTGACTCTCACTGCTATCGGTACATCTGGCAGCTGAAGTCCTTCATTAGCATTCTATAACGTGAATGATCCGGCGGTTCTTACTGAATTCGGAAAATCCGAATGTTCGGAGCCGCAGCTACAAAGGGGTAGAATAAAGTCGAAGCGGAGGAAATTTCAGCCGGGGTTCCTCTCTCTGCGCGTTTCGTTGTTCCTTATTCCATGTCTTTATCATGGCTGTTCCAATGATACAATATCTTCAGATATTATAGCGTTACGAACCCAGCCCAGTCAAGGTGTACAGCTTCTTTTGTCGGTGGGAATGATTCTCACGGCCCTTGATTCCCATGCTTTCGTCCTCCCCCCGGAAAAGCCTTGCAGCGTGGGCAGTATTCGCACATTTCGATTCGTTCTCCGAAAATTTGCCGGATTGTCGAAATGATCTGTACCTCTGGTTCCAGAGTGTGAACAACAATCCGGCCAGGGGATAAGGAGATGAGCGAGCTGACAATGACATCGCCGAGCTCAAGCTCGTTGTCGGCGATTTGGGCAACGACCCCTCCCACCGCGGCTTCAAGCGGCATCATGTGCTCGTTATAAATCGTAAATTCACTTCCGCCCATATGAATCAGATGAACTACCCCGATTTGAGTCTCCTGGAAATGCACAAAATATTTCAGCAGCCCTATAAATTCCTCATACTGCTTATCAAGCAAATACTCATCGACCACATAATCCAGAGTCTCCCGGATCTGGTCCATGTACTCCTTCATTCGAAAAGCAATAAATCCATCCAAATTCAGTTCGCTATTCTCTTCAAGATAACTACGAATATGGACAGCCAGCTGTCCGCAGCGCCGGTCCCTGATCTCAGTCCCCTCAATCTCAGGGCTTAGCAAATGCAGGCAGGACTCAACAATTACCGTTTGGTCCTCTGTATCTGTGAAGTCATACTCTCTGGAGACCAAGCGTCTCACTATGTCCGCTTCCTTCTCCGTAATTACATACTCCGCAAGCGCAAGGGACAGCTTCTCCCGGATTGAAATCGAGCGCTTCGCAAAGCTGTAAGCGGCCACATCACCTTCAAATACAGCTCTTACAACATCTCCATCGGTTACAAAGCGCAGTTTAAACCCCGATTTATCTCTATGTAAACCGTTAAATTTACGCCGGATCAGACGGGCGAACCGCTCTGCATCTTTTTTGCTTCCGGCAGCCGCGGTTACTATACAGAACTCCATGGACTTGCCTCCTTCCCTTCTCTCTCCAAAGTATATGGTGAGACCATGGAGGATATACGGGAGGGACGTATGGAAAAGAATGCAGGAAAAGCGGGACATTCCCTGGAGAATGAATATGTTGTTGCCCTTCATGAGGATGGAAGCTATGGGGAGTTCAGGTACTTGGGAGGAGGTTGGACCCAAGAATTCTTGAAGCAGGTGATCCCCCTGTCCAACAAGGAATTTGCCACATATGGTACTTCGGATGGGTACGGATATTTGGTGAAGATAATTCCGCAAGCTCCTGAACCGGACCCTGGTCATCCCGAGGTCCAGCTTAAGTTAGATTCTATCTCATATAGTCTGATTCCAGGCGATACGCTGGATACCCATTTAATTGTTCAGGATCAACAGGGCGGATCAAAGGACGTTACATCCCAAGGGAAGTATGTGATTGAGGATACCAGCATCGCCCAGGTTGATAAGGAAGGGAACATTACCGGAGTTCGTCCAGGTGAGACGACGCTTAATGCTTCCTATCAAGACCAGACCGTGACTGCGAAGATTTATGTGTTCAAGGCTGCGGTTAATGGCCTTAAGCTGGATTCAGACGAATACAGTCTGCTGCCCGGCGAGTCGCTAGATACCCGTCTAACAATCAAAGATGGAGCCGGAACGAAAGACGTTACTTTAAAAGGAACCTATTCTACCGGGAATCCGAAAGTTGCGGTGGTAGATAGTGAAGGGAACATCACGGCGGTCGGACACGGTGAGACCTTGCTCACAGCAAGCTATCAGGGCGTGGAAGTCAAGGCGAAAGTGATTGTATATTAAGATAGAGCAAAAGGCGCAGCTCCTTTAAGGTAGCTGCGCCTTTTCTTTTCCGAATCTGATTTCGGCTAACTCAGGGCGGCTGTACACAGTCCTCCTTTGTATACCTAGTTGATATTCCAAAGGATCCATTTGTTATCTGAATTAAGTTCGAAGCTAAAGTACACGGGTAATATTTTTGGATAATCGCCACTTTCAAGTGCTACTTCATAATATAAAGTTCTAGTATAATTCCCATCCTCTGGAGCAGTTCTTTTACCGAAGTTCAAAGCCTCTGCATTTTTCTTTCCCGTGCTAGTTAGAGCATTAATTGTAGCGGAGGATTTACCATCTCTCCAATCCACCATGTATTTATGTACACTCTTGGAAGATTGCTCAGCCCAATTAGTACCAGACCCGGATGATTTCACATTTTTTTTAATCCATGCCTCTACTGCTGAACTGTCGTTAGTTCTATATGCATCTAATAGTAATGCTAAGTAGGTCCCTGCTGCAGATTTATTATCCTGAAACATTTTCTCTACACTTGTAGATTGCGGATAACCGTCTACTACATCTGAATTACTTGGAGTACTCGGAGTGTTAGAACTGCTGCCAATATCAGAGACATTGCTGTTATCCTTATCTGGTGCCGAGCTTCCACCACTTCCTGTACTAATTTCAACCGTCTGAGTAGAACTGTTCCATTTCACAGTCCCTCCCATAGCCTCAGCTACTGCTTTTGCAGACACATAACTATGTCCATTGTATGTAATTGGATACATCATTCCTTCATTACTCGAAAGATCCACTTTTGTCCCGTCTACGCTAATTTTGATCCCGCTATCTTGATACGCGGTAATCTTTCTTGCGGTGTTCGCCGCATATACAGAAGTCCCTGCTAGAGCAATAATGGATAAAACAGAAGTAATCGCCAAAACTTTTCTAGTAAAGATTGTTTTCATTAAAATCTCCCTCACTTAAATTACTTTATAATATACTGTTGTAAAGCATGTCCTAAATATTGCGGAACACTAAATTATAAGATAATGATCGATCTGGCTGACGGAAACACGCCAAATAGTAGTATGGCTACAATAATCCATGACACTATTTTCCTCATGTGATATCCTTCCTGAGCTATAAGATATTATTATTTCTTAGTATAAACATTAACGTAATTAAAATTAGGGAAAATCTTATCCTGATCTACATAAATTTCATAATCAGAGTTTTCAACAATTAAATCTTCTAATTTCATATTGCTAGAGGTTTTGGCACTAAGATGTTTAATTACAGCGTCAACCGTTTTCTTATCTATCTTTTGCAGTAGAATCTCTTCTACTTCTTTCAATTGAAGCTTATAGTTTCCTTTAAAATTAAGATCAATATCAAGCACAGGATAGTCTTTGCCTAATTTGTCATATTCATCACCTTTATCAAAAACCAAACCAGATCCCGTATTCTCAAATACCGTAAAACCATGAATCACTTGCTTCTTAATCGTATTTCCTTCGGTTTTAGGCTCTTGTGTATAATCCCCCGTAGTTATCTCCACTGTATTGATTGCGCTATTCCAAACCACTTTAGCCCCCAGCGCCTGGCTAACAAAACGAAGTGGCACAAAGGTTCGTGAGCCTTTCTCCATCGCGGAGGTGTCCATCTGCTGATTCTGACCATTCACTTGGTATACCTTATTGCCTATCGTGAGCTTAACCAACTTAGGTTTAAGAGAGATCGTAATCAGCTTAGTCTTTCCGTTCCAATCCACCTTGGAACCCAATGCTTCGCTTACAAAGCGGACAGGAACTTGTACTCGTTGATTCTTGTCCAAGAACGGTTGTGCATCCGGGAACCAGATTCTCTTTCCGTTCACTTCAACACGCAGCGGGATTGCCGCTGAGGACATTGAAGGTAGTAGAACAGCAACTAAAGCCACAATTAGTGCGATGATGCTTGTTTTTTTCAAGATTTATCCCCCTTTTGAATAGAAATAATTAATACCTGCTAACTAGGCATTCCTGGATATTCTACCAATATAGAACTTGGGGTTCAATACCTTTGTAGGAATTTTTTAGTATTTATTATCTTGTGCCTATTAAAATTTATTGTTATTTGGATAATATAAGACCTAAATCCCGCTATAGATGATTTAACTAGACAGTATGTCCTAGATAAAAAACAGCGCCCATCTACCCCAATCCCATAAAAGGATTAGAGACAAATAAGCGCTGGTTGCTATATGGAATGAACTAAGTAATTGACGTTAGAATAACGCAGTTTAGTTCAACCCATATTGTATTGGTTATAAAGTTAAATTTAGTTCTGCATAACAAAATCATTCTCGACATTCGCGCTCTCATCATCGAACACGCGAAGAATGTCGTAACGGGTATTGCGCTGCGCAGGAATCTTGCCGGCTTCGCGGATCAGCTTCAGGATCGAGCCAATATTCACTTTATGCGTTGCCCCAGCGGACGAGACCACGTTCTCTTCGATCATCGTACTGCCGAAGTCATTGCAGCCATACTGAAGGGAGAGCTTGCCGACCTCTGGTCCCATCGTTACCCAGGATGACTGGAAGTTCTTGATATTATCCAGCGTGATCCGGCTGATCGCTACGGTCTTCAGGTACTCTTCCGGCGTCTGGCGGTCCAGCTTCAGGTTCGTATTATCCGGCTGGAAGGTCCACGGAATGAAGGCTAGGAAGCCTTCGGAATCGTAGCCATTCTGGATGCATTCATCCTGCGCGTCACGTACGCGGTGCAGATGCAGTGCGCGTTCTTCCATCGTCTCACCAAGGCCAATGACCATGGTAGCCGTGGTATTCATGCCCATCTTGTGGGCTGTCTTCATGACATCCATCCAGTCTGTCCATGAGCCCTTAAGACGGCTGATCTTGCGGCGTGTCCGGTCGTCCAGAATTTCAGCTCCGCCGCCTGGCAGGGAGTCAAGCCCAGCTTCGTGAATCTGACGTACAACTTGTTCCAGGGTAAGACCATCCGAGACGACAACCATCTTCTGAATCTCCGCCGGGGAGAACGAGTGCATCGTGATCTCCGGGAAGCGCTGCTTGATCGCACGCAGTAGATCCGTATAATAGCTGAACGGCAGGTTTGGGTTCGTCCCGCCCTGCATCAGGATTTCGGTTCCGCCCACATCCATTGTCTCCTGAATCTTCTGGAAGATCACTTCATCCGGAAGTACATACCCCTCATCCGAACCCGGTCTGCGGTAAAAGGCACAGAAACGGCAGTACACATCACATACGTTCGTATAGTTAATATTCCGTCCAATAACAAAGGTAGTGATAGGATCTGGATGCATCCGGTTCATGAGAATATTGGCGGTATGCCCCATCTTCTCAACTTCATTGGATTCAAAAAGTGCCGTAGTATCCTCGACCGTAAGGCGTTCGCCCTGAAGTGCTTTATTCAAAATTGAGTCTATCATACAGAACCTCCTAACAAGAGTCTCGTAATTATATTCATTATTTCATCGTAACATACCCGCCCAAGAAAAACAGCACCCGAAACCCTCGGGTGCCTATCCTAAACCATCGAATTTGAACATTTATTGAACATAAAATTTCATAGTTTATCCAAATCTTGTACCTACCGCAAATTAACTGTTCTGAAGCGCCTGCTCCAGATCTGCAATCAGATCCTCAATATCCTCAAGACCGACAGAGAAGCGCAGCAGCCCATCTGTAATTCCGCGCTCGGCGCGTACTTCAGCAGGCATGGAAGCATGGGACATCATTGCCGGATACGATAAAATACTTTCCACAGCGCCAAGGCTCACCGCCACCAGCGGCAGCTTCACGCGGCTGAGCAGCTGCTTCGCGCGCTCGCCAGAGCCAACGTCGAAGGATACGACCGCGCCATAGCCGGTCGATTGCTTCTCCTGCACTTCCCGGCCCGGATGCTCCGGCAGGCCGGGATAATACACAGCGCCGATGTCATCCCGGCTGCTGAGCCAATCTGCGAGCTTGCGCGCGCTGATCTCGCTGTGCGCCATGCGCGCAGCCAGCGTCTTCATGCCGCGCATAAGCAGCCATGATTCCTGGGCACCGAGCACGGTGCCCAGACCATTTTGCAGATACTTGAGCTGCTTCGCAAGCTCTTCGCTGCCTGCCACGGCAAGACCGGCCAGCACATCACTATGGCCCCCAAGGAACTTGGTCGCACTGTGCAGCACAATATCCACACCCAGCTCCAGCGGACGCTGGTAATACGGGGTCATGAACGTATTATCTACAATGCTGAGCAGGCCTTTTTCCTTCGCCCATTCCGCCACTGCCCCGATATCCGTGATCTTCAGCGTTGGATTCGATGGCGTCTCCATATATACGGCCTTGGTATTCGGCTTCAGCGCCGCCTTGACCGCATCCAGATCCGTCATATCGACGAACGTCGTCTCAATATTCATCCGGCTGAGGATGGTAGTCAGCAGCCGGTATGTACCGCCATATACGTCTTCTGTAACAATGATATGATCCCCTGCTGACAGAAGCATGAAGGTCGATGAGATCGCGGACATCCCGGTAGAGTATGCGAAGCCCTGAACCCCGCCTTCTAGCACCGCAATATAGTCTTCCAAAGCTTGACGGGTAGGGTTACCCGAGCGGCTGTAATCATGAACCGGAGGATTAAAGATATCATGATGATGGAATGTAGAAGCCTGGTAGATCGGCACACTGGATGCCCCGGTAGCCGCATCCACTTCGGAACCGAAATGCAGCAGCTTCGTATCGAATTTCCGTTCTTGTTCGCTCATTACTCTTGTCCTCCTTCAATTTCGACCCTTGCCGCCTCAATAGCCTGGTCCAGATCTGCAATCAGATCATCCACATGCTCCACACCGACCGAGAAGCGAAGCAGACGATCGTCCACGCCCACCGCTTCACGAATCTCGAGTGGAATATCCGCGTGGGTCTGAACAGCCGGATAGGTCATCAAGGATTCCACTCCGCCAAGGCTCTCCGCGAAGGCGATCAGATTCAAGCTGCGCAGGATCGGTTCAACGAACCGGGCATCCCGCACCTTGAAGGAGAAGATCCCCGTATTTCCACTCGATTGTCTGCTCTGGATGTCATAACCAGGGTGATCAGGCAGCCCTGGATGAAAAACTTCGGCAATCTCCGGATGAGCATCCAGATGCTTTGCAATTGCCAGCGCATTAGCCTCATGGCGGTCCATACGAAGCGCAAGCGTCTTCATGCCACGCATTAATTGGTAGGAATCCGAAGGACTAAGCACAGCGCCAATCGAGTTATGCAAGAAGGCGATCTCATCCGACAATTCTTTCCCTTTGGTTACAATCAGACCTGCCAGTACATCGTTATGACCACCCAGGTACTTGCTCGCACTGTGGATGACAATATCAGCTCCAAGCTCAAGCGGCCGCTGGAAATACGGGGTCATTAGCGTATTGTCCACAACGGTCAAAATCCCGTGCCGCTTGGCCCACGTACAGGCAGATTCTATATCCGTAATCATCATTAGAGGATTGGTCGGAGTCTCGATAATCAGCGCCTTGGTGTTCGGCTGGCGGACCTGCTCGAGCGCATCCAGATCATTCGTATCCACATAGGATGCGGTGATTCCGTACTTGCCCAGAATCCGCTCGATTAACCGGTAGGTTCCGCCATAAAGGTCGAGAGACACAATCAGATGGTCCCCTTGCGAGAATAGCGTGAAGATGGTTTGAAGAGCCGCCATACCTGAACTGCATGCAAAGCCGGCATCCCCGGATTCCAGCGCCGCCGCCGCATCCTCCAGAACTTTCCGAGTTGGACTCTTCGTACGTGAATAATCGAAGCCTGTGCTCTGGCCAAGACGCGGATGCCGAAATGCCGTAGCCTGGTAGATCGGATAATTCACCGCACCGGTGACTGGCTCTTCCACAGAACCAATTTGTGCAAGTCTGCTCTCAATATGAAGCTTTTGATCTGACATATACTTGAACAACCCCCTAATTAGATGTGATAGATATACTCAGCGTTCTCTTCCATATCGTAAGGTGTTTCCTGATACACATAGTAATTGAGCCAATTGGAAAATAATAAGTTAGCATGCGCCCGCCAGGTTGAAGGCGGCGTCCGTGTCGGATCATCCTTCGGGAAGTAGTTGACCGGTAGCGCAACTTCAAGGCCCCGGCTCACATCACGGTCGTACTCCCACTTGAGGGATAACGGATCATACTCCGAGTGACCGGTAACGAAGATCTGCTTCCCGTCTTTAGTTGCCACTAAATAGATTCCGGAGTCTTCGGATTCAGCCAGGATCTCGAGATCCTGCTTGTTCTCAATATCCTCTCTGAGCACGGAAGTATGACGGGAATGCGGCACGTAGAACACCTCATCGAATCCGCGCAGCAGCTTAACATTAGGAATATTAATGGTGTGTGGGAACACACCGAAGCATTTCTCAGGCAAAGCGATCTTCGGCACACCGAAGTGGTGATACAATCCAGCCTGGGAGGCCCAACATATATGAAGCGTAGAAGTGACGTGAGTCTTCGTCCAATCAAAAATCTCCTTCAGCTCTTCCCAGTAATTGACTTCTTCGAATTCCAGCTGTTCAACAGGAGCCCCGGTGATAATCATTCCATCGAAGCGGTGCTTCTTGATTTCGTCAAAAGTCTTGTAGAACATCTCCAAGTGCTGGGCCGAAGTGTTCTTGGAGGTATGGGAACGTGGATGAAGCAGAACAATCTCCACCTGAAGAGGAGTATTCCCCAGCAGCCGCAAAATTTGCGATTCTGTAGTCTCCTTAGTAGGCATCAGATTAAGAATCGCGATTCGCAGCGGACGGATATCCTGTTCATAAGCGCGGCTTTCGTCCATCACGAAGATGTTCTCGTTCACAAGTACTTCCTTGGCGGGCAGGCTGTCAGGTATTTTGATTGGCATTTTTTGTTCACTCCTTCTTGGTATGAGTGCGATTTCCTATTGTCAGAAGCGGGTGCATACAGAAAATGACCCTTCTCACACATAGAGAAAGGTCATATCGGTTATATATATGCGCCTCTCTCATCTCTCAGAGACCCAGGCTCCTCTAACGTATGCCTGTAGTTCTGCAAGAATTAGCACCGTGCGATCACTCGCCGGTTGCCGGGTTTCATCGGGCTGGTCCCTCCACCTACTCTTGATAAGAATTCGCGTATGAAGTTAATGTTTCATAGGAGAAATTATAATTTCCCTGCAACTACTGTATAGCATAACCGGGTTCCTCGTCAAGAATCCAGGTGATATTTTCATACCAGTTATACTGCACCTCCCCGCCCCTTATGCCATATGTTATCCCATGACGCGCCAAGGGAGTTTTTCCTTGAAAATTTTTATACCGCGGCGTTATACTAGACGAGTGTTACAAGCCCAGAACCGAAGAGGTGAAGTTAGAAATGGAAGGCGACCCGAGTAGTCCGCAGAGCTATGCCCCTGCAGAACAACTGCATAGAGAACAAATCAGCAGGACACTTGCGGGAGGAAGGGGCTCTTTCGTTTCCCGGTGCCATTACTGCCTTGACTTACGGTAATGATCCGGCTGCTGATTTCTTTTCTGTGCTCTTATGTGAACCCACATAGACAAGAGTATATCCCTTCAAATGAAGGGTAAAGGAGTGAAATCAGATGAAAATTCGCCATGTTAACGCCGGTGTATTCACAGCGGTGGAAGATCTGGAGCTGACCCTTACGCCACCGGCGGAAGGATTCTACTGGATTGATGCTGACGCCGAGGACCTTGCGCTGCTGCAGCCGGCTTTTGCCCTGCATGATCTCGCAGTGGAGGACTGTCTGACGGAAGAGGAACAGCGTCCGAAGATTGAAATTTATGATAATCATTATTTCATTGTAGTGAACAGTATTCGTTTTGATGATGAAGAGATATTCCTGCGCGCACTCAGCGTGTTCCTGGGACGGCATTATATTATAACGGTAACCAAGCAGAAGATCAGCGAACTCAGAGCCATCAAACCTATCCTCTGGGAACAGGAAGTGAATGAGCCCGACCGGTTCCTCTACCTGCTGATTGACCTTGTGGTCGATAACTACTTCCTTGTCGGTGACCGGATTGAGGATAAGATCGAGAAGCTGGAGGAGGACATTCTGGTTCATACCAAGCGTTCTCATCTGAACGAAATTATCGGTCTGCGAAGCGAGATTCTGTGGCTGAAGAAGATGCTGGGTCCACAGAAGGAAGTTATCAATATCCTTAATAAGAAAGATCTGCGGCTCATTGACGATCAACTGCAGAAGTATTTCAGCGATATATACGAGAATGCTGTGAAGATCTCCGAGAACTTTGACACTTTCCGAGAGCTAATGGGCAACTTGCGAGAAGCCTATCAGTCCAGTATCGCCAACCGCGCCAACGAAATCATGCGTGTATTTACCGCTATTACAACTATCTTCATTCCGCTGACCCTGATCACAGGAATCTACGGAATGAACTTCGATAATATGCCGGAGCTGCACGGCAGATACAGTTATTTCATTGTGATCGGGATTATGATTACTTTAGGTTGTGGCATGTTCTATATTTTCCGCAAAAAAGACTGGATCTGAGCTCACCGCTCTATCCCAGATCAGGTAAAGGACGAAACGATCCCCTGCCTCCCGGCAGCTGGAGAGCTTCGTCCTTTCTTATTCCTAACCGGCGCTTCGCACGCCGGAGCCCTGACGCCGGAATCGGATGCGGATCAACCGCAGCTGCTCGTACATCTTCTCCACGTTGCTATCAAGCGGAAGCTCCGCACCATATACCCGCTGGAGAACAGGCTTAAGCAATGTATCGCCTAGCTCCTCATAAGCTTGCCAGATGGCCGTCTGCTCCGCCTCCGGGACTTCTCTTAGCTCCGTAATCAGCAGTGATTCAAGTTCATATCCATCCTTCTCCAGGTCTTCAAGCAGCTCTACGGTCTCGCGCCGATCAAGTCCTGTCCGCCTGCACATCTCCTCCACATCACTGCCTTCAGCAATAGCTTCAAGCATAACTCTGCGCAGACCGAACTTCTCCATCTCCACCCGATACTTAACTTCCTTCTGCTTATAGAGCCAGGAACGAAATTCTTCTTCATCCAGCGTCCCTTCCACCCAGTTCAGCGGGAAGATGAACGAACGCTCCCCCTGCTGTGTCAGCTCAAGCAGCTCTTCACCATACTCGGCAGACTTGGATTCACCTACACCCGGAAGCTGCAGCAGCTCCTCGCGCGTTCGTGGTTGGAACACACTGATCAGTCTGAGCAGCCGGTTGCTGGCAATTAAATACGGTGCCTTGCGTTCAGCAACGGCGCGTCTTCTCCGCCATGCGCTCAGCTCCGTGAATAACGTCTCGTTCGGATTGAGTTCACTGTAGAACACGAGCTTTTGGGCTAGGATGGCCTTTCCTTTCCCTTCTTCTCTCTCATGAAAGATACCGTCTATAGCCGGTCTGAATCCTTCCCCGAGCTTCACAGCTAGCCTGTGACGATAGACATGAAGCAGCTCAGACCAGGATTCTCCTTCATACCACAAGGTCTCTCCCTCTTCATCAGCGGACAGCTCATTCCAGCCCATTCTCCATACGCCTTCATCTTCACCTATCCACACCTGGGCTCCAATTGGCATTTGTTCACCCGTCTTCTTCTCCATACTGTTGAGAAATATGATCCGCATTAGGCTGCACCTCCTATGAATCAGCACACAAAAAAAGCACCTCTCCGGCTTATCGCCAAAGAGGTGCTTCCCCATTCGTATACTGTTACCCTTATCATACCTTATTCTGGAAGAAAGTCAAATATAAGTGTATTCAGCCTGACATCCCTTTTCCTGATATAATAGGAATAACTTAAGACAGTTGAGGAGGCAGTACCTAATATGACGTTTTCTGAGAAGGACCTTGATTTCCTGTCTGATTCCACGGAGCAGACATCTACCCGATTTGTTACATTCATCGGCCATTCCATGAAGCGATTCGATCTGGCTATTACGACTACGAACCGCTTTTACGGGAAGAAACTGGTTACTGACTTGCAGGCAGGCAAGACAGCTATTTTAGGCTCGGACGATCTGGATGAAGAAGGCTATCTCGAACGTGTCTACAGTCTGGATGAGGAAGAAGGCGAGGAGCTCCGCGGTTTCCTGTATCAGGTGCTCGGTGAGCCGCATTTTACAGATTAATTCAAGGACAAGTAATAGAGTATGAGGCGGGGATTTCCCCGCTTTTTTGTGCTGTATACCGTAATATCTCGGCTATTCGATGGTTTTTATATCTTCGGCTCATTGTTCTTATGCCAGCTGATCAAGCCCGCGAACATGTTCATTTTCCGTAAAAGCAAGATTCCTCTCTCCCATTACTTGAATGAAATATAGCTACGTCTTGTACCATGGGTACCCTTTACAGGTAAATTCAGGTCTGCTAGAATGTCTACATTAATTGTCAACCGATATATATTAAATAGGTTAACAATATACATAGTGAGGAGACTTGAGAAATGAATACGATGATCACTAGTCATTTAAAGTGGATGCAGCTTGCCGAAAAGGCACTGAATGGGGAGCTCATTACATTAGAGGAAGGACTGTCTGTGCTTGAGGCCGATAACGAAGAAGTGCTGCCGATTATGCATGCTGCATTCCAGGTTAGACGCCATTACTACGGCAAGAAGGTCAAGCTTAATATGATCATCAATGCGAAAAGCGGACTCTGTCCTGAGGACTGCGGCTATTGTTCACAATCGATCGTCTCCACCGCACCTGTTCAGAAGTATACCCTCTTGGACAAGGAGACGCTCCTTGCTGGAGCGAGAGAAGCACTGCAGCGCAAAGCAGGAACCTACTGCATCGTGGCTGCCGGGAGGGGACCAACCGAGAAAGAGCTGGATCAAGTGGTGGATGCGGTCAAGGAGATCCGTGACACGATGCCGCTCAAAATCTGTGCCTGCCTTGGCATCCTGAAGGACGATCAAGCCCAGCGCCTTGCTGAAGCTGGCGTGCACAGATACAATCATAATTTGAATACGAGCCAGGCTAACTATTCGGCCATTACGACCACTCATACCTATGAGCAGCGGGTCCAGACGGTTGACAAGGTCAAGTCGTATGGAATGTCCCCCTGCTCCGGGGTCATCATTGGCATGGGGGAATCCGATCAAGAAATTATTGAAATGGCTTATGCACTTCGTGAGCTGGACGCGGACTCCATTCCCATTAACTTTCTAAATGCCATTCCCGGAACACCTCTGGAGAATGCAGGCCGTACGCCTGCAATGAAGGCTCTTAAAGTACTCGCCTTATTCAGGTTGATCTGTCCAACCAAGGAGATCCGGGTAGCGGGAGGCCGTGAGGTTAACCTTCGCTCACTCCAGTCTCTTGCTCTATACGCAGCCAATTCCCTCTTCGTGGGTGATTATTTGACGACAGAAGGTCAGGATATTACTGCAGATCACCAGATCATTGAGGATCTGGGGTTTGAGATTGAATTAAACGCACTCTAAGGTGAGTAAATGAGACGTGGAAGGACTTCGTGGCACTTTTTACTCTTGGTTACTCATTCACACCTCTGCCCAAGCTTCCACCCTCACTCACTCCCGCTCTGCAGCCACTCGAGTACACAGCAGCAGCAAAAAGGACATGAGTACCATAAGCCCGGCCCACAGCCAGGCTGTGTTCAGATCATTGGTGTCCACAGCGATATAGATGGCTGTCGGCAGTGTCTGTGTCCTGCCTGGAATATTCCCGGCCAGCATCAGCGTCGCTCCGAATTCACCCAGGCTTCTGGTAAATGCCAGAATAAGTGCCGTCATCAGCGAGCGGCGTGCCAGCGGCAAGGTGACGAAGCGAAGGAGCTGAAATTCCGACGCTCCCATGGAGCGCCCTACTGCAAGAAGATCCCGGTCAATCGAGGTGAATCCAGTCTTGATGGTCTGGTAAGCAAGTGGAAATGCAACCACGGCTGCGGCAATAACCGCAGCCCCCCATGTGAAGACGATAGGCATGTGGAAGAACATTTCGAATACCTGCCCCACCCAGCTTCGCCGTCCAAAAATCACCAGCAGCAGGAACCCGACAACCGTGGGAGGCAGCACTAATGGAAGCATAAAGACTGTCTCAATCACGGTGAGGCCCGGGAATTTGCGGATAGTCATTCGCCATACCGCCCATATTGCGCAGACAAAAGCTACAATCCCTGCAAGCACGGATACCCTCAAAGAAAGGATAACGGGTGACCAAAATTCCATTGTATTCATCATGATTTATTCAACCGCATAATAGATCACTTGATCTAGCGAGGTCTCTTCGCAAGCTCGTCCCTGTCTGACGAGTTCGATCAGATGGGCAAGCGCTTCGGACATGGCAAAACGCATCTGATGAATGCCCAGCTTGCTTCCAAACAGCGCTGTACAGACTTCAAAGCAGGAACGGGGCCGTTCCTTCAGCAATCCTTCAATGATACCCAAACGATTCTCATGATGAAGAAGCAGCGCCTCCAGCCGCTCCCTGAAGTAATCGAATGGATGCCGGTGTCCCGGATAAGCAAAGTCAACCGTATAACCAGCCAGCTTAAGCATGGCATCAATATAGGATTGCAGCGGCTGCGGGTCACTTCCCGGCAGGAAGCTGATGTTCGGGGATATTTGCGGTAGAACCGCATCCCCGCACAGCATTGTCCTGCTCTCTGCGTGATAGAATGACATATGCCCGGGGGCATGTCCACCTGTCTCAATGGGTAGCCATAGACGGTCTCCCATTTCCAGCGGTGTTCCCTCATCAATATAGGACACGCGCGGCTCTGGTGTCACCTGAGGCAGGAAGCCAGCCAAGTGTCCGGGAAGCTGCCGGGTCAACTCCAGCGGCATACCATGAATCTGGTATAGTGCCGGCAGCTCATCATTCACCAAGCTTCCGCTCCCCCACATGAACTTGGTCTCTGCGTGTGCGCGTCTGGACATCCAGACACTAGCCCCTGTATAGGACTGGATGTATCCAGACAGGCCATAGTGATCGGGATGGTGGTGAGTCACCACCACTGAGTTAATTTCCTCCCTCTTCAGGCCGAGGTTCTTCCATATCTCCTTCCATTCCCCAATGCTTGTCTCGGTCTTGGGTCCTGGATCAACAATTGTAACTCCGTTACTACCGCGAAGAATATAACTATTCACCCACCGCAGAGGCGGGGCCATAGAAATCTTCACCTGAATGATGCCATTGTCCCATTGTTTGATTTCTGACATACCTCTTCAACCTCAGCTTCCTAACAGAAATATACGAGGTGAATGGTTCAGACTCGTATGTATCCCCTCTATTACCTATATAACGCTCCTTATTTTACCTTCTTTCTCTTCTGAACTCAAAGCAAAACAAAAGTCCCATATACTGAATATATAAACAGCCGGGTTCATATGAACCCGGCTGTCCCTGTTACTTTAATTATCGCCTTAATTATTTAGTTGTTGTCTCTGCAGCAGCTGCTCCCGATGACTTTGTATTCAGGTTATTCACAATCTTCGCTTTAGCTTTAGTCTCTTGAAGCCAGGTAGGCTGCAGTTGAGCTACCTGCTGGGACTCCAGACCGTCACGAATCTGATCCTTGCGTTCTTCAAATGTAGCTGTGTGAGCATCCTTGCGATCCGTCAATTTCAGGATCTGGAAGCCGGCTTGCGACTTCACTACACCGCTAAGCTCGTCCTTCTTAAGCTTGAACGCAGCCTCTTCCACCGCTGGATCCTGCTGGCCTTTACTGAAGAAGCCCAGGTCTCCGCCGTTAGCTTTGGTCGCTGTATCCGTAGATTTCTCTTTGGCAAGTGCCGCGAAATCACTTCCGCCCTTCAGCTGTTTAAGAATATCATCCGCTTCAGCTTGTGTGGCTACTGTAATGCTCGATACCCGTACTTGCTCCGGCGTATTTAAGGACTCTTTATTCTGGTCAAAGAACGACTTAACTTCTTCATCAGTTACTTTAATTTTGGAGCCAAGAAGCTTTCTGAGTTCAAGCTGCTTAACGACCATTTTCTTCAGATCATCCCTGGTCATGCTGTTCTGCTGAAGCGCTTGATCCAAACCTTCCTTGGAACCATATTGTTCTTCCAGATAACCGATTTCCTTATTAATATCCGCATCGGTGATCTTGATACCTGCCTTGGTCACTTCCTGCTTCATCAGCTCGTCCTCAATCATTCCGTCCAGAGTCTGCGCTCCGCCTGCTTTTACCAGCTCGCCATACAGCTTGTCCTTGGAGATTTCTACCCCGTTAACCGTAGCAACCGGCCCGTTATCAGAAGTGCTCTTACCTGTTAATGGCTTCACCAGAACAATAACCAGTGCAACAGCCAGAATCAAGGAGATCACCATCCAGATCAGGCTTTGTCTCTTCGCAGCTGTAACCGCCGGGTTACCGCCTGCACTCTGCTCAGTTACATAAGCTTTTTTGTCAGGAGATGCATAAGCTGCGGGTGTCTGAGCAAATGTCTGAGGCACTGCGGCTGCAGTTTCTTTCTTTTCCCCTGTGTTCTCTTCCGTTGTTTCCGGGCTTACCTCTTGTCCCAAATCTTTCTGATCTTTATCTTCCATGTGAATAATTGACTCCCCTCTAACGCTTGTTTAATTTCCACTTTACCAGAAATGACACCTGTTAACCTTAACAAATCATAAAAAAAACCGGTTAATTTTTAAGGAACCCTTAATAAAGCCTCTTTCCCTTGTGCGGAAGCCCATTTTTGTTTGCCCGGGAAAAAGAGTAAAATAGGACTATATCATGTTTTAGGAGGATTCGAATGACTACAGATTATAAAGCTTACTTCGAAAGCCTGCGGGAGCAGCACCTGGATCAATTGAAAGAGCTGCTTGCCATTCCAAGTATCTCCGCACTTTCCGAACACAAACCGGATGTGGCCAAAGCCGCCTCCTGGATAGCCGATGCGCTTAGAACAGCTGGACTTGAACATGTTGAGATCCACGAAACGAAAGGGCATCCAATTATTTATGCCGATCATCTTCATGCACCTGGCAAGCCAACCGTCCTGATCTACGGGCACTATGATGTGCAGCCGGTTGACCCCCTTCATCTGTGGGAGACTCCGCCTTTTGAACCCACCATCCGGGACGGCAAGCTATATGCCCGGGGAGCCACAGATGACAAAGGTCAGATCTTCCTGCATATCAAGGCGGTTGAAGCCCTGTTAAGCCAAGAGTCCGAACTTCCGGTAAATGTAAAGTTCTGCATCGAAGGCGAAGAAGAGGTATCAAGTCCCAACCTGCCTCTATTCCTTGAAGACAACAAGGAGAAGCTCGCGGCAGATGTGGTGCTCATCTCGGACACCTCCCTGATTGAGAAAGGGAAGCCTGCCATCAGTACCGGACTCCGCGGACTGTGCTCACTGGAAGTATCCGTACATACCGCGAACACCGATCTGCATTCCGGCACCTTTGGCGGTGGTGTACCGAATGCTCTTCATGCTCTGGTCTCGCTGCTCGCTTCGCTCCATGATGATCAGGGCCGCATCGCAGTAGAGGGCTTTTATAAAGGTGTTCCCGAGCTATCCAGTCAGATGAGAGAAGAATTCGCGAAACAGAACTTTAATGAAGAAGGGCTGCGAACAGACCTGGGGCTTGATACGCTGTACGGAGAAGAAGGATTTTCCTTCGTTGAACGAACAGGTGCGCGTCCAACCCTTGAGCTGAACGGGGTATACGGTGGATTCCAGGGCGAAGGCTCCAAGACTGTAATTCCGAAGGAAGCCCATGCCAAGATTACCTGCCGGCTTGTCGGGGATCAGGATCCTCAGGATATGCTGGATAAGATCGAGCGTCATCTTCATTCTCATATCCAGCCGGGCGCTAAGGTGGTAGTGAAGCAGCTGGAGCGGGCATTCGCGTTCAATATCGACCCTTCCCATCCGATGCTGCAGAAAGCAGCTGACGCCTATGAGCGGGTGTATGGAACACGCGCGCTCTTCACGAAGGATGGCGGCTCGATTCCTATCGTCGCCACTTTGTCCCGTGTCCTATCTGCTCCAGCCGTGATGATGGGCTTTGGTCTGCCGGACGAGAATCTCCATGCCCCGAATGAGCATTTCAATCTGGAGAACTTCGATAAAGGCCTGCTTACAATAGTTGAGTATTTGAAGCTGATTTAAGTCGCATTCCAAGAAACTTCATGTCTATACAAAAAGCCATCCAGGTGGATCTCCTTAAGAGATCGCCGGGATGGCTTCCTTGCTTGCATCCTATGGATCAAGCAGCTTCTATTCCAATACTTCTGTCTTGAATACATTGTCGACCTTCGCACCAAGTCTCTTCTTGAGTGGAACCTTGATATCTCTTCCCAGTTCATTGAAAAAGGTGCTGATCTCACATTTTACATTCTCGGCAATTAATGTAATACATCCATCTTCAACTATGTTACGGTTATCCTCGACCGGAACTGAGACCTCGATGTCATACTTCTTCATGAGTGTACGGATATATCTCGCAAATATTTCAAGTAACTCCTCATTGTTGAAATTCTCAATTGCGATCTTGCCCTTGTTCGTGAAATTCAAATTCACTTTCATTCGTCTTCCCCCTTTTCTGTTAAACCGCTTATGGTATTCGTACTAACCAGTTGAATGTAGGGTCACAAAGAAAAGGCTGCCGTCCTGACTTTTGAAACTCACTTTTAATGGCTCTACTATATATCATACCTCTTTTTCGGGGTAAATTCATGCTTTCCAAAATATTTCTTCAGTTACCAGGCAATGCTGCGTCTATGTATACAACAAAAAGCCTTCTCGGATTCCCCTGCGGTATCCATCGAGAAGGCTCATGCTTCATGCCGGGTGAAGCACCCTCAAATCTTTAGTTCCCCAAGCTTAATCAGCTCGACTACTGCCTGTGCACGACCTTTGACGTTGAGTTTCTGCATGACATTCGAGATGTGGTTACGCACCGTCTTCTCACTGATAAACAGCTGCCCGGCAATATCACGCGTCGTTTTATCCTGCACGAGCAGTTCGAAAACTTCCCGCTCACGATGTGTTAATAAAAATTTACTGTTGCGATCGCTGCCCTTCAAAATGTGTCACCCCTCCTTGCTCGGGTTTTGTGGTTTAACAAGCAAGGGATACAGTCAAGACATATTATGAATGGTATAAGAAGAAGGTGCGGTGCATAAGGAAAAATGGGCATACTGAGTAGGCAAGCCGCCGCATAGAAAAGCCGGGCCCATCTGCATAGGCCCGGTGTCTTGTGTATCTAATCGTATGTTATTACTGAACAGTGCTCTCTGCCGCGGCATTCGGTTTCTTTTTGGCGACATCCGACAGCTTGACATTTCTCATGACCAGAGCAATAACTCCCCCTGCGAGTACAAAGATCAAGCCGTACAGGAACACACTGTGCAAGGATTCAACAAGTGCGTTCTTAAGAATCGGATTCACGGTCTCCATCAGCTGTGGTGGAATAGCCTTCTGCATCTCTGGCGTCTGTACGGCAGAGTAGATCTGCTGCGGATTGTGTTCAATCATATCGTTGAACTTATCTACCAGCGGCTTGGCTTTCTCCGGAAGCTGACCCAGCAGCGGCGTCAGATCACTCGACAGAATACTGCCTGATTTATTATTCATGATTGCACCCAGCAGAGTCATGCCGAACGTCCCCCCGATAGAACGAAAGAACTGGGACGATGAAGTGACTACACCAAGCTGTGATTTCGGGAAGCTCTCCTGGAGAGCGAGTGTGAGAATCGGCATAACCAAACCCATCCCCAGCCCGATCACAACCATATAAGATGTGGCTACAAACTGGGTGGTATCTATGGACAGCGTAGTCAGCAGGTAGAAGCCAGCAGCCATTACAAGCATACCCAGAATAATCTGAAGCTTCACACCAAGGGTATACACCAAGCGTCCGCCGAACACACTGGTCAGAATCATGGCAATCATCATAGGTGTCATAATTGTTCCTGACTGAGTAGCACTTACTCCAACAACCCACTGCATGAACAAAGGCACGAACATGATGGCCCCGAACATCCCGATAGCCATGAAGAAGCCAATCCCGTTCAGCATGGAGAAAGTGCGGTTCTTGAACAGGGAGACCGGGAGAATCGGATCTTCTGTTCTGGATTCAATGAAGACAAAGGCGGTAAGCGAGATAAGAGCGACGATAAACATCGTTATAATCTGCCATGAGCCCCACTCGTACTTCTCTCCACCAAAACTTAACGCCAGCAGGAGGGCTACGACACCGATGACCATTGTAACGGTACCCGCCATATCCAATTTGACTGGCCCTTTATTGATATGCTTCGGCAGGCCTTTCGCGATGAAGATAACAGCAAGCACACCAACTGGAAGATTGATATAGAACACCCAAGTCCAGTTCCAGGCATCTACAATCCAGCCGCCGATCTGTGGGCCAAGGACGGAAGACAGCCCGTATAGAGCTCCGAAGATCCCCTGCCATTTGGCACGTTCCTTACCTGTAAATAAATCCCCGATAATGATCATGGCCATCGGCATCATGACCCCGCCACCCAGACCCTGGATAGCACGGAAAATAATCAATTCTGTCATGTTCTGGGACATCCCGCATAAAGCGGAGCCCGCCATAAATATAACCAGACCTGTAATATAGATTACCCGGCGGCCAAACAAATCTGCAAGCTTACCCGCCAGTGGTACAACCGTAGTTGAAGTGAGCAGATATGCGGTAGTTAACCAGGTGATCAAGGAGAGCCCTCCCAGATCTTTGACTATCGTTGGCATCGCTGTACCCACGATGGTGCCATCTAACGCCGCGAATAGCATGGCGATAATAAGCCCGATGACGAGAAGCTTTCTCTTGGAGGCATCCGCTGCAGGTGCCTCAGTGATATGTTCTGACAATGTAACTTATCCTCCTTAAATTGACTCGCTTAAGAGTTCATTCTTCCTTGCCCGGCTTCTCTATAGCTGCGAACTTCTCAAAAATTCGCGCAAGCGTATCCAGCTCGTTCGCATCCAGATGAGAGAAGTAATACTTGATGATCTCCCGCGACTTCTTCTTGGCTTCCTTAAGAATCTCTTCCCCATGTTCAGTTACTGACACAAGCACGGCCCTGCGATCTTGCTCGTCGTGGCGCCGTTCCACATAATCATTCTGTACTAGGCGGTCGATCATGACCGTGATCGCGCTAGGCTTCACTTCCAGCTTCTCAGCCAGATAAGAAATGTTGCAGGACTTTTCCTTCGAAATCAGCCCCAGCATGTGATACTGGGGGCCGGTAAGCCCTAGCTCACGGTGAACCATGATCTCCGATTCCATCTTACGGATCGTATTCTTCCAGGCCGCCTCAATTCTGTCGATGTAGCCATCGTAATCCAAGAGCCAATCACCTCAACTTATGTGTCTTCCATGTTTAATATTTAAACACTTTATTATTTAACTTATGAAAACATAATACCTGCCAAGAAAATTGTCAATACTTAAACTGAAGCCCTTGAAAAACAATATAAATTATATTATTATCAAATCAAAATAATTTTCATTATAAACATGATAATATTAAAAATAATTTTCAAAGGTGGCGCTATATTGTCTCCTATCCTTCATGCACTGGAACAACAATTGGACTCTCTACCAACCCAGGAACGCCGTCTGGGTCAGAAAATTCTAGAGTCCCCGTCTGCTGTAGTTCATCTTGGTATTACTGAGCTTGCAGAGGCATGTGGAATCAGCCCTTCAACTATTACCCGATTCTGCAAGACCTTTCACTTCAAGGGCTTTCCTGATTTTAAAATGAAACTGGCCGGCGAGCTCGCTCAGAAGCCTGCCGAGAATGCCTACCAGGACGTCATTGCAGGCAATTCTCTTCAAAAGATTGCCGAAGCGATTGAAGCCAATCACTTGGCCTCCATCACCGATACGACCAGGCTCCTTGATATAAGCCAGATTGAGCAGGCTGTTACGGCGCTGTGCCGCGCAGGCCGTATTGACCTTTACGGCGCAGCCACCTCCTCCATCGTTGCCCAGGACTTTTATCAAAAGCTGATACGGATCGGCAAGAACAGCACCGCCTTCGCCGATTCCCATATGCAGATCACATCCGCTTCCAGCCTAGGGCCGGGAGATGTAGCCCTTGCCTTGTCCTACTCCGGAGAGACCTCCGAGACGATCAGCGCCCTGCGCTGTGCAAAGGACAGCGGCGCCTTCACGATCTCCCTTACCCAATACGGCAGCAGCACACTTGCCTCCATGGCGGATATCGCCCTGTTCTCTTCATCACTTGAGAAGGGGATGCGCCGCGGAGATATGGCTTCCCGAATCGCGCAGCTGCATGTGATTGATATTCTTTTTACGGGAATGGTAAGCAGAGAATTTGAGGACTATATCCCGCGGCTCGAAAGTTCTTATCAGAATGTACGCAAATACCGCACAAACTCTTAAAAGGGAAGTGACTCCAATGCTGAACATCATCAAAGTATCCAATGACCAACAATTCAACGAGGTAGGAGCAGGTATTATCGCCGGGCTCCTGCAGTCGAATCCTCGCGCAATTCTAGGTCTTGCAACCGGCAGCACACCGGTAGGCGTGTACAGCCATCTGATTGAACTATACAAACAGGGGCTGGTCAGCTTCGCGAAGGCCCAGAGCTTTAACTTGGATGAGTATATCGGCCTGGCAGCAGATCATCCGGAAAGTTACCGCCGCTTCATGAATGAGAAGCTCTTCAACCATGTGGACATTGATCTCATGAATACGCATGTTCCTGATGGAACTGCAGCCGATCCAGAGAAGGCCGCGCAGGAATACACCCGAATGCTGGAGGATGCCGGACAAGTTGATCTGCAGCTTCTCGGGATTGGACATAATGGTCATATCGGGTTTAATGAGCCTGCTGACGAGCTCCAGGCAAATACACATGTGGTTGAACTGAAAAAGGATACCCGCGCGGCGAATGCCCGCTTCTTCAATTCTATTGATGAAGTTCCCACCCATGCTATGACGATGGGCATAGCCTCGATTCTGAAATCCCGGCAGATTCTGCTTATGGCTAGAGGAGCAAGCAAGGCCGATATTCTGGCTCGCGCACTCACAGGACCTCTAACGACGCAGTGTCCAGCTACCCTGCTTCAGACTCATCCGAATGTTGTTGTCTTGGTCGATGAGGCCGCTGGAGGACGGTTGTCATGAGTAATCAGATCAGTCGAACCTTTCAAATTAACCACGGTCAAGTTGTCACTCCACTTGGCATTATTAAGGATGGGGCCGTCACCGTTATTGACGGAATCATCAGTTATGTTGGTTCCTCATCCGGAGCCCCTTCTATGGTCCCCAGTTCGGCCGAGGTTATCGATGCCAAGGGAGCCTATATCTTGCCAGGATTCATCGATATCCATGTTCATGGAGGTATGAAAGAGGATTTTACTGATTCCACGCAGGAATCGCTGGATATTATTACGAAATTTCATGCAAGTCAGGGTACCACCGCGATGCTGGCTACCACAATGACAACCCCGAGGGAGGTCTTGGACCAGGTTCTGGAGGAAGTTCACATCTACAAGTCCAAGGATATGCCTTTTGCCCAGCTCGAAGGCGTTCATCTGGAAGGACCCTTCATCAGCCCGAAATGGCCTGGTGCTCAGAACCCGGAGCATATTGTACCCCCGAGTAAAGATTGGATTGAAGAATGGGAAGCGAGATATCCCGGCCTGATCAAACAAGTCACATTCGCGCCTGAGCGTGAAGGGGCGCATGATCTGATCCGTTACCTGCGCAGCAAAGGAATCGTGGCTGCGGCAGGCCATACCGATGCTGCTTATAAGGAGATTATGGCCGCCGTGGAAGTAGGCCTGCATCACTCCGTACACATGTTCAATGCCATGACTCCACTCCATCACCGTAAGCCTGGAGCAGCAGGCGCCATTCTCAGTTCTCCGAAGATAAGTGCCGAAATTATTGCTGACGGGATTCACGTTCACCCCGCAGCGATTTCCATCATTGCCAAGCTGAAGACTGATGAGAACTTCATTCTCATCACCGATGCGATGTCGGCGGCAGGGCTTGGTAACGGAGAGTATATGCTTGGCGATCTTCCGGTTATTGTTAAGGATCATGTATGTACGCTAAAAGAAAGCCCGGGAACACTTGCAGGGAGTACGCTGACCATGATTCGCGGATTCCGTTATCTTGTTCAGCAGGTAGGGCTTAGTGTGGAGCATGCTTCCAGCATGGCCAGCGGCAACCCTGCCAAGCTGCTTCGAATCGAGAATCGTACAGGCTCCATTGAGACCGGGAAGCAAGCAGATCTTCTGCTCGTAGATCAGCAAGAGCTGGAGATACGGAAGGTCTGGATTAAAGGGCGCCTAAATAAGTAGCTGGACAGTATAAAGACTGGGCTGCAGATATCCTTCTCAGATACCTGGAGTCCAGTCCCTTATTTACTCTTAATTCTTACCCAACCAGCTTAGCGGGTAGTCCCGCCGGAGAATCCATTTCCTGGTTGAGGGCCATGGATCGTATTCCCGATTCCATTTGTATTTCGCGGTGCTGGTGTATACCCGCTTGGACCCGTCATTGTTCCGGCACGGGACGGGAATATACGCTGAATCAGTGCGCTGAAATCACTCTCTACGCCTCGAAGCAGTTTCCCGCCCTGAGACTGAGTAGCATAACCGCTGACGCGGGATACAAATTCAGGATGACCGGAGACATGGACATTCTGGATATGCGGTGCAGTTGCTTTGATCTTGCGTTCAATCTCGTTCTTTAACGATTGAGGGATATTATCCAGAGGGCCGGTGCCATTCGTACCGTAGCTGCCGTTCGTACTATAAGTTCCATAAGTGCCGTGAGTGCCGTGAGTGCCGTGAGTACCGTAAGTGCCTGTAGTTCCGCCTGTTCCATTCATGTAGTTACCAGTGCCTCTCAGGCTATTTGAACGAAAGCCTGTCCCGTCCAGCGCATTGCCGCTGAAGTTATTTGCCCCGTTCAAACCTGGATGATTCGTATTCATCGTTCCATTCCCAGTAGTTGTGCCTATACCTCTACTGTTCATGATGTTCCCGTTCATTCCGGTTGCATTTGTACCTGTCCCTCCAATCCCGGGAGCATATCCATAGCCTGTGCCCGCAGAGGATCTTGGACTTGTACTTCCCCCATATGAGTAGTACGAGTTCCCTGAGATTCCTCCGTTCATTCCACCATAATAGCTGGTACCCATGTGGGTTCCGGCTCCTCTACCGTCCGCACCATACGTTCCGTAAGTGCGGGTACCACCTGTACCGCTCGACCCATATGTCCCCCCTCTGGCTGCATCCAGAAGACTTCCGGCAACGCCGGATCTTCCGATGCCATGGCTCAAACCGTCAGATCCAGTTCGGGTGCCTGGGGCTGGGGATACACTCTTGGCACTGTACCCGGCTCCTGAAGTTCCATGGGGTCCATGAAGGGTTACGGCAACATAAGCATCACGGTCAGTTACCAGAACTTGTGCAGTTCTTACCTGGCTAAGTTCGGATACTTTGTTACTCAAAGCCGGGCTGTATTTCAGCCCCGTAATGCGGCTGTGCTGTACAGAGTTCAGATCATACCGGTTCCCTGTCTTCGCATTCTGAGTGCGAAAATTGTTGTTATTCGGATTTTTGCCACATCCCGTAATACCGACCATACCAGCAATAAGAGCAGCCGATAAAGTTAAGCTAACAACCTTTCCTCCACGCATGAATTCATCCCCCATCATCATTGTAGTAAAAATAATGACTAACAAGGATTAGAATGCGCCCTGCTGATCACGTGTATTCAGTTAAGATTTAGCAGGGAATGAATATGGCCGTTATATATACCCACACCATAATTATTAGGCTTTCATACCATATTCTAGTATCCAAGAACCTCTGCGGGAGGATGAGCACACCATGAAGATTTTGTTTACCTTTTATGTACCGAGCGGCGGGGTCGAGACCTTGAACAGACTTAGATGTGAAACCTTACGTAAATATGGTGTTGAAGGACATCTGCTCTATACCAGTCCCGGTTCCGGGCTTCAAAATATTACAAGCACCCCAACCTATGTTACAAATTATGATGAAGACATCTCGCAAATCCTACAGGCCCAGAAGTTTGACGCCATTGTAGTCACTTCCGACTATTTGATGACCGAACGTCTCCGGCAGCTTCAATTCCCTGGCCCCATTATATTTGAAGCCCAGGGATTCGGTACGATGGAGCAGGCGCACAGATTAGTTGAAGACGCCTCCTTTTACCTAAAATCCTACTGTCAGGCTGTGCTCCTCCCCCCCACCTCTCACCTTATCGGACTATTCAACCAGGTATGTCCTTGGCTGCGTCAGTTCATTATTATGAATATGGTGGACACCTCTGTATTTCATCCCCGCGAGATCGGGGTATCCCCTCACCCCATCCTTGGTTGGGTGGGACGGCTCGAGAAGAATAAGAATTGGACTGAGTATTTGAAGATCGGCCACCGCCTCACGCAAATAATACCTAATCTTGAGCTGCGAATGCTCACAGACGAGACACTGGCTACACCCGAAGAGCAATATAAATTCAAGAAATGGGTAGCTAACTGGAATTTAACCCGCTTGCAGACCGTATCCAATGTTCCTCATAATCAAATGCCGATTCAGTATTCGATGATAGCCAATTCGGGAGGGTTTCTCTTATCCACCTCCATGGTGGAGGGATTCGGTTATGCGGTTGGTGAAGCTATTGCCTGCGGCTGTCCGGTGCTCAGTACGGATTCGGATGGGGTGAGATCTTTCATTAAACATAATCAGACCGGCAAATTCTACAGCCTTGGAAATATTGATGAAGCTGTAAGTGAAGGGCTGGATATGATGCGCAATCTTCCGCTAAGACAGTATATTTGCGAGCAGGGCATTCGGCTAATCACAGAATCATTTGCCCCCGGTAATTACGCTGAATCCTTCATTCATATGATGAACTGTCTCGATGTCAGTTAATCTCATCTAATATAAGCCGCGTTGGCCCGCATCCCAACTTCTTATGTACTATACTCCATACAAAATGTGAACCGGACAGGGAAATTGGTTTCTCCCTGCCCGGTTCGGCTGTTTTTTCATTCACTTTGCCAATCAATTGGACTTTTCAAAATGATGGCGGGTGATTTGCCAAACACCCATTAATCAGCCAATTTATGAAGCTGATATTCACTCAGTACACCGATCACCACACCATATTCATTCTTCAGATACATTCTCACCACACAATGTCCCGGTATGAGTCTGTTCGTTATAATCCGCAGATTGATGGGATCATGATAGATCCCCACATTCTGAATTAGCGCACTTCCATTAGGTGAATTAGCTGGACCAATTCGGTACAAAAACCTGAATAATTCGTTCCTAGTATCATGCGCATCCAAATAGACATCATAGGTCTGTACTCCAGAGTTCGCGATAACAATATCCATCAGATGAATGGCGGATCCTTCAAGAAGATTCCTGTTCATCGTAAAGGTGTAGTAAGCCACTATACCTCCCCCTTTGTGACAGTATATGATGGTCCGCCGTGTCAGTTTGGACCCCGGCGGACAAGTGAACTTCCGAGCCAGTGCCCTTTTTGCGCCCCATCTCGTACCTTGAGGAGTTCGGTACATAAAATAAACAAGATACCCCTTTAAGTGCAGAGGAGGATTCATGATGAAAATATTACTCGTGACCTATTGGTGGTTAACAAGTATGGGCGGGATTCGCACATATATGAATCAACTCGCAGACCGTCTGAGAACTCATGGGCATGAAGTGGATCTGATGGGGACTGATCTTAGCACCAATTCCGTTTATGTGGCAGGAGTGGATCGCCGGTTCTCCAAAGACTCGGTCCTTCCCCTGATTCGCCGGAATCTGGCCGGCGCACCGCTTCCGCAGCTTCATGCTTGTCCACAGGCCATGGCCATCGAGAGTGACCGTTATGCATTTGAGATGGGAGCCGCAACACTTGGTGTGAATCATTATGACTTGATCCACGCTCAGGACCCTATCGCCGCTCTCTGTATTAGAAGAATCCTCCGCAGACCCGTTCCACTGCTTGTCAGCTTTCACGGTTCCCTTGCGAGGGAAGGTTACCATGACTCTCGTTCCTTTCATCCAGGACTCACCTGGACCGAATTTCGCGCAGGAACCTACGGTAAGCATTATAGTTCGCTAGAGTATCTCGGAGCGGAGGCTTCGGACCTTGTGCTTGTCAGTTCTGGATGGATCAAGGGGCTTATTATAGAGTCCGGAATTCCTGAGGGGAAGATCCGCCAAGTACCCTACGGAGTAGATATTCATGCCTTTCTAGCTAAGTCGGCCGCAGAGTTCCCCAAGGCCAAGAATCCTGACAAGAAGCTCATCATGTATACGGGACGGCTCGAATATGTGAAGGGCGTCCAGATACTTATAGAAGCTCTTGGGCTTCTCAGCAGAACTCGTACCGATTGGAACTGCTGGATTATCGGGGATGGCGGCATGCTTGCGCAGCTTCAAAATCGCTGCATGGAACTTGGAATAAGCCAGGAAGTAGAGTTCCTGGGCATGGTTGATAATATTCCTTCAGCTCTTAAGCAGGCGGACATCTATGTCCAGCCGAGCCTTCAGGACACCCAGCCTTTCTCTCTGACTGAAGCACAGCTTGCCGGAGTAGCCTCTATCGCTGCGAATGCCACGGGAATGCCCGAAATGATCCAGGAAAGCATCACCGGATTATTGTTCGCTCCCGAGGACCCTGCTTCACTATGCGCTCAGCTCAGCCGTCTGCTTAGCAGTCCCGGGGAACGCAGTACGCTTGGATATCATGCAAGCCAGTGGGTATTCAGGAACCGTACGCTAGCCCAGATGTATCAGGGAACTTGGAGGGTCTATCAAGAACTGACAGGAGGTTAAGATCAAATCATGGAATTGAAAGCGCCTAGTGATTTGTATAATGCGTGGTTTCTGCACCCTGCCGGATCTTCAGGCATGGAAGTCGATTATTTCATATTAAATACAATCATGGAGAACCTGCCGGACAACTATGTAATACCTGATCCGAGAGTGATGAGCTGGATCGAATAGCATCATGAAGATAACAATCAGGCTATACGAGGAACCTTCGTATAACCTAATTGGATTAGAAAGATCAGCAATCACAAAAAAACAGCCGCAATCATGACCTGCACCCCAATGGTTAGTTAGTGTCTACCCATTGGGGTGCAGGTCAGAATTGGCTGTTTTTCTATTTTACCGCCATAAAATCTCATACACGGCCTGCTGGAAAGCCTCCACACTTCGCCCCCAGGTGTACTCATAAGACACTCGCTCACCCTCAAGCGCCAGGGACTTACGGAGAACAGGGTCTTCAACCAACCGAATTATATCTTGTGCCAGGCGGTTCTCATACCGGTAGGACATTAAACAATTCCGCTCATGTCGTCCATACTTTAAGTTCCCGCCCGAATATACCGTGACCAGCGCAGCCCCGCACCGCATAGCCTCCAGGCCCGGAAGTGATCCCGCATCGTAAGTGCCGGAGCTTACGAATATATCCGTGTGGTTATAATGGTAACGCAGCTCGACATCATTGGCAGGAGTCAGAATCCGGTATCTTCCGGTATCCCGGAGTCCCTGCAGGTTAGGAGATTCTTGGAACTCCTGAGGAGGACAGATCAGATTGATGATCACTTCAGGGTGAAGAGCCTGAACCAGGTTAAGCTGGGAGATTAAGTAGTCTTGCTCGCGATGCCAGGAGAATTCACTCTCGATCCTTCTCAGTATGGCGGATATATTCAGAGGTTCCGCAATCTGATCCCGGATATGGAGATTCTGGAAATAGGGGCTTACTCCAATCGGGACAATATGCCCCTTAATCCCATGCAGGAGCTGGATTAGATCCTGCTGCCACTCGGAGAGGACCAGCAGATTATTTGTCATATGATAAGTGGGAAAGGAAAGATGATTGTCGTAGAGGAATGCCGGTTCATAGCATAGCGACAGCCGGATATGAACCCCCTTGCCCATCTCGCTTGCCGCCTGCGAGCAGGCAACTGTGGTGTAGAAGTTAGATACGATGACATCGCCTTGAGGAAAGTCCTCTGCGTACAGGTCCATATTCCCCGTCTGAATGATGTGAGAACGAACCTCATACTCTACAACGCCCTGTTTGGGCATAACAATCGTCACTTCATGACCAAGACCAATAAGTCCGTTCGTAATCTCAGCCAGCATTCGCTGAGCCCCGCCATGACATAGCGTTACAATTGGAAAAGTAAATTTCATCCCTGGCCCCTCTCTTTCTCAATCAAGGTTCGCAGGGAATTCCCATACTTGCTCTGTATGACCAGCATATCCTGCTGAATCTCATCCCAGTGGTTCAGTGTCCCCATTGTTCCATGTACCCGATATTCAAGCAGACTTTCATCCAGATAGTGAAAATCGAAATGCTGCAGCAGCCGAAGCCATAGATCATAGTCATGGGTATAGCGGCGCTGTTCATCAAACATCCCAATGCGTTCAAAAATATACATATGCAGCATGACACTGCAGCCATTTATAGGACACCCGCTAAGCAGGGTCTCATAGAATTCCTTCTTGGTAGTATAGTTGGCGTGAATTTCCCCCGTCCGTCCTCCTGCTGCATTAATATAATAATAGGCTGTGTGGCTCGCAATCGAACCAACCTTGTTCATGAAGGCAAGCTGCCGCTCGACTTTCTCAGGAACATAGCGGTCATCTGCGCTGAGCCATGCGAAGTATTGTCCTGTGGACTTCGCGATGCCATAATTCAAGGCGCTGGCAGTGCCCCCGTTGGGCTTATAAAAATAGCGGATCTTGTCTTTATAAGGTTCCAACAAATGCTGGTACTGCGTGGATCCATCATCCACAACGATAACTTCGATATTTTTGTAGGTCTGAGCAAGTGCGCTAGCGATGGCCTGATCGATATATTCGCAGTTATAAAATGGGATCACGATCGACACTTTAGGTTGAGCACTCATGTCATAGCACCACTTTCCCGCTTTGTTTTACTGATATTAGTCCTTACCCTTCATCAGCTTCCAAGCAAAGATCGCATCGACAGGCGGATGATCCACCCCATAAGCCTCCACAAATGAGGGGTTCTCCGCATGATGAAAGTTCTTAAATACTTTCACGTTATATCCGAGCTGGAGCAATTCGCCGCTCTCCCAGCCGCTATAATGCTTTTGATATTGCTCCCCACTTAGCCCATAGTTATCTACACCCTCCTGAGGGAAGAAACCACGCGGCGTGAAGACAATAACCTGATCTCTTGCAATATTCTCCGCATCCTTCAGAACCTTAAGCCCATCCTCTTTCGTAAAATGCTCCAGCGAGTCTATGAGCGTCACTGCGGAAATGGAGCGCGGCATGAACAGTTCACCTATTCGTCTGGCATCTGCATGAATCGGAATAGCGCGGCGCGGAAGATGGATCAGGTGCTCCAGATAGGCTCTGTGGATATCCACTCCGATGATGATTTTGCTGTCGTAATGATCCCACATGGCACCGATCCCGCAGCCGATATCCAGTACGCTGTCAGCGAACTTCAGCCGCTCCCGGAGTGCCGATATAAAGCGGGGTTCCTCGGTTTCTTCATACATACACTTTCCCCCTTCGACTCGGTCCGTCATCCACAACTGAAGAATCAGAATTTAGGCTGGCGTAACAGAAATAAGATTTCTAAGCTGCTCTGAATAACGGGAACGGACAATCTCTATTTCCCCGGCAATAGCCGCACTATGACGAACCGTACCCATACCGGTGTGCCAGCGGTACGCAGTCAGATTCTCATTCAAATAAGGCAGCGATAATCCCGCCAGCACAGCCCGCATCCAGAACTCATAATCGTGTGTGTAGGTCAGACTTTCATCAAATAGACCGATCTGCCCGAATAAACTCCGGCGGGCCATCACGGTACACCCATTAACCGGATTGCTGTTAAGGAAGCTGATGTACAGCTGAAGTGGAGTAAGTGGATCGCCCCCTGCCCCGTGGCGGGTTACCACTCCATTTTGATTAATATAATTGAAGTTCGTAAATGAGATGGAAGCCCCCGTCTGCTTCATGAACTGGACCTGATGCTTGATTTTATTTTTGTAAAATAAATCATCCGAGCTGAGCCAGGCAATATACTCTCCCGATGCATGCTGAATTCCGTGATTCAGGGCGGTTGCCGTGCCCCCGTTGGCTTTGCCTAAATAATAGACACTCTTCATGTAGGGCTTGATCAGCTTCGTATAGCTTGTAGAACCGTCATCCACCACAATAATTTCGATATTGTCATAGGTTTGCTTCAGGGCACTCTTAATCGCCTGCCCAATATAAGGGCAATTATAAAAGGGAATCAGAATGGATACCTTTGGATTCACAGCCACTCAGCCCTTTCCGCCCGAAAATAGTCCAGGATATCGCCCAGGGACTGTCTCCAGGCATATTCCGGCTTCCATCCCAGTTCCCATAAACGCTGAGGCTGAACAGCTTCATCAGCACCGCTTCCCGGTGCATCTCCAGCTACAATAGCCACGTCCGCAGTCGATAAAGAGGTATAAAGCTCTGCAACTTCGCCAAGTCTGCGCTCTTGGCCTGAGCATACCGGGGTAACACTCCCGGTCTCCCCATGTTGAAGAAGCACCTCGTAGGCTGCAACGGCGTCCCGGACATCAAGAAAGTCTCGGCGTTCCTCAGCCGAGGAAAGGCGAAAAGGCTTCTGCTGTTCTCCCTGCTCCGCGTTCACGATATACTTGGCGAGCAGCGCACATATACCGGTGGATGGGCCTGGTCCTATCAGATTGCCCGGTTCGGCAACCAGCACGTCCTGATGGAACAGCTTCCCCCAGGACAAAGCAGCAGCCTCTTGTATTGATTTGCTAAGTGCATAAGGATGTGTGGGAGCCAGCGGCTGGCTAAGTTCGAACTTGAGCCGTGAACCGGCAACAAGGACACGGCTTGAACAACCTGATTCCCGAAGTGCTTGAAGCAGATACAAGCTTCCCATAATATTGCTCTCCATATATAGCAAGGGTTCTCCCCAGGATTCCGGCACTGAGTTCTTGCCGCCCAAGTGCAGAACATACCTGGGATTAGCCTTCTTGACCAGCTGCCAGACCTGCTCCTTGCTGGTAAGATCACAGGAGATATATTCCACGCCCGGCTCACCATGTCTAGCCGAATTACGGACGGCGGCAATGACATGATAGCCTTTGGCTACAAAGTAACGACAGGCATGACGGCCGGTAAATCCGGCCGCGCCTGTGATAAGCACATTAATTTGGCTCATAACGACTCATCCATTCTGCAAGCTCCCGCAGCATCACAGGATAAGCGGGAAGCTTAAATTTGACGTCAGGTCGGGTAGATATCAGAGTTCGGTCTAATATAGGCTCATCGGCAGGGATAATACGAATATCCGACTTGTTCCAAGTCTCCTGGAACATCTGCAGCAGCTCATACTTGCTGACGATATCCGGATGGGCCAGATGAATAAGACCGGAGAGCTCCGAATCTAGTGAGGCATCTATAACTTTTGCCAATTGAAGCGTGGTCACTCCGTTCCACAGCACATGCCGGTAGCCTGATACGTCTCCAGCCTGATTCAGGAACCATCCGAGAAGACCAATACCCGAGGGGCGAATCTCCGGCCCGATGATCGAGGTACGGATCGTCAGATGCCCTTCGCTCCGAATCTCTCCCAGCGCCTTGGTTATGGCGTAAGAGGAAGTGCCGTCGGGTTCATCCTCCTCCGTGTATTTGCCGCGGGTGCCCAGGAAGACACAGTCTGTACTGATATGAATCAGCCGGGCGTCTATGGAATCAGCCGCGCGCCACAGCCGATGAGGCAGGAAGCCATTGACGTGGTAAGCCCCGATTTTGTCAGTCTCCGCAGCCTGGTTCAGTACCCCTACTGCATTAATAATGACATTCGGACGGACAATCTCCACCGCCTTCTCTACGGTGGTCAAGTCGTTCACATCCAGGATGAGACCCTGCGGATCCTGCGGGTTCCGGGTTGTATAGAACACCTGATGCTTGCCCTGCTCTTTGAAGTAGCGGACCAGCAGGTGACCGGCCATCCCGCTTCCGCCAAATATGAGCAGCTTCATGACAAGAAGCCTCCCCGTATGAGGATGTCCTTAATCTCCTCTTTGGTCATAAGATTCTTCTCGGAGCTGAAGCTTGAGAAGGATACCTTCGGAGAGTGCTGGTAATACTCTTTCAAATTCGGAATGTTCAGCGTAGGGAGTATCACCAGATATTCTTCGTCGTAGACAACGGTGGTCTGGCTTTCGAAGTCACTCATAAGGATTTCGTGAATCTTCTCACCAGGACGAATTCCTGTTTCAATGATCTCTACATTCTCCTTGCCAGAGGCTTCAATCAGCACCTCGGCAAGATCGACAATTTTGCATGTCGGCATAGTCATCACAAATATTTCTCCGCCAAGGCTCTGAGCTGAAGCTTTGAACAGAAGCTTGATCGCATCAGGCAGGGTAAGAAAGAACCGGGTCATATTCAGATCCGTAATTCTAACCTGTCTCTTCTGCTCAATCTGGTTCATGAATAAATGAACGACACTGCCGTTCGTTCCAAGCACATTGCCGCCTCTGACACAGACGAACTTGGTCCGTGTGGGAAGCAGGTTCGCATAGACAATAAGCTTCTCCCCGATAGCCTTGGTCATCCCATAGAAATTGGACGGATTGGCCGCCTTGTCGGTTGAAATATAGATTACTTTCTTCACGTCATTATCCATCGCGGCATCAATCACATTCTGAGTACCAATGACATTCGTCTTCAGCGCTTCATAGGGCTGGTCTTCACAGACAGGTACATGCTTCAGCGCCGCCAAATGGAATACGTAATCGACATTTTTGCAGGCTGCTGTCAGCGCCTCCTTGTCCCTGATATCACCGATACGGAAAGTCAGACGATCATCTTCAAAGGCACGGCTCATGGCTACCTGGGTCGATTCGCTTCTGGAGTATATAATAATCTCTTTGGGCTGCTGTGGGAGCAGCTGCCTGATCAACTCATACCCCCAAGAGCCGGTCCCGCCTGTGACTAATATGACTTGATTATTAAACATGCTGTTTCCCTCCAAGCAAGAATTTAACTACCTTCTCCGAAACGTGATCTGCCAAATAACCTTCAGGGCATTCCCAATTGCAGTCCATTTCCGTCATTAGCCTTACAGAATCCGCAATGCGGTCCGCATTCAGTCCAGAGATAATATTACTGCCGCAGTCGACAGTCTCGGGACGTTCCGTTGTCCTGCGGAGCGTCACTGTCGGCACATGCATAATGCAGCACTCTTCCTGCACCGTACCGCTGTCTGTCAATGCGCACAGGGTGTGCCGCTCCAAATGAACAAAATCAAAGAATCCGAACGGCTCATGAAATTCAACAAGTGGATTCATCTGCAGCGTGAAGTCCTTCTCTATACGGGACTTTGTCCGGGGATGCAGACTGCAGATTAACCGGCGGCCGTAGTTTTCCGCTACCTTATTAAGGCCCTTCATAATCTCAAGCAGATGCTCCGGACGGTCCACATTCTCAGCCCGGTGAGTTGTAACCAGGAAATAGTCCCCAGGCTCAACATCCAGCCTCTTCAAAATATCACTGCCTAATATTCGATCTTCATAGTGCTTCATGACTTCGTAGATGGGATTGCCGGTCAGCACGATCCGGTTGCTGGGCACTCCCTCCTGTATTAAATGCCGCTTGCTTTGCTCGGTATAGGGCATGTTAATTGTCGAAATGGCATCAATAACCTTACGGTTCTTTTCTTCGGGTACATCCAGATCAAAGCATCGGTTGCCTGCTTCCATATGCACGACTGGAATTCCCATGCGCTCAGCCAATATTGCACACAGAGCACTATTCGTATCTCCAAGCAGCAGCACCTTATCGGGCTTCTCCTTCTCAAGGATCGCTTCGGCTTGCAGGAACATGGCCGAGAGCTGTCCGCCAAGGGAAGCCTGCCGATCCTGCAGCACATAATCAGGAGAACGCAGACCGAGCTGGGTGAAGAAAATTTCGCTCAGGCTGGAGGTAAAGTTCTGACCCGTGTGCACCAAGACATGCTTGTCGGCATATCGGTCGAGCATAGGAATAATCAGACTCAACCGAATGATTTCAGGACGAGTTCCCAAAATCGTCATAATCCTCATGTGCTCAGCTCCTTTTCCATTATTTTGAGCTCATAGAGGCGAGAGCAGCTTAAATAGATACACCCTACGGACGATTCACAGCACCCTCGCCGTTCCTGCTGAATCAGGCCGTCTTCCTGGACCGCTTCTTACGTTTATGAGTGCTGGACAGACTTTTCAGTCTACCTCTTGGGCGCTTGTTAGCCGACTTTATCGACCGACCCGCCCTGGATTTTCTCTTGTGGGTCTCTCTCTTGGAAGCCCTCTTCCGCCTTGCCCGCAATACTCTGCCCTTCCCTTCGTGTCTTCGGCGGGGCCCCAGCTTACGGTGCTTTCTCTTCCTGTGCCTGCGCGTAGCTTTAGCTGCATTTCTCGATTTCCCTGCTCCAGCATGATTTGGCTCTGCGGCTTTCGCAGCTGCTGGCCTAACCGAGATACAGCGCAGACCATTCACACTTTCCTCAAGCCCAATAAGATCTGGATGCTGCAGGGACCACTGAATCAACAGCTGCCTGAGTCTCTCTTCATAAGCTTGAGGTCCAAAAACCTCATTCACCCGCTGCAGATTCATAGCAGCCGTTCCAGCTGCAAGCGCTGAATCACCAAGCAGGAGATTTACTTTATCAGCCAGGTCAAGGGTATTCCCGGGTTCTGCCAGCAAATACCCTGAACCCGCTGTCTCCAGAATTTCCCGAAGTCCTCCTGAAGCATAGGCAACCACCGGCTTCCCATAGGTCATAGCCTCGAGTGCCGTTAACCCAAACCCTTCTGGCATGAGACTGGGCACAACCACAATGTCCATCGCACAATAGGCAGCCTCGACCCATTCCTCGAAGACTACGAAGGTAAAGCGATCCTTATGATTAGATACGTTCACTTTGGATAGACATCTGGCGTAGAACTCCTGATCTATAATCCTTCCAATCACGAGGAAATGAGTATTTTTATCGCTCCCACATAAGGACAGCGCCATATCAATGAAATGCTCCAAGCCCTTTTCCTGTGTCAAAAAAGAAGAAATATAGCCGATCAAACGCTGATCTGGTCGCAGCCCGAGCTCGGCCCGCTTACCTTCGCGAATCTGCTCCCACTGCTGTGGATGAACCGATTCCGGATCCCAGGAGGGAAATAGAATCCCCACTTTGTTGGCTGCAGCTGTTCCGCGAAATACGGAGACCGAGGATTCGGAAATGCCCGTAATCCACATGCTGATCTTATCAATCAGGCTTACAGCAAGCGGGGTGAATTCATTAATGACCATGGCCTCTGTAATGTTCCAGATTACCGGGATACCGAGAGAGGATGCTGCCATGGCAGGAAGAATATTTACGCAGGTATTGGTCAGAACAAAGTCAGGCTGCTCACCACGTATCATTTCGGCCAATCTCTGAATTCCAAGACTGTTTCTGAGCCGCTCCGCTTCTTTTTCCAAATTGGCTGACGGGGTATACATTTCATGAAGCAGTGAATAAGCGTGTATCTTTGTTCTTAATCCAAGTTGTTTGGCCCGCTTGGTCAGCTGCCCCTCCTGCGGGGCAACGAGAACACATTCAAAGTAAGGGGACAGTTTTTGGCAAAGTAGTAGCAGCAGCTTCTCTGCACCCGTAATACTTCGGGTGTTGCTCACATGTGAGAACAGCAGCAGCTTCGCTTTATTTCCCATCGCAATAGGTTCACCTTCGCTTAACCGAAGAGGAACGGTTCACCTCCGTCTATACCTGAAGTTCATTTTCAGCCGAAAATAATGCTCAGCATTTCATTGATCCGGTGAGAGTAGGTATGTTCCGCATAAGTTCTCTCGAGTCCTCTTAGAGCAATATCACGCCGCTCCTTCTCATGGGTTAAATAGAAATCTACCTTCTCCAGCAGCTCCTGCGGAGATTCATAGGTCTCAATCTCCACACCCGGCGTATAGAAGCGGGCAAGATCCGCTCTCTGGTCAATGAGCTGTAGTGTTCCGCTGGCTGAAATTTCAAAGGTTCTCGGGTTAGGCGAGTTGGCCGGCAGCTTCACGGCATTGTTATTTATCGTATCGTCATCATGAGCACGGTGAAGATTGATGACGATTTTCGAACCGCTGTAGACTTCTGCCGTCTCCTGAGGTCCCATCCATTTGCCAAGCTCAATACGGTCCGCATATAGAGGGTATTCGGGCAGACGATCCCACCAGATTCCGTTGATCCCGAGCCCTCGCTCCATCAGACTTCCAAGGATGGGAGTCAAGAAATTGATCCGGTTCCAGTAGCCTGAACCTATGAAGCTGATCTCACGGCGGATGGCTGACATCGTGCGAACCGGCTTATAGTGCTCCGTGAAAGCCCCAAACGGCAGGTAATGTACATTCGGGCAGCCAACCTGCCGGTAAAATGCCACACAGTTGAGCTCGAGTGTAAATACATAATCATAGTGGGGGGTGAGATGAACGGTGATGTCAGTGTAGTAAGGATCATCGGTTAACCAGACAGCCGTCTTCACTCCCATCGCCTTAATTGCCTCTACCTCTTCCACCCTCAAATCCATTCCATCCAGCGAAAGGAGAAGATCTGGAGCATGCTGATCTGCCAGCTGAGCAACAGCCTGACGAGGATCGGTTACAATCACTTCGGCGGTAAGTGAACGAAGCGTCGCAATCACAGCTTCATCAATTGGCGAGTAAGGAAATCCCTTACCTGAAGCCACGTACAGAACACGGATGTTCCGCAAAGGAAATGAAGTTCGGTACCGGTTCACGATAACGTCCGCACGGCCCCGTAGGTACCCCTCGTCGTAACCGTCCTGCAGACCCGTGGCTCTTCCCCGGCTTCTCGGATCTGTTCCGAGATCAGCAGGGACACGCAGCGCTGCGGTCTTCACCTGTTGTCTCAACATATCTTCACTCCTAAACCAGTATTGTGCTGCTTAGTAATTGTGCCAGGTGCCCCTGTTCAAGAAGGCACCGCTGCAGCGAGTAGCCTACTGATACGATCCCTGAAAGTATGATGCTTGCGAGTCGTCCAGAGCGATCGCCAGGCCATGGTAATCCGCTCCTGCTCGTGCTCCAGATAGTAGGTGATTTTGTCCTGAAGCTCTTGCTTGCTGGAAAATGTCTCGATATCATACCCGGGGCGGTAATACTTTGTCAGATCTTCACGAATGTCAGTAATCTGAAATGCTCCGCAAGCACTAATCTCATACGTGCGGGGATTGATAGAGCGGCCAGCCAAGTTTCTGCTGTTTCGGTTATCCTGTCCCGCCTGGGTTGGCCGGTGGATGTTAATGACAATCTTGGCTCCATTGTAATAACGGACAGTCTCCTCCGGATCAATCCAGCCATGCTGTACACAAGAGGCAAGCTTCTCCATGTTGCTCAGCCGATCCCAGAAGCCGCCCGCAATGAGCACTCTTTTGCCTTCGAGGAAAGAAGCCATACTGTCAAATAACTCGACTCTGTTCCAAAAGGCGTTACCAATGAAACAAATATCATACTGATACTGCGGCTGAACCGGCTGTGGTCTGAACAGATCTGTACTGGCTGCAAGCGGGAGATAATGGACATTCCGGCAACCGATCTCCTTGTACAGTGTTACTCCTGCGAGTTCGTGCGTAAAAACTTCATCGTAATGCAGTGCTAGTGATACTGTATCGTCGGATAAATACGGATCATCCACGAACCAGACTGCTGTCCGAATTCCCATCGCCCGGAGCTCATCGATATGCGCGGCGTGCTCTGGAGGAAATACATGAAGTCCATTCATCACAAGCACGAGGTCCGGACGTACCCATGCAGCCTGTGCCAGCATTTCGGCAGCCTGGGTTACGATACACGCTGCAGCAACTTCTTCCAGCGCACTTATAACTCCCCGGTCTATGGCATCAAATCCCTGCTGCACATACATCACCCGCAGATTACATACCTCCGGTGCTCCCACTGGTATTTGTCCAAGTACAGCCTGACAGCCTCCGAGACGATAACCTTCCCAATAACCGGGAGAGTTGCCATTACGCCGATCAGCTTCGAGCAGAGTCCTCACGGCACTCATCCTATCTGTCTTGGTTTAATGATCCTTATACATATATGCACCGGGGTCACGTGCATCATGGACGACTACCCTTGGAGGGTAAAATTGGCGGGTGTCTAGGTCGCTGCGGCTCCCGGATCATCCCTTCGATCGCTGTTGTCCCCGGATTCCCTTGATTGAGATGGATGCGGCTGGAATCCGGGGACAAAGGCGAACGCTCCGCTTCTACGGGACGATTCCGGGCTCCTCCGCTGCATCGTGCGGACTTCTAGGCTCGATTGCTCTAGTTGGCTCGGGCGGACTATTACTTCCTAGCGGACTAGGCAGCTCAGGCGGGTCTCTCTGTGCGGCGGGATTATAGGCAGAGAGTTACTACGTTGGAGGAACGGCTCCTCTTCTCTTTCCAGCGGGGAAGTTGGGGGACGGTCCATTGAGCTATTCTGCTCAACCGACCTGTGACTGTAGGTAATTCATGAAAGCCCCACTGCTTTATGCGAATCAATATGCTCGATATGCTTGGTTGCACTATACCTAACAAAAGCAATTATAGGATTCCGTCGAATGAGGAAGTTGCTGCAAGTAACGTTCGTGACTTAAACTTTTCCCTAATCAACAGCTGAACGCTGAACGTTAGGACTGGATTAAAATTTATTTTTTAGGATTAATTAAGAAAAAATAAGGATATTAATAAGACATACGGAATAGTACATAATGTACAGAGTGTACACTCTGTACATGTCATGAGATACGTGATACGATAGGAGGCGAGGAGGTATGTTCATGCAGACGTTATTGGCCACAGAGGTTCGGGCAAATATGGGTTCCTTTATTGACACTGTGGTACGTGAGAAGCCTCAAGCTATTCGTCGGAACAGAGATGTGATTGTGGCAACATCACAAAGCCATATGAAGTTCCTTTTAGAGGCATATGAGTTGAATTTCGAATACGAACAAGATGAGGATGACAGATTTTTTGGCAGCCTCGAGGAGATTGATTTTATAGTAGCTGACGGTGCTACATTGGAAGAGCTTAAAGAAAATTTAGCGTACCAGTTAATTGAATATTCTAAAGACTATACCGAGGACTTTCAGAAATATTTCGCTGCCCCTAACACGAAAAAACACGCACCATACGTGCTCCGAGTCTCTCTCCAAGACGACGTGGAATCCGTAGTCGCACTTTTACACGGTTAAAATGCCGAGTTGGAAAGACCAGGAAAGATGGTTGAACAAGAATGGTTGGACAATGGTGAGAAACACCGGACGTGATATCATCTACGAAAAAACCAATCCAGATGGAAGCATTAGACGAACAGCAGTCTCCAAGGGCACGGGAGAAATCGGTAAGGGGCTTTTTAGAACGATATTGAAGAAACAATTGGGAATCGATAAAGATGAATGGGATCGTTTGAAATAAGGACTACGAGCTTTGGTGGACTTCTCGTCCAGCAAGGCTTTTTTTACGGTGCGAGGGGACGAGAGTCCCATCGCCGGGAGCTTCTTCTCCCGGGAACGGCCCTTTCTTTTCCTCAAGAGGTTAAAGAGACACAGGTATGAGCTAGTCTGACTCACATCTTATTGCAGGGCAATAAGAAAGAGACTGGCGGAGAGGTGGGTCTCCTATCAGTCTCTTGGGGATTGGATGGTTATTAGGGGCTGTGGCTGGGAATTAACGATTCGGGTCGCTGTAAGCGAGCCGGTGGCCGTCCTCGAAGCCCTGGGCGAATCCGGCATTGAAGCCTTCCTGGTAAGTTTCGCTATAGCCCTGTTGATATTCACTCACGGGGTCCTCTACTGCTGGAGCTGCTGCGGGAATCACTCGCTGAAGATCTTCCAGACGGCGAAGCCTCTTTTTGCGCCGGGAGCTTCTACGCTTTAGCAATTTGCGCTTCAGCGATTTGTGTTTTAAGACGCTTCTGCGTGTCCGGCGGGCTGTCGATCTGCTTGGACGGACACGTTTGACTCCATGTCTGCGCAGCTTGCGCGAGCGGATTCTAGTTCTCCTCGACACGAGAAGCCTTCTGCTGCGGCGGGCTGCCGAACGCTTTTTCCTTGCTGCCATTAAAATTCCTCCTGTTCTCCCCGGGCTGCATATGCTGCATGATCTAGAGCTTCATTGATCCACGGCGTTGTAGGAGTTCCATAATATTGGCGATTCAGCCTCACGCCGGTCAGCATTTGGGCCATCGCGCTCTGATAATTGGTGAGTATTCTTATGTTCTCATACAGCTGCTTAGACACTGCTTCAGACTGCTCTGTTACATCCGCGATACTGTCCAGAATCCGGGCAAGAGCTTCCTGGCTCCTCACCAGAGATTGAACCAGCTGCAGCTTAATCTCATGCTCGGATGAGCTAGGAGCAATCATTTTTCCATATCCCCAAGATCAAAACCACCGCCTCCGAACATGCCCCCCATACCACCACCGGAGCTATTCGAATCTTCTTGAGGCGCAAGCACCGCTTTCAAGTTGCTGCTTAACCCGGTCTGAAGCTTCGTAATTCCCTCAAGCACCTCGATGATTTGCTCATGAATAGATAGCGGACTCATGAGCTGCTTCTCATGTTCGTCAAAGCTGTGACCATGCAAATGATTCAGCGTCCAGTTCCGCACCTTCTCCGCTTCCACAGCCTTCGCTTCAAGCATCAACGCCACATTCCACTGGATTTTGGCTGAAGCATCCAGCATATTCAAATAGGCTTGATTCCGGCTCATATCATCGACCCCGCTTTGGTCATTCTATTCTTCATCTTCCACGCTCATTTCTTTGATCACGAGGCCCAAATTTTCCGCAAGAGCCTCCTGAAGATCAGCCATAGCGCTTAAGTATGAAACCATATTTTTGTTCACCCGTCCCGCATTCTCCATCAACCCGTCTATCCCGTCAAAGGACGGCTCTGAATCAGGCAAGTCGTGCACAATCTGAGCCATCCGGACGGCGACCTGTCTCTCAGCATCAATAACCCGTGCCATCTGCTGATGGGAGTGGGACATATGAACAATAAGATCCGTGATTTTCTGCTCCACTCTATTTCCCCCCTGCCGGCTGCCTTCCGAGCTGCCCGGTATTCTTTTCTAGTTCAACATATGCGAGAGCAAAAAGGTCCGTTCCAATTAGGAATATTCCTTACAATAGATTGCATCGTAAATTATAAATGATCTGCCGTCAGGCAATTTCGGGGCAATATAGGAAGGCCCTCCTGTAAATTCCGAATCTCCTCCGGCACTTCGTCCAGAAACTGTCCGGTTAATCCCCAGCTGTCCGCCGCATAACCGGTAATGAATTCCCTATATTTATTCTGCTGAACCTGAACCAGCCGCCCATCCGGTAGACGGTACAGGACCTCTTCATATCCTTCCTTCTGCAATTTACCGGGGCCAAGTCTCAATCTCAGTTCCTCAGCCCGAATCGGTCTTCCCATTACAAGCTGCCTTAAATCCAGCATAGATACCTGAACCGGGACCGGTAATCCATCCATTTGTGGTATATAGTTGACCACGGGCCGCTTGATCCCATGCTCCAGCCAATAGCTCCTTCCCTTCGAATCGCTTACCAGGATATGAGCCGGAAAGTAATCCGTCGACTTCATTGCCGGGTTCAGCATTCCACGACTACTTAGAGTATGCAGCCACTTATGTGGATCTCCCCATTTGTCCAATAACTCTCGGCGGTTCTCATCATTGACATGATCTTGCTCGAGGCTATCTGCTACACCAGTTGGATTCGTCACATGATGAATGAAGGTGTCTTCTGCAATGAACATTACCCGTCCAAGATAACGGAGGCGTATCATCCAATCCTCGTTCCCCGCTTTTTGGCTGTAACCCTCATCGAAATATCCGATCTTCTCCAGAAACTCCCGCTTCATCAACACACAAAAGCTTGCAAGCCGATCCGTAGGTGCCCAGCGCCGGCCTCCCATCTGGTTATACCCAGCGGCGAAACTCCACATTTCAGATACAGTGCTGTAAGAAACCTTCATCCCCTGCGGTCCTTCAATATGGTTCGTAACCGGGCCGACCGCTCCGATATCCGGCCTGCTCTCCAGACACAGGAGCATGTTATTCAGCCAATGCTTCGTAACCAGCGTGCGCGGGTGAAGCCATACCACATTTTGCCCTTTGGACATCATGAGTCCTGTATTCACCGCTCTGGCAAATCCCAGATTAGCCTGGTGGACGCCAACCCGAATACGTCCCCCACGTCTGCGGAGAACTTCTACCGTTCCATCGGTGGAAGCATTGTCTACAACGATAATCTCATAAGGCATCGGCGTATTTGCCTCTATACTATCTATACAATTCATCAACAGCTCCCGGCTGTTAAAGGTCGGTATTATGATGCTGGTCCCTTCAAATCTACTTGCGAAAGTTTCCTGCCCCAATCTAACTCCCTGCTCATACCCGGCCTTCCACCCCCGGCTGAATTGCTTGCGGTGACGCGGACCCGATGCGGATTTGGGAGGTATGGATGCAGTTACATGCTTTGACACCCTTACTTTGTGTCCTGCCATACTCGGCTTGGTTCTGACTCTGTGCGGCATAGGGTGGCCCTCCTTAAGGTAAGCGCTGTACAACCTTGGCAGCTAACTTCCCTGATTAAATATCAAGCGCCCTGAAAGAACAATAATAAGGAGGAGATGCCTTCCGGCTCTGCCTCCCCATCCTTAACACCTCCGAAAAAAACTTATATAAGATGCAGTTAGAAAAATGACATGCAGCGGAGGCGTAATTTCTGTTTACCGTCATAATCCCCCGCGGTATTCCCCGCTTTCAATCCTGCGGATCCATTCTTCTGACTGAACATACCAACTTACCGTACTCTTCAGACCCTCTGCCAGATAGATCTCCGGCTCCCATCCTAGCTCCGCCTGAATCTTGGAGGGATCTATCGCATACCGTCTGTCATGTCCCAGCCGATCTGTTACAAATTCCAGCAGACCAAGCGGCTTGCCCAGCAAATTCAGAATATGTTCAGCCAGCTTCAGGTTGCTCATCTCGTTATGCCCGCCAATATTGTATACCTCTCCCGGATTTCCCTGATGAAGCGCCAGATCAATGGCCCTGCAATGGTCTGTGACATGAAGCCAATCCCGGACATTCTTCCCGTCGCCGAATATAGGAATCCTCTGGTTCTTAAGAGCCCTTGTAATAATCGTTGGAATTAGCTTCTCCGGGAACTGACGCGGACCATAATTATTGGAGCAGCGGGTAATGATTACAGGCAGCCCATAGGTATGATAATATGACCGGGCTATAAGATCAGAACCCGCCTTGCTTGCAGCGTAAGGACTGTTCGGAGCAAGTGGAGATTGTTCCGTGAAGAATCCATCATCACCGAGAGTTCCATACACTTCGTCTGTTGACACATGAATGAACTTCTTCACATGATGTCTTCGGGCTTCTTCGAGCAGATTCAGAGTCCCTATCACATTAGTCTGGGCAAACAAATCAGGAGTCCGAATACTCCGGTCTACGTGCGATTCGGCAGCGAAATGTACAACCCCATCGATTTGATCCGCAAATGCCTGGCTTATCTGTTCCACAGACCTGATATCTCCCCGAATCCAGCGATAACTTGGATTATTACGGAAGGATTCCGTATTATCCGGATTTCCGGCATAGGTCGCCGCGTCGAGATTAACAATGTGAAGGAAATGGTATTTCCCAAGCATATACTCAATAAAATGACTTCCTATGAAGCCGAGTCCTCCTGTAACAAGCAGACGAGTCACGGCTGAACCCCCTTCATCTGCTGGCCAGCTTCTTCCAAAGATTCGAACGTTCCCGCATCTCCCCACCATTTTTGCAGGATATCAAATTCAAGCTTGCCCTGCCGGGCATATACATTGTTCACATCCGTAATCTCCAGTTCTCCCCGGCTTGATGGAGTTATGCCGCCAATAGCCTCGAAGACCGTATCATCGTACATATAAATTCCTGTAACGCAGTATCTTGACTTGGGATCCGCGGGCTTCTCCTCAATATACGAGATCAATCGGTCATCATGCTCGTTGAACACAGGCACCCCGTATCTTCTTGGATCATCGACCTGCTTAAGCAGCACCCGCGCGCTTCCATAAGGCTGCTGTAAGAACCTGTTTACAAATGGGGTCAAATCATCTAGGAATAGATTATCTCCTAGCAGCACGACAAATTTCTCCCCTGGCGTAATATAACCTCGCGCCAAATCCAGAGCCTCGGCTATTCCCCCGGCAGCCTCTTGTATTTTGTAAGTAAGGCTTACACCCAGTGCCTCTCCGCCTCCAAAATATTCTGTATATAAACCAGCCGACTGTTTTCCGATGACGATGAGAATATTGGTAATGCCTGCCTGGCGGAGTCGGTCAATAGCGTAGCTCACCATCGGTTGCTTGCCCACGGGGAGCAGATGCTTGTTGATAAGACGGGTCAGCGGATTAAGCCTGGTCCCTGTCCCGCCCGCCAAAATCACGCCTTTCATGAACCCTCCTCCTTCGTCACGAATTAATTATTATATAAATATAAGGGGATCTACGCCCCACTTCTCTATGAACAGCTGTCTCCCTCTGCTGACAATATCAGTCCATCCCTCTGGATGATCTGCCTTAAAGCTGGCACTGCCTTCATGATGTATGAAAGCATCGCCACAGATCAGCAGCCTGTATCCGTGGGCTCTTGTCCGATAGCAATAATCATCGTCTTCATAGTGACCCGGACTGAACCTCTCATCCAGCTGTCCCACCACTTCGAATGTGCTTCGCTTCATCAAGAAGCAAAGACCCACAAGACGCATGGATTCCTGCCATTTCGCCGGGTCAGGCAGGTTGTAAGCAGCCGCGAACTTATAGAATTCTTCCGGTCCGCTGTAGCTGCACTCCACCTGCTGTTTGCCGCTGGCATAATTAGTAACCGGGCCTACAATTCCGATATTTTCGGCACTATAGAGTGCCGCTAGTAGATTGGAGAGCCAGCTAGGCCCAACAAGGCAATCATTGTTAAGGAGCATAAGCTGCTCCCCGCTTGCAATAGACAGCCCTCTGTTACAGGCCGCCGGGAACCCCTCATTCGAGGGCAAGGAAATGAAGGTCAATCTCTCCCGCACGCAGTATTCTGCTGTCCCATCATTCGAACCGTTATCTACAACGATGATCTCATAGGGATCAACAGTATGCTTGCGGATCGACTCTATGCATGGAGACAGCAGGTGGAGACCGTTATAGGTTGGAATGATGATACTCGTTAACCTGTTCATACGGAATTCCTCGCTTTAGCCAGCTCGGCCCGCCCTTGAGCGGTTAGTCCCAGACGGGTCCCTCCTCTGCTCATCGCTTCACCGAGTGCTTCTACATGATCGCCCAGAATCATTCTTGATACCCTATTGCCATTTCCGCTATTTCCTGCTCTTATACGATTGTGCTTGATTACATCCACAGCCGAAGGAGCTGTAACTATCAATCCATGCTGAATGGCCAAGGCTTGGGCCTTGGGCGGCACAGCCAGGGCAGCCGTACCTATGGTCTGAATAGCCCGTCTTGAAAGAGCATGAGGAACCGCGGTTAGAGAATTGGCCTTAAGGTCCGGCCTGCCCAGGACAAGATTGAGAAATGACTTGCTGCGTGTGACTTCATCCTGCTTGGAGAAGACAGGAAGCTGAGGAGTGATATTGTTCAGGGCCAGATCAGCCCCCTGATCCACCTCATAGATGAATGCGGCAAGTTCCTCTGCCGGAATGACCAGGTCCCCGTCTGTGAATAGCAGAATATCTCCTTTGGCAGCGGCCGCCCCCAAAGATCGTCCCACATCATGACCTAGACGCTCTGGGAAATGTACCAGCGTGACTCCCTTATGCTTACGGACTTCCGCAAAGCTTCCATCCCTGCATCCATTAAGAACAACTATGATCTCGCAGAGGGGCAGCTTCGCAAGCTCAGACAATACAGCCGAGATTGTCTGAGCTTCATTGCATACCGTGACTACGGCTGAGGTGCTTCTACGAACTGGAACCGGGATACCGGGACGTACATTCCGGGATATGGATGTATATCCTTTACAGTACGCTTTTATTATAGGAATCACACGGGGGAATTGCGCGCCTGTTAATCCGGACCCGGTATGCCATGCAGTGTACGTCATTTGCATATGTTCATCACTTCGTTGTTCCCGAGGGGCAGCAGCAGCCTGAGCCATTCCGGCCCGATAGGCTTTAAGTTCAAGCCTGCTGTAGGCAGCTAGCCGCTTACTTGGAGCTCTTCTTCGTGTACGTTGTCTGGCCGCGAAGCGGGCCCGCGCAGCCTTTCTGGATCTTCGCTGCCCGGGTCTGCGGTAACCCATTTGTCTTCTCCGGTATCCTGTCCGCCTCCTTCTCATCGGAGTCTCCCCCGCTGACGGCCCAAATCGCCATAGCCAGCACGTGGACCCAGCTTGTCAACTAACCAGCGTATGGCTTCCAAATGATCCCCTGCCACAAGAGAAGTAAGTGAGTCGGTACCCTGAATTTGAGGTCTCCGTGCATTTAAGCGCCCTACAGGAACCGGATGAACCGGCTTTATATCAAGTCCCAAAGTCACCGCCATCGCTTGAGCAAGCGGGGGAATTTCCAACGCAGAAAAGCCGAGAGTCTCCACAGCGCGGCGGCTTATCGCATGTGGAACAGCGGTCATCGATGCCCCTTTGAGATCAGGACGTGAAAGAAGAGCGTTCAATGTATGTTTGGCCAAAACTACAGGATGAGCATCCTTACGCCCCACAGGACCGCTGTAATCATTGAGCGCCACATCCGCTCCAGATAATACGGCTTCAACAAAGGGTCTAAGATCCCGTGCGGGAATTACCATATCCGCATCAATGAAGAGAAGGACCTTGCCCCTAGCCGCCTCAGCACCAACACGTCTTCCCACATCATGTCCGAGCGGATAAGGATAGTAAAGGAGCCGGGCACCATGCTTTCCCGCAATCTCCGCAGTTCCATCAGCCGAGCCGTTGGCAACAACGATGATTTCACTGCTCGGATGCACCCGAGCTGCTTCTCGTATTACACCTGCAATGGTACGTCGTTCATTCATCGCGGGAATAATGATGGACACCAGCGGCTGTGGATCATTAACGACATGCCAGATGCGCTTAGTTCTTGTTTTCAATCGTGAACCCCGGCGGCTTCTGTTCATGATCGCTGTCTTCCGCCTGCTCTCCATGGTCATCCACCTCCCTGTGACTGAATTGTTCCATGGAATATACCTTAGCTTATGTCACACCGAACATCTTGTAACGGCAAACGTACAATTGCTGTAGACTGCATTTTAGGGCAAATTGCTGAGGATGATTGTCCTTGCTAGCAAATCAATTCTCCCAATATACAGTCAAAAGGCTGATCGGACCCAGTAAGTGGTGTCCAATCAGCCTTTTGACCTTAGTAAATAAGATTAAACGCTCCAGCTGTGTATCGCCTTTGGCAGCCCGGCACGCATCAGATCTGCCCACCGCACCGCGCAATGCTGCCATCTGAACTCGCTTCTGGCGAGTTCTCTTCCCGCCAGCCCGAGCCTTTGTTTCAGCTGTTCATCTCCAAGTATACGCAGGACACTTTCCGCAAGAGCTTCATTCGCACATCCCTTAGGCAGCAGTATACCCGATTTCTCATGCTGTACAATTTCAGGGATCCCCCCTATCTCTGAAGCAATAACCGGTACCGCCGAAGCCATGGCTTCCAGATTGACCAAGCCGAAGGCCTCATCCTCAAGGGACGGAACAACCACAACATCAGCCAGATTATATAAATCTGCGACATGCGGATAAGGTACATAAGAAAGGAACGAGACATGCCCGCTCATCGGCTCAGCCAGCTTCCTCAAGCTTCTCACATAAGCCGTATCACGGTTCACTCCGTAGAAGGCACTTCCTACTATGAGGGCAAGTGCGCTCTTCTCCTGATCCACAATTCCTGGCAGCGCTGCCAGCAGCCGGTGAATTCCCTTTCCGTGAAGCAGGCGGCCAACAAAAAGGATGATTTTACGGTTCTCCCAGCCATAATCGGATAACCTAGCACGTCTTTGCGCCTCACCAGCAGGTGTCCAGCGCGGGGTGAAGTCTTCCAGACTGACACCCAGCGGATTAACATGCAACGGAGTTCTCAGCTTAGGGAATCGGCGCAGAACCTCCTCACGCAGATACCAGCTGTTCACAATAATTCCGTCTACACTCCCCAGCATCAGACGCGCCTTGCTCTCTGGAAGACAAGATGGGCTGATAAAGGTCGTGGAGTGAAGTGTAAGATTAACCCGGATATGAGGCAAATGCCTCTTCAGCCCATAAGCAATTGCAGGGCGGTTATGCACATCGGCCGTGTCCGGCATCCAGTTCTTCAGATGACGCAGAATGCCGGGCAAATATGCGGCACCTCCTGGAATACGGTAGCAGGGCACTGTCCCGAGCATGCCCTTGGCCGGCAGGTGGCCTCCCGATCTGCTGAATACCCGTATATCGAACCCATCGGGTACAAGGGGCATCGTCTTCTCAATGACGCGCTCTACGGAACTGCTTCGCCCTGAAGGAATGACAAATACCCCCGGCGTAATTACGGCCACCTTTTGCTGAACTGACAACTTAAGTCCCTCCCCTATCCGGTTTCACATTCTCAATATATTGGGAGAAGTGAGCAGGTGTGACACAGTCCCAAAACAGGCTTCTGTCGCGGCACAGTCGTCCACTCCTTTTAAGAGTCTATACATAGACTGACATAAGACACTATTCGAACAGGGAATCACCGAAGATGAAGAGGAGGACCGGGCATGAGCTATAGATATGTGGGTATTCTGCTTAATGCTGCGATGTACCGCGGGGTACCTAGGCGAAAAACCGGACAGGAATCACTCTCGAACTATGAAAAAGCGGCAGCAGAATTCGGCTTGATCCCTGTGTTTATCCATATCGGCGATATCAATATCCGCAAGGGCCGAACAGCTGCCTACATTTATCAAAACCATCAATATGAGCAGGTGTCCATGCCCATACCTGATGTCATTCATAACCGCGCTATATTTCAGGAAATTTCCGCCCAGCGGAAAATCGAGGCCCTCATCTCCAAAGGCATAGATGTATTCAACGTGAATAATCGTTATGGCAAAGATGTCATACACCGTCTGCTGTCAGCCGACCCCTTCCTTAGAAGCAGCCTGCCCGATACAGCCGTGTTCTCCTACCCAGCCCTTCGCCGCTTCATGGAAATTCATGACGATCTGATTCTTAAGCCATGCCGGGGTACAGTCGGAAGAGGGATCATGCGATTACATCGTGAAAAGTCCGGGTGGAGAATCACTTATCCCTCATCTATACGTAAGCCAACATGGATTCAGCACAAGCTTAGGAGAGGCGAGCTTCCTTCTTATGTACAACAATATCTGCTCCAGGTTCCCTATCTAATTCAGGAACGGATTCCTCTCGCCGAAAGCAAAGGCCGCTCCTTCGACTTTCGTGTTTCAGTACAGCGGGGAATGACAGGGGATTGGGCTGTAACCGGCATGTTCGCCAAAAAGTCTCCGCCTGGTATGTTCATCTCGAATCTTGCGGGAGGTGGGAAAGCTTGCCCCGTACCTGAGCTTCTTTCCGAGGTCATGACCTCTTCCCAAGCCTCTCTAGTTATAGATCAAGTGGAGCATTTATCCTTAACCATAGCTGGTTACTTATCTCTGAAGCTTCCGCTTCTTGCCGATCTCGGTCTCGATATTGGAGTAACTGAGGATGGCAGAATCTATTTCATCGAATGCAACGGACGTGATCAGCGGTACGGCTTCAGCAAGGCCGGAATGAACGATACCTGGAAGGCATCCTATCGTGAACCTATGGCTTTCGCCTGGTATTTGTATAACCGCCGGGAATGAATGATTATTCGGTGCCTTGTCCTCACAGGAATATTATGCTCGGCAACAAAAAAGACGTGAGCCCTTAAAGGGACTGCACGTCTTTTTATCATGTATATCTGTGTCTTGAATCCACATTAATCAGGACTTGATGACATAACCTTCGTCAATTATGAATTCATTTCCTGTTCTGCCATCAGAAATATCAATGGTAACTGGAAAATACTTTGCAGCCTTATCCGAAGCGAACCAGATTCTCCCCACAGCCGCAAGGATGAACAGCCCTTCTTCGTCACCCAATGGAGTGAATGTCGGCCCTGACGACTTATACACCTGAAGATCATACTTATCTCTTAGGACTTCGCTTACCGCTATTACATCTTGAGCGGGAAGACCTATTTCGCTTATATTCTTAATATCCGCAGCTGTAAAAAGGGTCGCATCCTCATCCTTTAAATCATGCCTGGCGATGAATTCAACGATATTCCCCACAGAATCATAGAAGTAAATCGAATCGGAATTCCAACTCTCGCTATGCTCTATCTCATGCCCATTGGCCGAATGAACGGATATCCCCTTTTGCTTCAACCAGTTCAGCGCCTGCTCACATTTCCGCTCAGGAATGTTAAACGCAAAATGATAGTACGGAGACTCGCTTTGATCGGAACGTGTAAAAGTAAGTATCGACTCGCCTATCTTCAGCGAGATGACATCCTCCGATTCTTGTAGAACCGCCTGTTCAAGCACTTCATGATAAAATGATCTAACGGCTTCGATCGAACCAGTCAGCAGCTTCACCTCTCTAATTCGCATGACTGTACCTCCGTTTTCTCTATTTTTTCTATCTTGATCATAGTCTTCTGGATCCATATGCACTGTAGACTCATATCCGAACTGAAATGTACAACAGACAGCCTACATGATCTCTCTGGAACTGACTGAATTTTAGTATTCTTATCATAGTTCCTAATTCTCAATATTTTGCTGTCCAAATCCGATAAACTATATAAAATAATGTCTGTTCGAAAACGCAAACTTACTGAGAGGTAAGGACGCAAAGCCACAGGCCAGAACTAAAGTGGCGGCTGGGTTGCCGAAAACAGCAATTACCTTACTAAAAGGAGAATTTGCTGTATGATCAATGAACTGGGTCTATCACAAATGAGCTATGAAACCTTAATTAAAGCATACCAAAATGCTCTTAGGCTTGGGCTGAATCAAGAGTTCCTTCAACTGCTTGAAGAGGAGATTGAACGAAGAAATACGCGCAAAGAAAGCGATCCATCCACATCACTTTAATTGCAAGTGCGGACACCGCTGCTTGAGTTCTCTCAGAAAAATTTCCTGATCCAAGGGAGAGATTTGGATATACTCATATTTGTCATAACGAATTTCAATACGGTGAATTGAAGTTGCTGTACTGGCCGCCCTTGAGCGAATAGGCTTGGCTATACTAATACTTCCGAGAGGAATTGATTTGGTAGCTGGGCCGGTACGTATAAACAAATCGTTCTCACCAATGATGTAGTACGTAGATATCCATAACCAAGCTATTAATCCCGCCACCGAAATACAGAGCAGGAACAGTAAGACTCCGCCAATCAGGCTCAATCCTCCTACAAATGCAGGAGACAGGGCACTGCCAATGAGGATGATAATACTGGACCAAATGACGATAGATAGAAAGGGATCTCTTCGGGTCTGAAATTTCATATACAAGGTCCTCCTTAGCAATAGCAGATGCTGAAGCTGCCAACTCCTTGGCTTTGTTTCCCCCTGCCTCACCTGCGTCTTCCATGTTCTGAAATTTAAATTTATACACCTCTAAGTTAACCCCAATGCTATTTCCACGATTTCAAGTCTTCTTCTCTCACCTGCTATATAAGTTGAACTTAAGAAATTCCCCGCCCCCAACATACACTATTTTCCATATGGTATTCAAGTATCTCTGGATCAAAATACGGGTTATAGGTTGATTTCAAGCAGGTTCTATGTCAATATAAGCTTTGTCTTATCTGTTTGTAAGGAGGATGCCCCCATGGCAAAAAAAGTGATGAGGCTGATGACCGAGCTTTCCTCCCGGAAATGGATCTCTCAAATCATGGGACACTTTTCCCATTCCGGATTCAGCCGTCACATCATTCCCACATTTGCGAAAACCTACAATATTCCGCTGCACGAAGCGGAGAAAGATATTAGTGAATACCGATCCCTGAATGAATTCTTCTCCCGCCGCCTGAAAGCGGGGATGCGTCCGATTCCTGATGCTCCAGATGCCCTGATCAGTCCCGTGGATGGCCTGATTACCGGTATGGGACCTGTCAATGCAGGCCTAATCCCAGGCGTTAAGGGCCAAGACTATTCACTGGCTGAGCTTCTGGGCCATTCTCCGCATATGGAGACCTATAAGAATGGGTACTTCTTCGTTCTCTATCTGAGCCCGACTAACTATCATCGTATTCATGCTCCGGTTACGGGACAGAAAGTAGAGAGCGAGCACCTGAAAGGCCGGGTATATCCGGTCAATGATTTTGGACTGACCCATATGAAGGGCGTTCTGAGCCGGAATGAACGGCTGATTACCTACATCTCCCATGAACTGGGTGAGGTGGCCGTTGTTAAGGTCGGGGCCATGAATGTCAGCAGCATCAAATATACAGACGACACCGCCAGCTCCTGGAATCGTGGAGATGACATGGCTTATTTCGAATTTGGATCCACGGTTGTCCTGTTGACGGAGAATGGAACCTTCGAGCCTTTGCCTGATCTGGCCATCGGCACTCCCGTGAAGCTGGGCACATTGCTGGGAAGATTCTACCGGAATTAGAGAACCGAATATAGAAGCACAATGAGCAGCCTCAGAAGAGACTGCTCATTTCTTTTTTATTTCTCAGACAATGTACTGATCTCCTGCTCAGTCAGGGCCTTGTTATAGAACTGAATATCATCCAGACGTCCTCCGAAGTAAGCATCCGCCGCAAACCGGCTTTTACCGAGATAGGCTTCCACTGCCTTTAGCTCCTTAGGGTTAAAGCTCATACCCGTATTCGTGGCCACGAGCTTGCCGTTCACATACAGCTTGCCTGTATTACCCTCCAGGGTCACCGCCACATGACTCCATTCATTCTTGGGTAGGGGCGTGGCTGACAGCAGGCTCTGATCGATGCCCTGCTCATGAATGGTGAATTGAAGAACGCCGCTGTATTGCGACGGAGTAAGGAACATGAAGGAATTCATCCCATTTCCGATATCGAAAATACGCTGCCAGTCACTTCCTCCCGCCCAATTCACCCATGCGGCGAAGGTAAAATCCTCTGCGTCGGCAAGAGCGCCAGACAGCTGAACATAACCGTCCTTACCGCCAAAGTTAAGGGAACCGCCCCTTGCCTCATTCACACTCTGTGCATCCCAGCTTACTCCACCGTTCAGCTTACCCTGATAATGATTTGGGGAGCTGTCCTGAATGAGACTGCCCTTATCTTCGTCCAAGGAATAACTGGCTACCAGCGGACCTTTACTTTGCTGAAGCACCACTACCTGCACGTTTTTCACTTCCCTTGCCTTGCCTTTGGTTATAACAGCCTTCAAGGTGACCGTGGCATTCCCGGATCCAGCAGCAGGGCGGTTCACAGTCCCGTTCGCGGATACAACCTCAGGAGCCGAGGAGGTCCAGGAAATCACGGAGCCTTCCGCCCCTGATACAGGAAGAGCAAGATCATTATAGATGCCGCTGGTATCACCCAGATTAAGATCCTTTTGTACAGCCTCTACAATTTGCTTGTCACTCCGGTTCATGATCCGGCTGCCCCAGATCGACTCCCCCTTGTTCGATAGAGCGCTGAAAGTGAGCACATTCTGCTGATTATCCGGATTCCACTGATAGGTAAATACACCACTGTATTGAACTCCGTCTACCGTAATTTCTGCCTTATTGCTGCCGGTTATCTTCCATTTGCCGGTGACATCACCGGTAATTCCACCTTTCTTATCCAGTACAATGGAGACCGATTCCTTAATTACCGAGGTGATCTCTTTTCCATGATTGATAAACTTGTATTCCCCCGCGATATCATTCTTGTTGATTGGCTTCGCGGTCATCTTATCGCTCACATCTCCAGCATACCGATACGGGGCTACTACCGGCCAACCGTTCGCATTCATATACATTTCATGGACGCGAATCTCGTGCTCCTCTCCTCTGCTGGGGAATCGCGAGTGAAAGATCAGGTAGTACTTCCCCGTCTTGCTGTCATAATAGGCCGAATTATGCCCCGGTGAGACATAGCCGGTACCTATTCCCTGTCCAGGATCGCCGAGGTCTCGTTTGAACAGGTAATTCCCCATCAGCTTGACCCCGTAAGGTTCAACCGATCTGTCATCAAAGAGCGGCAGACTTGGATTCGCCTTCGCTTGAAGCATGTCATTCCCGTCAGCGTCCAGGAAAGGACCATCTGGTGTTCTCGAGCGGGCTACGCGCATATTGTAACCACCGTTCGCATCCAGGCCGCCAAATGACAGGAATAAGTAATAATAGTCCGTCTCCGGACTGTAGAGCATATAAGGTCCTTCAATGCGGCTGTGATTGCCTCCGGTCAGCTTTTTGCCATAACCCTGATCCGGCAAAGGCTTGCCGGTCGAGGGATCCATTCTAAGGATGAAGATCCCCCCCGAATAGGAGCCATACACCATCCACAGCTTCCCGGTTTTATCGAAGAAGACATCCGAATCAACGACATTAGGATGCTTGGTCGCATCATAAATCGTTCCATCCGCACCTGTCTCGCCCCACATGCCTGATTTCAGAATAATGCCGAGGTCTTTATATGGCCCCTCCACGTTATCCGCTACGGCCACACCCAGGGCCGAACGGGGAGAATCCCCTTTACAGGCGTTGTAATACATATAGAATTTCCCGTCTGCAAGCTGGATCACATCCGGTGCCCACAGCGTGTCCGATTGTGCCCAGGAAAGGGTATCCTTGAGCTCCTCTGTCACGTTAGGGATTAGCTTATTGCCATCTTTCACCCCGGACGCGATCATGTCCCATTTCATGAAATCCTTGGTTTTGGCTGCGGCCAAATGAGATCCAAATACGTAAAAGGTGTCTCCCACCTTGATCACAGAAGGATCGTGTACAGATGCCTCCTGAAAGACTGGGGCCTCGGATAGCTTCTTCGCCGTATTCTCGGCAGACACCTCCGCTGCCACCGCTTGTGACGAATTCATAAGTCCCGCCCCCGGTTCTAGAACAGCAGCGGTTAATAGGACGGCCATACCTGCGGTCATGGTTAATTTACGTACACTCTTTTTCTTCATGTTGTTCTCCTTTCATTTGGAAGACGATTTTTTGTAAACCCTTACATTTGTTCTTACAAAAAAACTTGTTGCTCTTGCCATTTGAGGATGCCACACAATAGAGCGATTTTTATTTATTTCATATAAAACTAAATAAGTTTATAGTTTATCGTAAATAGTATCTATTTTCGTCGTTTTATTGTCAATGGTTTATATTTATTTTACATTTATATAAAGTAAATATTTATACTTGGAGATCTACACACAAAAAAAGACTGCCGGGTATCCCCGAGGCAGCCTCTTGACAGCACTAAGTGCCGAATATGTGATTGACTTGACATACTTAAGTATTAGAACCAGAACTCTTCACGTTCAGCAGCTGGCCGAACCCGGCGCATACGATTCCGAAAAATGCTGCAACCTTGAGAAAAGCCTCCTCTGCTGCGCACCCGCCGTCTTCTGCTCATAAGTGACACCTCCTCCCTTCTATATAAATTTAACATAAATAACCATTACCCCGCCACCGTTCTCTTGAAACAGGCCTTACAAAATAAAATTTACCGGATCTCCGAGGGACTCTTGCCCGTATACTGTTTGAACTGGCGGCTGAAGAAGAAAATATCCCGGTAGCCAAGCGCATCAGCCACTTCGGTCACGTTCATACCCGCATGCAGCAGAAGATGCTGCGCACGGTCAATTCTGCACTTGATAATATAGGATTGAACGGAAGCCCCCGTCAGCTCCTTGAACTTGATCGAGAAGTATCTGGCTGAGAGACCAGCTCTAGCAGCCAGATCTTCAACCCGATGAGGCAGACCAGGATGCTGAAGCACATAGTTAGCTACCTCGTGAATGACCTCTGTCAGCTGATTGCTGACCTTTCTCTCCACGGGCTCCTCCCGTTCCTGCCGAAGCAGATAGATCATCAGCTGCTTCAGAATCAAGCGGGCCTCCTCCTCGGCCGCATAGGCCTTGATTAGAAAGAGCCGTACATAACGGGACAGCATATATTCGAAATCGAGTGTATCTTCCAGTACCCGGTAAGCTCCAGGCACCTCGGATACAGGCTCGTCAACATCAAAATGAATGTAAGTCAGCACCAATGGCTTTTGCGGATTATGCGTTGCACTAGTATGATCGCCCGGGCGGAACAGGAAGCAGCTTCCCCGGCTAACCGGAATCTGACGACCGTTCAGTACCACAGTCCCCTCGCCGCTCCATACATAGAACAAATCGTAATTCTCCAGCGGTTTCTCCCGCTTCTGCCATTTCCAGCCGGGCTCACAGACGATTTTGGCAAAGGCAGGCTTCAGCACAAATGAAGACGTAGAAGCGTGAAGCATGACATTCCCCCTCTGAATAATGACATTCTCTTGCTTATTAATTATATCTTGCTTACAACTTGCTATATATAAGACACAATTGAAATATTCCAGTTCGTGCTTACAGTCGTAACTACGGGGAATGCTTGGGTGTCCCCTCCGTTACTCCTTGCTTACATGTTATTTTTTTAACTGCGTCTTATATTTAATTATACCTTGTATTGAGCTTTTCTTGTACAAGCCTCCAGGATTTCATTAACCGCCGAATCCCCTCGGCAATCTCATCGATCTGCAAATGGGCAAAGGAGAAGCAGGCCGCGGGTTGAGACGGGGTCAGCCCGTAAGTGCGGGCATCTCTGAACATAACGCCGTTCTGGACGGAAAGCTCGCACAGCTGCTGGAATTCCTCCTCAGAGCGGCGCCACTGCGCATAGATATGCAGCCCGGCATCCGCGGGCAGCACACGGAACAGCTTATGCATCTCACCCGCAGACAGGAGGCTGCACAGCGCATCATACCTTGCGTGGTAGATTCTCCGCATACGGCGAAGATGCCGGTCATACTCGCCCCGAGTCATGAACCGGGCGAGTGCCCGCTGCTCCAGCGCTCCCGGCGGGGTCGGCTCATACAGCGCCTTGGCGCAGCGCATCGGCGTGATCAGACCCGGCGGCAGCACGGCATAGCCGATTCGCAGCGAAGCAAACATCGTATTCGTGAACGAGCCGACGTAGACAACCCGCTCGTCCTTGTCGAGCGCCTTGAGCGGCTCAAGCGGCCGCCCGCCCCAGCGGAACTCGCTGTCATAATCATCCTCGATGATGACAGCATCCTTCCGGCGGGCCCAGGCCAGCAGCTCCTGCCGCCGCGGCGAAGACAATACGGCGCCGGTCGGGAACTGCCGGCCCGGCGTAACGAAGAGCAGCCGCGCCGGCCAGTCCTGCGGCACAATGCCGCTGCCGTCAAGGGCAGCCGGCAGCGGCCTGCCGCCGCAGGCGCGAACGGCCTTGACGATCCCGTGATAGCCGGGATCTTCCACCACGGCCGGCTCTCCTTCCCCCAGCAGCAGCTGGGTCAGGAGAGCAATGGCCTGCATGGAGCCGCTGAAGAGGCAGATTTGCGCAGGCTCCGCGGTAATGCCGCGGCTCCTGCGCAAATGACCAGCTATCGCGGCCCGCAGGCTTTCATCCCCGAACGGATCGCCGGGGATGAGAGCCGCCTCGCTTGCCGCCGCTTCCCTGCCGGCAAAGGCAAGCGCGCTTCTCCACTCGGCATGCGGGAAATGCCGCATGTCCCCTCCGCCTTCCGCAAAGGAGAGATGGCCAGGCCGCCGCTTCCCGCGTCTGTTATCCGTTTCCTTTGCGGCTGCCTCGCCATTTCTCCATCCCCCCGGCTGGCTTAAATCCGGTATCCTATCATTATCCCGTATATCCGAGTGCCAATCCAGCATTCGCTGACCCCATGCCGATAACGGCAGCTCAGCCTGAGCGGCAGTTCTCTCCGTCTCCTCCGTAATTAAAGGAGCCACATAAGTACCCCGGCCTATTTCTGGCAGCACATATCCTTCGGCAAGCAGCATATCGTATGCCTGGGATACACTGCCTCTGGATATCCCATACAGCTGCGCTAGTTCACGGCTTGAGGGCAGTCTCGCCCCACCGGGCAGCGTCCCCTCTCGAATAGCTGATCGAAGTGCGTGATAAAGTGCCAAATATTTGTAGCGGTACTGCTGCAGGCAGGCTTCCCAGGGGAGTATCAAATCCAAGGTCATCAGCCTTTCTATATCTAGAATGAATTCAGTATTCCTAAATGGACCAATAAATTTAATGTAAATTGGTTCTTTTTATATGTCAATTTCAGTTTTATGCTGAGTATCAACATAAAGCAGTGCCTGCCAATCTATTTACTTAAGGGGGATTTCAGATGAGACGGAAAGAATTCACAGTAACCGAGGAGCAGGAAATCGAACAATTCCTGTTCTCGCAGAGCTTTGGTTTTCTGGGGACAACCGACCAGGACGGGTGGAGCCGGGTCACCCCGCTTAATTTTGCCTACGGACAAGGTGTCTTCTATTTTCACGGGAGTCTGGCTGGTGAGAAGATGAAACATCTGAAAGCCGATAACCGGGTCAGCTTCACGGTGGCGGAGGAATTCGCACGGATCCCTTCCTATTACACCGATCCGGTTAAGGCTTGTCCGGCCACAGCCTTTTTCAAGAGTGTGATGGTGAAAGGCAGAGCCGAGAAGATCACAGATCTCGCCGAGAAGGCTGAGGCCCTGACGTTATTTATGAAGAAGCTGCAGCCCGAAGGAGGATATACTCAAATTGATGCGGAAGACCCGGCGTATGCCGGGGAGCTTAAAGCGGTATCTGTTGTGCGAATCGTCCCTGAGCAAATAACCGCCAAATTCAAATTCGGGCAAAATATGACCCAGGATAAGCGAAACCAGATCACACAAGGTCTCATGGAGCGCAACCAGGGCAAAGATATGGAGACGGTGCGCTTGATGACACAATTTTGTCCTTTTCATACGGAATAAGTGCCTTTTTAGTCCGTGACGGTTCCGTGGATAGGATGTTATAATGTTAGGCAGTAAAAACCGGAACTATGGAATCCAAACAGACTGGAAGGATGAAAGCGCGATGAACCCACTTGCCGAACAGTTAAACGAGAATATTAAAGCTGGTAATGCCAATGTGTACGAGGTGCTCTCGACACTTGGAAGAGAAATCTATTTTCCCAAGGAAGGAATCCTGAGTCAATCGGCTGAAGCCACAGCGAATGCCAAGAAATATAATGCGACCATCGGGATTGCAACCGAGAACGGCGGCCCGATGCACCTGGGCGTATTTCAGGAATCGCTGTCTGCATTTAATCCAAAAGACCTGTATCCTTATGCTCCTCCGGCTGGTAAGCCAGAGCTTCGCAAGGTATGGCGCAGCAAGATGCTGCAGGAGAATCCTTCTCTGGAAGGAAAGAGCTTCGGGAATCCTGTTGTAACGAACGCTCTCACGCACGGACTCAGCATAGTCGCGGATCTCTTCGTGGGTGAAGGCGACGCGGTGATCTACCCGGACAAGAACTGGGAGAACTACGAATTGACTTTCGGGATCCGCCGTCACGGTCATATCGTGAACTACCCGCTTTTTACAGAGCAGATGACCTTTAACAGTGCTGGTCTGCGTGAGGCCCTGCTGGCACAGAAGGATAAAGGCAAGGCGATCGTGATTCTGAACTTCCCTAACAACCCTACTGGCTATACTCCTGGGGAAGCTGAGGGTAAGGAAATTGTAGACGCACTATATGAAGCTGCTGAGGCCGGCATCAATCTGGTTGTCGTGACTGACGATGCTTACTTTGGATTGTTCTTTGAAGATTCCATGCATGAATCCTTGTTCGGCAAGCTAGCGGGTCTTCATCCGCGCATCCTTCCTGTCAAAATTGACGGAGCAACCAAGGAAGAATACGTTTGGGGCTTCCGCGTTGGCTTCATTACTTTCGCTTCTGACAATCAGGAGGTGCTCTCCTCGCTGGAACAGAAGACACTCGGAATTATCCGGGCGACCATTTCAAGCGGCGCTCATCCTTCCCAGACTTTTGTTCTTGAAGCACTTAAGTCTCCTGAGTTCGAATCACAGAAGGAAGAGAAATTCGCGGTGATGAAAGGACGCGCCAACAAAGTCAAGTCCCTGCTTGACAGCGGCAAGTACGGTGAGGTCTGGGATTATTATCCGTTCAACTCGGGTTACTTCATGTGCCTTAAGCTGAAGGATGTCTCTGCCGAAGCCCTCCGCCAGCATCTGATTCATCAATATGGTGTCGGCACCATTGCTCTAGGAGACCATGATCTCCGGGTGGCCTTCTCTTGTATCGCAGAAGAGAATCTGGAGGAACTGTTCGACCTCATCTATCAGGCTGTCCAAGACCTCCGGCAATCCTAAGCAATATCCAGGCACCGGCCCAAGCACAGAACCCATCCCTGTCATAATATACCGTGTATCTACACATTAGCACAGGGAAAGGGGATTACTTTCATGGGTGAAGTTAAAGAAGCAAGAGGCGGTTACGGCGGAATTGGTGGTGGATTCACAAGCACAGGTGCAATCTTAGTCCTGTTCATCCTGCTTGTTATCATCAGCCGTACCATTCTCTTCTAAAATAAGCTCGGAGATCAAGAAAGGCAGCCTCTCTCAGTATGATACTGAGGGAGGCTGCCTTTTTGTATTCCAAAAATATATCTTCGGTCATCAATCTTCTTCTTCCATCCTCCAGCTGCGAGCAAACCGGCCTCTAAGCAGAACCACCAAAATAATCCCGGCTGCCAGACTGAACAAGAGCATCATTGGCTGGGTGTATCCAAGCACAAGCATAGGCAGCCACATTATTACAGCCAGGGCAGTTTGAACCCGGAACATAAGGCGCAAGGCTGCATCAATAGGGGCCCCCTCTGGTACCGGATAGAATGAGGCTGCCGGAGAATCACGATGATATTGCCGAAGCGTACTAAGCTGCATGCCTGCCGCGAACAGGAAGAACAGGTAAATGATCGGTCCCCAGAGTGAATTGCCCGTCCACCACACCAGCACCATCGAGAGCAGGGTCAATCTGATAATAATGCCCAGGAGCTCACTGCGTACGAAGGTCTTGATGAGCAAATAACGGAAGGAAGCTTCTTGTCCCCACGTGACCGTGTTCCCGACACCGGACAACCAGCGGCGGGTGTGTACCTTCTGCCCTTCTGCCGGTACATCAACGAACCAGCCAAGCAGGAGCATCACCCGCGAAGCCTGTGACTTCTCCGTCGCAATAAGCGTCTCCCACGGAACTTGATGCTTAACGACCAATCGTAGGGATAATACATAATTGATCCCTACCAGAATGGTGAAGAGTGTGCTTCGAAGAGGTGACTGCCAAATCCACGCCGCAAGCATAAGAATAACGAGACACCAGCGCAGAAGGCGGTATCCGCTTCTGGCGCGGGCGGAGCTCATTCGCAGCTCCTGCCAGGCGCCATAAGAGCTGATAATTTTTAGAACAACAAGCACAAGTGCCAACAGCCAGAGCGGCTTAGGGTCCGGGCTGCTGCGAACATACAGCGGCCACACTGCGATAAGAAGGATGAAGAGCCCGATCAGCTTATAAATTACCCCGCTCCGGTAAGCCGGGGTGAGATAAGGCTTCATCCTGTATTCCTGAGGCAGCAGGAAAGTAAGATCCGCGGGCTGCAGATACGTTCTGAAGCTGGCATACACGGTGAGCGGAGCAAGCAGAATTAACATAATCCAGCGGATCGGGAGGTCAGGTGGTATATGCTTCAGGAATGAGGTATACCAGGCAGCAAAGGCAATGAACAGGATAAAGGTGAGTACGGCCACACCGCTCTGCACGACATAAGGGAAGTACGGGACGATCTTCCCCCAGAAGGCCGCTTTCCGGCGGCTGCGCAGTGTTCTTAAATCCATAGCCTTACTCGCCGCCCTTCACTAGAGCATAGAAGATATTTTCCAGCGATGCTCCCGGTGCGTTCGCTTGCTGCGCAATCTCGCTCAGCGTCCCCTGTGCAACTACGGCTCCCCGGTGAAGAACTATGAATCTGTCGCAATAATTCTCAATCGTTGACAGAATATGAGAGCTGAGCAGAATCGATGCGCCGCTATGTTTCATCTCTAGCATAAAGTCAAGCAGTGAGCGAATTCCCAGCGGATCAAGCCCGAGAAAAGGCTCATCGATGACATAGAGCGGCGGACGAGCCACGAATGCACTCATAATCATTACCTTCTGCTTCATCCCTTTGGATAAATGCATGGACAGGCTGTCTGCTTTCTCCCTCATATGAAACAGATCCAAGAGCCTCTCCGAACGCTCGCGGTAAGCTTCCGGCTCAACGCCATAAGCCCGGGCCGTGAACTCCAAATGCTCACGAACCGTCAATTCCTCATAGAGGAGCGGTGATTCAGGCACGAAAGCGAGTGAAGACTGGTAGCTCTGCGGCGATTCATCTCTTGTCTTGCCCTGCACCAGGACTACACCCTTATGAGGTGCCATTAGACCAAGAATATGCTTCATTGTCGTACTCTTCCCTGCTCCGTTCAGACCGATCAGACCGACCATTTCACCCGGCTTCACATCAAAGTTGATATTGTGAAGTACCGGCTTGCCAAGGCTGTAGCCTCCGCTAAGCTCCTCAATCTGCAGTACAGGTGTTTGTTCCATGCACAGCTCCCCCTTTACCTAATCAATTCAATTGCCGAACAAGGAATCCCTACGAGCGGGGCGGTTGTTTATCCTTGAGCCACTTGGGAGCGCCTTTATTCTTGCGGTCCCGATGACGGTCCAGCTTCCGTTCGCTGGTAGGCGATTCACTACGGTTAGCTTTTGCTGCTCCGCCTGCTTTGCGGCTGATTGAACCATTCTTGTCCTTGTTGTCATAACCACCTGCCGGTCTGCCGCCACGTTCTGTGCGCGGTCTTCCGGCAGAACTTGTTCTTGCTGCTCCAGCTTCGCGAGGCTCAACGATGCGTCCACCATAAAGGGCGCGCTGGATAAACTCTATGCCAAGCTCCTTCGAGAACTTGCGGATGATAAATTCCTCACGTGGGGTAACAAGAGAGACAGCAAGCCCCTTGCGCCCCATTCTCCCTGTCCGTCCGGAGCGGTGCACATAATGATCTGCATCCATCGGCGGGTCATAGTTGACGATGAGGCCTAGATCCTCAATATCAAGTCCCCTGGCGGCTACATCACTAGCAATGAGCAGCCGGATACTGCCTTCACGGAATCGCCGAAGCACCAGGCTTCTTGTTGTCTTGTCCGCATCGCCGTACAAGGCTTGTGCATGAAGACCTACGAAGTTCATTTTGGCTTCAACTTCACCGATGTCTTGGGTATTGTTAACAAACACGATAGCCTTTGGGGCGTTATAGGTACGAACGATACGCCGCAGCGTATCAATTTTCTCCCGTTCCTCAGTGACAAAATACACATGCTCCAGCGTCTTGGACGTACGCTGTTCAGGTTCGATTCCGATCTCCGCCGGCTCCTTCATCTCCCGGTAGGCTAAGCTTCTGATCTCCGGGCTTACCGTCGCCGATAAGAAGAGAAGCTGCCGATCCCGCAGTGCTGCCCGGATAATATGCTCCACATCCCCTGAGCCGCCAAGCTGAAACACCTGGTCTACTTCATCCACGACCAGGGTTTTAACCTCATGCATCTTCAGCTTCTTCACTGCCAGCAATTCCTTAATCCGTCCAGGCGTTCCTACAACAAGCTGCGGATGAAGCTTCAGCTTCTCAATTTGCCGTCCAATCGCCGCTCCGCCAATCAGAGCCTGCGCGTGGATGCCGAGCGGTTCACCATAGCGCTGACTTTCCCGCAGAATTTGCATAGCCAGCTCTTGGGTTGGCGCAAGAATCAGAGCTTGAAGCGATTTGACAGAGGGATCGATTCGCTGCAGTATGGGCAGCAGATAAGCCAAGGTCTTCCCGGTACCGGTCTGTGACTGGGCGAGTACGTCCCTGCCTTCAAGAATAGCTGGAATCGTCTGGGCTTGTACCGGAGAAGGCTCTGTGATCCCAAAATCGGCCAGCCCCGCGGTTAATGCTTCATTTACGCCGATCGAGGGAAATGTATTTATTGTCATGTAAGTATCATCCTTTATGATTAAAGTCATTTAAGCATTATGCATTCACCGAAATGCGCGATATTTCCATTATATGCGAAACCCTCGATACCAACAAATCAAGATATTTGAACTACTCACACTTAACACCCTACGGGTCGTTTGAAGTGGGAGATTCCTAAGTACGAAAGCCTATCGGCTTTTAATTTGATTAGGCTATCCCCGTAGTCCCTACGGTTAGAAGTCTTATAGCTTCATTTTTAAGATTCTGTCCTGCGTTAATATCCCTGTCGTGATGTGCTCTACAAGAAGGGCAATCCCATTCACGAAGGTTTCGATGTTTAACGTCTTTGTTTTTATAGCCGCAGCACGAACACAATTGAGAACTAGCGAAGGTTTTAGATACAGCAATCACTTGCTTACCATACCATTTTGCCTTGTATTCTAACATCTTGTGGAATTGCGACCATGACACCTCACTAATGGCTTTGGCTAACTTAGGATTCTTCAACATGTTCGTGACTTGCAATGTCTCAATGCCAATGACATCGTGGTTTTTGATGATATCCGTAGAGATTTTTTGCAAGTAGTCTGTTCTTGTATGGGTGATCCATTCGTGGAGTCTTGCAACCTTGATCCGCTGTTTGTTCCAATTTGAACCACCCTTCGTACGTCTGGAAAGAATACGTTGTGCTTTTGCTAGTTTCCCTTCGAGTGTACGAAACCATTTCGGGTTAGAGAATACCTCTGCTGTACTCAGGATAGCAAAGTCCTTCAGCCCAACGTCAACACCAACAGAAGAACCTGTTTTTTCTAATGATTGCACTTTTGTTTCTGCAAGAATAGAAATGAAGTACTTTCCGCTGGGATTACGCCTAACGGTTGCGTTAAGAATACGCCCTTCTACTTCACGACTTTTAGCAAAGCGAACAAGACCCAGTTTAGGCAATTTAATTTTGTTGCCTACAACGGCAATATTTCCGTTTGTTTCCTTTGTTGTGTATGACTGCACTGGATTTTTTTTAGACTTGAAGCGAGGTGCATGGTTCTGCTTTTTAAAGAATCGTGTATACGAATCGGCAAGGTTTTTCAGTGAGGATTGAAGGGCAATGCTGTCCACTTCTTTTAGCCAGACTAATTCTTTCTTTAACTGTGTCAATTCAACAGAACATGAATGGTAAGTTAATCCTTTTCCTGTTTCTTTGAAGATATCCGTCCATTGTGCTAAAAAACGATTAAATACAAAACGACTACACCCAAATGTTTTAGCAATTAGGAGTTCCTGTTCTTTCGTTGGATAGATACGAAATTTGTATGCTTTGTTGACTAACAATACGTTTCACCTCACTATCACCAGAACCTACGTTCTCATTATACCATGTTCAGGTAATTTTTGGCTATTACCAACCGACATTCATCCCCTCCCTACTCATTAGGCTTCGCCCTCCACATTCCTTGAGGAAGGGGTATTCTGTCGGAAGGTCGATAAAAAAACCGACTTCACTACGGAAATCGGTCATTCGAATAATTTAAATGTTCACCCCGCCCTATTCTCTCTGAGCTGGAATTGGTTCACGAGCTGCAGCAGCGAGCTTGTAATGGATTCCACATTTCCAGTTGTGCTCCTTACTTGCTGCATGTCCCTGCTAAGGAGCTGAACCGTATCCTCCACCTCCGTAGAGATCTTTCGGTTCTCTATGCTGACTGCAGCGATCTTCTCCATTAAGCTGACCATTTCATCCACAACCCGAGTCTTCATGGAGTCAGAGGCTCCTGCCAGCTGAAGAATCTGTGCAGCTGTAGCTACAAGCTGCGTTCCTTCTTCAACGACCCGGGTGCCTTCCTCCATCGTCTGGAACGACTCTTCCGCTTTCTCATCAATCCGTTTCAATGTCTCGCTAATACTTGCAGTGGAACGACTTGTCAGCTCCGCAAGCTTGCGAATCTCTCCAGCTACCACGGCAAATCCCCTTCCGTGTTCTCCCACTCTAGCCGCCTCAATCGATGCATTAAGCGAGAGAAGATTCGTCTGGGTTGAAATTTCCTCAATCACCTTCAGCATGCCGGCAATTTCTTTGGTCGTCTCGGCAAAATTACGCAGGGTGCGGTTCGTCTCTTCTACCTTGAGATGAATATGCTGCATCTTGTCCCCGATTCGGACAACCTCGTTCTGAGCGACTGCGATTTGTTCCGAAGCCTGCTGCTCCAGCTCCTTCAGGGTACCACTCATATGTAAGGATACATCCTTGGCCATATCGATATCCGCCAGCTGCTGCCGGATGCCTCTGAGCATATCATCGACTTTAGTACCAGCTGCATCTGTCGATTGTCCGGTCGAAGCTGCCGAAGCATGCAGCAGACGCTGACTCAGTCTCACATCGTCAGCCGCACGCCTGATGTGAAGCATAATTCCCTCAAGACTATCGATCATGTTATTTATCCATTTTGCCAATTCCCCGGTCTCGTCTTGCGGAAAGCTGCCGATATCCAGTCGTTTCGTCAAGTCCCCTTTACCCTCTGCGTTAATCCGGATAAATCGGTTCAGTCTTCTGAGATGTGAAGCTGCTTGCAATGTTTGTCTGCGCTCAATCCAATACACCCCTGAAGCGCCATACAGCACGTTCATGACTAAGAATGCGGCCGCCGTAATCAAAGGATTAGTGACTCCTCCAAGAAGAAAGGACATCAGCACATTCATGAGTGCAAAGCCTGTGATCAACCACAGATGCATCACCTTTACTTTCCAATGCAGACTGCGGACCCGATACACCTCCTCCAGATCCCCTTCACACATCATTCCCCACAAATCTGGACAATGGGGTAACTTGAAGGTAATGCCTTTACCGATTACCGGGATGTGCCTGTAATCCGAATAGCCTGGAAATTCTACGAACAGATTACTGCCATTTGCGATGGTTCCCGCAACCCCCGGATGAAGCTCACCGGTTGCAGGGTCCACAAAGACGAGTTCCAATTCGGTATGGTTCTGTACCTGAACTACCCCGAACTCGGTCCTTACGCCCTCTTTCAGATTGTCTCCATGTGTAAAGGTGAAATCCTCAAATCTACTGCGGGAAAGGGCAGTCCCAGGTTCAATATTCCTGTGCAGCTCAGGCCTCGCCATAAATAAATAGTTATCACCTGAATCGGGATAGACGTGTCCGGATTCACGCTGGATCAGGTCCCCAAGAACATCATTCGGTACCCGCCCGCACAACACACCAAGCAGAGTACTGCCTTCCATCATAGGGTGCATGAACATAAGTGTCATTTCATCATGGAACCGAGATGTACTTGGACCTATCTGAAGAGTAACCGGATCTGCATACGGGCCAACCAAGCATTTGTCTCCATGGCTTACACGATGGTATGCTTCGGACATTACGCTATGGACAAGCATACTTTTGCCTACATTATTACTGTATGTAGAGATAATCACTTCTCCGCTTGAATCAATCAGGCTAATCTCCGAGAAGTCCTCAGCTCGTCTATTGCACGAGGCGAATAATCCTTCAAGATGATGAACAGTTCCCGATTCTTTCTCCGGAAAGCCAGCAGCTTTAAGTTGATCTTCAAGCCTCGTTAAATGTCCCCAATAATCGTTAGCCCAAGTTTCAAGCAAGTCTCTTCGAGTAGAGGCGATTCCTTCAAAAATTTCTTCAACGTCCTCTTTAATCCCCTTATTAATCTGGTAGGAGAACCAAAGTGGCAATCCTTTTCTGAATCCAAGCCAATCGAACATGTAAATCCCCCTCTCCAATACATAACACAACATGTTATATAACTTAACAAATCTATTATTGATTCATTGTACCCTAAGAAATGGAATTACACAATGAATTTGTAGGTATTTTCACCCAATAAATTATAAAGACTAGGGATTAAGATCCAGTGACACCGATAATAACCGGAGAGAGACAATCACAGCCTTTCTTTTCTTATATAATCAAAAAAAGGCCTCCCACTCCATGCTGAGGAGTAAGAAGACCTGGAATTCTCATTTTTTATTTAAAAGTTTATAGCTAAGCCTGTCTGCCAAGCGGGGAAACAATTGATACAACTTGGTGCCAATACCTGCGAACCACGGCAGATCTACTTCCGCTTTACGCTTCTCAATCACCGAGACGATAGCTGATGCTACCTTCTCCGGCTTCATCATGAACCATTTCACATTCTTCACATAGGCGCCACCTGGATCCGCAAGATCAAAGAAAGGTGTGTCGATCGGACCCGGATTAACCGTGGATACCGTAATTCCGTATTCCTTCAATTCCTGTCTCAAAGCGTTGCTGAATCCTAGAACCGCATGCTTGGTAGCTGTATAAGCTGTGGATTTGGAAGTACCCAGCTTACCCGCCATAGAAGCAATATTCACAATTTGGCCAGTGCCCGCTTCCTTCATGGAAGGCAGTACGGCTTTGGTACACCGAACGATCCCCATATAGTTCACATTCATCATATCCGCAAATGCCTGGACAGGCATTTCATCACAATACTCAAATAAGCCATAACCGGCATTATTCAGAAGCACATCAATCCGTCCGTAGGAATCGAAGATCTTCTTGAATACCCTGGCCACGTCGTCGTCACGGCTGACATCCAGTGGAATAATCTCATACCGGCCCTGTAGTGAAGCACCCACTAGCTCAAGCTTGTCCACTGAACGAGCAGTTAGAATTACGATGGCTCCACGTTCTGACAGCAGCCTTGAAGTCAAGGCTCCTATTCCGCTTGACGCACCCGTCACAACAATTACCTTATCTCTCAACAAGATACACCCGCATCCTTTCCCCATTCGGCGGTCTATCTCCGGATCTGGAACCCCCTGTTCCCTACGCCGCCGTAACTGGTTCTATTCTACGAGATCATGACTTGAATATCCAGTTCACCAACACCATTAATGGTAAGTGGGATGAACAGAACCTTGGAGGATGCATTATCGGCACTGTCATTTGATTTAATGATTTTAGGTGGCGTAATGTCTACTGTGAAACCTTGATTTGAAAGTATAGTACTCGCGTTACCACTGATCATATTGCCAAGCTCTGAAATGGCGCTTGTCCCCATTTCATCCATCTCTGTGATCACAAATCCGCCCATCATGAGAGAAACGATTCTTAAAGCAACATCCTCCTGCAATCCGAAGAGCACATTACCGCTAAGCTGTCCCGTCATGCCGACTTGAATCCATATGTGGTTATCAATATGAACAACATCCTTAATTCCAAGACTTCCAGCGGAAGGTGAAATTTGGATCACTTGTTCAAGTACAAGTTTCGCGGATTCTAAAAAAGGATTGATCACTTCTGCCTTCACATAAATGCGCCCCTTTGCTCTGGGAAGTCCTGTTTTCACAACAATAGTCCCATCTTTTGGTTAGTTAATATTATACTTTATTCCTAGAAATAAATCATTACAAATTCATAAATACAAATCCTGCGGATGGAAGAGATTAATACATGAGCACATGACCTTGTGATACATTGCCCTGATGAAATGAATAGCCTATAATTATTAGGAAAAGATTACATTTCTATGATACGGATCAAGCAAGTGTGTTCGAGCATTAAGGAGGAGTCCAGGTGAACATAAGTCAATTGGAGACGCTCATCACCATCTCCAAAACAAAGAGTTTTCGCAAGGCCGGTGAGCTTCTGAATTTGACCCAGCCTGCAGTATCAGCTCAAATCAAGAGTCTTGAGGACGAATTTAAAACGGTCCTCGTCAATAGGAATCAGCCCGTCACTTTAACAGACCGGGGTCAGGTGTTTCTGCAGCATTCTGAACGGATTGTTGATATTGTGGAAGAATTGAAGCAAAAGCTCTCCGATATGGAACATATTCCGCAGGGCCACATCGTGCTCGGTACTACCACATCGATTGCGATTCAGATTCTGCCTCGTATCCTTTCCTATTTCCAGGATCAATTCCCGCTAATCAAGACAAGCATTCAGTCCATGCCATCTTCCCAAATTTATCAGAACGTGGAGAACGGGCTTGTGGATGTAGGAATCGGTTATTTAATCGAGCGAAATCCGCAAATTCATGCCTCAGCGCTGTACTATGATACCTTCGAACTCGTTGTCTCCCCTCTTCATCCATTGGCGCAGGCAAGGAACCCCGTTCTGAAGGATCTGCAAGGTGTACCCTTGATTCTTCTCTCACCGGATACCGTTGGACGCAGATTTGTGGAGGATGTATTCAAGCAGCATAATATCGAGCCTAATGTAGTGATGGAGCTTTCTAGCAGTGAGGAAGTCAAGCGGATGGTGGAAATCAACCTGGGTGCCGCGATTATCTCCAAGCAGTCCATTTCCCGCGAGCTTCGGCTTGGCACACTACGCATTGTTCCTATCATCGAGCTTGAGGTTACCCACCCGGTGGGCGTCATCTATAAATCCAGTCGCTATATCAATTCGGCCATGCAGCAATTTCTTAACGATCTAAAAGGAATGCCTGAGACTCATTTCATCAGTTCAGAGTAAACAACCACTTGGCCCATTGAAAGGAGTATACAACTTATGAAATTCGATCTGCACACTCATCATTTTCGGTGCGGCCATGCCGACGGAAATATTCGGGATTATATCGAGGCCGGGATTGCCGCAGGCCTTCAGGTCATTGGCATTAGCGATCATACACCTTATTTCGGGAGTCCTGAGGAGCAGCCTTTTCCCCGGATTGCAATGGCCAAACAAGAATTTGTTAACTATGTGAATGAAGTGCTTGCACTAAAGACCGAGTATGAGGGGAAGATCGACGTTCTACTGGGGATTGAATCTGATTTTTTCCCGGAGCATGCAGAGACTTATCGCCAGGTTCTTAATTCCTACCCGTTTGATTATATTATCGGCTCGGTTCATAGCACATTTAATAGCAGCATCTTCAATAAATCCCGCTGGAAGGGTCTTGGGGACAAAGAGAGGATTGAGCACAAGGAAGAATATTACAATCTGATCCGGCAGTCCGCACGAAGCGGGATGTTCCAGATCCTCGGTCATATCGACGCCATGAAAGGCAACTATCCCGCATTCTCTGATATTCCGGCTGAAGCAGCAATCGAGGATACCCTGAAGACCATTGCAGAATCGGGTGTCGCTATCGAGATTAATACCTCAGGCAAGACCAAGCTCAGCGGCGGCTGGTATCCATCAGATGCCATTTTGGAGCGTGCTTTGTTCCACGGGGTTAATGTTACCTTCGGATCAGATGCCCATAAGCCTTTCCGGGTTGGCGATGAGTGGGAGGAAGTCGCTAAGCGTCTTAAGGAGATCGGGTTCAAGGAATGGGTATATTTCAAAAACAAACAACAAATATCCGTGCCTCTCTAAAGCGCCACGTAATGATTCCAGCCCCCCTCCTTGTCCGGAGCGGGGGTTAATTTGTGACCTGGCAAAAAAAAGAGAACCCGAGAGATTCGCCTCATCAGGTTCCAAAAGCATTCATTATATTCAAAAGGGGGTCATGTTCTTATCTTAACCGCTTTCTGTTAGGGTTTAATAACAGTAATATTTCATTTGTGTAACAAAGCGTAAAAGAAGTGTTAAACCTGAAGAACAAATGAAATCAAGCCGGGATTACCAAGCACATCCATATTATCCTGGGGCTCATCCTCTCTAACCATACCGCAGTTCAACATGACCTGCCGTGAAGCTGCGTTACCTTCCTCACATCTCCCCCGGATCTTCTTGAGACCCAGCTCTTGAATTCCAAATTCGATCACAGCGCGAACAGCCTCGGTCGCAATCCCCTTGTTCCAATAGGGAGGAGATATACAATAACCTAGAATTGCCGTCCCTTTCTCGTCATCCCATTTCTGGAGTGATACCAGCCCAATCAGACTCACATCCTCATGCAGACAGATTGCAAAATGCAGCGTAGACAGCGTTCGGTTCGACTCCTCAAAATAACGGTATAAACGTGAAGGAAATAAAGCCGAAAAGGAGTGAAGGCCCAGATGTGGATATACAGAAGGATCTGAAATGCAATTATATAGATTTATTTCGTCTTCTGGCCCGATTTTTCTAAGCACAAGCCGATCTGTACGAATTATGGGATAGTTCCTTCGGATGTCTGTTCTATTCAGCATATTTCTTACCTTGATAACTGCTAAATCTCTTCAATTCCCTCATCCGATTCCTCGCCTCCATCACTTTTCACAGGATCATTGCCGGGGCCTCCGAGTGGTCCACCTAGAGGTTCTTCCTTAAAAATTTGGCGGAATACCCCTATCATGGATAAAGCGTACGCCACCGTTACAAAGCTGAATAACACTTCCATAATCACTACCAGACGCGCGGTATTATCCACCGGCCTAATATCACCATAACCTACCGTAGCGAAGGTGGCTACGCTGAAGTATAGAAATGAGATCAGCTGGGAAATCAAGTCTTTACCGATATTATCGCCCATAAAGGAACTTTCGCCAAATGTTTTGTAGATCGAGGTATATACCACCATGAAGAACAGAATACACATCAAGGTGGCGATAAATATACGGATCACCGTTGACTTAAGCTGTACCTCCTTATTCACGGACTGCGCGATTTTGGTGAAGATGAATGTGATATAAAAGATCACCGAGAATAGGACAAAAAGCAGAATAAATGCTCTTAGTAAGGCAGGGGATGCTAGGACTGAGGCGAAATCGATGATCCCGAGCAAATCTTCCAAGCACAAAGCGATATAGATGATTAGGGGGGCCAGCAGGATGACCCTTCCTGTAATTCGTTTATCCACCCTGTAGAAGAAAACAGCCAAAATAATCAGGCCAATTACATCTATCCAAAGCACTGCCGTCTGCATAAAATCACCCTCCCTTCAGGATACTGACATGAGAATCATTACCCTAAACCAGACACCTCTGTACCACATTGGACATGCGCCAGCACTGCTAATGCCAGGGTACAGATTAGAATCTTCTCCAAGTAAGGGAATAATATGTTGACCCAGGATGGAGTTCGTCTTGTCTTTCTGTATAGCAAAAAAAGGCTGCCCCTTTGATAGGAGCAACCCATATTTAACCTCACTTCTATACGCTGAGCCAGCGTTTGAACATATGCTTCGTTGTCTGCTTATTCATCTCAGCAATGGATGTCGTAAGCGGAATGCCTTTCGGGCAGGAACGTACACAGTTCTGCGAGTTGCCGCAGCCCTCGATACCCCCGTCCTCCATCAATGCATCCAGACGCTCTTCCTTGTTCATCTCCCCGGTTGGGTGTGAATTGAACAGTCTTACCTGCGAGATCGCAGCTGGACCGATAAAGTTCGTCTTCTCATTTACGTTCGGACAAGCCTCCAGGCAGACCCCGCAGGTCATGCATTTGGACAGCTCATACGCCCACTGACGCTTCTTCTCAGGCATCCGTGGTCCTGGACCGAGGTCATAGGTTCCGTCAATTGGAATCCATGCCTTTACCCGCTTGAGTGCATTGAACATCCGGCTGCGGTCAATGACCAGGTCACGAACGACCGGGAAGGTCTTCATCGGTTCAACACGGATCGGCTGTTCCAGCTTATCAATCAAGGCTGCGCAAGCCTGACGCGGTTTGCCATTGATAACCATGGAGCATGCTCCGCATACCTCTTCCAGACAGTTGGATTCCCAACATACCGGAGTTGTGTGCTTGCCGTCATGATTGACCGGGTTACGCTGAATCTCCATCAGCGCACTGATCACGTTCATACCCGGGCGGTATGATAATTCGAACTCCTCTGTATAGGGTGCCGAATCCGGCTGATCTTGGCGTGTGATAATGAATTTCACTTTTTTAGCAGCTGTTGTCTGCGCCATAGCCTGTTCCCCCTCCTAATTAATCCTTCGAATAGTCTCGAACGCGCGGCGGGATTAAGGAGACATCCACGTCCTCATATGAAATTTGAGGGCCTTCCGGCGTCCATGTAGCTTTGGTAGTCTTCAAGAATTCTTCGTCATTACGATCAGGGAATTCAGGTTTGTAATGGGCACCGCGGCTTTCATTACGCAGCAGGGCTCCAAGTGTCATCGCTTCAGACAGTTCGAGCATGTTCCACAGCTGACGGGTAAACGCCGCGCCGCTATTGTTCCAGTTCGAGACATCATTGATATTGATGTTCTTGTAACGGACCTTCAGTTCCTTGATCTTATTGATCGTTGCTTCCAGCTTGCTGTTGTAACGAACAACTGTCATGTTGTCTGTCATCCACTCGCCAAGCTCCTTATGAATGACATACGCATTCTCCGTACCATTCATGGCGAGAATGTTGGTGTACTTCTCTTCCTGCTGCTTCTTCGCACTGCTGTATACACCAGGCTGAACATCTTCAGCTGACTTCTTAAGGCCGCGGATATATTCAACCGCCTTCGGCCCAGCCTGCATGCCGCCGAAGATCGCGGATACGAGCGAATTCGCGCCAAGCCGGTTGGCCCCGTGATATTGATACTCACATTCTCCAGCCGCGAACAGGCCGGGAATGTTCGTCATTTGATTGTAATCAACCCACATGCCGCCCATGGAGTAATGGACTGCCGGGAATATCTTCATCGGAATCTTGCGCGGGTCATCGCCCATGAACTTCTCGTAGATCTCAATAATACCGCCAAGCTTAACATCAAGCTCTTTAGGGTCCTTATGGGACAGATCGAGATATACCATGTTCTCGCCGTTGATGCCAAGCTTCTCATCGACACATACATGGAAAATCTCACGCGTCGCGATATCACGCGGCACAAGGTTACCGTAAGCCGGGTATTTCTCTTCAAGGAAGTACCAAGGCTTACCGTCTTTATAAGTCCAGATACGTCCACCCTCACCGCGTGCGGATTCAGACATCAGACGCAGCTTGTCATCCCCTGGAATGGCTGTCGGGTGAATCTGAATGAATTCCCCATTCGCATATTTAACACCTTGCTGATACACAGCACTTGCCGCTGTACCTGTGTTAATGACGGAGTTCGTGGTTTTACCAAAAATAATACCAGGACCCCCTGTTGCCAGAATTACGGCATCAGACATAAATGTCTTGATCTCCATCGAACGCAGATCCTGTGCACAAATCCCGCGGCATACGCCTTCATCATCCAAGACAGCCGAGAGGAACTCCCAGTGCTCATGCTTGGTAACAAGACCTGCCGCCTCATAGCGGCGAACCTGCTCATCCAGGGCGTAGAGAAGCTGCTGCCCGGTAGTGGCACCGGCAAATGCCGTACGATGGCGCTTCGTGCCCCCGAAGCGGCGGAAGTCAAGCAGACCTTCCGGGGTCCGGTTGAACATAACGCCCATCCGGTCCATCAGATGGATAATTCCCGGCGCCGCTTCACACATCGCCTTAACCGGCGGCTGGTTCGCCAGGAAGTCCCCGCCGTATACCGTGTCATCGAAATGCTCCCAAGGCGAGTCGCCCTCACCCTTGGTATTAACTGCTCCGTTAATTCCACCCTGTGCGCAGACGGAGTGTGACCGTTTGACCGGCACGAGGGAGAACAGCGTTACATGAACTCCCGCTTCCGCAGCTTTGATGGTGGCCATCAAGCCGGCTAGACCGCCGCCGACAATGACAATACTTTGTTTAGCCATAATCTATCGTCACTCCCTTTTTATCCGATGAATGTTCTAAGGGTCTGAAGCAGTGCTTCGCCGCCCGCCTGGAATTCCGCATTACGGAATGCAAACAGCGACCATACGAACATAACTGATACGATCACAAACAGACCCATGCAGATGTTAGATGATACACGCTGGGCACGAGGACCTACGGTTACCCCCCAGCTGATAAGGAACGACCACAGACCGTTCGCAAAGTGGAACGAAGCTGACAGGACCCCAATCACGTAGAAAACAAAGTACACCGGATTGGTTACAATGTCGTGCATAACGCTTCCCAGCTGTTCATGTGTAACATGCCCTAGTGCTACCTGAACCCGAGTCTCATACAAGTGCCAGATCACAAAGACAAGCACAATAACTCCTGTTACCCGCTGGAGCAGATAACGTAAATTCCGCTCATTGCGGAATCTGCCGTTGTTCGGCTTTGCTTGAAACGCAATGTAGAGTCCGTAGATCGCATGATACATCAAAGGCAGGAAAATACCAAAAATTTCGAGAATCAGCACTAACGGCAGTCCGTTCAGGAAAGCAACACTATCCTTGAACCCCTGCGACCCGCCCTCTACGGCAGAAAAATTCGTAATCATGTGTTCCAGAATGAAGAAACCTAACGGTATAACACCCAGCAGCGAGTGCAGTTTTCTGGAATAAAACCCTTTCATAATTGCGCGTACCCCTTTCCGGTATCCATCGTTGTCCGTTCATGGCGCATGATTGTCATGCCCTCTGGCCGGTTGTAAATGATACAATCCACACTCGTAAGCGGCAGTACCTGAGACTGACCGATACCATGTGAACAACTTGTGTCAGTTTTTATGTTACTCCTTTTGAACTTATAATGGAATTGCAATATAATTATTAAATGTTATGTCATTTGCGCATAAGGAGGCCTGACCATGTTTGAGGATTTGCTTGTCTATATTACGGTGGTGGAACAATCGAGCCTTAACAAAGCTTCTAAGCTGCTTAATCTGTCCCAGCCCGCTCTTTCCCGCAAAATCGCAAAGCTTGAGGAAGAACTGGGAGTCATGCTCTTCAACCGTAATGGCAAACGGCTGGAGCTCACCCGTACAGGACAGCTTGTCTATACGTATGCGGTTGAGCAAAGACAGCGGCATGTACAGTTTCTGGAGTCGATCTCCAGATACAAGGAAGCCGAACGGAGCGTCCTGACTCTTGGAGCAAGTCTGACCACCATACAGACCACTCTCCCCCCGCTGGTCGAGGCGCTTATGAATAAATATCCGAATACGGAGCTGAAGCTGGTTACAGGCAAAACCCATGAGATTGTATCCCACGTCCGGGATAAAAAGGTCGATTTCGGCGTTGTAGCTTCATCCATTGAAGAACAGGGACTGCTGTGCATTCCACTGTTTGAGGATCATCTTGAACTCGTCGTTCCCAGCCAGCATGAACTGCTTCAGGAGGATCTGATTACGATGGAGGATCTCAGCGGACAGCCGATGATTATATTCTCCAAAGGCACCTGGTACCGCAGAGTGATTGATGAGCTATTCGCCAGACATAACGTCATTCCAGACATTCGAATGGAGATCGATTCCTTTGAGGCCATTGTCCGCCTGCTGCCGACCTGCAAAGCAGCCGCTCTTTTGCCAAAATCATACCTCCGAACTCCTCTGCTTGATAAGAACGAAGTCGTGACCATTCCAATGAAGGAACTGGAACAGACCCGGAGAAGAACCTGTCTGATCTTCGGTCAGAAGACGGATCTGAATGCCGAGACACGCCAGTGGATCTCCGAGATGAAAAAAGCCCTCTCCAGTGCCCTGTCCATATAAGCCGGCTGACCAGCACTTGGGAGAGGGGGCTTATTTAGTCTCCTTGATTGACCGCTTCTTCAAACTCCTCGATGTTCTCGTTAGAACCTATAATCACCATAATATCGCCCGTTTGAACCTGGTCCATTGCCGTCGGAGCCACAATGCAGCCGTTCGGCTTTTGAATCGCCACGATGCTGCACCCAAAGCGGGCTCTCGGGTTAAGATCACTTAGCATTCGTCCATCCAAGGACGTCGGCACCTTCAATTCAACAATGCTGTAATCCTTCGACAGCTCGATATAATCGATCAGATTCGGATTCACAAGCTGATGGGCTACCCGTACTCCCATATCCCTCTCCGGATATACCACCTTGTCCACGCCCAGCTTCTCAAGAGCGCGTCCATGGAGCGTGGAGATTGCCTTGGATACCACCGTTCGGATTCCCATCTCTTTCAGCAGAATTGTTGCCATGATGCTCGTTTGGATATCATCGCCAATAGCTACAATGCCGCAGTCGAAATTACGAATTCCAAGAGATCTGAGCATCTCCTCATCCGTTGCATCGGCAACGACAGTATGGGTTAAAAAGCTGCCCATATTCGAGACGACCTCTTCGTTCCGGTCTACCCCTAATACCTCGTAGCCTTGTTCAATAAGCTCCATTGCAAGACTTGAACCGAAGCGGCCAAGTCCAATAACTACGAACTGTTGTGTCTTCATAGTACGCTGTATCTCCTTTTAACCAATAATCATTTTACCTTCCGGATGTCTGTACAGTTCTTTCTCCTTCTTAGGCCCAAGTGCATAGGCAAGCGTCAACAGCCCAAGTCTCCCTGCGAACATGGTTAGAGAGATCAGCACCTTGCCGATTACGGACAGCTTTGCTGTAAGCCCCATACTAAGACCCACGGTTCCGAACGCGGAAGTCGTCTCGAACAGAATACTCATGAAGCTTGCGTCCTCCGTAGCTGAGAGAATCATCGTTACCGTAATAATCAGGAACAAGGCGAACATTGTAACCGTGATGGCCTTATGGATACGCTCCTGCGCAAGGCGGTAACGGAACAGTACAAGCTCCCCTCTTCCACGGATCATGGCCAGAACCGCGCCAACCAGAATCGTAAAGGTTGTTGTCTTAATTCCTCCACCCGTGGAGCCTGGTGATGCCCCGATAAACATCAGGATAATGATAAAGAACTGGGTGGCCTGTCTTAAAGCTCCGATATCCAGCGTGTTGGCTCCAGCGGTCCTTGGAGTAACTGATTGGAACAGAGCACCCCATATTTTGCCCCCCCAGCCTAAAGGCGCCAGCGTCTTCGTATTCGTAAATTCAAAAACGAAAATCACCAGAGTACCTATCACAATAAGGGCTGCCGTCATAGAGAGCACGACCTTCGAATGAAGCGAGAGCTTCCATTTCTTCCGATTAGTACGGAAGCCGGTAAGATCAGAGATAACAACAAACCCGATTCCTCCGGATACGATCAGGAACATGGTGACCAAATTAACGACAGGATCATCCACGAATTGGGTCAGGCTCCGGTACTCACCAAATAAATCAAAACCCGCATTATTAAACATCGACACAGCATGGAAAATACCAAAGTATATAGCCCGTCCAATCGGCATATCAAAGGCCCAACGCACAGAGTAGACCAGCGCAGCGCACAATTCGATCAGCAGGGAATAGGTTAATACTTTCCGGATGAGCCGCACGATCCCCTCCATCGTATTCTGATTCATAGCCTCCTGAAGGAGTAGGCGGTCCTTCAAGGAAATTTTGCGTTTGAATACCATAGCGAACAAGGTAGCCATTGTCATAAATCCCAGTCCGCCCACCTGAATGAGCAGCATAATGACAACCTGTCCAAACCTGGTGAAATCAAGGCCGGTATCCCTGACGACTAGCCCTGTTACACAGGTTGCTGACGTTGAAGTGAACAGCGCATTAATGAATTCAAGCGATTTCCCGTTTGTATTAGAAATAGGGAGCATAAGGAGCAATGTGCCAAGCATAATAATAGCAGCAAAGCCCAGCACCAGGATTTGAGGCGGGGATAGCCTCGGTGTTCTAAACTTCAAAACATGCTCACCTCTTCATTAAGATTAGCAATTGTGTTATCTTTACTGTGGCTTAAGTTCATTTCATCTATTTACATATTAATATAAATCAAAGGAGTTTGCTCATGAAAGCTGAAAGGCCGAAACACAAGCTGCCATTTAACAACAAGACGTTATGGATCATGGCCGTCATTGGACTGGTTATTTTCCTGTACGTTCAAGTATTTCCCCTTACTTCCACAGACGGACTTCAACAGGAGCCTCCTGGCAAAATCATCAGCAAAGATAAGGCAATACAGGCAGCAGATCAATTCGCACAGACAACGCTCGGTCTTGACCACATAGACACAGGCGTGAAGCCTCTGGTCACTTACCAATCTAATTCTGAGTTCTATGGCTACTTAAGCAAGAAAAATCTACTTAGTACGTATAACAATAAATACGAGAAACGATTTCCCTATGATACTTACCGTGTCAGCTTCTCGAACCCTGCTTCATTTATCAAGCAGCTTGATGTAGATATACATATGACTACAGGTGATGTTGTCGGCTTTGAAGCCGTCCAGCTCTACTCCCGCAAAGACCGGGAGGTCATGCTGGATCAGAATCGAGCGGTCGCCTTGCAGACCTTGCAGCAGCTTGAAGGGAATCTTTCTCTTACAGACAAGCAAAATAAAGCGATCCCCTTTCTCGAAGCTTTGGGCTACAGAGCTCAAGAGCTGGATCTGGTCAGCGGCCAGAATGATTTGGGTCTAACATACCGGGTTAACAAATACACGATCGGTGATTCGCATGCTGAGCTGCGGTTCCAGTTCGAGTATGGCCAAGTCTCTTCCTTGGAGTCGGCCTTCAGCGTCCCTCAGTCTCACGTGGATTATGTAAATAAGCAGACTCGTCTCGCCAACTGGCTTTATTTTGGCGGATATACCCTGTTATCTTTTGTGCTGGGAATTCTCGCTATCATCTATAGTGCTAGGACTCGCCCGTATGCCTCCTTTGGAAGAGGTATCTTTCTGACTATACTCTACTTTGCAGTCAATATCTTCAGCGTCTTTAACCTGATGCCTGTCCTGCAATCCCAGAATATGTCCAAAGGGACGTTCACCATTCTTCTTGTCGTACAATTCCTGTTCACATTGATGGTTACCGCTTCAATCTATTTCTCCCTTGTAGGCGGAGATGGATTATGGCGCAAGCAAGGAATCAACATGTGGATGCGTGCGAATGAGCCTGGGTATGGAAGCCACGTTCTAAATTCAATGATTCGGGGTTATGCCTGGGCTTTGATCCTGCTGGGGGCCCAGTCCATTATATTTGTGCTGCTCGAAGGAACTATCCATTCCTGGTCCACAACCGATGCCACACAGTCAACCTACAATATGGTATACCCTTGGTTATTCCCTCTGGTAGCCTGGACTGCCGGCATTGGAGAAGAAGCTGTGTATCGATTGTTCGGCATTCCTATGCTGAAGAAAATATTCCGCAGCACCTGGATTGCCAGTCTGATCTCATCATTGATCTGGGCATTCGGCCATACTCTATATCCGATCTATCCCGTCTTCTCAAGACCGATCGAACTGGCCTTTATCGGCCTGCTGTTCAGCTTCATTTTCCTTCGCTCGGGTTATATCACCGTTCTCTTCGCTCATGTCATCTTTGACAGTGTTCTCATGGGGTTGAGCCTGATGATCATGGGGGATATCGGTAATATTCTGATAGGCGTTGTCTACATTCTGCTCCCTGCTGCAGTGGGTTCCCTGATCTATGTATTCAAGCGGCGGAAGCCCGGATCACCTGCGTTAGTCCTGGAAGATTAACTACTTTGGCAAATGGCAAATAGCAAATGGCAAATGAAAGGGTCATTCACCATAACTGCCCTTTCTGCCCGAGAGACGCTGCGCGAACGAACCATTCCTCCAATCGCTGTTGTCCCCAAATTCTCTGAATAATTCCTCAGCGGAATAAAATTTGGGGACAAAGGCGACCGCTGACGCTTTTCCGGAATCGCTTCGTTCTCCCCGCTGCTTCAGTCTTGGTCCAAGGCAAAGAATCAGAGCTGGATCTAGTTCATACCTCTCTATCCTCTTCATTGAAAAAGAGTGGGTGGCTCATCTGAAATCACTCTATATAAACCACAGTTAAAATGTTCACATTTGTGGGTACAATCGTAACTACGGGGAATGCTTGGACTTTCGGCCGCTGCCCGCCTCCAGATTTCTTGATTTATACCGCAGGGCGGATAAAATCCGGAGACAAAGCATATGCTTCCGATGCAGCTTTCTTTCAGAAAGCCAAAGTATATGCTTCCGATGCAGCTTTCTTTCAGAAAGCTTTTAGGCGATCGCTTTCGCTCCTACAGTTCCAAGCTTCCCCTCCGTTACGCCTTACCCTCAAGTCAATTTTTAACTGCGTCTTATATAGACACTATAAATTTCAAAAAAGAACCAGGCCACCCAAGGAGGAATCCTCAGGTGGCCTGGTTTCATTTCTTATAGATTATCTTCATTTGTACTAACCTAATAATTACTGAGTTCTGCTCTCATCCTCATCACGAAGAGCAGCTATAATCTGTCTGGCAAGCTTATCACCTATGGATAATGGCCGAAAGTCTTCAATCGAAGCTTCTTTGATCTTCTTAAGGGAACCGAAATGCTTGAGCAACGCCTTTCTTCGCTTCTCGCCAATTCCCGGAATCGAGTCCAGACGCGAAGTGACCATCGACTTGCCGCGCTGCTCCCGGTGGAAGCTGATCGCAAAGCGGTGAACCTCATCCTGAATACGCTGCAGAAGATAGAACTCCTGGCTGTCTCTGGGAAGATTGACCGGTTCAGCCGGATCTCCAATCATAAGCTGAGCTGTCTTGTGCTTCGTATCCTTCACCAGACCGCCTACAGGAACAAATAGCCCAAGCTCATTCTCCAAAACATCAATGGCAGCAGAGATTTGCCCCTTACCTCCATCGACCACAATCAGATCAGGGAGCGGCAGGTTCTCTTTGAGCACCCGCTCATACCGCCTGCGAATGACTTCGCGCATCGTCTCGTAGTCATCCGGTCCTTGTACGGTCCGTACTTTATATTTCCGGTATTCCTTCTTGTCTGGCTTACCGTCGGTGAAGACCACCATAGCCGATACCGGATTGGCGCCTTGAATGTTGGAGTTATCGAACGCCTCGATACGCCGTAGGGATGACAGACCGATCCAGTTCCCCAGACTTTCCGATGCTTTAGATGTGCGCTCTTCATTACGTTCAATCAATTGGAACTTCTCGTTCAAGGCTACCCGAGCGTTCTCGACTCCCATCAGGACCATTTGGCGTTTCAGACCGCGCTGAGGCACATAGACTTTAATTCCAAGCCACTGCTGCAGTGAAGCAGCCCCGCTAACAGCATCCGTCAGTCCGGAAGCGGCCCGTTCGGCTGAGTCGGAATCCACATTCTTCGTACTCGGTTTATCGTCAGCCTCCTGTCCGGCCGATCCTTCCCGATCCATTGTGGATTCCTCATCGCCGGCCGCATCCTCTTCCGAAATTTTTGCTGCAAGCGCTTCGGCAGAGAGGAACAGGGGTTTGGCCTCACCTTCTTGGGATATATCATTATTAGCTGCGGTCAACGTGCCTTGCGTCTCACCTGCTTCGCCGCCAGCCTGCCTAGGTTCTTCCCGCTCTTCGCTCTCTTCCATACCCGGCAGCAGAATTTCCTGTGGCAGAGCGGGATTATCGCTGTAGTACTGAGTTACAAAGGAGAGGAAGTCAGAGTAAGCATCTCCATAGAACGGAAATATGGAAGCATGGCGCTCAATCATTTTGCCCTGGCGCATATACAGGATCTGTACACACATCCAGCCTTTATCCACTGCGAATCCGAAGACGTCGCGGTCTCTTGAATCGGCCATGGAAATCTTCTGCTTCTCCATTAGCGCGTCGATGTTAATGATCTGATCACGCAGCTCTTTGGCTCGCTCGAAATACAGATCCTCCGCTGCCTCTTCCATTTTGCGCCGAAGCTCATTCTTGATCTCTTCATGTCCACCGCTCAGAAACCGTGTAATTTCCTGGGAAATCTCGTCATAAGATGTCTGGGGAACTTCCTGTACACAAGGGGCCATACACTGTCCCATATGATAATACAGGCATACTTCCTTCGGCATGACATTACATTTCCGGAGTGGATACATCCGGTCCAGCAGCTTCTTGGTCTGTTGTGCCGCGTATCCATTTGGATAGGGACCGAAGTACTTCGCTTTATCCTTCAAAATCCGCCGGGTTACTTCCAGACGCGGATGTTCTTCATTCGTAATTTTTATATACGGAAAAGTCTTGTCGTCCTTCAGCAGCACGTTATAGCGCGGCATATGCTTCTTGATCAGGTTGCACTCCAGAATGAGTGCTTCCATATTGCTTGCAGTTACGATATATTCGAAATCACGTATCTCGGTTACAAGGCGCTGGGTCTTCCCGTCATGGCTGCCTCTGAAGTAGGAGCGGACACGGTTCTTCAGCACTTTGGCTTTACCGACATAGATGATGGTACCTTCTTTGTTCTTCATTAAATAACAGCCGGGAAGGTCTGGAAGCAGAGCCAGCTTGTGGTTAATCGCTTCCAGCGCTTTCTCCTGCTCGTTCCATTCCTGGATGAATTCGTCCACGCAATTCTCTCCTCTCCGCGTGAAAATCCTGAATTGGCGGGATGGACCTTACCTTACTTGCCCCAATCAAACGAAAGAAAACGCCTCCGGGGTAATACCGGAGGCGTCTGGCTTACAAGAACAGATTACTGATGCTTTGCAAGCAGATTCTTGAGTGATTCTTTGGAGTTCAGACCGACAACTTTATCGACCGGCTGGCCGTCTTTGAAGAAGATCAATGTCGGAATGCTCATCACGCCGAAACGGGAAGCCGATTCAGGATTCTCGTCCACATTCACTTTTGCAATCTTAACGTCAACTTCACTTGCCAGTTCATCCAGAATTGGAGCCAGCATTTTGCAAGGTCCGCACCATGGCGCCCAGAAATCAACAAGAACAGTTCCCTGTCCTTCTACTTCAGTACTGAAGGATTGGTCCGAAACATTTACGATAGCCATGTATATCTCCTCCTTATGTTTTAGAACATAATATGTTGTAGATAAAATCAGTCCCCTGAATGGAATTAAAGGTATGATGAGTGCCTTAGTCCTTCCATATAGCGACAATTTAAGTATACCACATTTTTTTAGTAAATGGGAAACAGTAAGAGCCTGTTGTTCTTTACAAATGTTTTGGCGTTTGGTTATACTAATAATAACCCAAAACGGTTTTGTCTATGACTATTTTTATGGATTAATTTTGACGAGGAGGCCCCGGCACCATGGAGACCCCAATTCGCGTGAATGACCCGCGGCAGCATATTAACGAAGAACCCCGTAATGACTTTGGCGATCTCATGTTTGGTTTTACAGGCATGTTCGCGCTGATGTTTGTAATTTTCTTCGGCATGGTTATTTGGAAGTTCATTGCCAGCTAAGGCCCTACCACTGAATATTGACATTATTTATGAAGAATAAGCGAACACCTTCCACGTTATATACGTCAGGAAGGTGTTTGTTATTTTACGGAAAGATATGAATCACTGTTCTCGTATATCCCCAGGGCTCTCTAAATAATTACCCACGTGGTGCCGCCATCCTCTGTCTTAAGGAGCCTTGAATGCTCCCTGCCTGCTGATGCAAGCAGCATCCAGCCGTGACGAGCATCGGTGAACTGGAGATCCATCATTTCCGGAAAAGAAGCCAGAGACTTGGTGAATTCCGAATTCACCTTCAGCACCTGCCAACTCTTGCCCCCGTTCACGGTAGCTTTAAGCTCCGTTCCATTCCAGAACCACCCCTGGTCTGGAGATACGAAGACGGGTCCTGAATCCATTGCATTGCTGCTCTCAGGGATGTTCTGTTCAAATGGAATGTAGGCCCAGCTTTCTCCGCCATCCGTTGTACGGAACCCGCCAACATCATAGGCATTATTCTTATGAATAGAGAGCGGCATCCAGCCTTGCAGACGGTTCGTCCCGAAAAATTCAGGAGCCGCGGTAATTTGAGGATTCCCGTTCCAGTTCGCTTTCTGCGACAGGTCTACAAGCTTCCAAGTCACTCCGCCATCCCGGGTACGGACCAGGTGAGGAGTTCCCTCACGGGATTGCATAGGCGCCCATCCATTCTTGGCATCACGGAAGGATACCCCGTATCCGGTGAAGCCGTACTGGGGCATCAATCCTTTCTTTGCCTCCTCTTCTTTTGAAAGGCTTGCCTCTGAGTTATCCATTACCTTCTTCCAGGTTGCCCCGCCATTCGCAGTCTTATAGAAGGCTTTACCCGAGTGTCCCATAGCGGCATCACTCTCGATCAGCAGGTATCCCTGTGTAGATGAGATAAAGGCTGTCTCTGCGTTAATCGCATATGGAAGCGAGGGACCGCTTGACCAAGTCTTCCCCCCATCCTTGGAATAGACGACTTTGCGAGTTCCGTCATTTTGAGATGGAAGCAGAAGCAAATGACGTTCATCCGAGGCCGTAAAAGTGCTGTTATCCATATCCATAGCTGCTATCGCAGGAGTGGGACTGATATCCGTCCAGGTCTTCCCTGCATCATCGGAACGATACACCCGAAGCGACCCCTTCGCGGCCTTTCCCCATGTGAAGACGGTCCGGTCCCCAACAAGCTTGAAGCCGGTAAGCAGCGCCTGAATTTGTGCAGATTTAGCTCCCTTTGCACTTGGATGATCGGCCGCTGTGGTCTTGTTTCCGCCGGACTCTGAACTGCTCTCTCCTGTGCCTTGATCAGTGCTTTGTTCCGGGCTCTGCTTCACGTCCCCCGCACCCTGGCCCGTGCTCTGACCTGATCTTTGGCCAGCAGCGCCGGTCCCCTGATTACTTTTGGTATTCTGAGCCGTGGTGCTTACGCCGTTGTTAGAATCTCCAGCGCCCGAGCATCCAGCAGCTGTTACAGCCATCGACAGTGTGAGCAGCATATACATCCATTTCAAATTCAACTTCATATCAAGTACCTCCTAAATGTCATGTGGGGTCCCTATTCGATCTCCTTATACATTCCAAACGTGCTCGAACTCTGAAATGTTCCCCCATTATAGCGGCACTGAATTTAGGGTGCGTGTCATTATTGTAAGATTACACCAAAAAAGGCCTGCCTACTCCCTGCAGGGAGCACGACAGACCTTAGTACACATCATCATTTGGTGGATTAAAAAAGTATTACAATACTTACATAATTCATTTATTCCGGCTTCCCCGTTTGTTCGTTCCATTCACAGCTACAACATCAACAAATGGAGCAATCCGGTCCATAAGCCGCTGACCTTTATGGGCCTCTTCTCCATCCTTGCTTGTGAAGCTTAAGTGCTTCTCCAGAGCCTTTAGATCATAATTCGAGGTGTAAAAAGTAGGCTTGCGGTTCATACGGTAATTCAGGATCGCGCCCATTACGTGATCGCGGACCCAAGGATTCAGATTCTCTGCTCCAATATCATCAAAGATCAGCAAATCGGCTTCCTTCATAATCTCTACCGTTTCCTTCAGCTTCTGACTGTCTTGAAGCATAGACTTCAGATCTTCCACAAATTCAGGCATGTAGACAATGACGCCCGAATGTCCTGCCTTGGCTAGTTCATGCAGCAGATACGTCATCAGGAATGTCTTGCCTGTTCCAAAATGGCCAACAAGATACAACCCATGCGGAGACAGACCGTTCTCTCTGGTCTCGTTAATATACCGGAACACTTGTGCAACCGCAGGCGAACGCATGCTGTCCTTGGACATGATCTCTACCATGTCATAGCCTTCCTGCAGGGCCCGTTCATCCACATAGAAGCTGTGAATCCGCTTCTTGACCTCAAGCTCCCGTTCCCGTGCAAGATGCTTGGAACAAGGAACCTGTCTGTCGTACAGCTGGGGTCTTCCTGTCACGGTCTCCACCGTAAGCCGGGTGAAATGCCCCTGAAAATCATTGGGACACATATCCAGACCAGGACAAGCGCCGCAGTGCCGGTTGTCATTGACATATTGGTATAGCTTGCTGAGGTTCAGTGTAAGCTGATCCTCACTGATTTCGGGATGACGGGAACGCAGTTCTTCAATAAGCGGATCATTAAGCAAATTGTTCAGGATTTGCTCCGAACGCTGCCGAAACTGCGGACTTTTCATTTGCTGAAGCATTTCCCCCAAAGACTCCATTCACTCACTCACCTTCATTCTGTTCCATTCTTAATTTCCGTTGTTCTTGCTCGCCTGCATCATTTCCGCCATCTTGATCAATTCAGCAAATTCTTCTTCCGATACACCGCCGTCCTGATCAGCTCCGGCACTTTGCACAATGGGGATGTCCGGCTTTAACTTGGCACTCCTACTGGAGTAAGATCGTGTCCGGCCCGCTGAGGCACCTGCCGCAGCTGTCTCGTTCTTGACCTTCACTTTAGCTTGTTCCCGGATATAATGTACTGCCTTCTCATAGGTATTGACCTGTTTCATCAACATATTGGAGGCAATCGCGTTCACAAAGTTACGGTTGATTCGCTGTTCGCCACCCGAAGTCAGAAGAGCCATTAAGTAATGAATCAGTACGTTGATAACTTCACTCGGCAGCTTATAATTGTGATCAATGTTCTCGAAGATATCCAGCAAATTATCAGGTATAGCACCAGGGAAAAAAGTCTTAAGCAGCCTTGTATAAGGCTCATTCCGCAGCATCATATTATATTGGTGAATATCGCATTTCTCCATGAATTGAGGCGGCACCTCAACATAGAATTCCATCTGCACCGCATGCTCCAGCGGAGCCTCGTTCGTCTCTGCATGTTCCTGCTGTCTAAGGGAGATCACCTTACCGCCCTGAACCTGACGCTCTTCCTTGCGTTTCTTCCCCTGCCTGAAAGAAAGGTTGGCCTTGTGTTCAAGCTCATCCTGCAGGATACCGCCATCCGGGCCAAATACACCATCTTCATCTAACAGCCGGCATAGATCCTGAACGGATAAATCATATTTGCGAGCCACGTAATTCACGGTGCCCAGCTGTTCTGTATTATAGCGAAGCCCCTCAACATAAGACCGGTTAGCCGAATTGCGCGGAAAGCGCAGAATAATATCCGCGTAATTGAATCCATCCTCCTCAGCCAGCCTAAGACCAGGCTGTCTGGAAATAGATACCTCGGCGATGGCCTGCTCAAGCTCATAATCGATCGAATGGGCATTCAGCTCGAAGATCTCATAGAAAGGAACCGAAATATTCTCCTTGTTCATGGAACGCCCGGGGAAATCTCCATTCTCCTTACTCCACAGCTGTTCCTGAAGAGAGAGCACAGCAAATTTGCCAATCTTGTCTCTAAGCAAAAGCGTCAAATGCTGGGTCTTGAAGAAATCTGCTGGTGATAGAGGGGCTTGAAGTTCGTATTCATATAAATAATCATCATTCTCGGGCAAATAAATCCGGCTGGTCTGCAGCAGACCGACAGCTTCCAGCTTGGACGTCAGTTCAACCAGGAACTTTCTGCCCTTCTCGCTTGGTTCAAGTCCAAGTGTGAGAAATAAGCGTCGCTGCTGCTCTACCGAGGAGTAGCCGACTTTCTCCAGCGGAATCTGCTGAACCAGAAGATGATATAGTGAAATCGCAAAAGCGCCTACCATTGGCTGGTAGACTTGACTTAGCATAGTACCGTCTACGGTGCCAAGACCGAAATCGCGATATACGCAGAATGAGTGATTCTCTGTGAAATGATGTAAATTATTAATGCGCATAACTTATCGCTCCTTCCATGGCGAAATGTAGACTTTATCTATTCTAGCATAAATCTTTCTGACCGGAATCGTTAAAAGATTACAAAATTCGCCGATATTGGCTGATTACAAGCGAGCGTATAATAGCTTACGTCACTTTTGCCAATTATTCAGACTTGTGCAATTCCAGATAAGTATCATCGATAAAAGCGCGAGCTCTATTATGTGGAAAATCCTTGACCTTCTCGCGCGCCCGCGCGGATAGTTCCCTGGCTTCTCTAATCTGCCCTTTGGCAGCGTACAGCCTCGCCATATAAGCATCCGCAGCATACAAATACGATTTATCCGAGGGATGGTAGGCGGTCTCCGGCATGACAACCCGGCTGAATGCGTCAAGCGCTGCTTCCGCCTGGCCCGTGTTATAGTAATAGACTCCCAGCTCCCGCCAATATACAGCACTCTTCTTCTGCTGAATCCGGGCAACGTTCTCAATATGTGCGAGCGCTTCTTCATAACGCCCCTCGCGATTCATGACCCTGGCTTCCGCGATTTCAATATAAGCCAGATTATCCTGATTCCCGGTAAATTCCGCGAATACCCTTGCCTTGTTCCTATACTCGGCTGCTTTGTCCTTCTCGCCGCTTTCATAGAATTCATTGCTTAAGATACGCAGAAAATGGTCTGTCATATAGTACACTTCCTGCTCCTTGGACAAATCGAGCGCAGCGAGCATGGCGTCCCTGCTCTCCTTGTTGAGCCCCAAGGCGGATAAGGAGACCGCCTCCGCGTAGTAAAGATCCAGCTCAAAGATCACGTCTCTACCAATCTTCTTGTGCTCATATTCCCGTCTAACCTCCCGAATCAGATCCAGCGAGGAACCATATTTCGCCTGGGCAAAGAGATGCGCGTAATTCAGATACTTGGCCTTGGCGCTCTCCACATATAATCCGAACCGTTTATAGATCTCCACGGCCCGCTGAACCGCCTCTTCGCCGCCCCGATGAACGGTATGAAAGCAAGCCTCTGCATAAAATTCCATGATCCGTGCCACATCAATGGTCATAGGAAGCTTCGTGTCCAGCAGCGGCTCTACCTTACGCACGACTTCCTCGTAAGACTTCCTCTTGCTGTCCATCTCAATCTCCCGGACCAATTCAGTAATCCCATGCTCGTCTTCCTCACCCAGGAAATACCCTGCGTCCTCGCCGAGCTTCTCAGCCAAATATTGAAGTGTCCTCATCGAAGGCAGCGCCTTGCCATTCTCAATCTGACTGAGCATACTCTTCGTCATATGCTCCCCGGCAAGATCCGTCTGTGTCATACCGTGCTGCTTGCGCAGTTGCTTGATACGTTCACCGATTATCGTCATATCCGTTCATCCTTATCTTGTTTATAAGTCCAAGTATAGCGCAAGATGAGCCGTATGGGAAAGTGGAATCAGGGGAGTGTAAAGTTAAATATAAATTAACTTTATGATTGAAATGAGGAAATTACTAGCATACAATAAGTTTAATTATATTTAACTTTGTAACAAAGGAGTGCGATAAATGACGGACGGAGCCGCCTTACCGACACAGGATTCCCGTAATATTCTTCTGATGTTCTCAGGCAAGCTTGTCTCCTTGCTCGGAGCAAGCATGTACACCTTCATTTGTGGTTTATACATTCTCAAATTAACTGGCTCAGGCAGCCAATTTGCGGTCACCCTGATCTGCGGGATGCTGCCGCGGATTATCCTTGGTCCATTTGCTGGTGTGCTCGCGGACCGGTTGGACCGCCGTAAGCTGATTATTGGAGCGGATTTGGCAAGCGTGGCCGTGATGCTGGCCGGGTTGGTGGCTGTTGCCCTTGATGGATCCTCTGCGATATGGATCTATGCCACACTGATCATGCTGTCGGTATGTTCTACCTTTTACAGCATTAGCCTCACTTCCTCACTCCTTGTGCTGGTGGAGGAGAGCAGCATTCAGAAGGCTGGCTCACTGAATCAGATGGCGACTTCGATCGGTAATATTCTTGGTCCGGTATGCGGAGGATTCCTGTATGCTTTCGTATCCCTGGACACTTTTATGCTGATGAATGGTCTTGGATTTCTCGTTTCATCCCTCATGGGCTTCGCGCTTAAGTTTCGTAGTTCTGCGGTTCCAGGCACTGTACCGGCTGAACCATCTGCTGGCACAAAGGCACCCGGCGGTTCTGTCCTCAGGCAGCTGTTTGGCAGCTTATCCGAAGGCTTCATCTACGTCAGACAGCGGCGTTTCCTATGGTCTCTTCTGCTTATTTGCTTCTGGATTAACTTCTTCTCCAGCGCGCTCGGAGTTACTCTTCCCTACATTATGGTTCATTCGCTTGGGATGGAATCCAGGGAATATGGCGTGGTTGAAGCCTCACTTGCGGTCGGCATGCTGGCTATGGCAAGCGTTCTCTCTATCCGTAAAAGCACCCATCACCCTCTTAAGCCACTGCTGAGCGGGCTGATTATCCTGGCCTGCCTAATTGCCGCCATGTCGCTTCCGTACATTCCTATCTTTAGCAAGCCATCCGCTTACTTGTTCTATATCGCTCTTATGGCTGCTATAGGGATTGTTATTATTTCAATTAATATCCCTCTGCAAATCCTGTTTCAGACTACAATTGATCCAGAATATCGGGGGCGGGTATTCGGGATTGTTGAGACTATGGCTGGAGCGATTGCTCCGCTCGGCACGGTGCTGTTTGGGGTTCTGCTGGACTTTCTCCCAACCTACTACCTGCCTGTCTTCTCTGGAATCTCGCTGCTTATCGTGACACTGATCGGCGGTCGTACTCTGCGGCGCGAATACCAGTCTGGACCTGAAGGTAACGCTGAACATTCCTCAATCTCCGTATCTGCCTAAATTAACCGTGGGCACCGCTTGGAAGAGGGGGATGCGGGAGGAAAAAAAAGCAGGAGTGCAGAGGATTTCTGGAGTAACAGAAGCGGAAATTGCTGGCCTAATTCCTTCAGCAGCGGTATGGAACCCGCACAAAAAAGACTGCATCTGTATGAGATGCAGTCTTTTCTTTACCCCGAACCAACTTAGAACATTTTATATCCGCCAAGCCGAAGCTTCTGAATAGTCCAGCCGCTGAGGATGGCTCCCGCAAGACCTGCAACCGCTGTCAAATAATCTACCAAGTGGAAGGACTTCAGGTAGGCTCCCATTGGCTGTATATGATCCCACAAAGAGTATACGACAATAGGCAGAATAACGATGATAAAGATATAACTAGGAAACCATGTCGTCTTCATCAACATATTTAAAATAAATCCGATGCCGAACATCATGACAAAAAACAATACCATTAATATAAAAACGACGATAAATCCCAGTCCCATGACTCCTTCGTACTCCCCTCATTCAACATTACTGTCAGTGTACTAAAAAATTGCAGGCCCTGCAATGAAGTTTATGAAGACCTGATGAAGCCATTTGCCCGCCTAGCCTCAATTAGCTACAATGGAAGAAGAGCATGAAATAATTAGGAGTGATAAGATGAACGAAGCAGCTTTAACACTAGAAGGATGGTACGCACTTCATGATTTTCGTGCCATTGATTGGACAGCATGGAAGGCAGCGGATGACGAAGAGCGCGCCGTAGCCCTGGATGAACTACACGTGTTTTTACAAGAATGGGGAGCGATCGAAGAAGCCAGTACAGGAAGTACGGCGGTATATTCAATCATTGGACAAAAGGCTGACTTCGTGTTCATGTTCCTCCGCGAATCGCTGGAGGAGATCAATCGAATCGAAACAGCTTTCAATAAAACCACCTTTGCTCAGTACACCACCAAAGCTTACTCCTACGTCAGTGTGGTTGAGCTGAGTAACTACCTCGCTTCAGGCGAAGGAGATCCAAGACAGAAGCCGGAGGTTATCGCCCGGCTTCAGCCTGCACTTCCGAAATCCAAGCACATCTGCTTCTATCCCATGAACAAGAAGCGTGAGCTTGCCGATAACTGGTATATGCTTTCGATGGAGGAACGCCGCAGCTTGATGCGCAGTCATGGCCTTATCGGACGGGGTTATGCTGGCAAGGTGAAGCAGATCATCACCGGTTCTGTCGGATTCGATGATTGGGAATGGGGCGTAACCTTGTTCGCAGATGATCCTCTTCAATTCAAGAAGCTCGTCTATGAGATGCGCTTCGACGAAGTCAGCGCAAGATACGGAGAATTCGGCAGCTTCTATATCGGCAACCTGCTGACTGATGAATTATTCGCTGAAATGCTCAAACTGTAAAGCTTTACAGCGAGCGATATGCCGCTACACGCAAAAGGGTGCCCGTGGAACATTATTGTTCCGTGGGCACCCTTTTTGATTATATGGAGGTTAGCCGTGCTTCAGCTTAATCCTCATCCTCTTCTTGCTCCAGACGCTTCAGGGATTCGAGGAACTCCGCCGTTGCCCGGTCCCGGTCCCTGCTCTTCTCCTTAAGCCGTTCAATCGCAGGAAGAATTAGTGTATCAATTTCCTTTTGTACATGGTAAGCGAGGTCATATCTCTGCTGGCTTTCCAGGAAAGACCCTGCTTCGATCAGTCCGTTATAACGATCCAGCTCGTCACGTGTAAGTAATCCGCGTACCTGAACACTGCAATGGCGCATCTTAGAAGAACCGTCCTTTTCTCAGGACTAGCGGAATACCGCCAATAATGAACAGATAACGCAGATCTACCAGTTTCTTAAGCTGAGCGGCCGTCCATCCCTTGAACTTCTTGGTTCCTACCATTCCAATCGCTTCGCCCTTACCCAATGAAGCCACCGTACCTTTATTGCTGAAGACGAACTTCTTAGGCTGTTGATTACGGATAGATGCCACGACGTTGTGAGCACAAATCACACCCTGCTGCATAGCAATTTGGGCGGTTGGAGGATACGGTCTGCCTTCCTCATTGAACATCAGCGAATTGTCTCCAATAATAAACACATTCTCATGTCCGGGAGCACGCAAATATTCATCAATCTTCACACGGCCCCGCATGGTCTCAAAGCCAGCGGCATCCACCAAGCGATTGCCCCTGATTCCTCCCGTCCAAATGACGGTCGCTGCCTTGATCTCCTCATCCGTTGCAAGGATAACCCCCTTCGGAGTACATTCCTTGATCGCCGTTCCCAGCTTGAAGGTAACTCCCTTCTTCTTCAGAACATCCATAGCGTACTCCACAAGTTCCGGATCAAAGCCCGGCAGAGCTGTCGGAGCGGCCTCCACATTATAAATATGTACCAGTGCGGGATCGACATCATACTCCTTGCATAGATCCGGAATCCGGTCCGCCAGCTCAGCAACAAATTCAATTCCACTAAAGCCGGCGCCGCCAACAACGAAATTAAGCCGGTCCTTACGACTCTCATCAAGCTTATACTGTGCAAATTGGTATTCAATATGCTGGCGAATCAGACGCACTGAATTGATACTGCGGATCGTCATCGCATGCTCTGCAAGTCCCGGAATCCCGAACGATTCCGGTTCACCGCCCAGAGCTATAATTAAATAATCATAGGACAGCGTTCCATCTTCCAATATAACTTTTTTATCATACAAACGAATTTCTTGTACGTTAGACTTAACTAAATCGATCTTAAATTCATCAATGAGCTTGGAAATCTGAACCCGTGTATGATCTATGGAATCCGTCCCTGCAGCAGGCATGTGCAGATGCGTGGTGAAATAATGATAATCATGGCGATTCACGAGGGTTACATCGGCTTCGTTATAATTTAACTCCTTCTGAAGTTTCTGAGCGGTGAGGATCCCGCCGTAGCCAGCACCCAGAACGACGATCTTTGGTATGGAACTCATGTGTTTGTTCTCCTTCCAACTGCTTCAATCTATATTTGTTCAAACCGCCAAAATTAATTGTGAAATTATACACATAAAATCTTAGGGTATTGTTACGGTAAAATGAACATCTTAATAATGCTCCTGAGATCTTATGTCGTTCTCTGCAAAAAAAGGCCAAATTTAACTTAATTTCGCTTGATTTTTCGCTGAATTTGCCTAAGTCGGGCTTTTGACTCTTTTGAATAATAAAGGCTTTAAAGTAAAAGATCAAGTCTTAATTTCGGTCTGCTTTTTGCCATATTTCCCGGCTTTAAACGGATCGTTTTCTGAGTTTTTTCAGAAAAATTTGCAAGAAATGAAAGCATCATTATAATTAAGTGATATTGACTCATGTTTATATTTCGGAGGTGCTTATTTAATGTCAGACCTTAATCAAAACAGTGAATTTACGGATCTTCTAATCATCGGCGGTGGCCCTGCGGGCATGTTTGCTGCCTTTTATGGCGGAATGCGTCAAGCATCCGTGAAATTGATCGAAAGTATGCCTCAGCTTGGAGGGCAGCTTGCCGCGCTCTACCCTGAGAAATATATTTATGATGTTGCAGGCTTCCCTAAGGTTACGGCTCAAGAGCTCGTAAATAATCTAAATGAGCAGATCAAACATTTCAATCCGGATATCCGGCTTGAAGAGAAGGTTATTAATGTAGAAAAAAAAGACGAGCGCCATTTCATCGTTACAACCGATCAAGGTGAGCATCATGCGCGTGCCGTAATTATCACGGCGGGTGTAGGCGCATTCGAGCCCCGCCGTCTGGAGCTTGAAGAGGCTGCCCGATTCGAAGGCAAGAACCTGCATTATTTCGTAAGTGATCTAAGCAAGTTCGCCGGTCGTAAGGTCCTCATTAGCGGCGGTGGTGATTCAGCTGTAGACTGGGCGCTTATGCTTGAACCGATTGCCGAGCAGGTTACACTGATCCACAGACGGGATAAGTTCCGGGCACATGAACACAGTGTTGAGAATCTTATGTCTTCTAGTGTGCAGGTAATTACACCAACCGAAATTACAGCGCTACGCGGGGATGACAGCATTGAACGCGTAATTCTGACCCATACCAAATCAAATGAGACGCAGGAAATTGAAGTTGATGATGTCATCATCAATTTCGGATTCATCTCTTCCCTCGGTCCAATCGCTGAGTGGGGCATCAACATTGAGAGCAATTCCATTGTCGTGGATTCCCGGATGGAGACCTCCGTACCCGGCATTTTTGCAGCTGGAGACATCACAACCTACCCTGGCAAATTAAAGCTAATAGCCGTAGGATTCGGCGAGGCTCCTACAGCGGTGAACAACGCCAAGGTCTATATCGATCCATCCGCCAAGTTATCACCGGGACACAGCAGTAATCTCAAGCTCTAGTACACATTTTATAACACAATAAAGGGTATCTTAACTTCTGAACACATCGTTCCAAGAAGGAGAGATACCCTTGTCTTATATATGCTCACTATGTAATGGCCTGTTCACTCTGTCAGCAGGTTGTCCAGCTTGTGGACAACTTCTAGAGGATAACGGGAGAGTAGAGGATTATAAAGGTCCCTACAGCCCCTACAACTCAGTTGACCAATATTCCGGGGCCACTTCTCTTCAGTCAGGCTGTGAACATATCGTGAGTTGCCCGCACTGCGGAGAACAGTATATTTACCAAGTTGACCTTCGTCTCTTTAATGGAGTACAAGCCCTATCTGCGGATTAAGATTTCTTTTATGGATTTCGGCTAACAGGAGTGCGATGAATTCCCTGTCTAATTGGAGCTCTTTGGCCATATGGTAAGAATCCAGCAGCATTTCATCTGTTAATGTTGCCATTAGTATCACTCCTTCCTAAAATTTTCCTGTTATTATCATATCAACAATAGAGTAGCAGAACAAGCGTTCTTGTTATCCACATGTTACTGTGGAGATCCTGTGAATAAGTTGTTAGTAATCTCCGAAATTATTGTCAGACAATTGAGGATATTGTGGATAAAAGTTATTCACAGGATATTAATGTGCTGGAAATCTCCAAAAATATTTTTTGGCAACTCATTTTGCTAGACTTTTACAGCTTTTCAATTACATTAACCTGACAGGGCCGGAAATAAACCTGATTTCTCATGTTTGTACAAAGTTATTATTGCGGACGAGTATTAACCTCGAATATCCAAATTCGTCCTTGTGTGTCTATTCCATAATCAAATCCCAGCCTACCAAGTCCCGGGAACCTCCGCTCGAGAATATCAATGCATAGGTTCGTCAATTCACGCATCTTGTGCCGCTGCTGCTTTCCCGATGATTTGGTTAATGATCTTGTCAAAGCCTCCTTGGCTGAAAGCTGGGTCCCCCCCTTACACAAATTAGTGACGAACAGTCCCGGTTTGGCAAGCCGTCCAACCATTGCCCGGTACTCCCAGCCGCGCGCACTCTTAGCCACCTTCACTCTATAATCTATAGGTCTTCCTGCGATGGTGGCCAGCTGGATTCCCTGCTGAATAAGATATGGACGTCTGACTTTAATCCGGTTCAATGATCTCTGCATAGCCTCAAAGCTTTTGAATGATTTCGTATCCATCATATGTGTAAATGAGTATATACCGCCCGAGTATGCGACCTTAATTACTCCATACCCTCCACCGCCCCGGATTGGCTTAATCACCACCATCCTGTGCTTTCTGAGCATATGCTTCAGTTTAGCCGCACTGTACATGCTTGTCTGTGGAATATGTCTACGCGTCCGCTTATCTGTGAGAAGCGCTTGTGTCTTAAGCCACTTATTGGCGAGCTGTCTTCCCGACATAGATCTCTCCCCTTTCTTTGCAAGGCTCGTATAGTTCAACTTTTGTGTATGGTTATTACTACTCAGGACAGGGGTATTGTTCTTGTATCCTTGTCTATCAAGCTCGCCTGATTCCACAGAACTCCGTCTAAATTCCGCTTTTTGAGTGTTTATCGGCTACACTCTTTTCAAATAAATCGTTCTAGTATATAGTAGACCCGTACCTATAGTTAATAGGAGGATTCTTCTGTTGGAGCAATTTTTCGGAGTTCTGTATTGGATTGCTATGATTGCAATGTCCATTGTGCTGGTTGCAGTTACGATCGCGGTATTTGCCATAGGTGTACGATTTTTCAAGGATTCCCGGAAAGGTCTTGGCACATCTTGCATGGCTTTCTCCATCGTTGCAGCCGGAATGATCTACCTTATGCTGAACAAACAATTCTTCTAGTCGTCGGTCCTGTGAAACTTACTGTAAAGGAGTCAGGGAATGAACCATACATTAACCGCAGATATCGATTTCTTCGCTGCGGCGCTGTCCCAGAAGATCATCTCCGCCTGGCAGGAAGATGAAGCTGGTGTATATTGTGAAATTGGTCGTGGAATTGTTGAGAAATATTCATCGGATTATGTTCGTATCCGTAATATAGAAACGGGCAAGCAATCGCATTATGCCCGCGATATGACGATGTTTAGTACAGCTGAATAAATAGAAGATCTCTCCAATTTTTTTGGAGCTAATATCCCCTTATGGGAGACAACGAAGCAAGAGTTCGTCCTGAATGAACTCGGCACGGTCTACCGTAGGGGATTTTTCTTCTGCAATGCTAATGACTGAATACCGGAAATAAGAAATGATATATTTATGTCATTTATGGCTGTCTGTTCTTTCTTCCCAGACCGAAAGAAGTTTACGGTCTGCCGAAATACAGTTTTCGTGGTCACCCGGCAAGTGGTATGCTACCATATCGATAAGTTATTATAGGCTCGACGGGAAGTAGGGAAATACCATGATTCGTATTTTATTGGTTGACGATCATCCCTCAGCCAGGGATGGTACCAAATTTAGACTTGAAGAGGAGCCAGATATGTCGGTAACCGCCGTCCAGTCTGGGATGGATGCGATCGCGCTTATACAAGCTGGCGAAAGGTTCTCCATTATGCTCTTTGATCTTCACATGCCGATAATTAGCGGTCTAGAACTTACACGCAGGATCATAGAGATTCATCCTCATGCGAACATTTTAATCTATACGGGGTATGATATTTTGCCCAACTTTAATATTCTGATTGAAGCTGGGGTAAGTGGCTTCATAAGCAAAGCCTCTTCCTGGGAGTACCTCGTGCAATCGATTCGTTTTGCGCTGCAAGGCGAGTCGATTCTTCCAACGGCGTTGTTAAAGCAGCTTCGGAGGAGTGATGTCGTCTTGCCTATAGCTGACCACTCAGGGCTCCCGGAATTAACCTCAATCACTCAAAGAGAACAAACCATATTGCAGGAGATTTCGCTTGGTAAAAGTAACAAGGAAATCGCTGAACTGTTATTCATGAGCCAGCGTAATGTCGAGTATCACTTGTCTCGTATCTTTGAGAAGCTGCATGTACGCTCCAGATTCGAAGCTATTGCCGAGGCCAAAAAGTATGGTTTGATAAAAAACTCTGAGCTTTTATAAGCAGCCTGTTAATGAAAGTAAATTTGCAACCCTAATTCCTTAGAGAATTGGGTTTTTTTCCTTTTTTTTCATTTCTCATTAAAATTTCCCGTGATACTATTTATGGGAAACTTAGGGCAATTTAGGTGGAGGGTATATGTACTTACGAATTCGCAGTGGATATCTCATCATGCTTCTTGTATTTGTTTTAGCCTTGTATTTCACATTTATTGGTCTTAGATATCCATATCTAGGGCTTAGTATAGAGCAGACAAAAGCTGGTGTATTTGTTATTACAAAAGAGCCTGATTCTTCGGCATGGACAGTCGGAAAGGTAAAGATAGGCGATACAGTCAGAGAGGTTGACGGAGTCTCCCCGGAGCATAACCCTTTGATTATAAAAACGGAACACATTGATATGGCAGATGAACTACTTCTTGAACGCAATGGAAACTTAATTCGATTGAAAATTCCTCCTTTTGATTCCGCTAGTACGTTCAGTACGCATATACTTGCTCCATTTACTATCTTTCTGGTCTTATTCCTCCTCAGCTGGCGGGCCTATCAAAGCCGGAAAGAAGACGTCGATACCCGGCTTCTCATCGCTTTTTCTTTATCTGTTGGTCTGAGTGTTCTCTGCGCTGCGGCCTCGTCGAGAGCTGAACTGCTTAGCCTTATCATGGTCCGTCCCTTGCTGGTCTCAGTTCCGGTATTCCTCCTGCATTTTTTATTCGTTTTCTTTGCTCAGCGCCAGAAGGAAACCTACTTTCCTTTTATAACAATTAGATTTGGTTATACTTTAGTTGCGGGGTGGCTGTTGTTCCAGTCGTTATTCGTACTCACCAACTTACTGGATCAAGTCTCCCACAATTTGTGACGTAATCTGGTTTTAGTTACATTTCTACTTTTTCAAGCACTTGCCTTTGCAGCAATGAGCATCAATTATATTCGCTGCTCAGGCCGGGAACGTCTTCTCCATACCTTTATTTTAGTGGGTCAGATCGCTGCATTTTTTCCGTTCATATTCTTATATGCTTTGCCATCCGTTCTTTTCGGTACATACATTATTCAAAGTGAACTGGCGACTTTCTCGCTTCTATGTATTCCGGTCATTTGCTTCTATCTCATGAAAGTTAAAGAAATCATCGATATCCATTTTGTGCTCTATCGGCTGCGTTACTATGGACTTATGGCGCTTTGGCCATCGCTACTTATTATCGGATTGCTTGTATTGATCATGCAAGGACCCGAACATTCAGGGATCAAATGGATTCAGTCTTTCCTTATAATCTACATCTCGATTGTCGTGTTCCTATATATTAAAGACTTCAAAAAGTCCCAGCACCGTCGTGTAATTAAGACGAACCCATTCTCACACGAACAGCCACTCGACCTAATGAGGAGGCTGTCCAAGGTTATGAGTGTTATAGAGCTAGAGAATACGCTAATCAAGGAAATTGAAACCGTATTGAAGGTAAGCTCAATAACAATTGTTGAGTGTACCGATAATTCACACGAGTTAAAGATCAGCCAGGGTTCACGCCCGGACTACGAGACTTTGCAGGAGATTTGCACCGCTGTCCTTGATCATCCAGAACCGGGTCGCTTTATACCCGTAGGGGCGGGTACTTGCTTATTATATGGTGTCAGCAACGGCCGGTATCAGGTATTATGGTTCGGCAGCAAATACAATCAGACACGGTTAAATCCTGGTGAGCTTAACTGGCTTACTAATCTGCTGAACTATGCCACTTTGCTCTATGTAAATCTGCAGTTGTCCGAAGACTTTATGGGTGAGTTCGAGAAAAACATCGCATCACCCAATCAGACACCAGCCTGGTTGCTCAGACTTCTGTTCTCGATATCCGAGAACGAACGAAAAAGGCTTGGTGCGGATCTCCATGATTCAGCCCTGCAGGACCAGCTTCTTCTTTATAAGAGATTGGAGACCCTATTGTCGCGGGCTAATCTTGAGAAGCCGATCCGGGATGAGCTTGAATTCGTAAAGGAGACGATACTTGATGTCGCCGGACAAATCAGGGAGATCTGTAATGAGCTTCGGCCTCCGTTCTTGAAAGAAATCGGGATGGTTGAAGCGATTCAGAATCTGCTCACCCAAGTCAAACTTCGCACCAACTTTAATATCGAGTTCGACACGAAGGAATTTAAGGCTCAATTGGATGAACATCAGGTGTTGACCTTATATCGGATTGTCCAGGAGCTTCTCCAAAATGCGAGTAAGCACGCAATTGACGCAACAACGATCGTATTGCGTATTCGAAACCTTACAAATGTGATTGAACTAAGCTACCGGGATGATGGTGTAGGAATGGATATGAATAAGCTAAAATCGTCGTTTACACATATGGGGCTATGGGGAATTCAGGAACGGATAGCAAGCCTGGATGGAACCATGAACCTGACAACTGGACCCGGAGAGGGATTCAGCCTGGATCTCCAGATTCCTTATAAGCACTGATTCCATTGACTTTAACCACGATCCATCCGCCAAGTTCATATATTTTTGCTAACACCACCCTTCCGCAAGGAGTTTGCGGTAAATAGCAGTAGGAATTTCGGTGACGCTATTAAATCAGCGGTGTAGTATAAGCAAAGATATTACAAGTACGATTTGAGGAGGGGATTGAAAGGCATGGAATCAAGAGTTAACCTGAGTAATCCATTATCGCAGACCGATGTGGTATCCCGAACCCTGGTGACGTTTACGTTCTTACTAGGAATCTTCATGGGTGCATTGGATCACGGTATCGTGGGGCCAGCACTAAGCTCCATTATGAACACTTTCAATATTTCAGCATCATGGGGAGTTTGGAGCTTCACCGTTTACACCCTTATTTTTGCAGTCAGCATCCCGGTGATTGGTAAGATGTCTGATCGTGTAGGACGCAAGCAGGCATTCCTATTCGGAATCATAATGTTCGGTATCGGTTCGCTTATTGCTGCTTTTGCGCCAAACTTCATCGTTTTTCTGCTTGGAAGAGCGGTACAGGCGATTGGCTCAGGGGGAATATTCCCTATAACGGCAGCTCAAATTGCAATGTCTTATCCTCCGGAACATAGAGATAAGGCAATGGGGTGGATTGGCGTAGCATTCGGACTTGGGTCAATACTTGGACCAACGGTAGGAGGATTTATCATTGCAACCGCAAGCTGGAAGTGGATTTTTTTGGTCAATATCCCGGTATGTGCGTTGATCCTTTTGCTGATAGCGAAGTACAAGCCCAACCAGACTCGCGTGGTCAAGCCAATTGATGTTCTTGGAATCACGCTGTTAACCTTATTGATTCTTGCTGTGATGCTCGGTATAAGACTTCAGAATTTCTGGCTCATTGCACTCGGGGTGATTTGTATACCGCTGTTGCTGCTCGTTGAGAAGAAGCATCCAGACCCTATTATGAAAGTTAAATATTTCACGCGTTCCAGAACGCTTGCCCTGTTGCTTGCCTCTGCCGCATCTGGTTTTGTCATGGCCACGGCAGTCAATTTTATCCCACTCTTCGCTGAAATGAATCTTGGCCTAGCTAAGGGGAGCTCTGGATTTGCAGCAACGCCGCTTGCTATAGCTTCTATGGCGGCATCCTTGATCGGAGGGATGCTAACAGATCGTTTAGGCGCTAGACGAGCACTAATGGCCGGATTTGGACTGGCTCTAATCGGTGCCGTGTTCTTGATATTAGGAATGCAGTCCATCGTTCTGCTGATCTTGACGATTATACTTATGGGCTTGGGTATTGGGATCATCATTGGATCTCCATTAAATGTCTTAATGCTGCAAGCCGTTGAGCCTTCCGATACAGGGATGGCCGTTGGATATCTAAGTCTCTTTCGTTCCCTCGGATCCACTGTAGGGCCAGCGTTAGCCGGGGTATTCATTGCGAACTTTACCAATGGTTTCTCCCCATTGTTTATTACCAGTGCTGCGTTATCACTGGCAAGTATGGCAATTGTACTTGTCTCTGCAAAAGGACGATAATTACCGGCCCATTAGTCATGCGATGACTTGTTGTTTAGTGACACAAAAGACCTCTATAACGGATAGCTTCGCTGCTATCCCGCTATAGAGGTCATACTTTTTACAAGCCACATATGGTTCTTAAGCATAAAGAGCATGTTATCAGGGTTGTTACTATTCCGTTTTAAGGTTGCGGACAGCTCTTTTTACTGAATAATCCGCATTTCCCGCATCACAGCAACTCTTAGCACTGCTCCGGTGCAGGCTGTCCCGCATCGTCACGAGTACGGAAGCTTGAGCCACATCCACAAGTAGCAATGGCGTTCGGGTTATGGATGGAGAATCCACCGGACATGCCCGAGGCTTCATAATCGATTTCCAGTCCGTTCAAGTACTTCAGACTGTCCTTCTCGACAACTACCTTAAGTCCTCCTACTTCCATAAAAACATCGGCATCGGATTCCTCATCATCAAATCCCATTCCATATGAGAAGCCGCTGCATCCTCCTGGCTGTACACCAAGACGAAGGAACATATTAGGTGTTTCCTGCTGTGAGAGCATTTCTTTTATTTGAGCAACTGCTGCATCAGTGATATTAATCATTGTGTAAATCCCTCCTTATCCTTACCTCCCCCAATTATACTCCACATTGTACCTCCCCTCAAGGGATGTTCTCCTGCAGCTATTATCGACTATACTTATTGCCCGAATAGAAAGTGAGGTTTATAATGGTATGGATGCATTCGTTTGTCACAATTTTGACAACAACACTTAAGGCCTTATTATCCGATAACCTGTTCTAAATTTCACAATGATAGTTTCCCGCTGTAACTCAGCAAAGCGTCTAAGATTAAGACGTTATTTATAGCCATCAGGCATAAGGTTATACACAAGATTCACCGACCTAGATTGGAGGATATTCCTATGTTAGTAACTGCAACTCCTCACACAGACCAGAGAATGGCTGAGATTATTGAAAAGGTACGCCGCGGTGAGCGGCTAACCCTTGAAGATGGGGTATATTTGTATGAAAGCGACGATCTGCTTACGATCGGTCAGCTTGCGAATGAAGTTAACCTCAAGAAGAACGGCAAGAAGGTCTATTTTATCGAAAATATGAGTCTGTATTTCACCAATGTGTGTGAGTCCTATTGTGCTTTCTGCAACTTCCGTAAAGATCAGGGAGAAGAAGGCTCCTACACCCTGTCAGGTCCAGAAATGGTTGAATATGTGGAACAGCACATTCACCCGGGTATCCGTGAATTTCATATTGTGGGCGGGCATAATAACCATGTCCCTTTTCAATATTATGTGGATTCACTTCAAGCTCTACACGAGCGTTTCCCCGAGGTTGCTCTTAAAGCCTATACCGCTGCAGAGATCGACTTCTTCACCCGGATTAGCGGCCTGAGCATTACAGAAGTTCTTCAGGAGCTTCAAAAAGCCGGATTACAGTCCCTAACTGGCGGGGGCGCTGAGATCTTATCCGATCAGTACCGGGAGAAAATGAAGGTCGATAAAGCAAACGTAGACCGCTACCTGGAAGTACACCGCACCGCTCACAAGCTCGGTATCAGAACGGGTACAACTATGCTGTACGGATCGATTGAAAGCCATGAGGACCGTATTCGCCACATGATTCAGATTCGTGATCTTCAGGATGAGACGAACGGATTTATGGTATTTATCCCACTTTCCATGCAGCCGAAAAGCAAGAATGCCAGCATTATGCGGCGCAACTCGGCTTATGAAGACCTTAAGACCATTGCCATCAGCCGGTTGATGCTGGACAATATTCAGCACATTAAAGCTTATTTTATTAATATTGGTACCCAGTTGACCCAGGTCTCTCTGAGCTTCGGGGCCTCCGATGTTCATGGCACAATTCTCAAGGAAAAGATCAGCCACGCCGCTGGAGCGAATACGCCTGAAGGATTGACCCGCAAGGAATTGATCTGGCTCGTGAAGGGCGCAGGGCGAATTCCCGTTGAAAGAGATACTTTTTACAATGAGATTGAAGTATTCGAATAGAACAGAATATAACGAGCTGGAGAAGAAAGGAACCGATAAAACATGAAACATTTTGTTATCCTGGGTGGAGGTTACGGCGGTGTCACAATAGCCAATACGCTGCTAAAAGGAAATATGCCAAGCGATATTCGACTTACTATGATCGACCGGATGCCTTATCAAACAATGAAGACGGAATACTATGCACTCGCGGCCGGTACAGCCTCGGATGTAGAACTGCGTGTTCCCTTCCCCGTCCACCAGAATTTGAATATGAAATACGGAGAAGTCTCTTCTGTTGACCTCGAGAACAAAAAAGTGATCATGGAGAACGATGACCCAGTTTATTATGATCAGCTCGTTATTGCTCTTGGGTGTACAGACCGCTTCCACGGAATTCCTGGAGCTGAGGAATACGCCTGTACGATTCAGACCATGAGCGCTGTTCGTGAGACATACCGTATACTTAATGACACCAAGCCATATGGCCGTGTAAATATCGTTGGCGGAGGTCTGAGCGGCGTTGAAATTGCAGCAGAACTCAGAGAGAGCCGGCCGGACCTGAATATCGCTCTTATAGACCGGGGCTCACGTGTGCTTTCGGCTTTCCCGCCGAAAATGTCTGCTTACGTTGAGAAGTGGTTCCACGAGCATGATGTGGAGACCCTGTCTCATATTTCGATTACTTCCCTTGAACCCGGCGTGATTCACACTACCGGAGATGACATTATTTCAGATGCCACGGTCTGGACGGCAGGCATTCAGCCTGTTGAAATTGTACAAAAGCTGGATGTTCCCAAAGATCATCAGGGACGTGTCCTGCTTAATGAATATTATCAGATTCCTGAGCATCCGGAAGTGTATGTATGCGGGGACTGTGCCAGCCTTCCCTTCGCCCCTAGCGGTCAAGCTGCCGAAGGTCAAGGTGAGCAGATTGCTCACATCGCGCTGGCGCTATGGCGCGGGGAGACTCCGCGTCTGTCTCCAATCAAGCTGAAAGGTACTCTCGGTTCTCTCGGCAAAAAAGCGGGCTTCGGCCTCATGGGCAAACGCCAGGTTATGGGCCGGGTACCGCGGATTCTGAAGAGCGGTGTGCTCTGGATGTCCAAGCATCATTTCGGATAATCAAGGGGAGAAAGTCGCTGTAAGATGATACTGCTTTAAGATGGCTTCTGAATTTATCAGAAGTCATCTTTTTTATGTCCATTGGAGGCGCCAGGAGATAATCCACACTGTTAATAAATATTAATGCCCCCGAAAAGTATTTAGCGTGAATGCCGCTGTCTGAATCGTATTGGTGAAACGCCAAAGCGTTCCGCAAAGCGGCGCGAAAAGTACGGGGCAGTCTCAAAACCAACCTGTTCCGCTATAACCGAAATAGGCTGCTCCGTGCGGAGTAGCAGTAACCGGGCTTGCTCCAATCTGCAATCCGCCAAGTATTCCATTGGTGTCAATCCGTACACCCGCTTCATGCAGCGGGTCAGATAGTTATAGTGAAAATGAAGCTCTTCCGATAATAAGGGGCTCGTCAGCGGCTCCATATAATGGGCACGAATATAACTCTCAGTCCGCTCGGCGACCAGCGCTGCCGGGCTGCCAGACGGATCACGCTTCTGTACATCGAGTGAGCGCAGCAGTTCTTCGAAGATTCGTTGTCTTTCCCATACAGCACTTAATCGAGGCCGCTTCTCTAACTGAAGCAACCGCTCGCCTTCCCCTCCTCCCCGTGATGACACGGGTAACTTACCGAATTGAGGTAGCCGAATGGTTACAGGCAATGTACCGAAACGGGAGATGTGTTGGTCTCGATCGGCAAATACGGGTTCACCTTCTGCAGCGATCCATTCCCCTATCGTCCGGAAATGAATCCACAGAAACCGTGTCTCTTCTTCGCAGGGCTTGACTGAATAATGATATCGGTCTGGCAGCAGCAGTATTGTCTCTCCCGCACTCACCTCCCAACGCTTCTCCTCTTCACCAATGAATAGTTTCCCCGTCTCTACTAGAATTAAATCAAATACTGTTATATCCCTGCGGTTAGGATGGCTTTCGCCCGGAGCGTAGACGGTTCTACCGCATTCCATGAAATAGGGAAAAGGCGGCGCAGCCAGATGTATATATGTCTGTGCTGTCTCCATGCTTAATCTCTCCTCCTCTTTAACTCTATTGCACGTACCTGATCACCGCTGTACATGATTGTGATTCATGATCTACCTTCGCCCCGAATTGAGTGTGAAATCGGACAAAAAATCGGGGGATTCTATAGCTAACACCCCTCAATTCTACAGAATATAATGGGATTGTACCAGGATGAAATCACGCATTTCGCCGGATTCTCCGGCTCTGAATGACTGTCCATCATCTCGAAGGGAAGAGAACCTAATGAATCCAATCACTAGTAACAAATCGAGCATTGATTATGGCTCTATACCAGGCACCGTATACCTGCGTGACGAATTCTGGTCGCGCTATTTAGAGCTTGCCAATGATGTTATCATTCCTTATCAGTATGACGTACTTCACGATCAGGCGGTGAACGCTGAACCGAGCGGGGCTGTCCGCAACTTTGAGATCGCCGCCGGCCGAGTGGAAGGCGAGTTCCACGGTTGGGTATTTCAAGACAGCGACCTCGCGAAATGGCTTGAAGCTGTTGGTTATTCGCTCCAAATCCGGCCCAATCCCGACCTGGAGCGCCGTGCTGACGAGCTTATCGATCTAATCGCCGAGGCACAGCAACCTGATGGCTATCTCAACACATATTTTACAATCAAGGAACCCGGCAAACGATGGACCAACCTGACCGACTGTCACGAACTGTACTGCGCGGGCCATATGATTGAAGCAGCTGTGTCTTATTATCAAGCGACAGGCAAGGATAAGTTACTCGGAGTCATGCGCCGGATGGCTGACCATATCGACTCGGTTTTTGGACCTGGCGACAACCAACTGCACGGCTACGACGGCCATCAGGAAATTGAACTGGCGCTAGTTAAACTGTACGAGCTGACAGGCGAAGAGAAGTATCTAAAGCTTGCTGCTTTCTTTATCAACGAACGCGGCACCGAACCGAACTATCTACGCAATGAGTGGGAAGGACGAGGCCGCCAAGGACATTTCAATCCGCTACCTGCAGACCGGATCGATCTTTCATACTTGCAAGCCCATAAGCCGGTGCGTGAACAGACTGAAGCTGTCGGACACGCTGTCCGCGCGGTGTATATGTATACGGCAATGGCTGATCTTGCTGGTCTGACCGGAGACGAAGAATTACTCGCAGCCTGCCGCAGGCTGTGGGGCAATGTCGTGCAGAAGCAGATGTATATAACCGGAGGGATCGGCTCTACTCATCACGGGGAAGCATTCACCTTTGATTATGATCTTCCGAACGATACGGTGTATGCGGAGACCTGCGCTTCGATCGGCCTCATCTTCTTTGCACAGCGTATGCTCAGGATTGAACCTAATGGTGAATATGCGGACGTGATGGAACGCGCACTTTACAATAATGTAATCGGTTCCATGGCTCAGGACGGACGCCACTATTTCTATGTTAATCCGCTTGAAGTATGGCCACAGGCCTGCTCGCACAATCCAGGACGCCAACATGTCAAAGCCGAGCGTCAGGCCTGGTTCGGCTGCGCATGCTGCCCACCGAACGTTGTTCGCCTGCTAATGTCGCTCAATCGTTACGTTTATACACAGCGAACCAACACGCTGTACGTTAATCTGTACATCGGCAGTGAACTGACGACTGAGCTGGGCGGTACATCCGTCAGCATTAGACAACAATCAGACGTACCGCATGGGGGTAAAGTCCGCTTTGAATTGAAACCCGAACGCCAAGCGAAATTTGCACTCGCTCTTCGGCAGCCAGGGTGGTGCTCAGAGATGAAGATCTCGATCAATGGTACGTTGACGAAGTTCTCTGGGCTCCATAGTGGTTATGTCATGCTCGATCAGGTTTGGAATCCTGGTGACATTATTGAAGTTGATCTAAGTGTCGAGACACAGTTGGTCTATGCCAATCCGCGGGTGCGTGCCGATGCGCACAAGGCCGTCATCCAGCGCGGGCCGCTTGTCTATTGCGTCGAAAGCGTGGACAACGGAGATCTGATTGCCTCGCTTCAATTGAACCGCCAGGCAGGCTTTAAGGAACGGTCGTTGGAAGACCTCCCCCTCGGAAGCATCGCTGTGGAGACGAACGGCTTCCGAGTCTCGGCCGACGATTGGGAGGATTCGTTACTTTACCGTACAGAACCTCCGCGTAGCGAAGCTGTTCGCATTACAGCCATTCCGTATTACCTTTGGGGCAATCGTGGACGCGGCGAAATGAGTGTATGGCTCCCGGTATGCGAGGGATAGCATTTGTGAATAAAATTCAAAAACCCGCAAGAAGGACAATTTAGTAAAGTGTCCTTCTTGCGGGTTACAGTTCAATGGTTTCCCCGATCTTTTTTAATCCAAATCAAGCTCGGACCAGGCATCTATTTCTTTGATTTTGTCCATAATACGTTCGTACAGCAGCTCAGCGCTTTCAGCTTCTACGTATTCCCCGTTCACCAGGGCAAACGGAGCCAGGAAGCATTCCCCGCAATGGGTCAGGCATCCATATTCCAGGACATCATAATCGGGATTCTGCTCGAGCTTCTCCATGACTTCGTCGGTGCCAAAATGCATATTGTTAACACAAAATTCTATAATCGGTCTCATTCGGGTATGCCTCGCTTTACTAATGCCATTTAAATTTCATATCGTTTGTAATATAATATATAAGAAAGGAGTTGAGAAATATGAGCCAAAATGCACAAGATACTTTGTATGATGAAGTTCTGGAAGTGCTTGATAAACTTCGCCCTTTCCTGCAGCGCGACGGCGGTGACGTCGAACTCGTTGACGTGGAGGATGGCATCGTCAAACTTAAATTAGTGGGTGCTTGCGGCAGCTGCCCAAGTTCTACAATCACGCTTAAAGCAGGGATCGAACGCGCTTTGTTTGAAGAAGTCGAAGGCGTTCAAGAAGTTGTACAAGTATTTTAATTTATACACATAAGCTATATCTTCATAGCAGCCAGCCTTCGGGCTGGCACTTTCAGTAAGAGTCCTGGTCACCCGGTATACCGGTTAGCCAGGACTCTTTTCTTTTCATTGCAGAATGCTGCAAAGTCTAGATTTAAGTCGATGGTTTGATCCAGGGGCGGATCGGATCAAGTCCTCCTGAAATATCCATGATATTTCCGGTAATGAAATCGGACTCGGGCTGGCACAGAAAAGCAATCACGCGAGAGATATCCTCCCCGCTGCCCGGTCTGCCCCGGGGGGTCTCCCCATCCGCCTCTCCACTGACCTCGGCGATTGATTTCTCCTTATTCACACCCCGGATATCTCCGGGACAGATCATATTGACTGTGATCCCGTAAGGAGCTTCCTCCACCGCAAGCGTCTTGGTGAACGACACAAGCCCTGTCTTCGCAGCGGCATATGCTGCCCTGTGAGGCCAAGCACGGGATTCAGCAGCATGACCAAATCCAAAGTGGATAATTCGTCCCCAATTCTTCTTCCGCATTCCCTCAAGCACCATATGATCCAGCAGCATAGGCCCAACCAGATTGCCCTCAATTAAAGATAGAATTTCTTCCCTGCTGTATTCCGCAAATAATCGCCGTTCCCGAATAAATGGGCCCGCATTATTAACCAAAATATCTATTGTACCCAGCTGACTCTCTACCTCCGAGACCAGCCTGGCTATGTCCTGTGAACTCGCTACATCCGCCTGAACCGCAATACAGCGGACACCTTTATCGCTGATGACTCCTTGAAGCTCAAGTGCTTCAACTTTGCTGTGTACGTAATTCAGAGCGATGTGACAGCCTTGATCCGCCAAGGTGAGTGCCGTCTTCTTCCCTAATCCTTTAGCACTTCCTGTTATCAGAGCAATTTTACCTTTCAAAAGCGGATCCCCTCTCCCAACAAGGCGTCAACCTTATCTCATACTGTAGTTCACTTCAAGTATAAAAGATTTACTCCCTCCTCACAACTTGATGAGCTAATCTGAATACATTCAGAATGTAAAGCAGCTATATAAGTTGAATTATTGATTTACACGTTAGGCAGCCATGTGAAATGTTCTTACGATCGCTACGCTTCTTCAGAATCATTTCACACGCTTGCCTATGGGTAATTCTTAAGTTCATCTTATACAGCAGCACAAAAAAAGCAGTTCCTCAAAAGAAGGAACTGCTCTTGGATTCGCACAATCGCCCTGCTTAGAACGCTGGGATAATTGCACCTTGCACAATTTCACTGCTTAAAATGCAGGGACAATTGCACCTTGCACAATTTCACTGCTTAAAACGCAGGGACAATTGCTCCTTGGCTCAATTTTCCTGCTTAAAACGCAGGAACAATTGAGCCTTGATACTTGTCTTCAATAAACTTCTTCACATCAGGGGATGTGAGGGCTTTAGCGAGCTTCTGGATAGCTTCAGAATCCTTGTTGTCAGGACGGGCAACCAGAATGTTGGTGTAAGGTGATTCTTTATCTTCGATAAAGAGCGCATCTTTAGTTGGAACCAGCTTCGCTTCAAGCGCATAGTTCGTGTTGATCAGTGCCAGATCTACCTCGTCAAGCACACGTGGCAGCATTGCGGCTTCAAGCTCTTTGAACTGTAGGTTCTTCGGATTGCTGGCAATATCCTTCACGGTTGCATTGATTCCCACGCCGTCTTTCAGCGTGATCAGGCCATTCTTAGCAAGAAGCAGAAGTGCGCGTCCACCGTTGGTAGCATCGTTAGGGATAGCTACTTTTGCACCGTTAGGAATTTCGTCTTTAGTCTTGTATTTCTTGGAGTAAGCGCCAAATGGCTCAACGTGAACGCCAACCACACTTACAAGGTTGAAGTTATTCTTCTTGTTCTGATCGTCAAGGTATGGCTGGTGCTGGAAGAAGTTCGCATCCAATTGTTTCTCGAATAATTGAGTGTTTGGAAGCACGTAATCCGTGAATTCTTTAACTTCCAGATCCACGCCTTCTTCTTTCAACTTTGGTTTGATGAAGTTAAGAATTTCAGCATGAGGAACTGCAGTTGCCCCTACGACAAGTTTAACTGGTTCTGTTGTAGTTTCAGTTGTAGCAGAACCTTTGCTGCTTGTATCCGAAGATCCCTGGCTAGTCTCTTGTGGTTTGCTGCCGCAAGCCGCAAGTACCAGTACGAGTGTGAGTAGTAGAAAAGCTGTTGACCATTTTTTCATTTCCAGACCTCCAATATGTTTTTTTGAATAAGGATTATGATTTATATATATAGACTTTCCTTATTTCCTTGTAAAATGTGCCACTAGACGGTCGCCAATCATCTGAAGGAGCTGAACGAGTACGATCATTAGAACAACCGCCACGATCATAACTTCCTTCTCATACCGCTGATATCCATAGCGGATAGCCAAGTCCCCGAGACCGCCGCCGCCGACCATACCCGCCATCGCGGTATAAGAGACCAGCGTAACAACCGTTATCGTCATCCCGGCAATCAGACCCGGCATCGACTCAGGCAGCAGGACCTTGCGGATAATCTGGAACGTAGACGCTCCCATTGAGGTAGCTGCCTCAATCACACCGCGGTCCACTTCGCGCTTCGCTGTCTCAACAAGCCTCGCGAAGAAAGGAGCTGCGCCTATAACCAACGGCGGAATAGTTCCCTCAACCCCAATGGATACCCCGAAGATAGAGCGGGTAATCGGAATCAACGCCACGATAAGGATGACGAAAGGTACGGAGCGCAGAATATTAACGATAAACGATAGAATTCTGTATATGAACCTCAGCAGAGCGGAATTGGATCGCGCAGTGATGAACAGAAGTACACCAAGCGGAAGGCCTATAATAAAAGTTAATAGTGCCGATGCGCCGAGCATCTTGAGTGTATCTATCGCAGCCTGGCCCATCTCTTCCCAGTCAACCATTGAGAAATCAAGTCCCCACATTAGTTCATCACCTCCACATCTAGATTCCGTTCTTGCAGCAAGGTGATTGTCCGGTGGATATTTGAAGGATCGCCTTCAAACGAGACCAGAAGCTGCCCATACGGCATATCCTTGATAGTGGATATAGTTCCCTGAAGGATGGCAAAATTCACACCTGTCTCACGAACAATTTGTGAGAGCAAAGAGTCGTAAGTCTGAGCTCCCAGGAACGTGATCTTTACCTGTCTGGAAGATTCAGAGTTAGTAGTGGACAGCGCGAGCTTAAGGGCTTCCGCCCCAGTTGTCTCCCGGTTGATGAATTCCCGGGTTACCTGATGCTTCGGCTTCAGGAACACTTCGGTTACTGGCCCCTGTTCCACAATTCCGCCCGCGTGAATGACCGCGACCCGGTCACACACACTCTGAATGACATGCATTTCGTGAGTAATCAACATAATTGTAAGATTAAACTTCTGGTTAATATCCAGCAGCAATCTGAGAATGGAATCCGTTGTCTGCGGATCGAGCGCCGAGGTGGCTTCATCACAGAGCAGTACATCCGGGTCACTCGCCAAAGCCCTTGCGATACCTACCCGCTGCTTCTGTCCGCCCGATAACTGAGCAGGATACTTGTTCTTATGATCCTCTAGTCCGACCAGTGCTAGAAGCTCGCTGACCTTCTTCTTGATGTCCGCTTTAGGCGTGTTCGTCAGTGTCAACGGAAAAGCGATATTGTCATACACGGTTGCTGATGACAGAAGGTTAAAGTGCTGAAAGATCATGCCGATTTTGCGGCGATGCTTCTGAAGCTCACTTTTACCCAGTGCGGTCAGGTTAACTCCATTCACCCATACCTCGCCTGAAGTAGGACGTTCCAGCAGGTTAATACAGCGAATCAGCGTGCTCTTCCCTGCGCCCGAATGACCGATTACGCCGAAGATTTCACCCTTTTGAACTTCAAGATTCAGCTTCGAGAGCGCCGTTGTGGACTTCTTCTTCGTGCCGTACGTCTTAGTCAATTGTTTTAGCTCAATCAAAACTTCGATCCTCCTCTATATCGCAAAAAGAAAAGAGCCCTCAGCAGAATTGTAGGGCTCTCGTAATTGAGATTGTACCTTCTCATCTGCCAGAATCGTAACAAAATACGCTTCTGAAGGATTTAGCACCATGTCATTTTAGCTCAATTCAACAGGCTCTACCTGAACTTGATTGAATTGTGCACAAATCGGTTGCCGGGCTTCATCGGGCCTGTCCCTCCGCCACTCTTGATAAGAAATATGAAATTTTTCATTCCTAAATTGAAATCTTTTCTGAAACTGATACTCAGTATAGTGGCTTTTATACCGTTTGTCAAAGACAATTTATTCATTTTTGCATATTATTCCGATTTGATTGGTTGCTTATATAAAATAGGGTATATTTAAAGGCCGTGTGAAGCGATTCAAGCACCATTTGGTAGCTTTCTGTAAGGTCTGCCAGATGCTCGTCAAGGTTCTCTACTTCAAGCCTGCCCTGCATCGCTTGATGCTTATGCCACAGATCATCCTGCATCTCCGCATTCATATAGTGAATCTCCATATTCCGTCTACGGCGCAGGCGGGAGACATAATCTTTGCGCCCCTCATAAATGGACGTCAGCTTATTCCCAAGATCACGATGTACTTTGAGATACTGGAATTGGCGAAGCACCGTAAAATAAGAATAATGCGGCTTAACTTTGGCGGTGTTCAGTTCATACAGCTCATTAAGGAGGGTACCCAGCTTATCCAGCAGGGAGAAGACCCGGATAAACCCGTCTTTGTAGAAATACACATAGCGAGCATAGTCCCCCTTCTCCTCAGAGCCCATATCATTCATCAACCTGGTATGTACCGCCCTGCGGAAGAATGCAGCCGCATACGTACACTGCTCCAATTCGTCAATCGATGAAATCAGCCCGTAAGTCCACACCTGAAGCTTGAAATAATCCTGCTTCTGTTCAAGGTGCATGTCCATTGCATTCCGGAACAGCCCAGCAGTACGTTCCATGGCTTCAAGCGTGTCCGCGAACAATCCCTCATTCTTCCGAGGCGGTTCTCCCAGCAGGCTGCGCAGCATAGGCTCCCCCCCTTTCTACTCACATTTTATGCAAAATAACTCTTCCAGCGCTGATCCACCAGCTTCACAATATCCTCACGAGGGAACAGCTCATCCGGATAGCCAGGCTTCATCCGGGCATCAATCACAATGGGAAGGCTGTAAGCCAGGTGATGCTGCCGGATCTCCGCATCCGCATACATATCCGAAGCGGGATTGAACCGGGTGAAGACAGTCCAAGTGAACGCGTTGGAGCTCTTCGCCACTTCCTCCGCATGATCAACCAGAACAACAAGCGGCCAAGCCGTTCTCTTCTCCCTGAGCCGGGCCAAAAGCCTGATCGGAAGCTCCGGTTCCTGTTCATACGCAGCACCGGATACCACAAGGCATCCATCGTGGAATACGGCAATTTCATCGATTTCGGCAATTTCACCTTCTGTGTATTCCCGTGGCAGCTCTCGAACGGGATCACCCACGCCGATAAGAATCGCTTTGCTGCCGTGATTCAGCTTAAGTCCAGTATAATCAAGCGTATCATTAGAAGTCTTGTTAAATATAAATAAGTCCGTCTGCGGATTGAACCGTTCCAAGATGGTCTTCAGCGTGATTTTGATATCCGCCAAATCAACAGAAACATTCGTAAGCATTAAGAATTTAGTCAAAGACAGCTGGCCTTCACCGAGAATCCGGAATCCGGCAACCAAGGCTTCCCGTGAGTAGCTCTCCCGGACGACTGCGGAGGCCAAGGCATGGAAGCCGCTCTCGGAATAGGTCCATAGAGACCGGACACTTGGCATAACTACCGGAAATGCCGGAGAGAGAAGCTTTTGCAGGAAGTCACCGATATAATAATCTTCCTGACGCGGCTTACCCACAATGGTTGCCGGATAGATCGCATCCTTACGATGCCACATATGGCTGACCTTAAGCACAGGGAACTCATGCTGAAGAGAATAATAACCGAAGTGGTCACCGAAAGGCCCTTCAAGTCGCCGCTCATGCGGAGGGACGAAGCCTTGAATCGCAAATTCGGCTTCTGCCGGAATTCGGTGGCCGCCCATCGGATTCACCGCCATAGGCAGCTTTTCCCCTAGAATGAAGGAGGTCACGAGCAGCTCAGACACATGCTCCGGTACCGGTGCGATCGCACCGGCTATCAGGGCTGGAGGGCCACCGAGAAATACGGATACCGGGAGTGCCTCTCCACGCTTCTCCGCTTCATGATAGTGGAAACCGCCGCCTTTCTGAATCTGCCAGTGAACCCCTGTGGTCTGGTCATCGTACACCTGAATCCGGTACATGCCCAAGTTATTATCCTTGGTTTGAACGGGATTCTCGGTATATACCAGCGGCAAGGTCACAAACGGACCTCCGTCTTCCTGCCAGCTTGTCACTTTGGGCAGATCCGCAAGCGGACGATCCGTCCGGCATACCTGAAGAATCGGCGCCTCGCCCTTGGGTACTGTCTTCATACCTACCTTTAACACTTCCCGAATTAGTCCGCGCTCATTCCACAGCGCTTTGGGAGTTGGTGGGAGCAGGGTGTTCATCGCCCCAACCAGACGGTTCGCCAGCTCCTCCGGCCTCGGTCCGAAAGCCATTTCTACACGGCGCGGAGTACCAAACAGGTTGGTAACGACCGGGAAGGGTGTTCCTTTCACATTGGTGAACAATAGGGCCGGTCCTCCCTCTTCGATAACCCGGCGGTGAATCTCGGCAAGCTCCAGATAAGGATCAACCGGCGCATCCACAACAGCCAGCTGCTTGTCCTTGCGAAGAGCCTCAATCCACTGCCTTAAGTTCCTGTAACCCATAGACCATACCTCCTCTAATAATTAAAGCGATTCTTCTGCTCCTAAACTTATGTAAAGCTCCGCAGCAAATGCGGAGCTTTAGATCAAGGCCTATTACTTTTACTTACTTTACTGTAGAGCACTTATATCCGCTATTCCTTCGTCCTGCTGAGCAGCCAGGTTCTGATGCTCATATAACTAAGTACGCCGAACAAGCAGGACAGCACGAAGATGTGTGACAAGGAAGCGAAGATATACATCCGCGGATTCGTAAGGTTCATGACGAGGAAAGCACCTGTGAAAATTTGAACGATTACAAGCACAGTCGCTGCAACTCCCAGTGATCTGATCTCCTTGTTGCCCGGATGCTTCCGATAAGCAAAGTGACCAAGAATCCCGATGACAATGAACAGGGTCATGGCGCCCAGACGGTGAATGAACGCGATAGCCACACCACCAGTAAGCTCGGGAATTACTTGCCCGTTACAGAGCGGCCAGCCGCTGCAGCCTCCGGCTGAATTCGTATGACTGACATAAGCTCCTAGATACACAACGATATAAGTATAACATGTCGCGAACCACACCAAGTTGCGAAATGTTTTGCTTACAGGGCTGGATGGAAGCTTCGGCATGTTGGCTTCTTCCCGTTCCTGCTCCCGCATTCCGAGCGCGAGCATCAATGAGCTGGCAAAGGCAATCAGCGAGAACCCGAAGTGAAGAGCCATAACGGCAGAAGATTGAGAGAACACGACCGCAAAAGCCCCCATGATCGCTTGGACCACAACGAAGATCAGTGCGAACAGTGCATACAGCCTCAAATCACGACGTTCCTTGCGGTAGAGCATAAAAGCAACAAATGCAGCGAGTGCAAATAGCCCCGCAGCCCCGCTAACTGCCCGGTGCGACCATTCGATCAGCGACGACAACGTATGCGCGGGAACGAACTTCCCGTTACACAGCGGCCATTCCCGGCCGCAGCCAAGGCCCGCATCCAGCTTGGTTACTGCGGTTCCGCCCAGGGTAGCCATCAGCATTACAAAACTGGAGGCATAACTGAGCCATTTTAGACGTTTGGTATTCAAGATTTCCTCACCTGCTATATTAATTTAATTTAGGCAATTCGGAACTGCTCTTTCATTATAACCGATGAGTACGTACATATCATAAGTCACTTGTGACAAAATGTTCAAATCATAAGGACGGCGCCACCCCTTTTAAGGATGGCGCCTGTGACAATGATTACTGCGATTTAATTCTCCTTGCGTTCCGCTGTGTCGTGAAGTGTGCGGTATACATCCAGGGCTTTGCTCAGGAAGTCCTCAATCTCTTCGCGGGATTTACGCGCTTTATTGACGAATCTGACCAGCTCGCGACCATCGGTATAGGCAACGAAGCTCGGAATTCCTAGAATGTTCTGCTCTTGACTCACGTCTCCAACCTTATCTACATCCACCTGGAGAAACGTAATGCGATCCCCGTATTTCTCCTCAACTTCAGGCATAAATGGATCGATAAATTTGCAATCACCGCACCAGTCAGCTTTGAAGACGGCAACGACCAAATTACTGGACTGTGTTTCAACCGTGAACGCACCTGCAGATGTTACTTCTTTCATGAGCTTCATTCCTTTCCTCTAGTTATCTCTCTTAGTCAATCAAAATGAAGAGTGGAAGTCAAACTTTTAGGCCATAATGTGACTAAAATCTGCTTTGTAACGAAAATATCACCTATCTGTTTCAGATTGACGAACGCACCCTAAGCGAAAGAGAGGAATCTTCATGAATGAGCCTCTTCACCCGGATGGCTCCAAATCCCCCGGCCTTGCTGCCGTACTCAAAGAAATGCTGTTCACTTTCCCTTCCATGGTAAGTGAGGTCGTGAAGAGCAAGACAGCGGGAATTGCCGGTTCATCACGTCTTCGGGAGGAGCGGGTTAGCCTAGATTGGAATGAGGCTTCGGCCCGGACCGTCTATACAGAAATTGAAGACCTGCTTCGCCGAGGAAGTCAGGGCAGGAACTTGGATGAACATCTTGCTGTATCTCATCTTCCTGATGGATTGACCCCGGCAGACAAGGAGATTATCCAGGAAATTGAGGAATTGGTCAGCCGCAGCAATGTCAGCAATCTGACCCGGACTGAAGCCTATCTTAAATGTTACCAGGCTTATCCTGAGCTTCACTGGTCCTTCCTGGCTCATATGGTATCCCGCAATGCGGGCTGGAATATGAGTGATCTGCGCGGGGGTCAGATGTATCCTCTGCTCAGCGAGACAAGTAAGGAGTCCACGTACCGCTTTCTGGAAAGGTGCAACGCACTTATATTCCAGGACGCTTATCCGCAGCTCCTTCTGTATATGAAGAGCCGGGAGATCGGCTCAAGCCTTTTTTACCTGCTTCCTCATTTCCACGTATCCCGCTTCATGCAGCCTTTCTGGGAACGCTTCTGGCTGGAGAGGGGCAGCGCCCTGCTTGCTGTGGGGCTGATTATCAACGAACAGAATTATATTGAGAAAAGGGTCGTCAGACACCCGTATTTTCAGAACCGTGTAACCGATAAAGCCAGTTTCCATCTCCACAGCTGGGCCGGCCTCAATCAGATTATCTTCCCTCTGCTAGAGGAGGAGGATATGCTGATTAAATCTGACGCGGAACAATCCGGCTCTGAATCGCTATGTCCGAATGGTCATATTCCTCGGCTTGCGGGTCGGATTCTTGGTGACTTCTCAAGCCTCACCGCGCGCATTACATTCGGAAAAAGTCTGTACGCCCTGCTCTTCGGCTTGACCTCCTTGCGTAAAGGAACTGAAGCCTTCGCCTCGCGTATCCCCCATACCGGTTCCCGGGCAGATTATTGGCCGGGGCTCTTCACCCCGAACAAAGAAGAAGCCCTGACCACCGGTTTAGAGGGGGCAGAGCTTCTTGAACAAGGGAATCTTCCACCAGGCAAGCGCCTGTACGCGCCGCAGCTGCTTGATGCCTGGGGAGACACGAGCTATGAGCCGATCTCCCGTGAAGACTGGATGCAGGACCACAGCGCACTGGATGGGCTGAGCAAGCCGCAGCAGCCTTATTTATGTGACATCAGCTTTGAGCATCGGCTGGGTATCATTAAGACGGCGTTCGCCCATGATGCTGCGGGCACGGCCCATTAATGAGCCGAAGTGCCTGATTCCCGCTGGAGTCTCATCAACGGCCGAAGTACCTTTTGCAATACTCGTGGGTAACTGCCCAGCTCATCTCTGCGAACGACACGCAGCAGCACCAGCATTACAGGATATAGAATCAGAACAGCCACACCTACCAGGCAGCAGGCCAGGAAGAAGCCGACTCTTGGAGGCAGGAATGAAGTTGTCAGATCACCCACATAATTCAGTCCGTAACCGGCGCCAAACAGAATGACCACGGTCAGCAGGAAGCCCGTCCAGCGTCCGCGCATAATATCAAATGAGACCATTTGTTTCATGGAACGCAGATTAAGCAGGGTAATAACCAGGAAGCAGATCCCGGTGGCACCGATGATACCGTAGATGCCGAATATAGCTGCCAGCGCGAAGCTGGCGATCAGCTTAACGATAATCCCGACAATAACGTGACCCATCGATAAATTCACCTTGCCAAGTCCGATCAGGATCGAACTTGTGATGGACATCGTGATCTGGAAGATGGTTCCCAAAGTCAGCAGGCCAATAATCCCGCTGCCTTCCAGGCTGCTGAAGAGCATGCCATTTACTGAATATGCCGCTGAACACAGAATGATTACAATGGGCATACCCGTAAGGATGGACACACGCATAGCCAGCGTGATCTGTCGCTCCAGATGCGGGCGGTCTCCCCTGGCAAAAGCAGCCGCGATGACTGGAAGGAGCGAAGCGCTAAGCGCAATGGACAGAATCGGCGGGATCCCCGCGATACTCTGAGCCCGGCTCCCAAGAATCCCTAAAGTATTCGTGGCGGCCAAGTTGCCCATCTGATTGATCAGAAGCGGCTTGACCAGGGTTCCGTCAATAAAGTTAATAGCTGGTACAGCAAGAGATGAGAGAACAATTGGAATAGAGAGCTTGAAGATGTCCCGGTAAATACGCATCAGCGGGATCTGCTCATCCCCTGCGGACAGATCCTCCAGCTGCAGCTTCCGGTCATCTCTGCGCATCTTGATGGAATACCACAGCATAATTCCAAAGGCAGATATACTTCCGAGGACCCCACCGAAGGATGCCCCTGCGGCTACCCATTCATCTGAATAGCTGGCATGAAGCAGGAAGAAGGCAAGTCCAATCCCGGTGATTACTCGCAGCACCTGCTCCATGATTTGGGATATCCCGTTAGCGGCCATGTTCCCTCTTCCCTGGAAGTAGCCTCTCATCATAGCAATGGTGGGGAACAGCAGGAGAGCTGGAGCTATTGCCCGAATCGCAGGTGTCGCTTCAGGCTGTTTTGTGTAGTGCGCATAGACAGGAGCCAGCACATAGAGCAGCACCGTCATGATTACACCGATAAACACGGAGAAGATCAGTGCCGCTTTGTAGACCCTGTTCGCCTCTCCCGGGCGCTTAAGAGCATAGCGTTCCGAGACCATCTTACTTAGTGTGCTCGGGATTCCTGCCGTCGCGACGGTCAGCAGCATTAGATATACATTGTTCGCCACGGTATATGACGCGTTGCCGACCGCTCCGAAAATATGCTCTAGCGGAACCCGCTGCACCAGGCCGAGGACCCTTGCCACTAATGCGGCTGCGGCCAGGATCAGCGTACCTTTGATAAAAGATTCTTTCTTAGCCAAACTCATTTCCCTTCTTTCTCATGATCCAAGTCACAGCATTAACTTTCCTATACAATCCAGATAAAGAACAGGATAATCATCACAATTTCAAGGAGAATCTTGACGACCATGCTGCTGAATAGACCTACAACAGAGCCGAATCCCACCTTAAGTGATTTCTGAAATGAGGAGCCCGATAGCAATTCCCCTGCCACTGCTCCCACGAACGGTCCAATAATCAGCCCGAACGCGGGAATCACAAAAGGCCCGATGATTGCACCTATGGTACTCAGCCATACGGATGCTTTGCTTCCGCCAAACCGCTTAACTCCCCATGCGCCAACCGCATAGTCCGCTGCCAGTAGAACGATGACAATAAGCGTCTGGATCGTCCAAAATCCCCACCCAAAATGTTCGAAGGTGAAGAACCATCCATACACCAGAAAAGCGGCGTAGACTGCAATAACACCCGGCAGGACGGGAATTACCGCTCCCGCGAGTCCAACGATGAACAGACCGATAACCAGTATCCAGCCCAGGATATCCATCCAGGCATCACTCCTCCGTCAAAATAAACTTCTGGATAACCTCCGCAATCCCATCATCATTATTGGATGATGTGACGTAGTCCGCGTTCTCCTGAACCGCGAGCTGAGCATTCCCCATAGCTACGCCAAGACCCGCGGCCTGAATAGCCGCCAGATCGTTCAGGCTGTCGCCTACGGCGATTACTTGTGACATATCTAGCCCTAACAGTTCGCATACGGTCTTGATTCCTGTGGCCTTGTTCACGCCCTGTGGATTAATCTCGTAATTGTACGGTGACGAGTTCGTGATCTCCAGGCCATCCATCTCCTGAAGTCGCATCAGAATCTTATGGCGGAGCTCCGCATCCTCCGTATGATAACCGAATTTAATCCACTGGTTCGTATCCAGCAGCGCAGGGTCCCAGTTCCTCTCATTATATGTACCCTCAACAGCATAAGCCCAGAACCAGACTCCATACTCGGCAGCTATTGCATGCATCTGGGCGATGAGCTCTTTATCAAACAGCTCTCTACGGTACAGTTCGTGGGGCGTCTTCCAGACCTCACTTCCATTTACAGTCACCATCGGCGTCTTCAGCCCAAGCTGATCTCCAAAAGGGACAGCTTCATCAAAGGATCGTCCTGTGGACAAACAGACATGGACGCCGGCAGCTGTCGCCTTGCCGATCCATTCCGCTGTTCGCGGTGAAATTTCGTGGTTGTCAGTAAGTAAAGTCCCATCCATATCGAGTGCAAGCAGTCGGTATCTCATCCGTTCATCCTCCATCTTTAGTCTATATATAGATGTACTTGAAATTTTAACATTTGAACGGTTGTAACTACACGGAATGCTTGGACTTCCGGCCGCTGCCCATCTCCAGATTTCTTAATTCTTACCACTCTTAGCGGTAGAAATCCGGATACAAAGCATATGCTTCCGATGTAGCTTTCTTTCAGAAAGCTTGTAGGCGGTCGCTGGCGCTCCTGCAGTTCCAAGCTTCCCCTCCGTCACGCCCTTCACATGCTAATTTTAAAGTGCACTATATAGTTCTCTGTATTTTCTCTTACACATATCTTAGTCATTCTACCACAGGTCCAACTGACCAACAAAGAACACCATCCCCAAACAAATAACCGCGCTTCGGCCAGAAGGCTGAAACCCGGTTATTTGGCAATTATGTCTATACTTCTTGAACTCCACCTCATCCTGCCAGCACAATGAACGCCAGAACACTAAGCGTAATTTTGGCCCGCTGAAGCGGACTCTTCTTCACTTTAATCTCCATGGGTTACCCTCCTTAATAAATGGTGGATATGACGGCGGTCAACAGAACATTTGCAATAAGTAAATAATGTTTCCTTAATGCAAATTTTACCCAAAATGATTCCGATAAGCAAGGGGAAACCTCCCCAGCTTCGAAAATAATCAGCCTAATTTTGAAGATACAAACGCTTATTATAAAAAGACGACCCTGACAAGACTGCAAAAGTCTTGTCAGGATCGTCATCACGTTCAAGCCTTATCGAGTTGTTCCAGCATCTTGGCCTGTTTGGCCCTTTGTCTCAGCCGCCTTACCAGCTGCCCCATCCTCAGCTTTCTTCAGCGTTTTCTTAGGAGTCCCATCCAGGCCATACTCCATGTCATAAGCGTCGAAGATTTTCCGGGCAACCGGCGCCGCACTTTGCGCTCCGAATCCTCCCTCTGGAATCACAACTGCTACCGCCAGCTTCGGATTATTCCGGGGAGCGAAGGCGATGAATACCCCGTTATCAACAGGTTTTCCACCAACACTTTGGGTCGAGGTCCCTGTCTTACGAGCAAAATCGTAAGGGAAGTTGCCAAAGGCGGCCCTGACATCAGTAGCCATCCCTTTTATAATTTCATCCCAATAAGAGTTCTTGAATTTCTCTTCGCCAAGAACCTTTGGTTCGAACTTCTTCACAATGTTCCCTTTGGCATCCTTGATCATGTTGACCAGATGCGGCTCCATTCGTTTACCGCGGGAGGCCAGCATGGCTGTATACTGGGCAAGCTGCATCGTTGTATATTTCCCTTGCTGTCCAAAGGAAGCGAAGGCAAGCCGGGATAATACGGTTTCCTTCTCATTCGTATACTCCCGGAATCCGAGATATTCATTAGGCAGATCAATGCCTGTAGATACACCAAGTCCGAACTTTTTCATGTATTTGTCCCACAGATTGATCCCTTCCTCCCCAAATTTCCGATAGAGCCGCTTCCCGACCATATCAACCATAAATGCATTGGAAGAGTGGCGAATTGCATCTGCAGGGCTTCTTAGATTCTCGTATACGTGACCCTGGGAGTTCTGAACCCTTGACGAGTCGTTCTTACCGAAGGTCGCGTAACCTTTATCATAGTAGGACGTGCTTGTCGTGAACAATCCTTCGTTCAGACCGATCAAGACCGAGAGCGGCTTCACTGTAGAACCGAGCAGAACTACCGATTCGGGATGTTGACCTTTCTGGCCTGAGCCGAAGGATCGGATGGTCCCGTTCTGGTATACATTCTTGATCTTGTCATAGTCGTCACTAGAAATTCCCCCGGTGCGCCATACATTCGGATCATAATCCGGCATACTCGCCATGGCGACTACATTTCCTGTGTTCACTTCCATCGCCACCGCGAATCCTGTTCTAGCTTTCATATGGTAATCACCGCTGACCTGATGCGTGTGCAGCCAGCTCAACTGATCCATAATCGCCTTCTGCGCAGCCAATTGAACATCGCTGTCAATGTTCAGGTAGAGGTCATGCCCTTTCTCCGGCGGGGTTACGTCAGCCACGCCGCTGGCCATGTTCCGCGGATCAACCGACACGCTCTTGAATCCGTTTCTCCCACGCAGCTCGTCTTGATACCGAAACTCCAGCCCGTCAAATCCGACATCTTCCGTATCGGTGTACTGAAGAGCCGGATCGTCCGCTTTCCCGGTCTTCTGCTTATAGAAATCCAAGCTGGTCGATGCCCCTTTGAATTTCTTGATATAACCGACAGCCTGAACCGCCAGTCCATTCACCCCCTCCTTCGGATTGGTGTAGTAGTTACGAATACTCTCCTCGACCACGTCGATCCTAGGATATTCAGACTTATGCTCCACAAAATAAGCAATTTCCTTATTGGACAGGCCCACCTTCAAGCGACGAGGTGTAAAGCCGCCGCTAAGACGAGACTTGAGATCCATGGCTTCTACAATCTGGTCTACGGTCAGCTTCTCGCTACCCTGGTCCCCCAGTTCGTTGAACTTGGCGACCAACTTCCTCGCCAGCTCCTTCGCATTCGCTTCATTTCTCCCGGTGTATTCATTCGTCAGGGTCATATACAGCGATTGAACTGGTGTGGAGTAAGCTAATTTGATACTCTTCCGGTCGTAGATCGTTCCCCGGATTGGAGGCAGCGGAACATCAATAATATTGGGGTCTCCTCCCTGCTGCTTAACGATCTCAGGACCTTCTACAAATTCCAGAACAGCCAGACGGATAATAATAATCGTGAAAATAACAAAGGAACCAAAGAAAAACAGGTTGAGCCGCTTAATCAGATCTCTCTTCTTAAATGCTTCCTGTTCCTGCTCACTGGGGTTAGCATGTACACGCATAGGAATAGGGGACACCTACCTCATCTTAAAAGGAATTATTTTCCTTATTATCATATGCATATCCCTACGGCTAAAGCAAATTAATAAAAACAACGATCCTGACAAGACTGTGAAAGTCTTCTCCGGATCGCCTTAACTTAAACCTTAGCGAGTTGTTCCTGTTGTCTGGCCTGTTGAGCCAGCAGCTGAGCCATTAGTTGAACCCGCTGCCTTGCCGGCTGCTGCATCCTCAGCTTTCTTCAACGTTTTCTTAGGAATACCATCTAAGCCGTATTCCATATCATAAGCGTCAAAAATCTTCCGGGCAATCGGCGCTGCACTTTGCGCTCCGAATCCCCCCTCAGGAATAACTACCGCTACCGCAAGCTTCGGATTGTTCCGCGGCGCAAAAGCGATAAACACCCCGTTATCGACAGGTTTTCCGCCAACGCTTTGAGTCGAGGTCCCTGTCTTACGGGCGAAATCATACGGGAAGTTGTCAAAGGCGCTGACATCGGTCGCCATTCCCTTCAGAATTTCATTCCAGTAGGAGTTCTTGAATTTCTCTTCGCCCAGAACTTTAGGTTCGAACTTCTTCACGATATTCCCTTTGGCATCCTTGATCATATTGACCAGATGCGGCTCCATTCTTTTCCCGCGGGTGGCCAGCATGGTTGTATACTGGGCAAGCTGCATCGTCGTATATTTCCCTTGCTGTCCGAAAGAGGCATAGGCAAGTCGGGATAATGCAGTCTCCTTCTTATTCGTATACTCCCTGAATCCGAGATATTCATTAGGAAGATCGACGCCTGTGGATACGCCAAGACCGAACTTCTTCATGTATTCATCCCACAGATCGATCCCTTTCTCCCCATGTTTCTTATAGAGTCTCTCCCCAACCATATCCACCATAAATGTATTGGAAGAGTGGCGGATCGCATCTGCCGGGCTGTTCAAATATCCATACACGTGACCCTGGGAGTTCTGAACCCTTGAAGAGTCATTCTTACCGAAAGTCGCATAACCCTTGTCATAGTAAGGTGTACTGGTCGTGAACAATCCATCATTCAGACCGATTAAGACAGATAGCGGCTTAATCGTAGATCCCAGCAGGACAACCGACTCGGGATGCTGCCCCTTCTGGCCTGAGCCGAAAGAGCGGATGGTTCCGTTCTGATACACATTCTTGATCTTGTCATAGTCGTCACTGGAAATTCCACCGGTGCGCCATACATTCGGATCATAATCCGGCATACTCGCCATGGCGACTACATTTCCTGTGTTCACTTCCATAGCCACTGCGAATCCTGTTCTGGCATTCGGGTGATATTTACCGCTGACAGGATGCGTGTGCAGCCAGGTCAGCTGTTCCATAATGGCCTTCTGGGCAGCCAACTGAACATCGCTATCGATATTCAGGTAGAGGTCTTGTCCTTTCTCCGGTGGTGTCACTTCCGTAACGCCGCTGGCCATGTTCCGCGGGTCAACCGAGACGCTCTTGAACCCGTTTCTACCGCGCAGCTCATCCTGGTATTGATATTCCAGGCCGTCAAAGCCGACATCCTCCGTATCGGTATACTGCAAAGCTGGATCGTCCGCCTTACCTGTCTTCAGCTTATAGAAATCCAAGCTGGTGGATGCTCCTTTGAATTTCTTAATATAACCAACGGCCTGAACGGCTAGCCCGTTGACGCCATCCTTCGGATCGGTGTAGTAATTTCGGATACTCTCCTCAACTACGTCGATACCAGGGTATTCGGACTTGTGTTCCATGAAATAAGCGATTTCTTTGTTCGAAAGGCCTACCTTCAGACGACGGGGTGTAAAACCGCCGCTTAGACGCGACTTAAGATCCATCGCTTCAACAACCTGATCAACTGTCAGCTTCTCGCCGCCCTGGTCCCCCAGTTCGTTGAACTTGGCGACTAGCTTCTTCGCCAGCACCCTCGCATTCGCTTCGTTCTTCCCTGTATAGTCAGTCGTGAGGGTCATATAGAGCGATTGAACGGGTGTGGAGTAGGCTAATTTAATATTCTTCCGGTCATAGATCGTACCACGGGTTGGCGGAAGCGGGATATCCTTGACCGCCAGATTGCCTCCCTGCTTAATCAGACTCGGTCCTTCAACAAACTGTAGAATAGCAAGACGAACAATGATCACTGTAAAAATGGCAAAAGCACTGAAAAAAAACAGATTAAGCCGGATATTAAAATGACGCTGCTGCGTCGCTTCCTTCTCTCTCGGATCATCCTGGTAATTCTTTTTCATCGGTTCCTCCTACTTACTTTGGAAAGCTTGGTGTTCTCTGTATTTTAACATAGCGCTATCCCGTCTCGCGAATTCTTTAGGATCGGATCACTTAGATAGCCTTGTCAGCGATATGCGTCTCGTTAAATGCTTTGGGATTGAACCAGTCTCCACTTTGAGCCCAGGTTGGATCAAGCGGGACCCACTTCCCGGTTTCACTCAGATATACCTCATTCCATGCATGAGGGCCGTACCCGCCTTGACCGTTATAGCCAAGTCCCGTAATCACCTTAACCTTAAGTCCTTGTGAACGGGCCATGACGGCATACAGACGAGCATAATCAATACATACCCCAAGCTTGGTATCGAACGTCATCTGCGGAGTTTGTTCATGCCAGATTTGCTTTTCTTCGTAATCCTTCACTTTATTATAATCATAGTTAACACGTGTCCCTACCCACTCGTAGAGCTTGCGGGCCTTTTCTTCATCGGTTGAAGCTCCCTTGACCACGGCCGCGGCAGCTTCATCAATATTGTCAGGCACTTGTGCGTCGATAACCTCGTATCTACGCTGCATAATTCCGTTAAGCTCTTCTTCGACACTGCGTGTAAATACAGGAAGCTTGTCTTTGATCAGACTTCCGGATATCGGTTCAATAATGGTCTGGGCACCTTCGCGATATACCGGTGAAGCTTCGACATAGTGACTAAACTGGCTGTTCGGGTACAACGTCACAATGATGAATAGTGCCGCGATCACCACAATGCAGCGTGCACCGCCAATCACCGCACCTATTCCGGCCCCTATAAGTCTGCTTAGCACCGAAGAAGGTCTGTCCCTGTCTCTTCCGCCCCACCCGCTGAATAGAGCCGTTCCTCCGAACACCAGCGCAGCCAAAATCCCCAGAATGGAACGAATGACCCAGTATCCAATAATGAAGACCACGGCGAAACGCATAAGCGGGAACTCACGAATTGCTGTAATAAGTGTATAGTAAATCTGTTCCCATTTGCTTAAATCCCGGGCCGGCAGAACAACCGCCGACAACCATTTCTGAACAAGGGGCGACAGCCACATCGCAAATGGAATAGACAAGGCGATTCCCACCAAGGACAATACCCCTCCACTAATCAGAGAGAACAGACGTCCTGCGGATCTGGAACCGCCCCGAAAGAGTCCCTGCAGAACAGAGACTGCCATAATCAGAATTAACAACAGATTAACAAAATTATAGTTTTGCACATTTTGAACCCAGCCTTGCACGTTCAGCAAACCCCTCTCTTGATCGCTTGGACTCAAAATGGTATTTGTTATTTCGAGTTCCCTTTAGCTTCTTGAATGAAAGCATTCAGCGCATCGCTTCGGCTCCATTCGCCGAGAGATACATCCCGGAATGTAACTTTAACTTTATCACTGTCAGCCTTACCTGTGACTTCCAAATTGGGAGACTTGATCACAAAGGTTCCATCCGAATTCTGTGTGAACTTGGCCTCTTTAGCTTCGCTTGTCATCATCTTGATCGCTTCACTCTTCACCGCATCGGTCGTCTGAGTAGTGAGGGTCGATGCCACTTCTCCAAGATCCTTCAATGAAATTCCGCTGTATATGACTAAGAAGGCCACAATAACCAGGATCAGCCCCCATTTCACCACGGTCTTCACTAAATTTACAATTAGCAGCAGAACTACCAACGCAATAACAAACACCAGCCAATTCTGCTTGAAAAAATCAATCCAAACTTGCACGTCCATCCTATTTATACACTCCTAATTTCGTCAATTTGTGGAGCCTGACCGGCAAAACGCCAAGTTGCTCTATATATTATACATGATGGCCATATGGGATGTCAGCCTAACCCCCTAGGGGTTTCTATCCAGTGGATTTATGGAAATGTGTAAAAATTAGCATAAGTTCGTCCCACCCAACGTACAAGTATATGGATTGAATTAAACGACTGAGTTACTGCTGGTCTGGTCAGCCGTATGAAATGTTCCTACGATCGCTACAGAATCATTTCACACTCTTGCCTATATGTAATTCTTAAATTCAACTTATATATGCTTTCGAAGTAAGTTTTACTTCGTAAAACTTTGAGGAGGGACGGTATGAAGATCGCATTTTGGCTGTATTTCTTTATGTTCATCGCCTTTTTTGACCTGCACGCCCAGTATCCGATCCTTACACCGTTCGCTCTGTCTTTAGGAGCCGCCCCTACTTTTATCGGGTGGATGATGGGGATCTACTCCATCACTCATCTACCGGGCAATCTGCTCGCGGGCAGAGGTGTAGACAAACATGGCAGCCGCCGCTATCTCATTTTCAGCCTGATCTCTGCAGGGATCATCCTGCTTGTTCAGGCCCATGTTACAGCCCCTTGGCAGCTGCTCGTGCTTCGTTCGCTCAGCGGCTTCGTGCTTGCCTTTCTTGCCCCAGCCTGCCTGGCGCTCCTTGCATCCCTCTCCGATGACCGGATCAAGCAGGGCAAGCTGATGGCCGGGCATGGCGTGATGCATACGCTCGCATCGGTGGTGTCCCCGGCAGCAGGTGCTTTCCTGGTCGCAAGAGCGGGCTTTGGCTTAACCTTTCAATCCCTGGGCTGGCTCCTGATCGGAACCGGGATTATTGCGGTCTTCATTATCCACGATCGACAAGGAAGCAGCCCGGAATTGGCAGATCCCGTATTAAATGCTTCTGGTAGTGGATACACCGGCTTTAGAGTTATTCCGATGAGATTTTATTTGCTGCCGCTCTTTGTTGCCTGTGCCCAAGGCATCCTGTTCTTCGAGCTCCCTCTGCAGGCTGGCGGGATATCCGGAATTCTGGACACCGGGATTTACTTCTCTCTGCTTAGTTTGGGTGCACTAGTGACTTTAAGCATGCTTTTTCTGCACCGCTACTCTCCTTACGTGAGAGCAACCGCGGGCGTACTTGGAATGGCCCTGGCTTTCTATTCTATGGCTTCTGCCTGGAACGTGCCTCTAGCTGTATCCCTATTCTTTCTTGGCATGTCCAAAGGCGTGCTCTTTCCGGCAATGGCCTCTCTCTTCATTGAACTGAGCGGCGGCAAGAGACTGGGTACCGTCTTTTCCCTGCAATCCATCTCCATGTCGCTTGGCGCTTTTCTTGGTCCGGTTGTGGCGGGGCAGATTCGACATGTCTTCTCACCTTACTTCCTGGCCTTTCTATTGCTCATGATTCTACTCGTCACCGTCCCCCCACTTCGAACCAAATCCGTATCTTCAGGCGGAACCGGCAAGACATCGACTACGGTTGTATGATGGCACAAAAAATTCACTTTATTTAGGCTGGTGCACAAGACACTACAGGGCAAAGATCATATTTTGTTTATGTACTAACAACCACTTGAAGGCAGGTGAATTAAATGGGTCACGTGGATCATTGTGGTCCTGGACCAGTCGGACCAGGTGTAGGATTCTGGACATCTACAGGTACTATCCTTGTTCTGTACATCTTGCTGGTCATCATCCTTCGTACTCCGTTCTTCTAAGAATAATGTCAACATGACAGGAAGAGGCTTGCCGCTTTAGGGCAGGCCTCTTTGGGCTTTGCATGGAAAACGAAGTTAGGTTTACACTATAGAGGAAGCCAAGCATGAGAGGTGAGCCATCATTCCTGTATACATCATTGTTGAAGGCAAGAACGACCGCAGCAAGCTGCGCCGGGTGCTGAATGAGGAAGTTGAAGTCCTGTGCACCTTTGGAACCTTGAACAGCCAGAAGCTGGAGACACTGCGCAAGAAGATCAAGGACGAAGAGACCTATCTCTTTATGGATAATGACGCTTCCGGCAAAAGAATTCGCAGCATCCTAAGAGACGCATTCCCGGATGCCGGACACATCTACACCCGCCGGGGCTATGCCGGCGTCGAGGGTACCCCTGATGAATATGTCATTCAGCAATTAGAAAAAGCCGGTCTGGAGGAATACATTCTGTATCCTCCACCCGGCTTCTAACGGACAAGTCTCCAGACTTGTCTCTTTGCCCTATTCTTTAGCCAGTCGTTCAACCTCTTCCGCTATTTCCTCGGCGCTCACGTCGCTTTTATAATATTTGCGGTATTTTCCTTCCCGGTCAACGAGTGCAATCAGGTCGGAGTGCGCGAAATTGCCGTCCCTGTCTTTATTAATGATGAACTGGAACGTATTCATCGCGAATTCAGCCGTCTTCTTCTCGTCTCCGCGCAGGAAGTACCAGCCGCTGTAATCAGCATTAAATTTATCCCCGAATTTCTTGATCTCCTCACGAGTGTCCCTCACGGGATCGAAGGTAACCGATACGAAGCTGACATCCTTGCCGAATACTCCGTCCTTCTTGAGCTGATTCTGGATCTGAGACATCTTGAAAGTGGAAATAGGACATACATCAGGACAATTGGTAAAGAAGAAATAAAATAGCCGGACCTTTCCATTCGTATTCTGCAGAGTAACCGTCTTCCCGTCCACATTCTCCATTGAGAAATCCTGAACAGGACGAATCACCGGGATTTTGGGCTTACTGTATGTATCAACTAAAAGATATCCTGCCAGAATTACGCATATTGCAAGCAATATCCAGGTCCATTTGTACTTTCTAAGCATCGTTAAAGCCACTCCTCCTTGGATTATAATCTTAAAAAAAGAATCCCATGCTGCCATGGGATTCTTCAGGTCTTCGGGTAACTGGCTTATTGATGAACTGTATCCAGAATCATAACAAGCAGGGTGATCATTAAGTAACTGATGGAGAACAGAAATACTTTCTTCGCCCAAGTATCTGTGTCTGCCTTCTTGCTAAAGCCCATTAAGGACATGAACAGCCAAATTACTGCCACTGCCTCACCAATGATCAGGAACCACATCCCTGTATATCCATACGCATACATGAGTGGCGGAATCGGCAGCAGTAGAGCCAGATATGGGATCATCTGAATCTTAGTTCTTGTAATTCCCTTAACAACAGGTAGCAGCGGGAAACCAGCTGCCCGGTACTCTTCAACCCGGCGAATGCCGAGAGCCCAGAAATGGGGTGGCTGCCATAAGAACAGCATAGCGAATAACAGGATCGCTCCAAGGTCAATCTTACCCGTGACGGCCACATAACCGATCACAGGAACAGCCGCACCTGAAACAGCGCCAACTGAAGTACTCCAGGTTGAAGTACGTTTCAACCATATCGTGTAGATCCCTGCATATACGACGAAGCCCACAACTCCACATAGTCCGGCTAACAGGCCGGAGAATGCGAACAGGACGCCGAATCCGGCAATGCCCAGAATAACTGAATACCAAAGCACAACGGAAGGTGCAAGCTTACCCGTAGGAAGTGCACGCCCCTTCGTCCGTTCCATCTTGCTATCAAGCTCACGGTCATAATAGTTATTGAAGACGCAAGCAGAAGCCATGATAAGAACTGTGCCAAGAAGGGTCAGTAGAAGCTTTCCATATTGTAAATTCCAACCGGATGCGAGCCAAAATCCTGCAAAAGCGGCAATCAGATTGGAGCGAAGGATTCCGGGCTTGGTCAAAGCTACAAAATCTCTCCATGTGGCAGTATCGCCGGTAGGTGTTGGTCTCATAGCTATAGCTGGGGAATCCGAAGGAGCAGTGTAACTATATTGTTTACCCACGCGGATTGTTCCTCCTTATTTGGTCATAGCGGGACAACTATTCATCCTCTGCTATAAACTTTATCATATCAAAATGCTCAAGTGTTTGACAATTACCGAACAATCCAAGCTATTGTATGACAATTCAGTGACACAGATCAGGGACATAGATGAAGCCGGACACGAGGTCCGGCTTTACTCTTCATTATCCTTCTTACTTACCATTTTAGGATTTATTTGCCCTAAGTATACCTAGGCTTTGGGTAAGAAGCCCATTCTCTTTTGTACTTCGGCAAGAGTTTTGGCAGCCATTTCTTCAGCCCGCTCTGCGCCCTGACGCAGAATGTCGGTAATTTCACCAGATTCCCGAATCTGGCGGTAACGCTCCTGAATCGGCTCTAGCTTGGCGACGACGACCTCGGCAAGATCCTTTTTAAACAAGCCGTACATTTGCCCCTCATAGCGCTCCTCAACCTGTGCAATTGATAAGTCCGAGCACTGGCTGTAGATGCTGATTAGATTGCTGACCTCCGGCTTATTGGCCGGGTCATATTTCACTTCGCGACCGGAGTCTGTTGTAGCCCGGCTGATTTTCTTGCGAATCTCGGCAGGAGAATCCAGCAGCGCGATATAGCTGCCTGCATTCGGGTTACTTTTACTCATCTTATTAGAAGCATCATCCAGCGACATGACCCGCGCGCCCACTTTAGGGATATAAGGCTCTGGGATTGTGAAGAAATCACCATATCTGTGATTGAATCGTCCCGCCAGATCACGCGTAAGTTCCAAATGCTGCTTCTGATCCTCCCCTACCGGAACCAGATCCGCATTATATAAGAGAATATCGGCTGCCATCAGAGACGGGTATACGAACAGCCCGGCGCCTACGGAATCTTTTCCAGAAGACTTATCTTTGAACTGGGTCATACGCTCCAGCTCGCCCATTGAAGTCAGTGTCGTCAGAATCCAGCCAAGCTGGGCATGCTGCGGAACATGGGACTGCATATACACATTTGCTTTATTCGGATCAATGCCTGCTGCGATGAACAGAGCGGCTACAGCCTCTGACTGCTCACGGAGAGCGGCCGGCTCCTGAGTCACCGTAATCGCATGGAGATCAACCACCATGAAATTGCAATCATATTCGTGCTGCAGCTGGACGAAGTTCTGCATCGCACCAATGTAGTTACCCAAAGTGAGTTTGCCGCTTGGCTGAATGCCGGAGAGAACGATCTTCTTTTTCATCTGTAAATCCCCCTTATGATGATGTATTCCAATTTATCTTGATAGCCTTAAGAAAACACAAAAAAACCCACATCCGAAAGGGACGTGAGATCGTGGTGCCACCCTAATTCGCTGCAGACTCTGATTGAACAGGCTCCAGCCTTAGATTCCTGTAACGGGGAATACCGTCCGGACATACTGGGACTCGCCGCATACGGCGCTTCCGTTCCTTCCAGCGCTCCAGGGTCCATTCCTCATGAAGCTGCCTCACCGGTTCGCATCATCCACCGGCTTTCTGCAGAAGCCATCTCCAGAATACTTATCCCCATCAACGCATTGCATATCTTTGAAGTTTATGTTTCCATATTAAATGTGCAAAACCAAATCTGTCAAATCAGATTTTCCGTCCTCAAACAAAAGTGTTATGATAGGTCTAGCTTTGAATTTTGATTATAGTGGGAAAAGGAGCAACGATATGAAAAAAGTGACCAAAGGGCAATGGAACGGCTACGACACATATATTTTACATAGCCGCGAACTTGAAGTCACACTGTTGCCACGGCTCGGGAATAACGTTATCGGCCTAACTGATAAAGTGCAGCAGCGTGAAGTGCTGCGGCGGCCCGAGGAGAATGAACTCGATTTTTATCTGCAGAAACCTTACCACTTCGGCATTCCTCTTCTCATTCCGCCTGGAAGAATCCGCAGAGGACACTTCGAATATGCCGGACAACATTATCAATTTGATCGTAATACTGCGAATGACAACCATATTCACGGACTCCATCGTACACAGTGCTGGCGGGTCAGTGATATTGAAGAAGATGAAGAAGGCTGTGCAATTACAACCGAATTTCTGACCTCTGATGATCCAGAATGGATCCGGCAATATCCTGTACCCCTCAAACTTGAAATGACTTTGAGACTGCAAGGGACCTCGTTATCCCAAACATTCAAAGTCACACAACTGGGGGATAATCCAGCTCCTTTCGGTCTGGGACTTCATACATGGTTCCTGCTTGATGGACGTCCTGATGCTTGGACATTACGTCTTCCGGTAACGGAGACCTACTTGCTTGATGAAGAGAATGTGACTACCGGCGAAGCGGCTCCTTTGGGTGAATTCGACCGTCTTAACACCGGATTGAACCTGAAAGGTACGAATTTTGATACGATGTTTAGTATCGGCGGCAAGCCGGCTGAAGCACTGCTGCAGCGTGAAGACGGGTATGCCATTCGTTACTCGGCTAGTCCTGAATATTTCAAACACTGGGTCCTCTATACCAAAGGAGAGGCCGATCAATTCTTCTGCATTGAGCCGTATACCTGGCTTCCCAATGCACCTAACCTGAATCTGCCTAATGAAGTTACAGGGCTAATCGATCTCCAGCCTGGGCAGCAGCTGACCCTGCAGGTTAATTTGGATATCGTATACCCTTCCTAAGAGAGACTATACCTATGACAAGACGGTACCGCTATCCCGCGGTTACCGTTTTTTTATGTTCTCCTTAATTGAAATCCCCACGTTACTGTAATATTTACCACCTCTTATACTCTAATTTCTTGTGCATATTTTATGAGTCTGAAACCATACTAACATCACTAAGGTCAAAGGAGGTGACAAACATGGCAGGTTCAAACAACCGTGGCGGAAGTCGTCGCAGTAACAACCTTATCGTTCCTCAAGCGAACCAAGCATTGCAACAATTGAAATTTGAAGCAGCTCAAGAGCTTGGTGTAACTATCCCTCAAGATGGTTACCTTGGAGATAACACTTCCCGTGAGAATGGTTCCCTTGGGGGCTATATCACAAAACGTCTCGTGCAATTGGCAGAACAGCAATTATCGGGTCGTTCTAACCTATAATTTGCGTTCTATCCTACTTTCGATATAAAAATAGGCGGTCTGCTCTGAGCAGGCCGCTTGTTTTTATGTGAATGCAACAGCCTATTGACAAAGATCTGAATTGGAATATTATAGTTGTATGACTATTGAACAACGTAAATTTACCGATGATACCCGGGTACATATCTTCAAAGCACTAGCTGATCCTACACGTCTCCAGATTATTCGCACATTGCGTGACAGTAACACCGAGCTAAGTTGTGGTGAAGTTGGAGACTTGTGCGAGGCCTCCAAATCCAATGCTTCTTACCACTTCCGCACTCTCCGGGAAGCCGGATTGATCCTTGTCCGAAAAGAAGCTCAGACGAAATACATACAGATTAATCACGGCACATTCACCACGTTTATTCCTGGATTCCTGGACTCTTTGTAATCCGGGTTTTTTTATCTCTTGTTGTTCAATAGTTATTGAACTAATGAAGTAATTCTTGTATCAGTCACTTTGAAGGAGGAAGTCCAGTTGAAGAAATCCGTTATCGTCTTGTTTTTCGCAATCATGTTCGTAATCGGTACAGATACGTTCCTGATCAGCCCGCTTCTCCCGTTGCTGCAACAGACTTTCCATATTAAAGCTGGGCAGGCGGGGTGGATGGTGAGCAGTTATGCCCTGGGATATGCATTATTCGCTTTAATTGCCGGCCCCTTATCCGATCGACTTAACCGCAAGAAGGTCATGCTCGGCGGACTTGCTGCTTTTGCCATTTCAACTGCGCTCTGCGCCTCAGCATACAGCTTCTCTAGTATGAATATCTTCCGCTTCGCTGCCGGGGTTAGTGCAGCTTTTGTAACGCCTCAAGTCTGGGCGTCCATTCCCACACTCTTTCCAAAAGATAAAATTCTCAGGGCCATGGGCATCGCTACTGCGGGTCTCTCCATCTCTCAGCTGCTTGGCCTTCCTTTGGGAAGTTATTTGGCTGCAATCAACTGGCGAATCCCTTTCCTCGTGATCGGATTTCTGGCTCTTTTGCTTGTAGGTGCTGTCTGGTCTGTTTTTCCGAATATTCTCCCTGAAGAACAAAGAACATACATTTCTAATCCGCGTTCTCTGCTCAAGCCTTACTTACAGCTCCTAAGGTCTCCCAAGGCAGCTCTCGCCTTCACGGCATACTTCTTATTTCAATTCGGTAATTTCGCCGCGTTCTCGTTCCTCGGTTCGTGGCTTTCAGTATCTTACCGGCTGGATGTCTCGGAAATTGGAGGTGTTATGCTGTTTCTGGGACTTGGAAATACGATAGGAAGCATTTGGGGAACCTCATTAGTTGGCCGAATTGGAGCCAAGAATGCGCTGCTAATCGGAGTTATGTTCAACGCGCTGCTCTACATCCTTCTGGCGTCTGTCAGTAATTTGACTGTTGTTAAGGCAGGTCTATTCTTCATATTCAGTATCGGGGGGACGCTCTTTCCTGTTATGATCAGCTCTCTGCAGACCCTGTCTTCTACTGCCAGAGGCACAATTGCGGCTCTTACTAATACCCTGATGTATTTAGGTACTACACTTGGAGCAGCCGCGGCGGGTGAGCTGTTTGAAGCTACGGGAAGCTTCCTCTCCATCGCTATACTTACCTTTATCAGCTTGATGCTGTTTCTTGTAATATTCACCATCAGCGGAGTACTGCCTAAGCGAATTAAGCAGCAAGCCTGATTTGTAAGGCTGACAACTTAAGTAAAAGCAGGGCTCTCCTGATCCGCTTCATGCGAATTGGGTAAGTCCTGCTGATCATTTGTTAGAGATTCAGTTGTTCATGAATTAAGAGTGCTCTTGATATGTATGGGTAGCTTCTTTTCTTGGATAACGAATCATTAGGTTGGCCATATTATAATTAGATTCAAGTGTGGCATCGACAATAACCATGTCCTTACGAAGCGCAAACTCATAGCTGATTTCACCATGTGTCCAGTTGCGTTTGAAGTTGAGCGATTCAATAGCCATCTTTCTAAATGAAGCTTGCTGGACCGAAGTTAGTCCCTGATCCTCCCCTGATAAATGTCCGTTTCTCCCACTAATCGGATTTTGGCGGATACCGAACTTGCCAATAACATTGTTCCGGATCTGTACAAATACGGTACCTGATGTAAGTCCCGCTAACTCTCCCTCTAGTTCTCTAAATACAAGATCCAATTGTCTTGCTAATGAAAATTGCTCTGTCTTCACAATATCCACCCTCCTTCCCTTAATAATTCCCTAATATAGGGCTTACGTCTCATTATATTCCATTCTAATATACCCATCAACAATAACCTACAAAATTGGGTAATTATGCCTATATAAATATAATTTTCAATTTTTTCTTCTTTCAACTTTCGCCAGAGCTCCTTAAATTACGACAAAAAACCACTCGGAAAGACAGATATGATCTGACTATCCGAGCGGCTAGAATTTGTATCCAACTACTTTATTCTGTCATTTCAAGGAACATCTCCACATCGGCAACAGCCAGGGATACAGCTTCCTGCCAGAAATCCGGCTGGGTCAGGTCTACATTTAGATGCTTCTTGGCCAGGTCTTCAACCGTCATCCGGCCGGTATCCCGCAGCAGCGCATCGTATTTCTCGGCAAAAGCATCACCTTCACGTTGCGCCCGGGCAAATATCCCTGTACTGAATAGATACCCAAAGGTATAAGGGAAATTATAGAACGGGACATCTGTAATGTAGAAATGAAGCTTCGAAGCCCAGAAATGTGGATGATAGGAAGCCAGTGCTCCTTCATAAGCTTCTTGTTGAGCTTCTACCATAAGCGCGGAGATTTCCTCCGCGTTCAGCAGGCCTTCCTTACGCTTCTCATAGAAGCGGGTCTCGAACAGGAAGCGAGCATGAATATTCATAAAGAAAGCGACACTTCGCTGGATTTTGTCTTCAAGCAGCGTAATCTTCTCTTCCTTGCTTGCTGCATTCTTCACCTGAGCATCCGCCAGAATCATTTCGGCAAATGTAGAAGCGGTCTCGGCCACGTTCATGGCATAATTCTGATTAAAGGTTGGCAGATCATCCATGACATGCTGATGGTAGGCATGACCCAGCTCGTGAGCGAGTGTGGATACATTGGAGGCCGTGCCGCTGTATGTCATAAAGATCCGTGTCTGCTTGCTTTCAATCAAAGAGGTGCAGAAGCCGCCCGGACGTTTGCCTTTCCGGTCTTCGGCTTCAATCCAGTTCTTGTTAAAAGCATCCACCGTGAAGTCCGCCAATTTCGGACTGAAGGTCCTGAATTCTTTTACAATTTCTTCAGCCGCATCATTATATTCAATCTTGGTGTCCACACTCCCCAGCGGAGCTTCCACATCAGCCCAGCTAAGACGTTCTACACCCAGCAGCTTGGCTTTGCGCTCCAGGTATTTCACAAATACCGGTTTGTTCTGTGAGATTACCGCCCACATCGTATCCAATGTTGCCTGGGACATCCGGTTAATGCTGAGAGGTTCTTTGAGAACCTGATCCCAGCCGCGCTTCTCATACAGCTTCAATCTGAAGCCGGCAAGACGGTTGAGCGTATCCGCACAGTAATCACTGACTTCTTCCCAAGCATTCTCCCATTTCTCGAAGGTCTCTTCACGAACCTCACGGCTTCTGCTGTGCAGCTTGTTATGCGCTTGACCTGCGGACAGGGCAACCTCTTCCCCATTGTCCTCTTTGAATGGAATGCTTACTTTACTGACAATTGTATCGTAATGTTCCCCCCAGCCGTGGTATCCGTCTACGGCCAGATCTAGAACCAGACTTTCCTGCTCGGGAGGCAGCTTCTCACGGGTTCTTTCACGGCTCTCATTCAGCGAGAAGGCAATAGGTGCAATCTCCGGCCGCTTAATCCATTCGGCAAATACTTCATCTTCTGTTGCGCGAAGAATACTTTCAAATACCGTAGAGAGACCCTGCAGAGCAGCCCTAAGGGAGGTTACCTTACCCGAGAGCTGTACCGCCTTCTTGTCCGTTGTATCTTGGGCAGTCAGGCATCCCACAAAGCTTCCCGCTTCAGTGATACGAGAATAAGCGCTCTGAAGCGAATCAATGAAGCTGTCCAGAGATGCCGTATCCTGGACCGTTTTGGGAGCTTCCAATTCCTTCACTTGCTGCCCAAGCTTCACAATATCCTGCTCCAGCTTGCTGAGAAAGGCTTTAAATTCTGCTGAAGAAGAACCCCCAGGGAACAAAGACTCCAGATCCCAGGTCAAGGAAACAGGCTGTCTCAATTGTGTCATGCTAATCATCCCTTCTATATCTGTTGATTGATTAGAGTCCAAAAGTGTATAACTATTATATTAGCCCCAAGGGCACACAAGGAGGAGCCAAATGAAACCACTACAAATTTCAGCCGAAACCGCTGTTAAATTAGCCGAGAAACTCGGAGTCCCTTTGGAGAACCTTATGCATATGCCGCAGCATATTTTACTGCAAAAAATTAGCGAGCTTGCGAAGGAAGATGCAGGTTCAGCGGATAAACCGAAATCATGATTCCTTTTGAGAAGGCACTTCCCTATGATATCGTGATGGGAGACATCTATGTACAGGAGTGCCCTTTCTGCGGCAGTGAGCATGTTCTGTTACCCATGAAACCGCATGAAATCCAGAGCGTCCGCGAAGGCAAAAAGAAGCTTCTTGTCTTCCCGTGCTGCCATACCCGGCTCACGATCCTCGATAGTGACTCTGACTATCTTCTAACCAATAAGGTTGTTCGTAAATAGCTCCCTCTATACTCACTTACAAAAGGGGAATCACTGCCTAGGATGCAGCGGTTCCCCTATTTTGTCATGAGCAGCAGCGAGGCTATCCTCGCATTTCCTCAGGAATTTCCAGCTTGGCTGCCAGCATGTCCTCTCTTAGCATTGCCCATTGTTCACGGGAAGCCCGGATCATCGCCGCATCCATAATCTTCTTGTCATTAATTACGCGCGAAAACCAGCGCACAGCTTCCGAATATTCGCCCAGACGCCTGTTCAGTTCCCCAATTAGGTACATCAATCTGGCATCGTTAGCCCCGGCTCCCTCAAGCTCATACACGCGTATATAAGATTCAAGGCTGAAGCGCAAGAAACGAATCTCCTGTTCCTTCAGGTCTTTGTAACGGTAGAGCCATGCGATATGATGAAGCAGACTGGAAATAATACGTTCCTTCTCATGAATAGCCTGTGCGCAGAGCAGGGCTAGCTTATAAGTCTCAAGCGCTGTATTCCAGTCTCTCGGACCGCCGAAATCACGGAGCACAATCCGGTTCCCAATCTGCTTCTGGAAGTCGGTCCGCTGAGCATCCTTCAGTCGCTCGTCAAAATTCTCGGAAAATGCAAATCCACATGATGGGCATACTCGAACTACATAAAAATCAGGATTCTCCTTGGCATAGTAACGGCAGAAATCAGTATCCGTCTTCACTGCTCTCTTGAAGCTTGGTCTAACCCTTGATGTTGTAAATTCATGTTCGCATTGTATACAGGTTACCTTGATCGTATAGAGCGGCTCTAATTCCAATGTGCCATTCTCCCTTTCATTTATTCCATTTAACTAGGAGTGTTTATAAAATGGTGGGCAGGTCCTGAAAGACGTTGAAGCACGAAGGACTGAAGCGGATCCTCTACCCCAATCTCATCCAGTGCCGAAGCCATACAGGAAAGCCAGGCCTCCGCACGTTCTTCCGTAATTGGAAAAGGCAGGTGCCTTGCACGCATCATCGGATGTCCGTATTGATCGGAATACAGTGATGGTCCCCCAAAAAATTGAGATAGGAACATAAACTGCTTGTCCATCACAGGTGTAATATCCTCTGGAAACAAAGGTCCCAACAGAGGGTTAGCCTGTACTTTCGGATAGAAAGCCTCAACCAGCTTGCGCAGGGTACTTTCCCCACCAAGATTCTCATATATGGACAGACTTGGATTGAAATTCATTTACTTCTCGCCAACTTCCCTCTAAAATCTGCAGATCATGAACAAAGAACCCAATCCTAACGTTCATTCCCCTAATCCTACTGTACCATTATACCAAAAAACGGGCCTCTATGTACGCTCATCCGTATAGACAAAAAAGACGCTAATGGGCATTAGCGTCCTGGCGTCAATCAAGTTATTTTAGTAGCTTCGCCAATCCTCTTCACCGGAATGGACAAGAGAGGCGCGTATAACATACACAAAGGCGCATACGAGAACACCGGCAACAAAACTCATATCCATCACTCCATCCATATGAATTAAATTCAGGCCGAAAGGTCGGGCGCATCTTGTATTTGTATTTTATCATAACCATGCGAAAAAAACAGCCCAATCTGTAATCGCTTTCTCGTGTTTTTTTGTACTGTTTGTCCATAGAATTTCATATGTCTAATCTATAAGCTGAGGCAAATACCTAGGGAGGCCGTATGCGTATGAGTCTGAAAAAATGGAGCGTTCTGCTCCTGTTAATAGGCTTAACCTTATTATTTGGGCTTATGCTCACATTCCCGGATTATTCCTGGAAAGCGGCCGTCCGCGGACTCGCCATTTGGTGGGACGTGCTGTTCCCATCCCTCTTTCCCTTTTTCGTGATCTCGGAGATGATGCTTGGTTTCGGTATCGTCCATTTCATTGGGATGCTCCTAGATCCCTTGATGAAGCCTTTATTCCGTATCCCGGGAAGCGGCGGATTTGTGGCAGCCATGAGCTTCGCCTCTGGTTATCCAGTCAGTGCCAAGCTAACCTCCAAGCTTCGTGAACAGCAGCTGCTCACCCGGGAGGAGGGAGAGCGACTGGTCGCCTTTACAACAACGTCTGATCCGATCTTCCTCATCGGCGCTGTATCTGTCGGATTCTTTCATAATCCACAGCTCGCAGGCACACTAGCAGCGGCTCACTATGGAAGTTCTCTACTGGTAGGACTTCTCATGCGCTTCCATGCGCCCAGAGCCATCCCCAGCCCGGCGCCAGCCGCGGCCCGTTCCGGCTTTAGTCTCCGCTCCGCTCTGAAGGCCATGCATGAAGCACGGCTTGCGGACGATCGTACCTTCGGCGAGCAACTAAGGCAGTCTGTAATCTCGGCACTGCAGCTCATGACGGTCGTAGGGGGACTGGTAGTCGTCTTCTCCGTCCTGCTTGAGGTTCTCAGCGCATCTGGACTTATGACTCAGCTGTATGAGCTGATCCGGCAGGTCCTCTCTATTCTTCATCTACCTCCCGCTCTTGCTGAACCTTTTGTAGGAGGCGGATTTGAGGTAACACTTGGCGCTAAGTCGTCAGCCGAGGTTCCCGCGTCCGTACCACTGGCTTTCAAGGCCTCTGCCGCCGCCTTCATCTTGTCTTGGGCCGGCCTGTCCGTCCATGCTCAAATTGCGAGCATACTGAGCGGAACGGGTCTGCGTTATTTGCCATTCCTCTTGGCTAGAATGATTCATGCGGTGCTTGCAGCACTCATGGTTCTTTTCTTGTGGCCGCTCACTGGCCCAGATACCGAGGTATTCCTGAGCTTCGGAGATTCACCGGGGCTCCATTCAGGCTGGAGTGGACTGCCATCCGCTGGTCTTCTTACTTTGGAAGCCCTATCTCTACTGCTTATTTTGTCCTTTTTCATTAGTATCATTCAGCATCTATGGAACAAACCAAAAGCCCTCAAATGGAAATGAAACATTGTTTTCTGTCCTATAATTGATTATGATCGGTACAAGACACAAGACATAAGGCAAAGGAGCTTTCATCTTGAGATATTACGTTCTTGACCGCGGAGATCAATTATCTGTCGAGTTAAGTGAGCAATTTCATAAGCTGGCGGCCGAAAATGGTTTTGAAATGGATGCCGAATCCCCGGAGATTGTCATTTCTATCGGTGGTGACGGAACGATGCTGCACGCCTTCCATACTTTTATTGACCGGATTCCCTCGATCGCATTTGTCGGGATCCACACGGGGCATCTCGGCTTTTATGCCGACTGGAAGGCAACTGAGATCCCTGAGCTGATTCAACTCATGGTAGGTCACAAGACTCCCGAACAGCCAAGGCCCCGAATTGTCAACTATCCTCTGATCGATATACAGGTGCAAAAGAAATCGGGGACTTCGTCATATATTTGCGTTAACGAGTTCACTCTCAAGGGAGTCGATGGTACCGTCGTTGCACAGGTCGATATTAATGATCAGCAGTTCGAGATGTTCCGTGGTGACGGAATATGTGTATCTACGCCGGCCGGAAGCACGGCTTATAACAAGAGCCTCGGCGGAGCGATCATTCATCCATCGATCGAGGCTCTGCAGATTACCGAAATCGCCTCAATCAACAACCGGGTATTCCGGACTGCCGGATCACCGCTGGTGCTGCCCAAGCACCATCACTCAGACATCTATTCCCGCAAAGACCAGCGGCTGCTGCTGACAATCGATCATATCAACCATCCGGTTGACGATCTGATTTCGGTTCGCTGCCAGGTTGCGAAGCAGAAAGTAAGCTTTATCCGTTATCGTCCTTTCCCGTTCTGGAATAGGGTACGCAACGCCTTTCTGGGCTAGGGTTATTAAAAAATGCAGATCTTGTAGGGGCGGCCCAAAAGGGCGGCCTCTATTTGTCGTTCAACGCTATTTTCTCATTCTACGGATTATGGAAATAAATACAAAAATAATCGTAGACTTTAACACGTAGCAGTGGTATAACCGATCTATCTGCTCAAATTTGACCGCAAGGAGTGCTCCATTCGTGAAACGTATTACTTCCGCACTAACTGTATTCGCTCTATCTCTGGCCCTATCTTTACCGGCCCATGCTGCTTCCAAGACCACCCAGGTCTACATTGATGGCAGCCCAATCCGCTTTACTGCTGGAGCCCCTTTTACCCAGCAAGGTACGACACTTGTTCCATTCAGGACCCTATTCGAGAAGCTCGGACTTAAGGTCGATTGGGACGCCAAAACACAGACTGTAACGGGAAAGAAGAACGGACTTGTTATCAGGCTGACGATCGGCAGCAACCGGGCCACGGTTAACGGGGTCGTGAAGAAGCTATCTATCTCTCCAGTCACAGTTAAAGGCACTACCTTCATCCCGCTCCGCTTCATTGGAGAAGCATCCGGTGCCGATGTGGAGTGGGACAGCGACTCCAATTCCATCTACATCCATACAGCCGCATCAACGGCACTCGATGAGCAGCAAATTCGAGGGGTTCTTAATCAAAGCGTCGAGTACTTCAACAATAAAGACATGGCTAAAGTGATAAGCCTCACTTCCTCGGATTCTCCAATTAAGAATGGAGAAGAGTCCATGCGGAAACAGGCTGAGACCTACCCCCAAATCAGCAAGATCGTGGATTTCAAGATCATTAATCTGGATCCAAAATCGGGTGAGGCCGTCGTCCAAACCACCGAAGAATCTACCCGCACCGGAGGTGTCTATACCCCGGATACCCGGATTAATTATGTGTACACTTTGGTGAAGGAAGATGGGTCATGGAGGATTTACGATTTCAATTCTCAGCGTGTAGACTACCTGCTTCCCGCGGATGCATTGACCAAATCCATTAATGTCCCAACTGCTGACGAGACCAGCTTCAAGCAGCTCATTGACACTTATTTCAAGAACCTGAATGATAAGAACCTGGACGGCATGCTCACCGCGCTTGAGCCAAGTCTTGCAACAGATGACTTCAAGGACTCCATCAATTCTTATTTCAAAGATAACGACTTCAAAATTTCCTTACCGAAAGTCAAAACCATCTACTATACTGCTGAAGAAGCTGCTGTATATGTGGAAGAGAACGAGACTTATAAGGTTGATAATGAATCTTACCAACAAACCTACAAAGAAGTCTATGTTATGGGCAAATCCAAGTCAGGCAAGTGGCTGATTACGAATACTTATGGCTTGGCTGAATAATTAATTAGTAAAGGAAGACAATTCATATGACCAAATTTTCAATCCGAAATGCAATTATCAGTACAACTCTTACACTCTCTCTTCTTCTGCTTCCAGGAGCTGCGTTCGCCGCCGATAGTCAGCAGACTACCACCACAGGGACTGCCGAAGCTACCCAGGCTTCAGCTTCAGACACCCAGCTTATTCAGGAAGTGCTCGACTACATTAGTAAGTACAACGTATCAGGCGTTAAGAAGGATGAGCTCATCCGCGCGGCAATTGAAGGAATGATCTATCAGCTGGATGATCCATACACCTCCTACTTCACAGCAGATGAACTCAAGCAATTTCAGGATTCCATCAACCAGGATTATGTGGGCATCGGTGTCACTTTATACTTTGAGAACAACAAGCTGTATGTGGACAGCGTAATATCAGGATCACCTGCTGAAAAAAGCGGCATTAAGGCCGGGGATATCATTACGGGGATCGATGGAGTAACTGTGACTGGACCGGAGACCGCAGGTGGTCTGGCCGGCGAGGAGAATACTTCGGTTAAATTAACCGTGCAGCGCGGCGGCATCACCAAGCTTTTTACAGTGACCCGCGCTGAAATCTACCTGCCTACGGTAAATGCGGCAATTAGTCACAGTAAAATCGGCTACATACAATTGACCAGCTTCGCTGATAATGCGGATGAGGACTTTGCCGATGCTCTAAGCAAGCTCCAGGCTTCCGGCATGAAGTCACTTGTCCTGGACCTTCGTGATAATGGGGGCGGTTATATTGATACCGCTAATAATATTGCCAAGCATTTTATAGATAAAGGGATCTTAATGTACACTCAGGATCAGAGCGGATTATTAGTTCCCCAAGTAATTTCAGATGGAGTTAAGATCGGAGTACCTGTAGTCATTCTTACGAACGAGAACAGCGCCAGTGCCTCCGAGATTCTGACAGGCGCGCTGCGGGATAATCACGTGGCCACCACAGTGGGAACAACCACTTACGGGAAAGCCCGCATCCAGAATGTGATATCCTTGTCTAACGGAGACGCACTTAAGCTGACTACAGAGAAATATTTGACCCCAAGCAAGGAAGACTTCAACAAAATCGGTCTTAAGCCTGATTTCGAGGTGAAGAATAGCACAGCTCAGTTGATTACCGCTTTCTCTCTCGCAGGACTGAAGAACATCAAAGTCAGCGGGGACAGCCATTCTCTCAGCGTTGATGGAGAATCCTTTAACGGGGTACTGGATATGATTAAGAAAGGAAATTCCATCTATGTTCCCTCACGTGTGCTGACTTCACTGGTACAAGGGGAAATTGCTTGGAATGCGAAGGACAAGAAAATTATTGTAACTGACGGAGCGGGACGGCGAAATGGGTTCACCGTGGCATCAAATCAAGTGGTGTTCCAACATGAAGAGAGCTATATTGAGATCCATGCCTTTGTGAAGCAATACCCTTCGTTAAAATGGAGCTATAGCCAGAACAAGCTTACGCTCAGCACCCCATAAGCGAACAACAACAACAAACGGTTCCCGATTATTCGGGAACCGTTTTGCTTTGCTGCTGTATGTTCTTGGCGGGTTCTGTATCTTGTATAGATCCTTCCCCGGCAGTCTGGCTCTTGGAGTGAGACTCAGCTGCTTGTACGGGTTGTACAACCTGCTCCTTAACGCGGTCCTTAGCCTGGTGGGCGGGTTTCGGAGCGGATTTCGTCTCTTGAGGTTCTTCTCCCGGCTTGTCCTTCGACTGTTCTCTAGGTTCGGAGTTCTCCTTGGTTACCGGTTGAGGATCCCGGGGAACATCCTTCACTCTTTGAAGCACAAAATAAGGACAACCAAAATTGCAGTATTCATTAATATAATCCATAATTCCGGAGATCGAAGAGTCCTTGTTCACTTTGGGATGATTATCCCGGTAGAACCCCTTCAGACGAAGCTGATTATAGCCCCAGTCCCCGATAATATAATCGTATCGTTCAAGCACATCGCTGTATCTTTGCTTAAATGCCTCAGGATCCCAGCCATTTCTGTTCTCCTGAATTACTTCGTAACTTTTGCCATTAACCTGGATCAAAAGAACGTTCCCCCTCTACTCCCCTTAAGCTGGCGTATGAATGCCTTTCTGATTGCTCTTGGCCGATTTGACCTGCTCATGGGCATGATAAGAGCTGCGGACAAGAGGTCCGGATTCCACATGGCTGAAGCCCCGTTTCAAGCCTTCTTCCTTGAGCTTGACGAATTCCTCAGGACGATAGTACTTCTCTACATCTAAATGCTTCGGAGACGGCTGCAGGTATTGACCGATCGTAAGGATATCGACATTCACCTCGCGCAAATCATCCATAGCCTGAAGAATTTCATCCCATTCTTCTCCCACACCCAGCATGATGCTGGACTTCGTTGGGATTTCAGGCTGCATTTCCTTCGCTTTCTTCAGAAGCTCTAGTGAACGGCGATATTTCGCCTTCGCCCGAACACGGTCAGACATCCGTTCAACGGTCTCGATATTGTGATTCAGAATGTCCGGCTTCGCATCCATCACAATCTTCAACGATTCCGTATCCCCAAGGAAGTCCGGAATTAGAACCTCCACACTGCAAAGCGGCAGACGGCGGCGTATCGCATGAATGGAGCCTGCAAAAATTTGCGCTCCCCCATCCTTAAGATCATCACGAGCCACGCTTGTAACAACACAGTGCTTCAGATTCATATTCTCTGCGGCTTCTGCAACGCGCTCAGGTTCTTGAAGATCGAGTTCTGTCGGCATCCCCGTATTCACAGCGCAGAAACGGCAGGCACGTGTGCAAATGTCACCCAGAATCATAAAGGTAGCGGTACGATTAGCCCAACATTCATATATATTTGGACAGCGCGCTTCCTCGCACACCGTATGTAGTGTTTTGGAACGCATCATGTTCTTGATATCCTGGTAATTCTCTCCGGTAGTCAGCTTAATCCGAATCCAATCCGGTTTTGGCTCTTTCGCTTGTTTAGACAACGGTCTGACCTTCCTTCTTTTATAGTTCAATCCATATCCTGCCCATTATTATACCATGAAAGTAATTGAAATACTTCTCAGAATAAAATAACATGACTTGTTCCACATTAAAGGAATCAGACTTACGGCCTGAATCCATTACCCCTCAGGCAGCAGGAGGAGGTCATACTGCGTGCATAACAAAAGTTCACTAATGAGTCAGGTTCGCCCTATTCTTCTTGGTTTGTTGGCTCTTACCCTGGTCTGGAACGCTCTAGGATCTCGTGCTTCAGCAGCGGAGGCCGCAGCCAGCACTAAAGAAAATACGAAGCAAGACCCCTATCTCGCCCGTCGTCAGCTCTACGAAGAAATGGGCAGTCTCCTGCACATACCCTGGTATAGGCTCGCAGCAGTAGATCAGTATGAACGGACGCTGACCCCCAGCTCCAAAGAAGCTAAGTCTGAGGAGAGATTAACCAGGATATCCTTTCTCTCTCCTGTCTGGTCAGGCTGGGTTAATCCTGAACCTCAAGATACGAATCCCGTATCGATTGCTTTGTTCGGCGGTATGGGGAAAGATGCGACAGGCGATGGGGTTGCAGATCCAAAGAACGACCGGGATGCGCTTTTCACGATAGGACGTTATATCACAAGCTTTGGTTATGATGAGGATGACTTCCGTATTGCTCTATGGAAATACTATCAGAATGACCGGGCTGTTCAGCGGATTAGTCAATTTGCCCGGATATATGAAGCCTTCAATCGGCTTGATCTGTTCGAGAATGCATTCCCGCTCCCGATTTCCAATTCATATAGCTACAATGATACGTGGGGGAACTCGAGGCATTGGGGAGGCTTCCGGATTCATGAAGGCAACGACTTATTCGCTCCTTATGGAGTCCCTGTTCGAAGTGTCTGCTACGGTATTGTGGAGATTAAAGGCTGGAATCCATTTGGCGGCTGGCGGATTGGAATCCGGGATCTGAATAACCGGTATCACTACTATGCCCACTTAAGCGGATATGCGAAGAATATTAATGTAGGCGATATGATGACGCCAGGCCAGGTAATTGGCTGGGTAGGAAGCAGTGGTTACGGTCCCCCGGGGACACAAGGCAAATTCCCGCCGCATCTTCATTTTGGAATATACCGTGATAATGGCAAGAGCGAGTGGGCTTTCGATCCGTACCCGTTATTAAAGAGATGGGAGAATGCCGAAAGAGCCCGCCTTCGCAAAAAATGAGAAAGGAGCCGTCCCAAAAGACGGCTCCTGATTTTGTTAGGAGTTCAGTTTGTGCTCTAAAAGCTCCGAGAACGAACGTTACTCCCATCGCTGCCTGTGCTCGGATATATAAAATTATTTTCAGTGGAAAATATCCGAACACAAAGGCGACCGCTATCACTTGTCCGCAATCGTTCGTCTCTCCGCAGACTTTCGGCGAAATTTCAACGAAACCATAAAAAAGAAACCTTCCTTTGGTAAAATGGAAGTACGACCAACCATTCACAAAAGGAGAGGTTTCTTCACCAAAGTCATTCTCTACGCTTACACTCAGCGCATCTATTCGTCCCGACTGATCGCTAAAGCCGTGCGAGAGACCATCCCTTTCATGTAACTGGCCGGGTGCCAGTGGCCCACTTCAGTCTTTTATCCCGAAGGGTGCGTCGGAAGCGTAATATTCGGTGCATTTGGACTGTTCTCGCCAACCGGATTGCCGTTATTGTCATAATAGTACGTCGGCACGTCCCCCACCACCAGCAGATAAGAGACAGGAATCTCTGTCTCCACAGACTGGGGAACCATATCAAATGGAACTACGACGGATACCTCTGTCTTCACCCGCAGGTACACCTCGACCAGAATCATATTAATCCCCGCATTCTGCCTTCGGGTATTCAGATCGACCTTCACATCGCTCTTCGGTTCAATCCGGAACGGAATCTTGGGACCGAAGGAAGCAAGAATCGGACTTCCCAGCGCCTGACCGAGAGGGATATTCTCGGACAGCTTAGAGATCCGGTCCAGGGTGGACTGGACCGTGTGAATGGTATCCGAAGTGATCTTCATATGAGCAGAGTAATTAATGACGAAACCTTTTATTTTCCCGGTATCATCGGTCTTCCATTCGATTAAATCATCAAACTGCTTCTGATCCTTCACTTGGGCTGTGATAGCTTCATTAATAGATTCTGTAGCAATCTGCTTAACCCGGACTTTCGCCAAATTGCCAATCGGTTCCTTCATCTGACGTTCGACATACACGAAAAATTGCAGCATGCACACCAGGGCGATGATCACGGAGATCAGCCAGACCTTCCGTCTGCTGACCCGCTTTCTCCTCCGACGGCTGTGCCATCTCCGTCTTCTCCACACTGACAGGCCCCCCTACTAACGGTCGATCTTTTCTAGCTATATGGATTGAACTAAATTCTTGATTTTCTTTAATTCATTCCATATAGGTTATGCGGGACAGCTCCGAAAAAGAAGAACAAGACTTAGGCCCGGCCGATACACTGGGGACCGTCTATATTTATCTGTGCATACCTTATTTTCTATGCAGGATTCAATGAGTTCTAAGCCACATGTCAATATAATCCTCCTTTTCTAGCAATTTATTACGTTGTTTATCATAAAAAATCACCTTAGACTATTGGTGTAAACGTTTGCACACTGGATGAAATCATCACACGTGTGAGTCTCCCGTCCCTTTTGTCCACTGAATGACAAGCTTTTTGCCCGTCGCTCCATACTTTCTAGAATCTTATTCACAATGGTTCAAATCAAGAGGAGGATGATCTGTTTGCACGTTACCAAGGCTACAATGAAAAGAGGCTATTTATTTACATTAATTTTCTCACTAATCTTCTCCACATTCCTAACGCCTTTCACCAACACAGCGAGGGCTGAAGTAGCGAATGACTTTCAGGCTTCTGTCATGGCCCCGTTGACCAAGGTTACTGACTGGAATGCGTTCAAGAATCAACTCAAAACCTTGAAAGACAATGGTGTCTACGCCCTTACAACCGATGTGTGGTGGGGAGATGTAGAAGCTGCTGGCGACAATCAATTTGATTGGAGCTACTATAAGAAGTATGCAGATGCGGTGAGCGCATCGGGCCTCAAATGGGTCCCTATCCTCTCTACTCACGCATGCGGTGGAAATCCTGGGGATGACTGCAATATCCCAATTCCATCATGGCTCTGGAGCAAGGGATCTGCGGATGAAATGAAATTCAAGAGTGAGACTGGCTATGTGAACAACGAAGCCCTCTCCCCTTTCTGGAGCGGCATCAGCCAGCAGTACAACGAACTGTACGCTTCCTTTGCCTCCAATTTCGCAAGCTACAAGGGTCTGATTGCCAAAATCTACTTAAGCGGCGGACCATCCGGTGAGCTTCGCTACCCGTCCTATTATCAGTCAGCAGGCTGGAGCTATCCGTCACGCGGGAAATTCCAGGTCTATACGGATACTGCCAAGAATGCTTTCAGAACCGCAATGATTAGCAAGTACGGTTCATTAAGTGGAGTTAATCAAGCTTGGAGTCTTCAGTTAACAAGCGAAAGCCAAATTAACCCTCCAAGCGACGGGGATTCCTTCTATTCAACTGGAGGTTATAACACTGCCTACGGTAAAGACTTCCTGTCCTGGTATCAAGGCGTTCTAGAAAATCATCTTGGTGTTATTGCAAAAGCTGCACACACGAATTTCGATTCTGTATTCGGTGTACGTATCGGTGCCAAAATCTCCGGTATTCATTGGCAAATGAATAATCCATCCGCCCCGCACAGTGCCGAGCATGCCGCAGGGTACTATGATTACAGCAAGATCGTTCAGAAATTCAAGGATAGCGATCTCGATCTTACCTTCACTGCTCTGGAAATGCACGACAGCGGTACAGCACCAGCTTATTCGCAGCCATCCACGCTTGTGGACACCATCTCTTCTATAGCCAACGCTAAAGGCGTTCGTCTCAACGGGGAGAATGCACTTCCTACAGGCGATTTCCAGAAGATTGAACAACAGCTTACGAAATGGAACTACAATGGCTTCACTCTGCTACGTTTCGCAAATCTCGTGAATCCGGACGGTTCTCCTACAGGCAATATGGATGGCTTCAAGCAATACGTAATTAGTCACGCTAAGCCTCCAGTTAATCCAGACGGAAATAAAGTAACGATTTATTACAAAAAAGGCTTCACTACGCCTTACCTTCACTATCGCCCAGCTGGCGGAACTTGGACTACTGCACCGGGTGTAGCTATCCCGGACGCCGAATCAACCTACCCTGGCTATGGCAAAATTACAGTGGATATCGGTTCAGCTACCCAATTGGAAGCCGCCTTTAATAATGGCAGTGGGACTTGGGACAGCAACAATACGAAGAATTACTTCTTCGGTACAGGCACTTCCACTTATACGCCTGGCGCTAACGGAGCCGCTGGCACTATTGCTCCTGGAGCACCGGTTATAGATCCAGGCGGTGATTCAACCGTTACGATTTACTACAAAAAGGGCTTCACTACTCCGTACATTCATTACCGTCAGGAAGGCGGAACGTGGACTACGGCTCCAGGTACAGCAATGGCAAATGCCGAAGCTGCTTACCCTGGATATGCCAAGATCACACTGCAACTTGGATCAGCAAGCCGCATTGAAGCTGCATTCAACAACGGCAGCGGAACTTGGGATAGCAACAACACGAAGAATTACTTCTTCAGCAAAGGAACTTCTACTTATACACCGGGCACTAACGGAGCGGCAGGTACTATTGCTCCTGGAGTACCGGTTGTAGATCCAGGCGATCAAGGTTCTACTGTCACCATTTACTACAAGAAGGGCTTCACTACTCCTTATATTCACTATCGTCAGGAAGGCGGAACCTGGACTACGGCTCCAGGTACCGCAATGACAGATGCCGAAGCTGCTTATCCTGGTTACGCCAAGATTACATTGCCACTGGGAAGCGCTAGCCGCATCGAAGCCGCTTTTAACAACGGCAGCGGGACTTGGGACAGCAATAACACGAAGAACTACTTCTTCAGCAAAGGAACTTCTACTTATACGCCGGGTGCGAATGGAGCCGCTGGGACAATTACTCCTGGTGCGCCAGATGGTGGTGGGGACACTTCAACCGCTACAATTTACTACAAAAAAGGCTTCACCACTCCGTACATCCACTATCGTCAAGAAGGGGGAACCTGGACTACAGCTCCAGGTTCCGCTATGGCAGATGCCGAAGCTGCTTACCCTGGCTACGCCAAGATTACACTTCCTCTAGGATCAGCTTCCCGCATCGAAGCCGCCTTTAACAACGGCAGTGGGACTTGGGACAGCAATAACACGAAGAACTACTTTTTCAGCAAAGGAATCTCTACTTATACCCCAGGCTCTAATGGAGCTGCAGGCACCGTTACATCCGGAACACCTGATCTGGACGGCGGTAACACAGGCACCACCGACTGGAGCAAACAGAGCATTTACTTCATCATGACTGACCGTTTCAGTAATGGAGATACCTCGAACGACAACGCTGACGGCTTTGCATCTGACAAGAACGATCTTAAGAAATGGCATGGCGGTGACTTCCAGGGGATTATTAATCAGCTGGATTACATCAAGAACATGGGCTTTACGGCCATCTGGATTACACCGGTAACGGCTCAGAAGAGCGCTTATGCTTATCATGGCTACCACACGTACGACTTCTACTCTGTAGACGGACATCTGGGAACAATGGATAAGCTGAAGGAACTTGTGAACACCGCTCACAGCAAGCACATCTCGGTTATGCTCGATGTGGTTCCGAACCACACTGGTGACTTCCAGCCGTATGACGGGATAGCTAAGGCTCCATTCAATAATCCTGATTGGTATCATCACAACGGAACGATTACTAAGTCAGATTACGATAACAACGATCAATGGAAAATTGAGAACGGCGACGTTGCGGGTCTGGATGATATTAATCAAGAGAACCCAGCTGCCGCGAACGAGCTGAAGAACTGGATTAAATGGATGATTGGCGAGACAAAAGTCGATGGCCTGCGTGTAGACACGGCCAAACACGTACCGAAATGGTTCCTGAAGGATTTCGATACTGCTGCCAACACCTTTACGATGGGTGAAGTCATGGATGGTGATCCAAATAAGATTGGCGATTACTCCAACTATCTGGATGCCGTACTCGACTTCCCTATGTACTACACGATCAGAGACGTATTCGGTCATGATGATTCTACAACCAAGATCAGAGACCGTTACAATCAAGACGGCAACTACCGTGATCCTAAACTTAACGGAGTATTCCTAGATAACCATGACGTGAAGCGGTTCCTGAATGAGGCTTCCGGCAATCCTAGCAACCGTTCGGATAAATGGCCACAACTAAAGGCTGCACTCGGCTTCTTATTAACTTCACGCGGTATTCCAATTATTTACCAAGGCACTGAGCTTGGATACGACGGTGGTGAAGATCCTGAGAACCGCAAGGATGTTGTGCAGAACCCGAATCATGATCTGTACAAATACATTGCCAAGCTTAACGCGGTTCGCAACAGCCACCCGGCTCTGCAAAATGGTTCCCAAAAAGAGAAGCTCGCCGACGGCTCATTCTACAGCTACCAGCGCTCCAACAACGGGGATGAAGTGGTTGTTATCATCAACAATTCCTGGAGCACTGCAACTCGCACTGTCTCAAATATTGACAATCTGTCTAACGGAACCAGCCTGAAGAATCAATTGGGTACAGATTCCGTACAGGTTAATAACGGTTCAATTAACGTAACCCTGGGACCAAAAGAAGTGAAAATTTTGGCGAAGGCTAGCTAATTAAGAGAAGCCCTTCCTCTCCTTTTAGAGGAATGTCAGAATTGCTAGAAGATTTAAATTACATCTAACAAGCAACCCCCATCCGATTTGGATGGGGGTTGCTTGTTAATTTTATATAAAAAATCCTTAGTAGAATTGTTTGAGTATAAGAAATTAATGATGGAATAACCGCACTCCAGAGAAGGCCATGGCAATGCCGTATTCGTTAGCCGCCTCAATAACTTCCTTATCCCGCGAAGATCCGCCCGTTTGAACAATATATTTGGCACCACTTTGGGCTGCCCGGTCAATATTATCCCTGAAAGGTAAGAATGCATCCGAAGCAAACGAGACCTCTTGGAGCCCAAGTAAATACTCTCTTTTTTCATTAGGAGTAAGTCTGTGAGGTACTTCCTCGTAACACTCCTCCCACGCTTTTCGTTCTGGAACTGTAAGATCATCACAAAGCCACTTATCTATGGCGTTATTCTTCTCCGTAGGTGAAATCCCCGCGCGGAATTTCATTGAGAGAGCTGTTGGATGCTGCCGCAAGTACCAGTTCTCTGCTTTCGATGCAGCGAGTCTCGTACAATGTATACGGGATTGCTGCCCTGCTCCCACACCAAGCGTCTGCCCATCCTTAGCAAAACATACCGAATTGGACTGTGTATATTTCAGTGTGATTGCGGAAATTAATAGATCTCTCTTTGCTGAATCTGGAAGGAACTTGTTCTCAGTCACTATATTGTTCAATATTTTCTCTGTGATTAACACATTTTTTCTATCCTGTACTAGGTTAACTCCAAATAAAGTTCTTTCCTCTATCGGCTCAGGCTCATAATCCGGATCGATCTCAATAATAAGATACTTTCCATTTTTCTTAAGTTTCAAGATCTCTAGAGCATCATCATCATAAGCAGGTGCCACAATCATGTCGGAAATTTCTCTCTTCAGTAATTTAGCAGTAGAAAGATCCACTGTATCACTTAGTGCCGCACAATCACCGAAAGAAGATATGCGATCTGTTCCCCTTGCTCTCGCATAAGCGACAGCCAGATGTGATAGCTCCATACCGTCAACACCATAAGCCTTAGCCAGTTGATCGCTTAATGGACTATATACAGCGGCCCCTGCAGGACTTACGTGCTTGAAAGAGGCTGCCGCAGGTTCCCCTATAGCTAATTTGAGCTCCCTTACAAGCTGATAGGCGTTGAGAGCATCGAGTAAGTTGATGTAGCTTGGCTCCCCATTAAGAATCTTGAAAGGCAGCTTCCCAGGCGATGTGACTCTTGCATTACCTTGATTCGGATTAATACCATACCGCATTTTGATCTCTTCCATTTGTACATTCACCCTTTCATAGCAAATAAAAAAAAGCGTTTGATCAGATCAAACACTTTGCCCAGGCGAACGGCTTATATATCCATATGCTCCCCCGTGGTAACCCACGTTTACTCGCCAGTAGCACATAGTAACAGTCTTTTTTACAAGGTTAATTTTACCAAAATATACCTGTATGTTCAAGAAAATAAATCAAATATCTAGGCTACTGAACAGCCTCAGGCTTGGTTTGCTTTCGGCTTTCTTTTCAGATACCAGATAAGGATGAGAACCAGAACAAGAAGCACAAAAACAAGCAGCAGATACTTATGAATGGCCTCTGTGACGGCTAGCCAATGCTTGCCGAGATAAGTTCCCAGCGTGATAAAAGCGAACGCCCATAATATCGCTCCCGGTGCAGCATAAGAGAGAAATGTACGGTAGGGCCACCCGCTGATCCCGGCAAAATAAGCCGTGAGATGCCGAACACCAGGTACGAAATAGCCCAGAGTGAGCGCGAACTTGCCAAATTTCTTGAACCAACGCCGGGTATGATCCAGCTTCTCCTTGGTAATTCGGATCTTGCGGCCATGCTTCTCAAGCAGCGGATACCCGAACCGTCGCCCAATGAAGTAACTAACGCTCATTCCAGCGAAGCTGCCCACCACCGCAATTAGCAGTGTCAGGACATAAGACAGCCTCCCCTGCGAGATGAGGTATCCCGAATAGGTCATCAGGACTTCGTCCGGTACGGGCAGACCAATAATCCCGAGCACCAGTGTTCCAAAGATTCCGATATAACCATAATGTGCGATGAGATAAAAGATTTTGTCTTGGAGCATCTGGATGGACTCCTTCTCTTGATGCCATCAACTTGGCAGGTTGGTTAGGTGTGAAAGTGAGGGAGAGAAATGGGTTTTCTCCTCTTCTTTACTTTAACCAATTCTTTGTCGGAAATTTCGGATTTAACAGGGGGCTTGGTGGAGTCATCCATTTTTAAATTCTTTTATATTCGATTTAGCTCATTAACATCCGCAACAATTTTATACTCTTCACTCGGATCTATCTCATAACTTTCTCCATTAAACAACGCTTCCCATATCCATACAAAAAAGTCTCGAGGATCTTTCGGTGGGTCAAATGGTGGAAGACAAGATTCAAATATCCGTTCAAAATCCAACTCTGACCTAGATAAATAATAGCTTAACGCCAACTTTGCTTTGCCCTGATTTTGTTCATTCATTCCTAGATAATAATCTATAAATAATTCATTAATTATAGTTCTATAGTGAGTCTCATCCGAGGAGTCTATATACTTATATTTTTCTACCTCCTCATCATCATCCCCTCGACCAGTTATTGGCCCTAATAGATCAAGTAAAAAGTAAGGATTTACAATTTTCATACTTTCCTCCACTTTAAAATATGTCCACTCAAAAAAAGAAGAAGCCATTCAGACAGCTTCTTCCCTCAAATAAACCCAACCTCTATCCCTCCGAGAACTCCCGCTGCCTAAGCGCCTCATACAGCAGGATCGAGGCGGCCATGGCCACATTCAGGGACTCCGCATGGCCCTTCATCGGGATAATCAAGGCATCGTCAAGCTCTGCTTGAACAGACGCTGACAGACCGCTTGCTTCGCTGCCGAACAGCAGCCATGTCGGGCCCCTAAAATCATACTCGTAACATATACGAGCTGCCTGGAGGCTCGTTCCTGCCAGGCGGACTCCCTTCTCCTTCGCCTTGGGAAGGATTTCGTTCAAGTCTGCTTCAATCACCGGAAGATGAAATACCGAGCCCATTGTCGATCTCAGTGTCTTTGGATTATAGATATCCGCACACCCTGGACCCACAATAACCGCACTAGCCCCAGCGGCATCCGCCGTACGGATAATCGTGCCTACATTGCCCGGATCCTGTACTCCGTCAAGCACCACGACCAGGCCGTTATCCTGCTCAATCAGAGCTTCCCATGAACTGCGATGCTTGCGGATTACGGCAAACACAGGCTGCGGCGATTTGGTATCACTGCACTTTGCGATAACGGCTTCAGACACCCCAACCCACTCGACAGACAGCTTTCCTGCCCCGGCCTGAACAAGCTCTGGAGGGATGCCATGATCCAGCGAATAAGCGATCACTTCAATCTCAGCCTCCGCCTTAAGGGCCTCTTGCACCAAATGAATGCCTTCTACAAGGTACCGCTGCTGCCGGTCCCGATGCTTCTTCTCTAATAGCTGTGCCCACTCTTTAACACGCGCATTCTGCGGCGATATAATGTCCATATTCTTCATCCTAGCTTCTAAATTTGGGAATAAGCAAGCTCAAGCTTGGTTAAGTCACTCTTCTCACCGACAATGACGAGAATGTCGCCTTCAATTAATCGGTACAAGGCATCCGGTGAAATATTCATTTTCGTTCCGTTCTTAATGGCCATGACGTTGCATCCAAACCGGGCGCGAATATTCAGCTCCTTAAGGTTCTGGCCAATCATAGCCGAGTTCGCTCTAATTTCCAGAATACTGTAATCGTCTGACAGCTCAATATAATCCAGAATATTAGGCGAAGCCAAGTGATGCGCAACCCGCTGACCCATGTCCCTCTCCGGATAAATGACCTTATCCGCACCAATTTTCTGAAGCACCTTTCCATGAAGTTCGTTCTGGGCTTTCACTACGATCACAGGTCCACCCAAATCCTTCAAGATTAAGGTCGTCAAAATACTGGCCTGAATATCCTCACCAATCGCGACGACCACCACATCGAAATTTCGGATTCCCAGCGCCCGAAGCGCCTCTTCCTCCGTAGAATCCGCTGACACCGCATGGGTAACAATATGAGATACTGCCTGGGTACGCTGCTCGTCCGAGTCGATCGCAAGTACATCAAATCCCATAGTGCTTAGCGAATTCGCTACACTATATCCAAATCGGCCCATTCCGATTACCGCAAACTGCTTCTTAGCCACGATTCAATCTCCACCTGCCCGGCATTTATAATGCAATTAGTATACCATACTCCAAAGTGAACTTGAATTTGCAAAGGTCAGTTCGGGAACAGTAAGATGCGGCCCTTTTACACCATCGTCTACATTAAAGGAGGAATTCGTGTGGGAATCATGCTGGATCTGAGACAAGCGGTCATTCATAAAGTTCATGGTCAGGATAATCAAGGTCTTCGGAGCATGATCGAAGGCTCCGTGGATGGCCCGGAAGCTGCTCTTCCCGGTCTCGGTGTCATGTTCGAGATGATGTGGAAGCAGCTTGACAGAACTAAGCAGGACGAGCTGATCGGTATCGTTAGTCAGCAGTTGAAGACCGCCGAGCTCAAGCCGCTTTTGTAAAAAAAGAGACTCCAGAGTCATTAGCCCAGCCCCCGATACCCCAGCTGCAAAAAAATCCCTCTCCCTTGCTTTCACAAGGGGAGGGATCATTTGGATTCACATGCCAATACCGATTATGGAGCAGTCTCCAAGAACTTGGCTGTTGGATTCTTCTCCATCGCTGTTCTCATCGCATACTCATTCTCGAACAGAACTACATAATTGTCCTTCTTGTCTTTCACAAGAATGGAGTTAATCCGGAATTTGGATGGATCGATCTTATCATCAACGATCCAGCGGGCAAACTGATAAGGGACGCGCTGCAGCTGCACATCTACCCCATATTCCCCCTTCATCCGGTACTCGAACACCTCGAACTGGAGCTGTCCAACCACGCCCAGAATCGTATCATCGAAGCTAACCGTGTTAAATACCTGAATCGTACCTTCCTCCGTCAGCTGGTCGATACCCTTCTGGTACTGCTTATGCTTGAGTGCGTTCTTAACCGTTACCTTGGCAAAGATCTCTGGTGAGAACGTAGGAAGCTCATCGAACACAACCTCGCTGCCCTGACTGAGAGAGTCTCCAATTCGGAAGATGCCCGGATCGAACAGACCGATGATATCACCCGGATAAGCCTCGGACACGATGTCACGATCTTGAGCCAGGAACTGCTGCGGCTGGGAGAGCTTGATCTCCTTGCCCACCCGCACGTGCTTCACAGACATTCCACGCTCAAATTTGCCGGAGCAAATACGCAGGAAGGCAATCCGGTCGCGGTGAGCCGGATTCATGTTAGCCTGAATCTTGAACACATATCCGCTGAATTTCTCGTTCGTCGGCTGGATAAGTCCTGCCGTGCTCTGACGAGGCTCTGGCTTCGGTGCAAGCTCCAGGAAGTTCTCCAGGAAGGTCTGTACCCCGAAGTTATTGACCGCACTGCCGAAGAAGACCGGCGTCAATTCCCCGCGTCTTACTTTCTCATAATCAAAAGGATCTCCAGCCACATCCAGCAGCTCAATGTCCTGGCACAGCTGATCATGAAGATACTCTCCCGCCATTTCGCGAATCGCAGGGTCGTTGTAATCTTCGACCTTCTTAACTTCGATGGAGGAGTGGTCATCTCCCTGAAACAGCTCCACCTGGTTCTTCATCCGGTCATATACACCGCACAGCTCACGTCCTGAGCCGATTGGCCAGTTCATAGGAACCGAACGGATTCCCAGCACTTCCTCAATCTCTTCCATCAATTCAAATGGACTGCGTCCTTCGCGGTCCAGCTTGTTGATGAAGGTGAAGATTGGAATCCCCCGCTTGGCGCAGACCTGGAACAGCTTCACCGTCTGTGCCTCCACGCCCTTTGCTACGTCAATCAACATGACTGCACTGTCAGCGGCCGTAAGCGTCCGGTAGGTGTCTTCACTGAAGTCCTGGTGACCTGGCGTATCCAATATATTAATGCGGTGTCCCTGATAATCGAACTGCATAACCGAGGAGGTTACGGAGATCCCCCGCTGTTTCTCAATCTCCATCCAGTCACTTGTTGCATGCTTGCTTGCTTTGCGGGCCTTAACCGATCCCGCCGCCCGAATGGCTCCCCCGAACAGCAGAAGCTTCTCCGTCAATGTCGTCTTCCCGGCATCCGGGTGGGAAATAATCGCAAACGTTCTACGTTTGTCTACTTCCTGCTGCAGCACTTCTGACAATGCTTTGCTCATTTCTCACTTATCCCTTCGTTCCACAAGTCATGTTTTATATTGTAACATATTTTATCCGCCTGTACGCAAATCATCCTCATGCATATCATACATGAGGACAAGCTGCTCAGTGCTCTTTAGTTATTGGAATGTCTCAAGATTTGGGTAGGTTACCCCTGATTCTTGATCCAAATTACATTGTCTTCGTCCTGCCCATTAACCGGCCACCAGTGGAAGCCGTCTTTGGCCAGTAGATCATGCGCTTCCTGCGGTCCCCATGATCCAGCTGGATAGTGCTTGATATCTCCCGGGTTCTGCTTCCAGGCCTCTGCGATACGGTCGATAAAGGACCAGGCTGTAGCCACTTCATCCCACCGTGTAAAGTAAGTGGAGTCGCCTTCGGCAGCATCATGAATCAAGCGCTCATAAGCTTCAGGTGAGTTAATCCCCACTTGACAGCTTTGGCAGAATTCCATAGCCAGCGGCTCGATTTGTGATTCTGTGCCAGGTTTCTTGGCATTGATCTTGATATAGATGCCTTCCATTGGGTTAACCCGAATGACAAGCAGGTTAGGCTCCAGGGTATGCTTTTGCCCCAGATACACGTTCGTAGGCATATTTTTGAATTCAACCACAACCTCGGTCGTCTTAACGGGAAGACGTTTGCCTGTACGGATGTAGAATGGGACTCCCGCCCACCGGAAGTTGTCCACAAATACTTTTGCGGAGAAGTAAGTCTCGGTATTGGAATTAGGATCAACCTTGTCTTCCTCACGATATGCGGGCAGCTTCTGATTCCCGCTCTCCCCTTGTGTGTACTGTGCCCGAACCACATTCTCGGCAACTTCCGCTGCGGAATCGTAAGGGCGGAGTGAGCGAAGAACCTTCACTTTCTCATCACGGATATCCTCAGGCAGCAGACGGCTTGGCGGCTCCATAGCGATCATCGTCAGCATTTGCAGCATGTGGTTCTGACCCATATCACGCAGGGCACCCGCATGGTCGTAATAGCCTCCACGCTCTTCTACACCGACGGTCTCACTCAGCGTAATTTGTACGTTCGCGATATGCTTGTTGTTCCATAGCGGCTCAAAGAAAGCATTTCCGAAACGGATGACTTCAATATTTTGAACCATTTCTTTGCCCAAATAGTGGTCAATACGGTAGATTTCTTCTTCTTTAAATACATGACTGAGCTCTTCATTCAGCTTTTGAGCGGACAAAAGGTCGTAGCCGAATGGCTTCTCGATCACAAGACGGTGCCAGCCGGTGCTGTCCAGCATACCACCCTTTTGCAGATTAACGGATACACTTCCGAAGAGTTCTGGAGCAAGCGCCAGATAGAACAATCGGTTGCCTGGAATTCCATAACGCTTCTCCAAGCTTTCTGTTTGTTCCTTCAGTTCGTGGTAGCCGTCGATATTATTAATATCTAAGGATTTGTATTCGAAATGCTCAGCAAATCGGTTCCAGTGTGCCGTATCAAGCACCTTATATCTGCAGAACTCCTGAATCGAGTTATATAGATCATCATGGAATTCTTCCTTTGAACGCGGACGACGTGCTACACCAATGACTGCGAAGTCCTCAGCCAGCTTGCCTTCACGATACAGAGAATAAATTGCAGGGAACAGCTTACGCCGTGCAAGGTCACCAGTTGCTCCAAAAATAAAAAATACAGCTCCAGGGGTCTTTAGTGCATTTAAATTTTCTTGTTCTGCCATGGCTCCTCATTTCTTTCTATGTAGTATAGTTGTATATTTATGCATAAAGCATAGTGTATTTCGCATCCATTTATTTCATTCGTGTTGATTAATTTTAGCATATTCATTCCGATGATGCTATCTACTACCATTGTGATCAGATAACTATTACTTACCTATCCGATAAAAAGATATTATATTAATATTCCACCGTTAAAACAGGAGAGCCAATCGACAATTCCTTTTTCCCCGTCCCGGTGTTCAAATGAACCGCCATCTGCAGCCCGATCTCCGCGCCCCCGCTCCGCACAGATATCGGAAAGTTCGGCACCTCGTAAGATTCCGATGCGGTGTACTCATCCTGAAATCCCTCCACCCGGTGAAGCTCGAAGAAATTGCCTGCTTGGCTTTCCACCTGAGTCAGCAGCTTCATCACATCTTTCCCTTGACTACTTGTTGTTCTCTTCCCAATCGTAGAGACATTACCTTGTACAGCCGCATTCCACTGTATATCCACGCCAAGTCTGCTAAGCTTCCGTCCAACATCGGACTGAGCCAGCTTCAGATCCGAAACACCACTTTGGCTGATACCATCGATTTGTGCCACTACATATAATCCCTTTTCCCTATCGGTTATAGAGAACTTGACCGGGACCCGATCGACTTGTCCCACCGAACGATATACGAGATGATTCTGCACCTCCACACTTGACGGCTCGGCTAATCCCAACTCTGCCGCAATAAGTTTAGCCCCTTCCTTGGGCTTATAAGTAGTATTCCAATTCCCCTGCCATTTTATGATGATATCCAGCGGCTCACGAGTAACAGAATTGCCGACCGATAACACCACATCCAGCTGCCTCTCCGCATCCCTTACATAGTCCGGGCTATCCTTTGAGGCCTCTCCTCCATTTTCAAATCCCAGAACACCCACTACGAGTAAAATAATAATAACGATAATTCCCCGCCCTTTGATCATCTTGATAACATCCTCCCCTGACGAATCTATCAATCTATGAATTAGGATGTCCTTACCCTGAACTCTTTATACTTCTTATTTGCCCACAAAAAAACCGGGGACATCCGTCCCCGGTCTGTTTCTGTCTGCCTATTACTCGGCCAGCCCATTCTTGTAGGCATAAATAGCTGCCTGTGTACGATCTTCCACATGCAATTTCGCGAGAATGTTAGTCACGTGAAATTTCACAGTCTTCACGCCGATGATCAATTCATCAGCAATATCCTGATTAGACTTACCTTGTGCTACTAATCGGAGCACATCCATCTCCCGCTCGGTCAATTCTTCATGAGCCGCCGCCTCGGCCTTAGGCTGACGGAATCGATTCATCATCTTGGAAGCTACTTGCGACTCAAGTACCGATTGGCCTCTCGCTGCGGCCCGGATCGCCTCGGCCACTTCGGAGGCTCTTGAAGTCTTAAGGAGATAGCTGAAAGCCCCTGCTTCAATGACCGGATACATCTTTTCATCATCCAGATAGCTGGTCAGCACAATTACTTTGCATTCGGGGTACAGCTTGAGAAGCTGACGCGTAGTCTCAATCCCATCCATGCCCTCCATCACCAGATCCATCAGAACTACATCGGGCCTGTATTCCTGGGCCAGACGAATGCCTTCCTGCCCGCTGCTGGCTTCACCGACAACTTCAATTCCATCCTCGGTCCCAAGGACAGCGGCAAGGCCAATTCGAACCATCTCATGGTCATCAACCAGCAATACTTTAATTGGAATCTCCGTCTCCATCGTTCTCATTCCACCCGCCTTCCTCAGTCATTAGGGGTACTGTAATTTCGATTCGGGTTCCAGCGCCCGGTGAAGTCATGAATTGAATGGAACCGCCAATTTCATGTACTCGCTCCTGCATCGTGGATAGCCCATATGATGTCTGCTTCTTCTCATCCATTTGAAATCCAATTCCATTGTCTCTGAGGATAACTTTGACCGCTTCCGGACGCTGATGGATACGAATCTCCATCTTGTCGGCCTTGGAATGCCGAAGCGTATTGGACAGAGCCTCCTGGATGATCCGAAACAGGTGATTCTCAATTCCTTTGACAAGCTTGATGTCAGGATCAAGCTCCAGCGTAATATCCATAGGTACTTTACTCTTCAGCTCTCTAACCAGGTCCGCTACCCCTTCGGAGAGCGCTTTACCTTCCAGGTATACCGGCCGTAAATGGAGCAGCAGTGCTCTCATCTCCGATTGAGCCACAGATGACATCTCCTCAATCAGCTCCACCTGTCTCTGCGCCTTGTCAAAATCCTTCTCGAGCGTTCGGCCTACTGCGGTTGCCGTCATTGAAATGGCGAACAGCTGCTGAGATACAGCGTCATGGAGTTCCCTTGCCAGCCGCTGGCGCTCTTCTACAATCGCGGATATCCGCGCCTGTTCTGCTAACTGGGCATTATGTGTGGACAACCGCTGCAGAGAGTTTACTTGCTCTTCCCATCTTTTACCGATACGTTCTAATTGTTCACCTAGCCGGCCGATCTCGTCTCCACCCAGCTCTGGAACCGATCTCGACAAATTGCCTTTCTCCCATTGCAGCAGAGAATCTCTGAGCAGGTCCATCCTTCTCTTCACGCTATAAATCTGATAGAGTCCATAAGCTGCTCCGACCCCAACCAACAACAGGCCTCCCGTTAAGGACGCCTGAATTACCTTCGTCCAGGATGAGGCAGGACTTAAATAACCATATGTATTAAGCAGGTACAGAATAGCGCCACACAAAAAGAAAGACAGGAGAATCCCGTCGCGCATACTGCGGGAAATCATGTTCACCGGTTTTTTTCGTCTCATCAGGGACTCCCCTCCTCTCTACGATAAACGTATATCAATATCTCCTACGAGGTAAGAGATCATAATTTTCACTTTTTTCTCCCGCAATTCATAATTAGGCGAACGCCAGAACAATCGATTCACCATGCCGGTCTCTTTATCAGGCCCGAACTCAATTTGACCAAACATAACGAAAGCTTCAATCTCAACGCCATAATCTTCCGAGATCACGAGATCTATATCTCCAACTACACCTTGGAACATGATGATATTCTCACGCTCTTCCACAATGGCCAGAGACAAATCAATATCATGCTCACCAAGCACATGCCACATACTGATACTTTGTAGCACCCAAGGATCTCTGTCCCAGTGTACACCTGCAATGAAATTTTGCTTCTGAATATGGTCTCCCCGGGGGAGCATCTTCTTGACTTTAGCATAGAACAATCCAAGTGAAATCAAGATTACAGCCACAACGAGCATCAAATGTTCTAGCAGAATAAGTCCACTACCTACCGCTAACAGAATATAGCCGGTTCTGACCTCATCTCCCTGACGGATTTTGTAGACTCCGTAGACTAGAAATAGCAGGGCCGCGATGGTAAGGAAGTTGAAGCCTTGACCAAAGAACAGAAGAAGTCCAAATCCGATAAGCATAATGGCCAAAAATGATTTCCTTTTATCCATGCTGCACCTCCTGTCTAAGTATAAAAGATCCGTCTGTCCAAATATAGAGTCTTGGCTACAAAAGCTCGGAAAAGCCATGACGGTATCTGCATACCGTATGGCTTCACCTCAACTAGAATATCATATTCCGCTAATGGACGGTAGTTATTCTTTGGATGTTGTTTCAGTCTTGGCAGGTGGATTCAGCTTGGATTTAAGTGCATTCAGCTGCTCTTCTACGCGGAGCTGCTTCTCTGCATCAGCCGGGCTGATATAAGAACCTGCACTCGACGATGAACGGTATGGAGTACCCAGTACATCCGCTTCGGCTTCCATTTGAAGAATTTTCTCTTCCATACGGCTGAATCCTAGCGCTGCGCCTCCACTTTCAATCGTGTTCAGCGGGTTAGCCTGGGACAGCTGCTTCTTGGCCTTGGCCATTTGTGCTCTGGCTACAAGCTCATTGCGTTTGTTACGCAGCTTATAGAACTCATCCTTCATATCATGGAGCTGCTGTTGCAGATCCGATGCATGAATTTCCGCTTGGGCATGAAGATCTCTAAATTCTGTTTGTTTTTGATCGAAATGAATTTTCTCTTCAAGAAGACGGCGGGCAACTTCTTCCTGACCGTTCTTCAGCGCCACCTCAGCCTGGGCTTCACGCTGTGAGGATACACGGTAAGCTTCTTCCAGACGCTGTTTCATCCGGCGTTCATTCGCAATTTGCTTCGCAACCGTTACCTCGGCATCGCGAATCTCCGCTTCCATATCCCGAAGATATTGGTTAAGCATAACAATTGGGTCTTCCACCTTATCGAGCATTTCATTAACCGACGCTTTAGTAATATCTTTAATTCTTTTAAATACTCCCATAATTACAAATCTCCCTTCTCATATTTGGAAAGCTTACGGCGAAGCTCATCCAATTCTTTTTTCATAGCCTTTTTCTCAATGTCATCCATCATGGAATCTAAATTTGAAGCCTCATTCGGTCCTTTAAAAGAAGAGCTAGCTGGCCGCCCGCCTGTAGATGCGTTGCCCTGGAACGGGTTGCCTCCAAAAGGATTGCCCCCAAATGGGTTCCCGCCGAATGGGTTATTTCCGTGCTGACCGTTACCATATTGGTCATTTCCGTAAGGAGGACGCTGATTGTACCGTGGATCTCTGGGATCATAGCCGCCAGGACCTGGTCCATATTGTCCGCCGCCCTGCCATCCACCCTGGTGGTAAGGATCATAGGGAATATACGGCTCTTTAGATATAACAAGTGACGCGATCAGGTAGATCAGAATCGTGGTGCCACCGGAAAAAGGAATACTTACGACTGTTAGCAGTCTAAGCACACCGACGTTTACGCCAAAGGTCTCTGCAAGTCCCCCGCACAGACCTGTAATCCATCGGTCGCGCCGGGAACGATATAATGTGCCCATCGCAATTACTCCTCTCCTCGTTTGTTCAGCTTCTGTTTAAGACGCGCCAGCTCCTGTTCCAGAGTAGATTGAATCGCTGTTCCCGCCTGATTGAACAGATCCTGTCCTGCCTTGCGAAGGTCTCGCAGGCTTCGGGCTTCCCATTCCATATCGGAGACTCGATCTTCTAGACGATTGAACATCTTAGGTACATCCTGTGTGCCATAGCTGCCCATGCGCTGATTCATTCTTTGCTGGAGACGAAGGGTTTCCATTCTGGCATAGTAGTACTGCCGCTTGTTATATACCGATTGATATTCGGTCTTAAGTTCATTCATTTGAGCTTCGAGCTGGCTAAGTGCCTCAAGACTCTGACTGTAAAGCTCAGAGTACTGCTCTAACTTTTCTTCATAGAGCAGTTTCTCCTGAAGAGCTAGCTTTGCTAAATGCTCCTCGCCTGCTTTCAGTGCCAGCAACGCCTGCTCTTCTCTTTTGCTAAGCATAGAGCTTGCATGATCGACTTGCTGCTTCAATTGTCTGGTATGTCCGGAATATTGGTGATGCAGCTTCTCAGCCTCTGCAATCTCTTGCCGGGTCTCAATCAGAAATTGATCGATAAGCTGCACAGGATCTTGTGCTTGCTCCAGACGTTCATTTAAAGTAGCTACCGTAATATCTCTTACCCGTCTAAATACACTCATGATTTCTCAGTTCCCTCCTAACCTTATTAGTACTGTGTATTAGTAACTCCGTTTATTTCTAAGTGAGGAAATGCCATATACAATCAGCCCGATACCGAGTAGTGGTACGATGATCCAAGCCAGCTTGGAGATCAAGGAGACTACACCGATAAACAATACAATCCATCCAAAGAATGCGTTACCTTTGCGAATACCGTAATATCCTAGGGCAATCATAACGATGGCTACCAGAATACCGAACAGACTGCCGAAGAAAGGCGTCAGCTTGCCTAACAAGATCAGTACCCCAAGTGCAATAAGCACGATTGCAAAACCGCTTGGTTTGTTATTTGTTCTCATTTCTTTCACCGCCTCTCTTTAAGCTCAACCTTATGTCTTTATTCTAGGCCTAATCGCAATTTCCCAAAACGGACCGGGGACGGTATTTTATACTGGACTTAGGTCGAGGATAGGCTGGGGCCTCAGATAGAGCGCGGCCTGGCTGTTCTGCGGTAACCCTTCTGAAGGGTTGGTTCGCACAGCATGCGTGACCCCAGGATATTTAGTGCTTGGTAATCTGATATTAAAAAACGCTCTGACCGCATCGGACGGCTGTACTCATTAGATAGCCACGTGCAACTGCCTATAGCAATCCAGGACTGCCTGTCACCGTATCTCCTCCAGCTATACCTCCTTTGAGAGTGTATGAACACTCTGACGCTGCCAGCTTATGCAGCTAAGATATTGTAATGGCTGCGTGTATGTGGGGTTGTGTGTATGTGGCTCTACAGCGACCCTCATAACCAAACAGCCCTGGTCGGTAAGGACCAGAGCTGTCAGATATTTACCTTATGCTGGTTTATGAATTAGTAATAATATTGATTTAGGAAATTGTCAGTTCGCCCAACCAGGTCTTTAAGGCGCACCAGCACATCCGCGGCTTCCGCACGTGTAACCAGCGCATCAGGCGCGAACTTTCCGTCCTTCAGATCCAGCAGCTTCAGCTTCAGAGCAATCGCAGCTGCACCTTTGTTGGTAATACTGCTTGCATCAGATGCTCCACCGAGATCGGTAGGCTGATTATAAAACTGAGCCAGCTTATTATACTGCAGCATTTCCACTAAATATTTGGCAAGCTGATCGCGGGTTAGCTTAACATCCAAGGTTAACGTATGGCTCGGGTCCGGATCAACAGTCAGCCAATTGTTATTAATGAATACCTGCAATCCTTGGTAATACGGGCTATCTACCTTCACCCCGGCAATTGGACTATCGTCTAGTGCATAGTTATATCCATAATCGGGATACACAGCTCTTGCCGCCATATTAATCCACTCCCCTTGGGTAATCTGTTCATTAGGGAGTACTAATCCATTATCATCCGGGAGGAGTACACGATACTGGACAGCTTCGACTAATGACTTCTCTAGAGGATGACCTTTAATGTCCGCAGCCTCTTTAGCCTTGACTCCCCCATATGGAACGTAAATTTCGCGACTTTTCCCCGTAATGGCATCGATTGGAGTAAAGGCCATATAACCATTTCCGAGCTCTGAGCTCTTAGGCACTGGTCCATAGACCAGTTTAACGCTTACAGGAGATAAGCTTCCATCTGATAGGTTTATACCGCCAAGTCGTTCATATTTCAGCTCCATTTTCCAATCATTCAGATAATTATTCTTAGCTTCCGCTTGAGAAACGACAGGCTTGCCATCTGGGAAAACAGCAGCATTCGCTTGAGTCCCAGCAGAAAACGAACGAATTACACCATCAGAACTAAGGCTAAGATCAATTGAATCATTCATAACCGGAATTCCATGAATATATCTCTTAAAGCTGTATTGATATGTCGATGTTGAGACCTTCGAGTCTCTATCAATCGTAGAGGTAAGCTTATACTCACTCGCAGCATTTGGAACCAGTTTCTTCACGATCTGAAGAGCCTTCTCTTTGGCTTCCTTAGAATTTAGAATTTTACCTTTAGGCTTATATTCCTTCGCCGGAGAATTATAGATATAATATCCGAAACTAACAATTTGACCCGTGCTTGCTTCGACTTCGGCATTAATACCCTCATCTGGTACACCGTTTGCCGCTTTGTCTCTAAGTGAAATATTCCATACTTTCTGATTAGGATTATTCCATCTTCTCGACAACTGCTTGTATTCAGTGGTGAACTCGGGAGGGATAGGTATGAACGATTTAATCCGTTCTAGAGCCTCATCACCGTCCTGAATTGCTTCCTTGGATGGAGTGAAATTACTACCACCTGAAGGAACATCCTCTGCCTTCTGAATGCTCTGAACTGAACCCACTTGAGGTTCCGTCTGTTTTCCTGTAACTGCGTCAATACTATTCATACTTCTATCAACCGGTAAATACCCCAAGAAGTACTTGGTTGTTTCTCTAGAATCAAGTCTATCTGGAATATAAGACAGTTCTACATCAAAGCTATCCTTGAACTTCTGCTCTGCACTCTCCAGCGTAATTGCTGGCTTAGGGGAAGGATACACCGCGTAAGCCTTACTACGATTATACACCGTTACCTCACCGTTATAGTTAACCCCAACCTGGACCGACTCAAAGTCCGAATAAAGGCCATTTACCGGCACCTTAAAATTGAAGTAGTAATCTTGCGCCGTAAATAGGGAACCACTTTGCCGATTATAGCTATTGTCTTCTTTAAGACTTTGGACATCTAATCCTTTAACTTTGGCACTCAACCAATCTAAGGCAATCTTCTTGGCACTGGTCTCATCAACTTTGGAGGCTCCTTCTTTGGTATACATCTGGATTAGACGACCAGGCAGACTAACATATATTACTTCACCGGTCACTCCATCCACTTGAGCACTGAATGAGGTGCCCCAATTACCTATCTGAAGATTATATTGAAGCTCCCACTTCTTATCGTAATCCACTGGGTAGCTATTCTGATTGCCAAATTCTGCGGAGCTCAGTGTCACCTTAGAAAGCAGCGGAAACATTTCCTTTACCGCCTTGTCAGCTTGAGCAGAAGTAATTTTAGCCCCATTTGGCAATTTATCACTAGTTCCATTTACAGATGTAGATGTAGATGCAGAAACCGTGCTGCCTGAAGCCCTGGAATCCTTAGTGTCAGATATGATCACTGTATTGTCTGCCCAAGCGGCTGTAGGACCGCTTAACATTAGAAGCACTAACGTACATGCTGCAAAAACTAGTGGCCTATTCTTTCGAGCATATGTACCCTCCCTAGAAGTTTGAGTTAACTGTTCCTTGCTGCTGTTCTTATTGTTCATTACTGCTTCCCCTTCCCTCTCCACGTGATAGATGATTCTTATAATAAAGAACACACTCTAACTGGAAAAGTTTGGACGAAGTAAAAAATAAAATAAAAAAACCATGAACTAATGTTCATGGTCTACTTTAAACTATATGCCGGTGAAGGGACTCGAACCCCCACGGTTTCCCTCACGATTTTGAGTCGCGCGCGTCTGCCAGTTCCGCCACACCGGCATGGTGTGTAATTCTTCTCAATAGATTAATGAGAATATGGCGCGCCCTAAGAGATTCGAACTCCTGACCTTTTGATTCGTAGTCAAACGCTCTATCCAGCTGAGCTAAGGGCGCAAATATTTAATACGGTAAAACTGTCTATCAAAGTTTAAGAATGGAGGCGCCACCCAGATTTGAACTGGGGATAAAGCTTTTGCAGAGCTGTGCCTTACCACTTGGCTATGGCGCCATAAATGGAGCGGACGACGGGAATCGAACCCGCGACCCTCGCCTTGGCAAGGCGATGCTCTACCGCTGAGCCACGTCCGCATATTAAATGGCTGGGGATATAGGATTCGAACCTATGGGTGACGGAGTCAAAGTCCGTTGCCTTACCGCTTGGCTAATCCCCAATGTAAAGTTAATGGGGCGATCGAGGGGACTTGAACCCCCGAGTGCCGGAGCCACAATCCGGTGCGTTAACCCCTTCGCCACGACCGCCATAATACTTACACATTATGAAATTGGCAGGGGCAGCAGGAATTGAACCCACACCAACGGTTTTGGAGACCGTTGTTCTACCTTTAAACTATGCCCCTAAAAACTGGTGGAGGCTGATGGATTCGAACCACCGAACTCGTAGAGAGCAGATTTACAGTCTGCCGTGTTTAGCCACTTCACTAAGCCTCCAAAAAATGGTGCCGGCGAGAGGACTTGAACCCCCAACCTACTGATTACAAGTCAGTTGCTCTACCAGTTGAGCTACACCGGCACGGTGTAAAAGAATCATGGTGGCTCGGGACGGAATCGAACCGCCGACACGAGGATTTTCAGTCCTCTGCTCTACCGACTGAGCTACCGAGCCATAATGCTTACTATTACATATTAAATTATAAGATTTAAATGGCGGAGCCGACGGGATTCGAACCCGCGGTCTCCTGCGTGACAGGCAGGCATGTTAGGCCTCTACACCACGGCTCCACACTATGTAAATCAATTGCGGGGGCAGGATTTGAACCTGCGGCCTTCGGGTTATGAGCCCGACGAGCTACCGGGCTGCTCCACCCCGCGTCAGTATAACAATATGGTGGAGGCTGAGGGGATCGAACCCCCGACCCTCTGCTTGTAAGGCAGATGCTCTCCCAGCTGAGCTAAGCCTCCATATGTTAAACATAATCTTTATTTTAGCAGATACACTGCTATAAAATCAAGTGTGAATAATGGTGACCCGTAGGGGATACTCGTTCTTCGAACGAGACTGCAATGTATTCCTAACGAACCAAATGCTCCGACGAACCCTGATGGGTTCTCATCCCCACTTGAAGCTGTTTAATGAAAGTGGTGACCCGTAGGGGATTCGAACCCCTGTTACCTCCGTGAAAGGGAGGTGTCTTAACCCCTTGACCAACGGGCCTTACAATAATAGTGGCGGAGAGAGAGGGATTCGAACCCTCGAGACGCTTGTGACGCCTACACGATTTCCAATCGTGCTCCTTCGGCCAACTCGGACACCTCTCCATATGGCTCCCCGAACAGGACTCGAACCTGTGACAACTCGATTAACAGTCGAGTGCTCTACCAACTGAGCTATCAGGGAACATTATTCAATTCAGGCTTGATCGCCTGAAAACTAGATACGAAACGAACTTGCGTATGCTCTTCTTGGACTGCGTCCTTCCGAGCTGTGTTGGATAAGCCCTCGACCGATTAGTACTGGTCAGCTCCATGCATTGCTGCACTTCCACCCCCAGCCTATCTACCTCGTCGTCTTCAAGGGGTCTTACATACTGGGAAATCTCATCTTGAGGGGGGCTTCACGCTTAGATGCTTTCAGCGCTTATCCCTTCCGCACGTAGCTACCCAGCTGTGCTCCTGGCGGAACAACTGGTGCACCAGCGGTGCGTCCATCCCGGTCCTCTCGTACTAAGGACAGCTCCTCTCAAATTTCCTACGCCCACGACAGATAGGGACCGAACTGTCTCACGACGTTCTGAACCCAGCTCGCGTACCGCTTTAATGGGCGAACAGCCCAACCCTTGGGACCTACTTCAGCCCCAGGATGCGATGAGCCGACATCGAGGTGCCAAACCTCCCCGTCGATGTGGACTCTTGGGGGAGATAAGCCTGTTATCCCCAGGGTAGCTTTTATCCGTTGAGCGATGGCCCTTCCATGCGGTACCACCGGATCACTAAGCCCGACTTTCGTCCCTGCTCGACTTGTCAGTCTCGCAGTCAAGCTCCCTTATGCCTTTGCACTCTTCGAATGATTTCCAACCATTCTGAGGGAACCTTGGGGCGCCTCCGTTACTCTTTAGGAGGCGACCGCCCCAGTCAAACTGCCCACCTGACACTGTCCCCATACCGGTTCACGGTACCAGGTTAGAACTCCGATACGATCAGGGTGGTATCCCAACGTTGCCTCCACAGAAGCTGGCGCTCCTGCTTCTTAGGCTCCCACCTATCCTGTACAAATCGTATCAAAGTCCAATATCAAGCTGCAGTAAAGCTCCATGGGGTCTTTCCGTCTTGTCGCGGGTAACCTGCATCTTCACAGGTATTAAAATTTCACCGGATCTCTCGTTGAGACAGCGCCCAAGTCGTTACGCCATTCGTGCGGGTCAGAATTTACCTGACAAGGAATTTCGCTACCTTAGGACCGTTATAGTTACGGCCGCCGTTTACTGGGGCTTCGGTTCATAGCTTCGGGTTACCCCTAACCACTCCCCTTAACCTTCCAGCACCGGGCAGGCGTCAGCCCGTATACTTCGCCTTGCGGCTTCGCACAGACCTGTGTTTTTGCTAAACAGTCGCTTGGGCCTTTTCACTGCGGCCCCCTCGTGCTATTCACACTACCGGGGCACCCCTTCTCCCGAAGTTACGGGGTCATTTTGCCGAGTTCCTTAACGAGAGTTCTTCCGCGCGCCTTAGAATTCTCTTCTCGCCTACCTGTGTCGGTTTGCGGTACGGGCACCTTCTCCTGACTAGAGGCTTTTCTTGGCAGTGTGAGATCATGACCTTCGCTACTGTAATTTTCACTCCCCATCACAGCCCAGCCTTAACGGTGTGCGGATTTGCCTACACACCAGCCTCACTGCTTGGACAGACATCCATCAGTCTGCGTCACTACCCTGCTGCGTCACCCCATCGCTCATAACGGATTACGGTGGTACAGGAATTAGGGCCTGTTGTCCTTCGACTACGCCTTTCGGCCTCGCCTTAGGTCCCGACTTACCCTGAGCGGACGAACCTTCCTCAGGAACCCTTAGGCTTTCGGCGGATCAGATTCTCACTGATCTTTTCGTTACTCATACCGGCATTCTCACTTGTATGCTGTCCAGCGCTCCTTACGGTACACCTTCAACCTACATACAACGCTCCCCTACCCCTGATGCAAAGCATCAAGCCATAGCTTCGGTGGTGTGTTTAGCCCCGTTACATTTTCGGCGCAGAGTCACTCGACCAGTGAGCTATTACGCACTCTTTAAATGGTGGCTGCTTCTAAGCCAACATCCTGGTTGTCTGTGCAACTCCACATCCTTTCCCACTTAACACACACTTGGGGACCTTAGCTGATGGTCTGGGCTGTTTCCCTTTTGACAATGGATCTTAGCACTCACTGTCTGACTCCCGGATCTAAGTTTATGGCATTCGGAGTTTGACTGAGCTTGGTAACCCTTGGCGGGCCCCGCACCCAATCAGTGCTCTACCTCCACAACTCGTTATTCCGAGGCTAGCCCTAAAGCTATTTCGGGGAGAACCAGCTATCTCCGAGTTCGATTGGAATTTCTCCGCTACCCCCACCTCATCCCCGCATTTTTCAACATACGTGGGTTCGGGCCTCCAGTGCGTGTTACCGCACCTTCACCCTGGACAGGGGTAGATCACACGGTTTCGGGTCTACGTCCACGTACTATAAGTCGCCCTATTCAGACTCGCTTTCGCTGCGGCTACGGCTCTTCACCTTAACCTTGCACGGGAACGTAACTCGCCGGTTCATTCTACAAAAGGCACGCCATCACCCATATAGAGGGCTCTGACTTCTTGTAAGCACACGGTTTCAGGATCTCTTTCACTCCCCTTCCGGGGTGCTTTTCACCTTTCCCTCACGGTACTGCTTCACTATCGGTCGCTAGGGAGTATTTAGCCTTAGCAGATGGTCCTGCTGGATTCATACGGGGTTTCACGTGCCCCGCACTACTCGGGATCCGTCTCGGAGGGATCAGACTTTCGGTTACAGGGCTTTTACCTCTTCTAGCGGGCCTTTCCAGACCTCTTCGCCTACCCTAATCCTTTGTAACTCCATGTGAGACGTCCCACAACCCCAAGGGGCAAGCCCCTTGGTTTAGGCTGTTCCGCGTTCGCTCGCCGCTACTGACGGAATCACTCTTGTTTTCTCTTCCTCAGGGTACTTAGATGTTTCAGTTCCCCTGGTCTGCCTCTTCGCAACCTATGTATTCAGTTACGAGTGACTGCGAATTACCACAGCCGGGTTTCCCCATTCGGACATCCCCGGATCAAAGCTTGCTTACAGCTCCCCGAGGCCGTTTCGTTGTTCGCCACGTCCTTCTTCGGCTCCTAGCGCCTAGGCATCCTCCGTGTGCTCTTAGTAGCTTAACCATATGCTCCGGTTTGTGGGCTGCTGGCTCTGTTGTCCGTTCATTTCCTGATCTTATAGAACCCTACAAGGAGGAAATGAACTTCCAAAGGATCCATCATCCCACAAACCTTCGCGCTACCTTAGATACTTCACTTGTTTGCACAAGTTCAGCTTAAAGGAATTCTAATTTACGCAAATTCGTTTCGTTATCTAGTTTTCAAGGATCAAACATAACTAATAGATGTGATTATGGTGGAGCCAAGCGGGATCGAACCGCTGACCTCCTGCTTGCAAGGCAGGCGCTCTCCCAGCTGAGCTATGGCCCCATATAGAGATATTAAATTTGAATGGTGGGCCTTAGTGGACTCGAACCACCGACCTCACCCTTATCAGGGGTGCGCTCTAACCAGCTGAGCTAAAGGCCCTTATTCTTAAATTGTAACCCGTAGTGGGTTGCGCTTGGCGACGTCCTACTCTCCCAGGACCCTGCGGTCCAAGTACCATTGGCGCTGGAGGGCTTAACGGTCGTGTTCGGGATGGGTACGCGTGGAACCCCTCCGCCATCATCACCAAACGCTTTGTGAAAGAGGCTTGCTCTCTCAAAACTGAACAACGAAGTGAGGTGAAAACTTTACGAAGTAAAGTTACTTCGAAAGCATAAGCTTGCTTTGCGATGCAAAGCGGGTCCGGCTGCCTTGCGGCAGACCGTGTATTTGAATGCTTCCGTTGCAGGAAGCGATTCTCCATAGAAAGGAGGTGATCCAGCCGCACCTTCCGATACGGCTACCTTGTTACGACTTCACCCCAATCATCTACCCCACCTTCGGCGGCTGGCTCCTTGCGGTTACCTCACCGACTTCGGGTGTTGTAAACTCTCGTGGTGTGACGGGCGGTGTGTACAAGACCCGGGAACGTATTCACCGCGGCATGCTGATCCGCGATTACTAGCAATTCCGACTTCATGCAGGCGAGTTGCAGCCTGCAATCCGAACTGAGACCGGCTTTTCTAGGATTCGCTCCACCTCGCGGCTTCGCTTCCCGTTGTACCGGCCATTGTAGTACGTGTGTAGCCCAAGTCATAAGGGGCATGATGATTTGACGTCATCCCCGCCTTCCTCCGGTTTGTCACCGGCAGTCATTCTAGAGTGCCCACCCAAAGTGCTGGCAACTAAAATCAAGGGTTGCGCTCGTTGCGGGACTTAACCCAACATCTCACGACACGAGCTGACGACAACCATGCACCACCTGTCACCTCTGTCCCGAAGGAAAGGTCTATCTCTAGACCGGTCAGAGGGATGTCAAGACTTGGTAAGGTTCTTCGCGTTGCTTCGAATTAAACCACATACTCCACTGCTTGTGCGGGTCCCCGTCAATTCCTTTGAGTTTCAGTCTTGCGACCGTACTCCCCAGGCGGAATGCTTAATGTGTTAACTTCGGCACCAAGGGTATCGAAACCCCTAACACCTAGCATTCATCGTTTACGGCGTGGACTACCAGGGTATCTAATCCTGTTTGCTCCCCACGCTTTCGCGCCTCAGCGTCAGTTACAGCCCAGAGAGTCGCCTTCGCCACTGGTGTTCCTCCACATATCTACGCATTTCACCGCTACACGTGGAATTCCACTCTCCTCTTCTGCACTCAAGTCACCCAGTTTCCAGTGCGACCCGGGGTTGAGCCCCAGGATTAAACACCAGACTTAAATGACCGCCTGCGCGCGCTTTACGCCCAATAATTCCGGACAACGCTTGCCCCCTACGTATTACCGCGGCTGCTGGCACGTAGTTAGCCGGGGCTTTCTTCTCAGGTACCGTCACTCCGGTAGCAGTTACTCTACCGGACGTTCTTCCCTGGCAACAGAGCTTTACGATCCGAAAACCTTCATCACTCACGCGGCGTTGCTCCGTCAGACTTTCGTCCATTGCGGAAGATTCCCTACTGCTGCCTCCCGTAGGAGTCTGGGCCGTGTCTCAGTTCCAGTGTGGCCGTTCACCCTCTCAGGTCGGCTACGCATCGTCGCCTTGGTGGGCCGTTACCCCACCAACTAGCTAATGCGCCGCAGGCCCATCTGTAAGTGACAGATTGCTCCGTCTTTCATCACTTCACCATGCGGCAACGTGAATTATCCGGTATTAGCTACCGTTTCCGGTAGTTATCCCAGTCTTACAGGCAGGTTACCTACGTGTTACTCACCCGTCCGCCGCTAACTATCAGGAGAGCAAGCTCTCCATCAAGTCCGCTCGACTTGCATGTATTAGGCACGCCGCCAGCGTTCGTCCTGAGCCAGGATCAAACTCTCCAAGAAAGTTGATAGCTCATTTTGAAACTGACGAGAATTTCAATTCTCTTCGGATGAATTACTTCATCCTTTATTTTGAATCTCACCGAAGTGAAATTCACTCACTCGTTGTTCAGTTTTCAAAGATCAAACTCTTCATTTCGTTACCGCGTTGTCTCAGCGGCGACTTTTATAATATATCATGTTAGCTGGCTATCAGTCAAGAACTTTTTTTTAATTTCTTTTAAGATGATTATTCATCTATAAGTTCGTGCCTTTTTAGCAGCGAGTTATAATTTATCATAGACCCCGTACATAAGTCAACCATTATGATAAAAATCCGTCTCCCCCATGGTCTAACTTAATTAGCCCAATAACGGATTTGTCTCATAGCTGCATTGCTGCTCTGGTGGCCTGAAGGCGTCTCTCTTACTAATGAACGATAGACCAGCTTTCTTAATACCATTGGCAGTTCTTCACGTACAAGAACAAGATCTGGATGCTTTAAAAGCTCCTGAATCGTCCATGGTTCATGTCTACTACTTAGGATTTTGAGTAAAAATTTACAACAATCGGCCATTTTGGACATCACAGAGAAATCACATGCAAGCAGAACAAGCTCTACTCTTTGCTCTAAGGTCTCTCTGCTCTCGGTTAATTCCTCATAAAGCTTATAGACCACAGAGCCTAAATGACTGATTTGTTCCCATACCCTCTGATCCGGGTTGATTCCCTTCTCGATCAGTTCAATGCAGGCATAGTGATAAAGAGCGTCTACCACACTGCGGTAAGCATCCATGAAATGTCCATCTTCACTGTATCTCTTGGCTTCTAGATATCTGCGAAGAAATCTGGAGAATTCTCTGAACATGTATTGCTCTTGCAACGTCTGTTCCAACTCCATTATCTGTGAGCGCAGACTAACCACCCTCCTTTGTACATCCCAAATAATCTCACCCTGCAGGAAACATGTAATAATCTCTTGATGCTCCCCGTCAGCAACCCAGCCTAACAGATCCTCACCGCTAATGTACATAATCTGACACTTCAAATTACCTTTAATGCAATGATCCATCTGCTTCTTTAACTCATTACTGCTGCAGATCACGATAACCAGTAGCTCAAAGTCATGCAGAAGCGAACCATGAAATCCTCCGCCGGAATGTCGGTAACCGATGGCGCCTATCGCATGTTGTCCTACCGTTTGCTCATTCACTATTGAAAAAAAGGTAGATTCCACAGCAACCTCCAACCTTGGCGAGCTCTCGCCGATTCGATATAATATAGTTCTACACGGCAATTGAGTTTCCTTCTTCCTGGATAAAAGTGAATCCTAATCTAATTTAGAATTGAGGGTATTGATTATGTTGTTTAAATCTAGCAAAATTAATGAGTTCCGACTCTGGGGACTACTGCTTACGATGCTTGGTATGGGACTCATGGTTCTAGGTACAGCCGGGATCGTATTCTGGGGTCATTCAGGCAGAATTGTAGCAGCAATCGGACTCGTAGTCGGTCTGATCAGCATGATGGGGAGCCTCGGGATTTACTTTTGGGCCGGAATGCTCTCGACCACCGCGGTCCAGCTTGAATGCCCGGAGTGCCATAAGCTTACAAAGATGTTGGGGAAAACGGACAGATGTATGTTCTGTAAAACAATTCTTACTCTTGATCCTTCTAAGGCGAACATTACAGCTGATGAAATCGAGCTTCAACAATCCAAGTCCATTCAGGATATTAAAATGAATTGAACAACGATGAAATACTTTCGAAATTGAAATTGTATAAAAAGGACAGGCTGCAGCAATGCAGACCTGTCCTTTATTGTTTAGAGATTATTTATAATTGCTGATTACTTCAATATTTCCTTCAACCCTTCCCAAGCTTCCGAAGAGGCAAACCCACGTGTCCACGACGCCACACCGGCCAAGTTGAGCTCAGCTGCAAGTTCTACCCGCTGCTTGATCGAAAAGGAATCCTCCAGCCAAATCTTCTTCAGTATTCCGTTCTCAGTATACTCCACATAGTTCTGACCAGTAGACTCATCCAACGTTGGAGTTAAGCTGAATGCCTTGACAATATCCTGAGCTTTCTTCATCCCAATCGCTTTCGAGCTGACGGTTGTCTTCCCATCCTTCGTCTCTTCACTCCAGACACGGGTGTAGAGCGGGACACTCAGTATTAATTTATCAGGAGGGACCTCATCTTCTGTGAGCAAGCGTTCAACGCTCGCACGTGTCCATGGCAGCGAAGCCACAGACCCTGCTACCGGACTTGCCGCCCAGTGCTCGTCGTAGGCCATGAGCATCATGTAGTCGACCATTTCCCCAAGCGCCTTCCTGTCTAGAAATAGGGACCACATCTCACTATTCGACTTGGGCGTAACGTCAATGGAAATCACAAGACCCTGCTCTTTAGCCAGAGGCATGAGCTCTCGCACGAACTGGGTTACATTATCCCCGTCCTTGGTGTATACATTCTCAAAATCGATATTAATTCCATCCAGTTGATATAGCTTCGCATAATGAAGAATCTGAATAATGGCGCGAAGCCGGTTATCGAATGTAGAGAGAGCTTTAGTCGTCCGTTCTGCATCAAATGCATTGCTGAACAGCGCCCATACTTGCATATTATTTTTATGCGCCCATTTCACGTATAGGTCGTCGGCTTTGCTCTGAACATTACCACTTCCGTCCATGATTTGAAACCAGGTGGGGCTTACGACATTAATCCCAGGCAGATTACCGATGGTACTTGGATCAGGCTGCTTTTGATATACAGCTTCCCAGGTAAGATTCACCTTCTTAGAGTTCCATTTTTGACGGGCAATATTCGGAATTCCCTTCACTTCAGGAACCTTTCTGGTATCAGTAAGGGTAAGGTTCTTCATGGAGACGTAACCTACATATCCGTTATTCATCTGAACGATTGTCCAATCTCCTTCATTTCTGATCACTCGAACAGCAGTTCCCGGAGTCATATCCTGAAGTATGGGTGAATGAATACTATCCCTCTCTCTTAGGGAGACTGTATCAGAGGATGATCCTCCGCTCACCTTTGCCGACTGAATCTCCTCTCCTGCCTTGAAGACGATGACTGCACCTGTAGACTTGTCCTCTGTCCACTCTATTCCGTAGATCTGCTTGAGTAAAGAAATGGGCAGATACTGTATCCCCTTCTCGGTTACAGGCGCAAATAGAAGCTTTATTGGCTTATTATTAAGCTTTGCATCTTTATGATCTATCGTGAGATGAACAAGCTCTTTGGAAGTGGTTATGATGACAGACTCTGTTTTCTTCTCATAACGGATATTAGGATCAATCTCCTGCTGGATCACAGGCAGCGGAAGCTTAAGACTATCACCCGTGCCCGACGCTGAGTACTTCATGACTTCTCCTTGGACAAAAATCGGCTTCTTCATGGACTTCCACTCTGGCTGAGCATGCTGCCAATTTGGAATAATGAAATATAAAGCTGCCAAGGCAACCAGGGCAATGAACACGATAGAAAGAAGCATACCAGCCTTAGACTTTCTTCTCCTTCCGGGCCTGAAAGCCTGCCGTTTCACACGATTCCTCAATATGCTATACCTCCATTATTTATACTGCTGTGGGAAAATAAAAAAACGTGGAGAACTCCCATGGGAATTCTGCACGTTATATGGGTCACTGCGCTCAGTGGTCTCGGCAATCATCACAAACACCATAGAACTCCATCCGGTGTCCAAACACTCGAAACCCGGTGCTTTCTTCCGCTTTACGTTCTACTTCTGTCAAAGGTTCATACGAGAAATCCTTTATTTTACCGCAAGTCTCGCATATCACATGATAATGATCCGATACATCGGCATCGAAACGACTGGAGTTATCACCATAAGTAAGTTCCCGAACCATACCGGCCTCAATGAACATCTTAAGATTGTTATACACCGTCGCTACACTCATACTTGGAAACCTCGGCTCCAATGCCCGGTAAATCTCATCCGCAGTCGGATGCCCCATGGATTCCATCAGAAAAGACAAAATGGCGTGACGCTGCGGCGTGATGCGGACACCGTTGATTTTCAATTGGTCTAGTGCATTCTGAACGCGCGTAGTCATGAAGTCCACCGCCTTTATCTACTACTTAAGTCCTGCTCAATTACATTTAACTATAACTTTATTGTACGTTTACACGAATTCTTTTGTCAACGGAACATGACACACTGCGTAGGCCGCAGCATTAGTTCGTAAATTTCCGGACATTCAAATCGCTGTTGCCCTCTACATCAATTTTGTACTTACCTTCAGCAGACTCGCCCTTAATCGTCTTATTATCGATATCAAAAGGTAAATTTGTATTGATCTCACCATATCCACTTGATCCTGTTAGAGAATAATCCCCAAGTTCCGGAATCTGCAGATCAATCTCCCCTACAGCACTATAGATTGTCCAATCTCCGCCTATTATGGGCGATCGAATCACGATTTGGCCATTTAGAGACTCGGCCTGCAGCTTGGAATAGACCCTGTTTACAGAAATATTGCCATTCCTTGTATTAGCGCTTATGTCATTATCAGCATGAATGATTGAGATATCCCCAATCATCGTATTAAATTTAACAGGGCCAAATATATCCATGCCGATCATTTTCCCACCCAAGGTCTCAAGATCTACCTTCCCTGTTACATTATGAAGCTCAACTCTGCCGCTTAAGGTCTTCCCGGTAACATCGCCTACGACGTTATTTAAGTAGATGTTACCTCTACCAGTCTGGAGGGAAATATCTGACACGGCCTGAAGATTAACCAGTGAGATTCCACCATTGGTTGTGCTTACGTTAAAGTCGAATTTTCGGTTCTCCGGTATGACAACCGTCAGATTCACTCTCGGATGCCGGCTGCCAGAGGATCCATAAGTACGATCTTTCACCGTTATTCCTACCTTCGCTCCTTCGGAGGTCTGAACGGTGGTATCCTTGGCGATTTTCTGGGCTTCCTCATCCTCGGCTCCATCGATCCAAATCACAGGTTTTACGATAATATCTTGGGCAGGACCCCGCTCAATCGCAATTCGTCCATTAATCCCATCGATGACGACTTCTGAAGATTTGATATCAACAGGAACGAGGATCGGATCCCGTACCTCCGTATAGCCCTTCTCATCACTAAATTCAGAGCCTGCTGCCGTCAGGTCAAGGCTGACCCGATTCCACAGATGCAGATATTGATCCTGCTGGGTAACCGCAAAGACGGAGATGCCGAGCAGTAGCGAGATCATTAGCCCACTGAGATCAAATCGAAGTCTTCGATCCTGATTAGACCGCCTAACCCTTTTCCATAAAAAAAGAGCAATATACTCAATTCCGATCATGACTAACACGAGAGGCCACCAATTTAGTAATGAAAGGAGGTAATCCTGCTCGAGCCATTGATCCAATATAAGCAGAACTCCAAGTGCTATAAAGATTAATGAGGCTGTGAAGCGGCCTGTGCGAATAAGCCTGCGCTGAAGCTCACGAATAATCATCCCTAAACCTAAGACCATTAACAAGGCTGCCATAAAGTAGCCTGCATTATACTGAAAGAACCCATTCAGCCAGACAGGCCTCAGATGAAAAGCAAACACCAGCAGCCCCCCAGCGATAAGCAAAAGCCCTAATCCCAGATGGCCCACGATTCTCTTGGGTTCAGCCGTATCCTCACGAGGACTTCTTCCGTTCATTGCATCGGTATTCTGCAGAACATTATAGACACTGTAAAAATATACGACGGGAATTAGGAGCGCCAGCAAAATGAGCAGCGGCACGTTAACCCCGAAGCGTACGGAAGAAAAATACAAAATTGCTGAGACATCTATCACAATGAAATAAATCAATAGTATTCCTGTACGAAACATCCGTAGATAAAGATGACCGAGGCCTGGAAAAAGTGCTGCCAGCAGTCCGGCAATAAACTTGCGCTTCCGTCGTCTTGGCTTGAAGCCCGCACTGCTCTTGGCAGGTTGGCCTGCCACTTCTCCCTCAGACGCCTCTGGAAGATTCAAGGACATATATCTTCACTCCTCTCCCATGTGTTGACTCTCTCATTGTCTCTCTCCCTATAGATAATACCCGATAGTACTCATACAAGTAACTTGGAATTCTATGGGGAAAATAAAAATCCCCGGAGTGAACATAACAAGGAAGAGGTTCTAGTTCTCCTTGTTACATTCCCGCCAGGGAGATTATGGATTGCACAATCATCCATCCCGCTGCATCAATATAAGTTCAACACCCAAATCCGCCGTATAGGATTCTACAGGAGCAAATCCAAATTTCTGATACAGCGCCACGGCCGGAGTGTTTCGTATGCCGGCATTCACCATAAATCGCTTGATGTGGGAATGATGCATAAGCACATGCTGCAGCAGCCTGCTTCCGATGCCCTCACGGAGATGATCTGGCTGAACCATCAGCCTTGTAATCGTCAGTATCCCTGGGGATTTCTCAGCAACGGCAATAGCACCCAGTAAATCTCCATCTTCCGTAACTTCACCGTAGAACGTCTCAGCTGAATTTGACAGCGACTCAAAGGTCTCAGGCAGTGGTGGTATCAGGCGCAGTCCAATAGCCGAGGCCTCAAGACGAAAAGCCAAATGTTGAAGCAGCCAAACCTGTTCCACCATGTCCGGATCCTGCAGCGAGATTATGGATATCATGTTATTTCTTAAGGACATCCACCAGAAGCTTATTAACCAGCCCTGGATTGGCTTTGCCTTTACTGCGTTTCATAACTTGTCCTACAAGGAACCCGATAGCCTTATCCTTACCGGCTTTATAGTCTTCGACAGAGGCCGGATTCTCGGCAACGACTTCGTTAACAATCGCAAGTATCGCGCCTTCGTCGCTGATTTGGACAAGTCCCTGCTCCTCAACGATGGTCTGCGGCAGCTTGCCGCTGCTGAGCATTTCCTTAAATACGGTCTTCGCGATCTTGCTGCTGATTGTCCCCTTCTCAATAAGCCCGATCATCTCACCCAGTCCTTGACCGGTGAGCTTCACTTCAGACAGCTCCTGTCCTGTACTGTTCAAATGTCCGAGTAGATCACCCATAATCCAGTTGGCTACGGACTTGGCATCCGAGGTATAGTTAAGGCTTTCCTCGAACAAATCAGCCACAGGCTTGGATGAGGTAATTACCTCAGCATCATAGCTTGGAAGTCCAAGGTCATTGGTATAACGGGCTTTACGCGCATCCGGCAGCTCAGGAATGGTCGCGCGGATACGGTCTTTCCAATCTTGATCGATATAGATCTTCACCAGATCCGGGTCTGGGAAATAACGATAGTCATGAGCCTGCTCCTTGCCGCGCATGGATAGAGTCTTGCCCTGGGCTTCATCCCAGCGGCGGGTCTCTTGAACAATCTCTTCACCTTCATCCAAAGCTTCGGCTTGGCGGAACTGCTCATATTCAAGACCGCGCTGCACACCGCGGAAGGAGTTCATGTTCTTGAGCTCGGCCTTGGTGCCAAGCTCTTTCTGCCCATGAGGACGAAGGCTGATGTTCGCGTCACAGCGAAGCGACCCTTCCTCCATTTTGACATCCGATACATCACAGTACTGCATAATTGCACGCATCTTCTCCAGATATGCCCGCGCTTCTTCAGGAGAAGAAATCTCCGGCTCGGATACAATCTCAATCAAAGGAGTTCCTACACGGTTAAAGTCAACCAGGGAAGCATATCCTCCATCGACATGCGTCAGCTTACCCGCATCTTCCTCAAGATGCAGACGGGTAATGCCAATCCGCTTCGTAGTTCCGTTCACTTCAATATCAATATAACCATTCAGGCCGATCGGCTGATCGAACTGGGAGATTTGATAAGCCTTTGGTGAATCTGGATAAAAGTAATTCTTCCGGTCGAACTTGCTGACATCGCCGATCTCGCAGTTCAGCGCCATTGCCGCCTTAATCGCGTAATCTACTGCCTGACGGTTCAAGACAGGCAGTACACCGGGATGTCCCAGACATACGGGACAAGTATGGGTGTTAGGGGGAGCACCAAATTCAGTAGAGCAGCCGCAGAAGATTTTGGACTTCGTATGCAGCTCCACGTGCACCTCCAGCCCGATCACCGTTTCATATTTCGATGTTGACATGGGATACCTCCTAATACCTCTGTATTATAGAACCGGGCGCTTCTTATGATGCTCGGTGTGAACTTCGTAAGCGTGCGCAGTCCGCAGAATTGTACTCTCATCGAACGCCTTGCCGATAATTTGCAGTCCGACAGGAAGCCCGTCTGCAAATCCGCATGGAACACTTAGCGCTGGAACTCCTGCGAGACTCACCGGAATAGTCAAAATATCATTCAGATACATCGTAAGCGGATCATCCACCTGCGACCCGAGCGGGAATGCTGTGGTTGGTGCAGTAGGTCCAATAATGACATCGTACTTCTCGAACGTCTGATCGAAATCTCTCTTGATTAGAGTCCGCACCTTCTGGGCCTTCAAATAATAAGCATCATAGTAACCGGAGCTAAGCGCATAGGTTCCAAGCATGATCCGGCGCTTCACTTCAGGGCCAAAGCCCTGACTTCTGGACTCATGATACAGATCCAGCAGATTGCCGGCATGATCGGCACGAACGCCGTATCTTACCCCGTCGAACCTGGACAAGTTAGAAGAGGCCTCGGAGGATGCCAGCAAATAGTACGCGGCAACCGCATATTCGGTATGCGGCAGGGATACCTCTTCCCATACAGCCCCAAGGCTTTCAAGCACGCGCAACGCTTCAAGGACAGCTTCTTTGACTTTCGGATCGATGCCTTCAAGGTACTCCTTCGGCACCGCAATGCGCAGCCCTTTAATATCTCCGGTTAATGCGCTGATATAATCCGCAACCTCTACGTTCGCAGATGTGGAATCCTTGGAATCATAGCCTGCGATAGCTTGAAGCACGTAAGCGGCATCTTCCACATTCTTCGTAACAGGACCGATCTGATCCAGCGAGGATGCAAAGGCAACCAAGCCATACCGGGACACACGTCCATATGTTGGCTTAAGCCCAACAACACCACAATAGGATGCTGGCTGGCGAATAGATCCGCCTGTATCAGAGCCTAAGGTGAAATAGGCTTCACCCGCGGCAACCGCCGCGGCAGAGCCACCGCTGGAGCCCCCAGGCACACGGCTTAAATCCCAAGGATTGCGGGTAGGCTGGAAGCTGGAATTCTCATTCGATCCCCCCATGGCGAATTCATCCATGTTCAGCTTGCCAATGGTGACAGAATCCGCTTGTTTCAGCTTCAGCACCGAGGTGGCATCATAGATCGGGTTGTAATTAGACAGGAACTGGCTGGCACACGTGGTGCGCAGGCCTTCTGTAACCATGTTGTCCTTGATTCCGACCGGAAGCCCGAACAACAGGCCCTTCTCTTCACCGGACACAAGCTTGTTATCAAGACGTGCCGCCGCAGCGCGCGCTCCTGCTTCATCCAGTGTAAGATAGGCTTGAATTCTTTCATCCCTCTCTCCGATCGCAGTAAAAGCTTCCCCTACCAGATCGGATACAGACAACTCCTTGGCATGAAGCTTGTTATGTATCTCCTGCAAACGCAAATCAAATAATGACACGTTAAATTCCTCCCTTCATTCTTCCTTCTATTCGAGCACGGCTGGTACTTTGAACTGTCCGTCTTCTTCGTCAGGCGCGTTCAGGAATACCTTCTCTGCCGGCAGGCTGTCCTTCACGACATCCTCGCGCATCACATTGCTGAGATGCAGGACGTGTGTGGTTGCCTCAACGTCATCCGTGTTCAGTTCATTCAATTTCTCAGCATATTGTAAAATGGAGTTAAGCTGTTCTGTGAATGTCTCTTTCTCCTCTTGAGTCAGATTCAATCTTGCCAGCTTCGCTACATGTTCAACATCTTTTGTCTGGATACTCATTTCGGTCGTTCCCTCCTAATGATTTCTGATCGGCCGAGCCTGCTTCATATTGTACAGCATGTCCATTCTCAAAGTCTTTAGCGCAATCCATATAATCCGTATAATTATATTGTAGATAAGCCTATATTTCAATTGGAACCATGCTCTGATCAGCTCTGCACAACAAAAAAGAGCCCGCATAAGCAGGCCCTTCTTAAAATTAAATCCAAGCACGCAAATTTACCTGTTTGATAAATTCCGCCTGAGACATAGCTTCCTGTATCGCTTCCTCTTCTTCTTCCGACCGCTCTATCTCTCCATTCATAACTTGAAAGAATAGTTTCTCATTATGAGTGCTAAGAGCGAAGTCAATCAGCGCTTCACGTTCTACGCGATCTACTTCCTGTTGAATCAGATATTGCTCTGACTCAATATCGCTCGAAGGAACGAAATAATTCCGATTGGTCTTTGGAGATCGGACGACATAATCGAATGCGTTGTCCGGATTACGATCGTAAGCAATGATATAACCGTATCCTCCGACAGGAAGATTCTGCTCAAAGGCGTCAGCGACGATAACAATTTTCTCTCCTAAACGCAGCATCGTCTACCTCCCTGATATATGTTCGTGTTATTACATTATCCTACTAAAAATAAATAGGAATGTCCACGGAAAAGGGAGAAAGATGTCGGCTATTTTTTGACGGTTATATTAACGTTTATAAAAAGTCGCGCTCCGATAACCCTCCAGCTTCTCAAACCACGGCTGCGCAATCCCCTTGCTCGTGCCTACAGCCTGCCTCCAGCCGGGCATCCGCTTATCCGCAGCGGTTAGATCCAGTCTCCTGTTCCAAGTCCGATCCATCGCCATTCGCCAATCAAATGAAGATGTACGTTCAAATTCCATAATGACTCCTCCAATAGAAAATCAGTATTTATGTCTATATAAGACAGTTAAATGTTCACATTTGTGAGTCAGTCGTAACTACGGAGAATGCTTGGACTTTCGGTCGCTGTTGTCTCCAGATTTCTTGATGTATACCAAAGTAGGGATGAAATCCGGAGACAAAGGCGATCGCTTTCGCTCCTGCAGTTCCAAGCCTCCCCTCCGCCACGCCTACCCACATGTCATTTTTAACTGAGTCTTATATAGGCAAAAAAAAGAACGCAAACCGGGATTGATTCCACAGCTTGCGTGCTTCGCGTAGTTAATAACATTTAATTAATATACATTCTAACAAAGGAAGTTATGGATGTCCAGCTTTTTTACCCTTTTTTGACAAATGAAAGTCGTAATCTGACATTACACCGGGCATTCGCTATGACACATAAGGATTGTTAGACTTCTCAAAACCAATCGTTGTCTTCGGCCCATGACCTGGATAGACCTTGACTTCGTCCGGCATGCGGAACAGCTTGCCCTTGATCGAATCATACAGGTCACGTTCACGTCCGCCTGGCAAGTCCGTGCGTCCAACGCTCATTTTGAAGAGCACGTCGCCTGAGAACAGATCGTTCCCCGAGAGAAAGCTCACACTCCCAGGAGAATGCCCAGGGGTATGATATACCGTAAATTCATGTCCGATCAAGGTCAGCTTCTGTCCCTCTGCAAGATCAAACTCAGCGGGATCTGTCGTTATAGGATCTGTAACCTCCGTCCAGCGCATCGATCCGTTCAGCTTGGCATTGATTAACCATTCAGCTTCCAGTGGATGAAGGTATACCGGACAATTCTTCGCTTTGCGAATTTCGTCCACTCCGCCAATATGATCAAAGTGTGCATGGGTCAACAGAATAGCTTCAATCTCAAGATTCTCAATCCGACGAACCAGAGCGGCAGGATTCATTCCAGGGTCGATGATAATAGCCTTGTTGTCTTCTTCCCCACGGATTAGATAGGCATTGGTCTGGAGGGGGCCCAGAGAAAAGCTCTCAATTCTCAGCATGGCTTATAACCCGGATATAAGGTCACGCAGCTCATCTACAATCACAGCATGGACCTCATTGCCTTCCCCGTATTTCTCCAACATCAGCTTGCGTGCCTGTAACATATTCTCTTCGTAGGTAGGAGCTTCACGGTCCGGATTCTCCTGCTTGAACTGAATCATGACCTCCTGCACATGCTTAGGCCGAGGTCCCCACTGTCCCAGCACATGTCCACCTGTATCCGCAAAGATCACAACAGGTACGGAACGTCCGCCCATAGTCAGGAAGTTATCCATAAGATCCAGGTTCTCTTCCAGAATCAGCACCTCAACAGGCCATTCCGTTACTTCAAGCGCCCGGAACACTACCGGAATATTACGAACCACATCTCCGCACCAATCCGCTGCAAGAATCAGTACCCGTATGTCATCCCGGTAATTAAGGCTTTCAAAAAACTCTTTATCCTCTTCACTCGGCCATTCAAACTGGTTGTAGCCGGATTCAAACGCTTCCTTGTTCTTGGTCATTCCGTCCATGAACTGCTGCGGGGTCAAGCCAGTCCGGAATTTATAGCTTACATTATGTTTATTGATGCTCATACAGCATCTCCTCTCTTCTTCTTATTGGAGTACCATTTATATAGTACATACACAATCAGAATAGCAATGGCAACAAGCAGAATTGGCGTTACATAAGGCGCGGCCTTCTCATGGATATGCTCCCATTGGTTACCGAGAGCCTTACCGAGGTACACAAATAAAATAGACCAAGGAATAGATGCTAGCACGGTTAATACGGAGAACCGGAAAAGTGACATTTTGGCGATACCAGCCGGAATCGAGATGACCTGCCGCATGACTGGAACAAATCTTGCCGTAAAAACAATGCCTGATCCATATTTATTGAACCAATTCTCCGCAATATCCATATGATGTGGCTTTATCTTGATGTATTTACCGAACTTATCCAGGAAGGGACGCCCTCCGAACCGTCCGATAAAATACAGAATCCACTGCTGTACCAAAGCCCCTACTGTACCGAAAAATACAGCCCAAAAGAAGTTGAGGTACCCCTGATACACCAGAAATCCGCCATAAGCCAAAACAATTTCACTTGGAATGACTTCGATGGCCAGACCCAGCACAATTCCAAAGTAACCTAGTCCGCGAATCACTTCAAACAAATGCTGAATTACGTTAGATATGATATCCACTTTCGACCCACTCTCTCATTATATTCTATTTGAAGTTTATTCTATCATAGCCCGGTACATGCATTCTACTGTACAAGGCCAGCCGGGTATCCATAGGAAAGACGGGCGCATATGCTGTGGGGAGAGGAGTTGATCATATGCCAGCTTTCCAGGATAAGCATAAATCCGCCCTGCCTTCTCCGCGCAAAATACGCCGCGGCTGCAGTAAAGAGTTGTACCGGACCGTAAAGCGAATGAAAACCTATATTCCTGAAGCCAAGATCAAAGAAGGCGAAGACATCTATTACCGCAAAGTCATCGGCAACCTGCTGTGGATTCACGAGAACAGCAGCAACCGGAAGGTGCTGGCCAACTGGTGGGATGAACAAGTCAGCGGGGAGCTTGCAGCCCTATGGGAGGTTGACCGGACGAAGCTGTGTGAGGCTTTCAGGGATGCCTTTGGCGGCTAGAACGCAGGCCATTCGGAATGGCCGCCCTGAAGAGCAGCGCTCAAGGAGCAGCGCTTCTTGTCTTGCCGCTTCAGTAATACGAAATTTGCGGTCATTCCGTATGTTCCTTACGCGCTCGAGTGCATAGGCCAGAAGTTGATCACGGCGAAATAAAGTGAGCCCGGACTGAAGCGCATGACTCGATTCGCTAAAGTGTCCCGACTGATCCAGCCTCAGAGCCAGCGCATTAAATTCCCTTAAGACGGCAGTATGAAGTCTGCTGTTGTAACGATCCAGCAAAGCCGCCTTCTCCATAATGGGAATGGCTGCGGGGTCACCCTGCTTCGATTGGACTCTCCCCAGTGCCCACCAAAGCTCCGCCTGCAGCGGGTTATAATTAATTCCCTCCCGCAGCCATCTCTGCGCATCAGCGGAATCTGTTACGGACGAAAGAACAAGCCTGGGAACGAAACGATACCGGCCCAGCTGTACGGCTCTCTTCAGCAGGTCCCTCGCCTCGGAGGTACGATTCAATCTGATTAGCTGAAGAGCCTCCCGGGTTAACTGTTCACTCTTCATCAATTCCAAGCTCGATATACTCATTAAAAGAAAGACTATTGCGACGGTTCCTGCAAACAGCCGGAAAGCTAAATTAAAGGAATGGTTCCCTTGCCGTAGTCTGTGTATCTCCTGCGGGATATGAAAAAACATACGTGTCCTGGTGCTGATCCAGGTGTACGGATGAATCCACTGAATGTGAATGGGGTTACGCCTTGGCAGCAAAGGAATTCGGAACTTCATAGATGGAGCTCTCCTCCGCTGAACGGACCCCTCGTTCGTTCCAATCACCGCTACCCAGATCAAGATCATCCAGAAGAGACCATAGCTCATATCGAAGTCGAGCCCTGCATGCAATACAAGCACAATAAAGGGAGCGAACCACCGGCTCCTCCTCTGGAGCAGCAGAAGACCTATTCCTATTATCCATACAAGAGCCACAAGCAGGCCAGTGAATCCAAGATTCAGCAGCATATCGATATACCCGCTATGTACCTGGGCACCTACATAAGGCTGGCTCTGGATGCTTCGGTATACCGACCTCCAGACTTCACCTCCGCGGCCCCACAGCGGGGTGTACCCGATCTGATCCAGCGCGTCACGGTACATCAGCAGCCGAGCCGATACCGTGCTGGTTCCTGTGCGGACAAGCCCTGCTCCTCCGCTGCCCGGCACAGGGAGGGTAAGCGCCGCTCCCGCCCATGTGAAGCAGACGGCCGCCACCACCCAGTGGCGAAGACGCTGGAACGCGGGCGGGGCATTGCGGGGCGAGCGATGCGGCGCGGGCGAGCCGGGGCCTCGCGGGCGGTCCGGCACGGGCAGGCCGTTGCTATGCGGGCGGTCCGGCGCGAGCGTGCCGGGGCCACGCGGGCGGTCCGGCGCGGGCGAGCCGAGGATACGCGGGCGGTCCGGCGCGGGCGAGCCGTAGCGGCTCGCCACGCAGGACAGCGCCAGCGTGCAGGCCGCTGCGCCCGCCAGCTCCGCCAGCCCCGGCAGCTGCGCCGGGGCAAGGCCAGCTCCAGCGAGCTGGCGGTACACCCACAGACCGCCTCCGCCCAGGATGGCGGTCTGCAGCAGCAGCTGCCGCCGGGCTGCGCGCCCGGCCAGGGCTAGCGCGGCGGCCCAGCCGGCCGCCGTGCACAGCCAAGCGCCGCGCGACTCCGTCAGCAGAAGGCTGGCGGCGCAGCAGAGCGCAAGCGCGGCACCGAGCGCCTGGCGAAGCTTTGCAGCGCGGTGATCCGCGCGCGAGAGCGAGGCCAGCCGCTCGAGCAGCAGTGCCCCGAACACAGCACCCAGCGTGTTCGGGTACTCGAGCAGTCCGCCGAGCCGCGCTCCGGCGGCGGACAGCTCTGCACTTGCGGTGCGCAGCACCGCATGCGGCAGCTGCGCCAAGCCGTACACCGCCGCAAATCCTGCGGCGGTGAGGGTGACGGCGCAGACCGCCGGGCCGGCGCGCAGCACGGCGCGCGCGGCGGGTAGCTTCACGGCCGAAGCGAGACCGGCCGCGAAGACGCCATAGAAGGCCCAGCGCAGGGCCTGATCCAGCGTGCCCTGCATCGACACAGGAGATGTGAGCAAGTGCGCCCCATAAAGGCCGGCCAGAATAAATGGCGGGATCACTAGCATCACTTCTACGAACCGGCTCCTCCCACTTTCGCTGCGGGCAGTGTCTGATCCATGCATCTTTTTACTTGATCCCGTACTTTCCTCTAGATTGCTCTCTTCTCTCGGCCTTGCCGCCCAATGTCCTAATATCACAGTCATGATAAGGAATCCTGCTGCCATCCACGGGTACATGCCCCTGCCCTCATAAAATCCGGTATAAACACAAGAAACAACCAGCAGAAGTATATATCCTGCTGCTATCCCTACTTGCAGCTGCCTGCTTCCCATCTTACTCCCTCCAACTAAAAATGAACTGAATGTTAGCAATCAAACATATTAAGAGCTTAGTCTTGGCTGTCAGCACAAAAAAGGCCAACTCTGTCTCCAGTGTTGACCTTAAGCCGATATTACAAACCGCGTGCTATATAAGTTGATGTACCTTTCCACTCTCTTACCTATTCATAACTCTTAATTTCAACCTGCATTCCCTTATATGCCATATTTCCATTTCACTAAATAAGGATTACATCCGATCCGCTTCACCTGGCAGCAAATCCCGGCAGGCCTTCTCCAGATATGGGGAAGCATGGAGGAAATCGCGAAATGCGCTATATTCAGCCCAGAGCTTTGCCGGATCTCCAGCCGAGCCCTTCACGGCTCGAATCAGGATGTTCTTAGGCGTGTGCTCCATATCGATAAATTCAAGCAGCTGTGTCTTGTAGCCCATAATATCCAGAAGCTTGGCCCGAATAGCGTCGGTAGCAAGCGCTGAGAAGCGCTCCTTCAATATTCCATGAGACAGCAGCGGGTCCAGCACCGGAGAATCTACTTGAGCAAACAGCTCGTGCTGACAGCACGGTACTGACAGAATGACTGAGGCGTTCCAGCGGATTGCCTTCTCGAGCGCCGCATCTGTAGCCGTATCACAAGCATGCAGCGTTACAACCATATCAACCTGGGACAGCTCATCATATTCGGCAATATCACCGACCAGAAACCGCAGATTGGAATAATTCAGCCGGCCTGCCAGTGCACTGCAGTGTTCAATGACATCGGCCTTCAAATCAAGCCCGACCACATTCAGAGTTCTCCGCTGTTCTACGGACAGGTAATGATACAATGCGAAGGTCAAATATGACTTACCGCAGCCAAAATCAACGATCGTCAGCGGACGGTCCCCGGGCAGATGAACAATAATATCCTGCACCATCTCCAGGAACCGGTTGATTTGCTTGAACTTGTCGTATTTCCTTGCAAGCACCTTGCCTTCCTCATTCATAATGCCGAGCTCTACAAGGAAAGGAACCGGGCGCCCTTCCTCTAGGATGTACTGCTTCTTCCTATTATGGGCAAGCGAGGTGCTTTTCTTTGAAGGCGATTTGGTTAGGATCGATACTTTGAACTTCTTACTGATCAGCACCTGATAATCCGCGTCTACCGTACAGATCAGACCTTGACGGAACGTCTCCTCAAACATGGTCATTAACCGATGCTCCAACTCCGAAGCAGGTATATTCTCATGAGTCACTTTATTCTCATAATAATAAGCGAATTGGTAATAGAGTGACTTTTTAAGCTCTACAGGTTTGATCAATACTTTTGTATAGAGTACTTCTCCCGCTTTGCGGCGCTGACTGAGCGTAGCAGAAATCAGACTCTTATCCTCTGCTAATTGATGTACGAGTTTCCGCAACGATTCCATTATGATTGACAGCTCACTTTCCAGTTATCATTAATTCATATCAGGTTATTTCTTAACACGGCTCAAGTTCGCAAGACCTTCTTCCACTTCGTTCAGCGGCAGACCACCCTTGTCCAGCTGCTCCGGGCTAAGCTTGAGCAGACGTTCATAAAATTCCCGAGCCTCTTCCGGCTGTATTATACTCCGTTCAGTCAAACGGTACAATGCATTCTCTGCACGATCATAGCGTCCCCGCTCTTCCTCATATCGCAGCAGCAGCTTTTCTGTCTCTGAGGGAAGCTGATATCCGTTCACCATGGATTCCAGCTCACTTACCTGGGCCTCCAGGTTCCACAGAGAGCGGTCCGCGCCTTCAAGAGCCGCGTAGAGAAACAAATGAAGGGATTTGATGGATCGGATAAGGCCGATGTCTCTTTCCTGATTATCCATGTAGACCAGCGCCTCTTCCTTCATGAGGAGGGCAGCGCTCTGCAGCCTGTCCGCTTCTATGATCCCCCCGTAGCGAAACATTTCGATGATATCGCGGATAGACAGTGAATTCAGCATCTCACTGGTTAGACGAAAATGCCTCTTATATTGTTCATCCAGCGCCCAGAGTATCTCTGTACGCTTCTTCTGCTGCCTCAAACCGAGGAATGTGCCAATCGCTTCGGACATCTCTTCTATCATCCGAAGGAGATAATCTCTTCTCAACATTAGCTCCCCCTCCCCTTCCCACATCATCAATCCGCCTAAATATTTTATATTATTAAAATTTTAATTTATTTGCAGTGTGATTACCAGCTTCTCAAAGTATCCCGCAATTGAAATAAGCCGGGGAACCCTTTGGGCTGCCCGGCTGCACATCAATTAACCTCATAAACGACCAAATTCATTAGTCATTCTACAAATCAAGCATGAACCTGCTCCAAGAAATCCGTAATAACCTCAGCAAGCTTCTCTGGTGCTTCGTACATACTCATATGTCCAGCCCCTTGAATAAGGGCTTCAGTTACATTGTCCCCCTTGGCTGTGAACGTCTTGTCGGAAGGAATGATATGATCCTTCTCCCCTGCAATCAGAAGGCGGGGCAATGTTGAGGCAGACAACACGTCGGTACGATCTGGTCGTTCCCGCATGGCCAGAGCGGCTCCGGCAGCCCCTTGTGGAGGAGTCCTGTAACCAATCTCCTTTGCTCTGGTCACTTCGCTCTCCAGCTTCTCTACATTCTCTGTAGCGAACAAGCCCGGCACTAGACCCTCAACAAAAGTGGTGATTCCCTCGTTTTGAATCGTGGAGACAGCCTTCAGCCGTTTCTCCTTGGCCTCCTCACTATCCGGGTAACCTGTAGAATGGAGCAGACCGAATCCATTTAGCCGGGAAGCATATCGCTGTGCAAGCGACAGGGTGACATACCCGCCTAAGGAATGGCCGAGCAGGGTATACTTGCTTACCCCTAGAGCTTCAAGCAGCCCTGCAATATCATCTGCCATCTGTTCGATCGTATACGGGCCAAGAGGAGCATCCGATGCGCCATGTCCACGAAGATCAGGGGTTATCACGCGATACTTCTTAGGCAATAGTGGAATAATTCGTTCAAAGTAGGCTGAGCTTCCACAGAACCCGTGAATCAGAACCAGTACTTCACCTTCACCACGGTCATCGTAAGCGATGACCGTTCCATTCACATTTGCTTTGTCCATTGTATATTCCTTCTTTCGATTATATGTAATGAGTTTATGATTACTATTAATCTAATACTGCCGGCTCTGAACCATGCTTGCTTGCCAAATCAGGAATCAGACCGAAAGCAGCTGCCGCCGCGCTTGCGATTTCTTCCGCCATACACATGACCTGGTACAGCGAAGTCATCTGCAGGGAAGAGTAAGGCTTTGGTCCCTTTACATTTACAATCGCTGCCACACTATAATCTCCTACCGGAGGAAGCGAACCTCCAACAGACTGGGCTGGCAGCAAGGGTTCATGAGCCAGAATGTAGTGCCCGACAGAGGGAGCCGCTCCCAGACAAGCATCTATGGCAACTATCCGGTGATTCTGAGGAATCGCTTTCAGCCGATCTTTGAAGTTTGTTGAATCACATGGCTGTTCCAGGGTTCCAATTACATGACGGAAGCCGTACTTGGCCAGCTTGCTGCCCGTCAAAGGGCCCAGCGCATCTCCAGAAGAACGGTCTGTACCAATACATAGGAAGGTAATTTTCTCCTCTTGATTCTGATTCCAGACTTCCTTGAAGAAGCCGTTCAATTCACTCCCTGCCGTCCATTTCCGGCGTGCCAAGGCCTCATCCAAGGCATGGCGTTTGCTTGTTCTCATGCGTTCTACTCTTCCCCCCAGCCTGAATTACTCTATTGCTATTGTACCTTATCTTCTCTCGCTGCCGCAAAAGTGATACAATACCGATATTACGCTGCTTGAGAGGATGAGAGGTTTGGATCTAACTCAGAAAACCCAGGAAAACGTTGAATATATGATCGAAGCCATCAAGAACAAGCTTAGAATGGCAACCGGTGCCGCGATGCAGGCTTCCGCTTTCTCCATTGACCGTTATGATGATATCTTCGAGGTATATGAAATCGTAATGAATAAGGAAAGACTGAGTATTTCAGAGGTTGAAGCCATTGCCTCCGAGCTTGGCAGCCTCAGAGGCTAAATCATATGACTGCAAACAAGAGTCCTCTTCGGGTGCTTTAATACACGACCTGTGAGGACTCTTTTCATAACAGATTATTTGCTATATAAATTTATAATTATGGCATATCTACAATCAATAATTCCGCCGTCTCGTCATTCCCCGTCCCTTTGAAAGTAATCTCACAGTTTTTTCTGATCCGGGCAGCGTCACCTGGCCTTAGCGACAACTCCTCCCCGCCACAGTTCAAATCGGTGTGCCCATCAATCAGGAAAACGTGAGTCCTTCGTTCACCCCGATGAGGAAGGCTCACTTCCTGCCCTGTCTCAAGGCTGCAAAGGTAGATGCTTACCTCTTGATTAATAGGCAGCGTGCCTTCGGTTCCATTACCCGCTACTACGGGAAGCAGCTTGTTAAGCCTGTGTTTCTTGTTGAAAGAATGGGCTCTCCAGGCTGGAGACTCGCTCCTCTGATCCGGCAAAAACCATAGCTGGATAAAACGGACGTCTTCATTACTTGAAGGGTTCCTCTCTTCGTGCCGCACACCGGTCCCTGCACTCATGACCTGAACATCACCTGGTCTAAGCTGATGAGAGTTACCCAGATTATCACGATGTTCCAGCGTTCCCGATACTACATAACTTACTATCTCAAGATCATGATGGGGATGCCTCTTGAATCCTTGCTGTGGCTTCAAAATATTCTCATTATGGGCAAGCAGACATCCGAAGTGAGCGTTACTTGGATCTTCATAGTCAGAGAATGAAAAGCTGAATTCACTATGAATCCATCCGCGGTCTGAAGTATGGCGTTCATCCGAAGTTATCACTTTAATCATAAGTCTCAACCTCCACGGCCCCCTATAGCAGGACCTCATATATGAGATGCGTGTCTTTAACTGTCTATGCAGCTCTTTCTTGCTATTCCTTACCCTTAAGACTAAATGGCTAATCATAGGCATTTGGGGTTTATTACCTTCCTTTAATCCGCTATCTGGCAGCAAAAAACCGACCTCCGTAGAAGTCGGTGCATGATCTATATTAATGAGAAGCTGACAGTTCGAAATTCGCTTCGGCATACCCTACTTTTCTTCCCGCATCATTAAGGATCTCTTTACTGAATGCTGCTCTAAGCCGAGCTAATGTAGCTTCATTGTTGTAATCGAGCTGCTCCAAAATCCTCAGTACAACCAGACCCCACTCCTCTTCGGAACCATCGAGAATTTTCAAGGCCACGCCAAGCCGCTCCTTCTTCAAGCTGAAGCAGTATACGCCCTTGAAGCCACCTTTCGCCACAATATTGGAATCCTGCAGCAGGATGGAATCCACGCGGTCACTGCCGCCGACAAGAACAGGATGAGCGTTCATAGCGGCCGTAATCTTTACTACCGCTTCGCGGGTAGCCGCATCTTGAATTTGATCTGGGCAAGCCAGCTTCAAATAGGCTCTGGCCAATGATGACAGCGGGAGAGCAAATACGGGGAAGCCGCAGCCATCTGTTCCAAGACCGATATCCTCCTTAGGCATCTCCGCAAGCGAAGCCAACGTATCTATGATCTCCTGCTGAACCGGATGCTTAGGATTGTCATATCCCTGAAGCGGGTAACCCATCATTTTACAGTAGGCGAGAACCCCGAAGTGCTTACCTGAACAATTGTGGAACAGCCTGCGCCGTTGACCGTCCGCTCGCAGCAGCTCCTCCCTGGCTGTCTCATCAAGCGGCAGGCTTGGCGCGCAGACAAGGCAGTGCTCCCCGATGTCTATTTTGCCACTTAACCGCTCAAGTGTCTGTACATGTACCTCTTGTGAACGGTGGGAAGCGGTCATAATTGCCACTTCTTCTCCTGTAAGATGGTAGTGGTTAATCAAGCCCGCGCGTATAGCCGGGATCGCCTGAAAAGGCTTGGCTGAGGAACGTGTGAAGGCTACAAAATCGGGATCTCCCGCGGAATAAACCACGTCCCCCTTCTCATTAACTATACTTATATGACCGCTGTGGGCACATTCTAGAATGCCCGCGCGAAACTCCTGAACCAGGACAACCTCATTCATTCCTACTCGTCTCCTTATCTTATCGGATCTTACATCCACGCTGTCTACAGTATATTATACTTGTTTGTTTCAGCCAAAGGCATGGAGTTTATATACAAAGTAAGCTGAGCGACACTTTAGAGCCTTAAGAATTAACTCTCCAAGATACAGACTGAACTAACCAATCTGGCTCAGATTACATCGTTTGGCCTGTATAACATAAATCCATTAAGGAGTGATTAGAATGAATAAAGCAGAAACAGAATATCCGGTACAAAGCGGTTCGACTTTCACAAAAGGTTTGATCATTGGCGGTCTTCTCGGTGCAGCTGCAGCTCTTCTCTACGCTCCAAAAACAGGTCGTGAAATGCGCAGTGATCTGTCAGAAAAATGGGGCACAGTATGTGATAAATCCAAGGATGTAGCCTCTGTTGTTACAGATAAGGCTGCCAATCTGGCGAAGAATGTAACGGCTAAGACATCAGATCTTGCAAAAACGGTTGGATCTAGTGCAAGTACACTTGTATCCAGTGTTAAAACAGCTTCTTCCATGGTTGGAGACGAAATGAAACAGGCAGCTGCCAATGTGTCAGAGGATGCTAAGGACTCTGCGAGTGAGGTGGCTAGTGAAGCAAAAAATACCTCAAATGAGCTTTCGAGTGATATTCGCAAGGCTTCCCAAGATACGGCCCGTGAAGTTCATAACAAAACAAGCGCATCTTACTAATTCTTCATAGATGACTCTTGTGAAATAGCCAGCTTCCTTCAGCTGGCTATTTCCTATCCCTAACATTATCGAAAGGATGGTGAATTACCAAATGGGAGAACTGAAGCAATATGACACCAAGGATCATCCTTTTGAACTCAGGCACGAGGTCAAACGCCTTAATTCACGCCTGGATGATATCGCTGATGCATTGGAAAGATCCGACTTCAAGGATATTATTGAGAATTATACAAATCCTAAGAAGCGGTTATTCTCCAACTTCACCTCCGGTTTGGCCCGGGGACTTGGACTAACGATTGGAACCGCATTGGTTCTGGCTCTGTTCGGTTGGATCACAAGTTTCTTCGTCTCGATGCCGCTGATTGGAGAGTTCCTGGCCAATATTCAGCATTATATGGACGCCTATAAGAAATAACATTTTACTTAGGAAGGAGGAACTCTATCATGAGCACAACAAACCCGAAAGATGAGCAGGAAAAGTATACTCGTGATCAAATTATGGATGCAGCGACGGGGAATGTACCCAGACACAAAGACATTGATGAAGCTGAGAACGGCTCCATGGTGAATGATATGAAAGATCTGAAACGCTTGGGCGAAGAAATGGACCAAATGGACACCGTTACGGAGGACAAAGAAAAAGGGTTGGAGAATGATCCCAAACAATAAAAAGAGCACCTGTTTGGTGCCCTTCCCTAAGGCCTGAGCTGCTGCCAGGCTTTATTTTATTTGTTCGTTTTTCTCACAGATTGGACTCCTCATCTTCAACCTCCAGCAGATCGCCGGTCCACCCCTTCGCTTTGAGCCAAATTCCCAGCGCTATTGTACTAAGTAAAATTATTGTGATAATTAAGGCAAAGCCCCATACTCCGGTCTTGATCCAAGGCAAATAGTCAAAGTTCATTCCCCATATGGCGCCAATCACGGTAGCGGGGGTGAAAATAGAAGCAATAATAGTAAGAGTCTTTGTAATCTCATTTCCCCGGAATGCAGAGATCGCATCATCTATAGAAATTAGGGTATCAATCTCCCGCTCATAATGGATGAATAGCTGTTCCACCCTCTCCAGACGGTAAAAATACCTCTTAAAGTAAACGCTGCTGTCAATCTCCTCTAAATAGGCTTCGCGTGATGCCGTCAGGAGTTCCTGAAAAGGAATAAATAAATTGTGCCAATAAAGAAGCTCAAATCGGGCATTGAGTATGCGGTCCATAATATTCTTCTTATTCCGCTTCCGCATAATATCCTCGACCCGGCGGAGATTCGCCTCAAAGTTATCCATACCGGTATGGAAGTAATGAATCAGGGTCCTGCCCAGGATAAACAATCCATCACTTGGATGAGAACATCTTCTCAGGATGTTCAGACGTTCCTCCGTTGTCATTATGCTGCGGGTATCCTCATCGAGGTTGATCGTTATGAATACATCATCACTTAGAAAAAAGTGAAATTTACTGCAAGACTGAGAGGAATCGATTTCAAGCTTTACCGAGTACAGCAATGTACCAAATATAATCGGACGATCATTGTCAGCCAAGCGCACGGAAAGATAGCTGGTCTCTACCCGAGGAATCTCATGCAGCCATTCGTCAGCCAAATGATATTTCTCTTCCAGCTTCTTCATCTCAACTGTATCCCATTGCTCCCTATCCAGATCAATCCACTTCCAGCCTTGGTCCATGGTCCACTCCTGCACCTTCAACTCTTCCCCCATATCCTGCCCCCCCTTCACAATTAAAATGATTACTTTCAAAAAAGACACGCCTCATTCTTAATGAATGGCGTGTCTTCATGAGTCATTGCTGTCTATAAAGAACATATTAGGAACCCGAGTTAGACATAATCTGCTTAAGCTTCTCGGTCGCGCGTTTTTGGATCCGGGATACACTCATCTGGGACACTCCAAGCTTCTGTGCAATCGCACGTTGAGATTGACCATCCTGGAATGCCAGAAGCAGCACACTTTGCTCCTGTTCCTTCAATTGGCTAAGCGCCTGTTGAAGGTCCATTCTCTTCTCGACCGTATCAAAGTCATTCGCATCGGAGCTGATCAATTCTCCGAGAGTCGCAGTACTCTCATCCTGGGAGAGTGGTGAATCCAGGGAGACATAGTGATAGCATTCCCGGCCGGCCAGTACTTCAACCGTCTCCTCCACGGAGAGATCCAGAAATGAGGCAATCTCCTTCACGTCCGGAGACCGCTCTAGCTTCACGGTAAGCTCATCAATCGCTTGCTGAACCAAGGCCCCCTTCTCCTTAATTCGGCGCGGCACCTGGATATACCAGGATTTATCCCGCAGGAAATTCTTCATATGGCCAATCATACTCTTCATAGCGTATGGCTCAAAGGGAATCCCGAGATCAATGTCATACTGCTGTAGAAGTCGGATCAGAGCCATTTGCCCCACCTGATATAGATCCTCGTATAAGTCCGGACGGTTGCGGGCAATCTTGCCGGCAGCCATCTTCACCATAGGCTCATATTTCTTGATGAGCACGGTGGCAATTTCATTATCTTTGGTCTGCTGGTATTCCCAGATTAGACCGATTGCTTCATTCATCGACTCTGGGGGAGTCAGTCTATCCGTCATACCGTCTCCTCACTGCGAGCGAGATTACGGATGAGGACCACTTTTGTTCCTTTCCCTGCTTCGCTCACAACGCTTACGTCGTCCATAAGCGCCTGCATTAAATAGAAGCCGAGACCACCAATTTGGGCATCGTCAAGATTTTTATCATGAAGCGTTACCCGATCGTCTGTTTTGTCCCACGAATCAAAGCTCTCCCCTTCATCTTTGACCGTAATTGACAATGAATCCGGCTTGATTTCAAAAGTAACCTCGACCGTGCCATCCTCCTGCTTGTAAGCATAGAGGACGGAGTTATTACAGGCCTCAGAGACCGCAACCTTCATATCTTCAATATCCTCATAGGAGAAGCCCATTTTGGAAGCAATTCCATACAAATTCAATCTAACAATATCGACATAATCCGCTGTTGCCGGTAAATGTAATATAACTCTTTGAACTTCGTCTTTCATTCTAACTTCGATCCTTTCCTATTGGGGATTCTCCTGTGAGACAAAAAATTTAGCTATTCCGGTCATGTCGAACAACTTTTGAATTTGGGCCGGAACTTCCCGGACAAGAAACTGCGCACTCATGCCATGTCGTGCCTTCAGTATAGATAACAAAATACCAATTCCTGTGCTATCAATATATTTCAGATCTTTGAGGTTAATCACTAAATCAAGTTCCCCATCCCCAACAAGGGGTTCCATCACCTGTCTAAAGTCCGGAGCCACTGATAAATCCAGCTCTCCTCTTAAATACACCGTGCATGTGCCGTCTTGTACTTGGGTAGTAGCATTGAACTTATCATTCTTATTTGTATTCATAGACACTCTCTCCTGAAATATGTTTTCTTTTTTTAATTTTACAGCCAATTCTATATTCATTAACCCAAAAGTAAGCCTATGAAACAAAATGGAATGGCTTAAAGACTGGATATCTTTAGTACATTCCATAGATGTGACCTCTATTTAGCTGCCTTTAAGCTGTTCAAATCCGTCCACAGGAACACCGGTCTCCGTATATTTGTTCAAAATCTTCTTCAGACTGCTAAGCTTAACCGGCTTGCTGACGTAATCGACCATCCCCGCATCCAGACAGCGGCTTCGTGTCCCTTCCATTACATCAGCTGTCATGGCAATGATCACCGGAGAATGATCTGCCTCCGAATCCGCACAAATTCTTCGAGTAGCTTCTAATCCATCCATAACCGGCATCTGCAGATCCATGAAGATATAGTCATAGCCTCCAGGCATTTGCACCATCTTGATCGCCCGTTCTCCATTCTCGGCAACATCCGCCGTGTAGCCAAGCTTACGAAGCATGCTTAGCATTAGCTTTTGATTAATGGGATGATCGTCTACAATCAAGACACGCCTCGGAGCAAGTAATTGAACAAGGTCGCCCCGGTCCTCCAGACTTTCATTGCAATCATCCCCGGTATGGTCCTCATACTTCCCCACTTCCACAGTGAAAATGAAGGTCGCACCATTCTCTTCCATCGACTCTACACGGATCTCTCCGCCCATCATCTGAACCAGCGTACGACAGATCGCGAGTCCCAGTCCGGTTCCTCCGTACTTTCGGGTCATGGACGAATCAAGCTGGGAGAAAGGTTTAAACAGCTTATCAATCTTCTCTGCCGGAATACCGATACCCGTATCTTTTACCGTGAATTCGAGGGACATACGCTCAGCTTCTACATTTTTTGGCGTAACCACCAGATAAATCCCGCCATGGTCTGTAAATTTGATCGCATTTGAGATCAGATTGATCAAGATTTGACGCATACGCCCCTGATCCCCGTAGATCACTGGAGGAATCTGCTCGTCTATGAAGTAGACCAGCTCAAGATTTTTACGGCCTGCATCCACCGAGAACAGATTGAATACCTCCTGGATGCCGCTCTGCAGCTCGAATGGATTCTCTTCAAGCTCCATCTTGCCCGACTCCATCTTGGTGAAATCAAGAATATCATTGATTACCGTTACCAGAGCATCTGCACTCTTACGAATGATATCCGTATATTCTTTTTGCTCGTCCTTAAGCTCTGTCTCCATCAGAAGATCGATCATGCCAATGACCCCGTTCATTGGCGTACGGATCTCGTGACTCATCATGGCCAGGAATTCTGTTTTCGCTTTAGCTGCAATCTCTGCAGCCTCCTTCGCCTTGACCAATTCTTCATTAATCCGTTCCAGCTCCTGGGTCTTCTGGTGAAGCAGCATGGACTGAGTCTTATGCTTCTTGTTCGTCAGATACATACTGACAAAGCCTTCAATTTTGGATCTTAGAATCTGGGGAATAAACGGCTTCACCATATAATCGATAGCACCCGCTGAGTACCCTGCGAACAATTGGTCCGCTTCTTTGCTGTTGGCCGATATGAATATAATAGGGATATCCTTCGTCTTGTCACGGGCTTTGATAAGTTTGGCCGTCTCGATCCCATCCATACCCGGCATCTGAACGTCAAGCACGATCACAGCGAATTCATCCTTCAGCAAATGTCTAAGAGCCTCTTCCCCCGAGGTTGCTTTAACCAGATTGTACTGCTCACTATCGAGCACCGCCTCCAGAGCGAGCAAATTCTCGGGGCGGTCATCTACCAGCAATATGTGAATTGGTTCGTGATACCCCATGGAATCCTCCTCAAAAATGGTGACAAATTTATTTGATCTTCCGATAAATTTTCTCTGTCATGTCCATTGGTTCATAGCAGTCCGCGAAATCCGTAAAATGAATAGATTCTTTCGAGCCTAACACAAGTACACCAAAGTGATTCAAACTTTCATGAAACAATTTATGCACATGATTCCGAAGCTTGTCGTCAAAATAGATCATGACATTGCGGCAGAAGATCACGTTGAATTCATTAAAAGAACCATCGGTAGCCAGATTATGCTCCGCAAAAATCATGTTCTTCCTAAGAAACGGCTGGAAAATTACAGAGTCATATTTCGCTGTATAGTATTCTGAAAACGACCGGTTGCCCCCGGAAGCCAGATAATTTTTGGTGTAGAGCTGCATTTTCTGAATATTGAATATCCCTTCCTTCGCCTTGGCCAGGGAACGATCATTCATATCAGTTGCATAAATTCTTGATTTCTCATACAAGCCCTCTTCATGCAGCATGATGGCCATAGAGTACACTTCTTCTCCTGTCGAACATCCTGCATGCCAAATCCGGATGTAAGGATAGGTTCTAAGGATTGGAATGACTTTCTCTCGGAAAGTCTTAAATAGCTCAGGGTCCCTGAACATTTCTGTGACCGGAATGGACAAGTTATATACCAGTCTATCAAAACATGCACGGTCATGCAGCACCTTCTCCTGCAGGCTTGAGACCGTGTGCAAATTCTCAGCATGGACGGAGTGCCATATGCGCCGTCTGAGAGACGGCATTGCATAATTACGGAAATCATAACCGTAGAGCCGATGAATTCCCTCGAGCAGGAGTTCGATTTCAATCGTCTCCCGTTCATGGATATCTATTTCTAGAGGGGAGTGAATATCACCTTCTAATGAATGGTCTGGTGTCATGAATTTCATTCCCTGCCTTCTAATTCTTCTTGTCACACAACCTAAGTTACTTCTTATTACCCTTAAACCCGGCTCACGAATACAACCACACTCTCATTAATGATAAAAGCTGCTCCGTCTGAATAGGCTTCTTCATATAATCTGATGCCCCGGCCTCGATACATTTGAAGCGGTCATCCTTCATCGCCTTCGCGGTAAGGGCAATGATAGGAAGCTTCTCGAACTGCGGGATCTCCCGAATTCGGCGCATCGCTTCATAACCATCCATCTCCGGCATCATCATATCCATTAAGACAAGATCGAAGTCGCCATGCTGCTGCAGGAGCTCGATTGCCTCCCTGCCATTCTCGGCAAACACAACATCCATTTGATATCCTTCCAGCACACTGGATAGTGCGAATACGTTCCGGACATCATCATCGACCAGCAGAATTTTCTTACCTTCAAACAACTCTTCCTTGTTATGAAGCTTCCGCAGAATTTCACGCTTCTCCTCAGGGAGATTAGCCTCTACCCGGTGAAGGAACAAGGTGGTCTCATCTAGAAGACGCTCAGGCGACTTCACATCTTTGATAATAATAGACTCCGCATATTTTCTAAGCTCTGTCTCTTCCTTGCTGTCAAGCTCTTTCCCTGTATAAATGATGATCGGCAGATCATGGAGGTTCTCATCATCCCTGATCTGATCAAGCAGCGTGAAGCCGGTCATATCGGTCAGCATCAAATCAAGCACCATACAGTCGTAATGCTTGCTATGAAGCTCGCGAATAGCTTCCGCTCCTGACGATACGGCCGTAATGATGACATCATCATGGCCTACCAGTTCGATAATTGCTTGTCGTTGTACCTCATCATCTTCTACCACTAACAGATGTTTCAAACTCTTATCCATATAAGATTCTATATGCGAGAATGCTCGCTCAAGTCCTTCTCGTGAAGAAGGCTTCTGGAGATAAGCGATAGCCCCCATCTTCATTCCCTGCTTCACATCTTCCACAACCGAAATGACATGGACCGGAATATGGCGGGTATCCGGGTTGCTTTTCAGTTCTCCGAGAATGGACCACCCATCCATGACAGGCAGCTGGATATCAAGAATAATGGCATCCGGCAAATAAGTTCTTGCCAGCTTCAGCCCTTCATCGCCTTGGGATGTAGTTAAAGTCTTAAAACCATAAGTTTTCGCCATATCGATAAGTATCTTCGCAAAATTAATGTCATCCTCGATAATGAGCATAACCTTGTCCTGTGAGGTAATGCTATTTCGATCATCAGGCAAACTGATGCTGGCCTCTCTCTCCTCGCTTATGCTTGTGGAATCCTTTTCTTTAGAAGCTTGCTCCATCACTGACGAAGATGATGCCGCAGGAGTACGAGAATTCAAAATTGGCGTAATCCCATCCTTCGGAATATACAAGGTGAACTCGCTGCCTTCCCCTTCTTTTGTCTTCAAGGAAATTCCACCGCCGAGCAGAGAAGCCAAGCCGCGGCTGATAGACAGACCCAGACCCGTACCTCCAAACTTGCGGCTGGTGGTCCCATCCGCCTGCTGGAAGGCTTCAAAGATCAGATCAGTCTTGTCTTTCGGTATACCGATACCCGTATCTTTAATAGTTAAGGCCAGATATTCTTTATCGTGATCAAGATAGTATGGAAGCTGCGAAGCCTTAGCCTTGGCCACTTTAAAGCTTACTTCACCCTCGGCCGTAAATTTAAAAGCATTCGACAGCAAATTCCGAAGAATTTGCTTGACTCTATAACCATCTGTATTGATATTACCCGGAACATCTTCCTGAACTTCAGTCTGAAGCTGAAGGTTCTTCCTCAGCGCTACTTCTCTAAAGTTAGTCTCTACAAATCGTTCGAGTTCAGAAATGCTGACCGACTCTTCATTAATCTCCATCTTACCCGCATCTACTTTGGACAAGTCAAGAATCTCATCAATCATCTTAAGCAGGTCCGCGCCGGACATATAGATAGTCTGGGCGTACTCTTTCTGCTTGGTCGTCAAATTCTCTTCCTTATTCTCTGACAGAAGCTGGGATAGAATTAACAGACTGTTAAGCGGTGTCCGCAGCTCATGTGACATATTGGCAAGAAATTCAGACTTATACTTACTGGTAAGGGCAAGTTGACTGGCCTGCTGCTCCAGCTGGATCTTCGTCTTCTCGATTTCTTCGTTCTTCTCTTCAACTTCCTGAACCTGTTCCTGCAGGGCATGCGTCTTCGCAACCAGCTCTGTATTGAAATGCTCCAGCTCTTCCTGCTGACGCTGAAGCAGTTCCTCCGAGCGCTTCAGCGCCAGGGTCTGCTCTTCCAGATTCTCATTGGAGCGGCGAAGCTCCTCCTGCTGACTTTGCAGCTCTTCAGACTGACATTGAAGCTCCTCAGCAAGAGTCTGGGATTCCCGAAGCAGCTCTTCTACTCTTAACCGGCCGATAATATTATTAAGAATGATACCTAGACTTACGGACAGTTCCTTCAGGAGCTGCTTCTGCAGGTCGCTAAAATGAAGGAAGTTAGCCATTTCTATGACACCCAGAAGCTGATCTTCAAATAAAACAGGATAAATCATAACTTCAGCTGGCTCAGCTTCACCAAGCCCAGATCGAATAGAAAGATAGCTGTCCGGCAGCTTGGTGAGAGTCAGAGGTTCTTTCGAGAGAGCCACTTGACCGACAAGCCCTTCACCCAGCTTAAACGATTTGTTCGGACGTCCTGCCTCGTCCATAGCATAGGCAGCAGCCAGGTGGACCTCGTTCGGACCGTGTTCGTCACTTCGTGTATAAAGCGCACCATACCGTCCCCCAAGTATAGGTGTAAATTCATTAATGAACATTTGTGCCACTTGTTCAAGCGAATTTATACCCTGGAACAGCTCTGTAATTCGAGCCAAATTGGAATTGACCCAGGTCTGGTCCTTCTGCGCCTGCAGATATTTCCTCTCCAGCTCCTGTTTCTCCTCCAAATCCTCAGATAGCTCCTGAAATACCCGGGCGACATCCCCAATTTCATCCTTGTTGGTCACCTTTATACGCCTAACCGCCTTGAGCTTTCCATTACCGAAGCTGGTCATCATTTGTGACACGGTATTGAATCCTCTGGTGATGCTCGGTATGATCCACAGCATAACTCCAAGAGCGAGCAGCAGGCCAGCGGCCATAACGGTAACTGCAATTTGCACGGATTGCTCATAAGCGTCCTCGGCAGATTGGACTTCCTCTTCAATCCTCAAGTCTTGATACGTGCTCAGTGAGTTAATACTATTAACTATGTTATTCTGTAGATCAACACCGGTAGCGTTGCGGAAATTTAACGCGCGGGTCCTATCGTTTTGGTCGAATAAAGTAAACTGTTTGTCTAAATACAACTTGTACTGATCCCATGCATTGCTCACATTGGAAATTATAAGCTTCTCCTCAGCACTGGAACCCTTATTCTTCTTTAGGGCGGTCAAGCTTGCATCTGCCTTGCTTACAATTTTCATAATTTCAGGTTTGGCGTTATCTAAAGAGACGGAAGGATTAAGCAAAAGATCCGCCAGTCTCTTTGTCACTTCGTTAACCTGCCCGCGCATATCGCCCGAGCTCCGTACGTTCATATATCTCTGTTGATAGACTTGATCAATCTGCTTCTTCATGAAATCCATTCGGTCATAACCGATAAAAGTCAAGACCAGAAGAATTGCCATGATGGACCCGAAGCCGATCATCAGCTTACTCTTGATTCTCATTCTGGCCTTCCCCTTCTTTTAGTGATATCCAAACCAGACATTTATCGTCTTCGCGCTCCTGAGGCACGTTATCGTCAAAGAACATTTCCTGCATTCTCTCTATATCAAGCATGTGGCTGGCGGCCAGATTTCTGGCGAGGTAATCGATCTGCTCTTCCTGAGTGCCTTCGACAGCTTCAAGCAGCCCATCCGTGTACAGAACAATATGTCCTTTGCCGTTATACGTGATAGAACGGGTCTCTGCTTCGATTTTATCAAACAGGCCCACAGGGGGACACCCCGTCTCCAGCATATTCAGCGAGCCATCTTCCATATATAGAAGCCCAGGCGGATGACCGGCATTAACGTAATCAATGCGTTTGAATTTGGTATCGACAACCAGATAGATCGCTGTGAAGTAATACTGAACTAATTGGCTGTCAATATGAAGCTGGCTGAATCTTCGATTGAGCTCCTGAATGACCTTCTCCGGCTCAACATAAGTATTGACGGTATCTTTCAGGACAGAGGCGATGAACATGCAGAACAAGGATGATGAAATTCCATGCCCCATCATATCCAGCAAAATAATGCCATACCTGCCCTCACCTAGAGGATACCAGGCATATAAATCTCCGGCCAGCTCAAATGAAGGTTTATACAGGGCATTGACTTCGAAGAACGGATCATCAATAGGGGCGCTCAGCACCGCATTTTGCACAAGTCCTGCCAGCCTAAGCTCTTCCTGTAGGCGTTGATCGCGTTCCTTATGCCAATCTTTCTCCTGTTTCAATCTCAGAGCGAGCCGGATTCGGGCCATAAGTTCAACTTTATTAATTGGCTTGGTGACGTAATCGACAGCCCCTGCATCCAACGCCTCAGCCAATTTCTTGGAGTCACCTACTGCCGTAACCATAATAATGGGAATATCTCTAAGCTCCTCATACTGCTGAACAATACGACAAGCTTCTATACCATCCATTTCGGGCATCATCATATCAAGCAGAATCAAATCTATATCAGTAGTTGAGGTTACCGCTCCCTGTCCGGTATGATCGAGCCCCAGGCTCTGAAACATTTCGAACGCGGAAGATACAGCAACCGTATCCCGGTAATTTTCTTTTTTCAGTATTTCTCTAACGATGATAATATTTGTCGGATTATCATCCACAATTAAAATTTTCATATCGCTCTCCTTGCCTTGGTGAAGATTTGCGAAATGCTGCTGCTACATTAAGTTAAATAATGGAGCTTCGATCCATTTAACTATACCATTTTCTTCACATACAGCCCAAAAAAGTTATAGTTTCCTTCCAAGTTGAACACATATCCAGAAATATAGATAAGGAATGAGGGAAAATCCCCATTCCTTATCTATATAAGCGACAAAATTCTCTATGCTTCTATTCTTAATTAATTCCGGACAGCAATGACAAGCACCTTGCCCTGATCCAGTTCTTTCTCATAAAATTCAGCCTCGGTCTCGGTGAAGCCCAAGGATACTATCTTGGAGCGCAGCTCGTCGCCGCGGGAGCGGAATAAGTTCGCCAAGGAATGAAATATTCCTTCTTCCTTGATGCCGACCTCATGGGCGTCCGCCGCATCAATGATTCGGTCCGTGCGATCTTGATCATGGGCCAGTACATAAATGTTCTCAGCGTTATAACCTGTAGAGCCAAGCTCTCTGACCGTTTCAACCGCCTGAACTCCGTTTTGCACTACTTTTGCATAAGATTTAGTACTTTCTATACTCATGATAATCCCACACTCCTTTGCTTACTACAGTCCATTCATTATTGAATACCTACATAGCCATTAACCTAATTCATTGTCCGGTGAATCACCCTTACAGAAATCACCATTTAATCAAATGCTGAAGAATCAAACAGTTCGATTCCCTGTACATTTCCTGTGGGATCCCTGTAAATTTTTATGGCACTATATCCCCGGGTATATACCTCGCCGTCCTCGGCGACATAATCCGCAGGTCCAAAAGCGCGATTCAGAGAGGCTGATTGAAGTGCAATCCACTGCTTATTTACCTTCATCTCCTTAACATTAGCGCCCAAATGCACATAGTACACCTGGTCCTCAAACAACCCGACTGTGACATCCTTATAGTGATATTCCGTATAACCGGTGAGCTTATCGTGAGTTACCCTATCAGGCTTCCCTTTCTTACCGGTTACATCCTTCAACTGATCACTTAGTGAAATGTCATTCAGTGTATCGAACTCACCCACCCGTTCGGACCTCGTTCCAATATGCGAAGATGAAGCCTGCACTACTTGGGAAGCGTCCGACTGGATAGACAAATTCATTACCTTATCATGAGCTGTGGGCAGTGGCCCATTAAGGGGAGAAAGTAGTCCGATTAGCAGCAGCATTGCATTCAACATCAAGCTCACCCTTTCTTTGAACTGCCGGCCTTTCGATTAACGGCGAAATTTCTGCCAGGTTCCTGCGGCAAGATCAATCCATTTTACCCAGTTACCTGAGTTTTTCTTGGAATATGTGGCCTCATAGCTTTGCACCGTCTTCTCGGAAGGCGTCTGCAGCGCAGCTCTTGCGGCATCCTTGGTAGATACTCTGGCCTCCGGCGGTGTCTTGAATCTCTCAATTAAAGCGGTAGATACTTGCTTGGCGCTAAGCGTAACCTCGTTTAAGATTTCGCCAACATTTTTCACCGTTTCAATAACCGGATCAATTTGTTTCATTTTGTGCTGTACATCTTCTGTAATCCCGTTCGCATGTCTAAGTACCTCTTTTACCTCATACGTAAGTTCATCAATCGTCTTCTGGACTTCCTGAAGCGTTTGGGATGCTTTATCAAGAGAATTCTCCGCCGCCTTTAACGTTTTAATTAGGAAGATAACCAAGGCTACAAACGCTAAAGCAATTACGGCTACACTAAGCTGCCAAATAAGTGACATCGACATTACCTCTCTTTCTTTCCTCGTAAGCTGTGTTATCCCATAGTTACCCCGAGCCGTTTTGGACGAAACAAAGGAAAATGTTGTCTAGACTTATGGTAAGCGCAGTTGTTTCAATCCAAAAGAGCTCGGTTAAAAGTCAATACGAGGCGGGAACAACCCGCATCTAAGCGTTTTTGAAATTCCAGTCCGAAACGCTGGACTTTCAAAAGCGGCTTTACTAATCTTCTATGAAAGAAGGATGATCTTCATGTTAAAATGGTCAGTTATTTTTCTGGTCGTTGCCCTGATTGCAGGAATATTCGGATTCTTCAATTTGGTGGTGGCAGCAACAGCTTCTATAGCAAAAATATTGTTCTTCGTCTTCCTGGTTCTGTTCATTATCTCTCTCTTCACTGGACGTAAGGGACGTCGATCGCTTTAAATGGAGCAGATCGGGCATAGAGCAATATAAGTTGAACTATTGATTTACTCGTAAGGCAGCCGTGTGAAATGTTCTTAAGGGTCGCTGTTGTTCCCAGATTTCTTAATTGAATTATAGGGTAGAAATCCGGTCACAAAGGCGAACGCTTCGCTTCTCCAGAATCATTTCACACTCTTGCCTAAGGTAATTCTTAAATTTAACTTATACAGCATAAAAATAATGCAAAAAGGCGGTAATAACTAAGTGCCCAGAGGACCTTAGTCATTACCGCCTTTTGATCTGTTAACATCCTTAGCCTGTAAGTTACAACAACCTCATGATTTCCAGCCAGTTCAAGCTCAGCCTCGCTTCAATGGAATCCTCGTGAAAGATCATATCCTTAACCTTGATCATCTCGGGCAGCTCCTTGCCCGGTGGCACACTCACCTGCTTAAGTCCAAGCTGCTCGGGGGTTAAGGTAATCCCCCTAATCTGCACAGAGACCGGAGTCATCACAACGAGCCCTCCTGAGAAATCCATATTATAAGTTGCCTTCGCTCCGAAGGGAATAATTCCCCACTTTCCGTTAATATCCGCTTCAACCCGGTTACCATGCTGCTTAAACTCCGCACCTGTAACATCAACCGGAAGTTCTCCCTGGGCTAAATATTTGACCAGCTTCTGCTTGGCCATTCTATTGAATTCCTCAGCGTTAATCTGGATCACCGGTTCACGGGTCTCGATCATCTCTGTAATCTTCGCTTTCCAATCAAGTTCCGTGTAGTTGAGATCCAAATCCTTAGTCGGACGGATGTATAGAATAACCGCTATAACTGCCACAATAATCAAGATGAACGGGGTTAAGAACAACCACTTTTTCCTCATACTCTCCACTCTTTCTCTAATTAATCTTGTACATTCCGTTAACAAAAATCTTTTAGCCCTAAAAAATAGTTACCATAATTTGATTCTTAAGTCGCTTGGCTGGTTATTTAAAATATACAAAGCAACACCAAACATATCCTAGGGAGGAAATACAATGAAAAAACTAGCAGCAATCACAGCAACACTGGCTTTATCCGCGGCTTTCGCAACTGCAGCATCTGCAGACACAGCTCCAGTGACCACAACAAATTCTACAGGAACGTCGACAACTACGTCCACGCCTGTAGTTACTTCAACTACAGTAAGCTCTCCTATCATCGTACCTGATCTTATTGTAGCCAACCCTCCAAAGAAATGGGAAATCTTGAAAGTAACTACATTCTATAAAGACCCTAACGGCAAGGCATGGGGTAAGCTTGACCCGCAGGTGCTTGAGCCAACCGGTCAAATTATCGGAGATTGGGTGGAAATCTACACTTGGCTTGGTAAAGGTTGGGTATTTGCGCCGGAATATACTAAATAATATAACATAAAGTAAAGATCAACCAAACACAGCCTCCCGGTGATTACATAAATTGAAACCAACCGGCCGGCTCCCATAAAATAACGCCCTGCTCTGGCGAGAGACTGGATCTCTCTGCGGGAGTAGGGCGTTTTGTATGAAATACGAATGTAATCTATAATGTGAAATTCTATATTCAATTAAGAAATCTGGGCAGAGCAGCGACCCTTAAGAACAATTCACACGGGCCGAACTATTGAAGCACACTTCCCCCAAATAAGAACCGCTTGGCCCACGAGCCGGTTAATGTATCTATACGTACGCCTCCCGAGCTGACCGAATAGGTCTGGATCATTTGGCCATTGCCGAGGTATACTCCCACATGGTTGATCCGTTCGGCAGCCTTATTAATTCCCTGGTACGCAGTATCCGAGGAACCCTTATAGCTCATGAAGAAGATCAGATCGCCCGGGCGCAGCTCATTCATATTATACACAGCTTTACTGTTAGTCTTAATCCACTCGCCCTGCGCTCTTGAATCCGCCGGCAGGATGATATTCAGAGCTTCCCGGTAGATCTGCCTTGAGAAGTCCGAGCAATCGAAGGTGTCCGTCGTATTTCGGTCCGAACCAAATTCATAAGGTGTACCGAGGTATTTCTTGGCCGTCTGGAACAGAAGCTCCAGCTTGCGATCCCGCTCTAACTGAGCATCCGATTGCTGAGTATTCCCCGATTTGACCACTGTATCGGAGTTCAGCTTTATGTATTTCTCCGATTTACTGACGTAACCTGCCTGACCGCTAGATGTGAGCACTTTATAGAAGTAAGGATTATCCTTCGCGGTGATGCTGACGGTCTCTCCAGCTTTCAGCATTTTGATGATACGGGCAGAGGTTGAAGGGCTAACCCGAAGGTTCACGCCATATTGAACGGTTCCACTAAGTCCGGCCTTTTGAACAGAAGCCGCTGCCTGCACGTGAGATGAAGCAAGTATACCTGCATTACCTAATAAAAGAGTGGTGATAAGTCCAATCGCTAAGCTCTTCTTCATGTTGAATCCTCCCTGGGACTGTTCTGAGTTGTATGTCTGAAATGGTACTTGTCCCATTTTATCGGTATTCTGGAGTGGACTCAATATATGTCTATTTGCACAAAATTCGGAATAATGCTAACTACCTAACTTCACACGAGAACAGGCCTTAATACCTATACAACAAAGAAGCTATTCCCTGGTCAAATGACCCTGAAATAGCTGCAAGCTCGTCACACCTCTTATCATTCCTATTCGCTTAAGCTTTGCCAGCTCCAGCTGGATGCCCTTCGGGCTGAGCACCCTCCTGCCTTGGCTCCACATGAACATGAACATTCATGACATTGTGGCGCTCTACCATCCGCGCTTCTATGAGATCGCTGATCTCATGACTTTCCGTTACGCTAAGTGCGGGGTCCACCTCAATAACCACATCAACAAGCACGTGATTCCCATGTACTCGCGCCTTCACATCCTTAATACCTTCCACACCCGGGATACGGGCAATCGAGCTTCGCAGATCCTGCAGCTCATTCTCATCGAAGCCATCGGTAAGCCTATAAGTAGCATCCTTGAAAATATCCCAAGCTGTCTTACAGATAAGCAGGCCTACGGCAATAGCCGCCACGGTATCAAGCCAAGGGAGACCAAACTGAGCCCCGAAAATGCCTATGGCTGCACCGATACTTACAAATGCATCAGACAAGCTGTCTTTGGCCGTTGCCATCAGCGCCTGATTATTAATTTTCTTGGCCAATCTTCGGTTATATACATAGACGCCGAACATGCCGGCCGCGCTCACAAGTGCGATGACCGCTGACAAGGGATCCGGGGCGGCCTTTCTTCCTTCAAACAGTCCTCTGCCCGCTTCAATCAACACCTGAATCCCTACCGTGGCCATAATGAAGGAAGCCAGCAGCACAGCTACCGTCTCTGCCCTGAAATGTCCATAGGCATGGTCCGAATCAGGCGGTTTCCTGGAGATACGCAGCCCGATAAGAATGGCCGTCGATGCAATAATATCGGTGACATTGTTGAACCCATCCGCCAGCAGGGCGCTGGAATGAAATAAATAACCACTAATCAGCTTAAGCGCCGACAGCAGCAGGTATGCGGCAATACTGATCATTGCGCCGCGTTCTCCTTGCCTTATTTCTTTGTATGTATCCACTCCAAATGTCACCTCCGCGCTAGCAAAAATCAATATAACCATTATTCCCGTTGTCCGATGTTTTAAAAACGTTTAAAATGAGATCAGCGCTCCCATCACGCAAAGGAGATGATAACAATGACTGAAGAGAATAAAGAGCCCAAAAAAATCGACCTTGCAGAAGCCATGCGGCTGAAATTACAGCAAAAAAAGCAAAATCAGGCTTCCAATAAACAAGGCCAAAGCAACATTCATTCCACCAAAACACTTAAAAGCCAAAACACAAAAAAACCGAACAACCAGCGCCGCCGCACTGGCGGGTCATAGGAGCTTTTAAACAAAATGCTGTCCCTTAAACCAAGGGACAGCATTTTTTATACTTATGAATTCAAAGTTCCTGCCGGATACATCTCTTTGCGGAGCTGCTGAATTTCCTCATTCTCCAGATACTCATCATAGGACATTTGGCGATCAATAATACCATTAGGAGTAATCTCGATAATCCGATTGGCAATCGTCTGAATGAACTGATGGTCATGGGAGTCGAACAGAATAGTTCCGTCGAAATCAATCAGACCGTTATTAAGAGCTGTAATAGATTCTAGGTCCAAGTGGTTCGTAGGCTCATCGAAGATCAGTACGTTCGCACCGTTGAGCATCATCTTAGCCAGCATACAGCGCACTTTCTCTCCCCCGGATAGTACACTTGCTTTCTTCAAGGCTTCCTCACCAGCGAACAGCATACGTCCAAGGAATCCGCGCAGGAAAGTCTCATCCTGATCATTCGAATATTGGCGCAGCCATTCCACAAGGTTCAGATCAACCCCGTCAAAGTAAGCCGAGTTATCCTTAGGGAAATATGCCTGGGAAGTTGTTACGCCCCAGTTATACTCACCTGCATCCGCCTCGGTCTCGCCCATAATCACTTGGTACAATGTTGTCTTCGCAAGTCCATCTGGGCCCACGAATGCAATCTTGTCACCTTTGTTCACCACAAAGCTGATGTTATTTAGCACCGTTTCGCCTTCAATCGTCTTGGTGAGGCTGTCAACTGTCAGAAGCTGCTTACCTGCTTCACGTTCGGCTTTGAAGTGAAGGAACGGATACTTCCGGTTAGAAGGACGGATATCATCCAGAGTAATCTTGTCGAGCTGCTTCTTACGGGAAGTTGCCTGCTTCGACTTCGAGGCGTTAGCCGAGAACCGCTGAATGAACGCTTGCAGTTCCTTGATCTTCTCTTCCTTCTTCTTGTTGGCATCACGGGTCAGCTTAAGAGCAAGCTGGCTGGACTCGTACCAGAAATCGTAGTTACCCACATACAGCTGGATTTTACCGAAATCGATATCCGCAATATGAGTACATACCTTGTTCAGGAAGTGACGGTCATGGGATACCACGATAACAGTACCTTCATAATCAAGCAGGAAGTTCTCCAGCCAGCCGATGGAATCAATGTCCAAGTGGTTGGTAGGCTCATCGAGCAGCAGGTTATTCGGAGTACCGAACAACGCTTGAGCAAGCAGGACACGTACTTTCTCGTTACCGCTGAGCTCGCTCATCTTCTTGTCATGCAGATCTTTCTCGATCCCGAGACCAATCAAGAGTGAAGCCGCATCGGACTCTGCATTCCAGCCGTCCATCTCCGCAAATTCGCCTTCCAGCTCACCTGCGCGAAGACCATCTTCTTCGGAGAAATCCGCTTTGGCATACAGCGCATCCTTCTCCTTCATGATGCTGTACAGACGGGCATGACCCATAATCACCGTCTCAAGAACCGGATATTCATCGTATTCATAATGGTTCTGCTTCAGAACCGCCATACGCTCGCCCGGAGTCATATGAACCTCACCTGTGTTAGGCTCTATTTCTCCAGACAGAATCTTCAGGAACGTGGATTTGCCGGCGCCGTTCGCACCGATCAGTCCGTAGCAGTTCCCTGGTGTGAACTTTATATTTACATCTTCGAAAAGTGCTCGTTTTCCATAACGGAGCGTTACACCATTTGTACTGATCATTAATCATTACCATCCTTTACATCTATTATCACGAATCTAAGATGGAATGAACTAAAGAGGCAATTCATCACTCAGTCTTTAGTTCATTCCATCTAGCTCATCATTATAGCATAGAAATCCCCTTGGCAGGGAACTAACCTTGGCGGGATGATGTATCGGATGGTTTAAGCTTCGGATAGCGGAGGGTCTCCCCATAGAGCAGCACACGAATCGCCTCTTCCGGGATGCCCCGCTTCTTGCGTTCGGCTTCCATTCGATCCAGCGCTTCACGTGCCGTATCATCGGCCAGCTTGAAGGTACCGTAATGCATCGGAACCATCGTCTTGGCCTTCACATCCAGGAAAGCCTGAATGGCCTCTTCGGGATTCACGTGCTGGGAGGTCATGAACCACTCGGGTTCATAGGCCCCTATCGGCATGAGTGCAACATCAATGTTGTACCGCTCCCCAATGTCCTTAAATCCTTTGAAATAACCGCTGTCTCCCGCAAAATAAATAACAGGATCCCCAAGTCCCTTCTGGTCCGGAGGATCAATCTCCATAACAAAGCCACCCCAATGGGAGGTGTTCGTATCGAAAGGCGTCCTGCGCGTCCAGTGCTGGGTCGGAACGAAGGAGAATTTGACGTTCTTCACCGTCAGGTCCTCCCACCACTTCAGCTCCTCACAGCGGCTAAAGCCTTTGCGCTCCATCTTTCGCTTCAGTCCCACAGGTACCAGGACGGTCGTGTGCTCCCCGTATAACCGGCGGATCGATGAGACATGCATATGATCATAATGAGAGTGAGAGATCAGAATGACATCCACCTCGGGAATTTCTTCAATCGGAATCCCTGGAGATCCAAGCCGCCGCTGAAAAGCCATTCTCGGGGCCCATACCGGGTCAGTCACAATGTTGAGTCCATGATACTGAATCAAGAAAGTCGAATGCCCGATCCAGGTGATCGTGGTGTCTTCCCGGTTGTTCTTCAAATATTCAATCTCCGGTTCGGAGTTAGGTATAACATAAGAATAATCCTTCTTCTTCTTGCGACGCTCTTCGCGCCATTGGCTGAACTGTTTGAGTGTTTTGTCTGTACTCACATTATCGATATTGTTAAAGCGGTGTCTGGGCATGAAGAGGGCTCCTCCCTTCCTATTTTCCCTGTATAGTCTAATAAAAGGTCTCCCTGTTCCATCGCCTTTCCCTCATCTTAACCTACTATTACCCCGATTTCCAAATTCATTAGCAGCTTCCGATCATCCTTAAGAACAGCCTGACTTCCCGGTATTCATAAGCAGAAATTTAACGGTTCAAGCGGGCCGCTAGCCGGGGAGCATACCTCATCATAAAATGCTAAGTCCTATGCTTATGACCCTTTCATCTGCCTAGTACGAGTTCCCTTCACTCCGCAAGGGCCATGACAGGCAGCAGCACTTCTGCCAAGCCATTTATATGAACAGCCTCCCTATTTATTCCACAAAATTCACGGTTTTACACGGATATGATGTCCTTACTTAGGAATACACCCGCAATTGTTGTAAAATAGAGGCAAGACCCAAAAAGGAGATGTCATTCATCCATGAAAATTAAATTTATCGAACCGACCCCGAGTCCCAACACGATGAAGCTTCACCTTGACGAGACTCTGGCTCCCGGCCTGCGCAAAACATATACGTCTGACAACGAACGCTCCGCTCCAGCCTGGATTCAGCAGCTGCTCCATATCCCTGGCGTAAAGAGCATTTTTCATACCGCGGACTTTATAGCCCTCGACCGTAAAGGCAATGCCGATTGGTCCTCCATTCTGGCCAGCGTACAGGAGCAGTTCGGCCAGGAAGGCATGGAATCCGCCTGGAAGCCGGATGAAGAGGTCCAGAACACCGGCTACGGCGAAGCCCAGGTGTTCGTTCAGTTCTTCCGCAGCATTCCGATGCAGGTCCGTGTGAAGTCCGGCTCCCGTGAGGAGCGGATCTCCCTATCAGACCGCTTCGTGAATGCGGTGACCGAGGTCGCCAGCGCGACCCTGATCAAAGAGCGCAAGCTCGTCGATTATGGCGTTCGTTATGGCGAGCTAGAAGACATTGCCCGCGAGGTCGAGCAGGAGATCGAAGCGGCCTTCCCTCCCGAGCGGCTTGCGGATGTCATTCGCCAGGCCATAGCCCATGGCCGCAGCGAGAACGAATTCGTTGAGGAGCGCCGCGAGCTCAGCTTGAGTGAGGTGCAGGAGCGTATGCAGAGCGAGGACTGGCGCGTGCGCTATGCCGCGCTGGATGCGCTGCAGCCAAGCGAAGAGGCGCTGCCGCTGCTTGCGGAGGCGCTGCGGGATTCGCAGATGCAGCTGCGGCGGCTCGCCGTGGTCTACCTCGGCGACATCCGGACGCCGGGTGCCATGGCGCTGCTCTACGAAGCGCTGCGCGACAGCTCTGCCGCCGTGCGCCGCACGGCGGGCGACACGCTCTCGGACATCGGGGACCCGGCAGCAACCGGGCCGATGATAGAGGCTTTAACCGACCGCAGCAAGCTGGTGCGCTGGCGGGCCGCGCGCTTCCTGTATGAAGTCGGCACGGACGACGCCAGAGAAGCGCTTGAAGCGGCAGCGGATGACCCCGAATTCGAGGTCAGTCTGCAGGCTAGAATGGCGCTCGAGCGCATTGAATCAGGTGAGCAAGCGGCCGGAACGGTATGGCAGCAGATGGCCCGCCGGGGCGGGAATGGAGCGTCTTGATTCCAGCCGATTTTGCATAAATTGTCTGTTGCTGTTCAGTTTTTGTTGATTTATACTGGATGAAGTTTCAGATTAAAGATGAAGATAGTTAGCTGGAAGATACAATTGAATATTACCTCATCATTTCCTGGATACAGATGAGGTAGAGGTCGCGGCAAGTGAAGAGTAGACCGGGGAAAGCGTATAAGGACGCTGTCGATCCCGGGGTGAAAGGCACTGCCGCCGAAGCAGAGTTGTTCCTCTATACCAATTCTGCTGGGGCTGTTACCGAAAGGGACAGAACTGTCACGTTCATCAATACCAAAGGATGAACGTGTTGAGCTATCTTGTTTGAAGGTATGATGCGGGTATTAGATATGAAGCCGCGGAAATTTCTTCCGCGGCTTCTTCGCGCTTCCTTAAGACATATCTCTTCACTTCATAGTTAAGGAGAATTTGTATGAGCAACCGTAAAGTAGCTACTGTATCGCTCAAAGCCGGACTCAAAGCCCGCCACATGACGATGATTGCCCTTGGGGGCTCCATCGGAACGGGACTGTTCTTGGCGAGCGGAGGAGCCATTGCTTCCGCAGGACCCGGAGGTGCCCTTCTGGCTTATGCCGCAGTCGGCATCATGGTCTATTTCCTGATGACCAGCCTTGGGGAGCTGGCCACTTATTTACCCGATTCCGGATCGTTCGGCACCTATGCCACAAGGTTCGTAGATCCTTCGCTTGGCTTCGCCCTGGGCTGGAACTTCTGGTATAACTGGGCGATTACCATTGCGGCTGAGCTATCCGCGGCCACGTTAATTATCAAATACTGGTTCCCTAACAGTGACTCATTCTGGTGGAGCCTGCTGTTCCTGGCGGTGATATTTGCCTTGAATTTCCTATCTGTCAAAGGCTATGGTGAGTCCGAATACTGGTTCGCGATCATCAAGATTGCTGTCGTTATTATATTCCTCGTGGTCGGTGTACTGATGATCATCGGGATTATCGGCGGGGAGACCGTTGGATTCAAGAACTTCACCATCGGGGATGCTCCGTTCCATGGCGGCTTCTTCGCTTTCCTTGGCGTGTTCATGGCCGCAGGCTTCTCCTTCCAAGGCACAGAGCTGATCGGGGTTGCCGCTGGAGAGAGTGAGAACCCTCGTCAAAATGTACCCAGAGCGATACGCCAAGTGTTCTGGCGTATTCTAATCTTCTATATTCTGGCGATCACGGTGATCAGCTTGATCATTCCTTACACGAATCCGAACCTGCTGAAGAGCGGCGTGGATAACATTGGAGTCAGCCCGTTCACCCTGGTATTCGAGAAGGCAGGGCTTGCTTTTGCGGCCTCGGTTATGAACGCGGTCATCCTCTCCTCCGTGCTGTCAGCTGGTAACTCGGGAATGTACGCATCCTCCCGTGTTCTGTATGGCCTTGCCAAGGAAGGGAAAGCCCCGAAATTCCTGGCCAAGCTGAATCACCGGGGAATTCCGGTTAATGCGCTACTGATTACAACTCTGGTCGGCGCGGTTGCATTTCTGGCCTCTCTAAATAAAGACCAAGTCGTATACAATTGGCTGTTAAATGCCTCCGGGATGTGCGGGTTTATTACCTGGCTCGGCATCGCGATCTGTCATTACCGCTTCAGACGGGCCTATGTGGCTCAAGGAAAGGACTTGAACAAGCTGCCTTACAAAGCACGCTGGTTCCCGTTTGGCCCTCTGTTTGCTCTTGTACTCTGCTTCATTGTTATTCTCGGTCAGAGCTATAGCGCCATCTCGGAGAACGGGATCGACTGGTATGGCCTTCTTGTCTCTTATGTCAGCATACCGCTGTTCCTGATCGTATGGCTCGGTTACAAATGGATCAAGCGCACCAAGGTCGTTCCACTGGATCAGTGTGATGTGACCACAGGCGCCAACATAGATTAACAAATTCTTCATACCCACTTACATTAAAGGGAATGTCTACAGGCCGCATGGCCTACAGACATTCCCTTTAATTTATCACTTAAATAACATATCTAACCTATATAAGGCGCAGACAAATGCGATTCCTTTCGCTCCTCCAGTTCCAAGCTTCCCCTTCGTTACGCCCTACCTGCATGTCACTTTTTAACTGCGTCTTATATGGTAACCGGAGCAGTCCGCATTCCCATTAATCCTCCCAATTCACCCTGACCTTAAGATCAGAGGTATCCTCAAGAGGTTCATTGTAATAGGTAATATGGCTAATGTCCAAATCATACAGCCGGGTGAGGTCACTTGTCAGCTGCTCTTCTGTGCCCGAATAACGAATAGTCGTCGTTCGTTTTCCCCGCCTGATGGCCTCCAGCACTTTAGCTTTCAGCCCTTCAGCTGAGTTCACGGCGGTTCCTGCCTGATATAGGCTGTATCCCAGATCCTCCCGAAGGGATTCATAGATCGCTTTACTGGCTCCGTTTGCTGAATTCAAGAGCGATTGCAGAGTATCCTTATAAGCTGTTCCAGCACTCGGATAAGAGCGAGTCCAGCTGTGATCCTGCTTCATTTGCTTATCGGTACGGAGATAATAATTATAATGCACCTGTCCGGCTGAGTCCGGTGTCGGATCATCCCATGTGGTATCCATGTGATACCACTTCCCCTGCAGCTTTAGAAGATTCCAGGCATGCAGCTGGCCGCCAGCTGTCCCTTCCACTATGAGATTCGGTATTCCCGCCTCGAGTAATAATTTATATGCCAGTAGGGAGTACCCCTGACATACCGCCTCTCCTGTCTTCAGACCTTCATAAGCTGTATATTTACGTAAGGTTTTATCATATTTTAAATGAAGAACTATCCAGTCGTGCAGTGCTTTTACCTTTTGGTGATCATTCATCCCTGGCTTGACCACACTTTTCACAATTTGCTTCACGCGGCTGTTCACATAATTCGTCTGTGCAGCCGATTCCCGGTATACGAATCGCACCGTCACCGCCGCGGAAGTCGATGTCCCCCGCCAGCTGAACGAGTAGCTGTCTGTGACATACTTGGTATACACATCTGACTCAAGAGCCCCCGTGAGCGCCTTGCTTAGTAGTGACCGAAGCGCGGAAGTCTGGCCTTTATAGGTGAACGTAATATTGCTGAGCCGAGCCTTCGCTGCGCTCGTCAGCTTGCTCTGAATTTGGTCAGCGGTGACCACCGTGCTCTGTTCCGAGCCTGCATATACAACGGTTCCCCAGTTGGGTGCCGAGGGAATGAATCCAAGAAGAAGCGAGCCTGTCAACACGATCATTGCACATTCCAACCAACGTTTCTTCATTGCCGCTTCCGCCCTTCTCTAGACTGCTGTCTTCGGAGGTCAGAGCCTACTCTATATCTCCCGAGACTACTGCTTGGCAATATTGTACCATAGCTTGGCAGGTCAAAAGCCTTCTAGTTTTGTCGATTGCTCGGGACACGCTGTAGCAGTTTGTTCATACAATAGACGTATTTCGGCCTAATTTCATCTTTAAAAAACATCCCAAAAAATCCGATTTTCGTTATAATAAAGTTAAAAGTGTGATTTATTTCATTGCATAAGTCTGAAACTTAAAGAAGCGGAGTGAAGAGAGCCATGACGATCCCGAATATTTCCGACATTTCCGTGCAAATGTTCGTTACAGTATTTTTCTTTCTGCTGATTATAGCGCCGCTCTTCAGCCTGGGCGCTCTTCGTCTGTTTCAATCGAGAAGGAAAGCGGGATTCACCTTGATCGGGGCCGGTGTAGTAGGCTATTTGATCTTTATGCTTGTTATTAATCTCATAACCTGAATGCGGTTGCAAGGGGTATACCTGTATAACACAAAGGGGATAACTTCACCATCCATCCTGGATCTGTGAGCTATCCCCTTCTTATTTTCCTTCGTCCTAAGCAAGAAGCACCTTTGCCATCAATATCAAAAATAAAAAGGCACTTCCAGCAGAACAGTCATGCCCTGCATGGGAAGTGCCTTTTATATTGTTAATTAGCGGCTAGTGCCTTATCAAATTGCAGCTTGTTCATTCCTACAATTTTGAAGTCGCCGATCAAGGTAACCGGAACCGCACGCATGCCCATATCAAAAACCTGCTGGGCATATTCATCATTTGTCTCGACATTGCGTTCCTCGAAGGATACGCCTTTCTCTGTCAGGAAGCTCTTCACCTGCTTGCAGTGAGGGCAGTTCGTGCTTGTATATACAATCGCTTGTTCCATGGTTCATTCACTCCTGTTCTATTATTGTTTGATTTAAGCTTATATTACAGAGCTGCCGTATCATGCTCCAGACTCTCAATATACTTCTCCGCATCCATCGCAGCCATACATCCGCTGCCTGCCGCAGTGATCGCTTGACGATAACGGGTATCCTGAACATCACCACAAGCAAACACACCTTTAACATTTGTCTCGGAGGTTCCTGGGTTCACAACGATATATCCGTTCTCATCTGTAGTGATTTGACCTCCAAGGAAGCCGGTATTCGGATGATGGCCGATGGCTACAAATACCCCGCTGGCTTCGATAATTTCTTCTTGGCCAGTAACGTTATTGAGCACTTTCAGACCCGTTACCCCGCGTTCTCCAGCAATAACTTCAACCGGAGTTCGGTTAAGTGCCCATTCCACCTTCTCATTCGCGCGAACGCGGTCCTGCATAATCTTCGAAGCGCGCAGCTCCTCGCGGCGGTGAACCAATGTCACCTTGGAAGCAAAACGGGTCAGGAAGCCCGCTTCCTCGAGTGCCGAATCCCCGCCCCCAACGACAATGATTTCTTTGCCGCGGAAGAAGAATCCATCACAGGTCGCGCATGTGCTGACTCCGCGTCCCACATTGTCCTGCTCCCCTGGAATTCCAAGATATTTGGCGGTAGCGCCCGTTGATAAAATCAGGGTCTCAGTTACCAGTTCTCCAAGGCCCTCTACCTGAAGCTTGAATGGGCGGCTGCTTGTGTCCACACTGTTCACCCAACCGGTACGGAATTCAGCGCCGAAGCGTTCCGCCTGCTTGCGCATGTTGTCCATGAGCTCAGGGCCCATAATCCCTTCAGGGAATCCAGGGAAATTCTCAACCTCCGTTGTGGTTGTCAGCTGTCCACCTGGCTGAGGTCCTTCAATAATGAGTGGGCTGAGATTGGCGCGAGCCAGGTAAATAGCGGCTGTCAGACCAGCAGGTCCAGTTCCAACAATTATAGATTTATACATAAAAATCGTCTCCTTCATATTGCTTGGAATAAGCACGAGTACAATTATGCTTCATTTTTCTGAGTAATTATGAGCTGCTTACTTTATATCATAATTATCTTAAATCCTCCATGGATCGTCAACGTTCCTAGCGGACACGTTCAGTGAAGGTTAAATGAAGGTATGATGAAGATGCTACCTAAGCAGCCTTAGTCCATTGAGAATGACAAGAATTGTACTACCCTCATGCCCGATAACCCCTAGCGGAAGCGGGATTCCCTGTACAAAGTTGCCGGCAATTAGAAGCAGAATCACACTGATCGCAAAAACTATATTCATCTTCACAATCCTCCGTGCCCGGCGGGACAAGGTAATGGCCTCAGCAATCCGCTCCAGGTCATCGTTCATCAGGACCACATCCGCAACCTCGAGCGCGGTGCCGCTTCCGCTTGCCCCCATCGCTACACCTACCGAGGCCGTAGCCAGAGCCGGGGCGTCATTAACCCCATCCCCGACCATGACGACATGGCCATACTTCTCGCGCAGTGCCTTAACATGCTCCACTTTACCTGTAGGCAGCAAGTCTCCATATACTTGATCGACACCAGCTTCACGGCCAATAGCCTCGGCCGTTGTATTATGGTCGCCTGTAAGCACGGCAGACTGTATACCAAGCTTGCGCAGCCGTGCAACGGCTTCCCTTGCCTGCGGTCGAATGTTGTCTCTTAGTGCAAGAAGACCGACCGGGATCTCTCCATGTACAACTACAGACACAGTCTTCCCTTCCGACTCCAGCTTGAGCACTTGTTTCTTACACCATTTAGGCAGCTCCAGTTCGGATTCCAAGACAGAAGGCTTACCGATCTTCCAGACCTCCCCGTCGATTCGGGCTTCAATCCCCCAGCCGGCAACACTCTTCATTTCTTCTACGGGCAGCAAATCCAGTCCTCTCACACCAGCTTCCTTCACGATAGCCCTTGCCAGCGGATGATCGGACAGATTCTCCGCCGAAGCACAGTAACGCAGGACCTCATCCGGTTCATATCCATCTTCTACGACCAAATCTGTCACTTCAGGACTCCCCAGCGTAAGCGTACCGGTCTTGTCGAAAGCCACGACTGAGGCATAGCCCAGATTCTCCAGATGGGCACCGCCCTTGAACAGCAGCCCCTTACGGGCTCCATTGGATATCGTGGACAGCATCGCCGGCATAATGGAAGAGACAAGCGCACAAGGTGATGCGACCACAAGAAAGACCATCGATTTGTAAAAAGTCATTTCCCACGTCCACCCCAGCAGCAGCGGGGCCAGTACAATCATACACAAGGTGGCTCCCACGACAATTCGGGCGTATATGCCCTCGAACCGCTGAATGAACCTCTGGGTTGTGGGGACCTCGCTCTGAGCTTCCTCTACGAGTGTAATAATCTTTGAGAACAAGGTGCCTTCAGCAGGACAGGTTACCTCGATATACAGAGCACCCTCTCCGTTCAAGGTTCCTGCGTAGACTCCCGCGCCTGCTACCTTATCAACCGGAATGGATTCACCGGTAATGGACGCCTGGTTCACGGCAGAGCTTCCGCTCTCAATGACCCCATCCGCCGGGATGACTTCCCCGGGCTTAACGAGCAGCAGATCGCCGACCTGAAGCTCGGATACAGGCACCAGCCTCATCCCTCCTTTTTCAATACGAAGTGCGGTCTCTGGTTTCAGGGAGATTAAGGCGGAAATATCTTTGCGGCTTCGCTCGGATGCGAACGACTCCAGGGCCCCGCTGAGAGCAAAAATAAAGATCAGCATGGCCCCTTCGTTCCAATATCCAATGGCCGCGGCACCCATAGCGGCTGCGATCATCAGCAGATTCACATCCAGATCACGATCTTTCACAAGCGTCTCAATACCGTCCCTGGCCTTGCCCCAGCCGCCAACCGCGTAAGCTATGACATAGACAATGATAGAAAGCAGCGGGGCCCAGCCATGCATCCCCCAGGCGATGAGCATCAGCGCTCCGCTTCCAAGTGCTTGCAGCATTTCCTTGTGGCGAAGCAGACTTAGCAGAGTCTGCCGTTTGTTGCGCCGGGGATTGGGCTGATTAGCCATCTTGTTCGCTGCGGGGATTGATTTGTGAATAGCTTGCATATGAATCACGTTCCTTTCTGAATTTGATGTCTCTATTCTCTTCTAATTGAGAATGAGAGCCGTTATTAATACCCTTAAAACAGCACATGCTGCTCCGGGAACCCCCGAAAGCAGCATGCTCATTGAGAATGATAATCATTTTTGTATTAGTACAATATTGTTTCCTAGTTGCAACTTCAAATTTATAGTAATCCTTTCCTCTTAATTTGTAAAGGGCTTGAGGTCAAACCCCTTAACGATCGTGATGAATACTAAATCTTATCGTTCTCGAAGGGGGCGGTCTGTACCCTAACACTAAGCAGGCTGAAAGATGAGAATGCCCCTGAAGATCATTCCCGGGGCATTCTTTATTGATCTAGTCTTTTTAAAGGCGAAACGCTTCGCTTCTCCAAAATCCTTCACCCTCTTGACCAATGTGATTCTTAAGGTCAATTGATATAACAATCATCTCAAATGGCCTTGGGCCTTGTTACTTATCCTCAGCTACCATACGGTTACTCAGCGAGCCCAATTTCTCAATCTCGATGGTCACGAGGTCACCCCCCTTAAGATACACCTGCTTCTCCGGCGGGTAACCCAGCACGACGCCCTCCGGCGTTCCGGTCAGAATAATGTCGCCTGGCACCAGCGTCATATGCTGGGAGATGTAGCTGACGATCTCACTCACTCCAAAAATCATATCCGACGTGTTCGAGTTCTGACGTACCTCCCCGTTCACCATACATGTAATATCCAGGTTGTTCGGATCACCGACTTCATCAGCTGTAACGAGATAAGGGCCAAGCGGGGCGAACTTGTCACAGGATTTGCCCAGCAGCCACTGCTGCGTACGTATCTGCAGATCACGCGCAGACAAGTCGTTGGCGGCACAATAGCCGAACACATAATCCAGCGCCTGCTCTTGTGGAACATACTTGGCTTCTCTGCCGATCACAACAGCAAGCTCCGCTTCATAATCCACCTTGTCCGATACTTTGGGAAAAGGAATATCCTCGCCGCTCGCGGCTAATGCATTGTTGAACTTATTGAATAGAATCGGGTATTCCGGAACCTGGGCATTAGTCTCTTCGGCATGCTTGCGGTAATTCAGCCCCACACAGATGATTTTGCTTGGGTTCGTCACACTTGGCGCCCAATCCAGCTCCTTCTCCTGAAGCCATAACGCGGAACGCTCGGAATCACCCGCAGCCAGTTGTTCGATATATCCTTCCAGAACACGCACCGCTTCTTGACCGCCTTCAATCACTTCATGTATAGAAACTGGAATAGGGGCATCTGACCCTGCGGGAACTGTACCCAGTGCCTTCGCTACATCCAGCACTCCCCGCTCTGTCAGAACGCCTAGCCGTATACCGTTGTCTATTTTGAAATTTAGCAGCTTCATTTAATTAGCCTCCTTAAGTGTAATGCCGGGCAAGATCTATCCACCGCTCCCCGAAAAAATAAAGTGGTGTTTACTATGTACGATGACTGTAGCGCTTTCTCAGACAAATGACAAGCCGAAGGTGCGACTAGCGTCTATCATGCGGATATTCACTCCAAGGTGGAATTAGCAGCATAAATGTTATTAAATCCTACTCTGGGTTATTAAATCCTACTATTGCTTGTACAGGCACATTAGCGGCACTTTAATGGGACTTTAAAAGGCACATTAAAAAGCAAAAAACGCCGCGCTCCTCTTCAGGAGCAGCGGCGTTTGCGCATAGTTATATGAGTCCAGCCGATCTTTAAGCCTGGCTTGCCTTGATGGCCTGTTCCAGATCATACAAGATATCATCAATGGACTCCGTACCAATTGACAATCGGATCAAGCCTGGAGTTACCCCGGCGCTAGCTTGCTCTTCTTCCGTAAGCTGCAGGTGAGTTGTGCTTGCCGGATGAATAATCAAGGATTTGGAATCGCCGACATTAGCCAGGTGAGAGAACAGCTTCACATTGTGAATCAGCTTCCGTCCGGATTCAATGCCGCCTTTGATTCCAAAGGTTAGAATAGCCCCTTGACCTTTAGGCAGATACTTCTTGGCGAGCTCATAAGATGCATGGCTTGGCAGGCCTGCGTAGCTGACCCATTCCACATCTTCATGCGCTTCCAGATACTGTGCAACCTTGAGAGCATTCTGACTGTGACGCTCCACTCTTAGGTGAAGAGTCTCTAGTCCTTGCAGCAGCAGCCATGAATTGAACGGAGATAGTGAAGCTCCGAGATCGCGCTGGAGCTGCACACGCGCTTTGATAATGTAAGCAAGAGGTCCAACCGCATCGGTATAGACAACCCCGTTGTAGCTTGGATCCGGCTCAGTCAGACCCGGGAACTTGCCGCTTGCTTTCCAGTCGAACTTGCCACTGTCCACAATAACGCCGCCGATTGTCGTACCATGCCCGCCAATGAACTTGGTGGCAGAGTGAACAACAACGTCAGCTCCAAATTCAATTGGACGCAGCAGATAAGGGCTTGGGAACGTATTATCCACGATCAGTGGAAGGCCGTTCTCATGAGCGATCGCAGCAACCGCTTCGATATCCAGCACATCCCCTTTGGGATTACCGAGGGTCTCCGCATACAAAGCCTTGGTCTTATCCGTAATCGCTGCACGGAAATTCTCCGGATTGGAGGCATCCACGAAGGTTACTTTAATGCCAAGCTTCGCAAGCGTAGTTGAGAATAAGTTATATGTGCCGCCGTAGAGTGTCGATGAAGATACAATCTCATCCCCTGCACCGGCAATGTTCAGAATGGAGAATGTGATCGCAGCCTGGCCAGAAGAGGTTGCAAGCGCCCCTACTCCGCCCTCCAGCTCGGCAATCCGCTTCTCAAACACATCATTCGTCGGATTCATGATACGGGAATAAATATTGCCGAATTCTTTCAGCCCGAACAGATTGGCTGCATGCTCGGTATCACGGAAACCATAAGAGGTCGTTTGATAGATGGGTACCGCACGAGATTGCGTAGTTGGATCGATTTCTTGTCCACCGTGAATGGCCAAGGTTTCAAAGGCGAGTTTGCGTTCTTCTGACATGAATAAAATCCTCCTTTTCAAGTAACAAAAACCGTATAATGAAATGCATTTTCCATATTCTCTCACACAATATGTTATTTGAAAAGACTATTCCGACAAAAATAGTGTGTTTTTTTCTATAAAGGATAATGACAAGCCGCTAAATGCCCACTCCCAATTTCGGTCAACCTGGGTGCCTGCTCCCGGCATAGAGCCGTTGCAGCCGGACAGCGGGTATGGAACCGGCACCCTCCAGGCGGGTTGGCTGGAGATGGAATCTCCCCTTGTATTGCTGAGAATTCCCTTTTCCTTGAGGGATCGGGCCATGGAATGGATGAGATTAATGCCGCCGTATAATGATGAGCAGGATGGCGGAATAATTCTTCAGCAGGCGCAACCTCAACTAGGTTACCGAGGTACATGACACCAATGCGCGAGGATACATGCCTGACGATATTCAGACCGTGCGCAATGAATACATAGGTCAGTCCCAGCCGGCTCTGCAGCTCCTGCATGAGATTTACGATCTGGGCCTGTACAGATACATCCAGCGCTGAGACCGCTTCATCCGCAAGGATGAAGCTCGGGTGAAGCGCGATAGCTCTGGCTATGCCAATCCGCTGGCGCTGTCCTCCGGAGAACTCATGCGGGTAGCGGCTGGCCCATGCCGGATTGAGGCCGACCCAGCCAAGCAGCTCCTCCACCCGGCTCTTTCGCTCTGCGGCGCTTAGCTTCTGATGCACTTCCAGCGGCTCTGCAATGGTGTCCCCAATCGTCCAGCGGGGATTAACCGACCCATAGGGATCCTGGAAGATCATCTGCATGTCGCGTCTGAGCATCTTGCGGCGGGCAGGCTTCAAACCCGTAGTAAGCTCTTCTCCCTGGAAAAAAATCTGTCCGCCCGTCGCCTTCTCCAGCTGGATCAGGACACGGCCGAGCGTGGACTTGCCGCTGCCCGATTCGCCGACAAGGCCGAACGTCTCTCCTTTGTGAATGGAGAACGTCACGTCATCCACGGCGTGGATGACGGCCTTCGTCAAGCCTAACGCGTTCTTGACAGGATAATGCTTGGTAAGGCCTACCACATCGAACAACAGCCCTTGTTCAGCCTCCGGCAATTCCGGCTTGGCTTCACCAACCGGCTGTGGCTGAATACCTAATCTTTGCGGTTCTGGATTGATCTTCTCTAATTGAGGAAACGGAAATGGCGTCTCCTTGAGCAGTTCGTCCGTATGCCAGCATGCAGCTTCATGACCGTCACTACCCAGCAGAGGAGGAGCCTCTTCCCTGCACTTGGCTGTGGCCAGCGGGCAGCGCGGATGAAACCGGCAGCCTGCCGGAAATTCCGTAACGTTCGGCGGGGCGCCTTCAATGGTGTACAGCGGAGCGCTGCGATCGCTGTCCATGGTCGTGATGGAGCGCAGCAGCCCTGCGGAATAAGGATGCCTAGGCTGTGCGAAGAGGCGATCGGCTGGAGCCTGCTCGACAATTCTGCCGGCATACATGACGATCATGCGGTCTGCGATCTCGGCTGCAATGCCAAGATCGTGGGTAATGAGCAGGATGGACATGCCGAGCTCGGTCTTGAGCTCCTCCAGCAGGTTCAGAATCTGAGCCTGAATGGTGACATCTAGCGCCGTGGTGGGCTCATCTGCAATAAGCAGCTCCGGACCACAGGCAAGAGCCATCGCGATCATTGCCCGCTGAAGCATGCCTCCTGACAGCTCACTTGGATATTGATCCATCCGAAGCTTTGGTTCAGGCAGGCCCACTCGCTGCAGCAGATGCACAGCATGCGCCCGCGCTTCCTGTAGTGTTCGCCTGTCATGACGGCGAATCGTCTCCACCAGCTGGGCACCTATTGTGAATACAGGGTCAAATGCAGCCATGGGCTCCTGAAAGATCATAGACATTCTTTTGCCCCGAAGGGACCTAAGCAGGCTGGCAGGAAGGGTCGTGAGCTCTTCACCATCCAGCTTGACACTGCCTGATTTGATTCGGCCGCGTTCGAAATCAATCAACCGCATAATCGCCTTGGATGTGATCGTCTTCCCGCTGCCCGATTCTCCTACAAGGCAGACGGTCTCACCCCGGCCAATGTGAAAAGACACATCCGATACCGGTTCAAGGAAATTCCCGGATTTCTCAAATTCCACCGACAAGTCTTGGGTGGCCAATAAGGGTTCCGTCATAGGCTGCCTCCTGCGATTAATTCGGAAAATTCTAATGGTGCATCATATTTCCTGCGGCCCACTCATGTATACTTAATCGCCGCTTTTTCTCGGATCCAGTGTGTCACGGACTCTATCGCCGATCACATTCACAGATAGCACAAATAGCGCAATGGCAGCGCCAGGAAAGGTACATATCCACCAGGCTACTGTCAAATAACCTCTCCCCTGTGACAGAACGGTTCCCCAATCGGGAATCTCCTTGATCACCCCAAGCCCCAGAAAGCTAAGACCTGAGCTCGTCAATATGGAGCTCCCAATACCCACCGTAGCCATTACCAGGAACGGGGACAGCGAGTTAGGGAGAACATGCTTCAGGAAGATACTCAGCTCTGAGCTCCCAATGGAACGTGAAGCCAGCACGTAGGGCTTGTTCTTGATTGTCAGGACCTGACTTCTCATCACTCTTGCATAATTAGGGATGACCCCTGCGGATACCGCCAGTACAATGTTGAACAGACTGGGCCCCACTGCGGCTGCAATGGCCAGAGCAAGCAGGATGCCCGGAATGGACATCAAGATCTCGATCAGCCTCATCACAATGACGTCCACCCATCCCCCTGCATATCCGGATAGAGCACCTATAGCTCCTCCAAGTCCGCCTCCCACAAGAACAGAAGCGACTCCGATAAACAGTGAATCCCGGGCACCATATACCACCAGACTGAAGACATCTCTTCCAAAGTAATCTGTTCCGAGCAAATGGACCGCCCCCGGAGGCTGCAGCAGCTGATTGGGATCCATAACCTCAGGTGAATAAGGGGCTATCCACTGCGGCACTATCGCACACGCGGTCATAAATACGACGACCAGGCAAGCTGCATATAAGAAAACCCTGGATGCGCTAATGCGTCTTAATGACACATTCGCTTTCCAGGTTATTTTCCTAATCGGCTTAAGCGCCGTTACTTCCTTCATCTACACTCCTCCCTTAAGCTGCGAGCGTCTAACCCGGGGATCGATGAACGAATACGAAATATCCACGATAAGATTGGTCAAGACATAGATCATGGCCGTGAAAAAGATAACTCCCTGCACAACCGGGATATCCTTGGACAGGATAGCATCCGCCAAGATTCTTCCGATTCCCTGCCGGGCAAAGACGGTCTCGGTCACCACAGTTCCGCTGAGCAGCTCCCCCACCGTTAGCCCGATCATGGTTAGGGCCGGAATCAGGGAATTGCGCAGAGCATGACCATACATGACAGACCTCTCAGAGAGCCCCTTGGCCCGCAGCGTCAAAATATACGGTTCTCCGAGCACCTCAAGCATCGTATTGCGTACCATCCGGACGATGAATCCTGCACCGACAAGCCCCAGGGTGAGCCCTGGAAGGACCAGCGTCTTCCAGCCGTCAGAGCCCATAGCGGGGAACCATCCAAGCTGGATAGAGAACAGCAGCAGAAGCAGGATTCCCGTCCAGAACGCAGGCATCGAGATTCCGAACAGCCCAATGAACCGGGCCGCGAAATCAATAACTCCATTCCGGTGTATTGCAGAGAGAACACCAAGAAGAATCCCTACAACCAGCGACACGGACACGCTGACAAGGGTCAGGGTCAGCGTAGCCGGAAGATGTTCCAATATCTTCGGAAGGACCAGGTCCCCATTTACTCTGGAGACCCCGAAGTCCCCCTGAAGCAGATGGATAAAATATCTGTAAAACTGGACATAGAACGGTTGGTCAAGTCCAAGGTGGCTCTTCAAGCTGGCGATAGCTTCCGGTGAAGATGCATTGCCGTCAAGCATGATCAGCACCGGATCACCGGGCAGCAGATACATAATAATGAACACCAGCATCGATGAGCCAAGAACAACGAGCAAGGAGGAGAACAGACGGGTTGTGATGGCTCCAGTCATTGGATTCGCTCCCTGCCTGTCTATTTGCGAATCGTTACGTCGTAGAATTGCGGATAGCCCAGAAGATCAAACTTCAACCCTTCTACGCTGTTCGAATGGGCAACGGTATAAGGAAACACATAGATCGGAAGCGCGAGCGCATTCTTGATCACATACTGCTGAATCTGCGTATAGGCCGCTTTCCGCTTCTGCGAATCGGTCTCTTGATAGCCTTGATCCAGCAGCTTATCGATCCCAGGGTCATTCAGCTTCACGAAATTAGTACCGCCCTTGCCGTATACTCTATCCGAGCGGAACAGATTACGCAGAATATCCGGGTCAGCCTTAACCTGGGAATTGCCAAACAGATCATACTCGCCTTGGGTCAGCGGCGTAACAGTATCCTTGGTAATCGTCAGCTTGACATCCACCCCGACCTGCTTCAGCTGCTGCTGGACAATCGCGGCAATATCATTGCGCTTCTCCCGGTTGGGTGAAGATTCCAGGTACCGAAGCGTCAGCTTCTTGCCGTCCTTCTCACGGATCCCATCTGCACCTTTCGTCCAGCCAAGCTCATCCAGCAACTGGTTCGCTTTTGCCGCGTCAGCCTTCACGCTATTCTCGAGTGACGCATCATAACCAAGTATGCCGGGAGTCAGAACAGACCAAGCCCGTTGATACGTGCCCAGATACAGGGTCTTCACAATCGTGTCTACATCCACAGCGGTTCTCACAGCTTCCCGCAGCTTGAGGTCGCTCCATGGCGCATTGCTTGTGTTGAAATATAGAGTGTACGGTGTACCATTGGTTACAGCCGTCTCCAGCTTAATATTAGGATCGTTCTTCAAAGTCAGAATGTTCTGCGGGGGCACTGTCTCTGCGGCAAGCACCTGTCCGCTCTGGACACTGCCAATCCGGGTTGCTTCTTCAGGGACAATTTTGAAAGTCAGCTTATCCAGATGTGAAGCTCCTTTGTTCTCCGCAATTGGCGGTCCCCAGTTATACTCTGAATTCTTCTCAAGTACAATCTGGTCGTTCTCGGACCAGCTTACGAACTTGAACGGGCCAGTTCCCACAGGATGCTTACCGTATTGTTCACCATACTGCTGAAGTGCCTTAGGTGAGGATATCCCGAGAAAAGCGGAGCTTAACCCGCTAAGCAGCGGCTCAAAGGGTTCCGTGAGGTTCACTTTGATCGTATCCTCGCTAATGACCTCGGCGGATTTATAAGGCCCAATCAGCGTGCGCGCCTGCCCAGTTAAGGTCTGGGTATGATCGAGGGTGGCCTTCACCGCTGCCGCATTAAAAGGAGTCCCGTCATGGAACTTAACGTTGTGGCGCAGCTTGAAGGTATAGCTCTTGCCATCCGCCGACTTCGTCCAGCTCTCAGCCAGCCATGGCTTGAAGGTGCCGTCAGGCAGCTCGGATACCAAGCTGTCATAAATATTACGGAACACCCTATGAGATACGGCGTAGCCGCTCTTGCCAGCGTCCAGAGAATCCGGTGACGTTGCCAGCGCATAAGTCAGCTCGCCACCTGATGAAGAACTGCTGCCGCTCCCTTCAGCCGCCGCCTTGGACGTTCCGGTATCGCCTGCTCCTTTACTTGAAGCGCACCCGGTAAGTACAAGTACAAATGCGGCAGATACTAAAACAAATTTCATCCAATTCGAAGCTCTTCTCTTAATCAATATGTTCTCCCCCTCTTGATAAATCTGAATGTGAACAGCAGCAGTCTACTTCGCAGATCTGTTAGACCTGGGGAACCTCATCCTGTGTAGACCTAGCTGCTAACGCCTCTTTGATCCGGTTAATCTGACCGATATGATGATGCACATGTCTGATGAACCCTGATACGATCGCTTCGGCTGTTACCGTCTCCCCTTTGAAATTCACGCCGGTCTTCTTCCAGTCACTATCCGTCAAGCGTTCAAACAGCAGGCTGTTATACTGAAGCAGCGCCTGATAAACACCCAAAATGTCTTCAATACGGCTCTCATTCGCCTTCTGACCGTATACCCAGGCATCCTGATCGAAAGCAGGCAGCTGAGCTGTCGTTCCGGCTAGCACATCACGAATCCGGAAAGACACAACGAAGTTATGATCGGCCAAATGGGCCAGCACTTCGGTGATGCTCCACGATTCGGGTGATGCTTTCCATTTCAGTTCCTCAGGGCTAAGGCCCGTGGTGGCTTGTTCTAACACTCGGTAAGTATCCAAATAGTCTGGAATATGGATGGTAGACATGATAAGTTCCTCCCGAAATATAATTTAATTTTATTTAACTCATAGAATTAGTCGGATTTATTAGAGCACAGGGTTCGCTGAGCTAAAAAATCTCCAGAATTCCACTTAAATAAATTTAACTAAGAAATCCAGGCAATAGTGCGTGGAAGAACATTTCACAAGGCGGATTTCCGTGCAAATCTCTTCCGTGCATTTCACATAGCTGGTTCATTTAGTTCAAGCTTGGTTCCAGCACCGACGAAGATCCCCATACCGTGCTCGGGATTTCCCGCTTCAGCACGGGAATAACCTCAGAAGCGAAACGTTCAACCTGCTCAAGCTGCTCAGCCTCGGTCAACCCGTCTACACTGATGCTGAGCACTTGATGCCCGTAGGCCTCATGATATTTCATAATTTTCTCTATAACTTGGTCTGCACTTCCGACCAGGGCGGGTCCATTCGCGATATTGTCCTCAAGGTCTTTGAAAGGAGACTGGTTATGCTTGGCGGAATCTGTGGATTGGAAGGAATCATAATAAGGACGATATCGCCGGATCGCTTCCTCATTCGTATTGGCAAGGTACAAGCTGCCTCCGCCAGCACCAACCACAGCAGCCTTGGGATCATGTCCATAGTAGGCCAGCCGCTCCCGATAATGGTCAATTAAGGCTTTGTACTTGGCCATGGGGTGAAAGGTATTGGAAGAAAAGATGGGCTCCCCGTACTTCGCCGCAAGCTCCGTAGATCTCGTGCTCGATGCGCTGCCGTGCCATAGCGGAATTGTCTTCTGAAACGGTCTCGGCTGTGTTGTAACCTGATCCAGCGGCGTACGGTATCTTCCCTCCCAGCTGACATCTTCCTCTCTCCACAAGCGCCGCAGCAGCTCATACCGCTCTGCAAGCGAGTCCCACTGCTCCTCTTCGGTAATCCCGAAGAGCGGATAGTGGCGCGGGTCATTCCCTTTGCCAATAATCATCTCCAGCCTCCCTCCCGAGAGGTGATCGAGCGTAGCATAATCCTCGGCTACCCGAACAGGGTCAAGCACACTCAGAACGGTCACGGTACTAAGCAATCGAATCCGCGAGGTTCTTGCAGCTATGGCTGTCAGCACTAATGGCGGAGAAGAGGACAGAAAAGGAGCACCATGGCGCTCGCCAACTCCGTATGCATCGAATCCGAGCTTCTCAGCCAGAACTGCCTGGTTCAGCACGTTCTGGAATTTCTGCTGTGCCGTCAACGTCTCCCCGGTTACGGAATTGGGAATGTTCATCATCAGGCTGAACAGGGCAAATTTCATATGGTCTATTCCCCTTTAGATATTAATGTTCTCCTTTTATAGGGACCCCGAATTCTGCTTTAAGGGCCAGCCTTATAAAATAATCAAAGCTTGGGTTAGTGTCTCTCCATGTCTCAGGCTGGGTACGGGTAAGCTCGTTCTTCTCCATGTCATAACCAAAGATCGGACGTGCTGACTTCCTTCTTCGCATGGTTGTAGACTCCCTTCCTTCACAAGATTGGCAATTCAACGCTTAAAAGCGTTAAAGAATCCATGTAGACTTAAACGCCCCGGCTTACTCCTGCTGGCAGTGCTGCTGTAAATGCGCTCCCCCGCTCTTCCTGCTCTGCCCGTTCTTCCCCCAAAGCCTCCAACACGAACTGTGCATGGAGCTTCGCACCCAAGGTAAGTATCGATTCATCCAGCCCGAACTTCGGGTGGTGTATCGGATAGACTGGGTCACAGCCTTCCCGCGACGATCCCAGAAAAGCGAATGCGCCCGGAATCTGATCCGTATATAGCGCGAAGTCCTCCCCGGCCAGGATCGGCCTAAGCTCCTGAACACCGTGCTTCCCGAACACCACATGTCCGGCTTGCTCCGCCAGCTGTCGAACATGGCTATCGTTGCTCAGCAGCGTACCGGTACGCTGAATCACCTCAGACGTACCTCCATGCTGCATCGCGACCAGTTCCGCTGTTCTTTGAATCCTGTGCGTAATTTTGTCTACCACAGCCGGATGGAAGGCCCGGAATGAGCCTTTAATCTCACTATGATCGGCAATAGCATTCAAGACAGTGCCTGCATTCAATGTTCCAAAAGACAGCACTGCAGGCTCCAGCGGATCCACCACGGTGGTCATGGCCAGCTTGATCTCATTAATGAATTGGGCGGCCATAAGGATGGCATCTGCCGCCAGGTGCGGCGAGCTGTGATGCCCGCTCACGCCATGGAAGCGGACCGTGAAATGCGAGGAAGCCGCCATGGCCTCCTTCTTGTGCAGCCCAAGCGTTCCCGCCGGCAGATCGGGCCAGACATGTATGGCGAAGCACGTGTCCACGCCCTCCAGAATGCCGGCCTCAATCATGTCCCGGCCGCCGCTGATCAGGCGGCCGTCAGACTCCAGCTGGCGCGTGCCCTCCTCGGCCGGCTGGAATACGAACTTCACCGTACCGTGAAGTTCGTTCCGGAATCGGCTGAGCGCTTTGGCTGCGCCCAGCAGCATGGCTGTGTGCGCATCATGCCCGCAGGCATGCATGATGCCCGCGTGACGGGAGCTGTATTCCGCTCCCGTCTCCTCCTGGATCGGCAGGGCATCCATATCCGCCCTCAGCAGAACCGTTCGGCCCTCCTTACTTCCATGAAGGAGGCCGACAACCCCGCTGCCGAAGTGGCGGCCTACCTGCCGCTGCACTTCAAGGCCATACCGCTCAAGCAGCTCGGCTACCTTGCCCGCCGTTCGCGGAACATCGAACAGCACCTCCGGATGCTGATGAATATCCCGGCGAATCCTGATAAGTTCCTCCTGTAGAGTATCGATGTAGGCAAGAATAGGTGCTGTGTCCATTAACTGTTCACTTTTTGCTTGGCATACCGGTTCTCAGGAATAGGAACCTCCAGATTTCCTCTCAGCGTATCAGCCTCATAATCCAGTCTGTAAAGGCCGCGTTCTTGAAGAATAGGAACGACCAGATCCACAAAATCGCTCAGTCCGCTTGGCAGCTCGGAATGAATGATGAACCCGTCAGCAGCCCCCTCCTCATACCAGGCCTGGATCTTATCTGCAACCTGCTCAGGTGTCCCGATAAATCCGCTTCTCGGAGTTGCGGACTGTAGGGCAGCCTGACGAAGCGTTAAATTCTGCTCTTTCGCCTTTTGCTTGATCTTGTCTGTGCCGCTGCGGAAGCTGTTGGAACCGAAATCTCCAAGCTCCGGGAAAGGCTCATCCAGCGGATATTGCGAGAAGTCGTGATGCTCGAAGAACCGGCCCAGATAATTAAGGGCGTTCTCGATGGTCACTAGCCCCGCGAGTTCCTGATATTTGCGCTCGGCCTCTTCTTCCGTTCTGCCTATAATTGGCCCTATACCCGGCAGAATGAGGATGTCCTCCGGCGATCGTCCGAACCGGACTGCGCGCTCCTTCACATCCTTATAGAACGCCTTGGCCTCCTCCAGGTTATCCTGTCCGGTGAATACGGCATCCGCTTCCTTGGCCGCCAGATTCTTCCCGTCCTCCGAAGATCCGGCCTGGAAGATGACCGGCTGTCCCTGCTTGGAGCGGGCAATGTTCAGCGGGCCCTTGACCGAGAAGAACTCTCCCTTGTGGTTCAGTGTATGTAGCTTCTCCGGATCGAAGAAAACTCCCGACTCTTTATCCCGGACGAACGCATCATCTTCCCACGAATCCCATAACCCTCTGGATACCTGCAAATATTCTTCAGCGATTTTGTAACGCTGCGGGTGGGAAGGATGCTCCGACCTGCTAAAGTTAAGAGCCGAGCCCTCCAGCGGAGAGGTGACTACATTCCACCCGGCACGGCCGCCGCTGATATGATCCAGGGAGGCAAACTGCCTGGAGACGGTGAACGGTTCACTATAAGAGGTAGACAAAGTTCCAACCAACCCGATTCGCGAGGTGACCGCAGCAAGCGCGGATAGAATGGTAATAGGTTCAAAACGGTTCAAGAAATGCGGAATCGATTTTTCGTTAATATATAGACCGTCAGCAATAAAGACCAGATCGAACTTGCCTTCCTCTGCCTTTAAAGTCTGACGCTTATAGAATTCAAAATTCACACTGGCGTCTGTAATCGCCTCCGGGTGCCGCCACGAGGACATTGAACCTCCTACCCCATGCACAAGCGCGCCAAATTTTATTTTTTTAGAACTGGCCATCAACTTCTCCTCCTTCTGTAAATTAATTTATATAATTCCGATAAGTTAAATCGTATTTATGGCGATAACTATACCACCCGATTTTTCCCTCCGTCAATCAGGCAGCTAATCAACTCTTTCTATTCATTAATAGATAACTTCGATATGAATTTGCTAATGAAGCAATGCCTCTCTCCCGGCCGCCAGAAAAGCTTTGGCAAGCGAGGTACTCTCCCCTATGCGCGAGATAATATGGGTGTGCAGGGCGTTGCCCGAAATCTCCGGAACCGGAACGGGTATCAGTCTGCCCTCTTGAATTTCCTTCTTCGCACACAGCTCCGGCAGGAAGCAGATTCCCGCACGGTTCATGACGAGCTTCTTGGCCGTCTCCAGATTATCAACCTGGTAGTTGATCCTTGGCGGCTCGGTCAAATTTTCGAAGGAGCGCTGGATCCTAACCCAGTCCAATGAACCGCATTCAAAAAAGATGAACGGCTCATTGCTGAGCAGCTCAGCAGACACACTCTCAAGCTTTGTAAAAGGATGACCTTCATAGACAAATAGCTTTATCGGGTCCTCTAACAGCTTCAAGGAATGTATTTGCGGATGAATTACATTTCTCACGAGCCCCAGATCGCTCTCGTTACTGAGCACACGGCGAAGAATGAAATCACTAGCAGCCGTTGTAAGTCTGATATCGACTTCCGGGAACTCCTCTTTAATCCTTGGGAGAATCTGTGGAATTATATAATTAGATACCGAGATCGTACAATCAATTCTCAGTTCACCCGTCACTTCTGCCGCCCTGTGCAGGTGTTGCTTGGAGCTTTGGTAGATACGGAGAATCTGCTGTGCATCCGGCAGAAACCGTTGGCCCTTATCAGTAAGATTGATTTTCTTACCCATTCGGTCGAATAACTGGCAGTCCAAATCACGTTCAAGTGATTGGATTCGGGCTGTTACCGAAGGCTGTGACAAGAATAAGGCATCCGCTGCCTTATTAAAGCTCCCATAATGAACGACGTACACAAACGCCTCAAGATTATCTAGATTCATCCTTTCAGACCCTCCCTTATCGATAATACACATTTAACATATTAGTTAACTCGGATTTAAATGTGCATCTCTTGGTTTAGGGACGAGTATACGGCACTCTGCTGCCAGCGTCAATTAGAAATCTCCTTATTTATCTATTATTCTTGCCTGAGAGTAACTGGAAATAATATGATAGGAATAGGTCTTAAGTCCATTCCAAAATGAGGTGTCATCTGTGGGCTTCAAAGGTAGGATTGCCGCAGTTTCAATTACATTTTGCTTTCACACCCTATTTGTACTCTACGATGTATCAAGGTATGGTCGCCTTGATGCCTTGATTCTGTCAGCTTACCTGCTGATTCTGCCCGTTGCGTACTGGGCAGGCTTTCAATTTGACCGGATTAAGGCAGAATCCGAGAAGGACCCGCTTACCCGGCTATATAATCGGCGTTATGTACTGGATTCCTATTCCAGGCTTACGATGCGTGCCAGCAGACAACTAGGTAAGCTGTTCGTGCTCATGATCGACTGCGACAATTTCAAAACGATCAACGACAGATTAACGCATGAGAAAGGAGATCTTGTTTTTCAAAGGATTGCCGCTCTCCTCAGAACACATACCCGTTCTACTGATATTGTATCCCGCTGGGGCGGTGACGAGTTCCTGGTTATTGGTGAGTACAACGGATCAGAGGCACTTGCCGCCATGCTGAACAGGATTGCAGGTGAACTTGAGAATCTGTCTCTTGAAATGGGTATTCCTATTTCCGCCACAATTGGATCAGCTGTATACCCGGACGACCACCACCACATCAATGAGCTAATTAAGATTGCAGATAGAGAGATGTATTCCTACAAACCTCGTACGAAGGAAGAGGATGCCTTCCTGGCCTACGATTTGATTGACCACCTTTGATACTATGCAATACACCACCACAAAAAGACGCTCCCTGAATTCATCATTCAGGAGAGCGTCTTCTGCATAATATTAACCTTATAAACGTTTTATGCTATACACGAGCTTGCCTTCTGAATCGGTAGAAGTGAACTCTTCCTCTGTAAGCTCTGTCAGCTGCTCGAATACAGGAACGGCCAAGAACTGCCAATCGCTGATATAAAAGCGGATATATCCGCCATCCGAATCCAGTTCTGTGCGTGCCAAATCATACGTCTTGGGCGGTGCAACCGGATCAAGTCCGAGCCGGTCGCTGATTCTTACTTCAATAGGATGACCGTGCCATTCTATCAACTTGTTAACCATAATCGGGTCCATTCGTTATGCCTCCTTCATCTGGCAGCTGCCCGCATCCTCTTGGGGGATCACCTGCAGAGAGTACCCGCTGAGCCAATCCCAGCACGGGGAATTCAAGCGGGGATCTATGAAAGTCAGAAATTGGTCTTCGGTTTCGCAGACTGTGAGGCCTTTGCCTTCGGCGACAGCTATAAGGAGTCCATCCTGCCTCTTCAGTTCCACGTACCAGGCGATATGGTCATCCAGCCCGGCAAGCTCATCTTCAATAATGTCCTTGAGATCCGGATGAGCTTCCGCAGCGGCTATAAAGACCAGATCCCAATTTAACTGGCTTATGTTCACAGAAGATCCCCCCTAGGTTTGTCAATCATTAAGCAAGCTTTGCCCTGCTGCTTGTAATATCACTGAACATTCCGGAATAGTTCGTAACCTCACCCGCATCATTTCTAACGGCACTAATCGTTAACCATTCGAGATATATTTCCCCGTTCTTCTTACGGTTCCATATTTCCCCCTGCCAATATCCATGTGCACGAATGTTCTCCCACATATCGTTATAGAACTCACGCGACTGCTTGCCGGATTTAAGGACACTCGGCATCTTACCGATCACCTCAGCCTCCGTATATCCGGTTAATTTAGTGAATGAAGCATTAACTGAAGTAATCGTTCCCTTCTCATCCGTAACCATGATACCTTCCACGGTATTCTCGATAATAGAGGCAGCCAGCCCAAGCTTCTCCTGATAGAACATCCAGATGACCAGGATCAAGCTGGCAAGTGCAATTTCAGATAAAGCCATGAACCCGATTGCGTAATGTCCGGTTGCCTTGAACAAGAGGGTCAGCATCAGCGGTGGGAAGAAGCCCCCAAGTCCGCCCATAGCCGAGATGATTCCGTTCGCGATCCCCGCCTGTTTAGAGAAGTAAAGGGGTACCAGCTTGAAAATGGCTCCGTTTCCGATCCCTGCACAGAAAGCAACGGTCAGACAGCCGACCGAATACCATGCAAGCGTTGGAGCGAATGACAGCAATACCGCAGATGCAGTCAAACCCGCGAATACAAACATGAGCAGCTTATAAGGGTTCATGATGTCACCCAGCTTACCGCCGATTGGGCGCATCGCTGTAGCCAATGCAATGAAGCCAGCTGTGCGTAGCCCTGCATCCACTTTGGACAGATTGAAGTAACTGACCAGGAAGTTAGGCAGGTACACGGTGAACGCAACGAATGAACCGAACGTAATGAAATAGAACAGACACAATAACCACAGCTTCTGATTGCGCGAAACTTCCTTCACCTGCTTAACAAGTGAGGTCTTAACCTTTGCCTGTGGCTCCTTACGGTCACCGAGCATAAAGTTCAATACAGCCATCCCGATCAGCAGGATTCCATAGACCAGAACGGTCTTGGACCAGCCGATCTGATTCGCGACCAGCGGCGCTCCGAATGTGGAGAAGGCCGTCCCGATATTACCAACCCCGTAGATCCCGTTCACAAAACCGTGCTTTTCCTTGCCATAATATTTAGGGAGCGAGGTTACTCCGACCGAGAATACAGCTCCTGATGTTCCGAGGAAGAAGCCGCCGATGATCAGGTCCCAAAATGAATCAGCCTGGCTGACCCAGTACAGCGGAATCAGCAGCAGGATGAAGCTGAAAGCAAACATTCTGCGTGCGCCGATTACATTCGTCCAATAGCCGAATGGTACCCTCATAATGGAGCCCATTAGTACAGGAACTGCCGTTACCCAGGTTAGCTGGGTGGCGGTTAGATGGATATCCTCCTTAATGAAAGGCATTAAAGACGACAGAATGACCCAGACCATGAAGCCGGTAACCAGACTTACCGTCTGCAGAGGAAGTTGAAATTTTCTATTATTCATTTAACGTCACGCTCCCGAAAATAAATCCATAAAGCAATTGGAAACAACACGATGTTAAGAACGGCAAAGAGCACCACACGTTCATAACGATCATAGAAATAGGAATTCACTGCTTGCTGGGTACAAATAATATTGAGCAGCAGTACAATGCAGAGCAGAATGACACCACGGTAACTACGTTTCATACCGCTTCACTCCCGTCGCATAGATTGCTCCCTGCTCTTTGGAGAGCACCACTTCAGGAAGGGGGCGCTGCGGAGGACCCGCCGTTGGCTTCCCTGTCTTCACATCGAAGAATCCGTGATGGCACGGGCATACCAGCCTGCCCTCTTCCTTGCTCCAGAACACGGGGCACTTGAGATGTGTACACGCGTTCTGATAGGCCTTGAACTCATTCTCTCCCAGGCGGACCAGCAGTGCGGCATCATGCTCGCCAGGGTAAGCAAATTCAATGGCTTCCCCGATTTTCAAGTCATTCGCATTAGCCAGCTTTTGCTTCGGGTGGGACTTGCTGCCGAGTCCGGTTAATTCCTTCACCGCAAGCGCCCCCCAAGGCATGGTGGATACTGCGAAGATCCCTGCCGCGCCTACCATCGTCTTCATGAATCCCCGGCGGTCCAGTCTCCGCTCTCCAGCCTTGCGGATGTTATGGGTATAATTATTCTCATCAAATGGAATCTTGTCGTTGTTATGCTTGGTACGGCCTAGATCATCTCTCTTGTTATTCTTGATATCCTCACCCATGTGAATCCCTCCTTCTTCAGCGGTACATTCTTGATCAGAATAACTTCTCTGTGCCTTGTAAAATGCCCGGTAGGTTGATCTTCACGTGGGTCTCCCCTTCGAGCGGGTTCTCCGGCAGCCGGGAGGACATCCATTTACCCAGCCGGTGCTTTTCCTGCTTCGCAGCGAACTCCTCTTCTGTAATCCATTGGAGTGTATTGGTCGGGCAGACCGACGCACACATCGGAGGAATTCCCTCTTTGGTACGGTCATAGCACAGATCGCACTTGTACATCAGGTTCTGTTCTTCGTCAAATTTAGGAATCCCGTAAGGACAAGCAATCGTACAGTTCTGACACCCGATACATTTCTCAACAAGTGCTGAGAGAACTGCGCCCTCTTCAGTTACTTGAATCGCCTGTGCCGGACAGCTGCGCGCACAAGCTGGATTCACACAATGCAGGCACATTAGCGGAATGGTCTGACGATTCACAAGCGGATTCACATCATATACATAGTTCCGATTGCGTTCGTCATGTCCGCCGCACTGGGTGCAGGCAGCGAGGCAGCTTCGGCAGCCGATACAATTGTCCATTTCAATATAGAGCAGCTGTTTCATCATTGGTGAACGGCCTCCTTCTCTGCCTTCTTACCGCCTACTGTTCCCGCCTGCCCATTCGGGCGTTCAACTCCGAGCTTATCTATCTCAGCCGCACATACCTTGAACTCCGGCATCCGCGACATGGGATCGAGCGCTGGAATTGTGAGCAGGTTCACGGAGCCTTCATGACCGAAATGATACGGTACGAACACGGTATCCTTACGAATGGCTTCTGTTATCTTCACTTTATATATACACTCACCGCGGCGGGTTCTAAGCCGCACTCTCTCTTCATGCTCAATTTCATACTTTGCAGCCGTCTCAGGATGTACTTCGACGTAAGGTTCAGGACACATATCCAGGAGGAAAGGAATTCGTCTGGTCTGGTTACCGGATAAGTAGTGATATACGACCCGGCCTGTAGTCAAGCGAAGCGGATAGGCTTCATCCGGCTCCTCCGCTGGAGGACGGTATGGCAGGGCGCACAGCTTGGCTTTGCCATCCGGATGATAAAATTTCTTATCGAGGAACATATGCGGCGTCCCTGGATCATTCTCATCCTTGCATGGCCAGAAGACCCCATCTTGCTTCTCGATTTTGTCCCAGGTTGCTCCGTAGTAATCCGCATATCCGCCTTTGGAAGCTAAGCGGAATTCATCGGCTACGTCTCTGGCTGTCTTCAGATGACTGAAATATTTACCACGTCCCAGCCTTTCAGCCAGCTCCACGGCGATCTGCCAGTCCGGCTTGCTCTCGCCCAGAGGCTCCTGCGCCTTATTGATTTTGATGATACGGCCTTCAAGGTTCGTTACCGTTCCCTCATCCTCTGACCAGGTCACGGATGGGAGAACCACATCTGCGAATTCAGCGGATTCGGACAAGTACATATCCGAGCAGACCATGAAGTCAAGCTCCTTCAACACTTTCCGGACATAATTCAGGTTCGGTGCCGATACAGCCGGATTGGAGCAGAGTAAGTACAGTCCACGAATCGTCTTCTGCTCCATTAATTCGAACATTTCATAAGCGGATACACCAGGCTGTGGCATTTCCTCCGGTGTGATCCCCCATACCTTACATACTTCTTCCACATGCTTCGGGTTCGTGATCTTGCGATAACCTGGCAGCAGATCCGACTTCTGACCGTGCTCACGGCCGCCTTGCCCGTTGCCTTGACCGGTAAAGGTGGCAACTCCCGACTTCGGACGTCCGATCTTGCCGGTAACCAGCGGCATATTGGTATAACCGGATACATTGTCGGCTCCCTTATGCTGCTGCTCGATTCCCCGCGCGAACATGACAACCGCTTCTGGCGCTTTACCGTAGATCTCAGCTGCGCGAATCAGCTTCTCTGGCGCAATTCCTGTAATCTCACTTGTATATTCAGGTGTGAACTCCTTCACGACCTCTACCATCTCTTCAAATCCGCCTGTATGCTCCCTGATGAAATCCTCATCAGCATATCCACCTTGAATGAGCAGGTTCACCATACAGTTGGCCAGCGCCAAATCCGTACCCGGGCGCAGATCCAGATGAATGTCCGCTCTTCTGGCGATTGGAGTCTCCCGCGGATCGGCTACAATGAGGTAACCGCCGCGGCTTTGAACTTCCCATACTCTGAACATGGACGTAGGATGGCATTCCGCTGTATTGCTTCCTGCAATGAAGAGACAATCCGTCTCATGCAGATCCGTCCACGGAAGGGTTGATCCCCGGTCTACGCCGAAGGTACGAAGGAATCCCGCCGCCGCGCTTGACATACAGAATCGGCCGTTATAATCGATGTATCTGGTCTGCAGGGCCACACGGGCGAACTTCCCGGTAAGGTAGCATTTCTCATTCGTCATGGATACCCCACTGAAGACGGACAAGCTGTCCTTCCCATACTGCGCCTGCATTTCCTTGAACCGGCGGGCAATCAGATCATAGGCTTCATCCCAGCTGGCCTCCCGGAAGCCTTCCTTGGTTCCCTTCAGAGCCGGATTATCCCGGATAAGCGGCTTCAGTATGCGGTCTGGATGATTCGTCTGCTGATAGGCGGTTACGCCTTTCGGACACATTTTCCCCAGAGTTACCGGCCAGTCATAACGCGGTTCAACCCCGATAATCGTGTTCGAAGAAGTATCCACGCGCAGGTTCATCCCGCACTGCATTCCGCAATAGGAACAGTGTGTGGGAACCAGCTTCTCACCCGGGTGAACCTTGTTCTCTATAACCTTAAAGAATTTATCCTTTGGCATTCTGGTTGGCCTCCTTCACAGGGATCTTGTGTGTCTGAATGCCAGTGAACCGGGACATCCGGTATTTACGGCGGCAGGGCAGGCACAGCTCAGCAAGATGGTATCCCTCTTCTGTCTGGAATTTGATGTCGTTCTGTCCAAGCACATTAATTACGTCGCTCGACTGCTCGGCGGAGACAAATCCGGTACCGCACACAGCACATTTCTTCGTCTCTTGCTCCGCATAATGCTCACGATAATTCCTCGCAAATACACTAAGCGGCCGGAATGGAATATGAGCGAGCTTGCCAAACGGTATATAGATCATAGTCATAATAACCGACCACTGATGAATCAAGGTAATGATGGGATGCCCCTTCCCGTGAAGGAACATATTGGAGAAGGTGAGCGCAAGACCTGTGATACATACGAACAGCAGCAGATAGAGCGGCAGGAAGTCATAAGCAAATGACTGTTCAGCTCTTGCCTGCATGTTCTTGACTCTGCGGTACAGGGCCATGCATACCCCGCCAATGACCATAAAAGCCGAGATATTTAAGGCGTTATAGAACAGGTAACCCAGCAGCCCATCCGCCTGGATGCGCAGCACATCAATCCCGAAGAATACCACCCAGTAATATCCGTTCTCTGCCATGGTGAAGTACATCCATCCGAATACAAGCGGGAATGTAACCAAGCAGGAAATGATGCATCCCCAGCCCAGCAGCACGTGCTGAGTCCAGCGGTACCAGCCCCGGTTCCAGATGAATTTGTAAGTCACCAAATGATTGGCCGCTGTCTTCGGCGTACTCTTTCTAAAGAGCAGCTTGATCCCCTTCTTGATGATAATCTTTGTTGGAGGTCTTTCCCCCCAGGCAATGAATCGATAGAAAAATCCACATATAAATACCAACGTTCCTACCATGTAGCCGTATAAGGCCAGATCCACATGGGTGAAAAATCGTGAGCCGATATAGATCAGCACCAATAGGCCTAACACGGTCAGAAATACCGATTTTGCAAATTTGGAAGCGAATGCCCGATCCATCTGTTCATATCCCCTTTCGCGCCTGTTCCTCGGAACCTATAGGTTCTCAATTCAGCCGCTTCATTCACGCACTATGCTTCTTTCTTATTCATCATAGCTTGAATACCGGGAACACGTTATCGGGGGAATACCTGATATTTAAGGGGGCAATTCCCTTAATTAATGACATCCTTCCTGAGGATCTGCAATGTCAAGCTCATTCTGCTAGTGAGCTATGCTTCTCACCCTGCGCCTTAAGGGGGTTATATTAATTCTGCTATAAATGACAGATATCATATTTAATATTTATAAAATGATATACCTTTAAAGATATCAACCCCGGAGATTCAGTGGCCACCTCTTAATAAATAGGGGTATTCCCTGACTTACAGACGGGTATGGAGAGGGTACAATAATATCAGACTTAATGATAAAAGCAGGACGTTACTGAAATGTTCCTATACATTCCTAAGGAGGTGCCAGCCGATGATCACAATAAAGGATCATATCGAGCAGGAGCTGGACTCCCTGCGCGCACGAACAGGCAGCGATTTCTCCGGCCTGCTCCTCATGGACACCCCGGACACAGGACTTCGCTGGCAATTTGTCTCAGGCCACAGGAGCAGCCGCAGCAAGCAGATCATTCTGCGGCCGGGACAGGGACTGCCAGGGCTAGTCACGAGACTCGGCAGACGGGTCGTTCTTGATGAATCCGTCCAGGATATTCGCAAATTGCGGTTTGACAATCCAATTATGCTGGCTGAGAATTTGCACGCCGTTGCCGTTATTCCGATTGTTAGAGAACGAGAAATTCTCGGTCTGCTCATGATTGGCAGTCGTAAGCCTACTCTCTACTCATCTCAAATCATTGAGATGGTTGAGCAGGAGGCTGAAATCTTAAGTCCGGTTATCTACGGACTGAAATCAGGCACTATCTCTTCGCGGTGAACCCCTTGCTTATTGCTGGGGTTCATTTTTTTTTATATGATACAAAGACGAGGGGGTAGGCTCATTAAATGATTAGAATTCTGGTAGTAGATGACCATATTGTAGTCCGTTCCGGACTCATGGCACTCCTGAACGGCAAGAACGGAATGGAAGTCATCGGAGATGCAGCCGATGGGCACGAAGCCATTCAGAAAGCGCAAGAGCTGAAGCCTGATGTCATCCTGATGGACTTTAGCATGCCGCAGGGCATGGACGGCCTCACTGCAACCCAGGAGCTGAAGAAGATACTTCCTGATATATCGGTGCTGATTCTGACTATGCATGATGATGAAGAATATTTGTTCCGCGCTATTCAATCGGGCGCATCGGGCTATATATTGAAAAGCGCGCCTCATGATGAGCTGGTAACCGCCATCCTATCCGTGGCCACAGGAAGTGCTTATCTCTATCCTTCCGCAACCAAGCGTCTGATGAATGAATACCTGGATGCGATGAAGAACGGGGAATCCCAGGGCGCATTCGATACCCTTTCCGACCGGGAACGGGAGATTCTATCCTGGGTAGCCAAGGGTTATTCCAACAAAGAAATTGCCGAGCACCTTATTATTAGTGTAAAGACGGTAGAGACACATAAGAGTAATTTGATGGAGAAGCTAGGTCTCAAAACAAGGCCCGATCTGGTGAAATACGCCATGAAGAAAGGAATGCTGAATTTTGAATAAAGATCGCTCGTATCGTGACTCAGGAGATATTTTGGGCAAGAGTGTGAATAATCTGCTCGACCAGCTAGGCGAACATCTCCATGATTCGGCCTTCGCGGCGGAGCTTAAGGATTCTCTTCAGATGCTGTCGGATCTTAAATTCGCGCTCGATGAATCCTCCATTGTAGCCATGACGGACAATCAGGGAGTCATTATCTATGTGAATGATAAATTCTGCGATATCTCGCAGTATTCCCGCAGCGAACTGCTTGGACAAGATCACCGCATCATTAATAGCGGCTATCATGATAAAACATTTATACGCGATCTCTGGCGGACTATTAACCGGGGACAAGTATGGCGCGGGGATATTAAGAACCGTGCCAAGGACGGTTCCTTCTACTGGGTGGATACCACTATAGTGCCTTTCCTCGGGGATGACGGACGGCCCTACCAATTTCTCGCTATACGTAACGAGATTACGAAGCAGAAGGACTCTGAGGAGGCTTTGCAGTTCATGGTCACTCAGGTTATGAACATTCAGGAGAATGAAAGGAAACGCTTCTCCCGGGAGCTTCATGACGGAATTGGACAGAGTCTCTTTTCTCTTGTTATCCAGCTTGACCAGCTTATTGCGGCCGGTCATTCTCCAGACGAACTGGAATCGCTGCGCAAATATGTGACAAGTATTATGGAGGATGTCCGGGGAATGGCCTGGGAGATGCGTCCCTCCGTACTCGATGATCTCGGGGTTGTACCTGCTCTTCGCACGTATATCGATAATTATTCCAGACATTACGGCATGTCTGTCACCTTTAATTGCACGCTCAAAAGAAGACTGGATGTGAACGAGGAAACGACCATTTACCGCGTCATTCAGGAAGCGCTAACCAATATCGCCAAATACGCAGATGTATCCGAAGCGGTCGTATCCCTGCTTGATGAAGACCACGAAGTGCTTGTCCTTATTCGTGATGAGGGTATGGGCATTGAGAGCCGCCATGAAGGGGGCGGAGTAGGTCTGCTCAGTATGGAGGAGCGGGCGCGCAGTGTGGGCGGCACATTGCTTATCCAGTCTGAACCGGGCAGAGGCACTGAAATCCAGCTTCGTATCCCCAAACATTCACCGGATTCTGCAGATTAATCTCCCCTATCCTTTGCACGATCCAACCGGAAGCTGCCAGCTTCCGGTTTTTTGGCGTCCCCTCCATTCACTTCCCTTGTACACAGCTTAATACCTGACAAATGTCATATCCAGATTGTGACATTCATGAATGTTGACTGATGGGAAATCCAGGTAACATAAAAGCATGAAAACACACACGGGAGGAAACAAAGATGCCATCAGTAATCACTATGGAACATGTAGATAAGGAATACAAAGGAACACATGCTGTTAAGGATTTATCTCTACATATTGAGGAGGGCACCGTCACCGCCCTGCTCGGCCCCAACGGGGCAGGCAAGACAACCACCGTCTCCATGCTGCTAGGGCTGCAGAAGCCGACACGCGGACAAATTCGTATTCTCGGTGGCGCACCCGATCAGCCTGAGGCACGGCAATCCGTCGGTGCCATGCTGCAGGACATCAGCGTGATTGACCGCCTTACCGTCCGCGAGACGATGGATCTGTTCCGCAGCTACTATGCGAACCCGCTTCCGCTAGCCGAATTGCTCGCGATGTCAGGACTTGAGAAAGAGCAGAACAAATTTGCAACCTCCTTGTCCGGCGGGCAGAAGCGCCGCCTCGACTTCGCCCTGGCGATGGCAGGGGATCCCAAAATCCTGTATCTGGATGAACCAACAGTAGGGATGGATGTCGGCTCCAGACAACTGTTCTGGGAAAGTGTCCGGGCCATGGCCGGCAAAGGGCGTACCATTATTCTTACTACACACTATCTGGATGAAGCGGACAGCATCGCAGACCGCATCGTTGTAATTAACCAGGGGAAATTGATCGCTGATGGAACTCCAGCCGAAATTAAATCCGCGCAAGGACGCAAAATGATTACTTTTACAGCAGGAGAACAGCTTGTCCCGGATTCCTTGAACGGACTCTCCGGAATTGTGGACACGGTATGGAGCGGCCGCAAAGTGAAATTAACCAGCACGGATACCGACCAGCTTATCCGCACCCTCATCCAGCACAACCTCGATATTCGTGATATCGAGATCACAGCCGGGGGTCTTGAAGACGCCTTCCAAACTTTAATTCAAGGAGATGCTAAATAATGATGAAATCCATGATTGCCCAGTGCAAAGCCGAAGTTCTTCGTACGATCCGTAACCGCAGGTTCATTGTTTTCTCCATCGTCATGCCGGTCATGTTCTACTTCATCTTCACCAGCACCATGGGTGATATTCGTGTGGGCGGAGTGGACTGGAAAGCCTACTATCTGATGTCCATGACCGCATTCGGGGTCATTGGCGCCAGCATCAATACACTCAGTGTAAGATTCGCTCAGGAAAGAACACAGGGCTGGGTAAGATTGATCCGAATCACTCCTTTGCCAAATGGTGCATATGTGCTGTCCAAAATTTTGTCCCAATCTGTAATTAATTTGGGAACGATTGTCCTGATGTTTCTAATTGGTCATTTCGCGAAGGGAATTGATCTTAGCCTTGGAGAATGGATCACTTGCGGTCTGTGGATTTGGATCGGTGTACTGCCTTTCATGGCTCTCGGCACGCTCCTTGGCACTTTCAAAAGCGTTGAAGTTGTTCAGGTTGCGGCCAATATTGTCTACATGGCCCTCTCCGTCCTCGGAGGATTGTGGATGCCGCTGACTACGATGCCAAAAATTATGCAGGATATTGCCCAGTACCTCCCCTCCTACCGCTTCGGTCAAGGAGCATGGAACGTGCTTGGCGGGGTTGGGCCCGACTGGACCGGAATTGCCATCCTGGCTGCTTACGCCCTGATCTTTATGCTATTATCAACTTATATTCTAAAGCGACAGGAAGCGGTATAAATGTCCAACCCATGGGGATCATCTATTCCCAAAAGATTAAATTATTTCCCTCTGATCTGGCTGGTCTATCTCATCTATCCGGCCGTGAGCCTGGCTGATGAACCGCCCAGGGATATGCTCATTGGCTACGCTGTATTAGCCCTGTTCATCGCCAGCTATCTCAGAAGCTTCTGGTACGAACGCGGCAGACTGGCCTTCGCCATATTGAACATGATCCTCACAGGTTATTTCTGTATCTTGTTCAGTAGTCCCGGGTTCCTGACCATGAATTTCTTCACTACCGCTATGCTCAGCATGCTTCCATCCTCCAGACAGTTCTGGTCTGGAATGGGAGTCCTGATTGTCACCTCGGCCATCACGCTCTGGATCAGCGGCAGTCATACCGGTGCTTCTGAATGGGTGAACATCCTGCCTCCATTAATTGTCCTGTTCGTCTTCCCATTCTTCCTGCGGATGTTCCAGAATACGAGAAATCTGAAATCCGAGCTGAATGTAGCCCAGGAAGAAATCGCCCGGCTGAGCAAAAACGAAGAGCGCCAGCGTATTGCCAGGGACCTGCATGATACCCTGGGTCACACGCTCTCTCTTATTACACTCAAGAGCGAGCTCGCCGAGAAGCTCGTCGCGAAGAAGCCTGAACTGGCGATACAGGAAGTTAAGGATATCCAGGCTACCTCACGGGCTGCACTTAAGCAGGTAAGGGAGCTTGTCTCCGGCATGAATGCCTTATCCATTCAGGAAGAGCTGAATAACACCGAAGCTATTCTGACAGCAGCCGGGATAAGGTTATCCGTATCCGGCAAGCCTCAGCAGTTGGAGGCTCCGCCCTTGGTACAGAACATTCTGGGGCTATGTCTTCGGGAAGCCATTAATAATGTGGTCAAGCACAGCAAAGCAGACGCTTGCTCCATCTTTCTCAGTGAGGATACACATGAACTAACGCTATCGGTTACGGATAATGGACCTGGGGCGGAGATAGACAGACCCGCAGGGGTATCCTCGGGACGCGGTCTCCTCGGCATGAAGGAAAGGCTTGAGCTAATTCAAGGTACTTTAACCTATAGCTCCGTACCGGGTAAAGGAACAACCCTAAGTGTGAAGGTGCCTAAAGTCGTGAGGAATCAACAGCTAGGAGGTGTATCATGAAGGTAATTATTGCGGAAGATCAAAGTATGCTGCGCGGAGCACTGAGCGCCCTGCTTGATCTTGAAGACGATATTGAGGTCATTGGACAGGCCGAGAATGGCTCGAAGGCGCTCGATTTAATCCTGCAGCTATCTCCAGATCTATGCCTGCTGGATATAGAAATGCCGGAGATGACGGGGCTTGATGTGGCTGAGAAGCTTCAGGAACTGAAGCATCCGTGCCGGGTGATCATCCTGACCACTTTCTCCAGAGCCGGTTATTTCCAAAGGGCTATCCGTGCTGGAGCCTATGGGTACTTACTCAAGGATGCTCCGGTGAGCGAGCTTGGTGAGGCTCTTCGCCGGGTTAACGAAGGCGGTAGAGCGATCAGTCCCGAGCTGTCCATGAGTTTCTGGCAGACTGCCAACCCTCTTACGGACCGTGAGCAGGAGGTGCTCGGCCGCCTGGCCAGGGGTCTCTCCGTCAAGGAAATTGCCTCCGAGCTGTTCCTCTCGTACGGGACCGTGCGAAATTATGTATCTGAAATTATTCAAAAGCTCGAAGCCAAGAATCGGATCGATGCCATAAGTATTGCTGAAAAGATGGGCTGGCTGGGGTAATTCCTGCCGGCCCTTTCTGTTTGGCTCCGAAATCATCGTACTTATGACAGGAAAGCCCCGCTTCATCTTGTTGTCATCTTCTTCCCCGAAACCACATATGGAAGAAAGAATCTGTTCTTCGGAAAGGATGCTGATGACATGCTGGATTGTATGATTATTGGCGGTGGACCTGCAGGGCTGAGCGCCGCCCTCGTCTTAGGCAGAGCCAAGCGGAGGATTATTCTGCTTGATGATAACCGCCCAAGAAATGCCGTTACGCGGGAATCGCACGGATTCATTACAAGAGACGGAACGACTCCTGCTGAATTCAGGCGATTGGCCCATCAGGACATCCAAAAATATTCATCGGTAGAGTTCCGTACCGAGCGGGTCACAGATGCCGTCAGGCATACGGATTTTCTGGAGGTTACCACCGCTGCGGGGGCAGTGTACCACACGAAAAAGCTGCTTCTCGCCACAGGGCTCAAGGAAGTGCTGCCGGATATTCCCGGAATTCAGGAATACTACGGCAGGAGCATATTCAGCTGCCCTTACTGTGATGGCTGGGAGCTGCGCGATCAGCCGCTTGCCATCATCTCGAATGATGAGGTTCATGCCCGTCATCTGCTGGTGGTCCTATGGAATTGGAGCCATCAGCTTCTAGTCTGCACGAATGGCAAGTATGCTCTCTCTCTGGAATTCAAGGAAGACCTACAGAGGAAGAATATTTCCTTCAATGAGCATCCGATTATAAATTTGGCAGGCCATGGCGGACAATTGGAGCGGATTACTTTCAGCAATCATGAAGAGGCTACTCTAACGGGCGGATTCATTACACCTGATTGGTTCCAGTCCTCCGAACTCGGGGAAGCACTTGGCTGCGCCAAGAGTCATTCCGGCGGTATTCTTATCGATGAATTCGGCAGAACGAGTATCCCCCACGTTTATGCGGCTGGCGATACCTCGGCCATCGCCCCCTCCCAGGTCATCATTGCCGCCGGGGAAGGCAGCCGGGCGGCCATCGGTGTAAATACAGATTTAGCGCACGAGGAATTCTGAGTTCAACCGGCATGAAAAAGGGGCTATCCACGACAGATCTGGCCTTGGATAGCCCCTTTGCTCATGTTGCTATTACAGACGTATCACTTAATAAAGACTTGAGATTTGCACATTGGCCGGCAGCTTGAACGGATTGTCCGGGTTGATCCGATCATAGAACATGATGCCGTCGAGATGATCTAGCTCATGCTGCATGACTATAGCAGGAAAGCCCTTAAAGCGAAGCTTCAATTCATTGCCCTCTTCATCATAGGCCTTGAGCTGGATCTTCTCATAGCGGGGAACAAATCCCTGAATCATGCGATCCACGGACAAGCAGCCTTCGCTTTCAGGCAGATATGTCATCGCTGCAGAATGACTGATGACTTTAGGGTTGAACAAGGCATACTCCTTCGCTTGCCCCTTCTCGTCCGTTAAATAAGCGGCGAACATACGCTTGTTCAGGCCAATCTGGTTAGCCGACAAGCCAACTCCCGCCCGAAGCTTATATTTCTTCGCAATCTCCTCATCCTGACTGTTCTTCAGGAACTGCATCATAGCCGCCATCTCAGCGCGGTCCTCTTCACTTGGAGGTATACTGACCGGTTCTGTCTTCACGCGAAGAATCGGATCACCCTCACGTACAATATCATCCATTAATATGAAATAATCGCGGGTAAATTTACTCATAGAAACGACCTTCATCCACCTTTTCCTACTGTTTTTGTGCGGCAGCCGTATCATTCCAACAGCATCTAACGCCGCGTCTAAAGTATTTTAAACCTATCACTTCAAGCTGCCCATGTCAAAATATGCGGTTTGCCGGCAGCAGTGGGACGAATACTTTAATATATTCATTCGGGCTTTGTCCTATTTCTCTCTTGTCTTGAATAAGCTGTACAAGCACATTTAAGTTCATGTTCATGGCAGGAGGAATTATAACCATATGGATATTTTCAGCTGTTTGTTATTGGGACTGTCTTTATCAGCACCGATCGGGCCTATTAATGCGGCCCAGCTCGACCGCGGGATTCGCGGAGGCTTCTGGCCCGCCTGGCTGCTCGGTCTCGGAGCCGTTATGGCTGATATCGTCTACATCCTACTGGTCTATTTCGGGGTCGTGCATTTCGTGAATACCCCGTTCGTGAAATCCTTTCTCTGGCTCTTCGGGTTCTTCGTCCTCCTGTATATCGGGATTGAGAGCCTGCTTACCGCGCAAAAAATAACGCTTCAGGAAACCCGAAGCGCTGAGTCTTTATCCAAATCTTTTGCCGCCGGGTTCTTCATGTCCCTCTCGAATCCGATCTCCATCCTGTTCTGGCTGGGCATTTATGGCTCTATTCTTGCAGAGACGGCTGCCACCTACGCACCTAAGGAACTCATCATATTCAGCGCGGCTGTCTTATCCGGTGTCCTTATGTGGGATATCACTATGGCTTCGCTGGCCAGCGCATTCCGCAGATGGCTGACCGTTCCGCTTCTAAAGGCGATCTCGATCATCTCCGGTCTATCCCTGATCGGATTTGGTCTTTACTTCGGGTTCGAAGCGGCCAAGGTTCTATTCTTCCGGTGACACCCCGGAATTTAGTGGGCTCCGCCGCGCTTTCTCTTCAACATGACTCTGCGAGAATACCGCTTCTGCTTCTTCCAGACAGCAGCCTGCATGATCAGCGTTACGCAGCCGATTACCCCCACAAAGATAAGACTGCCCCAGAACCCGGGGCGGCTCGTCTCATGCAGCAGGGTTCCACATACAGCAAGCCCGATTAGAGCCATGCCTAAGAACCGTTTGATCTGTCCGAATGCTGTTAATTTCAACAGGTTACCGGATGTGATAAGGATGAATAACCAATTGTACAGCAGCAGCAGCCCTGCTGCTGTTGTTACGTATTCATAGATTTTGCCCGGCATGACCAGAGCCAGTATAATTGAAGCAACCAGACCTGCCGCTGTTAGAGAGATGGCATACAGCGGGTGCTTCTCTTTTACTTTCCTCGCGAACAGGGGCGGCGCATCCTTGTCTTCAGCGAGTGTGACCAGCATGGTTGTGACCGCGAATAGTGAAGCGACCATTGTGGAGAAGCCCGCAATAATCAGCACCGCATTGAACAGGTGTGGGATGAAGGGTAGCGGATAATTAGCCAGTGCCGTAATGAATGGACTTTTCTTGGGTGTGAATGCTTCCCAGGAGACGATTGTGACTGCGAGCCCGAGCGACAGAATGTAGAGAGTAGTGAGCAGCAGAAGCATGACTCTCCCTGCCTTCGGGGCATCCTCCAGATTTTTCAGCCGAACAGCCATCAGACCAAGCACCTCGATACCGCCGTAGGCATAGAACGCAAATATAAATGCCGACCAAAGACCTCTGAAGCCGTGTGGAAGAAAGCTCTGCATCGTATGCGGGAAGACTGGAGCTCTGCCTGTTCCCTTGATCCAGCCCATCAAAGCTATGACCGCTATCACGATGAACATGACAATTGCCGCGATCTTAATGACCGACAGCGTATTCTCGAGTGAATCAAAGCCTTTATTGCCAAGCATGATAACAATGAGTCCGAGTACCGCATAGACTGAGGCGAAGACCCACATTGGGACGGCTGGGAACCAGAATCTTGTGAAAATGGAGAGCGCCGTAAGCTGACTGCCCATGATGAGCAGTTCTGAACCCCAGTAGACCCAGCCGCTGCTGAACCCGGCCCACCTTCCAAACGCCTTTTTGGCATAAGAACGGAAGGAGCCCTTCTCGGGTTGTTCCGCCGTCATCTTGGCAAGCACATCATATACCGTGAACGTTCCAATAGCGGCCAGGACGAACACGATGAGAACCGAGGGCCCTCCCATATGCAGCGCCAGACTTGATCCCAGAAAATAACCGGTCCCTATCGTGCAGGCCACGCCGAGCAAAGAGAGCTGCCACCACTTTAGAGTGGCTTCTTCATTCGAACTTTGTTTAGTCATAATTACCTCTCAGTTCGTTTTATTTAATCTTTCGTAATCTGTAGTGTTGTGTAACTTGGGTATTTTTATGTACAGATCAGGGCTATTTCCGGACCAAGCTAAGTACAGAAGGTGAGGCGAAAGCCCCCCCATCGTCCGTGTACTTTCCTCCTATTTTGTCTATGCGTTAACCGTTTTATGATAAGAAAAGAAGGAATTTACAGATTTCTTGTTTAATAGCCCCATAAAGAAGTGTAAATCATATAGAAAAGCTCAAATATTCAGTCATTAACTAGATCGTACCAGGAGAGGATTAAATGAACACAGAACGGGAGAACAAAGCTACCCATGTCATATCTAAGTCTGCAGAGAACCGGATCCTCGCTGAGAAGGCGCTAAAGGAACAGCTAATCTTGGCCTGGATGCCAATCAAAGTGAAGATGGCCCATCATTGGATAGAGAATGAGAAGAAACAGCTGAGCCGCAAAATGGTTCGGGGAGCGATTCATTTCTGTCATTTCGGGGAAAATGTAGGATGTGAGCAGAATGAGGAACGTCCTGTAGTCATCATTTCCAATAACACTGTTAATTCGACTTCCGGCAATGTAATTGTCGTACCATTGACCAAAAATCTGAAAGCCAAAACAAACTTCAAAACCAAGCAGCCTGTCCTTACCCGCGATGGCAAGCCGGTGCCCAGATTTCAAAGTCATTACTTCTTATTCACCAGTAAATATGACTTTCTTGCCTTTGACTCGGCCGCCAAGACGGAAGAAACGACTTCGGTCAGTAAGGTTAGACTTAAAGAACATCTTGGAAATTTGGACGAAGAAGACATTAATCGGTTGGAGACTCGTATGAAATGGACGCTCGGACTTTAAAAAAAAACGTGAAAATTGTATTGACAATAACTTACGTATTAGGTTACTATAAGTGCAGTGATTGAGTTGTGACCACAGTAAATTATGTCATCCACCTCGTCGTGGATAAATTCACACGTTTCACGTGTCTTGAGTCTGAAAGAGGAGCCTTACGCGCTCCTCTTTCCCTTTTGCATGATTAAATAGACCTACTATCTGAACATAATTCAAGCAATGATCATTACATATAACTGGCATAAATTTCGAACCCATAGATAGGATAATAATATGTCGCCCACCCTGTCGTGGGCAAATTCACCCCGTCCGGGCTCCGGCCGGGGGTTATTTTTGTTCAAGGTCCAAACTAATATATTTCACGTAGATGCTGTTGCAATCTTTTTACCCGCTGGGTGGAGATTTAATCAGGTTTCGTAGGAAGTCCTTGCAAATAGGCGTGTAAAATATAACGCAGGCTGTCCTCAAGCGATGTTGGCAGACCAAAGGCCCCCTTCTGCTCCAGCGAGCAGAAGCCGTGCAGGATGCTTCGCAGCCCTCTCACCGCATGTGTCTGCTCCTCCTCATCCAATCCCCTTCCATTCAACAGTCCCACAATTAATTCCACCATCTCATGGCCGGCCTTCTGCAGCTCCATATCCTGCGGATCAGGCGCACGTAATGTGCTCTCATACAGGCCCGGGTGCAGGTGGGCAAAATCAACATAGGCCCGGCTGTAGGCAAGCAGTGCTGCATCCCCGGTCAGGTCTCCAGCTGCAGCTTCCAGCTTGGACTGAAGCAGCCTTAAAGAGTAGACGGCCAGTCTGTTCCGCAGCCCTGGCAGGCCGTCCACGTGATTGTACAGCGATGGCGAGCGAATGCCCAGCTTCTGAGCCACAGACGCCAGCGTCACGGCCTCCAGCCCGTGACGATCGGCAATCTCTGCGGCCGCCTGTGTGACGGCCGCTGCATCCAGGCCGGCCCTAGGCATGACGGCCGCCCCCTTCCTGGCCGCCCGGAAGCTTCCGGGCGGCGTCCCGGATGGCCCGGTCCATAGCTGGGACCGGGCTTTCAATCATCTCGCCGTGGCCCACGGCCAGCAGCGACGGTGCCAGGTCCCGCAGCTTCTGCGCGGACCCGAGCGAGGTGCTGCTGCTCCAGGTGCCCCAGGCGGGGAAAGGGAACAGCGGGCGAATCTGCCCGCTGACGGCCATGCCGCCGCGCACCTGGAGGGCATCGCCGGCGATAAGCGCGCCGCTGCGCGAATCCAGCAGCGCGATGGAGCCGGGCGTATGGCCCGGCGAAGCGATGACGCGCAGGGAGCCGACCGTATCTCCTTCGTTCAGCAGCATATCCGGACGCGTCTTCAGCTTGGAGGGTACACTACCGCGTATTTTCTCCTTGCTTTCACCCGGATCAAGGCTGCGGTCCCCCGCGAGGAGCCGCGCATCCCGGTTAGAGATGAGAACCTTGGCCTCTGGGAGAGCCTCCTTCAGCTTATCCAGCGCTCCGACATGGTCGTCATGCGCATGGGTGAGCACAATTCGGGTTATAGGCTTACCGATCCGCTGTGCGGCTTCCAGTATCCCCTTCGCACTATAGGGAAGCGCCGCATCAATTAAGGTAAGGCTCTCCTCCTCTTCAACAAGATAACAATTCACCGGGAACATTCGGGGCAGGAACGTTAATTGATATAAATATTGATTGCGCTTTGTACGCATAATATCACTCCATTCACAAAAGCTAATATCGTTAGTTTTATTATAACTAATGGTATTAGTTTTTCAATAGTCTCGTTCAATATTTTTTATTCTATATAAGCCCAGTTAAAATGTTCACATTTGTGGGTACAGTCGTAACTACGGGAAATGCTTGGACTTTCGGTCGCTGCCCGCATATGCTTCCGACGTAGCTTTCTTTCAGAAAGCCAAAGTATATGCTTCCGATGTAGCTTTCTTTCAGAAAGCCAAAGTATAAGGCTTCCGATGTAGCTTTCTTTCAGAAAGCCAAAGTATATGCTTCCGATGTAGCTTTCTTTCAGAAAGCTTTTAGGCGATCGCTTTCGCTCCTACAGTTCCAAGCTTCCCCTCCGTTACGCCTTACCCTCAAGTCAATTTTTAACTGCGTCTTATATATACACTCATCTCCCTGTCTATTTGAGTCTAACTTATGATTTAAGTTCATCTTATCCAGATACCAAAAAAAACTCGCAGTACCCATTAGGTTCTCGCGAGTCTCTTGGCATTCTTGGAGCGGTACATTTCCCGGTCCGCCTCAAGGAACAGATAATCCATCTGCTGAAGGGAATGCTCACTGTAGGCATATCCTAGGGAGATGTCCATATTCAGATCCGGACGCTCCCTCCGAAAAAGAACCACTCTCTGCTTCAGATCCTGAACCAGCTTGTTCACTTCATAGAGCGTCCTGCCAACAACTAATATGGCGAACTCATCCCCGCCCACCCGGCAGACCATAACATCTTCTGATATGAATTCATTGAGCAGGCCTGCAGCCTCCTTGATATATAAGTCACCCATGATATGACCAAAATTATCGTTAACATATTTCAGGTTATCCATGTCACAGACGATGATTGCCGCCTGGATATCTACCTTAACATCATAATGGGAGACCAGAATTTCAAAGTGCTCCCGGTTGAAGAGTCCGGTCATGGAGTCGTGGGCAATCCGATATTCCAGATGCTGCTGATAGTCAAGCCTGTCTTGAGCAGGTCTGACAATTCCCTGAATAGCCGAAAGCTTCCCCTGGTCATAGATCGGGGTTGCAAGCTCCTCATACCACACATACTGCCCATGGCAGTCCCTGATTCTATACAGAATGGGCTGTTCAAAATCCAATTCCCCATTCATCTTCTGATAGAACTGATTCAAATCCTCAGGATGTATCCTGAGAAACACCAGCTCCGGGGTATCCATATTTGAAATTAGATGCTCCGGCTCCATCAAGCGGTCCAGCGGGGCATATACATATCTGTATCTTCGTACAGGCTCAAGCTCCAAATAGTACACAATATCCCGGGTGCCTTCAACAAGTTCAACCGTTCTTTTATCACAAGCAGAATGGGCCAAGCTTCTTCCTGCCCGAATCCGCATCCCGATAATCATCAGCAGGACACTAATGAACATACCTGATAAAAAAGAGATCCACCACATTTCTTCACCTTCTGCAATCGATTTCACTTTTCACTTTCTCAAAGAACAATTCGCATATGACCGTGTCAGAGAATAAAGGTCATCTCATAAGACATCTTCTGCGGTTCCAACGTTGAAGTAACTGATCTGCATGAACTCGGCGGGTTATAATATTCAAACTTGTTCAACGAGGAGAATGAAATAGGTCTTTCAGAGGACTAAACGTCGTTCGTTAGGCATTACTTTTCGGCTTATTTTATAAAACTTTTGAACTAATTTATGGTTCTAATACTATATTCGACCTATAATCCTATAAACCCTTGTCCTTTTATCGCAAAAATAGGAAAAATATTAATTTTTTTAACTTTTCATCATTTTAGAATACAAACACAACAAAAAGAGGCTCTCCCGATGCGATCTGACGCAGGCGGGAGAGCCCCTCGATTGGCTGTGGCTTAAGAGAACTACAGATCGGATACCACAGTAAATCGCTCTTTAATATGCTGTGGATTCTCAATTTCGTCCACTACGGCAACGGCATAGTCCTCATAGGAGACGTAGCTGCGGCCAGCGGAGTTAACAAGAAGGTTATCCTTCCCTTTCTGATAAGAACCTGATCTTGATCCGATAGCAAAGTCCGCAGACGGGCTGATGAAGGTCCATTTCAGCGCCTCAGTTCCTTGAAGAATGCCGAGATTCTTAGCTTGGTTAAGGGCTGTGGGTTTAACGAAATCAGGGAAGTCCGGTGTATCTACAACCTTGATTGTCTGAGCTTCATCCACATACAAGCTGCCTGCTCCCCCTACAACTATCAAGCGAATATCCGTGCCTTTCAATGCTTCTATAAGAACGTTGCCGGCTTCCACATGAAGATGCTCTTCTCCCATAGATGCCCCAAAGGCATTAACAACGACATCAAATGGACTAAGGTCCTCCCTACTCAGTTCAAAAATATCCTTCTCCAACACAGCTCCACCGTGCTGATCCAGCTTGGATGAATCCCTAACAATCGCAGTTACTTCATGGCCACGATCTGCCGCCTCCTTGAGAATCCGGCTGCCTGCTTTACCGCTTGCTCCAATTACACCAATCTTAGCCAATGTATATTCCTCCTCATAAATTTACTTCAATCAAACCACTTGTAACAATAATAGTTACATCTTATACAAAAGTCAACACTGCCTGCATCCTTAGCTGTTTGAATCCATAGACGCCTTGCTTGGATTACAAAAAGAAAGACTGCCCTCCGGTGGAATTCATACTTACCGGATGACAGTCATTTCATTTATATCTATTATCTTCAACCCTAGTAATCCTTAATGGCATTAACAATACCAGTCCCAAGCTACTTGAATTTCTTCCAATCCATACTGCTGCTGCTCAGCAAATGCTCAAAGTCATTCTCCAAGCGCTTCTGCTCCGCTTTGCGGGCTTCTTCCGCCTGCTGCCGGGCTTCCTCTTGACGTTTCTGCTCGTCCGCTTTCATCTCGGCTGCTTGAGCCTGGAGCTTTCCTAAGACTTCACTGCTGAGAAGGTCCTTCAGTGTAGCCGGTTTGTCTTCCGTACGCGCGGGTACAGCCGGACGGCTTTTCTTTTTGGCCATCTTATTCACCTCGTTAACCATTGCTTTGATAACATTGTCCCATATCCGCCTGATTTTTTCAAAGAGGGGGTTTCACTTCCTCCTAAATAAAGTAAAATCTATTCTGAAGTCTATTCCTCTGCGGAAGGGAGTGTGTGTGAGATGAGTACTTATTTTAGCGTAGAAGAAGCGGGTTCATTCGTTGCATTTTCTGCTTCCCACTTGATCATTCTGGGTATATTCCTCTTCAGCCTTCTGCTTCTCTATGGATGCCGGAAATGGCTCCAGAAGCCTTCAAGAAGCCAGGCCGGGCGGTATATATTAGCCGGAATTCTGATATTGTGTGAGCTCTCGCTGAATATCTGGTACGTCTGGGGCAAAAGGTTCGATGTGAAGGATACTCTGCCGCTGGAGCTGTGCAGCATCTCGCTCTATTTGTGTGTATTCATGCTGCTGTTCAAGAACCGGTTTATTTTCCAAATCGTATATTTCACAGGCATTGGAGGCGCCCTACAGGCGATCCTGACTCCGGCATTGTCTTATCCTTATCCCCACTTCCGGTTCATCGAATTCTTCCTGGCCCATATTGCGATCATTCTGTCTGTACTGTATATGGTGTGGGTTGAGGGCTTCAAACCGTCATTAAGGTCGGTTGGTATCACTATGGTGTTCCTGAACATTCTGCTTGTATTGATTCTGCTCATCAATCATCTGACAGGCGGCAATTACATGTTCTTATCCCATAAGCCAGAGACCGCTTCCCTGATGGACTTCTTGGGTCCCTATCCTTGGTATATCGTCTCGCTTGAGACCGTTGCCTGCATTCTGTTCCTCTTGCTGTATATGCCATTCACGTTCTCGGCCGCCCGCGGCAAGAGGAACAAGCGGCAGTTGAATATCTAAGCTTTCTTGGCTTCCCTAAAATCCATCCACTCTCCATCCAGCGGAATGTGGAGCTGCGACCCGAGTCCCTGGGAGGACATCAGCATCCCTAAGTCTTCCCGGGTGACCAGGCAGTGGTTAATCGCTTCCATATGCACGGCGACAATTCGGGTATAGGATGCATATCTGGCTAGCTGGAGCACATCCTGCTCATTCATAATAATCGGGTCCCCCGTGATGAATCTGGCGCCGCCAGCATGAACTACCGTTACCTCAGGCCGGAATCTGCCAAGCGCCTCCTTTACTTCATCACACCAAATGGTATCCCCGGCAAGATACAGATCCGGCTCTCCCTCCGCTTGGAGAACATAACCGGATACATGCCCCATCATCACACCGATCTCCCCGGTTCCATGTTGGCCTGAAGTCCGGTGTATCTTAATCTTCTGATAAGCCGCCGAGGCTTCCACTGGCTGAACCCCGCTGAATCCGGCAGCCTCAAGCGTCTTCTCATCACCAGGCTGGCAGAAGACAGCTGCTGATTTGTTGATCGCCTTGGCAGCGGCTGGATCCCAGTGATCAAGATGCAAATGGCTGACCAGAACCAGGTCCGGATCAGACAGCAGGCTTAAATCTACTGGCAGAGGAACCAGAGGATTTCGCCTATCATTAGAGGAGTTCATAATGGGGGGATTCAGCCCTGCCTCGCTGAACATCGGGTCGACCAGGATCGTGTGCCCGGCATACTCAATCCATAGCGTTGCATTCCGGATCAGTTGTATTCGCATCTCCAATCTACTCCTTTTCGGTAGGTGATCTTCAATTATGCTAAGTATGCTTCAATTATAGGAATACGGACCAAGATGGCATATAACTTGCTGAAATGAATCCTCTGTATATTTTTTCATGATGAAAGGAATTTATCTTCTATGAACTTAAGCCCTATCGATGAGATTGATTTGAAAATTCTGAACTGTCTGCTTCACAATGCGACTCTCTCCCACCGTGAAATTGGAGAGTCTGTTCATCTTACAGGCCAGGCTGTTGGCGGCCGGATACGCAAAATGCAGGACCATGGAATTATCGAAGGTTATACCGTTCTCTGGAATCCAGAGAAGATTGGCTTGTCTGTTCATGCCTTTGTTACCGTATTCCTTAAATCCGGACCTGTCCATCAGAAGTTCCTTGAATTTGTCCAGCAGCGGGAGGACATTACCGAAATGCACCGGGTCAGCGGGGAGGGCTGCTACTGGCTTCGTGTGCGCACAAGAACCCAAGTGGAGCTTGGCGCGCTGCTCGATGACCTTCTGGCTTATGGGAATTACAAATTAAGTCTCTCCATTGGACAGATCAAATGACGTGAAAAAGCCCGGATATCCTCTTAGGATTCCGGACCTGGCTTTATGGCTGGCTGGATCGTCGCCCGTTGCTGCTTCTGGGCCGCTCTGAATACGACAAAAACCAGCAGAAATATGATCATAACGAAGGAAGAATACCGGTACATTTGCGAATAGCTCGTCGCGGAGGCGAGCACACCAAGCAGCATTGAACCGATCGCCACACCAAAGTCTATTGAATTGTAGTACAGACTGTTAACCATGCCGTGCTGCTGCGGTGAGGTCTCGCGGAGCATCCAGGCCTGTGTTGTCGGCTGGATGGCTCCGAAGCCAAGCCCGTACAAGAGCGCAGACACAATCAGCAGCGAAAGTGAATGCGTGAATGAGAGCAGCATCAGACTTGCGAAGACAACAAGCGAGGCGGGAATAAGCACAGCAGCAGGACCTTTGCTGTCAAACAGACGCCCGGATATAGGTCTAATCACAAGCACCGTAAAGGCATTGAATAAGAAGAACAGGCCAATTTGAGCCAAATGAATTTCTGCGCCAAATAATGCGAGGAAGCCAAGCAGCCCGCCGTAAGTAACGGATATGAGCATATTCAGTCCCGCCGGAAGAAGAATTCTCTTTGGGAATGGGAGCTTGGGCGCGTGAGCATCACTTGCCGCCGACGTAGCAGCTGGCTGAGTGGGTATGCTTCTTGTGAAGAGAAGCAAGGGGATAATTAGCCCAACAGCTACAGTACCCAGCAGAGTCAGCCGCGTAAATCCAAAGCCTGCAAGTACAGACAATCCAATCATAGGTCCAATTGACATAGCCAGACTCGTAGACAAGCCGAAATATCCTATACCTTCACCAATGCGGTTCTTCGGAATAATCTGGGATACGAGCGTAGGCATTACCGTGCTTGCCATCCCGAATCCGACTCCGAAGGCTATGCGAAGTAAAAGCAGCAGGAACATCGTATTGGCGAACGAATATAATGCTGTGGCCACTCCTGCAATAATCACCCCTGTAATGAGAATTACATTGCGGTGAACCTTCCTCATAACAGGAATCATGATAAACCGGGTTACAATTGCCGATAAGGCAAACAAGCTCGTCACCAGACTGACGGTGAAATCGTTAGGGTGAAACCGTTCCTTGGCGTACGTCGGGAACGGGGCCAGCAGCATTTGAAGACATAAGAACAACAGCAAATAACTTAGTGTCAGCATAATGAACGATTTCGTCCACAGTTTTTCTCTTTGAGGATCCATATTGTTCGTCACTCACTCCTTCTTCTCTCTCTCTATCATAAGGTCCGCTTGCATGGTAATCTGCCGGAGCAGCCTCAATAACAGCCTGGACTCTTCCGCTGTGATCCCTTCTGTCACTTCCTCCAGCACTTGACGCTCTATCGGTTCCGTAAGTGTGATCACATCTCTTCCCGCTTCAGTAATGAAGATGAAGAAAGACCTGCGGTCATTCTTCCCGCTTACCTTACGTATAAATCCTTTCTCCTCCAGAGCGGTAATGATCCGGGTAGTCGTAGGCTTATCCTTCCCTGAACGCTCACCAATCTCTTTCTGGATCTGACCATCCTTCTCCCATATCCGGTACAATACAGACCACTGCTCAGGGGTAATGTGGTAATCCCGCATACGCTGCTGCAGAACTTGAGACAGCTTGCGGTAAGCGATCCCCATGTGAAAACCGATAGATTCATCCAGCGGACTATTCAAGATATATCTCTCTCCATCCATATAGTTGTCATAACAACTATATGATAAAAATATGGTTATTGTCAATCCACCTTGCCTTTGCTACAGCATATCAAAGGCCGCATTCCTTAATGAAATGCGGCCTTCAATGTCGATTATTCAATCATTATCATTTCAGAAAGTATTTATCTATCACCTCGGAAATAACCTGACTCTTGATCGGCTTGGTGATATAATCCTGCATCCCCGCAGCTAAGCACTGCTCCCTGTCGCCCTTAAGCACATTCGCTGTTACAGCAATAATCAGGGGGATTTTGCCCGGAGGAAGCGTCTCATGTAATATCTTCGAGGCCTCAAGTCCATTCATTCCCGGCATGTGCATATCCATAAAGATAAGATCGAAGGCCTCATAAGCAACCGCCTGAATGACCTCAAATCCATTGTTCACGATCACTACGCTATGGCCCATCTTTTCAAGCATTTTTCTCAGAACCAATTGATTAATATCGTTATCCTCAGCTACAAGGATCTTCAGCTTCAAATGGGAGCGGACCTCTTCCGCGCCTTTCTCCCCGGAATCGTCTGCCTCGAGGCCGCTCTTCACTCGCTGAAAACTCATAGTAAACACGAATGTAGCGCCAGGTCCATCACTCGGTTCAACTCGGATCTCTCCTCCAAGCAGCTCAACCAGCTTCTTCGTGATCGCAAGCCCCAGGCCTGTACCTTCATACTTTCGGTTCATGAAATTATCCAGCTGATGAAACGGCTGGAATAAATACTGAATCTTCTCCTGAGGAATACCGATTCCTGTATCCTTAACTCTAAATTCAAGAAGTGTATGCTTCTCACAGCTTGATTGCAGATCGACATCCACTGAAACTCCGCCGTTAAAAGTGAATTTGACCGAATTACCTAACAGATTGATTAATATTTGCTTCAGCCGGTCAGGATCTCCGATCAGCTTGTCCGGAACATTTGCAGATATGGACAGGTTCATTCGCAGCCCTTTCTGGTCTGCTCTCGTCCGAAGCATGTCCATAGCCTCCATCATAATGTCCCTAAGTCCAAATTCGGATTGATGCAGCACCGTCTTTCCGGACTCAATTTTGGCAAAATCCAGAATATCATTAATAATGGCCAGCAGGGAATCTCCGCTCTTCCGAATAATTTCAACATACTCCCGCTGAGTATCGTCCAGATTGGTCGTCTCCAGCAGAAGATCGGTCATCCCGATAACGCCGTTCATGGGTGTCCGTATTTCATGACTCATCATCGCCAGGAATTCACTTTTGGCTTTATTCGTATTCTCAGCTGCTTCCTTGGCGGCGATAAGCCTCTTCTGCTCGGTCATATCCTTCGCAATAATATAGAATCCCACATTCTTGCTGTTGATAATAATTGGAGCAATCGTCGTCAGCACTTCGGTTGCATGGCCGTCTCTGTGAGCGATGGTATCAATCTTTTTCTCCACAGAGGTATCCTCAAGCGCATGTCGAAGAATGTCCTTAAGGTGCTTAAGACCGATGAAGCGGGAGAAGCTCGTTCCGGCTATCTCCTTGATCTTGTAGCCGGTTAACTTCTCGGCAACCGCATTGCAATTAATAATATTCCCCTCGAGATCAAGCGAAATCACAGCGTCGTGATTATATTTCTTCAAGGAGTTATACCGCTCCACGCTCTCCTGTAATTTAAGCTGGTCCTGCTTGCGCTCTGTAATGTCCTGAACCGTTCCCATAATAGTCCTGGGAAGCTTGCCCCCCTGAGCATACGTAACAATTCCAACTAAATCCAGATACTGAGTCTCCCCATCTGGCCGGACCAGGTTAAGCTCGAATTTAAATTCCCTGTTCCGAATCGCATCATTAAAAATCCCCTTGAAACGTTCACGCTCTCCTTCTGGTACAAGATCCATGACCTCATATACCTTCAGATGATCCTTGATACGGGGAATTCCACATATCGAATACACCTGTTCCGAACAGATGATGGTGTTCCTATCCACATTCCACTCCCAGCTCCCTATGGACGCGATCCGCATCGTCTGAGCCAAGAGTTCCTCTTTGTCTTGCATATTCTTACCTACATGATAATCTGATGACACGTAGATAATAAAATAAGACGGAAGCCCCTCTTCATCCCTGTTGATTAAAGAGACAACCACCTGAGCCAAAATAACGCTTCCATCTTTACGAATAAGCTTATGCTCCAGATTAAGAGAAGGCAGATTGTCATTGCAGAGCTTTCTCACCTTCGCGGAGCTGCTTGCATATTCCTCTTGATAAGTGAGCTCACTCATGCTTAAGTTAAGCAGCTCCTCTTCTGTGTATCCAAGGAGTTGGCAGAGTGATGGATTAACTTGAAGCCACTTTCCATCCGCCGAGACAAATGCGATCCCTGTGGGCGACAAAGCATATACCTGTTCATAATCGGGATACTGATGAAGCAAATCATTATGCATAACGCGCCTCCAGCCAATGAAGTATATTGAATGAGCTTGCGGGGCTAGACATGTTCACTTTTTCTAATAGATATCAGACAATTCCTGAATTGTCAATTTACATTTCCTATGTTAAAGCACTTCTCTCATCACTTGAATAACCCTATAGATAGATGTTACTATATAAAGGAAAGTAACTCGTCATAAAACAAGAAATCCGGAGGAGTGTGAAGAGAAATGAGTTGGACAGAAATTTCTACTATAGATGAATGGAATCAAATCCTGGAGCAATCCAGCAGCCGGGGTCAATTGGTTCTGAAGCATAGTACAACCTGCCCGGTTAGCGCGAATGCGCTCAAGGAATTCAATGCGTTCGTGGATGCCAATCCAAATGCGGATGTCGATTACTATCTCGTCAAGGTAATTGAGTCACGTCCTGTATCTAATCAGATTGCTGAGGATTTGGGTGTCAAGCACGAGTCTCCTCAGGTGATATTTGTGAAAGATAAAGCCAAGTATTGGACGGCTTCCCACTGGTCTGTAACGGATGCTCATATTTCAGCAGTCCTGAATTAATTTATAGCTTAAAGTTCATCATTACACATTTGAAAGCCATTGACCAGGATTTGTTAATTCCGGTCTTTGGCTTTCTTAATTTATAGAAAATAGAGAACATTAGATTAGACACTTTAATTCGCCCTTTCTGTAGACACAAAAAGCCCGGGCATCTGTGTAAGTGAGATGCCGGGCTTACCTATTATTGTTCTGTAGTTACTTACGATTCTTCCCCTATCGCTTGGGAAGCAGCTTGACATATTCATCAGATAGACTCATCAGCTTCAATATATAATCATAATCCTTCTTGTAAGGTGAGATGTCGCTGACCGGCTGCATCGTCTTCAGAGAGACCGCCGTCCCGTCATCAAACCCTTGTCCAGGAACGAAGAGAACCTCATTATTGAAGAAGGATCCCGTCGGCAGATAATATCTCATACCCACGACGTTCTTGTCGATATTCAGCAGATCATGACCGAAAGCAGTAAACTTCTCATCCTTCAGCGATATCCCGAGTAAATTGGCCACCGTCGGCATAATATCAAGCTGACCCCCAACCTGGTCAATCACTTTCCCCTGAGTCTCACCAGGCAGATGAATGATCAGCGGGATGTTGAACCGGGTGATTCGAGGATCATAGTTAATCCCGAGCTGCTGGCTCAAGACAGCTGGATCATTGTCCTGCGGCTGCAGGCCGAAATGGTCTCCATAGAACACAAGCACTGTATTATCCCACAGCCCATTTGCCTTCAAGCGGTCAATCAACGTACCCACCGCGTAATCGGTATAGTTCACGGCCTGAATATAATCACCAAGCTGGGTGCCCTTCATGGAATCCGGTACGGTTATCCGAACACGGTCTTCCGGTACCTTGAAAGGAAAGTGGCTGGACACAGTAACAAACTGTCCATAGAAGGGCTTGCCTGACTTACTAAGTGCTGACAGCTTGTCAACACCCACCCGGTACAATTCCTCGTCCGAAGCGCCGAACTCATTGAAATGGTCATTATTATAAAAAGGCTTATCATAATAACGATCAAAATTCAGCGCCGGATACAGCTTGATCCTGTCCCAGAAGCCGACATCATTCACATGGAAGGTGTTCGCCTCGTAATTGTACTTTTGGAGAAGTCTAGGCAGACTGGGCAGTGCCCTGTCACCATATCCTGTAGACATCGCTACAGTACCTGTCGGATAGATCGACGTATTAGACATAAACTCGGCATCAGAGGTATTCCCCTGGCCAATTTCCTGGAAGACATGGGGGAAATACATCCCCTCCGCAGCGAGCTTATTCAATACAGGGGTTACTTCCTGCCCCCCCAGCTTCAGATGGATCGGGAAATTCTGAAAGGCCTCCATCTGCACAATAATTACGTTCTTCCCCTTGGCGGCACCGAAGTAATCTGGCTTCTTTCCCGCTATCTTCTTGTCTGAGGACTGGTAAGCATAAGTCGATTGCAGCTGGTTGATCTTACTAATTGTGTCATTAATATTCCCGTTCGCAATCGCAAGGTTCTCCTCCCTTGCTTTCAGAGCAGCCGCAACCTGGTAATCGAAGAAGCCCAGATTCTCCGCTTGCACCAACTCATTCGTAATGGACTGGCCAAGCTGAATATATCTTGCTGATACGAGCAGGCTTATTAACAGGGCAAGAGCAACCCCTATCTTCCAGACCGGTCTTCGCCCCGGAACCCGAACTCCCCTTACCCGGTTCACCAACCATAGCAGAGCGAACACGAGCACATCCGCGAAATAAATAAAGTCGATCCAGCGGATCGTCGATTGAATGCTGGATTGAATTTTGGTTACCTGATGCAGCTCATTGAGTGCGGTATAGGTTGGCACGGAATTAAAGTGCTCAAAGTATAACGTGGATGAGAATAAAAGCAGGGAGAAGATCAGGTTAAACCCCCAATATACCGGCCCCTTGATTCTAGCGGGCGTGACAAGCTCCAATATAGAAAGCAGCCCCAGCAGGGCAAGTGCATCTGTTGTCAGTCTGGATACCTCAACACCGGCAAAGAAAAAATAGCGTAAAAGTACAAGCTTTAAAAATAGCAGGATAAATACGACAAAAAAAGGCGTTCTGTGATAGGCGCCTCTAGCTTTTTCCATACCAACTACCTTAACCTCTCTAATTAGGATGGAATCTAGTATACCACTAAATAGATCGCTAGGGCTACTTCCCAGTTTTTTAACAAAAAGTCGGTGTAGTACTATTTGCGGATTCGCAGCACAGGCTTACAAAGCCACTCCTGCCTCACTCTATCATGGCAGGCTTCCATCAACTGCTGGATCTCCTCCGTACTGTAAGCCATAACACGCATCACAAAACCCGGGACAGCTAATACGGTTAGCCCAAATCGGGGACACCCCTCGGAGAAGCTCTCCTCAAGCTGTTCATAGAGCAATTCTACCGCCTCCGGTGTTGCCTGCTCGTGAACCACAAGCAAAGAACCATAGTGCGTATAACCTTCCATTTCTCCAAATCCGAATTGCTCATCGGCAGGCTCCAGACAGAAACGGTCCACCATTTGCAGCCGCCCCCCCATATACAGCTCGGTTAGGGAATCTATTCGCCGATACCTAAAGTGGTCACCGGATGGACTCCAACCAGGTGTCCATGAATCGGCTGCAATGAGATGGGCTCCCTCTTCAAGATGAAACACAGTCTTCTGAAAATAACGGGCGTCCTCATACGCAATAATTGGGTCTGGCAGCATTTCCAAAAGGGCTCCCCCAGCCAGTTTGACCTTCGTATCAGAGCACACAGATCCGGTAGGAGTCCGATACACTTTCGTCGCCGATTGCGTAGTAAGTATCAGCTCCGCGCCAGCGTCTAAGGTAACGTCCATCGCGTACTGATCTCCGTCCACATACCCGCCACCAGGATTCATGAGGTACAGGAGCTTTTGCCCGGACTCATCAATATGGGTGGGAGGCGATATCTTGAACGCGCCGGAAGCATAGCTTTCGCGCATAACCGTCTGCATGTCCCTGTTCTCCAGCGAGAGGCGCAGGGTACCCGTTAGGTTACCCATTAGACCGCAGTCCTTCCAGCAGCACCTCACTGCGCAGCCATCCGACTACCTCTTCAAGTCCATGATCGATCTTCAGATTCGTCATGATGACAGGACGTTGGGACCGGGCTTCATCGGCTTCTCTCTGCATGACCTCCAGACTTGCGCCAACATAAGGGGCCAGATCTATCTTATTGATGACAAGCAGGTCGGACTTGATCATCCCATGTCCTCCTTTACGGGGAATCTTCTCCCCCTGAGCCACGTCAATGACATAGATAGAGAAGTCCACAAGCTCCGGCGAAAAGGTTGCCGACAGGTTATCACCACCGCTCTCCAGGAAAATCAGCTGCAGATCCGGATGCTTCTCTTCCAGCTCTTCTATGGCTGCAAAATTCATTGAGGCATCCTCACGAATTGCTGTATGCGGGCAACCTCCAGTCTCCACTCCAATAATGCGATCCGAGGTAAGAATGCCATTGTGAATGAGGAACTTGGCATCTTCTTTGGTATATATATCATTCGTAATAACTGCCATGCTGAATTCCTGGTGCAGTCTCCGTGTCAAACGCTCTACCAGCATGGTCTTCCCTGCACCTACAGGACCACCTACGCCAATCCGAATCGGTTTCATCTCTACATCTCTCCTCATAAATTAGATACTAAGACATGAACATTCTTCCTTCCAAACGCTCATGCCGGATGGAAGCGAGCTCAAGACCCGGCGGGCTGATTCCGAAATCCTCCACACTCAGCTGATTCACTCTGCGAGCCGCTTCGGCCATAACCGGGTTCAGCTCATACAGGAGCCGCTGACCTTCGGTCTGACCCAGCGGAATGGCTCTAACTCCATTCTGGACGAGAGATACGGCCGCCGCATATGCGGTATGCATAATTGCATCATGCATAGGGATGTTATGGTCGGCACAGATCAAGGCCAGCAGAATCGGCACTTGTCCGTACGCCTTCTTCTTCTCGATCTGCTGCATATACAGCTCCAGCTGCCCATTCGTTAGAAGAGCCCTCACAAGCTCCAACATGCGTCTTCCCATACGAATTCCACCTAGACGCTGTTCACGGGGAATGGTCTGAAGTGTCAATCTGCGGTCAAGGTCCCACAATGCTTCCATATCCCCTTGTTCTATACCCTCATAAGCAAGCCTTACGGCGAATCCTTCATTATAAACCCACTGTTTCTTGTAGAAAGCTTCCAACCATTGCTTGAATGAGGAGCCATCTCGGATCACTCCCTCCAGGATATAAGTCTCGAATCCAAAAGAATGAGAGAATGCACCTGAAGGGAAGCCGCTGTCGCAGAGCTGCAAAAGCAGATATTTAGCCTCTTCCATGGCTGTGCCCATGGGAAGGGAGTGGTTCATGAGCATAAAGGTGTCCCGGCTGCTGATCTTGAGAATGAGCATTAACTAGTAGTGCGGCTGCATCCCCGTTGGGTTGATCGTGGCCGCTTGGATGAACATGATTGTGGGCATGATCCTGTTTATCGTCATGACTGTGCGCATGGTTATGATCATGGTCATGACTATGATCATGACCATTACTGTGTTTGTGACTATGTCCCTCAAGATGGTCGTGACTATGCCCAATATGGCGGAATGCTTGGCGCACAGACCTTTCCTCGACCTTATAAGGAACTTCATGCTGCTCCAGCAGCTCAACGAGCAGCCGATCATACTGTACAAGCATGATATCGCCTTCAAATTGGGCAGGCACATGCCGGTTCCCGATTTGGTGAGCGATGAAGCCCATCTGACCGAGTGATTCCGGACTAATGACGATCAGCTGGTCCGGAAGAACACTTAGAACAATCAGCTGGTCATGGTCCTGATAGAGAATATCCCAGTTACGCAAATCTTTCGGTTCCCGGAGGCGGATGCCAACCTCTCTGCCGTGGTCTGTGACGACTCTTTGTATTCTTTTGACCAGATCATCACTTCGAATATATACAAGCTCAACATGCCTTGATCCGGGATCGACGGCTTCCATATTTCCTACCACCTGTTCGATTATCACGGTGATTCCTCCCTTATCTTCACAACTGTATTTAAAACAGGAAATACCGCTGCGCCATCGGCAGAATATCAGCCGGCTCACAGGTAATAAGCTCCCCGTCTACTTTCACTTCATAGGTCTGCGGGTCAACCTCAATAACCGGGGTCTCTTCATTCAGCTGCATACTCTGTTTCGTTAATTTGCGTACATTTTGAACAGGAAGAAGCGTCTTGGTAAGTCCAAGCTTTTCTCCTACTCCGGCTTCCAGCGCCGCTTTTGAGACAAATGTATAAGAAGTGCTCCGGGTCGCTTTGCCAAAGGAACCAAACATCGGCCGGTAGAATACCGGCTGCGGTGTCGGAATGGAGGCATTGGGATCCCCCATCAAGCTGTGGGCAATCATGCCGCCCTTAAGAACAAGTTCAGGCTTTACTCCAAAAAAGGCAGGGTCCCAGAGAATCAGATCTGCGTACTTGCCGATCTCAACAGAACCAACATAGCTGTCTATTCCATGAGTAATCGCCGGATTGATCGTATATTTCGCCACATATCTCCGGATTCGGAAGTTATCTGCTTCCTCATCATCTTCCGGCAGAGGCCCCCGCTGCTTCTTCATCTTGTCCGCCGTCTGCCAGGTTCTTATCACAACCTCACCTACCCGGCCCATTGCCTGCGAATCAGAACTGATTATACTGAACACACCCAGATCATGCAGAATGTCCTCTGCAGCTATCGTCTCTTTCCGGATACGTGAGTCGGCAAAAGCAATATCTTCAGGTACACTTGGATCCAGATGGTGACAGACCATCAGCATATCCAAATGCTCATCAATCGTGTTCCGTGTGTAGGGACGTGTAGGATTGGTTGAAGAAGGTAATACATTGGGGAAACTGGCCACCTTCATAATATCCGGCGCGTGTCCGCCTCCTGCTCCTTCGGTGTGATAGGTGTGAATGACCCTTCCGCCAATCGCTTCAATTGTCTCTTCGACGAATCCCCCTTCATTCAGCGTATCTGTATGAATTGCAACCTGTACATCATATCGGTCCGCAACACTAAGACAGGTATCAATCGCAGCTGCTGTCGTTCCCCAGTCCTCGTGCAGTTTAAGTCCAATGGCCCCCGCTTCAATCTGCTCGATCAAAGGGGCTTCATTCGAACAGTTCCCTTTACCCAAGAATCCGAGATTTACTGGAAAATGCTCAGCCGCCTCCAGCATCCGGTGCATATACCATTCACCAGGCGTACAGGTCGTGGCATTTGTCCCCGTAGCCGGGCCTGTTCCACCCCCAATCATGGTGGTTACACCAGAGGACAAAGCGCTGTCGATCTGCTGCGGACATATGAAGTGGATATGGGCATCGACTCCACCGGCCGTTACGATCTTGCCTTCAGCCGAAATAATCTCGGTGGATGCACCGATGTTCATCGTAACGCCGTCCATCAGCAGCGGATTACCCGCTTTGCCGATAGCGGCAATTTTACCATCCCTGACGCCGATATCCGCTTTGTAAATTCCGGTGTAATCCACAATCAGCGCATTGGTCATAACCAAATCCATCGCACCTTCAGCCCTCGTAATATGCGGATGCTGGCCCATCCCGTCCCTTATCACCTTGCCGCCCCCGAACTTCACTTCATCCCCATACACGGTCATGTCCCGCTCAACCCGCAGGAACAAGTCTGTATCAGCCAGCCTCACCCGGTCTCCCGTGGTGGGTCCGAACATATCGGCATACTGCTGCCGGGTCATTCTTAAAGTCATAACTCTCACTCCCTGCCGGCGAACCCATTTGTTTTATTGTTCAGGCCATATACTTCACGCTTACCTGCTAGCTCCACCAGTTCAACCGTTCTCGGATCCCCCGGCTCGAATCGAACGGCGCTTCCCGCAGGAACATTCAGCCTCATCCCCATTGCTTGTGCGCGGTCAAAACGAAGAGCCTTATTCACTTCATAAAAATGAAAATGGGAGCCTATCTGTACCGGGCGGTCACCCGTGTTCAGCACAGACAGACTAAGTGTTCGCCTTTCCTTATTGCACACAATCTCCTCCCGCTGAAGCCTCATTTCCCCAGGGATCATAGTCTCAAGCCTCCTATCATTCGGTTCATCTTTATTGGATGGGTTGATGCACGGTCACGAGCTTCGTTCCATCAGGAAAAGTAGCTTCCACCTGAATGTCTGTGATCATTTCCGGCACACCCTCCATGACATCCTCCCTGGTCAATATCCGGATTCCTGAGTCCATCAGTTCGGCCACGGTTCTTCCATCCCGGGCCCCTTCCATCATTTCATACGTAATCAGAGCAACTGCTTCCGGATAATTGAGCTTCAGGCCCCGATCCTTCCGCCGCCTGGCCAAATCAGCCGCGACGACAACCAGAAGCTTCTCCTGCTCCCTTGCGGACAGCTTCATTCGATCTCCCCCAAATGCTGTTTCTCAAACTGCTAAATAGCGGTGAAGCTCATCTTCATTCATCTCATCGATGGCTCCTGCTGCCACGACGGTTCCTTTGTCAATCACATATACATAATCAGCGACGCTTCTAACGAATTCGAGACTTTGCTCCACGAGCAGAATAGCAGTATCCCCTTGATTCTTAATGTTCGTAATGACATCCCGAATTTCTTGAACAATGGAAGGCTGTATTCCCTCGGTCGGCTCATCCAGCAGCAGCAGCTTGGGCCGTGATGCCAAGGCTCTGGCAAAAGCGAGCTGCTGCTGCTGACCTCCGCTCAGGTCCCCGCCCTTGCGTGTATACATGGTCTCCAGCACGGGAAACTTCGCCAGCGCTTCCTCTGGAATCCCCCGCTTTCGGCTCTCCTTGGAAGACTCAAGCCCCAGGAGCAGATTCTCATATACACTGAGCTGAGCAAAAATCTCCCGGCCCTGCGGCACATAACCGATTCCCGCTGCCGCCCGTAGACCTGGTGCCTTCCGGGTCATATCGGCATCCATGAAGCTGATTGATCCGCCGCGGGTCTTAAGAACACCCATAATGCTCTTTAACAAGGTTGTCTTACCTACCCCGTTACGCCCCATCAGGCATACCACCTGTCCAGGCCTTACTTCCAAGCTGATGTCCCTGACAATGATGCTCTCCCCATAACCGGCTTCAAGCTTGTGCACCAACAACATCGGCATCCCTCCTCTTGCCCAGATAGACTTCCGCCACACGGGCATCTGCCTGTACTTCATCCATTGAGCCTTCCATCAGCAGCTTGCCCTCATGCATAATGGTCACTTTGTCTGCGAACCGCCTAACGAAATCCATGTCATGTTCAACCACCAGCACGCAGTGTTCTTCCGAAATTCGCTCGAGCAGCTCCCCGGTCTTCTCCGTCTCGGCATCGGTCATCCCGGCGACGGGTTCATCCAGCAGAATAACAGCCGGTTCCTGAACTAACAGCATCCCGATCTCCAGCCACTGCTTCTGACCATGCGACAGCCCGCCAGCACGGCGGCCGGCATCTTCACGGAGGCTGATCGTATTCAGCATGTAATCAATCTTCCGCTGATCCTCCTTGGACCGCTTCCCGAACAAGGTGTTGAACACCCCTTTCTTCTTCTGGAGCGCAAGCGCGATATTATCCTCCACGCTTAGCTCTGTGAAGATAGAAGGCGCCTGGAACTTCCGGCCAATGCCGAGCAGGGCAATCTGGTATTCTTTTTTCTTGGTCAGATCGATCTCTCCTTGAAAAACAATACGGCCCGCCGCAGGCTTAACCTTGCCGCACATGACATCCAGCATCGTCGTCTTCCCGGCCCCGTTCGGGCCGATTAGAAAATGAACTTCATTCTTGCGAAGCTCAAGATCCATGCCATTCACGGCTTTGAAGCCATCGAACTCAATGGTAATCCCTTCTAACAATAGAACGGCTTCGTCCTTTGAACCAGACATGTTCCAGACCTCCCTTCATCCGCTGACCGAAGCGGGATACAAGACCGAATAATCCTTTTGGCAAGAAGACCACCACAATAATGAACAGAGCCCCAAGCAGGAAGGTCCAGAAATCCGGGTACGTCTCACTGAATACGCTCTTCGATGCGTTAATCAGCAGTGCCCCGGCGGCTGCTCCAATCAGTGAGCCCCGGCCTCCAATGGCAACCCACAGCACCATCTCTATAGAAGGAACAATATCCATCATGGATGGGGAGATAATGCCTACCTGTAGGACGAACATGACACCGGCCAAACCTGCAAGACCTGCCGAGATGGTGAAGACGAACATTTGATACTTGGAAGGATCATACCCTAGGAACCGCAGTCGGTTCTCCCCGTCCCGCACAGCTTGGAGCACTTTGCCGAACTGTCCGCGCACGAGCCAGCGGCACAGCAGAAAGCTTCCGATCAGAACAGCCACGGTAACGAAATACAAGGCCAGCTTTACATCCGGGGAACCCAGCGAGAAGCCCAGAACTTTCGTGAATCCGGTAAGACCGTTCGTGCCCCCTGTATATGCCTGCTGCCCAATCATTAGGGTAACCACAATAAGAACAAGCGCTTGGGTCAAAATCGTGAAATATACGCCCCGGATTCGATTGCGGAAAGTGAAGAATCCAAGAAACAGGGCCAGCAGCATCGGAAGCAGAACTGACAGCAGCAGGGCAAGGCCGAAATATCGGAACGGCTCCCAGAACCAGGGCAGCGATTCCACTCCGCTCCACTGCATAAAGTCAGGGAGTGCATCCCCTCCTGCAGCCGTCAGCTTCAAATACATCGCCATACAATAAGCGCCAATGCCGAAGAATATCCCATGCCCAAGACTCAGAATTCCGGTGTATCCCCAGATAAGGTCAAGTCCTAGAGCTACAATCGCGAAGGCAAGAAACTTCCCGAGCAGATTCAATCGAAAGTCGGATAAAAAGAGCGGAGCACATATGAGAAGGGCGACAATAACAGCGTATATAATTGTGAATACAATCCTTTTCTGTGTTGAAGCGTTTTTTAACAGCATTCGTATCCCTCCTTCCTAATCCAGGCTGCGTGTACGCATGGCTACAAGTCCGAGCGGCTTCCACTGAAGGAAGGCAACCACACAGGCGAATACAATCACTTTACCAAGAGAAGCATTCGTCAAATATTCGAAGAACGTATTGAATACTCCGATACCCAGCGCCCCCGTTACGGTTCCCAAGAGCTTGCCTACGCCTCCAAGAACTACGACCATGAATGCGTCGACGATATAATAGGTCCCGAGTGAAGGCCCGATCGGCCCAATCAAGGAGAGTGCACAGCCGGCAATACCGGCAATACCCGAACCGATTGCGAAGGTGACCGCATCCACCCGTCTTGTTGAAATGCCTAGGCACGCCGCCATCTGCCGATTCTGCATGACCGCACGCATCCTTCTGCCTGCAGCGCTTCGGTAAATGTAGAGATACATGGCCGCGAGCGTCAGAATGACAAGAGCAATAATGAAGATCCGTTTGTAAGGCAGCACCATCGTACCCAGCGTTAGGCCGCCATCCAGCCACTGCGGACTTTTCACGCCGACATTCGGAGCGCCGAAGATCGTTCGCGCAAGCTGCTGCAGAACCATGCCGACTCCCCAGGTCGCCAGCAGACTATCGAGCGGTCTTCCATATAGGAAGCGAATCAAGACGACTTCTAGCAGCAGTCCGACAAGGAATGAAACGCAGAATGCAGCCGGAATTGCCACGATGAAATAGGCACCGAACCAGTCTGCGGGGAAATAATCCGTAAAAATATTTTGCATGACATAGGCACAGTAGGCGCCAATCATAATCAACTCACCGTGCGCCATGTTGATAACATTCATCAGACCGAACGTGATGGCTAGGCCCAACGCAATCAGCAGTAGAATGGAGCTTATACTGAGCGAGTTGAATAGCTGTAACAAACCCTCCGCCATGGAGCAGTCCCTCCTTTGCACACTCTTCTTATAGAAGAGAAGGAGGCTGCGAAGAGCCTCCCTGCCTTCTTGTTATTTCTTACCGCCGCTTAAGTTTGCTGCCCAATCATAAGTTGATAAATAAGGGTCCGGCTTCACAGGCTCACCCGATTTCCACAGTTCCTTGAACTGTCCATCCGGCTGAGCTTCGCCGATCCGGGCAATTTTGTATAAATGCTGGTTATCGCCATCAATCTTCACTTTGCCTTCCGGAGCATCAAATTCGATTCCCTTAGCGGCTTCTTTCACTTTGGCCACATCCGTAGATCCCGCTTTCTCAACTGCAGCTTTCCAAAGGTAGACCGCTGTATATCCTGCTTCAATCGGATCATCCGTAACGCGGTCCTTGCCATATTTAGCTTTGTAACTTTCTACAAACTTCTTGTTGGCAGGGGAATCTACCGATTGGAAATAATTCCACGCCGTCAAATGACCAGCCAGCACATCCGCCCCGATTCCTCTTGCTTCTTCTTCCGCCACACTTACGGACATGGTTGTCAGGTCCTTGCTTGTAATTCCGGCATCCTTCAGCTGTTTGAAAAAGGCCACGTTGCTATCCCCGTTCAGCGTGTTGAAGACCACATCCGGCTTAGCCGCCTTGATCTTACTGATGATCGTGCTGTAATCCGTATAACCAAGCGGCGTGTACTCCTCACCAACCAGCTCGCCACCCTTGGCTTTAAGCTGTGCTTTGATGATCATGTTCGCCGTTCTCGGGAACACATAATCGGAACCAAGCAGGTAGAATTTCTTTCCTTTATTCTCAAGAAGCCAGTCAACCGCGGGCACAATTTGCTGATTCGTCGTTGCTCCTGTGTAGAAGATGTTCGGAGATTTCTCCATTCCTTCATACTGCACCGGATACCAGAGCAGGCCGTTTAATTCTTCGAACACAGGCAGCATGGCTTTACGGCTTGCTGAAGTCCAGCCTCCAAATACCGTTGCCACCTGATCCTTCGTCAAAAGCTTGCGTGCCTTCTCGGCAAATGTCGGCCAGTCGGAAGCTCCATCTTCAACAACAGGGATAATCTTCTTACCCAGGACCCCTCCGCTGGCATTGATCTCCTCAATCGCCATAAGTTCCGCATCCCGCACCGACACTTCACTGATCGCCATCGTTCCACTGAGTGAGTGAAGAATACCGACTTTAATGCCGTCTCCCGAAGCATCCGCGGCAGCACTTGTCGTACCGCTGTCCGCCGTCTTGCCGCCCGCACATCCTCCAAGCACCAAACACAACGATACCGCCACAGCCGCTAAACCTTTTGTACTTTTTAACCTCATTTCTCCACTCCCCCTCTTTATTTGTTATACCTGACACCAATCGTTATGTATTCATTTCACGAACGTTAGTGTTGGTGTAATTATAAATGTTCGTCATTTTCATGTCAATATACCTGACAAAAATATATTTTTATCCCTCTATTATTTAAATTTAGAGATAATCATCTTGATATTCGATTTATTATGTTATGTTACTTAACATATTTTAAAATACCTGTTATATTGTTCAAAAGCTTAATAATTTGCATTATATAACTACTACTCTAGAGAGGAAGAACAAGAATGAAAGCAACAAATCTGGGACAAATGAAATGGAAACGTTATGGATTAGGAGTAATACTGCTGCATGTAATAGGAATTGGTCTGCTGCTGTTCTCGGTAAAAGATCACCCTTCACTGCTTGGACTCAGCATTCTTGCTTATACCTTGGGCTTACGGCACGCTTTCGATGCTGACCATATCGCTGCCATAGATAATACAGTCCGAAAGCTGCTTCAGCAGGGTACCAACCCGACGGGCGTCGGTTTCTATTTCTCCCTTGGACATTCGAGTGTGGTCTGCTGCATGGCCATTATTATTGCGGTTGCAGCGAATTGGGCCGGAGCCAATCTTCCTCAAATGCAGGAAATCGGGGGAGTAATCGGGGCCTCTATATCCGGGATATTCCTGGTACTCATGGGTCTGCTCAATCTGTTCATCCTGCTTCAAATCTATCAAGTGTTCCGGGAGATGCGAGGTGCAGGCCATAATGAACAATATTTGGAGGAACTTTTGCAGTCGAGAGGAATCATGGCTAGAATCATGAAGCCGTTATTCCGGTTCGTTAACCGGAGCTGGCATGTGTATCCTATCGGTTTTCTATTCGGTCTCGGGTTCGACACGGCCAGTGAGGTAGCCCTGATGGCCCTATCTGCAGGCGCCGCCGGTAACGCAATTCCTATATCCGGAATTCTCGCCCTTCCATTTCTGTTCGCTTCCGGTATGAGTCTGATGGACACGGCCGATGGAGTATTTATGACTACCGCCTATCGCTGGGCATTTCGCACTCCACTTCGTAAGGTCTACTACAACCTGAGTGTGACCGCCATTTCCGTAGTCGCTGCCCTGTTTATTGGTCTCATTGAGCTTGCTCAGGTTCTGACACCGAAGCTTGGGATGAATGACCCCTTATCCCTCTGGATTCAGAACCTCGATCTTGGAAGCTTAGGTTATATGTTGGTAGCATTATTCTTACTGTCGTGGGTAATTTCTTACGGCATCTGGAGATATATGAGGATTGAGGAGCGCTGGAGTCCGCCTGCTCTTTGATGGGGGGCGGTCGTATCGATCCGTAGAACCAAACATCTATTACAAAACAGCAAAAAAGCCCCTTCTATCCGGCTGACGCAGAGGTCTGCCAAGGATAGGGGGCTTTTGATTATATGCTGGATTAATTACTTGCTAAGAACGTCTGTGAGAACAGGAACGATCTGGGATTTACGGGATACTACACCTTTCAGCACAGCCTTGTTGTCGTCCAGCTTCACATTGTAAGCTTTCTCAACAGCGGCAGCCTGCTTGCCGAGTGCAATACCGACTGAATCATTGTTCAGAATGTCAGTTACAACGAACAGGAACAGATCAAGACCTTTTTGCTCGATTACACTGTTCAGTGCAGCCTCTACTTCCGCTTGACGGGACAGTACATCGTTAGTGTCTACGGCATTGACTTGAGCAATTTCAACCTTGGAGCTGCCCATTTGGAACTCCTTGGAGTCAATGGTAATCAGCTGATCAATCGTCTTGTCGCTAAGATCCGCACCGGCTTTGAGCATATCAAGACCATACTTGTCCGCATCCACACCAGCAATCTCAGCAAGCTCACGGGCAGCAGCCACGTCTTGTTCAGTGCAAGTAGGCGATTTGAACAGCAAGGAGTCAGAGATAATGGCAGACAGCATAAGACCCGCGATTTCTTTCTTAATTGTCTTGCCGTTCTCCTTGTACAATTTGTTCAGAATCGTTGCTGTACAGCCAACTGGCTCTGCACGGTAGTACAAAGGACCGCTTGTCTCAAAATTGGCAATACGGTGGTGGTCGATAACTTCAACAACGCGAACCTGATCGATGTCGCTTGCACTTTGCTGACGCTCATTGTGGTCAACCAGGATCACTTCTTCAGCTTCATTCGCCACAGTCTCTACTTGGCGTGGTGCTTCCACTTTGAAGAAATCAAGCGCATACTGAGTCTCCGAGCTAACAGCTCCAAGACGCACAGCTTCAACTTCAAGGCCCAGCTGCTGCTTCAGATCAGCGTAAGCAATTGCGGAGCAGATTGTATCTGTGTCCGGATTTTTATGACCAAAAATCAAAGTTTTTCCCATTGTAAAATACCCCTTTGTTAGTTATTAGGCATCATTTTGTGCCCCAGTCTTGCATATCTATATAGATTATAGCGATAAATCCGCCTTATTCCAATGCCTTTACCCATATTACTTCACAATCTGCTTCTCCATGCATAGACTGCTCTCACAATCTACATATTCTCCGTACCTTTCAATGACCAAATACCCATGCTTTTTGTAAAAGTTAACCGCCTCCACCTGCGGCTCCCCCGTCTCCAGCCTGATTGTACGAAAGCCTCTTGTTCCGGCTTCTTCCTCCAAATGGGTGAGCAGCTGCCGGGCAATGCCCTTGTTTCGGTGTGCGGAATCTACGAAAAATCGCTTCAGCTCGGCAAATCCCTCTTCGGGATAGGGAAGAAATCCCCCGCAGCCCACCGGGGTCCCGTTCTCGTAGGCCACGGCAAAGTACCCCTTCTGGATCGACGGATCGCTGAAATCTATTTTGAAAATTTCTTCTGGAGGATATTTCGTCAGCAGATACTCATCCAGCTTCAAAATTAATGCAGCAAGATTCTCATCAGGTGGCAGCACCTGTCTTATCAGAGCTCCAGCTCCCATATTCGTCTTCCTCTCCTCTATGTATCACTCAGACTATTTATGCTCAGTATTATACATTGCTAATCTAAGTCAATCACCTACTTGACGGCTTCCACTCCCTTCACTATAATAAAAAACCAAATACAGGAAGAAGCGAGTATCAAAGACATGATTCGTTTCAAGGACTGCCCAGAGAGAGAAGTGAGTGGTGTAAGCTTCTCCTGAGACCGGAAGCGAGTTACCCCTTTGTAGCCGTGAATTGGAACCTGCCGATGCGTATGCGGTGGTATTACATTTCACCGATTAATCCCCGTTAACGGATTCTAATAAGGATCTGCATATTCATGCGGCTACGGTAGATGCCGGGCGTAATGGACTGATGCAGATTGAATTAGGGTGGAACCACGAGCTGAACGCACTCGTCCCTTTTTGGGAAGAGATGTGTTTTTTTGCGTTCAAACCTTGTTGTATCCAAAAAAGTTATTGGAGGTATCCACCATGGACAAGAAAGAAATTCAAGTATCCCTGCCGGACGGTTCGGTCCGAATCTACCCAAGTGGCATCACGGTTGAACAGATTGCTGCTTCAATCAGTCCGGGTCTTAGAAAGGCAGCCATTGCGGGAAATGTGAACGGGCGGGCGGTTGATCTATCCTGGCCAGTTAGCGAGAATAGCGGAGTGGAAATTTTAACTTTAGAGAGTCCCGCGGGACTCGAAATATACCGTCACAGCACGGCTCATCTGATGGCACAGGCGATCCGGCGCATTTATGGTTCCGAAGCGGTAAAGCTCGGAATTGGTCCGGTTATCCAGAATGGGTTCTATTACGATATCGACCTTGCGAAGCCGCTGTCTGTCCATGATCTGGAGCAGATCGAAAGCGAAATGGAGATGATCATCCGGGAGGATCTGCCGATTAAGCGCCGGGTAGTCAGCCGCGAAGAAGCCTTTCAGCTGTTCAGTGAGCTTCAGGAGCCGCTAAAGCTTGAACTTATTCATGACCTGCCTGCGGAGGCCATCATAACGCTATATGAACAAGGCGAATTTGTGGATTTGTGCCGCGGCCCTCATCTTCCGTCCACTGGCCGGATCAAGGCATTCAAGCTGCAAAGTGTAGCCGGTGCCTACTGGCGCGGAGATTCCAAGAATAAGATGCTTCAGCGGATCTACGGCACGGCTTTCCCGAAGAAGAGTCAGCTGGATGAGCATCTGCATCTGCTCGAGGAAGCGCGCAAGCGGGATCACCGCAAGCTTGGCAAAGAGCTGGAGCTGTTCATGTTCTCAGAGGAGGCTCCGGGCATGCCTTTCTATCTGCCGAACGGTATGGTCATACGGACCGAGCTTGAGAATTTCTCCCGCGAGGCCCAGCATCAGTATGACTACGATGAGGTCCGGAGTCCCTTCATGATGAACAAGATGATGTGGGAGCAATCGGGCCACTGGGATCATTACAAGGACAATATGTATTTCAGCAAGGTGGATGAGACCGAATTCGCCCTGAAGCCGATGAACTGTCCCGGTCATATGCTCATCTTCAAGAACAGCCTGCGCTCTTACCGCGAGCTCCCGATCCGGCTCGCCGAGTTCGGTCAGGTTCATCGCCACGAATTCTCCGGGGCGTTGAACGGTATGATGAGAGTTCGGACATTCTGCCAAGATGATGCGCATATCTTCGTTCGTCCAGACCAGATTGAGGATGAGATCAGTCGGGTCATCGCACAGATCGGCCATGTCTATCAAGTGTTCGGATTTGAATATAGGATTGAATTATCTACTCGTCCCGAGGACTCTATGGGTTCGGAGGAACTGTGGAATCAGGCTGAACAATCCCTGCAGAATGTACTTGTTGGAAAAGGTATAGACTACCGACTTAATGAAGGAGACGGCGCCTTCTATGGTCCGAAGATCGATTTCCACATCCTCGATGCCCTGGGGCGCAGCTGGCAGTGTGGCACCATTCAGCTGGATTTCCAAATGCCTGAGAAATTCGATCTCACTTATATTGGGGAAGATAATCTGAAGCACCGCCCTGTCGTGATCCACCGCGCTGTGTACGGCTCCATCGACCGGTTCATGGGCATACTGACTGAGCATTACAGCGGCGCCTTCCCGCTGTGGCTGGCACCGGTTCAGGCCCGGATTATACCGGTCTCCGAACCCTTCACGGATTATGCCCTCCAGGTAAAAGCTGCGCTTGCAGCAGCCGGCATCCGTGCCGAAGTGGATGTCCGCAATGAGAAGCTCGGCTACAAAATCCGCGAAGCCGGAATGAAGAAGATCCCTTATACGCTCGTTCTTGGAGAGAAAGAGCAGAACTCCGGGACGGTATCCGTGCGCCAGAGAACGGCATGTGCGATTGGGGAGACTCCGCTTGATTCTTTTATCCAGCAGATGAAAGAGGAAATTGCCTCCAGGAAATAAGCCTACAGCATAAAAATAACGGTACCTTCGCCTTCATGCGAAAGTGCCGTTATTTATGTTAACCGCAGTCCGTTAGTGTCAGCTTAGAGCTGTCAGCTTAACCTGAATGTTGAACGGATCCTTGGCGAACCATTCCCCGTTCTTCTGCTGCAATTCATTTCCGGATTCCTTAAGCCTTTGAACCACGGCCTCCACTTCGGAGAGACTAGGAAGAATGAGCTCGTAATAATCCAGACCAGCCGCATTCTCAGGAACCGGCGGGGCTCCTACGCCTGCCCACGTATTAAGACCAATATGGTGATGATAGCCCCCCGCGGAGACGAACAGAGCAGAACCTCCATAGTTAGCTACGATATCGAAGCCCAGAACCTGGCAGTAGAATTCTTCCGCTTTCTTCAGATCAGACACATGAAAATGCACATGACCGATTCGCGTACCCACCGGCAATCCAGTCCATTCCATACCTTCCGATGCGGCAAGGAGTCCGTCTATATCTACCGGATCTGTCGTCATTACATAATGACCTTGTTCATCACGCTGCCAGGTCTCCCGTGGACGGTCCGCGTAAATCTCGATACCGTTATTGTCCGGATCATTGATATAGAGCGCCTCGCTGACCAGGTGATCCCCCTGTCCTACAGGAATTTGATGCTGGATCAGGTTGCGTACGGATAGCCCCAGTGAAGTCCGATCTGGAAGAAGAATGGCGAAATGATAAAGTCCCGCCCCTGCTCTTCTTGGCAAAACATCCGCTTGATCCAGCTCCTGCAGAACCACAAGTGGATGAATACCGTCCACCGTAAGTTCTGCTGTATTTCCTTGCTGATTAAGTACCTTCAATCCTACAACTTCCTGATAAAAAGCAACTGATCGCTCAAGACCGCTTACCTTTAATTTGACGACTCCAATGTTAGTAGCTGGGTGTATTTGTGCTGTCATCTCTCTCATCCTTTCAGGTCATGTCAATTGAATACATCCGATTCGTCTATTAATCACGATTTCTTGAAAATAGAGCATCCAGCGACAAGGGCGTTGTCTCTGTAAAGACCAAATGCAGGGCAATCAAGGCAAATGCGATATCAAGCTCATACCCCGGCATTTGTCCGTTTCCGAGAAGTCCGACAGATAGCTTGGCGGTAAATATGGCACCGATCATAATGACGATCACAATCGCGGATACATACCGCGTCAAGAAGCCAAGAATAAGGGCAATTCCTACGATAAGCTCCGTATATGCGATAACATACCCCAGAGCACCGGGTAAGCCTAAGCTTTGGAACCAGCCTGAAATATTCGGAAGCCCTGTCTGGAATTTGTTGATGGAATGAGCAACGAACATGATGCCCAAAGCAATACGCAAAATAGTAGATACACTTTTGTTCATCATAATTAAATCTTCCCTTCTGACATTTTATTATTTGAATAATTAATTCATATTACTAATATCTAGGATGCGAAAAACCTTTAAAATTATTACTAATACAAATAATTATTTTGTATTAAGAATTTATCATACAAGTTGTGTTGATGTCAATCATTTATTTGATATAATAAATATATATTTAGTATTTGTAATACAAGGAGTTGCTTAACTATGGATAACATGGACATTGGCTCTAATATTCGATCAATCCGGAAAAGCAAAAAGCTGTCGATCGGACAAATATGCGAGAAAACAGGATTATCCCAAGGCTTTCTGAGCCAGGTGGAGAACAATAAAACTTCTCCTTCTATCGCCACTCTCGATAGCATTGCTGGTGCGCTGGATGTTCCTCTTGCCTTCCTGCTGCTGAAGAAGGATGAGCGTATGCATATTATCCGCAAGGAAGAGCGGCGCAAAACGATCTACGGGAAGGAAAAGTTCCAGGTTGAGCATCTTAGCGACAGAGGCAATGTTAAAATGATGCTCGTTGAAATGCCACCAGGCGCTTCAACCGAGGAAGCTCATGCGCATGCCGGTGAGGAGATTCATTTCGTCATCCAGGGTACTCTCTATGTGGAGCAAGGCGATGTCTCCGCTACCTTATATACCGGCGATGCTTTCAGCTGGAAAGCCTGCTTCCCTCATTATGTGAAGAACATAGGGGATGAGCCTGCGATTGTGCTAATTTCGGTGCACCGAGATGGGGGCAGTGAAGATTAGGAAATAGTGAGCATAGTGAGGACACTTTATGAGTACACTGAGAGCACTGATGGTCGCTGCGCTGCCAGATCGCCTTTCGATCGCTGTTATCCCCGGATTCTTTGAATTGGCTAGGTTGGTATGAATCCGGGGATAGCGTATGCTTCCGAGGTAGCTTTCTTTCAGAAAGCTTTTAGGCGAGCGCTCCGCTTCTACAGGCGATTCCGGCCGTTCAGCTGGGTCTGTGCTCAAGGTGGTACGATCCCTAACCTCACTTAGGTTTGGATAGCAGTAAGAAGGCTGACCTTTAATAAGGGTCAGCCTTCTTTAGTTAAGTTACTGTTCTGTCTTGTTGTTTGGTTCTTTGTACTTTTTTGTTCTGTTCTCTTTGTTCTGCTCCTTGTGCTTTGCCCTTTGTGTTCTCTTGTTCTCTGCATTGAGCTTTATGTCTTGTTGTTCTGTTCCCGTGTTCTGTCTTAGTTTGGACTATGCATTATGTTGGAGCTTGGGCAGTTGCGGACATCCTCGTCATTAATGAATATCAGATTCTTAGTCACCGAACCTTACTAACGTACTTTAAAAAGTGGTGTAAATCAAAGAAAAGCCGTGGTTGGCATTTGGCCAAAATCACGGCTTTTCTTCAATTGCTTCACGAAGCGAATTAGACGCTTATGGGCAGTTATTTATCCTTTTTATAAAAACGTTCACCTGTAACAGGATTATAATACACTCTTGTTTTTTCACCCGTTACGGGGTCGATATTTATTTCTTCTGTCGACTGATAACCATTGGGGACTTTCACACCGTGATTGCGATTAAACCGTTTGTCATAAATAAAATACCCAAGCAATATGCATACGAAGAGTATTATACCTTCTAAAATATAATAACCTATGACGAATTTCATTTAAATCGACTCCACCACAACAGCAGTTCCGTATGATACAATTTCACTCATATTATTACCGATTTCCCCAGAGTCAAACCTCATCATAACGATTGCATTCGCACCCATTTGATTAGCATTTTTTATCATACGGTCCAAAGCTTCTTTTCTCGAATCTTCCAACATAGCTGTATATTGTTTGATTTCTCCACCTACCAAGGATTTTAATCCTGCCATAATGTCACCGCCGATGCCTCTACTTCTTACAATTAGACCAAATACGGGTCCCTTTACCTCGACAATTTTGTAGCCTTCAACTTTTTCTGTAGTAACAACTAACACATTTACCGCCTCCAGCAAGCTTACTTTAGTATTTTAAAACTTCACTTGTTATTTTCTATATTTTTTATATCGTAAGAATCCATTCTTTTTTATTGTAGTATCTCACCATAAACTGAAGGAGTAAACAAATGATTTAATGGCTATATACCAATAAAAGAAGACCTACCCGCTTTTGCGAATAGGTCATCAATTTTAATTTATAGAAGACTGTCTTTTTCCCCTCATTATATGAGTGAATTGATAAGATAAATAGCTAATAAAACAAAAACAGAAGCAAATGCTATTTTATAAATAGCTTGGAGAGGTTTGTTGTCTTTCTTCTTTATCCAATAAAGAATCAGATAACCGATAGATAACAATATTATGAATATCGCTAGTATCGTAGATAATGTAGGTGACATCGCTTATTCTCCTTGCAATTGAAGTACTAGCTGATTATCAATACCATCATATGATAACTGTTGCGCCTTCGCGCATTGTGCAAAAAAACCAGGGGCAATAATCATTAGCCTGGGGAGTCAATATTCCACCACCGTTTACATAATTAATAACCCCTGTAAGATGCAATAGTTGGGATTTTTATTTTTATTTAGAACCTGCATATATCTATGCGCGAAGCATAGATAAAAGAATCATTTGATACCGGCTTTTACTCAGGCTTGGTATTCAAAGGCTTAAGATTCGCCTCGATCTGAGCGCGCTGGGGCTCAAGGAATGGCGGGAGGGCGAGGGATTCACCCAAGTGCTCCATTTCCTCATCCGTGGCGAAACCAGGTCCGTCCGTAGCGAATTCGAACAGAATGCCGTTCGGCTCTCTGAAGTACAGCGAATGGAAGTAGAAGCGGTCAACATAACCGGAGTTCGGAAAACGTCCTTCGCTGATTTTGGAGATCCAGGCATGAAGTTCCTCATCGTTGTCCACCCGGAAGGCCACATGATGTACTCCGCCCCGGCCGAGCCGTTCGCGGGAAAGATCATTCCTCTCCTCAATATGCACCTCTGCTCCGCTGCCGCCTTCGCCTGTCTCAAATACGAGAATGTCAGGCTGGCCAGCTACATCGGCTGGATATCTTCCTTTGGCACGGAATCCAAGCAAGTCCTGGAGTACGGCAATCGTCGGCTGCGGCTCTTGAACTGTCAGCTTAACCGGGCCTAAGCCTACAATTCCGTAGGCCTTCGGGACAGGGCTTTTCACCCATGGATTACCGCCCGCAACACCGTGATTGTTCTCATCGGATACCAGAATGAAACGCTGACCCTCCCCATCCCTGAACGCCAGTCCAGAGCGGCCGGCTACCTGCTTAATCTCATCATGCTCCACGCCGAATTGATCAAGCCGATCCTTCCAGTACACAAGCGCCTCATCACTAGGGACGCGCAGGGACAGAGCCGATATACTGCTGACTCCTTCACGATTGCGCCCGGCCATTGGAATCTCGAAGAAGGTTAGCTCTGTGCCCGGGCTCCCCTCTTCATCTCCGTAAAATAGATGATATACGCCGGTATCATCCTGATTGACTGTTTTCTTAATAAGACGAAGTCCAAGCACTTCGGTATAGAATTTAAAATTCTCTGCTGCGTGAGCTGTTATGGCAGAAACATGGTGTATACCTTTGAGTTCCATAACTGCACCTCCGATTTTTATATGATAAAGTTGTTAGGTTTATTATATACTAAAAATAAGTAATTTACAAAATGTAAGTTACTGAGCATTGAAGAAAGATAACTAGTTCCCGCCTAGTTATCTTGTCAGTGAATGGATGAAAATATCCTGCAAGTTCAATCCATAAAATTCATACAATTCTTGAACTAGCGGATATGCTTTATTTGTGTAATCATCCTGTCCGCAGCCTTCCTTATCCGACTTCGGCCATCAGGCTGCAGCTCAATGTGCAGCAACGAAGCAATAACCTCGGCTGTCTGTGGAACCGTAAGGTGATCGGTGTGCACATGCTCCGCGAAGACTTCAAGTGCCAAATCACGAACGCATCTATCGATCTGTTGAGCCGCCCAGGAACCTTTGCCCTCAAAGCGGCTCCTCAGTCTGCGTATAAGCGTGTCCTTAGTTACAGTTAAGGTGAAATGGCGCAGGCTCAGGCCATCACGTCTTAACTGCCCAACGATCTCATCCCAATACTCAGGATTTGTTATGGTCATCGGAACGATAATTGTTCCCTCATACTTGGAAGTAATGTAGGTCAGCATCTCATAATTAAATGTCCGCCACAATGAATGCTCTTGGAAATCACTCCTGGCAACCTCTATAGGTATATTATCTCGAATATAATAGCCCGCATTCTCTGGATCGAACACGAACGAGTTCGGTATTCGCCGGTGCAGCTCGTAGGCTGTCTGTGTCTTTCCAGCTCCAAATGCTCCGTTTAGCCAAATAATCATTGCCTTTACTCCTTCCTTCTACTTGCCTTCTGCCCCCAAATAAAAAAACAACTCAAAAGATCGAGTTGTTAGAATTATAATATAATCATTTCTTTATGGTTTGCTTCTTCGGCGGCACAATTCTCGCATACTGGATCATTTTCCGAAACATCCGTTTATCCTTAAGCGCGTTGAAAATGTACTTATCCGGCCGGCTATTTACCTCGATGATCCAGGGTTTGTGATCTTTATCCATCCCTATATCCACTCCATAAGCCCGAAAACTTGGGAAGATGCCGCTAAGATGGCTGCTTACCCGAATACCGAGCCGATTCAGCCGATCGATATAACTGCTAATCTCCGCCTTGGACATTAAAGGGGCAAGCAGCTCTTCAATCGGCTTGGGCTGACCGCCATTATGGTAGTTCGTTACGACTTTGTTAGGCTGTGCTACCCGCCCCACAATACCGGTGACCTCCCACTTATTCTGCGGATTCCGCTGGACCATCACACGCAGATCGAACGGTCTGCCATGATATTGAAGCAGCGGGATTCCTTTTTGGACCAAGTAAAATCTGCGTCCCTTGCCCTTCTCGAATGCAGCATAAGCAGCATCTAACGTCTTGAACGTGCGGCTCTGAGTCCCGCTCTGCAGCCGGTAACCTTCAGGCGTATGAGACATCCTGTAGATTCCATATCCCCCAGTCCCAAGACTGGGCTTGAGGTAGACCGTGCGGTACTGCTGCACCATTCCTCGCACATCCTTTTTCGTTGCAGGAGCAGTCGGGGGCAAGTATTTGGCCAGCTCCTTATCATTACGCATCGCCCGGTATTTGCCAAACTTATTGTTCCAGTACACCCAGGATCACCTCATTATCTAACATCATTTCAAATTAGATATATGCGCGATCCTCTTTCGTGGATTGGATATTATAAGTTAACCCGTGAATATACGTCTTTGGGGCCTCCACTCATACTTTCAGAATTCCGCTGGCTTTCACTGCTTGAACCGCATGATTAAGCATGTCTTCATCCTGTACCAAAGCCAGCCGTACATGTCCCTCACCAGATGGACCAAATGCACTCCCCGGGGTAACAATAACCCCTGCCTTGCTCACCATATCCATCGCAAAATCCTCTGATTTCTCATAATGCGCGGGAATCCTTGTCCAGATAAACATTGTGGCTTCCGGCTTCTCCATATTCCACCCGATGCTTGCGAATCCCTCGCAGAGAATATCTCTGCGTCTTTCATAGGCCTTTGCCGTCTTCTCTACACTGCTCTGGTCGCCAGTTATTGCCGCAATGGCTGCTTGCTGAATGGGGATGAACATTCCATAGTCCATGTTGGATTTTAATGTTTTTAGCTGGGACACGACTTCTGAATTCCCCAGACAAAGGCCGATTCTCGCACCAGCGAGGCCATAGGTCTTGGATAACGAATTAAATTCCACACCCACATCCATCGCTCCAGGAAAAGCAAGAAAGCTGCCGCCGGTTCTGCCATCAAACACCAGCTCGCTGTAAGCATTGTCATGCAGGACGATAATGTCATATTTCTTCGCGAAATCAATCAAGTCATAATAGAAGCTGTCCGGGGCCAGCGCCGCGGTAGGATTATTGGGGTAAGATACGATCATAAATTTGGCTCTTCTCGCGATATCCTCTGGAATGTCCTGAAGACAGATCACATAGTCATTCTCTTTCTTCTGCGGCATGAAATAAAGCTCGGCGCCTGCCAGCAGCGGCCCATCCGCGAACACGGGATAACAAGGATCGGGGACAAGAACCAGATCGCCCTCATCAATAATGGATAATGAAATATGCGCAAGACCTTCCTGTGAACCTAATAAAGAGCATATTTCCGTCTTCGGGTCCAGCTCCACTCCATATCTGCTCCGATACCAGCTGCTCGCCGCTTCCAATAAAGCACTTTGATCGTTGACTGCATAAATATAATTTCTCTCATCGGCCGCCGCCGTGCATAATGCTTCTATAATATGGGATGCCGGAGGAATGTTAGGAGTTCCCACACTTAAGTCAATGACAGGCTGTCCCTGTTCCAGTCTCTTTCTCTTGATCTCCAGCAATTTAGTGAAGATACCCTCTCCAAAATGGTCCATTCTTCTAGCAAACTTCATGATAGCCGCTCTCCTACTTTCTTTTAAGCCTATAACTAAATTATAGCGGATACGGGAACTGGCAAGAAAGCACTAAGTTTGCTTGTGAAGAAGTGATTCAATCACTGGTTCGATATCCATGGGCTCCATTGTGGTTTCAAATCTCCCACTCACCTGACCTCGGCGGTCGATCAGGAACTTGGAGAAGTTCCATTTCACCCCGTTTCCGGCATAGATGTGCGGGTGTTTGTCCCGTAGGAAATGATCCATCCACTGGCCTTCCTTCGTCCGGATATCAAAGCCTTGAAATGGGGCCATCTGCGTTAAATATTCAAATAAAGGGTGTGCGGACGACCCGATAACCTCTGTCTTCTCAAATAGCGGGAAAGTTACCCCATGCTTTGTCTTGCACACTTCAACAATTTCAGCGCTGTTTCCAGGCTCTTTCTCATTGAATTGGTTGCATGGAAATCCAAGTACCTCGAATCCCTGCTCCTTCTTGTGTTCGTACAGCTGCTGCAGATCAGCAAATTGACGGGAATAGCTGCACTGGCTGGCTGTATTAACGATCAGAAGCACCTTTCCCCTGTACCTGGAGAGGGGAATCACTTCTCCTAGAATTGAGGTGGCCTGAAAATCGTAAATAGACATATCTGCATTCCTCCCTGGGTAGGATAATCGAATTTATAATTTAATTCATCATAACGCTCCTCCTCTTATTGTTCTAATATATAGTTCGAATAGAGTTTATAGGCTAGCGATATAGTTTGAATACAAAAAGAGACAGCTATGAACGGATTCATAACTGCCTCTGATTATTCTACCAAGTACCCTTATAATTTAATTCTCTGCAGACGCAGCGCATTCAGCACGACCGAGACTGAACTTAGCGCCATAGCGGCACCCGCGAGCCACGGGGCCAGGAAGCCGAGCGCTGCAACCGGAATCCCGATTACATTGTAAGCCAGTGCCCAGAAGAGGTTCTGCTTAATGTTCAGCATAGTCTTTCTGCTCATAAATATGGCATCTGGTATGCTGTTCAAATCCCCGCGCATCAAGGTCACATCCGCAGCTTCCATGGCAACATCCGTCCCTGTACCCATCGCCATACCAATATCGGCTGTTGCCAGAGCAGGCGCATCGTTGATGCCGTCTCCAACCATGGCTACCTTGCGTCCACCCTCTTGAAGCTTCTTCACCTCAGCAGCCTTGCCTTCAGGCAGAACCTCAGCGAGTACACGGTCAATTCCTACCTGCGCGGCAATAGCCTTCGCCGTACGCTCGTTATCTCCCGTGATCATCACGACTTCGATGCCCAGATTCTTCAGTCTTGCAACAGCTTCGCTAGAAGTCTCCTTAATGGTGTCGGCAACAGCCACCATTGCGGCATACTGACCGTTCACCGCTACCAGCATCGCCGTCTTCCCCGCCTCTTCCAGCTCACTCATTTGTGTAAAAGCAGCCTCGGCAGCAACCTGGTGCTTATTCATCAGCTTGCGGGTACCGATCAGCAGCTCCTTGCCTTGTACGGTGGCACGAATTCCGTAACCCGGAATAGCTTCAAAATGCTCTGCATTAGGAAGATCGATACCTTTCCGGCGAATTCCTTCCACAATCGCTTCCGCGAGAGGATGCTCCGAGTTCTTCTCGGCAGCTCCAACCCATGTAAGCAGTTCGGTCTCCGAATAGCTTGGATCCGCGATAAGTACATCAGTAAGTTCAGGTGTCCCTTTGGTCACTGTACCTGTTTTGTCGAGAATGATGGCATCAATCTTGTGGGTAGCCTCAAGGTGCTCCCCGCCTTTGAATAAAATCCCCAGTTCAGCCGCCCGTCCCGATCCGGCCATAATGGAAGTCGGTGTAGCCAGACCGAGCGCACAAGGGCAGGCAATGACAAGCACCGCGATCGCCTTCTCAAGAGCACTTGAGAAATTACCTGGCTCTATAGCGAAATACCATACAAGGAACGTTACCACGGCAATGCCGATAACAATTGGAACAAAGATCCCCGAGATCACATCAGCTACACGCTGAATTGGAGCCTTCGAGCCCTGAGCCTCTTCCACCACACGGATAATCTGGGATAATGCTGTCTCTCTGCCGACTTTGGTCGCGCGGATTCTAAGCAGCCCGTTCTTATTGATCGTGGCACCAAATACCTGGCTGTCCGCACTCTTCTCAACCGGAAGGCTCTCCCCGGTGAGCATCGACTCATCCACCGAGGAGGTTCCTTCGGTAACTACACCGTCCACTGGGATTTTCTCGCCGGGCTTCACGATGATTAAATCGCCCTTGACCACCTGCCAGGTAGGCACCGAGATCTCCTGATCTCCACGAACCACGAGGGCCGTCTTGGCCTGCAGGCCCATTAACGTCTTGATCGCTTCCGAGGATCTGCCCTTCGCAAGAGCCTCGAACAGCTTCCCGAGCAGGATGAGGGTGATCAGTACACTGCTGGTCTCGTAGTACAGCTCGACCCCGCCATGTCCATGCATGTTAAGACTTTCAATAGACAGGTACAGACTATAAAAGAATGCCGCCGAAGTGCCAAGCGCAACCAGCACATCCATATTCGCGCTGCCATTACGCAGAGCCTTATAAGCGCCTTTATAGAACTGAGCTCCGATGATCAGCTGCACGGGTGCAGCAAGGATAAGCTGAAACCAAGGATTCATGAACAGTTCCGGCACCCAGATGAAGGAGGTAAAAGAAAAGTGGCCCACCATCGCCCACAGCAGAGGGAATGAGAGAACTGCCGAGATAATCAGCTTGGTTCTCTGCCGTGCAATTTCCTGCTTGCGATGGTCACCGGATTCCTGCTTCTCGGTCTTCAGAGCCGCCGAATAACCGAGCTTCTCCACCTTCTGGATAATCTCCTCCACTGTGACTTCACCCGGAGAGAATTCGACCTGCGCTGTCTCCAGCGCCAGGTTCACCGAGGCCCGGGATACCCCGCTAAGCTTATTCAGTCCCTTCTCAATCCGGGTTGCGCAAGCTGCGCAGGTCATTCCGCCGATCTGGAAATCTGCCGTCTCCTTAACGGTGCCATATCCCAGAGCTTCAATCTTCTTCTCCAAATCTCCGGGATTAAGTACAGACGGATTGTAGGTTACCGAAGCCTTCTCAAGCGTGAAATTCACGTTCGCTTCAGACACTCCCTCCATTCTACCGAGGCCCTTCTCAATCCGGCCGGCGCATGCTGCACACGTCATTCCAGTAATCTGCAATACGGCCTGTTCCTGTCCTGATTGCTTCAACTTATCCATCCTGCTTCACCCTCCCATCCTCAACGCTTATATAACTTCATACCCCTGATCTTCAATAACTTCTTTCAATGCCTGCAAGGAAATTTGAGCTTCGTCATACTGCACTTCCACCGTCTTGGAGGCCAGATCCACCTGGCCGGATGCCCCTGCACCTTCAAGTGCCTTCTCAATGGAATTCACACAATGACCACACGACATACCTTCGACCTGCAATGTTGTTGTTTTCATTTTATAACTCCTCCTAAATTAATTTATTTATTTGTTTCGTTACGTATACTATACCCCCCTACTGTATAATTGTCAACGGCTTATTTTATATTTTTTTCCAACTACTTATCCATTAAGCTTAAGCGCGGCAATGACCATCTAGAGAACGAATCTGCAATTCCTGCGGCTTTACAAAACTTTTACACAAAACGCCCCTGCCCCTGATGTTTGAATACTACCCTAGGTAAGTGAGTGCCTGGCAAACCTGTCACCACCTAGAATAACCATTATGGGGAGGAAAACCATGACCAGCAAATTTTCAAAAAAAATTATACCTACCGCATTACTAGCTTCGCTAGCTGTTACAACCCTGCTCTCGGGAGGCGTTGTGAACTCAGCTGCCCAAGCGGACAAGAAGCAGGACAATAACGAGATCCGCAATGTGATCTTCCTGATCGGGGATGGCATGGGTGTCTCCTATACTACGGCATACCGTTATCTTAAAGATAATCCGGCTACTCCTCTAATGGAGAGAACGGAATTCGATAAATACCTCGTGGGCAACCAAATGACTTATCCGGAAGATGAGCATGAGAATGTAACCGATTCAGCATCAGCCGCTACTGCGATGTCAGCCGGGGTGAAAACCTACAATGCCGCGATCGCGGTAGATAACGATCATACCGAAGTGAAGACCGTACTTAAAGAAGCCAAGAAGCAAGGCAAATCTACAGGTCTCGTAGCTACGTCAGAGATTACGCATGCGACGCCTGCCGCATTCGGGGCTCACGATATCAGCCGTAAAAATATGGATGCGATTGCGGATGACTATTATAATGAGAAAATTAACGGCCAGCACAAGGTAGACGTTCTGCTTGGCGGCGGACTGAGCAACTTTGTGCGCAAGGACAAGAATCTTACGGATCTGTTCAAAAAAGACGGCTACAGCTTCGTGACCACCCGTGAGGAACTGCTGAAAGACAAGAACAAGCAGGTGCTTGGACTCTTCGCCCCTGGCGGATTCGACAAAGCTATCGACCGGGGTCCACAGGCTCCTTCGCTGGAAGAAATGACGAACACGGCGATTTCCCGTCTGAATACCAACAAGAAAGGCTTCTTCCTCATGGTTGAAGGAAGCCAGATTGACTGGGCCGGCCACGATAACGACATCGTAGGCTCCATGAGCGAGATGCAGGACTTCGAGAAGGCCTTTAAAGCAGCGATTGATTTTGCCAAGAAAGACGGCCATACCCTGGTTGTAGCTACCGCAGACCATTCCACTGGCGGACTATCGGTTGCTGCGAATGGCAAATACAATTTCGATGCCAGCCCGATCAAAGCAGCCAAACGCACACCTGACTTCATGGCAGCGCAAATCTTCGGTGGCGCTGATGTAGAAGCGACTCTGAAGCAGTACATCTCTCTGGATCTGACTGCTGAAGAGATTCAAGCTGTTAAAGATGCGGCAGCCAAGAAGGATAAGGATGCCACCGGCATTGATAATGCGATTGAAGCCATCTTCAATGCGAGAACGAATACCGGCTGGACTACGGGCGGACATACCGGTGAGGACGTACCTGTCTACGCCTTCGGACCAGGCAAAGATAAATTCGCCGGCCTAATCGACAATACCGACAATGCCAAAGTTATTTTCCAAATCCTCAAGAACGGCAAAAAGTAAACTATACCCGCACGAAAAACAGCGGCAGCCTTGGACGAGAAATGATGTCCAAGGCCGCCGCTTTCCTTCTTCTCTATAAGTTGAGCTTAGAGATTACTTTTTAGGCAAGAGTGTGAAATGATTCTGGAGAAGCGCAGCGTTCGTAAGAACATTTCACACGGCTGACTAAATGTAAATCAATTGTTCAACTTATATAGTCTTCTATATTTTAAATTTATCCACCTGTGACTGGAGATTCTCGGATAATCCGGCCAGGATATCAGCTGAACTGGACACCTGCTCCACCATAGCCAGCTGCTCCTCGGACGCTGAGGATATAGTCTGGGTTCCCCCTGCTGCCTGCTCTGCCAACTGTGCAACATACCGGATAGAGGTCACGATCTCTTCAGCGCTTGCCGACATCTCTTCTACTGCCGCAGAGACCTCCTGAACTTGGGAGGCTACTCCATTTACAGACTGTTCAATGCTCTCGAACGACGCACCCGCCTGGGAGATAATTACCGTCCCCTCCTTCACATCCCGAATGCTTAATTCCATCGATTGAATGGCCTCTGCCGTGTCTGATTGGATAGCCCGCACCAGCTCCGTGATTTGACTTGCCGAGATTTTGGATTGCTCTGCCAGCTTCTTAACCTCCTCTGCCACAACCGAGAATCCGGCTCCATGCTCTCCGGCCCGGGCAGCCTCAATCCCTGCATTTAATGCTAATAGGTTCGTCTGTGAAGCGATTTGAGTGATGACGGATATAATCTTATCAATCTCTCCCGATCGGACATCCAGTCCCTTTACAACTTCAGATAAACTGTGAATGGACAGCGTAATTGAATCCATCTGTCTCATGGCACTTTGAATGGATAGATTGCCTTCAGAAGCCAGGGATAAGGAAACATGAGAGGAGTGAGCCACACTCTGCGTACTCATGGCGATCTGCTTGATTCCTGTTGACATTTCGCTCATGGTTGCCAAGTTATGATGAAGAGCATTCACCTGCTTCTCCGTTCCCTCTGCAACCTCTTCAAGGAAATATGTAATCTGTTTGGCAGCTTCCCGAGTCTGATTGGAGCCTGATCTCAGCTCTTCGGCAGAGGTCGCAACTTGATAGGTGGAGGTCCCTACCTGTCCAATCAGAGAGCGCAGGTTCCCCAGCATCAGATTGAAGTACCTGGCAAGCTCACCGATTTCATCCTTCGAAGTGACCTGAATCGTCTGGGTTAAATCAGCTTCTCCCTCGGCAATTTCCTTGAGCTGCTTGTTCACCTGCTTAATGGTTCTGGCCATTTTACCGGAGATAAAGATAGCGATAAGGAATCCAAGCACCGTTGTGATGGAGGCAACGGAAATGGTCATTTTGGAAGTGGTGCCGAGTTGACTATCCATCTCATCTTGGAGCTTCGCAATGCTTGTCTCTGCGCTTTTGTGCAGCTCGGCTAATGAAGAAATGTCAATTGAAGCTTTGGCGTAGGAAGCTTGGGCCAAGGTCATATTCCCTTGCTTTGCGGCCGATACGACCTTGTCAATTTGAGCGAGATAGGTATTCCACTGTGCCCTAAATTTGCTGATTACTTTCTTTTCGCTATCCGATGCGGTCTTCTCGGTCGTATCCATCACCTGTGACACTCTTAACACATTATTCTCGTACTGCTCAAGAAGAGTATTTTGATTCTGCACATCCTTGCTAAGTAAATAAGAGGCTACCGTTTGCTCCGTACTTACGATAGATAATCCCAAAGACTCTACATTCAGCAGATTCGACTTTTGCTGACTCACCGTTTCACTCAATGTGTTCAGTATCCCCTGGCCATTGGTTTGGCCCACAATCGCAACAATGAACAGCATAATAATTAAGGACATACTTGCGAATAACTTCGTGCGGATCGACTTTCTCATTATGTATTCTCCTTCGGTGTGTATGTACTCTCTATTTGTGTAAACCAAGTATAGAAGCTGAAGCTGAATGCTTACTGAGGGGAAGCTGAGAGAACGTTGAAAGTTGGCTTTGTGGATACTATCTTGAAGCAATCTATGTTGAGCTAGATGTGTTCTAAGTGCACGCACAGCATATAAAAAGGCGTTAAGTCCACCGTATGGGTTGAACTTGGCGCCTTTAACATACATATTTGGAATGTAATAAGATAATCTATATGGAATGAACTAAAGAAAAAACGTTTGGGTTAAAGCTAACGCATGTGGCCAAAAAAATTTGATCACGCAGTCTTAGTTCAATCCATCTGCTAATCATATGCCTTAACGCAAAATCGTGGATCCCAGGACTCCCATCGCTTCAGAAATCTTGACCAGCTCCGTATCCGGCATTTGCTCAATCCTCTGCATAAAAATCTTCCTCATATGCTCTAACGCCGCATTCACCCTTTCCCCTCCAAGTGGTGATAATCTGATATACTGCTTTCTTCGATCCTCGGCATCTTCGGTTCCTTCGCAAAGCCCTTTTAACCGTAACTTTCGGACCTCCCGGCTCATATTCGGCATCGAGATGCCTTTGCACTCGCTTAACTCACTTATTGTGACCGGCTGCTTAACTGACAAAAATTCCAGAATCTCATATTGCAGCGGGGTAATATCGTCCATCGGCATATCCTTCGTCAAATCGTAGTGCAGTTGATGGACGGAGGCAATAATGGTACCCAATTGATGAAACAAGTTTTCTTTAGTCACCATCTCAAACCGTCCTCCTCTTTAGCTGATTTATTCTAAATAAAATAGTTATCAAAAAATAATTATCATTTGACAAATAGTTTTAACCCATGTACTTTATTATCAAATGATAACAAAGTAGGTGTGATATGAAAACCCTGATTATCTTCACGCATCCGAACCATCAAAGCTTATCCTATTCTTTTCTCCAGACAACGATTCAAGGCCTGCAAGACAACCCGAACACACATGAAATTGAAGTATTGGATTTATATGCTGAATCCTTCGATCCGCTCCTCGTATTCAATGAACACAAGCGGAGAAGGGATATGCACATCGATCCTAACTTGGAGAAGTACCGTAAACAGCTGCTTTGGGCTGAGAAAATCGTATTCATTTATCCGATCTGGTGGGGACGCCCTCCTGCCATGCTCCTAGGCTATATTGACCAAATGTTTGCTTCCAATTTTGCTTATCGCGACAAAGGTGGCCTCCTCCCGGAGGGGTTACTGAAAGGGAAGTCTGTCGTCTGTATTTCGACCATGAAAGGGCCTGCACTTTACCCGCTATTCTGGCTTAATAATGCGCACAAAATTCTTATGCGAAAAGCGTTATTCAACTTTGTCGGAATCAAAAAAGTCAAATTTTTTGAATTCGGGAATATGGAGAAGTCTGGTGGCAATCAGACGAAAAAGCTCAAGCAAGTCTATCAATATTTCAAAACTATCATACGATGAAATGGAGAGAAATGGCATAGTGAAAACAGAAAACAAGCTGTTCTCGCAAGGAAGAATCGCTGTCTCTCTATTTTTTCTAACCATACTTGCCATGTTCGTCATAAATGTTGTACCCGTACCGAATTCTGCAGCTTACATACAAGAACTATCCGAACCAGGAGCCCATCTCCCCGATACGTTGTTCTATTACGACAGTCATCGGCTATACGACGCGCTGATCTCTCTTGGAGTCCCTGGCCGGGAAGCTTACCGGGCATTCCTGCTTACCTTCGATGCCGTATTCCCTGTGCTCTACTCAAGTGCGTTAGCACTAAGTATCTGGGTGCTCCTCCGCCTGGCTGCACCAAGGTCAACATATACGGCCAAGCTCTATTTCCTTCCCCTACTTGCCGGGCTCTTCGATTACATGGAGAACATGTCCATGCTAATGATACTGCATTATTATCCGGAACACTTAGTCACATGGCCAACAATAGCAGGCTGCTTGACGCTAGCTAAATGGTTAATATCCTTCATCTCGGTAATGATTCTAGCAATTGCGGCCATCTTGGCGTTATGGAAGAAGCGAGGATCAACCATTTAACCTTATAAGTTGCCAAAATTCCCCCACTTCTAAAGTGGTGGGATGAATAGCAACGGTCCACTCTTCTTTTACTAATTCCACCAAATTTGTTAATATGGGATTAATCAGTCGTAATTCAAAAAAGGGCGGACATACCAATGAAATTAGACTCAAATAACCACTCAGTGTTCCTACTCAATTATCATCTGATTCTAGTAATCAAATATCGTAGGAAAGTAATTACTGCTGAAATATCAGAACGTCTGAAAGAGATATTCGAATACATTCAGCCTACTTACAACGTGACTTTGCAGGAATGAAATCATGATCGGGATCATGTTCACGTTCTCATGAAGACTCACCCTAATACCGACATTTCCAAATTTCTCAACGCTTATAAGAGTGCATCATCTAGGCTTATCAAGAAGGAATTTGCTACCGTTCGAAAATCACTCTGGAAAGAGTGTTTTTGGTCACGTTCCTATTGCTTACTTACAACTGGCGGAGCGCCAATAGACGTAATCAAAAAATACATCGAAAACCAAGGCATGAAAGGACGATAGGAATTGCTGAAAGCTTACAAATATCGCATCTATCCAACTGTCGAGCAGCAATTGTATCTAGCTAGAGTATTCGGTTGCGTGCGATTTATCTACAACAAAATGCTTGGAGATAAGATTGAGCATTATAAGCAAAAGGGAGCGATGCTTAAGAATACTCCTGCTCAGTACAAAAAGGAATTTCAATGGCTGAATGAAGTCGATAGTCTTGCGCTTGCCAATGCCCAATTAAACTTAGACAAAGCTTATAAGAATTTCTTTCGTGATCCGAAAGTTGGCTTTCCTAAGTTCAAGAGTAAGAAGATGAATAACTATAGCTTCACAACAAATAATCAAAATGGAACAGTGGCCATTGGGGGCGGGTATATCAAGATTCCAAAACTAAAAACTAGAATTAAAATTAAGTTACACCGACAATTTATGGGGACTGTCAAATCATGCACCATTTCTAAAACTCCAACCGGAAAATACTTTGCTTCCGTCTTGGTTGAAGCAGATATAGAGCCATTACCTAAATCGGTCGCCAAAATAGGCGTTGACCTTGGACTGAAGGATTTTGCTATTACTTCAAATGGCGAAGTTGTTCCCAACCCGAAACATCTGCGTAAGTCTGAAAAACGATTAGCCAAGTTGCAAAAGAGCTTATCACGCAAGAAAAAGGGAAGTAATAACCGTCATAAAGCTCGGTTGAAAGTTGCCAAACTATATGAAAAGATTAGCAATCAGCGTAAAGACTTCTTACACAAAACGTCTACCAAAATGATAAGCGAAAACCAAGTAATCATTATGGAAGACTTGCGTGTAAAGAATATGATGCAGAACCACAAGTTGGCTAAAGCAATTTCCGAAGTGTCTTGGAGCATGTTTCTTTCGATGCTTGAATACAAGGCTTCGTGGTATGGCAGAGAATTGGTTATTGCCCCGAAGAATTATGCAAGTAGTCAGCTATGCTCATGCTGTGGATACAAAAATGCAGCAGTAAAAAAGCTTGCTTTGCGTGAGTGGATTTGTCCGGGGTGCAATACATGCCATGACAGAGATATAAACGCTGCTCAAAACCTACTGAAACTAGCAATGTAAATTGCATCTATATATTGGGCTAGGGACTAGCCTGTAAGCTTGGGTAAACTTGGAGCGCTAGCTCCATTGACCAAGAAGCACCCACCTCTTAGGTGGTGTGTGGTTCACTAATTTATATCAAATGTACACAAAAAGAAAATGGCTCTCCCGATAATTTCGGAGAGCCATTTATTACTTTTTAATTACGCACGATTACAGGTACCCGATATATTGCAGCAGCCTTCTGATTAAAGTGACCGCTTCCGCTCTAGAAGCATCCTTCCGTGGGCGGAATTCATCATTCGGATAGCCCTCCATCAACCTGGCATTCACCAATTGGGCAGCCTCAGCTTTGAACGAATCTCCGATTTGGTCGGCGTCTTTAAACCGTCTCAAACTGGTCAAATCCGAATCCGGGGTGATTTCCGGGAACTGCTCTTCAATCACTCTGGAGATGATGACTATCATTTCTTCCCGGCTTATACTCTGGTTCGGTTTGAAAATTCCATTCCCATAACCCTCTATAATTCCGGATAGAGCCGCTGACTGAATCTCTTCATAATACCAGTCGCCTGAGGACACATCTTTAAATTGCTGCTCCGGTGAAGACTCATCTTCCAAACCAAGAATACGTACTAACAGAGCCGCAAATTCCGCTCTTGTTACAGGTTTGTCCGGACTAAATAACCTCTCATTCTCTCCAACCACGACTAACCTTGATGCCATATTCTCGATATCACTTTTACCCCAGTTGGTGCTTATGTCATCAAAAGTTTTCGAGTATTGAATCACGCCGGAAATGCTGTTATTACGCAATATGAACAATTGGTAAGAATCGGATCCCGGTGCTGCCATGCGCCATGGAGCATAGCTCAATTGACCTTTTGATGTTAATACTGTCCCGGTCGTTTGGTCGAACTGCCCCTTTACTGCCGGCGAAGCCAGCCGCAGCACTCTTTTGCCGGTCTCGAAACGGTAAAGAATACGTTTCTGCTGTAAGTCCGTATAAATGGAGAACTGCGTTAACGGCTGAACCACGGTAAAATCTTTTGCCTGCTGTTCGGACGATATCGCCTCATTCTCTTGGTCATTCGTAGTCCGAATATGATACGTCAAATTCAAATTCGCGGAATCATCTCCAAGCCGTTGATTAATTTGAGATTCGGAAATAATCCCCCATGGGATTTGATAACGCTGATCTGTCAATTTCATCTCAAAGTTTATTTTCTTATCGATACTATAATGCCGTACCAAGGACCACGGAATATGGACATTGTACTCGTCTGCTTTCAAAACAATATCGAATATAATCCGATCACTACCAAACCATGATCTTTTGCCGCTTTTATATCCGAAAGGCGGTCCCCTACTACAGCGCCGCTTGTAACATTATACTTTTCAATAATTGTTTTAACTAAGTCGGATTTGTTCAATGATTCAATCTGCTGGATACTAAATGTCTCAGTGACCCAATGATCCAACTTATAATAATTCACAATCGCATTTAAATATTCTGATAAGCCATTACTTGCTATGTATATTGAACAATTTTTCTCCTTTAGGTAACTGAAGACGTTCTCCACATTAGGATATAGAGCACCTTTCCCACTTCTTATATTCTCAATTAATCTTCCCAGAAAATAAGCATCTGTTCGTTCTCTTAACGCAATGGAATGATTGGGTAGCAAAGCTTCCCATACCTTGGGCAAAGGTACACCCATGATTTCACGGTATTGATCAATAGGTGTTTCTTTATCCCATTCATTGTGTGACCTCAATTGATCGAAGGTATCTTCGAGTGATATTTCTAAAATCCTATTGGTTTGAAAAAGAGTTCCATCCATATCAAAAATAATTGATTGTACCACCGAGTTCCACTCCATTTCTAGTTCCAGAGAAAGATTATGTTTTCTCTAAGACTACCAATATGAACCAGATTTGTACATACATACAATAAAGTGAAGCAGCCTGTCCTGTTAGCTTAAACCTGGCTAACAGGACACTTTCAACCTAGGCGCCTCACATATGAATTTTGTTATATTCCTCATCGGATACGGGTTCTAACCATTCCGGTCTACCCGCAGTGATGGCAATGTGTTCAAACCAACTATCTTTTGCAGCTCCATGCCAGTGTTTAACACCATCGTGAGTGACAACAACATCACCCGCTTTCAGGAACTGTGCAGGTTGTCCCTCTTCTTGGTACCAACCCTCGCCGCCTGTTACCAGCAAAAGCTGAAATCCATCACGATGGATATGCCAGTTATTTCTGCATCCTGGTTCAAAGGTTACGTTCCCAACTCCAACATTCACTTTGGGATCGGCAACCAACGTCTGCAGGTAACTTTGTCCTACAAAAAATTGTGCAAAGGCCTCATTCTTGTCTCCAAACGGGAAAATAACGCCGTTTTTAACCTCTTCATGTTTTGCCATTTAAATCCCTCCTATAAGTGTTTATTTTAATTTCCCGCCAAATACCGGGAAGAAGCTATGCTCACCATAATTCTGGATCTGCTCTACATTCTTCAAAGTCTCCATATCTGCATCGCTGATCACAAAATCAAGCTCTGCATTGATTCTTATGTGATCTGGATTTGCCGTCTTAGGAATGACTACAAGACCAAGCTGGATATCATAACGCAGGCATAGCTGCGCAACAGATACACCATACTTATCAGCTATTACCTTAACCTCTGCATGATCAAGAACTGCACCGTGTGCAATTGGTGAATATGCCTCTACCAGGATGTCATTCTTCTGGCAGAATTTAATAAGCTCCATAGGAGTATTGCTCACATGTGCCAAGATCTGATTTACCATAGGCTTGATCTCACAGCTTGCGCGAATATTCTCTACATCATCCTCAAGGAAATTAGAAAGACCGATTGCCTTTACTTTGCCTTTCTTATAAGCATCCTCCATCGCCTTCCATACTTCTTTGTTTTCCTCGAAATAACGGTTCTCCTCACGGAACTCTTTCCAAGGCTGTGGGCTGTGAATTATAAGAAGGTCAATGTAATCCAGCCCCATTTTTGCTAAAGACTCATTAATGGAGTGGGTAACTGCATCATAGGTCTTTGCTTCTGCAGCAACCTTAGTCGTAAATGAAAAGTTCTTCTCTTACGATACCGCAGGAACGGATTCCTTTGCCTACAGCAGCTTCATTCATATAAGCCTGAGCCGTATCAATATGGCGATATCCGATCGATACCGCATCACACACTGCTTGGTGTGCCTGTTCATCGTCAAGCAGCCAAATAAATCGCACACTATTGCGTTATCGCATATATGTAATATAAAATCGAAAGAGTATTTCTTCAATAATCAGAATGTCGTGATCTGTGCGTTATTGCACAAATTTGCTGAATTTGTACGAGAATTATAAGGGAGCCTGGTAAAATTAATGTCCAAGATAGATAGAAGAATACTAAAAACGCAAGAAGCAATAAAGAATGCTTTTATTGGACTAATGGCCGAAAAGAGTTTTGATCAAATTACTATCCAGGATATATCCGACAAAGCTAATGTAGGCCGAAGAACCATTTATGATCATTACATGGATAAGTTTGATTTATTGGCAAGACTTATAGAAGAACATATTAGCGAACTGAGGAAGCTGTGCAGATCGACAGCCGATTTAAGTTTTGCTGAGGGCAATCTGATGTGGTTTGAATACTTTGAACGCAATTATTCCTTCTTTTCAACTCTATTAGCCAGTAAAGGTGCCCCTGCTTTTCGAAGTCAATTCCTAGAGTTTGTCATTGAAGAGTTAGAGCTAGACGTTGACGTAGCCGAAGGAATAAATCAAGGCATGAGTAAGGATTTAGTTCTTAATTTTTTTGGAGCTGCAATCGTAGAAACAATAATAGGATGGATCAACAATGGATTATCAGAGCCTTCCAAAGTTATGGCAGAACAAGTAGGAATTCTGTTAGATAGGAATTTATAGTAGAGGGTTACACATGCGATATCAAACACAATTATAGTTAACGGCAATACAGGTATGAACAAGCCCACTTTGGATTTAATCCTTTAGTGGTCTTGTTGCTTTCTCTACTGTTGATTAAGGAGACCTCGGAGAGACGGTATTATCTTTGCTCTGGTACACTTTTGATTCAAAAAAAAGGTAGCCCGATTATCGGACTCCCCTCCAGCTGCATTAATTATTTTACTTGTCGGTTCCACACTTTTTCAGGTTCACGACTTCTTTATCACCGGACAAACTATTAGAGCCTCGCGAATGTGATGTAATCGACTTGGACAGGCTCTGCCGATTCGATCCGAAGTGCCCGGTTGATCTGCCCCCGGTGATATTGCCCATGTAAGAGGACCTGCGACAGGATGTCCCGGACGGAAGTTCGGAATGGAACCCCGCTCTGGCTTGCATAGTCGATCATCTCGTCCAACTCAGATTCCTCAAGCCCTTCGATATAGACGCGATATTGCTCGGCGTTTTCTTCGAACATCGTCCGGATCGCCATCAGGTCTTCTGTTTCCTCCCACAACGAATATTGCGCACTGCCCTTGCCCTGCAATCGGGACAGCCAGACTCGTTCCGCGACCGCGACATGCCGAACCAGCTTCAGCAGGTCCTTGTTCTTCGTCCCACTTTGCTCGACCGCGTCCAAGATGCGCTTATCCGCCCAGATCATGTGGTCCATCATGCGTTTGATCGTCTTCATTACGGGTTCCCCCTCCTGTTGAATTCTTTAAATCGCGTGCCTTGATAAGTGAGTTGTCCATGGTCGTTCACAACTAAAAGACCGTATCTGTCTCCCCTGACCTGCAATTCAATACGCGTACTGTTATCTAATTCAAAAGTCACGTAGTAATAGGTACTAGCACTGGAGTCCCCGGAACCTCCCCATACCTTTGTTCTTTTATCCACTACCTTTGCGGGACACGTAATAACATCCGAAGCATTATTTTTCGACCATGTCCAGGTACCGCGAATAATTACATATATAAATACTCCGACTACAAGGATAAAAAGAAAGCCTCCAAAAAGTTTGAAAAATAAAGGCGTTTCTTTTAAAAAGTCAAAAAAGCTTTCGTTACCAGGGGATCTATTCATGTTATCTCTCCTTAACCAACGGTTATCCAAACTTTTCCACAACCCTTTTACGCTTCCACAACTTGTAAAGTTGCGTTTTCCTGCCCGTTAGTGCGAAAAAGGCAGCCGATCCTCTGATTGGCTGCCTTTTGTTTACCTTGAGCTATTTTCACCTTAGCTTATTACTTTCTCATAGCAGGAAAGCATCTTATGCATACTGCCGCAAATTTAAATCAGTCCGGATTTCTGCAGCAATCTCTGGATAATCACAGCGACTTCAGCTCTTGTAATATAGGCATCCGGTGCAAGCTCCGTTTGGCTTCTTCCCGTAATAACACCGGATTGAATGCTATCCACAATGCTGCTGATCGCCCAATCGGATGCATAAACCGCATCTGCGTAAGGCTGGAGGAGTGTCTCTGCATCCTGAGCAGGGAGTCCGTCTTTCAGCTTCGTGAGCTCCATCGCTTTGGCGATGATCACCATAGCCTGCTCGCGCGTGATTTGGTCATTCGGTCCAAAGGTACCGTCTCCGTAGCCATTAATCAGCTTATAGGCATAGGCCGTATTAATCGCGTCGTTATACCATTCGGATGCCTTCACATCCGAGAACGGAGCAGGTCCTTTTTCCAGCTTCAGACCCAGCCCGCGTACAATGATGGCAGCAAACTCGGCGCGGGTAATATGACGGTTCGGGCTGAATTGGCCTTCGCCCGTTCCTTCGATAACCATCCGGGATCCCATGTCATTGACCGCTTCCCGTGACCAATGATTCCCCACATCGGCAAACTCAAGCGGGTGCCAGACGACCGAATAGGTGCTGTTCGTCAAGCTATTGATCACCGCATAGTAGATGCCTTCACGCTTCGTGACTTTCGTAGGGACGTGGCGCACGCTGCCGTCCGGCTCCACGACAACGCCCGTTGTAATTTTGTTCGGGTCAATGCCTTCCGGAATCGCAATTGTCCGTTCTACATAAGCATCGAACTTCTCGATCGGAATAGACGTATTCCCGTACTTGCCGGTAACCGTAAAGTTAAACGTCGGAGCGACAAGCGTGAATGCTCCGTTGGCCGCAGCCTTCTCCACGACTTCCAATATATTACTCGTCGGTTCTGCAATCTCGATCTTTACCTTAATATCTTGAAGATTGATCTTATCGCCGAATTGATCCGCTAAGGCGCTGATATTTATTTCCCCGGCCGGGAGCGTATAGGTTGCCGTTGGCGTTTGAATCACCAATACAGCCTGCTTGTTCTCCATGTATTGGATCATTTGTCCGTTCAACTCGCCGACTACCACTTCGGCATCCGTTTGGACCGGAATCGTGATGACAGCACCCTTGCCTTCCGCTTCGATCTTTTTCTCCAGCGTTTTTTGATCCACGGTTATCGTCAAGACTTGCTGATTATTGATCGTCGCCTTCGTTGCGGTTCCCGCATTCTCTTCCTTGCCGTTCACAAGCACGATTACGTTCGTGTTCGCTGCAGGAGGGGTCGGCGGATTCGAGACAGGTACCGACGGGACGACCACTTGCGTTGATGTGACCACTTGCGTTGTTGTAAAAGTTGCATCCGGCATTTGTGCGGCAGTTACTTTTACCGTAACCACATACGTTCCCGGCTGCAGTCCGTTCTTCGCCTGAATGGTGAAGGTGGTGGCCGGCACATTCTCATCCAGCACAGTAGCAGTCGGCTGAGTAATGATGAAGTCGTCGGCATGGGAGCCCGACAGCGCTACTCCCAATTGGTTAAGCACTCCTGTGCCGGAACGCGTAATGGTAATCGTCTTCGTTTCTTTCGTTGTATACCCCACCGTCAATGGCGATAACACTTGATTGCCGATTGGCGCAATAGCATAGGTCGGAGGCACCTGATCCGTCTCTACGGTGACCGTATTGGAAACACCGGCATTGCTGCCACCCGTCACAACCAGGCGGAAGTCATATTCCGTCGCCGGGCTCAGACCCGTTACCGTTGCGCTTGTGGCATTCGTGGCAATTGCGGCGCTCGTTGTTGCGCTTGTCCACGTATTGGTGCCTGTCGGCGCTTGCTGGATGATGATCGCTGTTGCGCCACTCACTGCGCTCCAGCTAAAGCTGGCCGTTGTCATGGTTTTGCCTGTGCTTTCAAAATCGCCCAGCGGTACCGGCGCGTTCGTCATCACGTTCACTAAGTTCGACGTACCCGCATTGCTGCCACCCGTCACAACAAGGCGGAAGTCATATTCCGTCGCAGGGCTCAGTCCCGTTACCGTTGCGCTTGTGGCCGTCGTAGCAATTGCGGCGCTCGTTGTCGCGTTTGACCACGTATTGGCGCCTTTCGGCGATTGCTCAATGATGATCTCTGTTGCGCCACTCACTGCGCTCCAGCTAAAGCTGGCCGTTGTCATGGTTTTGCCTGTGCTATCAAAGTCGCTAACAGGTACTGGCGCGTCCGTCGTCACGCTCTCTACGTTCGAGTTGCCCGCATTGCTGCCGCCTGTCACCACAAGGCGGAAGTCATATTCCGTCGCAGGGTTCAGACCCGTTACCGTTGCGCTTGTGGCATTCGTTGCAATTGCGGCGCTCGTTGTTGCGCTTGTCCACGTATTGGTGCCTGTCGGCGCTTGCTGGATGATGATCGCTGTTGCGCCACTCACTGCGCTCCAGCTAAAGCTGGCCGTTGTCATGGTTTTGCCTGTGCTGTCAAAGTCGCTAACAGGTACTGGCGCGTCCGTCGTCACGCTCTCTACGTTCGAGTTGCCGGCGTTGCTGCCGCCTGTCACCACAAGGCGGAAGTCATATTCCGTCGCCGGACTCAGACCTGTTACCGTTGCGCTTGTGGCCGTCGTAGCAATTACGGCGCTCGTTGTCGCGTTTGACCACGTATTGGCGCCTTTCGGCGATTGCTCGATGCTAATCCCCGTCGCGCCGTTCACTGCGCTCCAGCTAAAGCTGGCCGTCGTCATGGTTTTGCCTGTGCTTTCAAAATCGCCCAGCGGTACCGGCGCGTTCGTCATCACGTTCACTAAGTTCGACGTACCCGCATTGCTGCCACCCGTCACAACAAGGCGGAAGTCATATTCCGTCGCAGGGCTCAGTCCCGTTACCGTTGCGCTTGTGGCCGTCGTAGCAATTGCGGCGCTCGTTGTCGCGTTTGACCACGTATTGGCGCCTTTCGGCGATTGCTCAATGATGATCTCTGTCGCGCCACTCACTGCGCTCCAGCTAAAGCTGGCCGTTGTCATGGTTTTGCCTGTGCTGTCAAAGTCGCTAACAGGTACTGGCGCGTCCGTCGTCACGCTCTCTACGTTCGAGTTGCCCGCATTGCTGCCGCCTGTCACCACAAGGCGGAAGTCATATTCCGTCGCAGGGTTCAGACCCGTTACCGTTGCGCTTGTGGCATTCGTGGCAATTGCGGCGCTCGTTGTCGCGTTTGACCACGTATTGGTGCCTTTCGGCGATTGCTCAATGATGATCTCTGTCGCGCCGCTCACTGCGCTCCAGCCAAAGCTTGCCGTTGTTATTGTTTTGCCTGTGCTTTCAAAGTCGCTAACAGGTACCGGCGCGTCCGTCGTCACGCTCTTTACGTTCGAGTTGCCGGCGTTGCTGCCGCCTGTCACCACAAGTCGGAAGTCATACTCCGTCGCTGGACTCAGACCCGTTACCGTTGCGCTTGTGGCGCTTGTCGCAATCGTGCCTGTCGTGGACGTTGTCCACGTATTGGTGCCTGTCGGCGCTTGCTGGATGATGATCGCTGTTGCGCCGCTTACCGCGCTCCAGCTAAAGCTGGCCGTTGTCATGGTTTTGCCTGTGCTGTCAAAGTCGCTCACAGGTACTGGCGCGTCCGTCGTCACGCTCTCCACGTTCGAGTTGCCGGCGTTGCTGCCGCCTGTCACCACAAGGCGGAAGTCATACTCCGTCGCAGGGTTCAGACCCGTTACCGTTGCGCTTGTGTCGTTCGTCGCAATCGAGTCTGTCGTGGACGTTGTCCACGTATTGTCGCCTTTCGGCGATTGTTGGATGATAATCCCCGTTGCACCGCTTACCGCGCTCCAGCTAAAGCTGGCCGTCGTACTCGTCTGTCCCGTACTTATAAAACTGGTGACTGGCGATACGTCCGTCGTCACGCTGACTACGTTCGAGTTGCCGGCGTTGCTGCCGCCTGTCACCACAAGGCGGAAGTCATACTCCGTCGCAGGGTTCAGACCCGTTACCGTTGCGCTTGTGTCGTTTGTCGCAATCGAGTCTGTCGTGGACGTTGTCCACGTATTGGTGCCTGTCGGCGATTGTTGAATGATAATCCCCGTCGCGCCACTCACCGCGCTCCAGCTAAAGCTGGCCGTTGTCATGGTTTTGCCTGTGCTGTCAAAGTTGGTGACTGGCGTTGCCGCGTTGGCATTCACTTGCACCTTCGCTACATTGCTCGTTGCTGTTGCCGTAGTCTGACCGGTTGCACTTGAATCCGTGTTCTTCACGATCACATAGTAGTACATCGTGCCCACCGTACCCGTCGGTGCCGAATATGTTGCGCTCGTTGCGCCGCTAATCGACGTGCCTCCACTCGTGCTAGGTGTCGTGTTGCTGTACCACTGATAGCTCAGCGCCACTCCGCCGCTTGCCGCTACCGTCAAGTTAGCCGTTCCGCCCTCGTTGACCGTTTTGTCAGACGGCTGCGTGTCGATGCTTGGCGTTGCCGCGTTGGTTAACGCGTTCACTTGCACTTTCGCTACATTGCTCGTTGCTGTTGCCGTAGTCTGACCGGTTGCACTTGAATCCGTGTTCGTCACGATTACATAGTAGTACATCGTGCCCGCCGTACCCGTCGGTGCCGAATATGTTGCGCTCGTTGCGCCGCTAATCGACGTGCCTCCACTCGTGCTAGGCGTCGTGTTGCTGTACCACTGGTAGCTCAGCGCTACTCCGCCGCTTGCCGCTACCGTCAAGGTGGCTGCGCTTCCCTCATCTACCGTTTGGTCCGATGGTTGCGTCGTGATGCTTGGCGTTGCCGCGTTGGTTAACGCGTTCACTTGCACCTTCGCTACATTGCTCGTTGCTGTTGCCGTAGTCTGACCGGTTGCACTTGAATCCGTGTTCGTCACGATCACATAGTAGTACATCGTGCCCGCCGTACCCGTCGGTGCCGCATACGTCGCGCTCGTTGCGCCGCTAATCGGCGTACCTCCACTCGTGCTGGACGTCGTGTTGCTGTACCACTGATAGCTCAGCGCTACTCCGCCGCTTGCCGCTACCGTCAAGTTAGCCGTTCCGCCCTCGTAGACCGTTTGGTTCGATGGTTGCGTCGTGATGATTGGCGCTGCCGCGTTGGTAACTGCTACTACAGGATCAGCTACCATTAGATCATCCAGTTCCAATGTAATCTTGGTGCTTGCACTAATTCGAAACTCATCAATATTTCCCCATGGTAGTTCGCCAGAGAAATCCACTGGATAAGATTGGCTCGTAGTAGGATTGAATATTTTTACAGCATTCGCTACCGGGTTTCCCTCTAAATATCCCGACACTGTATATTGATTAGCAGTAGCATTCCGTTCGATGACTCTAAACGATGTAAGCTTAAAAGGTCCAGTTTTGGATTTAACACGACTATATTCGATCTGACCTCTGTTATTATTGCCTAATAATAGAATATTGTTAGTAGTACTTGGATTTAGCAGTCTGATTTGAACTCTAGGCTTATTGCCCCCGTCAGTACTACCTCCATCAAATGTCCAGTCCCCCACATCTATCGAAGCCGCAGCAGACCCAGTTGGTGCACTATCGAAATTTTCATTGCTCGGTGTCGCAGCATACACGTGCTGCGGTGCAATCACCGATTGTAAAGGAACGGCAAAAATCATAGCTATACATAGCCAAGCAATCCATTTCATCCCTTTCAGAGATGACCTGCTTTTCCCCATTATTCCACCTCTTTGAGCCAGTTTCTAATGTAGTACTCCTGAAACAAGATCAAGGAGTCCATTGCATAACGCAACAAACTCCCTGACCATTTACTAGAATCGCCTCTCTGACTTACGCGCCTTTCATATGCAGAACTGCTATTCTAACAAGTTGAAACCGTACGATTAAACAACGTAGATGCTAAGGTTTCGGAGGATACCAACCATTCACACATATAATGTAATTAATGACCTGGTACGGTTGAACGTTGTTGAAAGGCAGTCCAGTTCCCGCTACTCCAGTAGTCCCGCTAATGGATGCGGTTGTGTTCATCGTTGCCGTCATCATCGTAGGAGCCGCCGTATTGTAAATGTTAGCTTCTCCCCCGGTTGAATCTTGCCCTACGGAGAGACTTGTATTGGCTGCCGGCGTATTGGTCGTCGGATCACTAGCATTTGCAGGCGCCCCAACACTTACATTCGCGGTCGCAGAAAACGTATGCGCATGCGCTGGCAGTTGGCTGTTTGTTAGCGAAGTCGTCTCCGTCCCGCCAACTGTCCCGATCATATAATTTGTTCCGCCAGGCTGCTGCCCCATACCGACCGGTACGCGTCCGCGCAAATCCGGTAACTTGAAAGTCGTCGGCGCAGTTCCGCCATAGGTGTTGCCAATCAAAGAGTACAACGCCAGATATTGCTGGACGTTCAGCTCCCGGCCATCGCAAGGAAGCCAATCCACTGGCGCCCAGCTCAGTGACCACGGCATAATCATCCCTGTATATGCTTCCACCTGCCCCATCCCCTTTCAACATTAATGCGCTGCAATAATTGTATACAGGAATAACCGCCCATTAAGGCCGCTGAGGATACAATCCGTTCACACATATAATGTAATTAATAACCTGGTACGGTTGCACGTTGCTAAACGGCAGTCCGGTTCCGGTCACTCCCGTAGTTCCGCTAACCGATGCGGTTGTGTTCATCGTTGCCGTCATCATCGTAGGAGCCGCCGTATTGTAAATGTTAGCTTCTCCCCCGGTTGAATCTTGCCCTACGGAGAGACTTGTATTGGCTGCCGGCGTATTGGTCGTCGGAGCATTAGCATTTGCAGGCGCTCCAACACTTACATTCGCGCTTCCGGAAAATGTATGATTATGCGCTGGCAACTGGTTGGTTGTTAGCGCGGTCGTCTCCGTCCCGCCAAATGTGCCGATCACATAATTTGTTCCGCCAGGCTGCTGTCCCATACCAACCGGTACGCGTCCGCGCAAATCCGGTAAATTGAATGTTGTCGTTGCATTCCCGCCATACGTGACGCCAATCAGAGAATACAACGCCTGATATTGCATAATGTTCAACGTCCGGCCATCACAAGGAAGCCAATTCACTGGCGCCCAGTTTAGTGACCACGGCATAATCATCCCTACAAACGCTTCCATATCAAACATCCCCCTTTTCAGATCTGTTAATCTCCCAGAATTGCTCAATACTAAACGTCATCAAGGCCGCTGAGGATACAATCCATTCACACAGATGATGTAATTAATAACTTGGTAGGGCTGCACGTTGCTAAACGGTAGTCCGGTTCCCGCTACTCCTGTAGTCCCGCTAATGGATGCGGTTGTGTTCATCGTTGCCGTCATCATCGTAGGAGCCGCCGTATTGTAAATGTTAGCTTCTCCCCCCGTTGAATCTTGCCCTACGGAGAGACTTGTATTGGCTGCCGGCGTATTGGTCGTCGGATCACTAGCATTTGCAGGCGCTCCAACACTTACATTCGCGGTCGCAGAAAACGTATGCGCATGCGCTGGCAGTTGGCTGTTGGTTAACGTAGTCGTCTCCGTCCCGCCAAATGTGCCAATAACATAATTGGCTCCGCCTGGTTGCTGCCCCATACCAACCGGTACGCGTCCGCGCAAATCCGGCACTTGGAAGGTCGTCCTTGCATCTCCGCCATAAGTGACGCCAATCAAGGAATATAGAGCTTGGTATTGGTTAATCATCAACGTCCGGCCATCACAAGGAACCCAATTCACCGGCGCCCAGTTCAGTGACCACGGCATAATCATCCCTACAAATGCTTCCATCTCAAACATCTCCTTTTTCTGCATGAAATGTCAACGGATCAGAAATCATCTAATTTTATCAAAAATTCTGCTTAACGCATAGGCAAAAAATACCATTCCCCTCTGACTAAATTCTGACCAAACTATAAACGAAAACAGGAATTAAGGCCCCTCTTTACGATTTGATATCTGACTACTGTCCCTACTCGCCGATTTTCTCAACTTCATTGAAAATACCAAAGCTAAGCTGTTGATAAAGTTGAAATGTAGATTCTTTCGGAGCGATTCCCAAATCTTCATTCAATAAGGTTATGAATTCATTAAAATGCCTAATCATTGCGTACCGATCACCTTGTAACGTGTACACCTTAAGCAACAGCTCATTCATATCATCGAGATAGGGATTTTTCTGCAAGGCCTTACGAAGACAGCGTTCCGCTTCCTGCAGCCGGTTTTCAGACAGGTAGAACTCCGCTAATTTCTTTAATAGGAAAATATATTGTTTTTTCATGTTCTCTCTTTTTTCTCTTGCCCATTCAAACTCTTCTTGCTCCAAATAATCGCCACGGTATAAATCTGCTATATTCTCATAAACGTTGACATTCGCAGAATTAATCCGCATGCTGCTTTCGACCATTTGTTCGAAGACCTCAGCATCAAACCATGCTTCCTGCATTTCAAACCGATATCTGTTATTGTGATATTCCAAAACGGCGTTGCATTCTTTTATCATTTTTCGAATGTTGTATACACACGAGTGCAAGAACGCTACCGCTTGTTCCGGACTTGTTTCCGGCCAAAGCCCCTCCATGATTCTTTCCTTAGAAACAAATTGTCCCCGGTAATGAAGAAAAAGCGCCATCAGTTCGCGTTCTTTAGATCTTCTCCATCTTACCGCCGCCATAGATTGCCGATTTGATATCCATTCGAATTTTCCGAAGCAAAAGAATAGTTCTTTAAAATCCGACGTCAGGATACGCCCAGGTCCTCTTCCTGCCTCATGACGGACGAGCAGTCGATTTACAGTCTTGTGCAGACGATTGGCTTCAAGCGGTTTTAAAATGTAATCTAATACACCGATCTCGAAAGCCTCGATCGCTAAATGATTATGCTTAGTAACGAAAACAACCTTGATCTCTGCAGCAGTTTGCAATAATGACTCTGCGATAAGGAGGCCGTTCACTAGAGGCAGTTGTATTTCTAAAAACACTACCTCGACCTGCTTGTTCAGAACCGTTTCCAGCACTTGCTCAGGCCGGGTCTGCTTCTCAACAATTTCGAAGATCCGGTATCCCGTAAGCAATGTCTCCAAAAGCTCAAGCTCCGACTCATCGGAATCAATGATCATGGTACGCATTTTTGCATCACCCCAAAGGAATTCATTTTATCCGAAACACCTGCTGAGATAAGAGAACACCTATTTTGAATCCACACGGCGCCAATCTTTTCACCAATTTTGGTCTGTAAGAGATATTAATTCGACACGATTAATCTACAACCTTCCACAACCTACAACAATTCACAAAATTTATTTCTATATATTTGATTTAGTTCATGAAGTTTTCTGACATACTTGATCCTTGCAACAATGGTATCCGTTTTTCCTCCGTCTTTTAAGAAAAACCGTCAGGGAAGTTCACTCTGACGGTCCTTTTGGCGTTGGAGGATATTTGAGACTTTGTATTCGTGTCCACGTACCCCTACTGCCTTTATCATTGTTCTGATATGCCTTCTGCAACAACGGTTGCACCTTCCGCTTTTCTTCCCCCGATAGTGTTCGTCGTATTAACTTAAGCACGACTGTCTGCCACACTTTTCGCAGCTTCTCAAACGGAACGTAGTCGTACGTTTTCCATTCTCCGTTCACCGTCATACCGCCCATCGTTACCAGCATGTGTACGTGGGGGTTAAAATTTAATCTCGATCCAAACGTATGTAAGCCAGCAATGACTCCTGATGTCACTTTATGTTTTGTTCAAAATGCTCTTGCACCACGCGAACTGCCTCGTCCATCAATGCCTTTAGCATCTCGCGATGCCTTAAGAAGATCTCTCGCAGTCCTTCATCTATCGTGAAAATCATATGTCGATGGTTGACTTGAAAAACATCTTCCGCCATCATACGACTCCACTCTTCCGTCTCACCGCACGAACACGTCGTACAAAACCGTCCCTTGCACCTGTACGGGACTCTCCTTATATCGTGGCAACCTTCGCATACCAGAAGCTTAAATCCGTTCTTTGGATTCCCGCATCCCAAGAACTTCGTCACTTCCTTCAATACCGCAGGACGGATTCGATCGCCATGCTTCTCACAAAACCAATCCCAGTTCTCCAGAAAAATCCGCTTCAGTATGTTGCTCTCCATATGCTTACCTTAACAAATTTTTCTGAAATAGGGCAGTGATTTTATACCTTCTGATATGTCGAAAAAGGCAGCCGAGAAACCCCCTGTTTTTTGCAGGGGGTTTCCAATTGTCTTATTAGCTTATAAAAATAGGGCTCTCAGATCGGTTTAAATCAATTTTTGTTTTAAAAGATGAGTCTCCCCATATAAAAAACAGAGTGTCGAAAAGTCCTCTGGACTTTCTCGACACTCTGAAGGCAGCCGATCCTCTGATCGGCTGCCTTTTGTTTACCTTGAGCTATTTTCACCTTAGCTTATTACTTTCTTATAGCAGGAAAGCATCTTATGCATGCTGCCGCAAATTTAAATCAGTCCGGATTTCTGCAGCAATTTCTGGATAATCACAGCGATTTCAGCTCTTGTAATATAGGCATTCGGTGCAAGCTCCGTTTGGCTTCTTCCCGTAATAACACCGGATTGAATGCTATCCACAATGCTGCTGATCGCCCAATCGGATGCATAAACCGCATCTGCGTAAGGCTGGAGAAGTGTCTCTGCATCCTGAGCAGGGAGTCCGTCTTTCAGCTTCGTGAGCTCCATCGCTTTGGCGATGATCACCATAGCCTGCTCGCGCGTATACACGATGCTTCTCATATATGTGCAGGTAGAAGCCGTAGTAGTCACACTTTGCCAGTTAACCCCGTCCTGCGAGATTCCGGTTTTCCCGCCAAGCTGTTGCATGGCGACCCATTGTTGTGTACCATTCAGGGTGCCATACCCGGCTCTATACCAGCTGCCACTACCATAATGCGGCAAATTAGTTATCGGCCCCGTCCAGGTAGCCGTCGCAGCTCTCGCCGGCGGCACGAATACTTCCAGCCCGACTGAAGTTATAAGTACCGCACAGACCACTATTACTCTCAAAAGCTTAAAAAATTGCATAATATCGCTCTTTCATCAAAATATCCCTTTTTCATATTGAATAACTACGCTTTCATGCTGCCTGCCGGACTTATTCACTCCCAACTATTTATCGGTTATATTGCAGTTCATTTGAACCAAATAACAAAGAAATATTCCACTTTACCCAAAAAGTTGACATTTGCATTAGTTAAATAGTATTAATGTCAATATAGAAATCAGGAAAATATTACATTATAATGCAGATTTATGGCGAATTCTGTGCTATGATTCTAAAGGATATTCTTTGTAAAATCTAGTAATTACTTTCTCGAAAGGAGAGCGAATGATTCACACATCCCCTGCACTGGAATCAGATGCACCATTTCTCTACCTGCTCTATGCCGGTACGCGTTCGAAGGAAATGCAGAGTTGGGGCTGGGACGAAATCATGCAGCAGCAGTTTCTGAGCATGCAGTGGGCGGCCAGACAACGCTCCTACTCGCTCCAGTATCCCGCTGCCGAACAGCTCATTCTACATCACCGGGAGGAGAAGGTGGGACAAGCGCTGGTAGACAGGTCGGACGGGAAGCTGACTTTGGTAGACATCGCCGTGCTCCCCGCTTATCGAAGACAAGGTTTCGGAACCGCTTTCATTAGAAAACTGCAGGCCGACGCTGAAAATGCCTCAATGTCGATTCACCTCAGCGTGTTGCCGGACAATCCGGCTTTGCGGCTGTATGAACGCACAGGGTTCATACGGAATGACAGCGGCAGCTTGCATATTCAGATGGTATGGAGCCCCGCACCGGCCAGTTAGCGGGCTCTCCCATAAATACATTCAAGAGGTGACTATTGATGAGCGAGTCCTATTTGGGCGAAATTCGTATGTTTGCAGGAAACTTTGCTCCTCAGGGCTGGGCGCTCTGCAACGGGCAGGTCCTAAGTATTGCGGAGAATGAGGCGCTGTTCGCTTTGCTCGGCACCACGTACGGTGGCGACGGCCAGACGACGTTCGGGCTTCCCGATCTGCAAGGCCGAGTCGCCGTGCACCCAAATTCCACCATCACAAGAGGCAGCAAAGCCGGAACGGAGACGGTTACGCTTACGTCTCAACAGCTCCCTGCGCACACCCATACGGCCAACGCCAATACTGCTCTTGGAGAGAGCAGCGAACCGGCCAACGCGGTATGGGCTCAAACTTATATGACCAACTACGCAGAAGCCGGCACCGGCCTTGTGGGCATGAACACTAATTCCCTGGCGCCGGTCGGCGGCAATCAGCCTACTGCAAACTATTTCGAGGAGGTCTTCCGATGTCTGAACCGTTTGTTGGAGAAGTTCGGCTTTTCGCCAATAATTATGCGCCAAAAGGCTGGATGTTCTGCGAGGGGCAAATCCTGAACATTAATCAGAACCAAACGCTGTACTCACTGCTCGGCGCGGTTTACGGCGGCGACGGCGTAACAACCTTCGCGCTGCCGGATTACCGCGGACGCGTGCCGATTCACGTCAGCCAGACGATTCCGCTCGGAACAAGCCAAGGGGAGGCGGCGCACACGCTCACCGTGAACGAAATGCCGCAGCATACCCATCAAGTCTCGGCTTCGTCCAACCCTGCAAGCACCGGATCGCCTACAGGCAATTCCTGGGCCGTGTTCGATAACGCCTACAACCCTCCAGCAACGATGGTTCAAATGAGCTCAAGCGCAATCGGAGTGTCCGGCGGCAGGCAGCCCCACAATAACATGCAGCCATACCAGTGTCTGAACTACGCTATTGCGATTCAAGGTATTTTTCCAAGCAGAAATTAAATAAGGAGGCTTTGACATGGCAGATGCATATATCGGAGAAATTCGCGTTATCGCAGGCAATTTTGCCCCGAAGGGCTGTATTTTGGGTAATGGACAGCTGATGCCCATTACCCAAAATACGGCCCTCTTCTCGATCCTCGGCGTACAATACGGCGGCGACGGCAAAAGCACATTCGCTTTGCCTAATTTGATGGGCAGCGCGTGCATGAATCAAGGCGCTGGACAAGGACTTACTCCGCGTACCGTGGGAGAACAGGCAGGCAGTCAGACGGTTACCCTGTTGACGACCGAAATTCCAAGCCATACGCACGTTCCTCAGGCGTTGGCTTCCGATGGCTCGACGAACGAGGCAGCCAATATGGTATGGGCGCAGAACCCGAAGCCGGACCCTTATTCGGACCCGCTGCCCATTTACGATCCGACGCCCAATGTTCAGATGTCTCCCGTAGCACTCAACGTGGCAGGCGGCTCGCAGCCGCATAACAATATGCAGCCGTTTATCGCGCAAACCTTTATTATTTGCTTGCAGGGCGAGTTCCTTTCCCGGGGTTAACGAGGGGGAACGACATCACAGGACGCAAGCTGCAGAATAAAGCGCAAGCCGATCTCAGCCCATGCCGACTGCCAGTCTACAACTTTATTTTCACGATCTTATACTTTATTTTTCAGTCTAATCTTTTTTTTCACAGCACACTCCGAATATCCTGTCTATTTTACTTCCCTAATAGAAGCCAATGTAATCCACCTCAAACTTTTGATGAAGCTGTATGAGTGTTTCTACAGAAGGAGAGAACTTATTACTTTCCAATTCACTTAGAGTTCCTTGTGAAATACCGATTGCCTGAGCAAATGATACTTGATTTAGTTCATGAAGTTTTCTGATGTACTTTATCCTTGCACCGATGGAATCCAAAATTCCCTGCCTTTATAAAAATGGTCCCGAATGATTAGTATCATCGGGACCACTTCTATGTGATATTTATTGGCTTCAAGACATCAATGAGACACTAACATTAATGTCCGTACACCAACTTTAATGTCACCGAACAAAAAGTTGCTCTTTTACCAACTACCTTACTCTACAGTTACACTCTTCGCCAAGTTACGTGGTTTATCCACATCATGACCAAGGGCCAGTGAAGCATAATAGGACAACAATTGCAGAGGTACTACAGACAGAGCCGGTGTGAACAGAGGCAGTGTCTTAGGAATCGCGAAAGCTTGATCCACGGATTTCAGAAGGTTGGCAACATGCTCTTCGTGCGTAATTACCATTACGTCAGCACCGCGAGCTTTCACTTCCTTGATGTTGCTTACTGTTTTCTCAAGGACAGAGTCTTGAGTTGCCAAGGCAATAACCGGAATCCCCTCTTCAATCAGGGCAAGTGTTCCGTGCTTCAATTCACCTGCAGCATAAGCCTCGGAATGAATATAAGAGATTTCTTTCAGCTTCAGTGAACCTTCTTGAGCAACGGCATAATCCAGGCCACGTCCGATGAAGAACAAGTGCTGGTTATGAGAAATTTGCTCTGCATAAGCTTTGATCGCATCAGAGTTCTCAAGCATGCTTTCTACTTGCTCAGGCAGTGCCTGGATCGCAGAGATCATGTGAGCAACCTCATCTTCCGATTTCGTGCCGCGAACTTGTGCAAGGTACAAGCCAAGCAGATAGAACGCGATCAGCTGTGAAGAGTACGCTTTAGTCGAAGCTACAGCGATCTCAGGTCCAGCCAGTGTTACAAGCACATCATCAGCGTCACGGGCAATGGAGCTGCCTACAACGTTAGTTACTGCAAGTACATGCGCACCATTGCTCTTCGCTTCACGAAGTGCAGCGAGTGTATCTGCAGTTTCACCGGATTGACTTACTACGATAACCAAAGTGTCAGGAGTAATCAATGGTGAACGATAGCGATACTCGGATGCAACATCATTATATACAGGAATGCGAACCAGTTGTTCAATCACTGTTCCACCAACCAGACCGGCATGGTAAGCCGTTCCGCAGGCAACGATATGAACGTTCTGAATCTGTTGGATACGTTCTGATGTCAATTTGAAATCCTTCAGCACTACTTTACGGCCGGACTCGTCAACACGTCCACGGATCGTATCACGGTAAGCTTTAGGCTGTTCATGAATTTCTTTCAGCATGAAATGATCAAAGCCGCCTTTTTCCGCTGTAACAGCATCCCAATCGACATGAATCATTTCCCGAGAAATAAAGTTCCCTTCAATGGTCATCAATTCGACAGAATCCTGTGTCAGAATCGCCATTTCACCATCGTTAAGGATATAGACATTTCGAGTATATTCGAGAATAGCCGGGATATCAGAACCGATAAAGTTCTCTCCTTCGCCAAGACCGATAATAAGCGGGCTAGCCTGACGAACAGCTACCAGTTTATGTGGCTCATACTCAGTTAACACACCAAGTGCGAATGCTCCGCGCATGTAGCTAATCGCTTTTTGAACAGCTTTAACGATATCACCATCATATTCACGAGCAACCAGGTGAGAGATAACCTCAGTATCTGTCTCCGACACAAACACATGTCCTTGACTGATCAATTCCTCTTTCAGCTCCAGGTAGTTCTCTACAATCCCGTTATGAACAACGGAGAACTTCTCACTGTTATCTGTGTGAGGATGGGAGTTAACATCAGAAGGCTTACCGTGAGTTGCCCACCGTGTATGACCAATGCCCGCGGAACCAACTAGCGGCGCACCTTCAAGCTTGGACTCCAAATTAGCCAAGCGACCAATCGATTTGCTGATCTGCAGACCTTGCGGTGTGAATACAGCAATCCCAGCAGAGTCATACCCGCGGTACTCAAGCTTCTTCAAACCCTCGATCAGAACTGACTGTGTATCTCTTTTCCCGATATATCCGACAATACCACACATTTTATAAAATCCTCCGTTTCGTTATCTCATCAATTTTGGGATGAAAGGACGAAAGAAGCGGAAGACTACGCAGTAGTCTGGAGTCAGATGTATTTTATTTTATAATGAAAATTTTCTGATAAGGTCAAATATTTTCATGAATGTACATTCTAACCCCACTACTACAAATCAACCGCAATCACTTTCGTACATTCATAGAATTATATCGAACACGATATGAACTAAAGCTAAGCGTGCGAATCATCTTGCCATTAGTTCCATCTCTAAGATCTGTAGCATCGGTCGGTAAGTTTGTTAGTATGGTCGCCCATGCCTTTTGCTTATCCGACTTACGGTTAGATGCGATTACCGGGAGGCCCCCGCCGAACATTTCGAACACCTCCACCTCGTCAGCTTCGATTGCCGTGGATACCGTATACCCTAATTACGGTCATCCTTCCCGCGCGAATCCGAAGCTCTGGCGCTTATTAACCTGGAACCTCACTGCCCTCTCTTTCTTTCTTAGGAATAATGTTATTATATGCACCTCACTAGCAATTTGCAATGGCATGGGGACCCAGCTCAAGAAAATGTGACTTTCCTACCCATAAAAAATCCGCCGGAACGGGAAACCCATTCCAGCGGCCTAATTACCCATTAATATAGTATGATTTCTTGGTCCTATACCAGTTCCCGCTCAACTACTTTAGTAATCTGGGATACAAACTGTTCAAGCTCCGTTTTATCCGGACCTTCAGCCATAACACGGATCAAAGACTCCGTACCCGATGGACGTACCAGAACCCGGCCGTTGCTGCCAAGCTTTTGTTCTACAACCGTAATGGCTTCTTCAATTGCTTGGTTACCGTTGTACTTGCTCTTATCTTGAACACGCACATTCACCAGCACTTGTGGATATTGAACCATCAGCTTCTTCAATTCACTTAGAGGCTTGCCTGCCTTCTTCATGGTATCAACCAATTGAATCCCAGTCAGAATGCCGTCTCCTGTAGTGTTATAGTCCAAGAAAATAACATGTCCAGACTGCTCTCCGCCCAGGTTGTATCCGCCGCGCAGCATTTCAGCCATAACATAACGGTCACCTACGGCTGTTTTTGCCGTATTTAAGCTCAGCTTTTCAGTTGCTTTATAGAAACCAAAATTACTCATTACCGTCGAAACAATGGTACTTCCATTCAATTTGCCCGCGCGGTTCATAGCTTCTCCGCAGATACACAGGATATGGTCTCCGTCTACTTCCTCGCCCTTCTCATCAATGGCAATCAGGCGGTCAGCATCTCCATCAAAGGCAAGACCCAGATCTGCTCCCAGACGTACTACTTCTTCTTTCAATAACTCCGGATGTGTAGACCCGCAGTGATCGTTTATATTAAGCCCTGTCGGCTCAGCTGCAATTGTATAGACTTCCGCCCCGAGTTCACGGAACAGCTTCGGCGCAAGCTCATAAGCAGCCCCATTTGCGCAGTCCAGTACAATCTTCAAGCCTTCAAAGTTTGAAGAAATCGTTGTTTTTAGGTGATCCAGATATTTATATTTCGATTCGTTATCTACGATCACACTTCCAAGCTTGTCGCCGATTGGACGAGGGAGCTCATCTACTTCCTTATCCAGCAGAGCTTCAATCTGGAGCTCTGTCTCATCGGACAGCTTGAAGCCATCGCTACCGAAGAACTTAATTCCATTATCCTCTACCGGGTTGTGAGAAGCCGAGATCATTACACCGGCATCTGCTTTTAACAAACGGGTTAGATAAGCGACAGCCGGAGTAGAGACAATCCCAATACGAATTACGTCTGCTCCAATTGACAGTAGGCCTGCTACAAGTGCAGATTCCAACATTACACCTGAGATACGGGTATCCATACCAATAATAACCTTTGGTTTCTCTACTTGTCCTGCCAGAACATATCCGCCAGTACGGCCGATTCGGTAAGCAAGCTCTGCCGTCAATTCCTTATTCGCTACACCACGTACTCCATCTGTTCCAAAATACTTCCCCACAATCACTCACTCCTCCAGATAAATGGTTTCTCATCCATGACTTACATGTTTTTATTGTACTTCAATCTCTCTGCTGCTTCTAAGGTTCTTTCCCTGACTGCTCTGAATTACTGCCTGATTCCCCAGAGGTCCCATCTCCCTCAGTACCCGAGACTGTCCCTGAATTCACACTCTGTCCATTCCCTTCCGTGTTTGTACCAGAAGGAGTCGAAGTCACAGGTTTTGAAGAACTATCCTTAACTTCGATTTCGATCTTTACATCACTGCTGCTTGCCAAAGTTACAAACTTGGGAAGCGTAATCGTAGGATTAACCGTGTGAACCCCTTGTCCAAGACCAGATACATCGACACTAATTACAAAGTCTCCTGATTGAATAGACTTCAGTACTTCATCCGAACCCTGCACCGTCAAAGACATTTTTGCATTTGCCGGATTCAGAATTTTAACTGTCGTCTTGTCACTCTGATTCTTGATCGTAACCGGAATGTCATTCACTGTCTTTTCACCTAAAGGTGCAGCTTTGACAACGACCTTCACAGAGCTCGGCTCGATTTTCTCAGAACCTTTGGGCGGAGTCAAGTCCAATGAGTATTCTGTCGTGGTTGGACCCTTGAACTTGCTCAAATCAACACTAACGGAGTAGGAATCAATCCCCTCTAACACTTCTTTAGTCCCATATACAGCAACTCCCTCGACGTCCGCCTGAATTTCTGACAGTGCGTAACCTTGTGGGAGCTTTCCTGTTTGTTTAATTTCTATAGGTACCGTTTTATAAAGTTTATTCATAGGTACATCGACCCGTATGGATGATGGGCTAATCTCCGCATCCGGAATTTCCCGTCCACTCTTATCATATGCCCTTAGCTTTACGGATTTGCCTTCTACAGAATCCCCGGCTCCACTAACATCCAAGGTTCCTTCAACCTTGTGAACTCGTTTAAGTTCACTTTCCGGGAGCGTCACACTAACCTTTCCATCGTTCTCCAGAATAGGAGTCCCCATTTGCAGGCCCCCATCTGGAACCCCCTTTAGCACCACACTTGCGCTGTAAGTCTTTGTCTGCTTGGCTTCAATTGTTACCTTAGCCGATGAGGGGTTCTTAGATACCAGCTCAACTCCATAAGGAAGCTCCACGGTTAGTGGTACCATAGTCGTACCTGGACCTACATCCTCCAAGTTCAATTTTACCCTATAATCAGTAAATACGGAGGTGATATTAGGGCGTTTCCCTTTAACTTCCAGACTCACAACCTTTGGATCCATATCCATCAGAACATAGGATTTATCGTCAAAACCAACAACTTCCACTTTAACATCATTAATCGTCTTAGTATCGACTGAGGAACCTGAAGTACTTGGCGTACTGCTGTCTATATGAACCATGGCCCACAGAAGAATACTGATGCAGAGCGCCAAAATCTTGGCAATGGTATTATTGTTGAACCATTTATCCATGTTTGCGCCCCCCTTTCAGCTTCCAGAATGGGGTCTTCTTGTCCTTATGTGCCGTACTCGGACTAAGCTCTTCATATAACTTGGAGATTAGGGACTCCTCATTAATACCTCGCACGACCTGCCCGTTAATCGCAAGCGAGATTTGCCCCGTTTCCTCCGATACGACTACGGACACCGCATCACCTACCTCACTGATTCCGATGGCAGCGCGATGTCTTGTACCCAACTCCTTGCTAATAAAGGGATTCTCCGAAAGTGGCAAGTAACAGGCTGCCGCGGCAATCCGATGCTCCTGAATAATGATGGCCCCATCATGAAGAGGGGTGTTAGGAATGAAGATATTAATCAGCAGTTCAGAAGTAATTACCGACTGGGTTGGAATTCCCGATTCTTTGTATTCATTAAGACCTGTATTGCGTTCAAATACTATTAATGCCCCAATCTTTCCACGGGATAAATAATTAACCGCCTTAATAACCTCTCCGATCTCCCGGCTAAATTCTTCTTCATCCGCGGTCGTACGCCCGAATAATTTACCACGCCCAAGCTGCTCCAGTGCCCGTCTTAGCTCGGGCTGAAAAATAATGAAGACGGCAAGAACACCAAACGTGAACATTTGATTCATTAGCCACTTGAGCGTGTAAAGATCGAACCAGGTGCTAACCGCCCATATCACAACTAGCACGAGGATACCTTTTAGCAGCTGAACAGCCCGGGTTCCCCGTACAAGTAAAATCAAATGATAAATAATATAAGTTACAATTAGAATATCTATAGCATCTTTAATGGACTCCTGCCATGTTAAGTCCGAAAAGTAATTCATACAGCAACCCCCGGTTTTCCCTTTTAGCAAGCTTATCAGTCTTATGTTGTCCCTAAACTCTAGGTTATAACGATCGAACTTCAGTTGCAAGCTTCTTTGTCCTGGACCCACTAAAATATATAATTTATACCAGATTAATACAACAAAAGGCGCCCCCTCCATCGAGTGGCGCCCTTACAACTGTTAATATTTCCAACTACCGATAGGCGACTTCTGTGAATGTATTCGTGATCTTATACCAGATCCAATCAAGCGCTTGATCAATACTCTTCACATCACCAGATATTTTAGCCGTTGAAGCCTGGTACAGTGAACCATCAATGACCGTAAGATTACCATCCACTTCGCCATAGATCTTGGCCTTTCCATTCTCCACAGTTAGATCACCGGCAATCGTCTTCCCATTTGGGACAATGACCGTATTCCCTTCAATAACAACCTGGTCCAGCCCCGCACCTTTAACTATTAATTGGTCATCCGCCTTCCAGAGTGACATCGTGCTAAAGAGCATAACAAAGATAAACATGGCCACTGCCGTAAGTGCAGGATGCTTCTTGATCCATTTTATCCACACACGCTGTCCACGTTTTCTTGGAAGCTCTCGCATAATTCGATCTACCAGCTCATCTGAAGCGGAAGGCACCGAGCTCTTAACAGCATGGAAAAGCATCATTTCCGTTTGTTCCAGCTCTTGAAAATGCATATTACAGGATGGACATTGTACAAGATGTTTCTTTAGTTCCACAGCTTGCGCTTGGTCTAAATCGTCATCCAGGTATTCATGCATTAAAGAGGCAGCTTGTTTGCAATCCATATGAGCCAATCCTTTCAGTTGAAATCTGCATGGAATATGCGTTACATCCTAAGAACCATTCCATTTTATATAAGCACTAACCTTACAATCAACGGGCAAAGCAATCAGGTATACACTTTAAATACGCTGTACTATGTATATCGTTTCAAAAAGTTTTTTTAGTTTAAATATGCTTATTCTCCAATTTTTTGCGCAAAAATTCACGCCCTCTATGTACACGGGTTTTGACTGTCGTTACAGGCATACCCAGCACATCACTAATCTCCTGAAGAGACAGCTCCTGCAGATATCTAAGGACCATAACGGATTTATATTTTGCCGGAAGGCTCTCAATAGCAGAATGTATCGTCTCCCGGGTCTCTGATACCAGATATTCACTTTCCGGAGTTCGATTATCCCCAGGGATCAGCGTATATCCATCCATGCCCTCCTGGTCATTCATCTCTGCATCAAGAGAATAACTTGGTTTTCTCTTCCTCAAACGATCTATACACAAATTCGTAGCAATACGATAAATCCATGTGGAGAACTTTTGATTCTCATCATAACGCATCCAGTTCTTATGTACTCTGAGAAATGCCTCCTGCACAATATCCTCGGCTTCATGCCGGTTATTCAGCATACGATAGGCCAAGTGAAACAGTTTATCTTTATAGAGATCTACAATTTCTGCAAAAGCACCCTGATCGCCCTTACGGGCCAGCTTTGCAAGTCTCGTATCATAATTGTCAATCATTCATTTTTCCCCCAGATCCGCCAAAACGGTCTCTTGCCGGTTCCAAGCCATGCTTCAAGGATAAACATTAGCGGTTTGACCGCTTAAGAACGGACGTAATGGCATGTCCCGGCGCTTCATTCAAATGGTAATTCAAGTTCCCTCAAATTGCAAGCGCACATGCAAACTTTACGGCTTGAGCCCAATAAAAAAACCGTGTCCTAATGCGACACGGTTCCTTAATATATTTCCAAATATACAATTGGCTAATCCAATCAGCCTGTATTTCTAAGTCCTGCAGCAATACCGTTGATAGTAAGGAGAACTTCACGCAGCAGAATTGGGTCGTCTCCGCCCTGTTCTCTAATCGCGCGTAATTCGGTCAGCAGTTGAACCTGCAGATAGCTAAGCGGGTCTACATACGGATTACGCTGACGAATAGATTCCTGAAGAGTAGGCTCATTATCCAGCATTTCCTGCTCACCTGTAATTTTGAGAATCAAGCTCTTCGTCAGGTTAAACTCTTCTTCGATTTGTTTGAAGATGCGGTTTTTCATCGTATCATCGCTGCACATATTCGCGTATTCTGAAGCGATAATTAGATCTGCTTTTACCACAGCGAACTGCAGAGTGTCGATCAAGGAACGGAAGAATGAGAAGCCCGCGTACATTTCCTGGAGAACCTTCAACTTCTCTTCATCGTTACCGTAGAAATCTTGAATTCCTGTGCCGGCTGCATACCATGCAGGGAACAGATAACGGCTTTGCGTCCAAGCGAATACCCAAGGAATCGCACGCAAATCTTCAAATCGGTCACTGTTCTTCCTCTTGGATGGACGGGAACCAATATTTAGTTCACCCACTTCTCCAAGTGGAGTGGATTCTTTGAAGAACTTAAGGAATTCAGGTTCCCGGAATACCAGATCCTGATATTTATTGAGGGATACCTCAGACATTTGTCTGATAATAGCTTCCCATTTCTCTTCGTATAGGTCACTTTGTTGAGGCTGACGAGCAAGTACTGCTTGGGTTAGCAATGCAGATGTTGCCTGTTCAAGACTGCGGTAAGCAATTCCTTTCAGTGAATATCTCGATGAGATTACTTCACCCTGCTCCGTAATCTTGATTCCTCCGCCTACCGTATGCGGTGGCTGTGCAAGAATACTGCGGTTAAGCGGCATACCTCCACGTCCGAGAGCGCCTCCACGTCCATGGAAGAACTTCAGCTTAATGCCGAATTCTTCGGCTGTTGCTGTGATTTGTTTAAGAGCTACCCGAAGCTCCCAGTTCGCCGTTACCACGCCGCCGTCCTTGTTACTGTCGGAGTATCCCAGCATAATCTCCTGAAGATCACCCATCCCGGTTACAGACTGTCTGTAGAATGGCATATTAAACAGTGAACGCATAATAGCAGGAGCTGCATGAAGATCATCGATCGTCTCAAATAACGGCACAGATTGAAGTGTACATACAACACTGCCATCGGCCTCTTTCCGGATCAGTCCGACTTCCTTAGCAAATACCATAACTTCGAGGATGTCACTTGCAGCCTCTGTCATACTGATTAGATAGCTGCTGATACATTGCTCCCCAAATTCCTTTTGAGCCTTAAACACCGTACGGTAGACGTTCAAGCACTCCGTTGTACTCTCACTGTATTCCTGGTAAGGAGAAGTCAACGGACGTGGGTCGTTAAGAATACGCTCCAACAGCTCTACCTTTTTGTCTTCGCTTAACTCACCGTAGTTCTCTGTAACATTCATATGAGCAAGAATTTCAGTCATAGCATTCTCATGCTCCTGACTGTGCTGGCGAATGTCCAGCTTGGCTGTATGGAAGCCAAACAGCTCCACTTGGCGTATCAAGTAACGGATATGCGTATCTGCCACATAATCAGCATAGTGATGGCGTAGACTGCGATCAATAACATTAAGATCCTCAACCAATTCCGCTACGCTATTGTAGCGATCAATGGAATCTTTCTTCGACTCATCGATGACGTTATGAAGCTTTTCCGTCATATAAGTGAGTTTCACCCGATAAGGCTCTTTCTCATTCCGCCATTGAGGCGTTTTGTTCAGAACGACCGTCTCCCGATCCTTCTGAATGGAAGTAAGCAGCTCGTCAGTAACGTTGACGATGCTTGTACTGAAGCTTAAGTAACGGAACAATTCAGCCAGAATACGCTGGTATTCCCGCACAGCCAGCTTACGCTGCATTAACAGAGTCTCCCAAGTTACTTCCGCTGTAACGGAAGGGTTACCATCCCGGTCTCCCCCGATCCATGAGCCAAAACGCAGATATGTCGGAACATGCCAGTTATGCTCAGGATAATACTTCGTCAAGCAGCGTTCCAATTCTTGATATACATCAGGCAGCACATGGAACAAAGTCTCGTGGAAATAGTACATACCATTTCGAACCTCGTCGAGTACTGTAGGTTTGCGATCACGAAGCTCATCGGTCTGCCATAGGGTAATTACCTCATTCAGCAATTTCTCACGAAGCTGCTCGCGTTCTCTGAAAGTCAAAGTCGGGTTATCCAGCTGCATAACATCATCAGCAATCCGTTTGTGAATATCGAGAATTGCACGGCGCATTGCTTCCGTCGGGTGAGCTGTCATGACAAGCTCTAAAGACAAGCCTTGTAAAATATCCTGTACTTCATCGTAGGAGAAGCCGCGTTCTTTAAGGTCTCTAACAGAATCCTCAATAGATCCAGGCTGTACCGTCTCCCCGGCAGAACGCTCGTAGTCACGCTTGCGGCGAATACGATGATTCTGCTCTGCAATGTTAACTAACTGGAAATAAACAGCGAAAGCCCGAATGACTTGATGTCGGATGTCCGGCTCAAGCGTGTTAATAAGCTGTTTGAACTCCTCATGCAGTTCAGGTAGAAATACGGCTCTAAGTGACTTGCTGGCTTCACGTATCTTTTCGACAATATCTAAGAGTTCATTACCGCCTTGATGTACAAGGACTTCTCCCAAAATATTGCCCAAAAAACGAATATCACGCCGCAGCAGGTTGTTGGAATTACTTTTGTTTGCGGTTACCGCTAGTTCTGTCATGCTTCTCCTCCCAATTCTCCTGTTTCCGTCTTTGTAATGCCTTTTTACATAATACAATAAACGGTGCATAAAATCTTCACTTTATTTATTAAAACAAGGCTGTAGATTCAGCCAAAGAGGTAAATAAGTTAAATATTTAATCATTTATTTGTATTATTATAGCCCATAGATAGAACTTTGCTAGTCTCTCAAAAGTTTAATTCTCATCGAAGAAACTAGAACTCCCTGATTAACATGAACATATCCATCTGCATAAAAAACCACTTCAACATTCAATCAATGCGCTGACACGTCAAAGCAGTAAAATCCATGGGTAAAAATAAAACGTATTATAACAAAAAACACCATCGCTTACGATGATGCTGTTGGTGAATTATGGAGCGGGTGATGGGAATCGAACCCACGCTATTAGCTTGGAAGGCTAAAGTTCTACCATTGAACTACACCCGCACCGAAGAAATAATGGTCGGGACGACACGATTTGAACATGCGACCCCCTGGTCCCAAACCAGGTGCTCTACCAAGCTGAGCTACGTCCCGAAAATGGTGCTGCTTATGAGATTATCAATTGCAAGTAAAATGGCGCGCCCTAAGAGATTCGAACTCCTGACCTTTTGATTCGTAGTCAAACGCTCTATCCAGCTGAGCTAAGGGCGCAAATAATGGAGCGGACGACGGGAATCGAACCCGCGACCCTCGCCTTGGCAAGGCGATGCTCTACCGCTGAGCCACGTCCGCAAATGGTGCGCGTGGAGGGACTTGAACCCCCACGTCAAAGACGCTAGATCCTAAGTCTAGTGCGTCTGCCAATTCCGCCACACGCGCACAAGTAACACTATTCACCATGACAATCAAGGTAAATGGTGAGCCATGAAGGACTCGAACCTTCGACACCCTGATTAAAAGTCAGGTGCTCTACCAACTGAGCTAATGGCTCAAAATGGCTGGGGATATAGGATTCGAACCTATGGGTGACGGAGTCAAAGTCCGTTGCCTTACCGCTTGGCTAATCCCCAATGTCTCACTTTGGACAGTTTGTCCTCAGATATAAAAACGATGGTGGAGGCTGAGGGGATCGAACCCCCGACCCTCTGCTTGTAAGGCAGATGCTCTCCCAGCTGAGCTAAGCCTCCATATGAATTAAAACATTATGGATACTTTGGCAAGACTTTAGGACATAGTATGTACTGATATCACTCATATAATTCTAGCCATATCCAACTTACATTAAGAAGAAAATGGTGACCCGTAGGGGATTCGAACCCCTGTTACCTCCGTGAAAGGGAGGTGTCTTAACCCCTTGACCAACGGGCCTCATCGTTTGACGACTTATAGCTGTCATCAACCAGAGAAAATGGAGCTCTCAACCGGGATCGAACCGGTGACCTCATCCTTACCATGGATGCACTCTACCTACTGAGCTATGAGAGCAATGGCTCCCCGAACAGGACTCGAACCTGTGACAACTCGATTAACAGTCGAGTGCTCTACCAACTGAGCTATCAGGGAATAAACGTAATCGCTTGGCGGCGTCCTACTCTCCCAGGACCCTGCGGTCCAAGTACCATCGGCGCTGGAGGGCTTAACGGTCGTGTTCGGGATGGGTACGTGTGGAACCCCTCCGCCATCGCCACCAAACAGGATTTTTCCGGGTCAATACTCCCTGAATCACTTCAGGAAAATATCCGACCTTAGAAAACTCATCACTGCGAGAAAATATCATACCTTATCAAGGCTTGCAGCTTAAAATCGGTTCAGGCTTGATCACCTGAAAACTAGATACGAAACGAACTTGCGTGTGCCCCATTGTTCTCGGGGTTCTTAGAATATGCTTCCGAAGTAGTTTCACTTCGTGAAACTTTGAGGATAAGCCCTCGACCGATTAGTACTGGTCAGCTCCATGCATTACTGCACTTCCACCCCCAGCCTATCTACCTCGTCGTCTTCAAGGGGTCTTACATACTGGGAAATCTCATCTTGAGGGGGGCTTCACGCTTAGATGCTTTCAGCGCTTATCCCTTCCGCACTTAGCTACCCAGCTGTGCTCCTGGCGGAACAACTGGTGCACCAGCGGTGCGTCCATCCCGGTCCTCTCGTACTAAGGACAGCTCCTCTCAAATTTCCTACGCCCACGACAGATAGGGACCGAACTGTCTCACGACGTTCTGAACCCAGCTCGCGTACCGCTTTAATGGGCGAACAGCCCAACCCTTGGGACCTACTTCAGCCCCAGGATGCGATGAGCCGACATCGAGGTGCCAAACCTCCCCGTCGATGTGGACTCTTGGGGGAGATAAGCCTGTTATCCCCAGGGTAGCTTTTATCCGTTGAGCGATGGCCCTTCCATGCGGTACCACCGGATCACTAAGCCCGACTTTCGTCCCTGCTCGACTTGTCAGTCTCGCAGTCAAGCTCCCTTATGCCTTTGCACTCTTCGAATGATTTCCAACCATTCTGAGGGAACCTTGGGGCGCCTCCGTTACTCTTTAGGAGGCGACCGCCCCAGTCAAACTGCCCACCTGACACTGTCCCCATACCGGTTCACGGTACCAGGTTAGAACTCCGATACGATCAGGGTGGTATCCCAACGTTGCCTCCACAGAAGCTGGCGCTCCTGCTTCTTAGGCTCCCACCTATCCTGTACAAATCGTATCAAAGTCCAATATCAAGCTGCAGTAAAGCTCCATGGGGTCTTTCCGTCTTGTCGCGGGTAACCTGCATCTTCACAGGTATTAAAATTTCACCGGATCTCTCGTTGAGACAGCGCCCAAGTCGTTACGCCATTCGTGCGGGTCAGAATTTACCTGACAAGGAATTTCGCTACCTTAGGACCGTTATAGTTACGGCCGCCGTTTACTGGGGCTTCGGTTCATAGCTTCGGGATTACTCCCTAACCACTCCCCTTAACCTTCCAGCACCGGGCAGGCGTCAGCCCGTATACTTCGCCTTGCGGCTTCGCACAGACCTGTGTTTTTGCTAAACAGTCGCTTGGGCCTTTTCACTGCGGCCCCCTCGTGCTATTCACACTACCGGGGCACCCCTTCTCCCGAAGTTACGGGGTCATTTTGCCGAGTTCCTTAACGAGAGTTCTTCCGCGCGCCTTAGAATTCTCTTCTCGCCTACCTGTGTCGGTTTGCGGTACGGGCACCTTCTCCTGACTAGAGGCTTTTCTTGGCAGTGTGAGATCATGACCTTCGCTACTGTAATTTTCACTCCCCATCACAGCCCAGCCTTAACGGTGTGCGGATTTGCCTACACACCAGCCTCACTGCTTGGACAGACATCCATCAGTCTGCGTCACTACCCTGCTGCGTCACCCCATCGCTCATAACGGATTACGGTGGTACAGGAATTAGGGCCTGTTGTCCTTCGACTACGCCTTTCGGCCTCGCCTTAGGTCCCGACTTACCCTGAGCGGACGAACCTTCCTCAGGAACCCTTAGGCTTTCGGCGGATCAGATTCTCACTGATCTTTTCGTTACTCATACCGGCATTCTCACTTGTATGCTGTCCAGCGCTCCTTACGGTACACCTTCAACCTACATACAACGCTCCCCTACCCCTGATGCAAAGCATCAAGCCATAGCTTCGGTGGTGTGTTTAGCCCCGTTACATTTTCGGCGCAGAGTCACTCGACCAGTGAGCTATTACGCACTCTTTAAATGGTGGCTGCTTCTAAGCCAACATCCTGGTTGTCTGTGCAACTCCACATCCTTTCCCACTTAACACACACTTGGGGACCTTAGCTGATGGTCTGGGCTGTTTCCCTTTTGACAATGGATCTTAGCACTCACTGTCTGACTCCCGGATCTAAGTTTATGGCATTCGGAGTTTGACTGAGCTTGGTAACCCTTGGCGGGCCCCGCACCCAATCAGTGCTCTACCTCCACAACTCGTTATTCCGAGGCTAGCCCTAAAGCTATTTCGGGGAGAACCAGCTATCTCCGAGTTCGATTGGAATTTCTCCGCTACCCCCACCTCATCCCCGCATTTTTCAACATACGTGGGTTCGGGCCTCCAGTGCGTGTTACCGCACCTTCACCCTGGACAGGGGTAGATCACACGGTTTCGGGTCTACGTCCACGTACTATAAGTCGCCCTATTCAGACTCGCTTTCGCTGCGGCTACGGCTCTTCACCTTAACCTTGCACGGGAACGTAACTCGCCGGTTCATTCTACAAAAGGCACGCCATCACCCATATAGAGGGCTCTGACTTCTTGTAAGCACACGGTTTCAGGATCTCTTTCACTCCCCTTCCGGGGTGCTTTTCACCTTTCCCTCACGGTACTGCTTCACTATCGGTCGCTAGGGAGTATTTAGCCTTAGCAGATGGTCCTGCTGGATTCATACGGGGTTTCACGTGCCCCGCACTACTCGGGATCCGTCTCGGAGGGATCAGACTTTCGGTTACAGGGCTTTTACCTCTTCTAGCGGGCCTTTCCAGACCTCTTCGCCTACCCTAATCCTTTGTAACTCCATGTGAGACGTCCCACAACCCCAAGGGGCAAGCCCCTTGGTTTAGGCTGTTCCGCGTTCGCTCGCCGCTACTGACGGAATCACTCTTGTTTTCTCTTCCTCAGGGTAC
>NZ_CP194782.1:3892500-3962500 GCF_050995535.1 Paenibacillus sp. SN-8-1
GAACACGCCTGTTCCCATATAATTCATCATTAGATAGGCAAAGAAACCCATTTGTGAGTAAACACTTACCATAATCCCTACACCCATAAGTATTCCCATATAAATAAAAAAGTCCGCTGTATTCTTAAATCCTGTACCCTGACTCAGTTTGAGGATTTCTCCTGCAATCAGTGCACAACCCGCTCCTAATGCAAGCGTTGTCCAAAATAAATAAAGCCATCTTTTCAAATTCAATGTCGTATCGCCCCCCACTCCGATTTATTTTACCAACGTTTATGACAAAAAACCATTCCTTTACCGACATAATTCCTTTTTGACGTTCACATACTACCAACAATGATTATTAGAAGGAGGCAAGGAACGGATGAAATGGACGAAATCCCGCCCATTATTGTGTATTGTATGTATGATTATTCTCCCGCTCACAGCATGCGGTTCAGACCAAGGATCCTCCTCTTCTTCGCAAGGTGGGGGCTATAAAGACACTAAGACGATGGTACTTGATATTCTTAAGACGGATGACGGAAAAAAAGCAATCATGGAGGCGCTAAGCTCAGGCAGCCAGGGTAGCAGTGGTGGCGGAAGCAGCAGTGGAGGTGGCGGCAGCGACAGCGGTGGTGGATCAGGCTCAGGTGGTGGTGAAGGCTCAAGCTCCGGAGGAAGTATGGGGATTAAGATGCTACTGGCACCTCAGACTGCTGACCAAGTCCGAACAGCGGTAAAAGATACAATCACTTCTCCTGAGTATAAGAAAGAAATTGAGAAGATCATGACGGATCCAAAATTTGCGGGTGATTTCGCGAAGGTGATCAATTCACAAAGTAAGCAGCTTCACATGCAGCTGATTAAAGATCCAACCTATCAGAAATCGGTTAGTGAAATTATGAAATCCCCGGAAATTTCGAAAATGTTCCTGGATCTCATGAAAACACCGGATTACCGGAAGCAATCCATGACTGTCATGCAGGAATCTATGCAAAGCCCTCTATTCAAGATGGAGGTCATGGATTTGTTAAAAACAGTGGTTCAGGAGCAATTGATACCTAAGGTCGAAAAGCCACCTGGGGGTGAGCAAGGTCAAGGTGGCGGCCAGGGGGACAACCAGTCGAAGCAAAGTAACGGCGGGGGCAGTGGCAAAGGCGGCGGCGGTGGTGGTGGCAGCAGTTAAGTGAGAATGTACAATTTTAAATAAGTATAAAAAACAGACTGGCCCATAGGGTCAGTCTTGTTCACATTTCTGAATGATCTGAGCAGCTACATCTGCATATATTTGCCCTGTATTACTGTTCTCTTTGTATACCGAGGGAGAATAATCCGCTTCTGAAATGTGATTATCCGGTGCTCCAAGTGGGATCTGGGCAAGCAGCTCGCTATGAAGATCCTCCGCTAGCTTGGCTCCACCACCACGCCCGAATATATAGTCACGCTTTCCGCAGCCGGAGCATTCATAATAAGCCATATTCTCTACGACGCCGAGTACCTCATGTTTGGTTTGCACTGCCATTGCTCCCGCTCTTGCAGCTACAAATGCTGCAGTAGCATGAGGGGTTGTTACGATAATCTCCCGGCTCTGCGGCAGCATTTGATGCACATCCAGAGCGATATCGCCTGTACCTGGTGGAAGATCCAGAAGAAGATAATCCAGTTCTCCCCACTTTACGTCGGTCAAGAACTGACGAAGCATCTTTCCAAGCATTGGCCCCCGCCAGATCACCGGGCTATTCTCCTGAATGAAGAAACCCATGGACATTACCTTCACACCATAGCGCTGGACTGGCTTGATCGCTCCGTCCACTACTACAGGCGACTCTTCAATGCCCATCATGTCAGGCACACTGAATCCATATATATCGGCATCAATCAAGCCGACCTTCTTCCCCTTACGGGTAAGAGCTACAGCCAGATTAACGGTTACGGTTGACTTACCTACCCCGCCTTTACCACTGGCTACAGCAATAAAATTCACTTTAGACGCCGGGTCTAGCAAAGGCAAGTCCTCAAGGCCCTCTCCACGCCCTTTAAATCTTTCATCGGAGGACTCGGGCTGTTTGATACCAGCTTCTTCTTTCTCATGCTCTGAGGCTTCTCTGAAGCGGATATGTACATCACCCACACCAGCTGAGGCGAGCCGATCCTTTATTTGGTGCTCAAGCGTAGACTTTATCTCCTCATCCGCCTTAACACACACTACGGTTAGTGAAACGCGGTCTTCCTTTACCATGATATCTCGAATCCACTGCAGCTGGACTAAGCTCGTCTTTGTTGCAGGCTCCACAACTGCAAGCAGCGCTTCCTGTACTTGTTCTCTTGATAACAATATTAGCACCTCGACTTTATTTCAGAGATATATGTCCTAATCATACCCAGTCCATTATACCACTATAAGTCGCCTCCTGCGGAAGAACTAGTTTTCTCTCCTGAACTGTATCTGAGAATGCCTTTATAAATGGATGCGGCTACTTTACGTTGGTACTCCTGCTCAGCCAGCAGCTTCGACTCCACCGGGTGAGACAGGAAACCAACCTCGACAAGTATCGAAGGGATCTTTAACGCTTGCAGTATATAGATGTGATCTGCACTCTTGGCCACCCGGTCTGTATTCTCCAGGTTCCGTCTAAGCTCCTGCTGCACTAAATCGGCCAGGGTTCCACTCTCCACCTGCTTACCCGGGTAGAACGTCTGAGCTCCGCTCCACCGGTCGGAGGGGAAGCTATTCATGTGAATGCTGACGAACATTTTGGCTTCCTTCTCCTCAATAAAACGAAGCCGCTGCTGAAGATCCTCAGTCTTTCGCTTACTATATCCCTTGGTGCTAGGACTCGCAAGATCCTTGTCTTCTTCTCTCGTCATGACCACAACGGCCCCGGCCTGCTGCAGATAGTCACGCAAATAGAGCGCTACAGCCAGGTTAATATCCTTCTCGATTAACCCCTGCTTGCTTACAGCCCCGCCATCTACTCCGCCATGCCCGGCATCCAGAGCGATAACCTGACCCGCCAGCGGAAGCCCCCAATAGTTCCAAACCTTGGAGGAGGATGGCACCTCATAAGCTGTTATTCCAATTACCACTGCAAGCAGAGCAAGTCCAATCAGGGCTCTCTTAATATGACTTAACTGGATCCAGACCGTAACCTGATTCTTCTCTTGTCTCATCAAAAAAGTCCACCTCCGTACCTATAAATGATTCTAATCATCTATATGGGACGAGGTGGACAAATATAACCTTAGGAATTGACGTGTTCTTTCATACCTTCAATCAGTACCTGGGCTACTTCAGGACGTGTGAACTCAGGTGGAGGGCAAACCCCTTCACGCAGAAGTCCGCGTACTTTCGTTCCCGAGAGAGTCATATGATCTTCTTTCGGATGCGGGCAGGTCTTGCTTGAAGCCATATTCCCGCAGGTTGTGCAGAAAAAGCTGTGCTCGAAGAACAGCGGAGAAATACCGAGCTCATCAGCAGTAAAGTTGGAGAAGATCTGCTGAGCTTCGTAGGTTCCGTAGTAGTCACCTACACCAGCATGGTCACGTCCAACGATGAAATGCGTACATCCATAGTTTTTACGAACCATGGCATGGAAGATCGCCTCGCGAGGTCCTGCATAACGCATAGCAGCCGGGAAGACTCCAAGGAATGCTCTGTCTTTTGGATAATAATGCTCGAGAAGCACCAGATAGCTCTTCATCCGTACGTTAGCTGGCACATCATCAGATTTGGTCTCACCTACAAGCGGGTTCAAGAACAAGCCATCTACAATCTCCATAGCACTCTTCTGAATGTACTCATGAGCACGATGTACCGGATTCCGGGTCTGGAAGCCAACAACAGTTCTCCAGCCTTTATCGGCAAATATACGGCGCGTCTCGGATGGAGTGAAGTAAAATTCTTCAAATTTCGCTGGCTTTGGACGATTCAAGACCTGAATAGGTCCTCCAACGTAAGTAGAAGATTTCTCGAAAAGTTTCTTGACTCCAGGATGCTCTGGATCATCAGTCTTGAATACGTTCCTAGCTTCTTCGGCTTGGTCTACCTGATAAATACTTTCGACATCAATCAGACCGTAGGTGACACCGTCTTCACCGATTAAGGCAACTTTGTCCCCAATCTTAAGCGAAGCAGCATCAGTCTCATCGACTGCCAGAGTGATAGGAATACTCCACACTGTGCCGTTCGCGAGACGCATACGACTTACAACTGACTTATAGTCTTCTTCATTAAGGAATCCGGTCAGTGGGGAGAAAGCGCCCACTCCAATCAGATCAAGATCAGATATAGCCCAAGAGCTGATCGTTAGAGATTTAAGCTCCTTAGCAGTCTGTAAAAGCTTGTCCCGTTCATCACCCTCTACAACACGTTGTACGAGGGTGCCTCCATGTGGCAAAATCGCTGTCATGACATTCTCTCCTGTTCTATTATTTATGAAGTCCACATTCTGTTTTCTCGGAATTAGACCAACGGCCTGCACGTGGATCTTCACCCGGCATTACAGCACGTGTGCAATATTCGCATCCGATACTTGGATAGTTCTGATCATGAAGCGGGTTATATAGAACATTATTTTCACGGATATAATTCCATACGTCTTCTGTGGTCCAGTCAGCAATAGGATTGAATTTGATCAGACCGAATTTGTAGTCGTATTCCACTTTCTTGGCATTAGCCCGAGTAGGAGCTTGGTCACGGCGAATCCCTGTAATCCAAGCATCATAGTTAGACAGAACGCGAGTCAGCGGCTCTACTTTGCGGATATTACAGCAGGCATTTGGATCGCTAAGCCACAATTGGTCCCCATGCTGTGCAGCCTGTTCTTCAGGTGTCAATTTCGGTGACACACGCACAAAATCGATGTTATATTTCTCCGCCATCTTGTCACGAGTCTCATAAGTTTCTTTGAAATGGAAGTCGGTATCCAGATAAAAAATGTCCGCTGTAGTGCTGATCTTACGCAGCATATCCACGATAACTACATCTTCTGCGCCGAAGCTGCAGGCAAAGGTGATATTAGGAAAAGTCTCAACAGCCCAAGAGATAATCTCTTGAGGAGTAGCCGTTTCCAGCTCCTCTGCTTTGATCTTCACCAGATCTTCTTTCTCCATCAAGTTCATATTGTGTACCCCCAATTTGTTGTAATAAAGAAATAAAGCAATAAAGTCCAACTAAACGAATAAGAATTACTGTTAATAGTATAAATCACTTGAATTTGATGTCAATGGCTTAGCAAGAATTCGGATATAAATCTAATCAGAAATTGACTTATGTCTGTCAAAAAGATAAACACCTCCTCTAAATCATATACACTACGACTTAGGGAGGTGTCTTTGATAATCCTTTATAACTTCGTATGAAGGGTCCTACAACTTATGAATAAGGTTATACATCACTTGGGAAGCCTCCGCCCGAGTTGCCTGCTTCTTAGGTGCAAAGGTATCCGCAGAGCGTCCTTTAAGCAGTCCTTCCTTCACCGCAGTACCCACGTAATCCTGGGCCCAGGTACTAATATCCTTGCTATCCTTGAATGAAACCGACCCTGACCCGCTATTCTTACCGGCAGCGATGTTGTAAGCTTTGACGATCATTACGCTCATTTCTTCGCGGGTAATTTTCTTGTCAGGACCAAACTGAGTCTGGCTAATACCGTTAACCAGCCCGTTACTGTATGCTGCCGCAATGGCATCCGCATACCAGCTGCCTTGGCTCACATCATCTAACTGAACCGTCTTCGTGGGCTTCAGGTTCAGCTGTCTAACGAGCATTGCCGCGAACTCGGCGCGGGTAATCTCTTTTTCCGGAGCAAAGCTTGTATCGGTAACCCCATTCACAACGTGCTTGGCTGTGAGTTCCTTAATGACCTGGTTAGCCCAATGACCCGCCGCCACATCACTATAGGTTTTATCATAAGCGAAGACACCATATTTACTAAAATGGGTAACCTCGGCGGTCATTGTATTCCCTGTAATCTTCCCGCCAATGTACTGCATACTTCCGCTATCTGGAATGTAATACACACCAAGCAACGCTTGATTCGCTTGTCCAGTTAACTGAAAGGTTAATACGATCGGTTTGGAGAATTGATCCAATCTGGTCGACTTCCCACTGCTGTCTTTAGCCGCGAGAGTTAGTTCCAGGATCGGACTGGCAGGCTGTACCGTTCCGCCATTTGTGCTGTTCGCTTTTGAAATTTGACCTGCCTGCTCTGAAGAAAGCTGATTAATCTGTAAAGATATTTGTGAATCGTTCTGCTTATCTGACGGAAGCAGCTTGGTAATACTCTCCACTACTTCTTTCGGGATTACCAGTGAAGCTACTCCAAAATTAAGCTGGACATTGCTGTCTCCTGCAAGCTGGCTCAGATTACCCGGCAGCAGAATTTCTGTGCTGGATTGGTTCTGCGGAATGCTGACATTTACACTGAGCAGTCCATTCTGAGGCTTAGGCAGATCTGCCGGCTTAATGACCACTGAACTTGGAGCCGGATTCGGCTGAGGTGTTGTTGTTCCTCCCGTACTTGGAGTACTTGGAGTACCGCTGCCATTGTTGCCTCCGTTATTGCCGCCGTTGTTGCCGCCATTACCTGAACTATAAATATTCGTAATTCTGCCTTGTAAACTAGAAGTAATCACGCCACCTTTGAACTTTTTAACAATGTAATTATAGAATGCATCTAAATCGTTCACTGTTGTACCTGTAGTAATATCTTTTCCTTCGGTAAGAACCTTATAATTGTCTCCACCTGCAGCCATAAAGTTATTCACAGTTATAGTATAAGATGTTTTATCATCAATCGGCGTCCCGTCCTCTTTGGTGAGAACTGTAACTCTTTGCTCTAATGGTCTTCTAAAATCAGCTGTGTACTTCAACCCTGAGATTTGGAGAGTTTTGAAATTATCGCTGCCATCCGCATTCTTACCCCACTGCTGTTTAAGAAGTGTTTTTATTTGGGCTCCAGTCACTTGAAGCTTCACTAGGGAATTACCAAACGGTTGAATTTTGGCCAAGTCCGAGAAGATGATTTCCCCTTTCGGAAGATCCGCACGAATTCCCCCTGGGTTCATGAAAGCGAAGTCTGTTCCCATTGTATCCCGCATAGCATCCGCAATTAAGTTCCCAAGTGCCGACTCAGCATTGTAAGCATCCGTTTTGGTGATAGCCGCTGCAGTAGTACCCACAGGCTTTGTAAGCTCCGGATGTCTGGCAAGTGCATCATTAACAAGCTTGGTAACCTGAGGGTCCGGGGTGATCCCTTCCTGCTTCACGTCCACAACATCCGCCTGTTTCTTAACAATATCATGTGTCTTAGGGTCAATCTCCAAATCAACATCAGCATATGCGGTTCCATATGAATAAGCTTGTACAATCAGCTTGTTGTTGACAACTGCATTCACCTTGGCATGATTGTCTCCCGCAAAAATAACATCGACATCCGGATCGACAGCATTAGCCAAATCTACAGCCTCGCCAGTAGTAACACCATTCTTAGTACTAGCCGGGTCATGGGCAAGCACTACGATTGCATGCACTCCTTGATCCTGCAGTTCTTTTACAGCTGCATTAACTACCGGGGCCTGTTCCACCAGCTTCACCCCTGCTAGCGCACTAGGAGATACTTTCGTAACTGTTGCCATTGTTACTACACCGATAAATCCAACCTTCTCCCCGCCAATTTCCTTAATAACATAGGGTTTAACAATAGGCGCATAGGTATCATCAGTTGCTGAAGGAGATTTATATAGTGCATTGGCATTAATGTAGTCAAAATTCGCTTTGTTAAATACCACTTCCGGTTTAACCGGATCTGCTCCCCCGTTCACTTGAGCGAGGAGTGCAGGAACACCCTGGTCAAATTCATGATTGCCTAGTGTACCTACATCGAATTTCATCATGTTCAAGAAATCCATCGTAGGCTTGTCCCGCTCTAGGGAGGATACTGGTGCGCTTGCACCAACGGAATCTCCATTATGAACCAGAAGTGTATTCGGGTTGGTCGCTCTAGCTTTATTCAAATAGGCAGCCAGGTAATCGGCTCTACCCACATTTCCAGCACCATAATTAGAAGTCGTATCAAGCTGCCCGTGGAAGTCATTAATACCCAGGATCTGAACCTTCACATTAGAACCCGGATCTACTGGAGGCGTTCTCCCTGTCAGTGAAAGTGAGTAGATCCCAAATCCCTTATCATCTGTCTTGTTCGTGTATTTAATATTAGGATTGTTATCCAAGTATTTCACTGCATCAGGAGAAGTTGTAAAAGTTACATTCACCTTGTCATTCACTGGCAGGATCGACCAGTTGTTATCTGCAGCCGGGTCAATGTCTTTATGCTCCGTGATATAGTTCATAAGAATTTGACGGTTCTCATCTGCCGAGTCAACAACTAATTCAGCACCCTTTAAGCCAGGGAAATTCCCCCCACCACCAGCGCGATAGTTGTTCGTCACTACGATGAATTCCTGGTTAGGATCGATGTCCTTGCCACCATATTTGAGATTCATAATTCGGCTTGAATCTGCATTATTGGTGCTGCCATCTGCATTGTATTTAGCCGGCTTGGTTACATCAACCTGATAAGTTACCCCATCAATGATGTCAAAGTTAAACACGGCGAACTTCGGATTTAGTAGTGACTGTTCCTCTGTCTTGGCAGGATCGATCTGATTGAACATTCCCGCCGACATCTCGAGCCACTCTTTTATCGCCCTGCCTTTGATTTTAACAGCTTTTAACGTGTTATCGTAGAGATACAAGTCACTTGCGCTCTTAATCGCAATCGGGCCTTTAGCGATATCCGTGTACTCGGCTGGACCGTTTCTACCCGCTTTAAAAGGCGCTCCTACGGATAGGATCGGCAGATCTTTATATTGAGGTACATTTTTACTGATGTAGTCCTTAACAAACCATTCCTGTGCTTTAGTCACGATCTGTACAGAAGGATCATCCTTCACTAATGCGAAATAACTATAAATCGGTGCCGAGGTCTCTCCAATTGGTCCGTTCGCATATTGTATCGTTGCCTCATGTTCTGGCTTAACCGCCTCCTCAATTGCAGGATCAGCGTCCACTAGAGGCTTCTTATTCACCTTATCATAGATTTCTCTGTTAGAAGATTGCGAGTTGGATACTTTCCAATGACCCTCAGCATCCTTAGTAAGCGTTAGATCAATAATGCCAAGCTCAGCACCACCGTAACCGGCTTGTACCGCTGCTACACCATTAATTGTACCTTTTACATTATCCACACCTGCAACCGGATTGCCACTAGCGTCTTTAAAAATAACATCCAATGACTTGTTGTCCCCTGTAGGGAATACCTTATGGGTATGGGAGAAGGTAATCGCATCAATCCCTTTCACTTTACTCAAAGGAAGGATTGCATTCTCAGCCATGGTGTTGGCCTCAGCACTTGCATCAAAACCTGAGTGTGTAAGAGCGATAACGATATCGGCTCCATTGGCCTTCATCTCGGGGACGAATTTCTCAGCAGTAGCTACAATATCTTTTGTAGTCACTTTACCTTCAAGGTTGCCTTTGTCCCAGTCCATAATTTGTGGAGTAACTAAGCCAAGCACCCCGACTTTGACAGTCTGTTGGTCACCATTCTCATCGACATAGGATTTATCTAAGATCTTGTATGGAGTAAAGTTGTTCTCATCATTGTCCGGGTTATTATCATGATCATCAACGTACACATTGGCGTTCACATATGGGAACTTTGCTCCCTTAATCGACTTGTCCAGAAAATCAAGGCCATAATTGAATTCGTGATTACCAAACGTAGCGATGTCGTAGCCCATCAAATTCATAGCTTTATATACAGGGTGAACTGCATCGGCTTCTTTCAGCTGATCTACCTTAGCCATGTAGGTTCCAAGTGGAGTTCCTTGAATCAAATCACCATTGTCGACAAGCAGTGTGTTCTTTACTTCTTCACGCGCCTTCTTAACTAAGGTAGCTGTTTTGACCAATCCTACTGTAGGTGAAACCTGGTCCTTATAATAATCATATGACATTAGATTCGTATGAATATCGGTTGTTTCCATGATTCTTAACTTAAGTTCAGAATTATCAGCGGAAGTAGTATCTACAGATGGAGTATTACCTGGATCCTGATTGGTTGAAAGGGATGCGGCAGGTAATGTCTGCTCAGATGACGAGATTCCAGAATCAGAAGCAGCAGCCGCATAGATCTGTCCCGCCAAAAATTGGCTTGATAATACACAGACAGCAAGTGTGCTGGTTGCTGCCTTTCTGAATCCTTTTCGAAAATTGAATTCCATTCCTTGTTTTCCACCCTTCTAGATTACTGTTACTTGGGGGACTTATCCCCTATTATTAATTTAATTTTTGTATGTTAACTGGGTTCACTTTAATTGTTTGTTTAAGTAGTTATGTAAGTAAAATTAAGTAGTTTATTTAAAATATGACAAAAAAGCCACTGTTATGATCAAGTCAGTGGCCGTAAAAATAATTATACATCTAAGCTTCATATAACAAAGAAAGCCCCTGACCAAATGGCCAAGGGCTTTGCTGTTGATTAACGTTTCGAGAACTGTGGAGCGCGACGAGCGGCTTTGAGACCGTATTTCTTACGCTCTTTCATACGAGGGTCACGAGTCAGGAATCCTGCTTTTTTCAAAGCTGGACGGAACTCAGGGTCTGCTTTAAGCAGAGCACGGGAGATACCATGACGGATCGCACCCGCTTGACCAGAAATACCGCCACCATGTGCAATAACGATTACATCATAGTTAGTCAGTGTTTCAGTCAGGTTCAGAGGTTGTTTAACGATGAGTTTGAGTGTTTCCAAACCGAAATATTCATTGATATCACGTTTATTGATGACAATGCGTCCTTCACCCGGTACAAGGCGAACACGAGCTACCGAATGTTTACGACGACCTGTCCCATAGTATTGTACTTGTGCCATGAAACTGTCCTCCCTTTTAATTATCCGCGAAGTTCGTAAACTTCAGGTTTTTGTGCTGCATGTGGATGTTCAGTGCCAGCGTATGCTTTCAGTCTCAGCTTCATTTTCTCACCTTGGCGAGTTTTAGGAAGCATGCCGTGAACAGCAGATTCAATCATACGTTCAGGTCTAGTTTTCAGGAGATCCTGAGCAACTGTCACTTTCAAACCACCTGGGTGCAGGGAGTGACGATAGTATTTCTTATTCTCCAGTTTCTTACCTGTCAAATGAATCTTCTCAGCGTTGATAACGATAACGAAATCGCCAGAGTCAACGTGAGGTGTGAATTGTGGCTTGTGCTTGCCGCGGATTAGAGCAGCAGCTTCACTTGCCAGACGGCCCAAAGTTTTGCCTTCAGCATCAATAATGTGCCAATTGCGCTCTACTTCATTTGGCTTAGCCATATAGGTGGTACGCATGAAAAGATCCTCCTTCATTCTCGTCCGAAATCTAAGTTTCTATGATACAAATGTTCAGCTGTGAAGCTTATCATTCCATCATATATATCTTCGTTCGTTGTTAGTTGTTGTAGTTAGTAAAGCTATAAAAACTTGTTTTGGTGGCTTTCTTGATTGGGGGCTGTGGGATAGCCGTCAAGAAAACACAAACTTTATTTTACAGCATACAACTTTATTAAGCAAGTGGTTTTTCTAAAACTAAGTACATGTTTTCGCAAAATTATTCAGGTTAATCAAATAAGTCTCCGAACACATCAAAAACGGACTTTTTCTTCTTAGAATGTCCATAGTTCTTGTGACTTCCCTGCTGTGGATAATGCGAATTATGACGGTCATTGCTATGCTCAGATCTATAGTTATTCTCGCGAGGATTGCGATACTGTTCCCGATTACGTTCGCCGTACCATTCATCAAAAGCTGGACGTGCCTCATTGACCTGACTCATCAGCTTATCCAGCTCTCCTCTATCCAGCCAAACCCCTTTGCAGCTCGGACAAACATCAATCAGAACACTATTCTTCTCCACTTCTCTCAACTGTACATTATCGCAGATTGGACAAAGCATATGAATTCCCTCCTAGAGTAGACGCATTATATCCTTCTAAATACGTCCAAGGCATTCTCCAGGTTTCACTCGGGGGAATTAGCCCCATCCTCCTCTTCATCCAAGGCAAAAGAAGGCGGCTGTGGCTTGTCCTCCAAAAAGTTGTACTCTACATTCCAGAGCATTAATCCTTTGCTCTCTGCCGTAGGTCCAGCGCTACTCCGATCTCTAGCCTGCAGAATCCCCTGAATGTCGCGAGGATTACGCTTGCCTTCTCCCACTTGAAGAAGTGTACCCACAATAATCCGCACCATGTGCTGCAGGAACCCATTACCAGTGATGAAGAGTTCGATGACCCCCTGATCTCTGGGATGACCCTCGCGGCACTTCGATCTATCTACTTCGATATGAGCTTCATATATGGTCCGCACATGATTCTGCTTGGTAGAGTGACGCGAAGCGAAAGATGTATAGTCGAATGTTCCAACCAAATACGCCAAAGCCTCCTTCATAGCACCAATGTCCAGAATGCCAGGGTGATGCAGTTGAAGATGACGATGGAACACATCCGGAAATTGATTTGCGTTTATCGTGTAGCGATAGGTTTTTCTCTTGGCTGAATGACGGGAGTGAAAGTTCGGCTTCACTTCCCTAGCCTCGAGAATAACAATGTCTTTGGGAAGTCGGCCATTTAGAGCAAGACACCAGCGTTCAAGAGGAATAGCTGAATGTGTGTGAAAATTAAATACCTGCCGATAGGCATGTACACCGGCATCCGTTCTACCTGAACCAATAACCTTGATCTTCTCTCCTGTTAGTTGACGTATTGCTTCTTCCAAATGATCCTGAATGGTGTTCCCATCAGGCTGCGATTGAAAACCGTAATAATTCGTCCCCTCAAAGCTGACAGTCATACAGAGATTGCGCAAATAAAAACCCTCCTTAGTCCCCCAAGGGGGATTCCAAAGGGCTGCGCCCTCTGGACACCTATTAAAGGATGGTGATCCTTAAAACCAATTTTCACAACCACTTTCACAACCCTCCCAAACCCTCCCTTGCCTAAGGGAGGGCCCCAAGGGCTCTGCCCTCTGGACACCCTGGTGAGTGACTAAAGAGTAACAGAGATGGAGTTTGGCAAGTGCGTGCTTGGATTCGCTTGTCGTCCCCTCTGGGGACCCGCTTGGTTTAGTGGTGCCTAGTTACAAGCTGGATTGTGGCGGTGAGAGGCTTTGTTTGCGCGGGAAGAGCCGCATAGTGCAACGAGCCGCTTGCCGTCCCTACGGGACCCGCTCCACTTCTTCGAGTTCACTCCCAAGCTTGCCCCTCGGGAGGTCGGGTCCGCAGGACGCGCTGAGCGAGAGGTGCTCTTCCTTCTCGAGAAGGCCCGCGTAGGTTACTCCCTGGAGGTCGTGGCCGGTAAGGTCACGCTGAGCTGGGAGCCACACGCTCCCTGAACTCACCCTCAAGACTTGCCCCTCGGGAAGTCGGGTCCGTAGGACGCGCTGACCGAGAGGTGAGCTCTTCCTTCTCGAGAAGGCCCGCGTAGGTTACTCCCTGGAGGTCGTGGCCGGTAGGCCACGCTGAGCTGGGAGCCATACGCTCCCTGAACTCACCCTCAAGACTTGCCCCTCGGGAAGTCGGGTCCGTAGGACGCGCTGACCGGGAGGGGCTCTTCCTTCTCGAGAAGGCCCGCGTAGGTTACTCCCTGGAGGTCGTGGCCGGTAAGGTCACGCTGAGCTGGGAGCCACACGCTCCCTGAACTCACCCTCAAGACTTGCCCCTCGGAAAGTCGGGTCCGTAGGACGCGCTGACCGGGAGGTGAGCTCTTCCTTCTCGAGAAGGCCCTCTTAGGTTACTCCCTGGAGGTCGTGGCCGGTAGGCCACGCTGAGCTGGGAGCCATACGCTCCCTGAACTTGCCCCCAAGACTTGCCCCTCGGGAAGTCGGGTCCGCAGGACGCGCTGACCGAGAGGTGCTCTTCCTTCTCGAGAAGGCCCGCGTAGGTTACTCCCTGGAGGTCGTGGCCGGTAGGTCACGATGAGCTGGGAGGCTCCCCTCCAGATTAGCCCCAGACAAACTAAAACTCTCTGGAAGCTGGGTCCGCAGGGCCCGCTGACAGAGAGTAACTTAGCTTCGGAGCTACACTTGTACAACATAGGAGCAGCTCTATAATAGAGCAAACCCCGCGCAAACCAGAAGGCTCGCCCGGGGCTGAAAGCCGCGGGAATGAGCCGGGCTCCACCGCGAAAGTCGCTCTCTATGAGTATCCCTAATCCATCCACAAGAAACTTGCGGGTGTCCAGAGGGCTGCCGCCCTTTGGGGTCCCCCTATTAGGGGGATTTAGGGGGTAATCTCAAAATTTATGCGCGGTCTACCAGTTCCAAGTAAACCATAGGTGCGCCGTCACCACGACGAGGTCCCAGTTTCAGGATACGAGTGTATCCGCCTGGACGCTCAGAGTAACGAGTTGCGATTTCCGAGAACAGTTTTTGGATTGCATCCTGTTTACCATCAACGGATTCGCGGCGTACAAACGCAGCCACTTGACGACGAGCGTGCAAATCACCACGTTTTGCTTTCGTAATCAGTTTTTCCGCAATAGAGCGAACTTCTTTCGCTTTTGCTTCAGTAGTTTGGATACGTTCATACAAGAACAAATCTGTTACCAAATCGCGGAACAATGCTTTACGAGCGCTGGAATCACGTCCCAATTTTTGATAAGCCATGTTTTTCCCCTCCTTTGCTAAACGCTAGTAGGCTATTCTTCTGTACGGAGTCCCAAACCAAGTTCCTCAAGCTTCTCTTGAACTTCTTCCAAAGATTTGCGTCCGAGGTTACGGACTTTCATCATATCTTCTTCAGTCTTCGTGGTCAGCTCTTGTACTGTGTTAATACCAGCACGTTTGAGGCAGTTATAAGAACGAACGGAAAGATCAAGCTCTTCTATCGTCATTTCAAGCACTTTTTCTTTTTTGTCTTCTTCTTTCTCAACCATGATTTCAGCGTCCTTCGCTTCATCCGTGAGGCCCACGAACAAGAAAAGGTGCTCGGTCAAAATCTTAGCGCCGAGGCTAACCGCTTCTTCCGGTCTAATACTTCCATCAGTCCATACTTCAAGCGTAAGCTTGTCATAGTTGGTTACTTGACCAACACGCGTGTTCTCAATGGAGTAATTGACACGGGAAATCGGAGTATAGATAGAATCAACAGGTATCACACCAATCGGTTGATCGTCGCGCTTGTTCTTATCTGCTTGAACATAACCACGGCCACGATTGGCAAAGATACGCATGTGGAGTCTGGAACCCGGTGCCAGGGTCGCAATGTGAAGTTCTGGATTCAGAATCTCCACATCACTATCTGCACGGATATCACCTGCAGTGATTGCTCCATCGCCATCAGCATCAATCTCGAGAACTTTCTCCTCGTCAGAATGAATCTTCAGGGAAAGAGCCTTCAAGTTCAGAATGATTTCCGTAACGTCTTCCATAACACCTGGGATCGTAGCGAACTCATGCAGAACACCATCGATTTGAACCGAGGTTACCGCTGCACCTGGAAGCGAGGAGAGCAAAATCCGGCGTAAAGAGTTGCCGAGAGTTGTTCCATAACCACGCTCAAGTGGTTCCACTATAAATTTACCATAGGTGCCTTCCACGTTAACGTCTACGGTCTCAATTTTTGGCTTTTCGATTTCTATCACTGCAATACCCTCCTTCGAAACGTCGTTTCTTCTGAAACTGTCACCTTTTTGTGAGTCTATCATGTAGTATGCCTAAACAACCATTCTTACCAAGTTGCGACGGGGTTATACCACACTAGAGGTTGACTTCATTAGACACGACGACGTTTTGGAGGACGGCATCCATTATGCGGCACTGGAGTAACGTCTTTAATCATGTTAACTTCGAGTCCTGCAGCTTGAAGCGAGCGGATTGCAGCTTCGCGGCCGGCGCCAGGACCTTTAACCATGACTTCAACGGACTTCATTCCATGCTCCATTGCAGCTTTAGCAGCGGTTTCCGCAGCCATTTGAGCGGCAAAAGGAGTCGATTTACGAGAACCTTTGAACCCTTGACCACCAGAACTTGCCCAAGAGATCGCGTTACCGTGTGGATCCGTAATAGTAACGATCGTATTGTTGAAAGTGGAGCGAATGTGCGCCACGCCAGATTCGATATTTTTACGGTCACGACGTTTAGTACGTACGACTTTTTTCGGTTTAGCCATTGTCTGTTATCCCTCCTTCTTATTTCTTCTTGTTCGCTACAGTACGACGAGGTCCCTTACGAGTACGGGCATTCGTTTTAGTACGTTGTCCACGAACCGGCAATCCACGACGGTGACGAACACCGCGGTAACAACCGATCTCGATAAGACGTTTGATATTTAAAGAAATTTCACGACGCAGGTCACCTTCTACTTTAACCGTTTTGTCGATAGATTCCCGGAGTTTGCTTACTTCGTCTTCTGTCAAATCCCGAACGCGAGTGTTCGGGCTGATGCCTGTTGTGCTCAAAATTTTCTGGGAAGTCGTTTTACCGATTCCGAAAATGTAAGTCAAGGCGATCTCAACGCGTTTATCACGTGGCAAATCCACACCAGCTATACGAGCCATTTTACGCTACACCCCCTTCTTAACCTTGTCTTTGTTTGTGTTTCGGATTTTCGCAAATAACCATTACATTGCCTTTACGACGAATGACTTTGCATTTTTCGCAAATTGGCTTTACAGAAGGTCTTACCTTCATATCAATTACCTCCTAAAAGTTTTACCTGAGTAAAACTAATTTCGAAAGCATACGGCTGGTTTTGTCTAGCAAAACCCACCTCCAAAGTTGTTAACATGGTTTACATTAATTCACATTAATAAAACCCAACTTTGCTATCATACCACGAAACTATACTCATGCGGTATGGAATCTATTTACGGTAAGTTATACGACCCTTAGTTAAGTCATAAGGTGATAACTGTATAACCACTTTGTCCCCTGTCAGAATACGGATAAAGTGCATCCGCAGCTTACCAGAAACATGAGCTAGAATCTGATGACCGTTCTCAAGCTCAACCTTAAAAGTAGCATTCGGCAACGGCTCAATGACCGTACCTTCAACTTCAATGACATCTTCTTTAGCCATAAGTCAGTCTCCTTTCTCTTCAGCTTTGGTTGCGGTGAATTGAACAAACGTACTTACCGCATGACGCAATTTTCCGTTTGTTACCCGACCACTTTCACTTAAACTATTAACAACTTCGCTGCTAATCAAGTCCTGAAATTCTAAATGCTGAATGTTCTTCCGTTTTGCCTGATCAAACTTTCGTTTGTTCCCATCAGCGATCCGGACAAACTTGTCATCCAGAAGCTCTACAACAACTCCGATCCCTCCAGCATCCTTGCCTTTGAGAATTCTTACGATTTGACCGATCTGCGGGTCTGTGCGGTGTGTCAAAGGGTTCACCTACGCATCCAGTTTCGTAAAAATTTCGAGGCCGTCAGCTGTGACAGCAACCGTATGCTCAAAATGAGCACACCAGGAACCATCAACTGTGACAACCGTCCAATTATCTTCCAGCGTCTTGACATAACGCTTTCCAATATTGACCATCGGCTCTATTGCAAGCACCATCCCAGGCTTGAGCCTAGGACCACGATCGGGAACTCCGTAGTTTGGAATCTGAGGTTCTTCATGGAGCTTGGCTCCAATCCCATGACCTACATACTCTCTGACAACAGAAAAGCCTGCATCTTCAATCACTTTTTGAATCGCATGCGATATTGTAAATAAGCGGACATCCGGTTTAACAAGTTCAAGACCGGCATACAGGGAACGCTCCGTTACATCAAGAAGCTTTTGAACTTCGTCAGTAATTTTACCTACTGGATAAGTCCACGCCGAGTCACCGTGGTAACCCTTGTATTCCGCTCCGATGTCAAGACTGATGATGTCGCCTTCGTTTAATTTACGCTTGCCGGGGAATCCATGAACCAGCTCTTCGTTAGTCGAAGCGCATATGCTGTAAGGAAAACCATTATAGTTTTTAAAAGATGGCACTGCATTTTGACTCCGAATGTACTTGTCAGCGATTTGATCAAGTTCTCCCGTCGTAATACCGGGCTCGATCGCTTGTGCCAAGATCCGGTGCGTTTCCGCAACGATCCGCCCTGCTTCTCTCATAAAGCCAAGTTCCGTTTCGGATTTACAAATGATCATTCAGCTAACCTCTCATTAAAGATACGATCTCTTTGGATACCGTATCGATTTCCAGTTCACCATCGACTTCACGAAGCAAACCTTGTTGTTCATAAAAGTTAAGGAGCGGTGCTGTTTTGGTGATATATTCGTCCAGTCGTGTTCCTACGCTCTCTTCGTTATCATCAGAACGTTGGTACAATTCACCGCCGCATTTATCGCATACACCTTCCTGTTTAGGAGGATTAAAGAGCACATGATAGGTAGATCCACAAGATTTGCAAATACGTCGTCCTGTGAGACGAGCCAGCAGCTTGTCACGATCTACTTTCAGGTTGACCACATGATCCAGTTTGCGGCCCAGTTCAGTAAGCAGTTGGTCCAGCGCTTCCGCTTGCGAAAGGGTTCTTGGAAAACCATCCAGTAAAAAACCTTTTTCGCAATCGGACTGCTGAAGACGCTCACGAACGATGCCGACTGTCACATCATCAGGTACCAGCAGGCCTTGATCAATGTATTCTTTAGCTTTAATCCCAACGGGAGTTCCTTGTTTGATCGCTAGACGAAATGCATCGCCTGTTGAAATATGAGGAATGCCGAATTCACCAATAATGACTTCTGCTTGTGTTCCTTTTCCTGCCCCAGGAGGCCCCATAATTAAGATGTTCACGTCTGCCACTCCCTCCATAACTAGCTTGAGTGCAAGAACATAACAATAGGTGCCGGTTCGAGTCTAGAAGAGCCCGGCCGGAACCTATCGCCTACTTATTAATAAACCCTTTGTAGTGGCGCTTCATCAATTGGCTTTCGATCGTCTTCATCGTATCCAGTGCAACACCGACTACGATAAGAAGAGATGTACCTCCAATTTGAATTGAGCTAGGTAATCCAGCCCATGTGCCCAAGGCTATCGGAAGCAGTGAAATAAGTGCCAAGAAGATTGCACCGGTCATAGTCAAACGTGTCATTACACGTGTGAGGTAAGTGGCCGTTGTTTTCCCTGGACGAACTCCCGGAATATAACCTCCGTTCTTCTTCATCTGATCCGCCATTTGAGTTGGATTCATTTGAACAAAGGTATAGAAGAACGTAAAACCAATAATCATTATGACATACAGCACCATAGCAAGCGGTGCGCCCTTTTGCATGGAGAAATTGTCAATGATCCACTTAGCCCAAGCATGCGTTGACCAGAAACCAGCAATGATAGATGGGAACTGGAGGAGAGACACAGCGAAGATAACAGGGATAACGCCAGCCGCATTGATTTTCAATGGGATATGCGTATTTTGTCCGCCATACATCTTGTTGCCAACCACCCGTTTCGCATACTGCACCGGGATCTTGCGGATCGCCTGTTGGATGTAGATAACACCGACAATAATCAACACTACAACCAAGGCAATGATTATAAATTTAGTGATATTCATGAAGGTTTGACCTTCAGCAATGAAATCAGAGTTAATCAAACTTTGAATGTGACCCGGAATACCTGCAATGATACTCGCAAAGATAATCAGCGAAATACCATTACCAATTCCCTTCTCCGTGATTTGCTCACCCAGCCACATCAGGAATGCAGTTCCTGCTGTTAGCACGATTGCAATCAAGGCATAGTCCGCAAATGTAGCATTTGGAACCATTTGAGTGCCGTAGAGTCGGTTGAATCCGATCGACATTGCAAAAGCTTGAATCACACCCAGCACAATCGTCAAGTAACGTGTGAGCTGTGCTGATTTCTTTTTCCCCATCTCACCCTGTTTGGCCCATTCCGCAAGCTTTGGAACGACATCCATAGACAGGAGCTGAACGATGATGGAAGCCGTGATATATGGATAGATCCCGAGCGCAAGTATTGAAAACTGTTTCAATGCGCCGCCCGAGAACGTGTTCAGGAGACCGAACAGTGCATTACCTGCTTGATTTGTTGCCGTGAACACATCCGTGTTAACACCCGGAACCGGTACAAATGTACCAATCCGGTATATCAAGAAAATAAACAGAGTAAACAAAATTCGGTTGCGTAAATCCTTCACATTCCATATATTCTTGAGGGTTTTAAACATTAGATCACCTCGGTTTTACCGCCGGCAGCCTCGATCTTCTCTACCGCAGATTGAGAGAACTTATTTGCTTTTACAGACAATTTCACTGTAACTTCACCGTTGCCAAGAATCTTGATTCCGCTCTTAGCGTTCTTCACGATACCTTGTTCAAACAACAGTTCAGGAGTAACTTCCGTATCCGCCGCAAAGTTGTTAAGTTCCTCGATGTTCACAATCGCATACTCTTTACGGGTTGGGTTAACAAAACCACGTTTTGGCAAGCGACGATAGAGCGGGTTTTGTCCGCCTTCGAAGCCCGGACGAACACCACCGCCGGAACGAGCGTTTTGACCTTTGTGACCACGTCCAGATGTTTTACCCATACCACTGCTGGTACCGCGACCTACGCGTTTGCGTTCTTTGCGGGAACCAGGAGCTGGGGAAAGCTCATGTAACTTCATCGTTCGTTGCACCTCCTTCATAATTGTAAGCTGAATCTATATGTCTTAGTCTTGAATTTCTTGTACAGATACCAAGTGAGTCACTTTGTTAACCATACCACGAATAGCTGGGTTGTCATTGTGAACTACTTGTTGATTGATTTTGCGAAGTCCCAAAGTGTTAACGGTTGTACGTTGGTCTTCTGGACGGCCAATCAAACTCCGTACGAGGGTAATTTGAAGTTTTGCCATTTAGATTCCCTCCTTAACCGAGAAGTTCTTCGACGGTTTTACCGCGCAATTTCGCAACATCTTCAGCACGTTTCAGACGGGACAAGCCCTCCAAAGTCGCATTGACCATGTTCATGGAATTCGAAGAACCTAGGGATTTTGTCAAAATGTCGCCTACACCAGCAAGTTCAAGAACTGCACGAACTGGTCCACCAGCGATAACTCCGGTACCTTCCGATGCCGGTTTCAAGAGAACGCGGCCGGCACCAAAGTGTCCGGTCACAAGGTGAGGAATCGTCGTTCCAACCAGGGGAACGTGTACCAGATTCTTCTTCGCATCTTCAATACCTTTGCGAATTGCATCTGGAACTTCGCCTGCTTTACCAATACCAGCACCAACCCAGCCATTGCCGTCGCCGACAACTACCAGTGCACTGAAACTAAAACGACGTCCGCCCTTTACAACTTTAGCTACACGATTAATATTTACAACTCTTTCAGTCAGTTCTAAAGCGTTAGGATCTACACGCAAGTCGTTAACCTCCTTTTAGAAATAGTCTTAGAATTCAAGTCCTGCTTCGCGAGCTGCATCAGCCAGCGCTTGAATCCGTCCATGGTACAAGTAACCTCCGCGGTCGAATACCACGTTTTTAACGTTTTTATCTTGAGCACGTTTAGCGATGAGTTCTCCAACTTGACGAGCAGACTCAACACTACCTCCGTTTTTAACATTCGGGCTAAGCTCTTTATCAACTGTAGAAGCAGACACAAGAGTTACGCCTGCTACGTCATCGATCAATTGAGCATAGATATGTTTAGAAGAACGGTATACGTTAAGTCTTGGGCGTTCAGCCGTTCCTTGGATTTTTTTACGCACACGCAAGTGTCTTTTCAGACGCGCTTTGTTTTTATCCGCTTTTGTAATCATGACTTCCATTTCACTCCCTTCGGTTTACCATACAAGCTGTTTCAATTCAAGCCGCAATCGGGTTAACTGAATTAAGAAGCTTACTTCTTCTTACCAGCTTTACCTTCTTTACGAATAATACGTTCGCCTTCATACTTGATCCCTTTACCTTTGTAAGGTTCAGGTTCGCGTACGGAACGGATTTTAGCAGCGTATGCACCTACGCGCTCTTTATCAATTCCTTTAACGATGATCTTTGTGTTAGCTGGAACTTCAAATTCGATGCCTGGTTCAGGTGAAATTTCAACCGGGTGGGAGTAACCCACGTTCAGGACGATCTTGTCACCAGATTTGCTTGCACGGTATCCAACCCCAACCAATTCAAGGTTCTTAGAGAAACCGTCGGTTACGCCGCTCACCATGTTGCTAACAACGCTGCGCGTTGTGCCATGAAGGGAACGGTGAAGTTTATTATCGGAAGGACGTTCAACTGTGATTTGGTTCTCTTCCACAGTTACTTTCATGTCCTTATGAAGTTCACGAGTCAAAGTACCTTTAGGTCCTTTTACCGTAATCACGGTGTTATCAACTTTGATATCAACACCACTTGGTACATTTATTGGTTTGCGACCAATACGAGACATTTGCTGCACCTCCTTGTTTTGTGACTTTTATTACCAAACGTAGCAGACAACTTCGCCGCCAGCTTTGGATTGACGAGCTTCTTTGTCGGTCATAACTCCCTTGGATGTGGAGATGATCGCAATACCCAAACCGCCGAGGACACGAGGAACTTCATTGCTCTTCGTGTACACGCGAAGGCCAGGCTTACTGATTCTTTTCAATCCGGAAATAACGCGCTCGTTATTGGATCCGTATTTCAAGAAAATGCGGATAATCCCTTGTTTATTGTCATCGATATATTCTGCATCACGGATAAAACCTTCACGCTTCAAGATTTCAGCGATTTGTTTTTTGATCGTGGATGCAGGCATTTCCACAGTTTCGTGACGCACTACATTCGCGTTACGAATACGTGTAAGCATATCAGCAATTGGATCTGACATAGTCATTCGTGTAAACCTCCTTCCCGTTGTTGATTGTTTACCAGCTTGCTTTTTTCACGCCAGGGATCTGGCCTTTATAAGCTAATTCACGGAAACAAATTCTGCAGATTTTATATTTTTGCAGCACCGAATGTGGACGACCACAACGCTCGCAACGTGTATATGCACGTACTTTAAACTTAGGTGTGCGTTGTTGTTTAACTTTCATCGAAGTTTTTGCCACTTAGCCTGACACCTCCCGAATCGATTCCAAGAATCGAATTTTTCCTTACTTTACAAAAGGCATTCCGAGTTGAGTCAGCAATTCGCGGGACTCTTCATCAGTTTTAGCCGTAGTTACGATAACGATATCCATACCGCGCACTTTGTCAACTTTATCATATTCGATCTCAGGGAAGATCAATTGTTCCTTGAGGCCAAGTGTGTAGTTACCACGTCCGTCAAACGCTTTGTTTGATACACCGTGGAAGTCACGTACACGTGGAAGAGTTACATTGAACAGCTTATCGAGGAAGTAGTACATACGCTCACCGCGAAGTGTTACTTTCACACCGATTGGCATGTTCTCACGAAGTTTAAATCCGGCAATGGATTTCTTCGCACGAGTGATTACTGGCTTTTGACCAGAGATCAACTGCAGATCATTCACCGCAGAATCAAGTACTTTCGAGTTAGACACAGCGTCACCAACTCCCATGTTGATAACTACCTTCTCGATTTTTGGCACTTGCATAACTGTTGTATAGTTAAACTTTTGAACCAAAGCTGGGGACACTTCATTCAAATAACGTTCTTTCAATCTTGCTGCCATGAATCATGGACCTCCTTTCATTCAATGCTGGATTAGTCGATCACTTCTCCGGATTTCTTAGCTACACGAACTTTTTTGCCGTTATCCAATACTTTGTAACCGATACGAGTTACTTTTCCGCTCTTTGGATCGACATGCATAACGTTCGATGCGTGAATCGGAGCTTCTTGTTCAATAATTCCGCCTTGTGGGTTCAGTTGATTTGGCTTTTGGTGTTTCTTAACCATATTAACGCCTTCCACAAGCACACGGTTCTCACGAGGATAAGCAGCGATGACACGGCCTTTTTTACCTTTGTCTTTACCACTAATCACGATAACCGTATCGTCTTTTTTGACGTGCAGTTTATTGTTGTGAGACTCCAGAATCTTTTTCAATCTAGGCATTTGTTACACCTCCCGGTTGCATGGATATAAGGGACTAACTTTATTTAGATAACTTCCGGAGCCAAGGAAACGATTTTCATGAAATCTCTATCACGAAGTTCGCGAGCAACAGGTCCGAAAATACGAGTACCACGTGGGCTCTTGTCATCTTTTACTACTACAGCTGCGTTCTCATCGAATGCGATGTAAGAACCGTCTTTACGGCGTACGGAACGCTTAGTGCGAACTACTACCGCTCTAACCACATCACCTTTTTTGACAACGCCGCCTGGTGTTGCTTGTTTTACAGAGCAAACGATCAAGTCACCGATTTGAGCAGTACGACGACCAGTACCACCCAGAACGCGGATACACATCAATTCCTTCGCACCGGAGTTATCAGCAACATGCAAACGTGTAAATGGTTGAATCATTCTAAGTTCCTCCTTTCAACTTCACTGACAAGTTCAACTAGATAATAACCGCTTGTTCTACGATTTCAGTCAATCTCCAGCGTTTATCTTTGGAAAGTGGGCGAGTTTCTGTGATTTTCACAGTATCACCAATTTTCGCTGTATTGTTCTCATCATGTGCTTTGAATTTCTTAGTGTGCTTAATGCGTTTATGGTACAAATCATGCTTTTTGTAGGTTTCAACAGCTACTACGATGGTTTTATCCATTTTGTCGCTGACGACTTTACCAATTTGAACTTTACGAGTATTACGTTCGCTCATGGTTAGCCTCCTTCCTGATTTCAAGCACTGCTATTGAAGCTGCACTTTGATAATTAGCTAGTTATGCCAAGTGCTCTCTCATGTAAAATGGTTTTAGCACGAGCTATATCCTTACGCACGTCACGGATTCGAGTTGGGTTGTCAAGCTGGCCAGTAGCCAGTTGAAAACGCAGGTTGAAAAGTTCTTCTTTGAATCCAGTGATTTTTTGTTCTATCTCAACAGTGGTTAAGTTGCGAAGTTCATTAGCTTTCATTTGCTTCACCACCCAATTCTTCACGTTTCACAAACTTAGTTTTAACAGGCAGCTTGTGAGCGGCAAGACGCATCGCTTCGCGAGCGATTTCCTCCGATACCCCAGCAAGTTCAAACATGATCTTACCTGGTTTCACAACTGCAACCCATTTTTCAACGTTACCTTTACCACTACCCATACGAACCTCAAGAGGCTTTTGAGTAATAGGCTTATCTGGGAAAATCTTGATCCAAACTTTACCACCACGTTTGATGTAACGCGTCATCGCAATACGAGCTGCTTCGATCTGACGGTTAGTGATCCATGATGGCTCAGTTGCTTGCAGGCCGTATTCACCGAAGTTAAGTTCAGTGCCGCCTTTAGCTTGACCTCTCAAACTACCGCGTTGTTGTTTGCGGTGTTTTACACGTTTAGGTACCAACATGATTAGTTGCCTCCTTCCTGAGCAGCTTGCTTCTTAGCTGGAGGAAGAACCTCTCCACGATAGATCCATACTTTTACGCCGATACGGCCGTAAGTTGTATGTGCTTCAGCTGTGCCATAGTCGATGTCAGCACGAAGTGTATGAAGTGGAACAGTTCCTTCACTGTAGCCTTCTGAACGAGCAATTTCAGCACCGCCAAGACGGCCGCTTACTGCTGTTTTAATCCCTTTAGCACCGGAACGCATAGTTCTTTGAATCGCTTGTTTCAATGCACGACGGAAGGAAACACGACGCTCCAATTGTTGTGCAATGCTTTCTGCTACTAGAATTGCATCCAGTTCAGGGTGTTTGATTTCAGAGATATTGATGTGAACTTTTTTACCGCCTGCAATTTGAGTGATTTCGTTACGAAGGTTCTCAACTTCAGAACCGCCTTTACCGATAACCATACCCGGCTTCGCAGTGTGGATAGTTACATTCACACGGTTAGCTGCTCTCTCGATTTCAACACGAGATACTGCAGATTCTTTCAATTTGCCTTTTAAGTGTTCACGAATTTTAACGTCTTCCATAAGAAGATCACCAAAATCTTTACCTGCATACCATTTAGATTCCCAATCACGGATAATACCTACCCGCAATCCGACGGGATTTACCTTTTGGCCCACACGTTTTCCCTCCTTATTTTTCGGATACCACCAAAGTAATGTGGCTGGTGCGTTTGTTGATCCGGCTTGCACGTCCCATTGCACGTGGACGGAAACGTTTCATTGTCGGACCTTGGTTAACGAAGATTTCCGAAATAACCAATTTATTTACATCCATAGAATAGTTATGTTCAGCATTCGCAATCGCCGAGTTCAAGAGCTTCTCAACTACCGGTGAAGCTGCTTTAGGAGTATGGCGAAGAATGGCGATGGCTTCACCCACTTGTTTGCCGCGGATCAGGTCAACAACGAGTTTAACCTTACGAGCAGCAATACGGATGGATCTTGCATGTGCTTTTGCTTCCATGTTTGTTACCTCCTCTCAAACGAAGAACTCATCTTAACGTCTTGTTTTCTTATCGTCGTCCGTATGTCCTTTGTAGGTACGTGTTGGAGCAAATTCACCCAATTTGTGTCCTACCATGTCTTCCGTTACATATACTGGCACGTGTTTACGTCCATCATATACACCGAAAGTGTGTCCGATAAATTGTGGGAAAATCGTGGAACGACGGGACCATGTTTTAATCACGGTTTTTTTGTTGCTTTCGTTCACTTCATCCACTTTTTTGAGTAGGTAGCCATCGATAAATGGCCCTTTCTTCAAACTGCGACCCATAGCTTGAATCCTCCCTTCATGAAACCATCATAAGTCTCTAATCCGTTAACCGGAGAAGTAATGCGCCTAAGCGTATTACTTCGTGCGACGGCGAACGATGTATTTATCAGAAGCTTTACCTTTTTTACGCGTTTTGTAGCCAAGGGTTGGTTTACCCCAAGGAGACAATGGCGATTTACGACCGATCGGAGCGCGTCCTTCACCACCACCGTGAGGGTGATCGTTAGGGTTCATGACAACACCGCGAACTTCCGGACGTTGTCCGAGCCAGCGACTGCGTCCAGCTTTACCGATTTTCACAAGCTCGTGGTCTCCGTTACCTACGGAACCGATTGTAGCACGGCAAACTTTAAGGAGCTTGCGAACCTCACCGGAAGAAAGACGAACTGTGACATATTTTTCTTCTTTACCAAGAAGTTGAGCTTCAGTACCAGCTGCACGAACAAGCTGTCCGCCTTTACCTGGTTGAAGTTCGATGTTGTGGATAACTGAACCTACTGGAATGTTCTCCATTGGAAGTGAGTTACCAATTTTGATATCAGCTGTAGGACCTGATACTACAACATCATCAACTTTCAAACCTTTAGGAGCGATGATGTAACGTTTCTCACCATCTGCATAGTGGATCAAAGCGATGTTGGAAGTACGGTTCGGGTCATACTCGATTGTAGCAACGCGGCCCGGTATTCCATCTTTGTTCCGTTTGAAGTCGATAATACGATATTTACGTTTGTGTCCACCACCATGGTGACGAACCGTAATTTTACCTTGGTTGTTACGACCAGCAGTTTTGCTTAGTGGTGCAAGCAAGGATTTTTCCGGCACATTTGTAGTGATTTCTTCAAAAGTAGACACGGACATTGCGCGTCTTGCCGGGGAAGTCGGTTTATACTTTTTGATTGGCACTTATGTTCCCTCCTATCTTCAGAAATTTCTTATACCGATTCAAAGAACTCAAGCGGTTTGCTGTCTGCCGTAAGAGTAACGAACGCTTTCTTCCATTCTGGTGTATAACCAAAATGACGTCCGTACCGTTTAGGCTTCGCAGGAACACGCAAAGTGTTAACTTTGTTTACCTTCACGCTGAAGATCGCTTCAATTGCTTGTTTGATCTCAGTCTTATTAGCACGGATATCTACTTCGAATACATATTTTTGTTCACCCATGTATTCAGCCGTACGTTCCGTAATCACTGGACGTTTGATAACATCACGAGGATCCTTCATTACGCGAGCACCTCCTCTACCTTCTGAACTGCTTCTTTCGTAATGATCAGTTTGTCGTACGTAAGTACGTCAAGAACATTGATGCCGTCAGCTGCTACGAATTTTACACCTGGAATGTTACGTGCAGACAGCGCAACTTTATCATCATAGCTAGAAGCTACGATCAAAGCTTTGCGTTCTACTTTCAGGTTATTCAGGATAGCTGCGAATTCCTTTGTCTTCGGCGCTTCAAAGCTCAATTGATCTAGTACGATAATATCGTTATCAACAACTTTCGAAGAAAGCGCGGATTTGATCGCCAAACGACGAACTTTCTTAGGAAGCTTGAATGCATAGCTGCGTGGTGTTGGTCCGAAAACGACACCGCCGCCTACCCATTGTGGTGAACGGATCGAACCTTGACGAGCACGGCCAGTACCTTTTTGTTTCCAAGGCTTACGACCACCGCCGCGTACTTCAGAACGTCCTTTAACTTTGTGAGTACCTTGACGAAGAGATGCACGCTGCATAACAACAGCATCATGAAGAACGTGAACATTCGGCTCGATACCGAATACCGCATCATTCAATTCAACTTCGCCCACTTGGCTGCCACTTACATTAAAAAGTGCTACTTTAGGCATTGATTGTTCCTCCTTTCTTCAGAAGATTATTTCTTCACCGTTTCTTTGATTTTCACGAAACCTTGTTTAGGGCCTGGAATAGAACCCTTCACAAGCAGTACATTACGTTCAACATCGACTTTGATGATTTCAAGTCCTTGAATCGTAACTGTCTCATTACCCAGATGTCCTGGCAGGCGTTTGCCTTTAGGAACACGGTTTGCTTGAATGGAACCCATCGAACCCGGTCTACGATGATAACGGGAACCGTGAGCCATTGGTCCGCGGCTTTGTCCCCAACGTTTGATAACGCCGGCAAAACCTTTACCTTTGGAAATTCCTGTTACGTCAACAAATTCGCCCTCAGCAAAGACATCAGCTTTAACCTCTTGGCCAACCTCATATCCTGCCAAATCAATACCGCGAATCTCGCGAACGTAGCGCTTAGGTGCAGTGTTAGCCTTTTTGGCATGCCCTGCTTCTGGTTTGTTAGCTCTGTTCTCTTTCTTATCAGAGAAACCTAGCTGAACCGCTTCGTAACCATCGTTATCCGCATCCTTTTTCTGCAAAACAACATTGGGGCCTGCTTCAATAACGGTGACTGGAATTACATTACCTTCAGCGGTAAATACTTGAGTCATTCCAAGTTTTTTTCCTAAGATACCTTTCATGTTGACACCTCATTCCCTTTTCTAATCAAATGCATTTTTAGACTTACAGTTTAATTTCGATATCTACACCGGACGGTAGATCCAAGCGCATCAAGGCATCCACAGTTTGTGGAGTCGGATTAACAATATCGATCAAACGTTTATGAGTACGTTGCTCGAATTGCTCCCGAGAATCCTTGTACTTGTGTACCGCACGGAGAATAGTAATGATTTGTTTTTCTGTTGGAAGTGGAATCGGCCCAGATACACCAGCACCTGAACGTTTTGCAGTTTCAACAATTTTCTCAGCGGATTGATCAAGAATTCTATGGTCGTAAGCTTTCAAACGAATACGAATCTTTTGCTTTGCCATTTTTAGTCCCTCCTTCTATCGCCCAATTTATTATCGGACATACTCCGTGAAAATTTTCCAAACACCTGCCTCATGGCAAAGGGGCCGGGTGTGTCGGTAACCTCTCACATCATCGCAACGTCACAGAACAACATGTATTATTATATTAAAAAGATAGGCTCAATGCAAGCCTTATATACAAAAAACTTTAAATCCATTTTGCAGGGAACGAGCCAATGTTCTCCTGACATAAAACAAGAAGGTCCATCTCCAAAGAGACGGACCTTCTCTTCTTTCGGTTACAGTACACTGTTACTCGTTACATCACACTGTTGCTATATTATCAATCAGGCTTAAGGTCGCCTAATTACTTTTGAATTGTTGCTACGGATCCGGCACCTACTGTACGTCCACCTTCACGAATGGAGAACTTAGTTCCTTCTTCAATCGCGATTGGGGAGATCAGGGAAACAGTAACGGTGATGTTATCACCAGGCATTACCATTTCAGTACCTTCTGGCAGGTTGATGATACCAGTTACGTCAGTTGTACGGAAGTAGAACTGTGGACGGTATCCAGTGAAGAATGGCTTATGACGTCCACCTTCATCTTTAGTCAATACGTAGATTTGAGCAGTGAATTCTGTGTGAGGCTTAACAGAACCCGGTTTAGCCAATACTTGGCCACGCTCGATCATGTTACGGTCAACACCACGAAGAAGTGCACCGATGTTGTCACCAGCTTGAGCGGAATCCAGCAATTTGCGGAACATCTCAACGCCTGTTACAACGGATTTCTTAGTTTCTTCAGTGATACCAACGATTTCGATCTCTTCGCCGACTTTAACAGTACCACGCTCTACACGGCCAGTTGCTACTGTACCACGGCCAGTGATGGAGAATACGTCCTCGACAGGCATAAGGAAAGGCTTGTCAGTTTGACGCTCAGGAAGTGGGATGTAAGTGTCGATAGTTTCGAACATTTCAACGATCTTCTTAGCCCATTCGCCATCAGGGTTTTGAAGAGCTTCACGAGCAGAACCACGAGTGATTGGAGTGTCATCACCAGGGAATTCATATTCGTTAAGAAGGTCGCGAACTTCCATTTCAACCAGTTCCAGAAGCTCTTCGTCTTCAACCATGTCACATTTGTTCAAGAACACAACGATGTAAGGCACGCCTACTTGGCGGGACAACAGGATGTGCTCACGAGTTTGTGGCATAGGGCCGTCAGCTGCGGATACAACCAGGATTGCTCCGTCCATTTGTGCAGCACCAGTGATCATGTTTTTAACATAGTCGGCGTGACCTGGGCAGTCAACGTGTGCATAGTGACGTTTGTCAGTTTCATACTCAACGTGTGCAGTTGAGATTGTGATACCGCGCTCGCGCTCTTCTGGAGCTTTATCGATTTGGTCGAATGCTACAGCAGCACCACCATAAGTTTTGGACAATACAGTAGTGATTGCAGCAGTCAGGGTTGTTTTACCATGGTCGACGTGACCGATAGTACCGATATTAACGTGCGGTTTTGTACGTTCGAATTTAGCCTTTGCCATTTTGAACAGTTCCTCCTTAAAATATGGGATTGTTATGTTTTACTGAACGGAGTGCTTCCCTAACGAAAAACACCCGAGCAGCAGTTGAAAATAAATTAATCTGAACCTTTTGCTTTAGAAACAATCTCTTCTTGAATGGATTTCGGTACTTCTTCATAGTGAGAAAGTTCCATCGAGAACACACCGCGACCTTGGGTACCGGAACGGATAGTAGTCGAGAATCCAAACATTTCGGAGAGGGGCACTTTAGCACGGATAATTTGAGCTCCACCGCGGGAATCCATACCTTCGATACGGCCACGACGGGAGTTCAGCATACCCATTGCGTCACCCATGTATTCTTCAGGTACTGTTACTTCAACTTTCATAACAGGCTCAAGAATAACAGGCTTACATTTGTCCGCAGCAGCCTTAAGCGCCATGGAACCAGCAATTTTAAATGCCATTTCGTTGGAGTCAACATCGTGGTAAGAACCATCAACGATAGTTGCTTTTACATCCACGAGAGGGAATCCAGCGATAACACCATTTTTCATTTGCTCTTCGATACCTTGCTGTGCAGGTCCGATATATTCTCTTGGTACCGAACCACCCACAACTTTGCTGTCGAACTGGTTACCAGAACCTGGCTCCAGTGGTTCGAATTCAACCCATACGTGACCGTATTGTCCACGGCCCCCGGATTGACGTACGAACTTACCTTCAACGCGAGCTGGCGCGCGGAAAGTTTCGCGATAAGCAACCTGTGGTGCACCTACGTTGGTCTCCACTTTGAACTCACGACGCATACGGTCAATGATGATGTCCAAGTGAAGCTCACCCATACCTGCCAGGATGGTTTGGCCTGTTTCTTCATTAGTATGCGCACGAAGAGTTGGATCCTCTTCAGTCAGCTTACTAAGAGCAACGCCCAGTTTATCTTGGTCAGCTTTGGTTTTTGGTTCAACGGCGATCTCGATAACTGGTTCTGGGAAGTTCATGGACTCCAGAATTACTGGACTCTTCTCATCACACAGTGTATCACCTGTACCGGTATCTTTCAAACCTACGGCAGCTGCAATGTCACCAGAGTACACTTCACTGATCTCTTGACGGCTGTTCGCGTGCATCTGAAGGATACGTCCAATACGTTCGCGTTTACCTTTCGTTGCATTCAGTACGTATGATCCGGATTGAAGCACACCGGAGTATACACGGAAGAACGTAAGTTTACCAACGTAAGGGTCTGTCATGATTTTAAATGCTAGCGCCGAGAAGCTTTCTTCATCCGAAGATTTACGAACCGCTTCCGTACCATCTTCAAGGTGTCCCTTGATGTCTGGAACGTCAATTGGTGCTGGCAAGTAATCAATAACTGCGTCCAACATCAATTGAACGCCTTTGTTACGATAAGAGGAACCGCAGATCACTGGGAAGATTTTTACTTCTACTACACCTTTACGAAGAGCTGCTTTGATCTCTTCAACAGAGATTTCTTCACCTTCAAGGTATTTCATAGTAAGTTCTTCATCAAGTTCTGCAACTTTCTCAATCAATAACGAACGAAGTTCTTCGACTTGCGCCTTGAACTCTTCAGGAACATCCACCACTTCGATGTTTTGACCCAAATCGTCTTTAAACATGTGAGCTTTTTCTTCAACGATATCAATGATACCTGTGAAGTCGTTCTCTGCACCGATTGGCAGTTGAATTGCAACTGCGTTCGCTTGCAGACGCTCATGCATGTCTTTAACAACGTTAAGGAAGTCAGCACCGATGATGTCCATTTTGTTAACATATGCAATCCGTGGAACGCCGTAACGGTCAGCCTGTCTCCATACAGTTTCAGACTGAGGCTCTACGCCTTCCTTCGCACTGAAAACGCCTACTGCCCCGTCCAATACACGAAGGGAACGTTCAACTTCAACTGTGAAGTCAACGTGTCCCGGGGTATCAATAATATTTACGCGGTGACCCTTCCAAGCAGCGGTAGTAGCGGCGGACGTAATTGTGATCCCGCGCTCCTGCTCTTGCTCCATCCAGTCCATTGTCGCAGCACCTTCGTGAACTTCACCGATTTTGTGCGTACGGCCTGTGTAGAACAAGATCCGTTCTGTAGTCGTGGTTTTACCGGCGTCAATATGCGCCATGATCCCAATATTACGTGTATTTTTCAAGGAGAACTCTCTTGCCATGAATAAAGTCTCCCTTCAAAAATGAAGTTATTAGTTTTGGCCTTATCCTACCAACGATAGTGAGCAAACGCTTTGTTTGCTTCAGCCATTTTGTGCGTATCTTCGCGTTTCTTAACAGAAGCGCCGGTGTTGTTGGATGCATCGATGATCTCAGCAGCCAAACGCTCTTCCATAGTCTTCTCACCGCGGTTACGGGAGTAGTTCACGAGCCAACGTAAACCAAGGGAAGTACGTCTTTCCGGTTTAACTTCGATAGGCACTTGATAGTTCGCACCGCCCACACGGCGAGCTTTAACTTCAAGAACTGGCATAATATTTTTGATCGCTGCTTCAAACACTTCCATTGGGTCGTTACCAGTGCGCTCTTGAATCAGTTTGAACGCATTGTATAGAATGCTTTGAGCAACGCCGCGTTTTCCGTCGAGCATGATGCGGTTGATTAAGCGAGTAACAAGCTTGCTGTTATACACCGGATCTGGCAACACGTCTCTTTTTGTAACTGGACCTTTGCGTGGCATTGATTATCCCCCTTTCAGAAATAGTTCATTCTAGTTTGTAAAATCTTCTTACTTCTTAACTTTAGGACGTTTTGCACCATATTTCGAACGAGCTTGCATACGGTTGTTAACACCTGCTGTATCCAAAGCACCGCGAACGATGTGATAACGTACTCCCGCAAGGTCTTTGACCTTACCACCACGAATCAATACAACACTGTGCTCCTGCAAGTTATGTCCGATACCTGGAATGTAAGCAGTAACCTCCAGACGGTTAGTCAAACGAACACGGGCATATTTACGAAGTGCGGAGTTCGGTTTACGTGGAGTCATAGTACCCACACGAGTGCAAACACCACGTTTTTGAGGAGCGCTCAAATCAGTAGTTTCACGTTTGAGGGCATTGAACCCTTTTTGGAGAGCTGGTGATTTGGACTTCTCAACTTTGGCTTGACGTCCTTTACGAACTAGTTGGTTAATTGTTGGCATGTTGTTGCCACCCCCTTCCTCAAATTTTCATGTCTTTACAAACCTTTTAATTAAGCCCACAGACCCAGGCGGTTCATAAAAGAACAAAGGAAAGTTTCTGCCCCAAGCTTTCACCTGAAACAAAAACGTTTCATACCATTATTGTTTTACTATCGCAGCCACCGCTGCCCCAACTTCAATCCCACATGCCTTACCGAGTTCTTTCATCGTATCGACATAAGTGATCTTGATTGAAGCCTTGTTACAGAGCCCGATGATCTTTGACGTAACACGAGGATCAGCATCTTGTGCGATGTAAACCTCTTCGGCTTGCCCAAGTTCCACTACCTTCGCAGCTTGTTTGGCACCGATCTTGACATGAGCATCCTGTAGTCCTCTATCATTAGACATCTTACGATACCTCCAAAAATACAGGGAATTACCGCTACTCACGCACCTTTGCTATATTAGCATCTGAATTGGGCGATGTCAAGTGTTTATATCATTACAACGGCGGAGAAGTCGCACATTGCTTAGATCCCCAACATGCACTCCTCCGCCATTTCTTGCTTTATAAATCTATTCTACTGATACAGGCTCAAGATTCTCTGAAGAAACATCGCCTTCTTCTTGATCATCAAACTGAACACTGCGATAACGGTTCATTCCCGTACCCGCTGGGATCAGCTTACCGATAATAACATTCTCTTTCAGGCCGAGGAGCTTATCGACTTTACCTTTAATAGCAGCATCGGTAAGTACCCGAGTTGTTTCCTGGAAGGATGCAGCTGACAAGAAGGAGTCTGTTTCAAGAGATGCCTTCGTAATACCCAGTAGAACTGGCTTAGCCACAGCAGGCTCTTTATCCGATAGGATAGCTTCTTTGTTAGCTGTTTCGTATTCGTAGATGTCCACAAATGAACCTGGAAGAAGAGTTGTATCTCCCGCATCAACAATACGAATCTTGCGAAGCATCTGCTTGATCATAACTTCAATGTGCTTATCGTTGATTTCTACACCCTGGTTACGGTATACACGCTGCACTTCTTGCAAAATGTAGTTTTGTACACCGCGAATACCTTTAATGCGCAGAATTTCTTTAGGATCAATCGAACCGTCGGTAAGCTCATCTCCTGCTTCGATCTCTTGGCCTTCGCTTACACGAAGACGAGAACCGTAAGTTACGGAGTAAACTTTAGTCTCTGCTTCGCCTTGGATCTCGATTTCACGGCGATCCTTAGCTTCGCGGATTTCTTTAACTACACCATCAAGTTCACTGATTGTGGCTTGACCTTTCGGATTCCGAGCTTCAAACAGCTCCTGAATACGCGGCAAACCTTGAGTGATATCGTCTCCCGCCACGCCCCCGGTATGGAACGTACGCATCGTGAGCTGGGTTCCCGGCTCCCCGATGGATTGCGCTGCGATGATACCAACTGCTTCACCGATTTCCACGAACTTACCTGTAGCCAAGTTGCGGCCATAGCACTTCTTACAAACACCATGACGGGCACGGCAGCTCAGTACGGAACGGATCTGCAGTTTCTCAACTCCTGCGTTAACGATAGCATTAGCACGATCTGTATCAATGAGCTCGTTACGAGCTACAATGACTTCACCAGTCTCCGGATGCTTGATCGTCTGGAACGAGTAGCGTCCTTCAATACGGTCAAAGAGATCTTCGATGATTTCTTTACCGTCCTGGATACGGGATACGGTAATCCCTTTATCGGTTCCACAGTCATCTTCGCGAACGATAACGTCCTGTGCAACGTCAACCAGACGGCGGGTCAAGTAACCTGAGTCAGCTGTACGAAGGGCTGTATCCGCCAGACCTTTACGCGCTCCGTGAGTCGAGATAAAGTACTCGAGGACTGTCAGACCTTCACGGAAGTTCGCTTTGATCGGAAGTTCATAGATACGTCCGGATGGTGTCGCCATCAGACCCCGCATACCGCCCAGCTGAGTGATCTGCGATTTGTTACCCCGTGCTTTGGAGTCAACCATGAGCATGATGGAGTTGAAACGATCCATCGATTTCATGAGAACATCCGTAAGCTGATCCTTGGATTTGGACCAGATATCAATAACACGGTCATACCGTTCTTCATCCGTAATCAAGCCGCGGCGATACTGGTTGGTAACCACACGTACTTTTTCATCGGATTCACGCATGATGGTTGCTTTTTCTTCTGGCACCACAACGTCGGACACGGCAATACTTACACCGGCGCGTGTGGAATATGTGAAGCCAAGCTGTTTGATTCTATCCAAAATCACAGACGTTTCTGTCGTGTGATAGGTCTCGAAGCAGCGTGCGATAATCGATCCCAGGTATTCCTTACCCACTGCGCTGGCAATAGCCGGATCGTTGATCCGCTCAGCCAGGTCGGCACCCTTCTCATGAACGAAGTAGCGATCCGGTGTACCATTGAACAGGTTATCCCGGGTAGCTTCGTTAATGTAAGGGAAGCTGGATGGGAAGATTTCATTGAAAATGATTTTCCCGACTGTTGTTACCAGCAATGCTTTTTGCTGTTCAGGTGTGAAGCCGTCTTTATTCAAAGCTTTAGCCGGAATAACTACACGCGCATGTAGAGATGCTGCTCCACGCTGATAAGCGGACACAGCTTCGTTCACGCTTCCTAGAATCATTCCTGAGCCTTTAGCCTTGTTATCATCCATAGTCAGATAGAAGGATCCAAGGACCATATCCTGAGATGGAGTAACAACCGGCTTACCGTCTTTCGGGTTAAGAATGTTACCCGATGCCAGCATCAAGATACGAGCTTCTGCTTGCGCTTCAGCTGACAGAGGAACGTGTACCGCCATTTGGTCACCGTCAAAGTCGGCATTGTATGCCGTACATACGAGTGGGTGAAGACGAATGGCGCGTCCTTCTACCAAGATAGGCTCGAACGCTTGAATACCAAGGCGGTGAAGCGTCGGTGCGCGGTTCAGAAGAACCGGATGCTCCTTGATGACTTCTTCCAATACGTCCCATACTTCAGGGCTGACACGTTCTACTTTGCGCTTCGCGCTCTTGATGTTATGAGCAAGCCCTTTGTTGACAAGCTCTTTCATCACGAACGGTTTGAACAATTCGAGTGCCATTTCCTTAGGCAGACCGCATTGGTACATTTTCAGGTAAGGACCTACCACGATAACGGAACGACCAGAGTAGTCAACCCGTTTACCGAGCAAGTTCTGACGGAAGCGTCCTTGCTTACCTTTCAGCATGTGGCTGAGAGATTTGAGCGGTCGGTTACCCGGACCAGTTACAGGACGACCACGACGGCCGTTATCGATCAAAGCGTCCACCGCTTCTTGAAGCATCCGTTTCTCGTTTTGAACGATAATATCGGGTGCTCCCAGATCCAGAAGGCGTTTCAACCGGTTGTTCCGGTTGATTACGCGGCGGTACAGATCGTTAAGGTCAGACGTTGCAAAACGTCCACCATCAAGCTGAACCATCGGACGAAGTTCCGGAGGGATGACCGGAAGCACGTCCAGAATCATCCATTCCGGCTCATTGCCAGAGTTGCGGAAGGCTTCGATTACTTCAAGACGTTTGATTGCACGGTTACGACGCTGACCTTGAGCAGTACGCAGTTCTTCCTTGAGGAAATCAAGCTCTTTCTCCACGTCGATATCCTGAAGAAGCTTCTTCACAGCTTCGGCACCCATACCGGCCTGGAAGCCGTAGCCGTATTTCTCACGGTAGCTGCGGTATTCCTTCTCGGACAGGAGCTGCTTTTTCTCAAGCGGCGTATCGCCAGGATCTGTTACAACATATGATGCAAAATAGATAATCTCTTCCAGTGATCTAGGGGACATATCCAAGGCCAAACCCATACGGCTTGGAATCCCTTTGAAATACCATATATGAGAAACTGGAGCAGCCAGCTCGATGTGACCCATGCGTTCACGTCGTACTTTCGCACGCGTTACTTCAACGCCGCAGCGATCGCAGACAACGCCTTTGTAACGCACGCGTTTGTATTTACCGCAGTGACATTCCCAGTCTTTTGTAGGACCGAAAATTTTCTCGCAGAAGAGCCCTTCTTTCTCCGGCTTCAGCGTACGATAGTTAATCGTCTCCGGTTTCTTCACTTCTCCGCGGGACCAAGAACGAATTTTATCTGGGGAAGCAAGCCCAATTTTCATAAACTCGAAATTGTTGACGTCCAACAAAGAGCATCCCTCCTTAACCAAATCCTGATTTGTAATGCTATTCTACGCCGACCTCAGAGCCTTCCAGGTTCAAACTAAGTTTGTCGCCTGCAGCATCCTCTTCATCGTCTATTTCTCTCATTTCGATCTCTTCTTCATTTTCACTCAGGATTTTCACGTCCATACCCAAGCTTTGAAGCTCTTTGATCAATACTTTGAAGGATTCAGGAACACCTGGCTCCGGCACATTCTCACCTTTGACAATGGATTCGTAGGTTTTAACCCGGCCCACCACGTCATCGGATTTAACGGTCAGAATCTCCTGAAGTGTATAAGCGGCACCATATGCTTCAAGCGCCCAAACCTCCATCTCCCCGAAACGCTGTCCACCAAACTGAGCTTTACCACCCAGAGGCTGTTGAGTAACGAGAGAGTAAGGACCTGTAGAGCGGGCATGGATCTTATCGTCAACCATGTGAGCGAGTTTGATCATGTGCATGACGCCTACTGTAACTTCACGTTCAAATCTGTCACCTGTGCGGCCATCGTACAGAACGGTTTTACCATTACGCTGCATACCTGCTTCTTCCATGGTATCGAACACATCGTACTCGTTCGCTCCATCAAAGACTGGTGTTGCTACGTGGATACCGAGCTGCATAGCGGCCATACCCAAGTGAATTTCAAGTACCTGCCCGATGTTCATCCGCGATGGTACCCCGAGCGGGTTAAGAACAACCTGCACTGGTGTTCCGTCAGGCATGAACGGCATATCTTCTTCCGGCAAAATACGCGCTACGACACCCTTGTTACCATGTCGACCGGCCATTTTGTCACCTTCGGAAATTTTACGTTTTTGGGCAATATATACACGAACCAGTTGATTAACACCTGGTGGCAGCTCATCCCCGTTCTCACGAGTGAAGACCTTAACATCCACAACGATTCCGTCAGTACCGTGCGGCACGCGCAGGGAAGTATCGCGAACTTCACGAGCCTTCTCACCGAAAATCGCATGAAGCAGGCGTTCTTCCGCAGTCAGTTCAGTAACACCCTTAGGCGTAACTTTACCAACCAGAATATCGCCGGCACCAATCTCGGCACCTACACGAATAATTCCGCGTTCGTCAAGGTTTCTAAGTGCTTCCTCACCTACGTTAGGAATATCGCGTGTAATTTCTTCCGGTCCAAGCTTCGTATCACGCGCTTCGGACTCATACTCCTCAATGTGGATCGATGTATATACATCTTCTTTGACGAGCTTCTCACTAAGGAGAATCGCATCCTCATAGTTGTAACCTTCCCAAGTCATGAAGGCTACGACCACATTGCGGCCCAGTGCCAATTCACCCATCTCTGTAGATGGACCGTCAGCAAGGATATCGCCTTTTTTGACAATATCGCCTCTCTTGACAATCGGGCGCTGGTTAATGCATGTCCCTTGGTTCGAACGCATAAATTTGTGTAATTTATATTTAACAAGGTCGCCTTTAACTTCCTTGCCTTCGACTGTCTCAACGCGGCGGAGCCAAATTTCATTAGCTGCCGAACGCTCGATGATACCGTCATATTTAGCAACTATACATACACCGGAGTCTTTCGCAGACTTGTGTTCCATTCCCGTTCCTACAAGCGGAGCCTTAGGAATTAGAAGCGGTACAGCCTGCCGCTGCATGTTCGATCCCATCAGTGCGCGGTTGGAGTCATCGTTCTCCAAGAAAGGAATCAGTGCGGTAGCGACCGATACCACTTGTTTTGGAGAGATATCCATGTAGTCAACACGATCACTAGGCATAGTCAAAATGTTATCGGACTGCTTGTTATAACGAACAATTACTTGTTCTTCTTTAAAGCTGCCGTCTTCATTCAATTCAACATTGGCCTGTGCGATAACATAGTTGTCTTCTTCATCCGCAGTCAAATATGAGATCTGCTCAGTAACTTTACCCGTCTTCGGATCTACCCAACGGTATGGCGCTTCAATAAAGCCATATTCGTTAATGCGGGCAAATGTGGACAAGGAGTTGATCAGACCGATGTTCGGTCCTTCCGGTGTCTCAATCGGACACATACGGCCATAGTGAGAGTGGTGAACGTCACGCACTTCCATGCCCGCGCGTTCCCGCGTCAAACCACCAGGTCCGAGTGCAGAGAGACGACGCTTATGCGTAAGTTCCGCAAGCGGGTTCGTCTGATCCATGAACTGAGACAACTGGGAGCTTCCGAAAAACTCTTTGATCGAGGCAATAACCGGACGAATGTTGATCAGAGCCTGTGGTGTAATTACATTCGCATCCTGAATGGACATTCTCTCGCGAACCACACGTTCCATACGGGATAAACCGATACGGAATTGGTTCTGCAGCAATTCACCAACAGAGCGCAGACGACGGTTACCCAGATGGTCGATATCATCCGTGCTTCCGATTCCGTGCAGCAGGTTAATGAAATAGCTGATTGAGGAGATAATATCAGCAGGTGTGATGTTCTTCACCGATTTATCAATATCGCGGTTTGCGATGACTTTGACGACTTTACCATCTTCAATTGGCGAGAATACATCAATCGTCTGAAGAGGCACATCCTCAGTCTCAAGCACACCATTAGCTACATGGTAGGTCTTGAAGCCAACACCATCTTCCAGATTCTTAAGGATCTCATCCAGCAAACGGCGATCAACCATTTGACCTGCTTCTGCAATAATCTCACCTGTTGATGTATCAATCAGAGATTCTGCAAGACGTTGGTTAAAGAGACGGTTCTTAATATGAAGCTTTTTGTTGATTTTGTAGCGACCTACGTTCGCAAGATCATAACGCTTCGGATCAAAGAAGCGGGCAACCAGCAAACTTCTTGCATTATCAAGTGTAGGCGGCTCACCTGGACGAAGACGTTCATAAATCTCAATGAGCGCTTTCTCCGTGGAGTCCGTATTGTCTTTATCCAGCGTATTGCGGATATATTCATCGTTACCGAGAAGGTCTAGAATCTCAGCATCTGTACCAAAACCGAGTGCGCGAAGCAATACGGTTACCGGTATTTTACGAGTACGGTCGATCCGGACATAAATAATGTCCTTAGCATCCGTCTCAAGCTCGAGCCATGCACCGCGGTTAGGAATTACCGTCGCCGTGTAAGTCTTCTTGCCGTTCTTATCTATTTTTGTATTGAAATAGACGCTAGGGGAGCGGACCAACTGGCTGACAATAACCCGTTCTGCACCATTGATAATGAAGGTGCCGGTTTCCGTCATCAGCGGGAAATCCCCCATGAACACTTCCTGCTCTTTGACTTCGCCGGTTTCTTTATTAATGAGCCGGACTTTTACTCTAAGTGGTGCAGCATACGTAACGTCACGTTCTTTCGCATCGTCTACCGTATACTTTGGTTCACCAAGACTGTAGTCGATAAATTCCAGAATCAAATTGCCGGTAAAATCCTGTATCGGCGAGATGTCCTGAAACATTTCCCGAAGACCTTCCTCCAAAAACCATTCGTATGATTTTTGTTGGATTTCAATCAGGTTCGGAACCTCGAGTACCTCGTTAATTCGCGCATAACTACGCCGAGTGCGTCGACCATATTGAACAAGATGTCCTGCCAACTTAAACTCACCCCTCATGTCTACTCACTTAAAAATTATTCATTGCGAACCCGTGTTTGTCCCTATATAATAAAGTCCATAGAAACGGATTCATGCACAAATAAAGAAAAGCCCTTATCGAATGCTTTCGAAAAAAGAGCATCATTATTAGTGCCTTTCCTGTCGATGTCCTCATTATCAGTAGACTTGCCAAATTTGGGCATAATATACGTTTGTAGAAGATTAGTGCACCTCTACTCACGAAATTAAACTTGACATTTCAGCAGACTAAAGCCATGTAGGGCATCCTAATACTGACATTTTACAATAATACCACATTCATAAATTCAAGTCAACAGCCTTCTTTGGCTTACTCTCAAAGAATTTTGAAATTCCGGCTTATTTTTTTATAGCCTTAAAGATTCGGTATCCCTTCTCTTTTGTAACTTCCTCCACTTCCCCGAATAAGGATTCCAGCTTTTCTTTTGCTGAAGGCGCTCCCTGCTTCTTCTGGATTACCACCCACAGTGAACCACCTTTATTGAGCCTTTCTGCAGCTCCTTCGAAGATTGCATGTACCGTCATCTTACCTGCACGTATCGGCGGATTCGTCAATATGACATCAAACTTCTCATCACCGAGTTCCTTATAGAGATCACTTTGGATTACCGTTACATTCTTGATTCCATTATTCGAGACGTTCTCTTTGGCCAACTCAACTGCACGTTCATTCACATCAATCAGGGTCACTTTTCCCTTTACAGCCATTCCTGCAGCAGCCATTCCCATCGGGCCGTATCCACAGCCGACATCCAGAACGCTAGCCTCTTCAGGAATTTCCATGGCATCAATCAACACACGGCTTCCGAAATCAATACCTTGCTTGGAAAACACTCCGGCATCGCTCACAAACTTATATGTCTTGCCTCTTAATGTGGCCTCCCAGATCTTGCGGTCATGAGCTGTCTCCGGCTTACTGGAATAATAATGATCGGGCATACTTTCCCTCCAGCTGTTAGATTCGATATTCTATCTTCTATAGTTTCTATATAAATGATACACTCCGGGATTTTCCAGACAAGCACTTATATAAAAACAAACCCCTTGAATATCTTCAAGGGGTTTGTGCGGGAGAAGAAGAATTACTTCACTTCTACAGAAGCGCCTGCTTCTTCCAATTTAGCTTTAACCGCTTCAGCATCTTCTTTAGATACTTTTTCTTTCAATGGTTTTGGAGCGTTGTCAACCAAGTCTTTTGCTTCTTTCAAGCCAAGACCAGTGATTTCGCGAACCACTTTGATTACGTTGATTTTGGAAGCGCCAGCGCTTGTCAAAATTACGTCGAACTCGGATTGCTCAGCAGCTGCTTCGCCACCGCCGCCACCTGCTACAACTACTGGAGCTGCTGCAGTTACGCCGAATTCTTCTTCGATTGCTTTAACGAGATCGTTAAGTTCAAGAACAGTCATACCTTTGATTTCTTCCAAAATTGTTTCTTTACTCATGGTAGAACCTCCGTTATATAATTTTATAGTTTTTTGTTAGATTACTAGATCAAAAAGATCCTTACGCGCTAGCGCCAGTTTCTTCTTTGTCAGCAACGGCTTTAACTGCAAGCGCGAAGTTGCGCACAGGAGCTTGAAGCACGCTGAGGAGCATAGAAAGGAGTCCTTCGCGGGAAGGAAGATCCGCAAGAGCTTTGATTTGGTCAACGCCAACTACACGGCCTTCAACCACGCCACCCTTAATTTCCAGAGCATCATTTTTCTTAGCGAAATCACTAAGAATTTTGGCTGGAGCTACGGCATCATTCGTGCTGAATGCAATTGCTGTAGGACCTGTTAGAACTTGATCAAGTTCTGACAAATCTGCAGCTGCAGTCGCGCGGCGAACGAGCGAGTTCTTCAGCACTTGGAATTCGATACCAGCTTCACGAAGCTGTTTACGAAGTTCAGTTACTTGAGAAACATTCAGACCGCGGTAGTCAGCAACAACAGTTGTTACGCTCTCGCGCAGTTTAGAAGTTACCACATCAACGGCATCTTGTTTTGCTTGAATTACTTTTGCATTTGCCAAACTGTACACCTCCTGTTAGATTTACTGAGCTGTAGGGCTTTGTCCATTCATTGTCCCAGCAGCTCTCCTGCAATAACGGGCCAGCCGTTTATATTAGGAAGTTTTTTTGTTGGGATCAGATCCGTAACGTAAGACGCCCTTGTCAAATGCCCATCAAAAAAGCCTCCGTAGAATCACGAAGGCCTGATAAATCATCATTTACAGAATACTGCAAAGTCCGAATCTCTATCACAACACCTCGGTAGGAAATTAAGCCGCAAGGCACCTACTGTCTACGGTAAGCATATTCACATTTAATTGTTGAAATCAATGCAACCACTTCACTATACCAGAGGGCTTACTATAGAGTCAACCCTGAATTTATTACCATCGGCAATAAATCTTATCTGTAAGATGCAGTGTTTACACGGGCACTTGGTCCCATCGTCGAAGAAATCGCGATGTTCTTCAAGTATACGCCTTTAGCAGCCGCTGGTTTAGCGCGGTTCAATGCATCGATGAGAGTCTTAAGATTCTCATTCAGCTTGTCAGCATCAAAAGATACTTTGCCGATTGGTGCATGAATTTGACCTGCTTTATCAAGACGGTACTCGATTTTACCCGCTTTGATTTCTTGAACCGCCTTAGCTACGTCAAACGTAACTGTTCCCGCTTTAGGGTTTGGCATCAAACCTTTACCCCCGAGAAGACGACCCAATTTACCAACTTCACTCATCATGTCCGGTGTAGCTACGCAAACATCGAACTCGAACCAGCCTTGTTGGATTTTATTAATAACGTCTTGATCGCCTACGTAGTCAGCGCCAGCAGCTTCCGCTTCTTTTGCTTTCTCACCTTTAGCAAATACAAGAACACGTTGAGTTTTACCAGTACCGTGTGGCAATACAACTACACCACGAACAGCTTGGTCTTGTTTACGAGGGTCTACGCCCAAACGTACTGCTGCTTCAACAGTCTCGTCGAATTTAGCAGTAGCCGCCTTCTTAACCAGTTCAACGGCTTCAGCAGGCTCGTAAGTTGCTTCGCTGTCAATCAGCTTAGCAGCTTCAAGGTATTTTTTACCGTGTTTAGCCATTTAAATTTCCTCCTTTGTGGTATTAGCGGATATTCCTCCCACTTGTTAGCCGGACGTATCCGGCAGCATCCAAAGACTAGTCTTGGATTGTGATACCCATACTGCGGGCAGTACCTTCAACCATAAGCATTGCTGCTTCAACGGAAGCTGCGTTAAGGTCAGGCATTTTTTGTTCCGCGATTTGACGTACAGTCGCACGGTTCACAGTTGCTACTTTTTTCTTGTTAGGTTCACCAGAACCCTTCTCGATCTTAGCAGCTACGCGAAGCAATACTGCAGCCGGTGGAGTCTTGGTAATGAAAGTGAAAGAACGATCTTCAAATACCGAAATTTCAACCGGAATGATCAAACCTGCTTGATCGGCAGTACGAGCGTTGAATTCCTTACAGAATGCCATGATGTTGACACCTGCTTGACCCAGCGCTGGACCTACCGGAGGTGCTGGATTCGCTTTCCCCGCAGGAATTTGCAGTTTTACAACTTTAATGATCTTTTTAGCCATGTAAAACACCTCCTTGCACTAATAGTGGTACCCGGGATCAAACTCGTTAATCCCTCCCACAGAAAACCTTAAGAAAACTATAGCTTCTCCACTTGAGTAAAATCAAGTTCAAGCGGGGTTTCCCGTCCAAACATGTTGACGTGAACCTTGACCTTGCTTTTGTCGGTTAGAATTTCTTCTACAGACCCAACAAAATTGGCAAACGGACCAACCTTAATACGTACAGATTCCTTGAGTTCAAACTCAATGACCGGCTTCGGTTCATCCATTCCCATGTGGTTCAGGATCTGTTCTACTTCTTCTGGAAGCAAAGCAGTCGGTTTGGAACCGGAACCTGTCGAGCCGACGAAACCTGTAACTCCCGGTGTATTGCGGACAACATACCAAGAATCGTCAGTCTGGATCATTTCCACCAAGACATAACCAGGGTAAACTTTACGCATAACGGTCTTTTTCTTCCCGTCTTTGTTTACGATTTCTTCTTCCATAGGAACAAGAACCCGGAAAATCTTGTCTTCCATGCCCATAGACTCAACGCGTTTTTCCAAATTGGCTTTGACTTTATTCTCATACCCGGAATAGGTATGAACTACATACCATCTTTTTTCCATATCAAGCCACCTGGGACCCTTCTTAAATAATCGCGTTGATCACAGCGGAAATGCCGATGTCAAGAACCCAAAAATAAATTGCGACAACTACGATTGTACCGAGGACAATCAGCGTATAATTCGTCAGCTCTTTACGATTAGGCCAGCGAACTTTTTTAAGCTCAGCCCAGCTTTCAGAGAAAAAAGAAAACATCGACTTGAAACTACGTTTCATCCGCACCTACACCTCCAAAGACTATCTGGTTTCGCGATGAGGAAATTGCTCGTTACAGAACTTGCAAAATTTCTTCATCTCCATGCGGTCGGGGTGGTTACGCTTGTTTTTCGTTGTCGTGTAGTTTCTTTGTTTGCAGTTCGTACAAGCCAACGTGATAATTACCCGCATGATGTGCACCTCCCGAAGACATTCTTTCTTACAGAAGTCTCTATATTGATCCCGACACAGGGTCGGGCCGTTCAGAGAGACCTAAGGTCGCTCTGCCCAATCTGGAATCCAGGAAATATTAAGCAAATCCCTAAATCTCCTTAATTCAAAAAAAGCAAGCGCGAAATTTGGCCTACCTAAAACACTTTATCATAAGGGTATAGCCGTGTCAATGAAAGAATGGCCTTGTTCCCGTGCGGATCTAGCCTGCTGATATTGTCGATTTCACTCTGAAGCCGCTTTACACTCAAGTCTAAGTATGGACCCCTGGCCCTATCTCTAAACATCCTAATTGTGATTCTATTAAAGTGTATCAAGATAGATTGGGCGTAATCTTAAATTAATAGAAAAAGAAAAAAAGACTCCATCTTGAGTCCTTTCTCTAATTATTGCTATAGTCCGTCACGAACCTCTAAATATCGTTCAAGCTTCCGCTTAACCCGTTGAAGGGCATTATCTATTGATTTCACATGCCGCCTAAGATCGACTGCAATTTCCTGATAAGATCTTCCATCCAGATAAAGCATCAGCACTTTGCGTTCCAAATCGCTGAGAATTTCGGACATCTTATCTTCCAGTCCAACAAACTCTTCTTGATTGATAATAAGTTCTTCAGGATCAGACACCTGTGTACCGCATATTACATCCAGAAGGGTACGATCGGAATCCTCATCATATATAGGCTTGTCCAATGATACGTACGAATTCAATGGAATATGCTTCTGTCTGGTGGCTGTCTTGATCGCAGTTATGATCTGCCTGGTAATACATAGCTCGGCAAAAGCCTTAAAGGAAGCAAGCTTATCACCTTTGAAGTCTCTAATCGATTTATAAAGACCGATCATGCCTTCCTGAATAATATCCTCCCGGTCAGCTCCTATTAGGAAATAGGATCTTGCCTTGGCTCTGACGAAACTGCGATACTTATTGATCAAGTACTCGAGCGCTTCGCTGTCGCCTTCCCGGACTGCCTCGACAATGTCTTCATCACTTTGAATCTCATAGTCAAATTTAATCATTACTTTGAGGTCGACACTCAACACAATCCCTCCGGCTGCAACGCACAGTGCCCCGTCACTTCAATCAAGTATACGATCAGTATATATGATGGGGTGTAACAGCGTCAACCACATAAGTCCTAAATTTTGTAAAGTCGAACTTTGTCAAGAGCTTTTGGAAGCATATCGGAATGCGCCATTCTACTCTCTACGCCAACGTTCGAACATCTTTTTTATTTCAGGACTAAGCTTGCCTCCGAGCGTGTTTCGACTTGAATTTATGCGGTCCTCGGCAATTTTCGACTGAATTTCCTTTTCACTCTGCTCCACCTGGGTTAACAATTCTCTGGCCGGAATTCGCAAGGCACCCTGTCCAAAGATCACATGTTGTTCAACTAGGTCACTAGTCGCAACGTATATCTGGCGGCGCCGGTGACTTAGCTCACGCACAAGCCTCTCTATGCACTCATCGGCGGTTTCCTTTTCACTCGTGAAGTAGACCTGTACCTTGTTTTGTGAAAAAGATTTGCCGAGCCCGGGCACCCGATAAGCATCGAATACAGCGATTACATGCCTGCCGGTATAAGCCTGATAGTCCGCCAGCCGCTCAAGCAGTCTGTCTCTGGCTTCCTGCAGCCCAATTTGGGACAGCTTGGTTAGCTCCGGCCAATCTCCGATCATGTTGTATCCATCTACAAGGAGAACATCCCGCATCTCCCCCATAATAAGCCTATCCCTGACTCTTGCGTCTGTGAAGAGTCTCGTACATAATCACTCCTGCTGCAACAGACGCGTTGAGCGAATTAAGCTTACCAGCCATTGGCAATTTAAGAAGAACGTCACACTTTTCTCGGATCAGCCGGCCCATGCCCTTATTCTCGTTCCCGATCACAATAGCTACAGGCCCGGTGAGTACGCCATTATCATAAATCTCTTCCTTTGCGGTAACATCTGTCCCGACGATCCATACTCCTGCTTCCTTCAACTGCTCAATAGTCTGAGCCAAATTCGTTACACGTGCCACAGGCACATACTCTACTGCACCTGCTGAGGTTTTCGATACGGTTGAAGTTATTGATGCTGAGCGCCGTTTCGGAATGATTACACCATGGACGCCCGTACATTCAGCAGTACGGAGAATCGAACCCAGATTATGGGGATCTTCAATCTCATCTAGCAGAAGTAAAAAAGGGGCTTCTTCCTTCTCCGCCGCCTTCGCGAGAAGGTCTTCCACTTCCGCATACGCGTACGGCGCCACTTGGGCCGCTACGCCTTGGTGTTGTAGATCAGGCACCAGTTGATCCAGCTTCCGTTTATCCACATGCTGAACCACGATCCCATTCTTCTTGGCTTCGGCAATAATAGGCTGCGTCAGATGCTTCTGAGCACCTTCCGCTATCAAAATTTTGTTTATTGTACGGCCGGCGCGCAGCGCCTCAAGCAGGGAATGCTTGCCGCCAATCCAGTCTTCGTTGGTATTGTCCACCTGTATATCCTCCAGAGTAGGATTCCGAGGGGGGCCTCGGGCTCCCATATTTTTTTTCACAACCCTCCCAAACCCTCCCTTGCCTAAGCATATGCTTACGATGTGGTTTTCCCTTTGGGAAAACCTTAGGAGGGCCCCAAGGGCTACGCCCTCTGGACACCCGGAATTGGAATAACGATAGGTGTATATAGAGGCGGGATTTAGCCGCTTGGGTGGGGGGGAGCGCTTGCCGCCCCTTCGGGGCCCGCTTTACTTGGTGCGGAGCTTGGTTACCTGATGTTGTTGGCGAGATGCGCTGGGCTTTGGGCACCCGGGCAGGCTGCGAGCGGTTAGCCGCTTGCCGCCCCCTTGGGGCCCGCTTTACTTTCGGCGCTCCTGCACTTGGCGTGACTGCTGCTGATTGTGCTGTACTGGCCTTGCGTGCTGGGAGGCGCTCTCCCTTACGGGATTCGGCTCACGTCTGCGCGGAGCTCAGGTGCTGCTGTTACGTTGTCCCAGCTAAGACTTCGGACCGGACACCATCAGATCAAGGCCATGGGTGATCAGATATATCATTCGATCCTGTTCGCCACCGTAGTACAAATAACCGATCAGCGCCTCGAACGCGGTGGCGTGACGATAATCGATTACGTTCGCGTTCTTGGGGACGCTGCCGGATTTGGCGTTGCGGCCCTGGCGAACGACGTCATGCTCGGCCTCCGTAAGCTCTGACTCGATCAAAGAGAGCAGCGTGGCTTGAGCCTTTGCGGAGACGAACTTGGTCGACTGCACATGCAGATGATGCGGACGCAGATTAGGGCGCGAAATGACATACTGCCGGACCGCCACTTCAAAGATGGCATCGCCGATATAGGCAAGTGCCAAAGGCGGGAGCAGCCGGGCCGGCTTGGATGACGCATAAGGGAACCAAAGCGGCGCCCCGGAGAGGCCGCCGCTGTTCATATCACCAGTACCTGTCATTTGCGGCGCCACCGCATACCCTGGGGCGTATCCTCAAGTAGGATTCCTTGGGCATCAAGCAGGTCCCGAATTTCATCGGCACGTGCCCAGTTCTTGTTCTTGCGTGCCTCGGCCCGCTCAATAATGAGACGCTCAACATCTTCCGAAGGAAGCTCCGCGCTCTCATCCGTATAGATCCGCAGCACTTTGTTCATCTCATCGAACACTTGCTTTGCGGCGATTAGATCCGCGCTGTTTACAACAGCTTGCTTGAGTAAGCTATTCACTTCGTTCACCCATTCAAATACGGCCGTGATTGCATCCGGTGTATTGAAATCATCCTGCATTTTATCATGAAACAGCTTACGGATATCATCAAGCTTTGCCACCAGCTCAGGTGCTGCTTCGCTGCCCGTGTCTCCAATTGTCTGAAGACGGTGGTTCAAATTGACGACCGCATTGGCGATACGCTCTACGCTCTTCTCGGCTTGTTCCATAGTCTCCTCCGAGAAGTTCAGCGGATTCCGGTAGTGGCTTGAGAGCATAAAGTAGCGAATTGCTTCTCGTTTGTACATATTCCGAAGGTCCTTGACGAGTACGCCATTGCCGAGGGACTTCGACATCTTTTCCCCGCTAATATTAATAAACCCGTTATGCATCCAGTAATTCGCCAGTGGCTTCCCGGTAACAGCCTCAGACTGGGCTACCTCGCATTCATGGTGAGGGAACTGCAAATCTTGTCCGCCCCCGTGAATATCCAGTGTATCACCGAGCAGCTCGCGGGCCATTGCAGAGCATTCGATGTGCCAGCCTGGTCTTCCATCGCCCCAAGGACTGGACCAATAAATTTCGCCCGGCTTGGCCGCTTTCCAGAGGACGAAATCCTGTGGATTCTCTTTACGCTCATCCACATTGATCCGAATACCGAATTGCAGCTCATCGATATTCTGATGGGACAGCTTGCCGTATTCCTCGAATTTGCCAGTACGGTAAAAGACGTCGCCCCCCTGCTCGTAGGCATACCCTCTACGCTCAAGCTCCTTAATAAAATCGATAATCAGGGTCATATTCTCCGTAACCCGCGGGTTGGAGGTCGCCCGGGGAATCCCCAGTCCATCCAGGTCCTTATAGTAAGCTTTAATAAATGTCTCTGCGACCGCAGGGACTGTCGTGCCCATCTCGTCAGCTTTGCGGATCAGCTTATCGTCGACATCCGTAAAGTTCACAACAAAATTCACGTCATATCCCAAAGCCTCTAAATAACTGCGAACCACGTCAAAAAAGATAGCCGGACGCGCATTCCCAATATGAATATAACCGTAAACGGTAGGTCCGCATACATACACCTTGGCTTTGCCCGGTTCCTGGCTGACGAACTTCTCCTTCTTGCGGGTTAGTGTATTGTAGATGTAAAGTGACATACTAACATCCTTTCATTTCTTAAGATACCGGGCGTCTGCACCCGAATCACTTAGCTGTATCGTGTAACCTTATCCCTTGTCTCCGTGGGTTAGTACCTCCGCACGCAGCTCTTCTCGTTCCTTCTTCAAATTTCGGAGCTCCTCTTGAAGCTCCTCAATCTCACGCTGGAGCACCCGCATCGTATCTACAACCGGATCGGGCAGCTGATGGCTGAGCCGGTCCATACGCACGCCTCCCTGCTTAACCACTTTACCCGGAATCCCTACAACGGTGCTGTTCGGAGGCACCTCTTTAAGTACTACAGAGTTGGCTCCAATATTACTCTGGGCACCGACTGTGAAGGAACCCAGAATTTTGGCTCCCGAACCTATAACAACATTATTGCCAATCGTGGGGTGTCTCTTGCCTTTTTCTTTTCCGCTACCGCCAAGAGTTACGCCTTGATAGATAACCACATCATCCCCGATTTCACAGGTCTCTCCAATGACAACGCCCATGCCGTGGTCGATAAACAGCCGATTCCCTATTGTAGCCCCCGGGTGAATCTCGATACCGGTAAAGAAACGGCTGGCCTGGGAAATGATACGGGCCACGGAGAACCACTTTCTCCGGTAAAAGGCATGTGCAATCCGATGACTCCATATGGCATGCAGACCGGAATAGGTGAAGACGACTTCAAACCAGCCCCGTGCCGCGGGATCATTATCAAGTACTGCTTCAATATCTGATCTCATCTTCTTAAACATAAGCTATGCCCTCCTCCCCCGGTAAGTCCCTGTCTATACTAAAAAAGCGCCCCTGCAGCTTTCGCTGCAGAGACGCCTTGCACGCGGTCCCACTCTGCTTAAATACCGTAGTCCTCTGCATAGCAGAGTCCGGCATTTCTCTCAAACGTCCTTAACGGGGACGATACGGCGGAATCTACCCGCGCACTTTAGCGCGCTCAATTCCACAGCTCCCGGGTGCATTTCCGCCAAATGCATTTAGATAACTCTCAGCCTGGCAGCCGCTTAGCCACCGGTTATCTTCTCTGAAAAACACATCAATTAGCGTACTTCTCCCGATCTATGCTTTTGGGTTGTAATCGAAGTTACAGCTGTTCAATAGCTTTCTTCTATATTAACGAAAAGAAATCAAACTGACAAGAATGATTTGTTCTGTCTACGCTCCGCGAATCTGGGATTTAAGACGGTCCAGTACACGATCCTTACCCAAAAGGTAAATGGTCTGGTTCAAATCACGTCCGTGCATTTGTCCGGTGAGGGCCACGCGGATCGGCATAAAGAGTTGTTTGCCTTTGTAGCCTGTCTCTTTTTGCACTTCCTTAATCAGTACAGCCATGCTCGCTGCCGAGAATTCCGGAGCTTGTTCTACTTTGCTAAGGAAGGCCTGGAGTACCTCCGGCACCTGGGGCTCGGATAACACAGCAGCAGCTTCTGTATCCAGCTCCATATGTGTACGGAAGAATAGTTCCGACAGTTCAACGATATCGGAGGCCGATGTCATCTGCTCCTGATAGAGCGCGACAAGCGATTTGGCCCAGCTGAGCTGTTCGTCTGTAAGCTCTGCCGGGAGACGGGACGCCTTCTGCAGCTGCGGGATCGCAAGTGCGGCAATCCGCTCCGGATCTGAGTTCTTGATGTAAGTGTTGTTAATATGAGCCAGCTTGTTCGTATCAAAGACCGCCGGGCTCTTCGAAAGCCGGTTCGCATCGAAAATGGAGATGAGCTCCTCCTGGGAGAAAATCTCTTCCTCCCCTTCCGGTGACCAGCCGAGCAATGCGATAAAGTTAAACATCGCTTCAGGCAAATAGCCGAGCTGATCATACTGCTCAATGAACTGAATTACCGATTCATCCCGCTTGCTCAGCTTCTTGTGATTCTCACCCACGATCAAGGTCATGTGCCCGAATTTTGGCGGCTCCCAGCCAAATGCTTCATAGATCATCAATTGACGCGGTGTGTTGGAAATATGATCTTCCCCGCGAAGCACGTGGGAGATCTTCATGAGGTAATCATCCAGAACAACGGCAAAGTTGTAAGTTGGAATGCCGTCTTTCTTCACAATGACGAAATCTCCGGATATATTTGATTCGAAGGAGATAGGTCCTTTTACCAAATCATCAAAGGCATAGGTCTTGTTCTCCGGAACACGGAACCTGATGCTTGCTACGCGGCCTTCGGCCTCGAATGCCTTCTGCTGCTCTTCAGTCAAGTCGCGGTGTCTGCCGGAGTAGCGGGGCGTCTCCCCTTTGGCGATCTGTTCTTCCCGCTCTTGCTCAAGCTCTTCCTCCGTACAATAGCAGCGGTAAGCTAGACCCTTGTCCAGCAGTTCCTGCCAGTACTGACGATAGATATCAAGTCTCTCCGTCTGACGATACGGGCCGTAATCTCCGCCAACATCGATACTCTCATCCCAGTTAATCCCCAGCCATTTCAGATACTTCAGCTGACTTTCTTCCCCGCCCTCAATATTGCGTTTTACATCGGTATCTTCAATACGAATTATGAATTTGCCGCCTAGGTTGCGGGCGAACAAGTAGTTGAAAAGCGCTGTTCTTGCATTACCAATATGTAAATGACCTGTTGGACTCGGCGCATACCGCACACGAACTTCTGTCATTGAAATCCCCTCCGCGTACTATTTGTTATAATTTCCTCTTCCATCCGTATCCCACGATCATAGCACACCTTTAACAAGGCAGACAACACACTGAGAAGTGATTCCCTCGCCTCGTCCTGTGAAGCCCAGCTGCTCTGTTGTCGTTGCTTTCACATTGACTTGATCAGCCTGAGCACCAAGGGCAGATGCAATCACCTCTACCATTTGAGGAATATACGGAGCCATCTTAGGACGCTGGGCGATAATCGTAGCATCGAGATTCCCGAGCACATATCCTCGGTTCAGCGCCTTCTCCCAGACCTCCTTAAGAAGCTTTAGACTGTCTGCATCCTTGAACTCTGGATCTGTATCGGGAAAATGCCGGCCGATATCCCCTTCCCCGATAGCCCCCAAGATGGCATCGCTGACCGCATGCAGCAGCACATCCGCGTCTGAGTGCCCCAGAAGACCCTTGTCATAAGGAATCGTCACTCCGCCGATGATGCAGGGTCTTCCCTCTACCAGCTGGTGTACGTCAAATCCTTGCCCTACTCTAATCATGTCAACCTCTCCCCATGTTCTCTTTAGTCCTGATGAAATCGGCATAATCCAAGTCCTCAGGCGTAGTAATTTTGATGTTGCTGTAACTGCCTTCAACCACTTTAACAGCTATCCCTATCCGCTCAACCAGCATGGAATCATCCGTCCCTAAGAAACCTTCCTCCATCGCCTTCTCGTGGGCGCGCTGCAGATCAGAATGCCGAAAAGCCTGCGGGGTTTGAATAGCCCACAAGCTGCGGCGATCAGGGGTTGAAGTCACATAGGCCTGATCATTCACCTGCTTGACGGTGTCCTTCACGGGCACAGCCAGGATCGAAGCTCCATCCCGTCTGGCTGCCTCATAGCATGCCGTGACCTGAGCCTCGGTGACGAAGGGTCTTACTCCGTCATGGACGAGAACCCATTCGCAGTCCGTTTCAAGCAGTCCTTTATAAACCGAGTGCTGGCGTTCAGCCCCGCCCGGTATTACTTTTACTGTATGTTCCATTCCATACGCCTTGACCCAATCCTGGCATCTGGCTACATCCTGCTCTCCGGTTACAAGTACGATCTCCTGGATAAAAGGAAGCCGGTCGAACACTTCAAGCGTATGAACGAAGATGGGCTTGTCTTCGAGAAGCAAGTACTGCTTGCTCTCCTTGGTTCCCATCCGGGTCCCCCTGCCGGCAGCCACCACGATGACTGCTGCTTCCCGATTGTTAGATTCCACTGTCATCCCTGCCCCGCAAGTATTATTAGTAAGCTGACTCGTACAGCCTCCCTCATCATACCGTGTTTACTGGGCTTTTTCCAACAGTTTTGGTTTGGCAAAAATCATCCGGCCCGCCGAGGTCTGCAGCACACTGGTCACAAGGACCTCAGTCACTGTGCCAATGTAGTCTCTGCCTCCTTCAACCACAATCATTGTACCATCATCAAGATAAGCTACGCCTTGTCCATGCTCTTTGCCATCCTTGATGACCTGCACCATAATCTCTTCACCAGGAAGAACGACCGGCTTAACCGCATTAGCGAGATCATTAATGTTCAGTACGGATACGCCTTGCAGCTCACAGACCTTGTTCAAATTGAAGTCATTGGTTACAACTTTCCCCTGCAGAACTTTGGCAAGCTTGACCAGCTTGCTGTCCACTTCCGAAATATCCTCGAAGTCTCCTTCATAGATCAGCACCTTAACATCGAGTTCCTTCTGAATTTTGTTCAGAATATCAAGACCACGGCGTCCACGGTTCCGCTTAAGCAGATCCGATGAATCCGCAATATGCTGAAGCTCCTCTAGTACGAATTCTGGAATGACAATGGTTCCCTCAATAAATCCAGTTTTGCAAATATCGGCGATTCGCCCGTCTATGATGACACTCGTGTCCAGGATTTTGTGTTCTTGTGTCCATGTCTCTTCTTCCCGGGCAGAGCCCCATTTCCCCGATTTCCAAAGTGAGGAGAGCTCATCCTTCTTCTCAATACCGACACGCAGACCCATATAACCGCAGAGCCAAGTGAACACCAGCTGAACAGCCTCTCTAAGGCTTCCTAGCCATGACAAACCTGGGTAGACCATTAACGAAAGAAGAAGTCCCGCAGTAAGACCTGCCGTACCCGCAGCCAAATCCCCCATAGGAATTTGGGTTAAAACTTGAATCCCCGCACGAATCCGTCTGGACAAAGTCTCAGCAAATAACGAAAATAGGAACATAAAGAGACTGGCGCCAAGCACTGCAAAAAGCAGATGTCCACCTAATGGGCCCATACCATTCAGCAGGTCTTGCATTGAAGCTGGCAGAAGATCCACCAAATTTTGAGAAGTGTATCCGGACCAAGCCCCAATAAGGCCCACTAGAATTAGAAAAGTTCTCTTTAACATATGTTCCTTCACCTCCTTAATTTTATATCTCGCTCTTTATCCAGTATGATCCATTTTTTGCAGGGGTAATCCAGTGAATAGAACTTTTTTTCCCAAGCCTGGCACAGGGTTGAGTCCTCGCAGGCCCCTAGGCCCTGCGATTTCAGCTTGAAAAGGAATCAAACCGTGGACTATAATGAACTCAATTCATAAAATAAGGTGGATGGAAAATAATGAGCACACTTAGCTTACAGTCTTTTCAAGAACAAGTCTCCGAACTGCTTCTCCGTCACCGCAGTCTGCTGGATGTCCTCTCTAAGAATAGTCAAAGTAACTCATCTGTCATTCGTTCGGTAACCAAATCTGTAACCGAGTGCGGATGCATTGAACTTCATGCAACCAAGCAAACCTTTGAACCCAGCCTCAACCTGGAGCAGGCCAAAGAAGTGGTCGGCAAGCACGTTCAAGGTGAACTGTGCGAGAACTGTAGAGAAGCTATTAGCTCTGAGCTTGGGCGCAACTTGTTCTATATGTCCGCTCTGTGCAATCTGCTCGATATTAATATGGATGAAGTCGTGGAGAGAGAGTCGAAGAAATGCTCTACGCTTGGGCTGTTCAACTTATCGTAAGCCTTATAAAAAAAGCAAAAAGCACCGAATCCTGAAAGGGATTCCGTGCTTTTTTTTATTCTATATGCATTCCATGGAAGAACAGATTAATGCTTTGAACGATAAGTCTTTTCCGAAGAATGCGAATTCGGACCACCTTTGCCGAGCATTCTGTCAATATTCTGCTTAATCCCATATAGTGCATAAATGACAAGAGGGACAAAGATCAGTTTGGTCAATTGATCTGGAAATCTAACAGCTACCAGCACAGCAACTGCTACGACCCAAGGGGCGAACCAAAGGGCCTTTCTCGGCAGGCCAATCTTCTTGAAGTTCGGGTATCTAACAGAGCTGACCATCAAATAAGAGAGCAAAAGCATCGCTATAATGAAATAAGGGGCTGTAATCTCTTTGTGAAATAAGGAAAGTGTGGCTAGAACGCTCCCTGCAGCGGGAATTGGAAGACCAATGAAGTAACCCGGGATACCCGGCTTCACGTTGAACCTTGCCAGCCGAAGTGCACCGCACATCGGGAAGATCGCAGTTACTATCCATGCCAGCGCTTCCGGCATGTTTTGAAAGGAAATCGTATACATCAATAGCGCAGGTGCGATTCCAAAGGAAATCACATCTGAGAGAGAATCGAGTTCTTTTCCAAATTCGCTTTGACAATTAAGGGCACGGGCAACGCGTCCATCCAGACCATCGAGCAGCATAGCAACAATAACCATAATGGCTGCCAAACTGTACTTCCCGTTAAACGCCAGCATAATCGCGACCATTCCGAGAAACAAGTTACCTAAGGTAAACATGTTCGGAATCGATTTAGTAATCATCTCTTCACCTCATATATATTATGCCTCAGGATCATCCTTTGATTGTATGGGAATTAGATTTGTCTGTCAATGAATACTTGCTCCTGAAGGCGTTTCAATCCATCCTTAATGGTACGCGCCCGAACCTCACCAATACCATCCACTTCATCCAATTCTTCTATGGAGGCGATCATAACCCCAGGCAGATGTTCGAAACGTTCAACGAGATTATGGATAATGACATTAGGCAAGCGTGGAATCTTATTAAGAACACGGTAACCCCGCGGTGAAATAAGCTCTTCGGAGGATGCCGCGGCTGCAGGATAGCCAAGAAGGCGGGAAATATGAACAACGTCCAGCAGTTCTTCATCAGAAGAACGCTTGAGGCCCAAAATAAGCTCCCGAATGTATTCCTCCTGATCTTCACGAGCATAATCCTTATACAGCAGCCAGGCTTCTTCCTCCATATTGCTGACCAGCTCCTCCATCTGCATACTGATCAGACGGCCTTCTGTACCCAGTTCGTTAATGAACCGCTTGATTTCAAGCTTAATACGGATAACCATTTCAACCCGCTGAATCACATTGATAACCTCTGGCAAAGTGACAAGCTCCTCGAATTCCGAGGCGGTCAAATTCGTAAGAGATTGATTCAGAACAGATCTGTATTTCTCAAGCGTCTGAATCGCTTGATTCGCTTTGGTTAGAATCACGCCAATTTCCTTAAGTGCATAGCGCAGTCCACCTTGATAAAGCGTGATGATATTACGCCGCTGTGAAATAGACACTACCAGCTTTCCGGTCTGCTTAGCGACCCGCTCTGCAGTACGGTGGCGGATACCTGTCTCGGCTGACGAGATGGAGGAGTCGGGAATAAGCTGGGTATTTGCATATAAGATCCGCTTCAAATCCTCACTTAATATGATGGCTCCATCCATTTTGGCAAGCTCATACAGATAGTTCGGAGAGAAATCACAGTTAATGGAGAAACCTCCTTCAACCACTTCCATTACTTCCGGACTATATCCAACTACAATCAATCCGCCAGTCTTAGCCCGCAGCACATTCTCAAGTCCGTCCCTAAATGCGGTACCGGGTGCCACAAGCCTGAGCAAATCGTTCATTTTCTCCAGTTGGTTTGGTTCTTTCATCTTCAAGTGCCCCCTAATTTAACGCAACAGCTAATGCCTCTGCAACCGTATTTACACCGATCAATTGAATCCCCTTCGGGCTCTTCCATCCCTTGAGGCTCTTCTCCGGGAGGATAACCCGTTTGAATCCTAACTTTTGCGCTTCTCTTACCCGCTGTTCAGCACGGGAGACGGCCCGAACTTCTCCGGTTAAGCCTACCTCTCCAAAGATCACATCATCCGGCTTGGTAGGAATATCGCGGAAGCTGGATGCAATACTCACCGCAATCGCCAAATCAACCGCGGGCTCATCCAGACGCACACCGCCAGCGACGTTAACATAAGCATCCTGGGTTTGGAGGAACATCCCCATTCTCTTCTCAAGTACGGCAATAATTAGATTCATCCGATGGTGATCGACACCGGTACCCATCCGTCTTGGCGAGGGGAAATGAGTCGAGGAGATCAGCGCCTGCAGTTCCACCAGCATCGGGCGAGTCCCCTCCATGCTAGCTACTACAGTAGAGCCTGCTACACCAAGGGGACGCTCTGAAAGAAATAACTCTGAAGGGTTAACGACCTCCGTCAGCCCCACTTCATTCATTTCAAATATGCCGATTTCATTCGTTGAACCGAACCGATTCTTAACTGCACGAAGCAGGCGATAAGAATGATGGCGCTCACCTTCAAAATAAAGCACACAGTCCACCATGTGCTCAAGTAGCCTGGGACCCGCAATAGCCCCCTCCTTAGTGACATGACCTACAAGAACGGTGGCAATTCCCTGCCCCTTCGCAATCCGCATAAATCTTGCCGTACATTCCCGAACCTGAGAGACGCTTCCTGGAGCACTTGTCACTTCAGGCAAATATACGGTTTGAATCGAATCAATGACCAGAAAGTCGGGTGACACACTTTCAATCGCCTCTTCAATACTGTCCATATTGCTCTCGCACAGCACGAAGAGTTCTGCGGATAAAGCGCCCAGACGCTCCGCACGCAGCTTGGTCTGCTTCACGGATTCCTCGCCAGAGATGTACAGAACCCGCAGTCCCGCTTTGGCCATCTCATAAGAGGTCTGAAGCAATAGCGTGGATTTGCCGATCCCCGGATCTCCACCTACGAGAACAAGAGAGCCTGGAACTACTCCCCCGCCAAGCACCCGGTTTAGTTCTCCAATTCCCGTCTGAACACGCGGCTCCTTGCCGCTCTCTATATTAATTATGGGCTGGGCCTTTTCTTTAGTCTGAAAAAGTCCCGAGGTCAGCCCTTGAGTCTTAACTACTTTCTCGGTTTCTTCCACCATAGTATTCCAGCTGCTGCAGCCTGGACATTTACCATACCATTTAGGGGATTCATAACCGCATTCTGTGCAATAGAACTTGGTCTTAATTTTGGCCATGTACCTCTCCTTAACCAGCCTGAGGATTTTCAATCGGAATTGCTTTATCGATATAACAATCAAAGTTTACCATTTATATTGTTTTATCGTAAAGTTTTAATGAAAATGTTAGAACAAACAGCAAGAGGCTGCGTTACTCGAACAAATGTCCGAGCAGCATTCAGCCCCTTGTCTATAAAAAGTTATGCAGTTATACCGTTCAGTTAGGTGATAAAGTTCCCGTTCTGTTCACGGTTAGTGATCCGTTCTCTTCATCAATAACGAGAGAATCACCTTTCTTCACCGTACCGGTTAACAGTTCTTCGGATAACCGGTCTTCAATGTGCTTCTGAATCGCGCGACGCAGCGGACGCGCGCCATAAGCTGGATCGAACCCTTCTTTTGCCAAGAATGCCTTGGCTTTGTCGGTAAGAAGGAAATCAACATCGTATTCACGCAGACGTCTGCGAAGCTCCTCGGACATGAGTGTAACGATCTCTGCAATATGCACTTCTTCCAGAGAGTGGAACACGATCGTCTCATCGATCCGGTTGAGGAATTCTGGACGGAAGCTCTTCTTAAGCTCTGCCATTACTTTATCCTTCATCGTATCGTAATTAGCGCCCGCATCGCTGACAGCGGTAAATCCGAGTGTTGTGTTCTTCTTGATCACATCAGCCCCGACATTGGATGTAAGAATGATCAGCGTATTGCGGAAATCGACTACGCGGCCTTTCGAATCCGTAAGACGTCCATCCTCCAGCACTTGAAGCAGGATGTTGAACACCTCTGGATGTGCTTTCTCAATTTCGTCAAGCAGAACTACGGAATACGGCTTCCGGCGAACCTTCTCCGTCAGCTGACCGCCTTCTTCATAGCCTACATATCCTGGAGGAGCTCCGACCAGACGAGCGGTGGAATGCTTCTCCATATATTCGGACATGTCGATTCGGATAACCGCATTCTCATCACCGAACATCGCCTCAGCGAGTGCGCGGGCAAGTTCTGTTTTACCTACCCCGGTTGGTCCTAGGAAGATAAATGAACCCATTGGACGTTTAGGATCTTTAAGTCCAGCACGTGCCCGGCGGATTGCCCGGCTGACCGCTTTCACAGCCTCATCCTGACCAATAACCCGTTCGTGCAGAATTTGCTCCATATTAAGCAGACGTTCGGTCTCCTCTTCCTTCAGCTTGCTAACAGGGATTCCAGTCCAGCTGGCTACAACCTGGGCAATATCCTCCGGAGTTACTTCAGAATCAGTACGTCCTTGTTTTTCTTTCCATTGATTCTTCGTTACATCGAGCTCTTCACGAATCTTCTGCTCTGTATCACGAAGGGCCGCAGCCTTCTCGAATTCCTGACTTTGAACAGCTGAATCCTTCTCTTTACGGATGTCATCCAGACGATTCTCAAGCTGCTTCAAATTAGGTGGTACCGTATATGAGTTGAGCCTTACTTTGGAGCCCGCTTCATCAATAAGGTCAATGGCCTTATCAGGCAGGAACCGGTCAGGAATGTAACGGTCAGAAAGCTTCACTGCCTGCTCGATAGCCTCATCCGTAATTTTCACCCGGTGGTGAGCTTCATAACGGTCACGAAGTCCATGCAAGATCTGGATCGCTTCCTCTGGAGATGGCTGATCCACTGTAATAGGCTGGAAGCGGCGCTCAAGCGCGGCGTCCTTCTCGATATATTTGCGATATTCGTCCAGTGTTGTGGCACCGATGCACTGAAGTTCACCGCGGGCCAAAGCCGGCTTCAGAATATTGGAGGCGTCAATGGCGCCTTCAGCACCCCCTGCACCGATAAGGGTATGCAGCTCGTCAATGAACAAGATAATATTGCCTGCCTGGCGAATTTCGTCCATGATTTTCTTCAAACGATCTTCAAACTCACCGCGATATTTGGTACCGGCAACTACTGAGCCCATATCAAGAGTCATTACTCTCTTGTCTCGCAGCGTTTCTGGAATTTCGTTGTTGATGATCTTCTGAGCGAGACCCTCGGCAATCGCCGTTTTACCTACCCCTGGCTCTCCAATCAGTACCGGGTTGTTCTTAGTCCGGCGGCTAAGTACTTGAATTACACGCTCAATTTCCTTGCTGCGCCCGATAACCGGGTCCAAGCTGCCTTCCTTGGCTATAGCCGTCAAGTCACGTGCCAAGCTGTCCAGTGTTGGGGTATTCACATTTGCAGGGGCCCCATGATGACTGGATACCGCTTCACTGCTTCCAAGCAACTGAAGCACTTGCTGACGTGCTTTGTTCAGGCTGATTCCAAGATTGTTCAATACGCGGGCTGCAACTCCTTCTCCTTCGCGGATAAGACCGAGCAGGATATGCTCTGTTCCCACATAGGTATGACCCAGCTTACGGGCTTCGTCCATCGAAAGTTCGATAACTTTCTTGGCACGAGGCGTGTAAGCAATATTGGTGGGCTGCTCTTGACCGCGGCCGATCAAGGTCTCCACTTCATCTTGTATCTTCTCAAGTCCAAGACCTAGACCAATCAAGGCTTTAGCGGCAATGCCTTCTCCTTCACGAATGAGACCCAGCAGTATATGTTCAGTACCAATATTATTATGCCCCAAACGAACTGCTTCCTCTTGAGCCAAAGCCAGCACTTTCTGTGCGCGTTCCGTAAATCTTCCAAACATCATATCCCCTACACCTCCATGATTGGTAAAAATCTGGTTCTACGATTAAACAGTACTGCATTTATTTACCCAATTTCTCGCGAATGAGCTTGGCCCTATACATATCCCGCTCAGCGTGATCCATGTGTTCATTGAATATTTTCTGTAAAAATCCCGGCTGTGTCAGCACTGTTAGTTCATTTAGTTCCGGAGCAGACAGATGATCAATCAGCCCCAGATCAATTCCGAGTCTGACATCGGACAATCGCTGAGCCGCTTCCTTGGAATCCATAATCGCTGCATTGGACAAGATCCCGTAGGACCGCATGACCCTGTCGGTCATCCGCAGCCGTGACTCCATAAGCAGTCTCTGCCTTGCTGTCTTCTCATGCTCGATAATCTGTAAGACTACACCATGCAGATTCTCAATGATTTCAGACTCGCTTTGTCCCAGTGTAATCTGATTTGAGATTTGAAACAAGTTACCCATGGCCTCACTACCTTCGCCATATATCCCGCGAACCGTTAATCCAACCTGTGAGACCGCCGATAATATCCGGTTGATCTGCTGCGTTAGAACTAAGGCGGGAAGATGCATCATGACCGAAGCTCTAAGCCCAGTACCTACGTTAGTAGGACAACTGGTCAAATAGCCTCTTTTATCATCAAAGGCATAATCCACATGAGCTTCAAAAATATCATCCACTGCAGTTGCCCGCTCCCAAGCTTCTTGAACATGAAATCCCGGATACAAGCACTGAATACGCAGATGATCTTCTTCGTTGATCATAATACTCAAGCTTTCATCTTCACTGATGAGAACTGCGCCATTGCGCGATTCGGCAGCAAGATTAGGGCTGATCAAATGCTTCTCAACGAGAATTCTTCGGTCCAAATCATCCATCTCATCCAGGAGCAGGAAATGCAGCACTCCGTATCGACCCAGGCGTTCGTCTCCAAGAACAGCCTTGAGTCTTGTCAACACTTCCTCCGATTGCTGGTTCGTCGCCAGCATGGGAAAAGCAAGATGTTGAAGGTTCCGCGCAATCCGCACCCGGCTGCTGATGACAATGTCGGATTCATATCCTCTATGTCTCATCCATTCACTGAGCGGCTGTTCTGTAAACCGGAGATTAGGCATAACGCATTCCTCCTACTCTGATGAAATGTCTTTCTCAAGTTCTCTAATCTGATCCCGAAGCTTGGCTGCCTTCTCAAATTCCTCTTCAACAATTTTTTGTTGGAGCTCCTGCCTAAGGCCCTCGATTTTTCGTTTTGCTTGTATATGGCTGCCTACTCGAACAGGTACTTTGCCCATATGGGTCGTGTTCCCGTGTACCCTTTTGAAGAGAGGATCCAGCCGGTCATTAAAATATTTATAACAAGAGCTGCAGCCGAACCGTCCCACTTTACTGAACTGGGAATAGGTCATTCCACATTCCTTGCATTGAAGATTCTCTGTATTCTTACCTACCAGTTGCCCTTTTCCACTTGGGCTAATATCCAGAAGACCGGACAATAAGCTGTGAATGGAGAAGCCTCCTGAGGTTCCAGGTATCATCTCGCCTTTTTCTCTCGCGCACGCTTCGCAAATATGAAATTCCGTCTTCTCCCCATTTACAACTTTCGTGAAATGAAGCGAAGCCGGACGCTTACCGCATTCCTGACAAAGCACAAGATGTCCCTCCTTTATTCCTGGCCTGATTATTTGACTAATAAAGAAATCAACATGGCCTTCATAATTCTGGCACGAATCTCATCCCGATAAGGCAGCTTAAGCGCCAGCACTTCCCTTGATGTCACTGACCTCATCAAATTCGCTTCACGCTCAGTAATGATCCGAGCCTCCACCAGTTGGTAGATCAGCCCTTCCGCAGCGGCTTGACCAATTTCATTCCCAATGGTCTGATGCAGATGAGTATGCAGCGAGGTTGGACCAGGCAGCTCAATCTTTCTTATCCTGACGTACCCGCCTCCGCCGCGCTTACTTTCCACAAGGTAACCTTTCTCCAGCGTAAACCGCGTACTGATTACGTAGTTAATCTGGGAAGGTACACAGGAGAATTTATCGGCTAAATCATTGCGCTGGATCTCAATGGTTCCTTCAGGACTTTCATGCATAATACTCTTGAGATATTTCTCAATAATATCGGAGATATTTCGCATTCATTCATCCCTCCATTGTTGAAGCGTTTAGCCCTTATGAAACGGCAAAATGATCTCCTGATAAAATCAACCTGTTGGTCAATTTAATACTACAACTTTTAATACATTGAATAAAAATAAACCCGGTTAAAGAAGTGTTGATTTACAATCAGTTGACTTTGACTTTCTTTGACCTTGAATTCATTATATCATATTTTCCTCATTTGCCAAGAGCCCTTTTATAATTAGTCTAAAATCCTGTGACACAGATGAAAGTCCTTAGTTAGTCCGTTGTATTCAGCCCTAAATATACTTTACCCATCCTGCAACGTGTCCATTCGATTCATGAGTGAATTTAACTCTAATCATTCTTTTTGGTTAGCGGTCAGTTAGAAACAAGGCTGAGCCCCAACCGAAGAGAGTACCTGTATTATTGATTAACTTTTCATTATGAGCGTCGTGAACTAACGACTACAGAAGAAATTCCATGGACATAGCCCAAATTTCCACCTTGATAAAATGGACACAAAAGAACCGCCAGAGCTTTTCTGACGGTTCCAGGGTGGTTAAGGTTAGTCTCCTTCTTTTTCCTGAGGGATATCATATTTATTCATATGTGCGGTAATGGCTTCCACAGCCTCGTTCACATCGGTTGTAGCAGGAACTGCCTTAACTTCATCCTCCGTTGCATCCAAAAAGTTCTGATGATCCGCACGGATCGCTTCAATCTTGTTGCTCATCTCTAAAATCAGCCTCCTAAGTTTAAAAAATGCCCTATTATTGTTTCAGAATTAGCTGAATCTATACCCTAATGGAGCTGCCTTATAGTTAAAATAATTTAATGCACAAAAAAAGCCTTATCGTTTAATCGATAAGGCTTACACTTTGCTTGGCGGCGTCCTACTCTCCCAGGACCCTGCGGTCCAAGTACCATCGGCGCTGGAGGGCTTAACGGTCGTGTTCGGGATGGGTACGTGTGGAACCCCTCCGCCATCGCCACCAAACAGGATTTTTCCGGGTCAATACTCCCTGAATCACTTCAGGAAAATATCCAACCTTAGAAAACTCATCGCTGCGAGAAAATATCAGACCTTATCAAGGCTTGCAGCTTAAAATCGGTTCAGGCTTGATCACCTGAAAACTAGATACGAAACGAACTTGCGTGTGCCCCATTGTTCTCGGGGTTCTTAGAATATGCTTCCGAAGTAGTTTCACTTCGTGAAACTTTGAGGATAAGCCCTCGACCGATTAGTACTGGTCAGCTCCATGCATTACTGCACTTCCACCCCCAGCCTATCTACCTCGTCGTCTTCAAGGGGTCTTACATACTGGGAAATCTCATCTTGAGGGGGGCTTCACGCTTAGATGCTTTCAGCGCTTATCCCTTCCGCACTTAGCTACCCAGCTGTGCTCCTGGCGGAACAACTGGTGCACCAGCGGTGCGTCCATCCCGGTCCTCTCGTACTAAGGACAGCTCCTCTCAAATTTCCTACGCCCACGACAGATAGGGACCGAACTGTCTCACGACGTTCTGAACCCAGCTCGCGTACCGCTTTAATGGGCGAACAGCCCAACCCTTGGGACCTACTTCAGCCCCAGGATGCGATGAGCCGACATCGAGGTGCCAAACCTCCCCGTCGATGTGGACTCTTGGGGGAGATAAGCCTGTTATCCCCAGGGTAGCTTTTATCCGTTGAGCGATGGCCCTTCCATGCGGTACCACCGGATCACTAAGCCCGACTTTCGTCCCTGCTCGACTTGTCAGTCTCGCAGTCAAGCTCCCTTATGCCTTTGCACTCTTCGAATGATTTCCAACCATTCTGAGGGAACCTTGGGGCGCCTCCGTTACTCTTTAGGAGGCGACCGCCCCAGTCAAACTGCCCACCTGACACTGTCCCCATACCGGATTACGGTACCAGGTTAGAACTCCGATACGATCAGGGTGGTATCCCAACGTTGCCTCCACAGAAGCTGGCGCTCCTGCTTCTTAGGCTCCCACCTATCCTGTACAAATCGTATCAAAGTCCAATATCAAGCTGCAGTAAAGCTCCATGGGGTCTTTCCGTCTTGTCGCGGGTAACCTGCATCTTCACAGGTATTAAAATTTCACCGGATCTCTCGTTGAGACAGCGCCCAAGTCGTTACGCCATTCGTGCGGGTCAGAATTTACCTGACAAGGAATTTCGCTACCTTAGGACCGTTATAGTTACGGCCGCCGTTTACTGGGGCTTCGGTTCATAGCTTCGGGTTACCCCTAACCACTCCCCTTAACCTTCCAGCACCGGGCAGGCGTCAGCCCGTATACTTCGCCTTGCGGCTTCGCACAGACCTGTGTTTTTGCTAAACAGTCGCTTGGGCCTTTTCACTGCGGCCCCCTCGTGCTATTCACACTACCGGGGCACCCCTTCTCCCGAAGTTACGGGGTCATTTTGCCGAGTTCCTTAACGAGAGTTCTTCCGCGCGCCTTAGAATTCTCTTCTCGCCTACCTGTGTCGGTTTGCGGTACGGGCACCTTCTCCTGACTAGAGGCTTTTCTTGGCAGTGTGAGATCATGACCTTCGCTACTGTAATTTTCACTCCCCATCACAGCCCAGCCTTAACGGTGTGCGGATTTGCCTACACACCAGCCTCACTGCTTGGACAGACATCCATCAGTCTGCGTCACTACCCTGCTGCGTCACCCCATCGCTCATAACGGATTACGGTGGTACAGGAATTAGGGCCTGTTGTCCTTCGACTACGCCTTTCGGCCTCGCCTTAGGTCCCGACTTACCCTGAGCGGACGAACCTTCCTCAGGAACCCTTAGGCTTTCGGCGGATCAGATTCTCACTGATCTTTTCGTTACTCATACCGGCATTCTCACTTGTGTACGCTCCAGCGCTCCTTACGGTACACCTTCAATGTATACACAACGCTCCCCTACCCCTGGATCGACTTCACTCCAGCTTCGAAGCCATGTGTTTAACCCCTGTGAACCATTTGGCCGAAACCTCTAGGAGGTTTGCCTTCGGCAAAAATGTCACTTATTAAACACCGCCTCAAAGAAGCAGTGAAGTCGATCCAAGCCATAGCTTCGGTGGTGTGTTTAGCCCCGTTACATTTTCGGCGCAGAGTCACTCGACCAGTGAGCTATTACGCACTCTTTAAATGGTGGCTGCTTCTAAGCCAACATCCTGGTTGTCTGTGCAACTCCACATCCTTTCCCACTTAACACACACTTGGGGACCTTAGCTGATGGTCTGGGCTGTTTCCCTTTTGACAATGGATCTTAGCACTCACTGTCTGACTCCCGGATCTAAGTTTATGGCATTCGGAGTTTGACTGAGCTTGGTAACCCTTGGCGGGCCCCGCACCCAATCAGTGCTCTACCTCCACAACTCGTTATTCCGAGGCTAGCCCTAAAGCTATTTCGGGGAGAACCAGCTATCTCCGAGTTCGATTGGAATTTCTCCGCTACCCCCACCTCATCCCCGCATTTTTCAACATACGTGGGTTCGGGCCTCCAGTGCGTGTTACCGCACCTTCACCCTGGACAGGGGTAGATCACACGGTTTCGGGTCTACGTCCACGTACTATAAGTCGCCCTATTCAGACTCGCTTTCGCTGCGGCTACGGCTCTTCACCTTAACCTTGCACGGGAACGTAACTCGCCGGTTCATTCTACAAAAGGCACGCCATCACCCATATAGAGGGCTCTGACTTCTTGTAAGCACACGGTTTCAGGATCTCTTTCACTCCCCTTCCGGGGTGCTTTTCACCTTTCCCTCACGGTACTGCTTCACTATCGGTCGCTAGGGAGTATTTAGCCTTAGCAGATGGTCCTGCTGGATTCATACGGGGTTTCACGTGCCCCGCACTACTCGGGATCCGTCTCGGAGGGATTAGACTTTCGGTTACAGGGCTTTTACCTCTTCTAGCGGGCCTTTCCAGACCTCTTCGCCTACCCTAATCCTTTGTAACTCCATGTGAGACGTCCCACAACCCCAAGGGGCAAGCCCCTTGGTTTAGGCTGTTCCGCGTTCGCTCGCCGCTACTGACGGAATCACTCTTGTTTTCTCTTCCTCAGGGTACTTAGATGTTTCAGTTCCCCTGGTCTGCCTCTTCGTAACCTATGTATTCAGTTACGAGTGACTGCGAATTACCACAGCCGGGTTTCCCCATTCGGACATCCCCGGATCAAAGCTTGCTTACAGCTCCCCGAGGCCGTTTCGTTGTTCGCCACGTCCTTCTTCGGCTCCTAGCGCCTAGGCATCCTCCGTGTGCTCTTAGTAGCTTAACCATATGCTCCGGTTTGTGGGCTGCTGGCTCTGTTGTCCGTTCATTTCCTGATCTTATAGAACCCTACAAGGAGGAAATGAACTTCCAAAGGATCCATCATCCCACAAACCTTCGCGCTACCTTAGATACTTCACTTGTTTACACAAGTTCAGCTTAAAGGAATTCTAATTTACGCAAATTCGTTTCGTTATCTAGTTTTCAAGGATCAAGACATAACTAATAGATGCAATTATGGTGGAGCCAAGCGGGATCGAACCGCTGACCTCCTGCTTGCAAGGCAGGCGCTCTCCCAGCTGAGCTATGGCCCCATGCAAATTCCATCAAAACCGAACAAATGGAAATACGTTAAGTCAAAAACTTTACGAAGTAAAGCTACTTCGAAAGCATATGCTTGCTTTGCGATGCAAAACGGATCCGGCTGCCTTGCGG
>NZ_CP194782.1:3965000-4608506 GCF_050995535.1 Paenibacillus sp. SN-8-1
GGCTTCTCAGGAGCCTTGGCTTCTACACCTAAGGACAACATTTTGTTAATCCCTGCCTGCATAAATGGATCCGCAAAAAAGTTCACAATGCTGTCGGCCACAATGCCTCCGATATCAGGCAGAGCGGTCAATTCCTCCGCCGTTGCGGACATAATAGCCTGAAGGCTGCCAAAATGCTCGGCAATCACCTTGGTTGTCGACTTGCCCGTATTGGGGATGCCAAGCGCGAAGAGAAACGCAGCGAGGTCTCGCCCTTTACTCTGCTCGATTGCCTCGAGCAGATTGGTCGCCTTTTTGGCTCCGAAACGCTCCAGCTTCACCAGATCCTCATAGGTAAGTGTATACAGATCCGCTGATTCACGTACCTCTAGCTCATCGTAAAGCTGTTCCGCAGTCTTATCGCTAAAGGTCTCAATGTCCATAGCGTCCCGTGAGGCGAAATGCGTAATCCGCGCGACAATCTGCGGCTTGCAGCCAAATCGATTATTGCAGAACAGATGGGCACCACGCTGCTCCAGCGGGAATCCGCAAGCCGGGCAGTTCTCCGGATAAATGATTTCCTCGCCGTCACTCTCCTCGGTGACTTTGCCCAGAATTTCCGGGATTACGTCATTGGAGCGGCGGATGAATACACGTGTGCCGATCGCGAACTTCAAGTTCTTGCGCTCAATGTCCCCAACATTGTTAAGCGTACAGTTCTGCACCGTAACTCCAGCCAGCTCGACAGGCTCTACCTTGGCTAACGGTGTTATTTTACCAGTCCGGCCTACATTCCAGACTACGGACTCAAGAACTGTGGTTGTCTCTTCCGCTTCAAACTTGAAAGCCACCGCCCAGCGCGGGAATTTGTCGGTATAACCAAGCACTTCCCGTGTGCGCATATCGGTGATTTTGATGACGGCCCCATCAATAAGATAATCCAGGGAGCTGCGGCGCTCCTGAATGAGATGAAGCTCATGCATAACTTGATCGAAGCTGTCGAAGTAGGAAACGAACGGATTGACTTTAAAAAAGTTATCTTTGAGGAAAGTCATCATTTCCTTATGGTTGCCGAATTTGATTCCCTCTGCATAGCCAACGTTATAGAAGAAAGCGCTCAGCTTACGCTCGGCCGTAACCTTGGGATTAAGATTCCGCAGAGCTCCGGCTGCGGCATTCCGCGCATTTTTCAGCGGATCAGCCCCGGATTCGTTATGCGCCGCCAGCACAGAAAGATTCATAATTCCCTCGCCTTGGACTTCTATCGTTCCGCCTGTGTAGGGGATTCTCAGAGGTACAGACTTGATCGTCTTCACCTGGGCAAGAATGCCTTCCCCTACAACCCCATTCCCCCGGGTAGACGCCTGAACCAGCTGTCCATCTGTATAGGTCAGATTCAGGGTAAGTCCGTCAAACTTCAACTCAACTACATAGGAAGGTGCAGGCAGAGGCGTATCCGGATTTTTCGCGTTATAGTCTCCAACCAGCTTAAGTACCCGGTTATTCCAATTCTGCAAATGCTCCTCATTCTGAGCTTTATCCAGACTCCAGAGGGGGGTTAAGTGACGATGAGGCTTAAAGCCCTTCAGCAATTCGCCTCCCACCCGCTGAGTTGGGGAATCGGGCAGTGTTATTCCGGTCTCCGCCTCAAGCGCTACCAGCTTGTCATAGAGGACGTCATACTCTTTGTCACTTACAAGTGGATTATCCAGCGTGTAGTAATGATAGTTATACTTATTAAGCTCCTCCACAAGCTGCTCCATCGAATGCATTGGATCCATGCAGGGCAACCCTCCCATAATGAATGATAAATATGTATACAACGGCTATTGGGCCTTAGTCATCAGAATCACTCGCCCAATAGCACGTCTTCCTTCCATGTTGAATCTCCAACTAAAACTTGTTGTAATGCCGTCTATTCGGCTTCTACTTTCGTAATTGGAGCAAAGCCTGCAAGCAGACGCTTCACACCAACCGGAGCTGGAAAAGCGATCTGCAGCTCCATATCATTGCCCGAGCCTTTGACAGCCACAATGGTTCCGGTGCCCCACTTGCCGTGAGCCACTTTGTCACCTGCCTTGAAATCTCCGGAGCCCGTTGCTCCAGCAGGCTTAGCTTGTACTGCACCCGGCACACCGGTTGTCACCGTTACGCGGGAAGCGTTTGGCGCTGCCTTCGCCGTGCTGCCTTCAGTCCGGCGGCCAAAGTTGCCGCCCCCACCGCTGCCGCCAAATCCACGGCCCCCGTAAGCACCGCCCACGTTGGCCCCGCGGCGATAGCGGTCGCGCGCGATATCTGTATCCTCCTTGTACTCATCCGGAATTTCATTCAGAAAGCGCGACGGCGCATTGGCCGTGGTCCGTCCGAACAAAGTCCGCATCTGGGCACAGCTGAGGAAGAGCTGCTCTTCCGCACGTGTAATCCCTACATAAGCCAGACGGCGCTCCTCCTCAAGCTCTTCCTCATCCAGGAATGCACGGCTGTGCGGGAATACGCCTTCTTCCATCCCGATAATGAACACAACAGGGAACTCAAGGCCCTTGGCGCTGTGCATGGTCATCAAGACAACGGCATCGCTCTGCTCTTCTTCCGAGTCATTCATGCTGTCGATATCTGCAATTAATGCCAGATCCGTAAGGAAGGAGACGAGGGACTTATCCTCGTTATTCTTCTCAAACTCCATCGTTACGGACAGGAACTCATCAATATTCTCCAGACGAGAGCGCGATTCGATTGTATTCTCGTTCTGCAGCTCAATCCGGTAGTGAGTCATCTCCAGCAGCTTCTCGGTAAGCTCAGTCACGGATAGATACTCCACCATCCGGTGAAGTCCAGCGATCATGTCGAAGAAGTCCACTAGGTTATTACGCGTCCGTCCCGCAAATCCCAGGTCGTCCACATACTCCAGCACACGGTAAATGGAAGTCCCCCGCTCTGCAGCAGCCGCGGCCAGCTTCGCCACGGTGGTATCCCCAAGTCCCCGCTTCGGCACATTAATAACCCGGGTCAAGCTGATATCATCGTCCGGATTGGACAGAAGACGCAGATAGGCCAAAATGTCCTTGATCTCTTTACGATCATAGAACTTGATGCCGCCCACGATTTGATATGGAATGTCCGATTTGATCAGAATTTCCTCGATCACCCGGGACTGGGCATTCGTCCGGTATAGAATCGCATGGTGTCCGTAGCTTTTGTTCTGCTTAATGTTCTTGTGAATCTCCGAAGCTACGAAATACCCTTCGTCATGCTCGGAATCCCCGCGGTATACCTTGATCTTGGCCCCGCCTTCTTTGTCTGTCCACAGTCTCTTCGGCTTCCGGCCGGTATTCAGGCCGATCACCTCATTGGCTGCATTCAGGATGTTCGAAGTTGAGCGGTAATTCTGCTCGAGCAGAATGGTTCTGGCTTCCGGATAGTCCTCTTCAAAGTTGAGGATATTGCTGATATCCGCTCCGCGCCAGCGGTAAATGGACTGGTCGCTATCCCCTACCACGCAGATGCGGTGGTGGCTGTCGGCCAGCATTTTACAGAGCATATACTGAGCCCGGTTCGTATCCTGATACTCATCCACATGAATATATTGAAATTTGCGCTGATAGAAGTCCAGCACCTCAGGTACCTCTTTGAAGAGATCAATTGTCTTCATAATCAGGTCATCGAAGTCAAGAGAGTTATTGCTTCTGAGACGCTTTTGGTACATGGTATACACTTTAGCCACAATACCCTCGAAATAATCTCCGATCTTCTGCTCATACATCTGAGGACTTACCAGCTCATTCTTAGCGTTGCTGATCATAGCCTGAACGGCTTTCGGTTCAAATTTCTTGGGATCGACGTTAAGCTCCTTCATGCAATTCCGGATGACTGACAATTGGTCGGTAGAATCCAGGATCGAGAAGTTCGATGTAAATCCGATGCGTTCAATATCCTTGCGCAAAATACGCACACACATGGAGTGGAAGGTGGATACCCAAATGTCACGGCCCTGCGGCCCGACGAGCTTGGACACCCGCTCCTGCATCTCCCTTGCGGCTTTGTTGGTAAATGTAATGGCCAAAATACTCCACGGCGCAGCCTTGCGCGTCGCAATCAAGTGGGCAATACGGTGCGTCAGCACCCGGGTCTTGCCGCTTCCCGCGCCGGCCATAATGAGAAGCGGGCCGTCTGTGGCTAGTGCGGCTTCTTTTTGCTGGGGATTAAGCTTGTTAATTGCTTGTTCTATGTCAATCATTGTGAACATCCTTTCGGTGCAAATCTACCCTCCCAAACCCTCCCTGACAGGGAGGGCCCCAAGGGCTACGCCCTCTGGACACCCGGAATGGGCGAATGAGAACGGGCACAGGGACTTGGTTAGGCTTGGATTCGGGATCGCTTGCCGTCCCTTGCGGGACCCGCTTGAATTGTGGCGGTTCTTAGTTACTGAAAGTTCTTGGGCTGTGTGAGCTGCTATATATGAAATGAGGTTATTGTGATTAGGGAGCCGCTTGTCGTCCCTGCGGGACACGCTCTACGTTAGTGCGGGGCTCGAGGGTGCTGCTTCGGCGGCGCTGGGTGCTACTGCCTGCGGGGAGCGCTCTCCCTGCGGGAATCGCTTTAGGCTTGCGCGGAGCCCGTACGCCGCTTTGGTGGTGCCGGTGCTCCTACGCGCTAGGAGCGCTCTCCCTGCGGGATTCGCTTCAGGCTTGCGCGGAGCCCGTGCGCCGCTTTGGTGGTGCCGGTGCTCCTACTTATCTTTTACAGCAGGTACGGTGGTTAGGGCTTGAAGCAGATTCATATAAATGATGTTACCCACGATGATCGTGTCGGCTGCATCAGCGGCCAGCCGCGCTGTCTCAGCGTCCGTGATTCCACCGCCGTAAAACAAACGGGACTTTGATAAAGATCTGCGGACGGTGGAGACCAGCTCCATATCCCCAAAGGTTCCACTATACTCCATATAGATAACTGGGAGGGACATCAGCTTGTCCGCCGTCTGCGCGTATGCCGCGCTTTCGGAGATAGACAGACCCCCTATGGCGTCAGTCAGCTTGGCTGCGGTAGACTCCGGATTTAGTATGATATAACCTTCTGGAACAACAAGTTCCCAAGGGATAATATACCCATAACGTTCAATGGCCTGCTGATGCCGGCCGAGGATCCACTCCGCGCGGCTAGTGTTGAGTACCATCGGGATCATATACAGATCAAACCCTGGAACTACGGCATCCAGTTCCGATATTTCCAGTACACAAGGAACCGCGTACTGACGGACACGGGACAGGAGGTCCACGGTATTGTCATAGGTAACTCCGCTGGAGCCGCCGATCATGATAGCATCGGTACCTGACATACACACGGCCTCCAGATCCTCATCAGAGATGGCCTTGTCCGGATCCAGCTTAAATACGTGTCTCCATTCATCTATCATTTGCTTCAAAAAAATTCCTCCAAAACACAGCGATGTACATCATCCACCTCAAAAAACGGAGCATCTGGTTCTGACCGCTCCGCCAACTGAGATTATGAGAGAATAGAGCCAACTGCTCCAATTTGAATCATTTTAAACAGCTTAATTCCAGTCTATGATACCCACGTGTTAGTGTCAATGTTCGTATTTTAGGGGAACACAAAAAGATACAGATTCCGGCAAATCGGCATCCGGTATCCCTTATTGATAAGCTTCTAAGCTATTGCCATTCTGCCAGCATATGCTGAATCTATCCAGCGGATTTGCTTTACGGGTTATCCAAGAAAAGAGAACCACTGCTGTGCGAGCTCCCAAGAGCTCCCATTCCATTTGAGCAGATTGGTAATATACCCGAAACGGTCGGCGTGATACAGCCCGCTGACCCCCTGTAGCGCCATGAGCTCATAGGTTCCGTCGCGCTCCAGATCAATCGGGTACAGGCCGCTAAGCGGGTCCACAAAGCCTTGAACAGGCTTTTTCAAAGTGCCATCCGGATTGTAGATCTGATTCAAATATTCTTTGCCCCGGGATGAAATATCCACCGTAAAGGTATTACCGGAATGCGGGCTGTTGACTTGTAGTCTGTAGAAGTCCAAGTAATTAACTGTGTAATTCCATTGTTGATTGTATTGGTCGGAGTCGAACAGCAGCCGCGGTTGTCCCTCTGTGAACGTGTAGACATAGTCATACGTCATAGCACCCGAACCACCAGAATCTATGCGTACCAGTACATCGTCAATGTTGTCCCCAGTAAAATCGCCCAGAAACAATGTAGGCTGATAACCTGCATTGTTACGAAGCGGGACCCGGTACGTACGCCGGTCTCCCCAGCTATGAACGACCAAGGTGATCCCTGTGATAAAAGGGCTCCCCGCCGCCCCGGCATGCCCCGTAAGGGTAACTGTATCCGGCACTTTATCCCCCGTCACGTCTCCGATCTTACGGTCAAGGACCTGCTCCGTTCCAGCAGGCCGTATGGCATATCGCGGTTGATATTTATTCATCGTCATATCTCCTTATGAACGTATTTCTAGCAGTATATGACTAGGCGCTTGCCGGGGTGAGCGAGTGGATCCGGGGTAGGGACGTAATTAGGTACGTTGAGGCGGGACGTGACGCTGGTATTTTAACAATCAGCTGCAATGGAAATAGAATAGGTGAACAGTAGTATTATCCAAGTAAAATGAAATTGGTATGGCGCATAATAATGGCAAGGGCCGTATGATATATTTCAAATAAAAGAAGGCCGCCCATTCGGGCGACCTTTCCTTCTTCCTTCTTCCTTCTTCCTTCTTCCTTCTTCTTGGATACTCGAGAATAGCTCTCTATCCGCTCAATTATAATTATTTCACCAGCTGTCCGCGGGTAACCCCGAGCTGGTTCGTCGCTTTAAGCTGCTTCCATACCTGCGTTCCGCTGATCTCTCCGCGCAGCGCCCGGGTATACAGATCAATGACTTCAAGCACCTGCTCCGGTGTCTCTTCCAGGAATTCCACTCGGTAGCTTGGCACCCCGAACTCTAGAAAATGGTTCAAATATTCCGCACCGGACTGCTCGATCGCATTGTACACGGTATTACGGCAGCCCTCGTCCACCCGTACCGGGTGAGACATGCCGATTCGGTCCTGAAGGGAAGCTCGGTGATCTTCACAAGGCCGTCCACAGTTCGTATAGTCCGTTCCCTCACTCAGGAAGGTACAGTACACACAGTGCTCCGTATGGAACATTGGCAGATGCTGATGAATAACAATCTCCATGTCCGCTGTCCGGCTCTTACCGAGCAGATCAACCATCTGCTGAATGTTCAGGTCATAAGAAGGTGTTACGGTGTCGAGTCCGGCTTCCAGGAACAATTCAACCGCTTTGTGGTTCGCGATGTTGAGCGAGAAGTCGCCGATCAGCTTTGGCTGCGGCGCCAAAGGATTCTCCAACCGGTGGCGCAGGTAGAAATACAGCGCGCCGGTGTTACGTACCAGCACCGCGTCGGGCTGAAGACGCAGGATGTTGTTATGATAGCCGTTCTCGCCAGGCATATGAATGCGCGGCGTTGCCAGCGCAATCTGCTTGCCGGCGCTCCGAGCGGCGTCTACTGCTGCCGGGAACTGCTTGATAAATTCAAAGTCGGCATAGATCATGTCGACGCCGGTCTTCAGCGCAGCCTGAACCTGCTCCAGGCTGCGGCACAGCGCGGTCAGCTTCGCCTGACCGCGGGGGATCGGCTGCGCGGACCTCGCCGCGTCGCCGTAGATCTCTACCGCCCGCTTCACATAGACGGGCGGCTTGGGACGCTCGCCCGCAAGCTGTTCCACCGCACGGCGGCGGATGCTGTTCAGCTCGCGCATAGGCACGATCACGTCGCCATGAAGCTCCGTGTCCAGCTCTTCGAGCTGGAACACCGTGCCGCCAAGGCGGCCGAACTGCTCTTCCAGCAGTTCATGGTCCATTGGACGCTTTTGTGCAACTTCAAGCTCCATCTCGGAATCCACCCGCACTGTAGTTCCCTTCTGAACATCGGTCCAGAAGGTCACAAGCGGCTGGCCGGGATGACCAATTGCCCGTACACGTACCGGGAATATACGGTATGGCTTCTCCGTCTCATAGGTCTGACGCATCCGCTTATCCAACGCCGGGTCACTCGTCTTCCAGATCCGGTCGCCCACATGGAGCTTGCGCAGATCTACGTCATTACGGCCTGGAATGATATCGATAATCCAGCCTTCGCCTGCTTCCCCTTCGATCTTAACGCCTTTGCGGCGCAAATCGTAGACGCGTCCGCCTTCTTCCTTCTTCGTAGGGTCTCCAGCATCAAATACAATCCCGTCACCACGTTTGACCGGAGCATCCAGACGGCAGACAACGCCATCCCTTAGAATCTGTTCCACACGGCCGAGATATACGCCGCGGCTCTTGGGAAAAGTCCCCTCTACAAGCTTCTTATTATTCGTACCCTCCAGGAAGCCATGAGTAAATCCACGCGAAAAGCTCTGCTGCAGCTCACGAATTTCTTCCTTGGATATACGCTCTTCATTTCCATCAAAATAAAGGTCAATCGCCTTGCGGTACTTGCTGACCACATTGGCCACATACTCAGGACTCTTCATGCGTCCTTCAATCTTGAAGGACGTTACGCCGGCCTCGATCAGCTCCGGCATGATGTCAACCGCAGCCAGATCTTTTGGAGACAGGAGATAGGCTACATCGCCCATCGGTTTCATCTCGCCATCGACCATCAGGTCATAAGGCAGACGGCAGGCCTGGGCACACTCACCGCGGTTCGCAGAGCGTCCGCCCCACATTTCCGAGGTCAGGCATTGGCCTGAATACGATACGCACAGTGCCCCGTGAACAAATACCTCCATCGGCAGCTTGGCCTGTTCGCCAATCTTCTGAATCTGCTTCAGATTGTTCTCCCGCCCAAGCACCACACGCTCCATGTTGAAGGGTTTGGTGAACTCGACGGCCTCCGGAGAGGTGATCGTCATTTGCGTAGAACCATGAATCGGGAAGTCCGGGGAGATCTCGCGGATCATTTTGACCAGACCCAAATCTTGAACGATAACCGCATCTACGCCCGCATCGATACAGGCTTCAATCAGTTCTTTGGCATCGGCTAGCTCATTCTCGAACACGAGGATATTGAAGGTAAGGAAGCCTTTCACCCCGTAGCTGTGAAGATACGCCATGATCTCCGGCAGCTCGGCCATCCGGAAATTATTTGCCCGCGCCCGCGCATTGAACTTCTCCACGCCGAAAAAGATCGCATCTGCCCCGTTCGCCACTGCGGCACGCATGCAATCCCAATCCCCTGCGGGTGCCAGCAGCTCCACGTCTTGTCTTGTTAATGCTGTACTGCTCATTTATGTCCTCCTGGATCGGCTAACCGATCAGATATATTTTAAAGGTGATCATGAATTCTAAATCAACGTCAGTGTAACTAATATAGTTTATCAGAATTTCGAGGAATGCTCTAGTGAAAAGAAATTAGCAAAAAGCAGACCCTAAAAGGTCCTCTTCAAGTTTAAAGTGAAGCCTCTCACTCTTTATGCAGATTTTCACCTCTATCTCTTTCCATAAAAAACTCCCCCTACAGCCACAGGTTCATTGATAATCACCTGTCCACCAATAGGGGGAGCATATCGCATGCAATAGTTCTATCTAATTTAGTTTAGTTTTGTGAAAACTCTGTAGGCACATTAACAGCTGTAAACGTTACGTCAATAGAATTTCCCTTTTCATCCACAACTTTAAGGACTGCATTTCTAATCGATGAGCTCTGTTCTGCTGCAACTGCAGATACTAGAGTATTCCCCTGTGCGTCTCTCCAGTTACTACCTTTTGCCAATTTACCTTCACTATCCGCTTTCCAGGTATACTCTTCATTATTGAATACTACCTTCTTTATTAGGCTAGTAGTATCGTGTCCGAATGCCCCTACGTATCTTGCGAACGTGTTCATTACATAGGAGTCAATCGCATAGGCTACGGCATCCTTTTTCTGGCCGTCTGCTCCTGTAACTTTTCCATTTTCATCTACTACCAGTTTATCATAGATACCTTTGATTCCAGCTGTAACACCGTCTTTACTGAAATCAGCAGTTACATTAGTTCCTGCTACGGTCAACTCTTTGATATCCAACCAGTTTGTTGCAGTACCACTATAACTATACTGTGTTGCTGTTGTTAAATACTCTGTAAGAGCTGCTATTGCTGCTTGATCTACTGGATTTAAGATAGCATCCATATCTGCTTTTGTAGGAAGAGCATTTGCCGTGAATGTTACGTCGATAGAATTCCCCTTCTCATCCACAACCTTAAGGTCTACTTTACTAATCGATGTATTTTGCTGAGCTACAACAGCGGATACTAACGTATTCCCCTGTGCATCTTTCCAGTTACTACCCGCAAGGTAGCCACTGCCTAATCCAGCCTTTTCTTGCCAAGTATACTCTACATTATTGAATACTACCTTCTTTACTGGGCTAGTAGTATCGTGTCCAAACGCTCCTACATATCTTGCGAACGTGTTCATTACATAGGAGTCAATCGCATAGGCTATGGCATCTTTCTTCTGACCGTCTGCCCCTGTAACTTTTCCATCTGCATCAATCCTTTGATCTACTACCAGCTTATCATAGATACCTTTGATTCCAGCTGTAACACCGTCTTTACTGAAATCAGCAGTTACATTAGTTCCTGCTACAGTCAACTCTTTGATATCCAACCAGTTTGTTGCAGTACCACTATAACTATACTGTGTTGCTGTTGTTAAATACTCTGTAAGAGCTGCTATTGCTGCTTGATCTACTGGATTTAAGATAGCATCCATATCTGCTTTTGTAGGAAGAGCATTTGCCGTGAATGTTACGTCGATAGAATTCCCCTTCTCATCCACAACCTTAAGGTCTACTTTACTAATCGATGTATTTTGCTGAGCTACAACAGCGGATACTAACGTATTCCCCTGTGCATCTTTCCAGTTACTACCCGCAAGGTAGCCACTGCCTAATCCAGCCTTTTCTTGCCAAGTATACTCTACATTATTGAATACTACCTTCTTTACTGGGCTAGTAGTATCGTGTCCAAACGCTCCTACATATCTTGCGAACGTGTTCATTACATAAGAGTCAATCGCATAGGCTACGGCATCTTTCTTCTGACCGTCTGCCCCTGTAACTTTTCCATCTGCATCAATCTTTTGATCTACTATCAGCTTATCATAGATACCTTTGATTCCAGCTGTAACACCATGTTTACTGAAATCAGCAGTTACATTAGTTCCTGCTACGGTTAACTCTTTGATATCCAACCAGTTTGTTGCGGTACCACTATAACTATACTGTGTTGCTGTTGTTAAATACTTTGTTAGAGCTGCTATTGCTGCTGCATCATCGATTGCTTTTTGCACCTTTACGAGACGTTCTTGGAGAGCACTCTTTGCTGTTCCAGCTGGCAATGCATCAACCAATTTTTTGGCTGCATCTACATCTGCTTGAACTTTGCTACCTTCAGCTTTTTCTACAGCTGTAGTTGCTAATGTTAATTGCGTAGAAGTCTCGCCACTTCCCCCACCCGTCGAAGGAGATCCGCCACCTCCTGTAGATGGGGTTGAAGGAGCAGGTGTAGAAGGTGTGGTAACAGTAACACTTCCGCTTTGTGTTCCTTCTACATTTGCTGGCTTCTTGTCAAAGGAAGCGCCTTTGGCTCCATCATTTACTACAGCAGTCTGAACTTGTCCACCGCCGAGTACTTTGACTATAGCGTCCAGAACCAGCTTAACGACTTTCGCTTCGCTGCTTAATTCAATGGACGTATTCCCCGCAGCTTTGTCTACGTTAAGGTTAGCAATAGAACCTCTTGCTACCTGTACAGACAGGGAAGCTGCAAATACTTCAACATCGTCGAACGTTCCGTTCAGAACTACCTTTGCATTTGCAGGAAGCGCTTTGGATAGTTCAACATCGGTGAAACCTTTACCTGTTGCTCCGCTTTCCTCCAATTTCACTGAAGTCTGGACGACTACGGACTCAACTTGTGTAGAACCTTCTGCTACAATACGAACAGTTCCGTCTTTCTTATCTACAACCACTTTCACGAGAACAGAGTCGACGAAGTGAATGGAGTTTTCTCCACCGCCTTGAACATTCGTAGTTCCATGGACAGTTACATTCTTAAGAGTTACATCCCCACTGCCGATACCTTGCCCGAGCGTAAGATCACCTTTGATCTCCACATTCTGCAAAATAACGCCCGGTGTAGAAATCACTACGTTGCCTTCAATGATTTGTTTCTGATCTGGCGTGCCATATGTACCTGCTTTATCATAAGTGGTTGTGGCCACTTGTCTGTTACTTAACGCGGAGTCTATCAGGGTAATCGCTTCAGCTCGTGTAAGTGAACGAGTAGGTCCGAAGGTTCCATCCGGATAGCCCTTAAGAATTTTCTTCTGAACGGCTGCAGCTACACTACCTTTGCTCCAAGCTGCGATTTGGCTAACGTCAGAGAATTGTTTCAATGCTTCAGTATCGCCTTCACTAAGCCCAAGTACTTTAAATACTACAGTCGCTGCTTCTTGGCGGGTAATTGGAGCATTTGGATGAATCGTATTGTCTGTATATCCTGTGATATAACCAGCCTTCACTGCTTTCGCCACATCTGTATACGCCCAATTGGATGCGGATAGGTCAGTAAAATTCACATCTGCTGTATCAGAAAATGCAAAAGCACGATTGATCAAAGCAATAAATTCAGCTCTTGTGATTGTTTGGTTGGGCTTAACTGAACCATCCTGAAATCCATGAAGGTTTCCATTATCAACCCATGATTGAATTTGTTTCTCTGCCCAATGTCCTGCGTAATCTTTCCCCGTTGCCGTCCCCGCAGAAGCAACTCCCAAGGAACTTAGTGCCAAGCTTAAACCTAACACACCAGTGACTGTACTACGAGTCTTCTTTCCCATTCTTCATCCTCCTGATTTAAAATCATTCTCACTAGATTAGTTCTTTAGAACTGTATACAGCGTTTCCATTGTATTCCATCCCATGTTAGTTTTACAGGTATTAAATCCCAATTTATAAACATTTCTGGTCACAAATACTCTATAGAGATACAAAGGAACCATGAATATCCAAGGATATCATGGTCCATATGGTATGATTTGGTTACTCTTTAAATTCAGCCATCCCTATCTCTCGTTAGCCAAAAGACCTAATTTATCCAAGCAAAAGACTTCACAGCTATCTCAAGCGCAGCATCTGCTCAGATGTGCAATTCGTATCATTTAAAGTGGTTGTGATTTGGTAGACTTGACCGCCACGTCACTAAATAAAATCACTTGTTTGAACTGCCCCGCGCCATTCACGGTCTGGCGGATGCAGAATACCGTAGCCGGAGCACCAGCCAGTGTCACATTATCTATTCCTTGCAGCGTAAAGTCTTTAGTAATCTTCGCAGCTGCCAGACCGTTAGATCCAGATCGCAACTGGTATTAGCTTCAAGCTTCAAGCTTGAAGCTTAGAAAATGGTTCAAATATTCCGCACCGGACTGCTCGATCGAATTGTACACAGTATTGCGGCAGGCTTCATCCACCCTTACCTGTAACCATGGATGACAATTCAAAGTCACTTGAACTAATATGGTTTATCAGAAATTAGAGGAATGCTCTAGTGAAAAGAAATTAACAAAAAAGCAGATCCTGAAAGGGATCTGCTCTTTGCACATCAATAGGCTTGCAATCTAGTTGAAGAACTGATTCTTATCAGCTCCTGTGAGGGATAAGGTTACATCCACCGTGTTCGCGACAATTTTGAAGTGAGATTCGTCCACTTTGACTGCTGTAGCGGACACCTGAGCATTAGTCAGTTGCGAGTTAAGATTAGTAACCAAACTATCCATGCTAGGAAAATTACCCTTTAGCACAATAACAGCTGACTTCACCCCATCACTCACGGTAAAAGTACGGTTCTTGCTGTTATCTAGATCCGTACCAGTATAATGAGCATTTTGGAAGAAATAGGACCAGTCATTCCCACCCAGGGTAATCGAAGCCGATGACCCTGTTGCGAAGGTGGAGATAAAGAATGTATCACTAAACCCGTAACCACTCACTGTCCGTGTCATAAGATTAATTCCGTGTGCATTACAGTAATCCTGTATGAAGCTGTCTACCGCGGAGCCAACCACCTGCCCCATGGTAAATCCATTCAATGGTATATTCCAGGTCAGATCAACAGGGATAGTAATTGTCCCATCACTTATGGTGAAATGCTTAGGGTTTGTTGCGAAATCTGTTGAGGTGATTTGTTTGCTCTCTTGTCTGGCTTGTGTTGCAGAGACGGTGGAGTAGTCAAAATTGGTTACTGCCTTACTAGAGACCGTCTCAAGTACTTTAGCCTTAACCTGAATTGTAATTTCCTTTGTATCCGATACACCGCCCGATGTAATAGTGGCAATCAGCACGACGTTCGAATTCACTGACAGACCATCTCTTACCACATCCCCAGTTGCTACATTTACAATCGAGGATTGCGATGGATCTTGTAAAGCCCAGGCTACCGTAGCGCCATCCTGAGTTCCTGGCAATGTCACCTTATTGTCGATGCCGTTATACACGACATTTAAATTAACTTTAGCTGCTGCCACTAGTTCTAAATTAGCAATTACTGCTTCGGCTTCCGTTAGCTTGGTGATATCCCCTACCAGCACCTTTTGAGCTGAAGTTAGAGTGTTATAGTGCGTACGCGCTGTAATTACAGCTGTTTTATTGGCAATGGTGATCTGTGCTTTTGCTGGTAGAGCCGCAATTTCGGCTTTCACCGGAACTGCTGCTGCTTCATCGGCAGCTGCCTGGGCTTCCAATGCTGCAATGGCATCTTCTGCATCGGTCAGCTTAGAAATGTCTCCTACCAGCGTCTTCTGAGCTGGAGTTAGAACATTAAAGTGCGTACGTGCTGTAGTTACCGCTGCTTTGTCTGCTAGAGTTACCTGTGCCTTTGCAGGCAGGATTGCGATTTCGGCTTTCACCGGCGCCGCTGCATCCTGATCTGCTTGAGCTTCCAGAGCTGCAATGGCATCTTCTGCATCAGTCAATTTCGTAATATCCCCTACCAACGCTTTCTGAGCTGGAGTTAAAGCGTTATAATGCGCACGCGCTGTAGTTACAGCTGATTTGTTTGCTAGAGTGACCTCTGCCTCAGCAGGCAAAGCGGCAATTTCAGCCTTCACTGGATTTGCCGCCGCTACATCGGCTTCCAACGCTGCAATAGCGGTCTCCGCATCGGTCAGCTTAGTGATATCCACCACCAGTATCTTCTGGGTGGCGGTTAAATCATCATAATCTGCGCGCGCCTTGGTTATTGCTGGTTTGTCTGTTAATGCAATATCTGCTTTTGCGGGCAGCGCTGCAATTTCAGCTATGACAGGGCTGGCTGCTGCTACATCGGCTTCCAACCCTGCAATAGCATCTTCCGCATCGGTCAATTGTGCAATGTCCCCTACCAGTATCTTCTGAGCGGCGGTCAAGGCATCATAATCCGTGCGCGCCTTTGTTACTGCTGGTTTATTTGTTAAGACGATATCTGCCTTTGCGGGCAGAGCTGCAATTTCAGCCTTCACTGGATTTGCTGCTGCTACATCGGCTTCCAAAGCTGCAATAGCGTCTTCCGCATCGGTCAATTGTGTTATATCTCCTACCAGCGTCTTTTGGGCGGTGGTCAAAGCATCATAGTCCGTGCGAGCCTTGGTTACTGCTAGTTTGTCCGTTAGAGCAATATCTGCTTTTGCAGGCAAACCTGCGATTTCAGCTTTTACAGGGTTCGCTGCCGCTACATCGGCTTCCAGAGCTGCAATAGCATCTTCCGCATCGGTCAATTGTGCAATATCCCCTACCAGCGTCTTCTGGGCGGCGGTCAGGGCATCATAGTCCGCGCGTGCCTTGGTTACTACTGGTTTGTCCGTTAATGCAATATTTGCTTTTGCGGGCAGAGCTGCAATCTCAGCCTTCACCGGATTTGCTGCTGCTACATCGGCTTCCAGAGCTGCAATAGCATCTTCCGCATCGGTCAATTGTGTAATATCCCCTACCAGTATCTTCTGAGCGGCGGTCAGGGCATTATAGTCCGCGCGCGCCTTGGTTACTGCGGGTTTGTCTGTTAAAGTGATAGCCGCCTTTGCAGGCAGATCTGCAATTTTCGTTTTCACTGCATTAGCTGCATCCTGATCTGCCTGTGCTTCTAAAGCTGCAATAGCTGTCTCCGCATCAGTCAATTTCGTAGTATCCCCTACCAGCGTCTTTTGAGCGGTAGTTAAGGCGTTATAGTCCGCACGTGCCTTGGTTACTGCTGGTTTGTTGGATAGGGTAACGCTTGCCTTTGATGGTAAAGCTGCAATCTCGGCTTTTACTGGATTCGCAGCTGCCTCGTCAGGGGTGATTTGAGGACTCCCACCACCGCCAGTTGATGGCGTTGATGGAACTGGGGCAGGCACACTAGGAGTTGTCACAACAATACTCCCACTCTGTGTCCCTTCCACAGTTGTCGGTTTCGTATCAAATGAAGAGCCCTTCGCCCCTTCATTAATAACGGCCTTCTGAACTTGCTCACCACCGAGCAAATCCACAACCGCATCCAGAACCAAGTCAATAACTTTCACTTCATTCTTAAGCTCTATAGATGAGTTACCAGCAGCTTTATCCACGTTAAGCTTAGAAATTGAGCCTCGATCTGCCTGTACGGACAGTGAGGTTGCAAGAATGTCAACATCGTCAAATGTACCATTCAGCACTACTTTTGCATGAGGTGGCAGTAATTTTGACAATTCCACGTCACTAAAACCACTGCTTGTTGTACCGCTCTCTTCCAGTTTGGTTGGAGTTTGGACAATGACGGACTTGACTTGTGTAGAGCCCTCGGCAACAATGCGAACCGTGCCATCCTTCTTGTTCACAATGACCTTGACGAGAATCGAATCCACAAAGTGGATAGAGTTCTCCCCCCCACCTTGTACGTTCGTAGTCCCATGTACGGTTACGCCTTTCAGGATTACATCTCCGCTGCCGATTCCTTGTCCGAGGATGAGATCACCCTTGATCTCCATGTTCTGCAAAGTTACCCCAGGCACAGAAACCACAACATTGCCGTCAATGATCTGTTTCTGATCCGAAGAACCGTAGGTTCCAGCTTTATCATAGGTTGTTGTATTAGCTTGTTTGTGTTCTAGGGCAGATTCAATAAAAGTGATCGCTTCGGCACGTGTCATGGAACGGTTTGGCCCGAGGCTTCCATTTGGATAACCTTTCAGCAATTTATTTTGCACAGCGGCCGCAAGACTACTTTGGCTCCATGCCGAAATCTCGTTCACATCGGTAAATTGCTTCAATACTTGCACTTGTCCATCACCAAGTCCAAATGCCTTGGATACAATAGACGCTGCCTCTTGTCTTGTTATCGGAGCATCCGGGTGAATAGAACGATCAGAATAACCTTGGATATAACCAGCCTTTACTGCCTTCGCTATTTCCGGGTAGGCCCAGCTTGAAGACTTAAGATCGATAAAGCTGATATCTGCTGTATCCGAATTAGCCAATGTCCGGTTAATCAAAGTAATGAATTCAGCCCGGGTAATTGTCTGGTTAGGCTTTACCGTACCATCTGAGAAGCCGTGAATTGTGCCATTATCGACCCATAACTGAATCTGTTTCTCTGCCCAGTGGCCAATATAATCCTTGCCAGCCGCTGTCTGAGCAGAGGCAACACCAATAGAGCCCAGTGCCAAGCTTAATCCTAGCGCACCGGTAATCGTACTACGAATCTTCCTTCCCATTCTTCATCCTCCATTATTAAATTTCCGCATTCTCTAATTAGTTCATATGAACTAGCTGCTGTTCCTAAGAATACTATTATTCAGGAAGCTAGAGTAGGAACAAATTACCTATAATTCGGGATTATCGAAAAAAAATCAAAAAAGCTATGAGGAAGGTCATAGCTTTTTGTGTCTTTACTTTACTTTTTTAAAAGATTGGATTGCTTTCTCAAGTGCAGCCTTCTGCTCAGATGTGCTATTCGTATCATTTAAAGTGGTTGTGATTTGGTAGACTTGGCCGCCACTGTCACTAAATAAAATCACTTGTTTGGACTGACCCGTACCATTCACGGTCTGATGGATGCGGAATACCGTAGCCGGAGCACCGGCCAGTGTCACATTATCTATTCCTTGCAGCGTGAAGTCTTTGGCGCTCTTCGTTGCTTCGTTATAATAGCTTCGCAGCTGCCAGACCGTTAGATCCAGATCGTTGCTGGAACTAGCTTCGAGCTTAAAGCTTCCACCTGGGAACTGATATTCAGTCTGGGATTGCTCGTAGCGTTCATTTACAGCTGTCCAATAGAGCGGGATGCTTACCGTATATTGATAGCTATTTGAAGCTTTAAGTACACTTCTAGTCGTATCCAGCAAGAAATGATAGTCTTCCAGATTGCCAAGAATTTCGGTATTACCCTCAAAATCAATATCCAGTGATGCCAAAATATCCTGGTAATGCTCTGCCCCAGCCTCTAGTTCTCTTGGAGCCGAGTAATCTAGAAGATAGCGGTATCCTCCGTTTATCAGCATGACCTGCTTCTCTTGATACCATCTGCTCCCGTAAGTATACTCGGCCCGCTGAAGTAATGCCTTCTCGCCTGCTGCCTCAATCTGAGTGGCACCTCCCCATTTGTAGGCATCCGGAAGAAAGGTCCGCTTATACTGTTCCTGCAGCTGCGTTGCCCAGCTATCCAGAGTTAGACCCGCAGGGGCTGAGGCTACATGAATGCTTAGTGACTCCCCGTTCTTACCTGTGAACACCCTATGCGAATTGTCCGCTGTCCACTCTGCAGGAATTTGCAGTGAAATTCCATAGTCGTCATTATAAGTCTCGGTCATCCCGTTCTTAACTTTAGATAAGTCTTTAACGGATTTGTCCGCCAGGTCGAACCCTGGCTCAAAGGTATCCAGAAGAGCGTCATACTTTCGCAAATCTTTATAAGTCTTCGCAGTTTGGGAGGCCAGGTACAGGGTGTATATTCGGCCTCCCCCATAATAAGCTCGCTCTTGCCACATGGACCCGTCTTTATCTGTAGTCACAATTCTTGCATAAGGAACCTTGGCCCGCGTCACAACCTGTTGATCCAGCACCGTCTCACCGCTGTTCTTGGCACTTGTGAGGAGCGTATCCATCAGAGTATCCGCGTCCGCTGTCTCACTCATCCTTGATCCGGCATGAACCTCCAAATAGTACGTGCCTTCACTATCAGAGAAGGTAGCCATACTCTCGTCCCCACTGTTCCCCGGAATGAGTCCGCTTGGATACTGCATCGTCCACCCATAATAGCTGTTGCCGATTCTAGTCTTTCCGGTATCACTATCTATGCTTCCATCATCAGCCGGGTCTGCTACTTCCTGCGTGTCAAGCCGGACAATAATCTGTCCGCCTTCCTCTGTGCTAACCTTAGCCCCTATGCTGCTTGCAACGATCCGCAGAGGGGCCATAAATGTATTGTGAAGCATGGCTGGAGCAGCTTCTGATCTGAGCTTGTGTCCATCTACCCAGATCACAGGACTACCGAGAGTAAGAGCTATGCTATGCTTGCCCTTCAGAATTGTAACCGTATTTCCATCTCCGAGTTTAATGTCCGCTCCAAAGGCTTTCTTAAATACACTCAGTGGAACCATAGTGACGCCATGCGTCTGATAAGGCTGAATAATGGTCTGTGTAGAACCGTTGATCTCCGCATTCTGGCTGCCCACTTTGATACGAAGCTCCTGTACCTCAGCGGCATATGCCACATTATATACTCCTGAAGCCACGAGGGTTAAAGCCAAGCTAAGAAGGATGACGCTTGTTTTCTGAACTATTTTCATATAGAGATTCAACCTCTTCTCTTGGGAATCTAAATAAGCTGAGTATGTCTTGATTGATCCTGTCATTTGAAGAGCACCTGCTATGAATCATCGTCCTCACTTCCGGCAACTGCCGAAGAACCTGTATCCTTGGATAGAACCAGCTTGCGGGTTACAATATCCCCGTCCGACTCCAGCCAAAGGGTCACGGTCTGCCCCGGGCTGAACGATTTTAGCAGCTCATTCAGATCAACTACGGAAGATATTTTCTTTCCATTCACACGGTAAAGCACATCACCCGCATGAAGGCCTGCCTTCTGCGCCTCAGAGGAATTCACCTTGGTGATAGTCATTTGCTCGTCTCCTGGCAGCCCGACAATGGAGGGCCAGCTTTCCTCCAGGCTGACACCGAGCGAAGGCCGGTTAACCTCCCCATATTTAAACAGCTGATTCACCACATACTGTACTGTTTCTGCCGGTATAGAGAAGCCCATATTTTCTACTCCCACAGCTTCAAATTTCATTGAATTAATCCCTATAACCTCACCCTTCATATTTAAAAGAGGTCCACCGCTGTTGCCTGGATTGATGGCTGTATCAGTCTGAATCAGCCGATATGCCGCATTCACCGCCCGATTGAGTCCGCTGACAATTCCTTGAGTTGCTGAATTACGCAGGGAGAAGGAGATCGGCGTACCTAAAGCAATCACCTTTTCGCCGACTAATACATTTTGCGAGGAAGCCGCAAACTTCGCAGGCACAAGGTTTTTGGCGTTTATTTTAATAATTGCAATATCACTGACTTCATCCTCATAGGACTCTGCGATACTGTACGACTTCCCATCTGAAGTAACGACGAGGGCATTCGTCAGGCCTTGTACCACATGGGTGTTCGTCACGATCCATCCATCGGATTTGATGATGACCCCTGTCCCATGAGCAAGATCGTACCTGCTGTCCCCTTGATCCTTGTTCTCGGCACTTGTTGGTCTTCCAATAATGCCCACAACTGAGGGAGAGACCCCTTTAATAATCTGAGGAATGATATCATTCTGTGAGTTCAATTCCCCAGCTGCCTTAGAGTTGGACTGCGTAGTCTTAGGCGTAGATTTCGTCTTAACCGCCGCGACTGTAGACATCGTGCCAGTTAGAGAACCTTTAGATTTACTTTCTGCTGATACGCTCAAACAACTGCTCACCCCGATTACTGTGCCTAACAGAAGTGCTGCAGCCGCTTTGCTCTCAAATCTCATCCTCTCACCGGCCCTCTCTCACTAAATAAAACTCTACTACCCATTTCTACTAAAATGGGATGTATTGGTAGATTCAATGTATCACAGTTTGATTCCCCTCACAATTTGTCTCTGAAAGGATCTTTAAGGACCTGCTTTCACGTAAAAAAGTAAAAGACACCCTATCTGCTTGTGGACAGACAAGGTGTCTTGAAATTCATACATATTAATTCAAAACTCTCTAAATTTCGATTATGCTAGCCATTAACAGCTAACCTCTAGCTACTGAACCAAGCTTTGATCATTGCAAAGTCCGATGCCAAGAAGACGAGCAAGCTTACAATCCCGAAACCGATTGCAAAAAGATTCTTGTCACGGGCCTTAATCAGGCGATACACCCCGATCAAGATGAGAACAGTGAACAGCAGCATAAAAATATCAAACATATTAAAGGTTGTTGTTGTTTCTCCTGGCTCGATTGCAAGCAACCACATGCTGGGTACCCCCTCTGAATTCACAAAATTTACACATCTTCTTATATGTTATATTCACAATAAGGCAGATGCAAGAGAAATCACGAAAAAGTTTTGAATTCCATATAAGCCGCAGTTAAATGTTCACATTTGAGGGTACAGTCGTAACTACGGGGAATGCTTGGACTTTCGGCCGCTGTTGTCTCCAGATTTCTTGATTTATACCGCAGGGCGGATGAAATCCGGAGACAAAGGCGATCGCTTTCGCTCCTACAGTTCCAAGCTTCCCCTCCGTTACGCCTTACCCTCAAGTCAATTTTTAACTGCATCTTATACAGCTATAAAATTCCCCTAAAAAGCTCCCTCATTCGGATCTCCTCTTTAGTATGAACCTACAAAGTATATTCTTCATAGGTTCTACTAAAGGGATTTCCTTCGTTAAGGGAGCACTCTTCATTTATTATCTTCAAGGAGAGCTCGGTATCAGATAGCTCTGTCTTCGAGAAGCTTATACGGTTGAAGCGGCCTGCTCCCGCAGTTCCTCGCTCCGCTTCGTATCTCGCTCGAGTATAGGCTTCAGGTACTTGCCTGTATACGATTCTTTGACTTTAATAATCTCTTCAGGAGTACCGGTAGCAATAATCGTACCGCCCCCGCTTCCGCCTTCAGGACCGAGGTCAATGAGATAATCCGCTGTCTTAATTACATCCAGATTGTGCTCAATGACCAGTACCGTCTCTCCTGAGTCTACCAGACGGTGAAGTACTTTAAGCAGACGGTCGATATCATCGACATGCAGTCCTGTAGTCGGTTCATCGAGGATGTACATGGTCTTGCCTGTGCTTCGGCGGTACAGCTCGGAGGCCAACTTCACCCGCTGAGCCTCACCACCGGAAAGCGTCGTAGCCGGCTGACCCATGGTTACATATCCGAGTCCCACATCAAGGATGGTCTGAAGCTTGCGGTGAATCTTCGGAATGTTCTGGAAGAACTCGGTCGCATCCTCTACGGTCATCTCCAGAACATCCGCGATACTCTTATCCTTGTATTTCACTTCCAGGGTCTCCCGGTTATATCGCTTACCCTTGCAGATCTCACAAGGGACATAGACATCGGGAAGGAAGTGCATCTCGATCTTGATGATTCCATCCCCGCGGCAGGCTTCACAGCGGCCGCCCTTAATGTTAAAGCTGAAGCGGCCTTTCTTATAGCCGCGGATCTTAGCCTCATTCGTCTGGGAGAACAGATCACGAATATCGTCAAAGACGCCTGTATATGTCGCCGGATTGGAACGAGGCGTACGCCCGATCGGAGATTGGTCAATATCAACGACCTTCTCCACATGCTCCAAGCCTTTCATCTCACGGTATTGGCCTGGGCGTACTTTCGCCCGATTCAGATCACGTGCCAGTGTCTTGTACAGGATCTCGTTAACCAGTGTGGATTTGCCTGAACCGGACACCCCGGTTACAGCAGAGAACACACCAATTGGAATCTTCACATTCAGATTCTTCAGATTGTTCTCCTTCGCCCCGCGAATCTCGATCCATCTTCCATCCGGCTTGCGGCGCTCGGCACTGACAGGAATAAATTTGCGTCCGCTCAAATACTGTCCCGTAAGTGAGTTCGGATCCTCCATAACTTCCTTCGGTGTACCCTGAGAGACAACACTTCCCCCATGGATCCCTGCGCCTGGACCAATATCAATAATATAGTCGGAAGCAAGCATCGTATCCTCGTCATGCTCAACCACAATCAGTGTATTTCCAAGATCGCGCATATGCTTCAGGGTCTCAATCAGACGGTCATTATCCCGCTGATGCAGACCGATACTAGGCTCATCCAGGATATAGAGCACACCCATAAGACTGGAACCAATCTGAGTTGCCAGACGAATACGCTGAGCCTCACCGCCCGATAACGTACCTGCCGCACGGCTCATCGTCAGGTAATCCAGACCGACATTGACCAGGAAGCCAAGGCGGCTGTTAATTTCCTTCAGAATCATGTTTGCAATGGTCTGTTCCTTTTCGCTCAGCTTCAGCTCATTGAAGAAATTCATGGCTTCACCGATCGACAAGGATGTAACGTAAGCCATATTCTGACCTTGTACGGTCACGGCAAGACTCTCTTTCTTCAGGCGCTGCCCTTTGCAGGTACCGCACGGCTTCGCGCCCATGAACCCTTCAATGAATTCGCGAATTCCGTCGGAGGCCGTCTCCCGGTACCGACGTTCCAGATTCGGAACAATTCCTTCAAAGGTAACATAGGCTTCCTTGCTGTGGCCAAAGTCATTCTCATAACGGAACTTAATTCGCTGAGAACCCGTTCCATACAGCAGCTTGTCCATTTGATCCTTGGTAAGCTCCGATACGGGAACATCCTGCGGGATATTGTAATGCTCCGCAACAGACTTCAAGTATTGAGGATAGTAATTGGACGTGCTGCCAGCCCAGGCCTCAAATGCTCCCCCCTCAATACTCTTGCGGTTGTCAGGAACCAGCAGCTCTGGATCAATTACCATCTTGGCTCCCAGACCATCACACTCCGGGCAAGCTCCAAACGGACTGTTGAACGAGAACATCCGCGGGGCGAGCTCTTCGATGCTGAATCCGCAGATAGGGCATGCAAAATTCGAGCTGAAGCGCAGTTCCTCCTGACCGATAATATCGACCAGGAGCTGACCGCCGGACATCTTGAGTGCGGTCTCAATCGAATCCGCGAGGCGCGACTTTACGTCTTCCTTCACCACGATCCGGTCCACAACTACCTCAATCGTATGCTTCTTGTTCTTCTCCAGTTCAATACTTTCTGATAGATCTCGCAATTCGCCATTGACCCGTACACGCACAAAGCCCTGCTTGCTGATCTCAGCGAACAAGCTCTTGTGCTCCCCTTTTCGGCCAGAGATGACAGGAGCCAGAATTTGCAGGCGGGTCTTCTCCGGATACTGCATAATCCGGTCCACCATTTGCTCTATGGTCTGGGATGTAATCTCAACGCCATGCTCCGGGCAATGCGGATGCCCAATTCGGGCAAACAAAAGCCGCAAGTAGTCGTAGATCTCCGTAACCGTACCTACCGTTGAACGCGGGTTGCGGCTTGTCGTCTTCTGATCAATGGAGATCGCTGGCGACAGTCCCTCAATCGAGTCGACATCCGGCTTCTCCATTTGGCCCAGAAATTGTCTCGCATAAGCGGACAAGGATTCCACATATCGACGTTGGCCTTCCGCATAGATGGTATCGAAAGCAAGTGAAGATTTCCCCGATCCACTCAGTCCGGTAAGCACTACGAAACGGTCACGCGGTATTGTAATATCTATATTCTTCAAATTGTGCGCTCTTGCACCCTTAATGACAATGTTCTCTATAGCCATTGTATCATCTCCTTGGAGTTCTTCCCCTTCGGACAGAACTTGCTTACGCTTAATCTGTTATTACTCAGCCTTTAATTCCAATATTGCATCGCGAAGCTCTGCGGCTCTCTCGAACTGCAGATTCTTCGCCGCTTCCTTCATCTCGGCTTCCAGACGGCCAATATAGGCTTGGCGGTCTTTCTTCGACATCTTCTGCGCACCGTCAGTCAGATAATCGGCTTTGCCTTCAGCCACCTTAGTCGCCTCAATGATTTCACGGATCTTCTTCTTGATCGTCTGCGGAGTAATTCCATGCTTCTCATTATACGCGATCTGAATAGCCCGGCGCCGCTCTGTCTCCTTGATGGCTTTATCCATGGAGTCGGTGATTTTGTCCCCGTACATTAATACACGTCCATCCGAGTTACGCGCAGCACGCCCAATGGTCTGAATCAACGAGCGTTCGGAACGAAGGAACCCTTCCTTATCCGCATCGAGAATCGCTACAAGCGAGACCTCCGGCAGATCCAGACCTTCCCTGAGCAAGTTAATCCCAATCAGAACATGGAAGGTCCCAAGCCGCAGATCCCTCAGAATCTGCAAACGCTCCAGTGTCTTGATATCTGAGTGCAGATATCTGACCTTAATGCCAATTTCCTTAAGGTAGTCCGTCAAATCTTCGGACATCTTCTTGGTAAGTGTAGTCACCAGAACCCGTTCATCCTTGGCAATCCGGTCTCTGATCTCCCCGATCAAATCATCGATTTGTCCTTTCGTAGGGCGTACCTCTATAACTGGGTCAAGAAGACCTGTCGGACGAATAATCTGCTGCACCATTGTATCCGTATGCTCAATCTCATAAGGTCCCGGCGTTGCAGATACGTAAATGATCTCCTTGATCTTCTCTTCGAACTCCTCGAACTTGAGCGGCCGGTTATCCAGTGCGGACGGAAGTCGGAACCCGTGATCCACCAGCACATTCTTACGCGCCTGGTCTCCGTTGTACATGGCCCGGATCTGCGGCAGCGTCACATGGGACTCATCAATAACAATCAGCATATCATCCGGAAAATAATCCAGCAGCGTATATGGCGTTGCCCCGCGCTCACGGAATGTCAGCGGTCCGGAGTAGTTCTCGATCCCGGAACAGAAGCCGACTTCCTTCATCATCTCGATATCGTAGCGCGTCCGCTGTTCCAGCCGCTGCGCTTCCAGCAGCTTGCCTTCTGCGTGGAACTTCGCAAGCTGCTCTTCCAGCTCGCGTTCAATATTAACCAGAGCCACACGCATGGTCTCTTCCTGGGTTACGAAGTGAGATGCCGGGAAAATGGCTATATGGTCGCGTTCCCCGATCAGTTCACCTGTCAGAACGTCAATTTCGGTAATCCGTTCAATTTCATCACCGAAGAACTCAACCCTAACCGCCTGCTCCCCCTTGGAAGCGGGAAAAATCTCGATGACATCTCCGCGTACCCGGAAGGTTCCCCGGACGAAGTTAATATCATTACGTTGATACTGGATATCGACCAGTCTCGCCAAAATCTGATTTCTCGGCTTCTCCATCCCTACACGCAATGAGAGCAGCAAATTTCTGTATTCCACCGGCGATCCGAGACCATAGATACACGATACACTTGCCACAATGATCACATCCCGCCGCTCAAACAGGGAGCTCGTAGCCGAGTGGCGAAGTTTATCAATTTCTTCATTTATGCTGGAATCTTTCTCAATATAGGTGTCGGAAGAAGGGATATAGGCTTCGGGCTGATAGTAGTCATAGTAACTCACAAAGTAATCTACGGAGTTATTGGGGAAAAATTCCTTGAATTCACTTGCCAGCTGGGCAGCGAGCGTCTTGTTATGGGCAATGACAAGCGTCGGACGTCCGAGCTTCGCAATCGTATGTGCGATGGTGAACGTCTTCCCGGTTCCCGTAGCCCCCAGCAGTGTCTGGTGCTTCTTGCCGTTTCTTATGCCCTCAACCAGCTCTCCAATGGCAGCGGGCTGATCCCCCTGCGGCGTATAGTCGGAGATAAGCTCGAATTTTTGATTACTGACAACAATATCACTCATTGTCCAACATCACCCTTATCGTCTAAAAATAGTATTCTGTACCCATTTACACTTGCTACCTTTGTGCTAAGTTCATATATAGCTGTCCGAATTATGTCGATTTCTATAGAAAAGAGGCGTACTCGCCTCATTATTTATATAACCCTTATCAATATGGAATGAACTAAACATTCATTTCTTTAGTTCATTCCATATACGATGTCTAAATAAAATCACGGAAATCCTTTGTATTCCATGAATAAGAATGCCTGTTCCCATCACATTATACCTTTTTCATGAAATGGTTGCAATGGAGAGTCCGAACTAGGAGTGAATGGACCCTATGGATGTTACTACACTTGTTGGTATCATAATTGGATTAATTGCCATTGTCGGCGGCTTTATCTGGGAAGGCGGACAATTCTCGGGGCTTATGCAACTCACCGCCGCTTTAATTGTCTTCGGAGGGACATTTGCGGCCGTACTAATCAGCTTCCCCGCTTCCAAGCTGAAGACGATTCCTTATGGCCTTGCCCTTGCATTCAAATCCCGAAGACAGGATCATGAACAAATTATTGAAGATATCGTATCCATGGCTGTCACAGCGCGGCGCTCCGGGGTTCTTGCCCTGGAGAGACAAGCTGCCCAGCACGAGGATCCTTTCCTTCAGGAAGGTATACAGCTTGTCGTCGACGGAACGGACCAGCACTTGATCAAACAGATCATGGAGTTCGAGATTGATGCCACGGAGAACCGTTACAACGGCTATGCCAAAATATTCGAAACCGCTGGTGGCTATGCCCCTACTATGGGGATTATCGGTACTGTAATGGGTCTCATCCACGTGCTGGGGAGTCTGACGGAGCCGACGATGCTCGGTCCGTCTATCGCGCTTGCTTTTACCGCAACACTCTATGGTGTTGCAAGTGCCAACCTTATTTTTCTTCCCATTGCTACCAAAATCAAAACCCGAGGCGAAGATGAAATCCTTCGTATGGAGATGCTGCTGCACGGAATTCTGGCGGTCCAGAACGGAGATCATCACTTGCTGGTCCGTAAAAAGCTGGAGTCCTTCGCCTTCAAGAAACCAGAACGCACAGCCCTGCAGCCTGAGGAGGCCTCGGAATGAGACAGCGGCTTAACCGTCGTACACGGCAGGAAGGCGGTGACTCCAAGGACCGGTGGATGATTACCTATGCGGATCTGATCACTCTGCTGCTCATTTTCTTCATCATTATGTATGCCATGAGCCGGCTTGATGTCGAGAAATATGCCATCGTTACGGAATCGCTGCAGCTCACGTTCAAAAACGGTGACTCTTTGCTTGAAAAAGGCTCGGGGATTACTGGCTCGGCCGACAAGTACCGTTCCAAGAACCCCGCCCCCACAGCACCCGGAACGAATAATAGCACGGCCAACAAAGCAGGAAACTCAGGGAGCTCCAAACCGCTTACCGACCGGGAGCAGGCTTTCCGCAAGCAGGAAGAGCAGCTGCAAAGTCTGATGAAGGTCATCCAGGAGTATATCAAGAGCAATAATCTGGAAGACCAGATCTTTGTCGCCGATTTGGCAAAAGGCATTACGATCACGCTCAGCGACCGCTTCCTCTTCGACGTCGGGAAAGCTGATCTCAAGGCAGGCTCTTCCCAGGCGCTGGACAAGCTTGCCAGCCTGTTCCGCAAGCTGAATACGGTGATCAGTATTGAAGGCCACACGGATAATCAGCCGATAGGCCGGGGTTCGCGCTATACGGATAACTGGGAGCTATCGGGTGCACGGGCACTGTCAGTGCTCCGGTATTTCGTAGGCACCGCCAAGCTGAATGCAGCTGAGTTCCAGTATGCCGGGTATGCGGATACGCGGCCAGCAGGAGATAACTCAACCGAGCAGGGCCGACAGAAGAACCGGCGCGTAGAGATTACAGTGCTAAGACAGCTGCAAAAATAGAGGGATTGGCCGGAGAGCATGCTTGCTTCTGCGGCCTTTTTTGCCGAGGGAGGAGGGTCAGAGCCGGCTGTGCTGCTGCTCAAGTGAGGGGAGGCAGATGAGGGTCATTACGGTGAGCTGCCCGGCTTACGATCGCTGTTATCCCCGGATTTCCTCATTGTATCTAACCCTGTTCAGGGTTCAAATCCGTGGATAAAGGCGAACGCTTCGCTTCTTCTGCTCGGCCATCCCCCCTCCATGACCAAATCTGCCTCTCTCTGAGTTGGAGCCTCGCTCGGAGGCGTCTCTCCCTCCTCCCTCTAGGCACCACAAGGCTGCAGAAAGATCATGCTCTGCGGCCTTGGGCGGGTAGAGGAGAAAGCGTTGCAGCGCAGGCTTCGCCACTGCTCTGGTGGGGAGGCAGATGGATGTCATTACGGTGAGCTGCCCGGCCTACGATCGCTGTTATCCCCGGATTTCTTCATTGTATCTAACCCTGATCAGGGTTCAAATCCGTGGATAAAGGCGAACGCTTCGCTTCTTCTGCTCGGCCATCTCCCCTCCATGACTCATTCTGCCTCTCCCTCTTCTCTGCTAAGCTCGGAGGCGGCTCTTCCTCCTCCCGCTGGACGCCCCAAGGCTGCAGAAAGATCATGCTCCGCGGCCTTGGAGTGGGTAGAGGAGAAAGCGTTGCAGAGCAGGCTTCGCTGCTGCTCTGGTAGGTGAGGCAGATGGATATCATTACGGTGAGCTGCCCGGCCTACGATCGCTGTTATCCCCGGATTTCCTCATTTTCTTAACCCTGTTCAGGGTTGAAATCCGTGGATAAAGGCGAACGCTTCGCTTCTTCTGCTCGGCCATCTCCCCTCCATGACCAAATCTGCCTCCCTCTGGGCGGGAGCTCTGCTCGGAGAAGTCTCTTCCTTCTCCTTCGCTAGGCAGCTAAGGCCGCAGAAAGATCATGTCTGCAGCCTTGGAAGGGTAGAAAATGGAAAAGAGAAAGAACATGCCGATTGGCATGTTCTTTCTCTTAAGATTTAGTTGACATCAAGGTGAATTGAACATTCCCCCTTGAGGCTTAACTATTAGATATTAAAGGGGCTTGCTCCGCTCTTGAGGCTCAGCCACTTGCCATCAAGATGGCCCTTAAGCGCCCTTTTAAGGCTAAACCTTTACCACCAAGCGGGCCTCACTGCTCCCTTGAGGCTTAACCACTAACCAGCAAGCCTACCTAACGGGTGGCTTGGCTACCTGTCCAAAGTCCCGCCACCGGCGGCCTTTGGACTTCCCTTCGAACTTCCCTTGCGCTCCGCCGCGCCCCGGCGCGGTGACAGCAGCTCAAGCAGCGACAGCGGCTTGACCCTTAAAGCCACCGGGGCGTCATCGTCCGGTGCAAGGATTACTCCCAGCTGGTGATGATCTCCGGCGTAGATCGCCCGCTGGAGGAACTTGCTCTCTCCCTGCTGGTTCAGCACCTCAAGCTTGCAAAAGGCTGGATTCATACGCAGCCCCGAATGAAGCTGCTCCTTCGTATTCACCGGTGTGCCGTTCACTTTAAATATAACTTCTCCTGCCTGAATTCCAAGCTCCTCGGCCGGGCTGCCTGGCAGCACAGCAAGCACCTTGAGTCCCCGCTGCGGGTGAACGAAGAACGGACTGCGGTTCTGCTCCTCAAACCGGCTGTACCATATGAGCAGCTCGTGAAGCACGAATGCAGCAAGCGCAGCCACAACAGTAAGCGGACTCCACCATCCTGCCAGCATCGCAAGCCCGAGCAGAACGATGCTGTAGATCAGCAAGCGGCTAGAGGTCAGCCGGGCTTTGTTCTTCGGCAGAGCGCTGACCGTCATCTCGCTGAAGCCGATAACAACAGGCAGGGCAATCAGGCTGAAGCCGCTCTGCCAAGCATCGCCGCCGAAGAACGGTGTCCATGGCAGCAGACTGCCTGTTGTCTGTGCCGGGATAAGCAGGAACAGTGGTACAGGCCAGAAGCTCTTCATCTGGTAGCCACCCACCACTTTTCCCCGCTTGCCCTCATAGAACAGCGGACCGGCAAATGCTGCCCCCTGCCATCTGACGAGCAGCGCCTCAGCAAGATGCAGCAGGGCAACAAGGGCAAGAAGAGATGGAATGTCCAGTTCGCGGACCGCAGTAAGGACATTTTGTCCGAAGCCATCTAAGTTAAAGTCCGGGAACCAGCTCAAGATGAACTGGATCACACCCAGCAGGCCGACCGAATAGGCAAAGCATAGATAACGCACCCGGAAGAGCAGCAATACGATAGAGACCGCCCAAATAAGTAGCACTCCATTAAAGGTGAGGGTCGTTCCCAGGAAGGCGGATATCAGCGACACCATAATACCGGCCAGCAGTCCGCCGAGCAGCGTAATCCATGTCTGGCGTCCCCAGCTGTGAAGACGAACATGGAACAGCTTGCGTTCAAGCTGAACCTGTCTCCTGTATTGAAGCATGATCAAGATAATCGAAATATAATAAAACGGCTGCGCAAGAAATTGCACAAGGGCATCCGACAGTCTCCATAACCATTCAAGCACGATTTCCAAGTAATCTGCACTCTCCTCTGCTTCATGCTGGATGTAGGTATATATTCAGAAAAAAAGAAGGCTGGAATCAGCCTCCTTATTTATTCGACGAAGGAGAGGCAATCTCCTTCCGGATTTCGGTGAAAGCCCGGCCCAGCTGCACATCATTCTTCGGATCGCGGATATGAGCGATCAAGCTTTTCTCCAAGGCATCAGCTGTCTTGGCATCAATCTCACCGTTTGCTGTAAGCTTGTTATCCTTTTGGAAGCTCTTAACAGCCGTGACGGTCTTGGCATCAAAGTAGCCGTCTTTGCGTCCCGGGGCATATCCAAGTCCGTCCAGCATGACTTGAGCACTCTTGATGTCTTCATTGTTCATATCAAATTTAAGTGTCTTCTCTTTGTTGATCGGGGCTACGGAGAAGTAGGCCGGCTGGGACACAGCAATGTCCGGTTTAATGCCTTTCTTATGAATCCATTCCCCGTTCGGCGTAAGCCATTTGGCGATAGTGATCTTCAGCAGACTACCATCTCCGAGCTCTTTGTCAAAGCTGGTCTGTACCGTCCCTTTTCCGTAAGTAGTGTCCCCAACCAGCTTGGCATTGGCCGATTCCTTCAGTGCGCCCGCCATAATCTCCGATGCGCTGGCGCTTCCTTTGTTCGTAAGCACAACAATCGGGTACGTCTTCGCTGTGCCTTTGGACAGCGTCTGCTCTCTCTGCTTCTGCTTGTTCTCCACCTGAACAATGACCTTGTCTTTGCCGATCAAGCGCTGCGCCATGTCGATAACTACAGACAAGACCCCGCCCGGGTTGTTGCGAACGTCTATGACAAGCCCTTTCATTCCTTTACTCTCCAAAGAGTTCAGCTCACTCTCGAAGCGCTTGCCTGTATTCATGGAGAACTCCGTGATCTCAATATAACCAATATTGTCTTTCTCCATATGGGCATGAACGGTCTCCACAGCAATGTCGTCGCGCTTAATGACGAACTCCAGCGGAGCTGCAGTACCGGCACGCTTGACCTTCACTTTGGCCTCTGAGCCTTTCGGCCCGCGGATCTTGCTGACTGCTTCATTCAGGCTGAGTCCTTCAAAGGATTCTCCATTTACCGATAGCAGAATGTCCTTGGCATGAATACCTGCTTTCTCGGCAGGCGACCCTTTGATGGGAGATACCACAACAACGTTCCCATTCTCCATGGATACCTCAGCTCCAATTCCGGAGAAGGAACCCTGGATCTGGGAAGTGAACTCCTGCGCGGTTGCTTTACCCATATAAGAAGAGAACGGGTCATCAAGTGCACTCATGATCCCGTTGATTGCTCCATCGACGAGCTTGTTCTGATCCACATCCTGCACATAATTTTTCTTGACCAGATTAAGCGCGGTCTCAATCTTGCTCATATCTTCCTTGCTAGCAGACTGGCCTCCAACCGAGGCGAAAATTCCACTAACCGGTGAACCACTGTTGCTTACAAAGCCCCAATTCCCTGTTAACGTCATTGTAAGCGCACTGCTTACAAGCACGGCTACCACAACGAACAGAGCCACTGTGCGTCCTTTATACACGGTTCATTCACCGCCCTTTCCTTATCCGGCTGACTAGATGGATTGAACTAAAGACTGCGTGATCGATTACTTAGCGCTGCAAGTACTTGTCGGAATCCAAACGTTCATTTCTTCAGTTCATTCCATCCAGATAATAGGCCTTTGATATCCATCATAGTATATGTTTAGCTTGTACGGAATATTTATCTAGAAAAAAGGAGAAACGGACCTGTATCCCTGAAGGAAATAAGGTACCGTTTCTTGAGTTCTACCTATTACCGCTTACAGATATGGCATCGGATCTACCGGAGTACCATTGACACGGACTTCAAAATGGAGGTGGGGACCTGTCGATGCACCGGTATTCCCGGACTCCGCAATGACTTCGCCGCGCTTCACATTGTCGCCCTTCTGCACATTGATCTTACTAAGATGACCGTATAGGGTCCATATATTATTCCCGTGATCGATGATGACGCAGTTACCATAACCATTCCACCACTCGGCCACGATTACGTTTCCGCTGTCTGCCGCATGTACATCCGTGCCCTCGGAGACAGCAAAGTCTGTTCCCGTATGAAGCTTCTTCACACCCGTGATCGGGTGAATCCGATAACCGTAAGGGGACGAGATGCGAGCACCCGTTACTGGCAGTCCCATGGAGCCGCCATTTCCTTTGAACCCTTCACCGCTTCCCGATGAACTTGAACTGCTGGAATTGCTGTGGGAACTACTGCTGGAGCTTGCGACTTTGACGGTCTTGCTCTTCTTCTTCTGGTTATAAGCATAAATTTGAGCTGCTTTAAGCTTGTTCTTCTCCTGCCCGAGCTGTGCTCTCTTGGAAGCAATCTGCACCAGCAACGCATCCTGCTTCGCACTGATATCATCGGACTCTTCGATATCAGATTGATAGTTCGCGATCAGCTTCTGCTTCTCTTTCTCCTTGGCTGCCAGAATCGCTTTGCGCGACTCGGCTTCGTTGTACAAATCCTTAGCCTTGGCATATGCAGTCTTGAGGTTGGCCTGCTCCTCTAGAATCAACTGCTTGTCTCTCTTATGATCCGCAAGGATAGTCTGATCCTGCTGGGCAATAGCTTGGAGCGAATCCGCCCGATCCAGGAAATCCGTAAAGCTTGTCGAAGACAGCAGCACATCCAGATAGGATACAGCTCCATCGGTATACATGAGCCGAACCCGGGAATCCAGCAGCTTCTCCCGCTCATCGATTCGCTTCTGGGTCTGGTCAATCTTCTCCGCGGTAACACGCAGCTGATCTTCGGTCTTATCGATCTCACTGGTGATACCGGAAAGCTCGTTACTTACAGTATCGATCTGATCCATAACCTGCTGAAGGAAATTGGTAGCTTTATTCTTGTAATGCATAGCTTCCTGCTTATCCACTTCAGCTTGCTGCTGCTGATTCTTGGCGGCCTTGGCCTGCTGCTGCAGCAGTCTAAGCTCGTGATCGATCTGATCGATCGTTCTTTTCTTGGCGTATCCTTCAGTAGGCTGAAAGACAACAGCGGCTAGAGCCATAACGACGACGACAGATAACCATTTTTTCAATTCTATTTTCCCCGTCCTTCTTTGAAAATCTATAGTATGGAGTGTTCATCCATATCGCTACACTTTTAAGAATTTGCGGATGGATACAGTGCTTCCCCAGATGCCGATAACCAGTCCAATCCCTATAATTAATACGGCGAGCGGAAGTCCAACCGACTGAATCGACACCAGATGAATCGGGATCGTAATATCCTGACTCACGGACTGGACCAGCTGATGATATCCGGCATACAGCACAATTACGGTAATGACCGATCCTATTAGACCAATGAGTCCGCCTTCAACAAAGAAAGGCCATCTAATGAAATAATTAGTCGCTCCTACGAGCTTCATAATACCAATCTCCCGGCGGCGGGCTAGGATCGTAACCCGAATTGTATTGGAGATCAGGAACATCGCCATAACGCCGAGCCCAATGACAAATACAAATCCGATATTGCGGATGGCCCGTGTTACTTTGAATAACTTCTCAATCGTACCCTTACCATAATTGACTTTATAAATGGGAGGCGCTTTGTACTTATTGTTAAGAGCGCTTATCTTGCTGGCAACAAAAGGAACCGTAGACGGCTCAACCACTTCTACTTTGAGCGTATCCGGAATCGGGTTGGTTGCTTCCGTATACCCTTCTAGAAGATCCTTGCCGTTCTCTCCCAGCTTCTGCTTGAAATCCTTCAGTCCCTGAGATCTTGATACAAAGGTCACCCGGCTTACCTCAGGCATATTACCGATGTCAGTCTGAATATCCTGGATCGACTTCTGATCCACCTTTGAATTCAGGAACGCACTAATCTGAACCTGACTGTCAGCTTCATCGGCGAATTGATTGACATTCAGCACAAGTAAGATAAATACGCCGAGTATAAAAAGAGAAACGATAATTGAAGTAATTGATGCGACAGACATCCAACCGTTACGGAATACGTTCTTCGTACCTTCCCGTAAATGCCGCAAGAAGGTTCTAAAAGTCATATCCGTACTCTCCTCTCAGCTGGTCGCGGACAATGTTACCCTGTTCAATGGCAATGACCCGCTTACGCATCGTGTTCACGATATCCTTGTTGTGCGTCGCCATGACAATGGTTGTTCCTCGAAAATTAATCTCATCCAGCAGCTGCATAATCCCCCAGGACGTCTCGGGGTCAAGGTTCCCGGTAGGCTCGTCCGCAATAATCACGGACGGATTATTCACGATCGCTCTCGCAATCGCCACACGCTGCTGCTCACCGCCTGACAGCTGGGACGGTTCACGGTTCGCCTTGCTCTTCAGTCCTACAAGATCAAGCACCTCAAGCGTCCGCTTCTTGATGATCTTCTTCGGCGCTTCGATAACTTCAAGCGCAAAGGCTACATTCTCGTATGCCGTCAGCTTCGGCAGCAATCTGAAATCCTGAAAAATAACGCCGATATTCCGGCGGACATAAGGGATCTTGCGCGGCTTCAGCTTGCCGATGTTAAAACCATTTACTGAAATCTGACCTTTGGTAGGCATTTCTTCTCTATAAATTAGCTTCATAAAAGTAGACTTCCCTGCTCCTGAGGGACCGACGAGATACACAAACTCATTGCGGTCAATCTTTACCGAAACGCCTTGAAGGGCGTGTGTTCCGTTCGCATAAGTCTTCCAGACATCCTGCATTTCTATCACAGCATCACTTCCTAAACATTTATGTCTCTACAGAAATTAATCCAAGTAGGCTGTCTATATGAATTGAACAAAAGCTCCGTGCTCATTTCTTTAGTTCATCCAAATATATTAACAAGAATGGTATGTTCCAAGCTTATAAAACTTCGACATGTTCCAGCCAAATCCTTTAAAAGATGAGTAATTTCATCAGTCCGTTAACCATTGTAACAAATTTGTTACCATTTGAGTACCCGCAAGTTTCCATTCTTTTGACATATACATAGCTTAAGTCCCTTTGTTCACACGAATGTAACGGTGCTCAGTAAGCAGCCATTTCCAGGCTTGAGGCTCTATATAAAACGCCGTTAATAAAATAACATCCGTGGAGAAGTAACGAAAGGGAAGCTTGGAACTGTAGGAGCGTAAGCGACCGCCTACAAGCTTTCTGAAAGAAAGCTACATCGGAAGCATATACTTTGGCTTTCTGAAAGAAAGCTACATCGGAAGCATATACTTTGGGCTTTCTGAAAGAAAGCTACATCGGAAGCATATGCTTTTTGTCTCCCGATTTCATCCGCCCGAGTTTCAAATCAGGAAATCTGGGGGCGGGCAGCGGCCGGAAGTTCAAGCATTCGCTGTAGTTACGACCGGACCCAAAATGTGAATTTTTCTCTGAGCCTTAGATAGCTCCTCCTAATATATCGGACGCCATGCTGCTTAAGCTTAACTGTTCCACAACAATCATAAAGGGTGATACGAATGAAAAAGCTTCATATTCTTTTGATTATCCTGATCTCCCTTCTGCTGACTACGGCCGTTGTCTATGGGCTTCTGCAGCTGTACGCCGCGAGAACTACCGTGCCTTCAGGAGTGCAGGTGGGCGGAGTGAATATCGGAGGATTACCCTTCCAAGCGGCTGAGAAGAAACTAAGTGAGGATATATCCAGACTGGAGCGTACCCCCGTTCTGTTCACCGTCCCCGAGTCAGGGAATAGCCCCAAGCTGGAAGTTGTGTCCGACTGGAAACGGGCGGGAGTTCACTATACAGCCGAGAATTGGATAGATGCAGTGAAGCAGCTTACCCAGGGTTCTGTGTGGAGCCGCGCATCAGCCAGATGGCATCTGGCCAAGCAGTGGAATCTAACGGCTCATTGGGATAAAAGCAGCCTCCGTAGGACATTCAGTCCTTCCTGGGAGGCCAAGCAGTTCGGGGAGGCCATCAACGCCCAGCGGATCATCGGACCGGATGACCGCATTAGCTATGAGCCCGGGAGATCTGTTACACGAATTGACTGGACGGTATTCGAAGAGACCTTCAAGCAGTCTATTCCCCTATCTGCGAAAGATATAGCGGGTAAGGGATCACCCAGCCTCATTCCGGTCGCTCTAACCGAACAAAGCCCTGCCGTAACCTTGGACACGCTTAAGAGCCAAGGGATCCAGCGCAAAATATCCGAATTCACCACTGCACTTGCATCCAGTAAGGCGGGCAGGCTGCATAACATAGAAGCTGCCGCCCAGGTAATCGACGGCATGCTGCTCGCTCCCGGGGATGTATTCGATTATGCCAAAGTGATTGATCAAGCTGAAGCGGAGTACGGCTTCCAGCCTGCGCCGGTGATTGTGCAAGGCAAGCTCGTCCCCGGAATTGGCGGGGGAATCTGTCAAGTCTCCAGCACGCTGTACAATGCAGCGATCCAAGCTGGGCTTGGCATTGTGGAGCGGCGCAATCACTCCCTTCCGGTCAGCTATTTACCTAAGGGGCAGGACGCTACTTTTGCCAAGGGATTCATTAATTTCCGCTTCAAGAATACAACCTCCCATTATATTCTGATTAAGGCTACCCTCAATTCGAACAATCTGAACATCAAGCTATTCGGGGATATTCCCGGCAATATCACCTACAGACTGGACTCCCGGACTGTGAAGGTCCTGCCCATCCCGCAGAAGTTCATCAAGAACAATACGCTTGCGCTAGGGGAGCAAGAGGTTATTCAGCAGGGCAAGATTGGCTATATCGTCGAGACTTATCGAATTAAGTATGTAAACGGGAAGATCGCGGAGACTCGTAAAATATCCAGGGACACCTACAGCCCTCAGCCGACTATTATCGCGATCAACATGCCTGCTAAGAACATGACTCCTTCTGAACCCAAAGGTTCACAAGCCCCTCTGATCGAAGATGGCGTAAAGGGTCCGATATTCCCCGGATCATGACAAAAAGGACTCTACGCAAGACCAAGGTCTGTGCGTAGAGTCCTCTTAACTTCTTGTGTTAATGTCCCGCCTGATACTCTCCTTCAAGCTCGGCCCGCGGGTCCATCTTATCCCGGCCCATGAAGAATGCCGCAAGTAGGGCCAGGGCAGCCGGAATGATAGCCCATACGAAAGTCTGCACGATGGAGGACGACATGGCTGTCGAGATGTTCTCCAGAATTTGCGGAGGTATCAATTTACGAGCCTCTGGAGACAGCAGCGCGTGCGGATCTTTCAGATCCAGCTCTTTAGGAAGTTCGCCTGCCGCTCCACCTGCTGCGCTCATCGATTCGGCAAGCTTTTTCGTGAACATATGACTCTGGATGATACCAAATACCGTGATGCCAAGCGTCATCCCAAGGGAACGCAGGAAGTTCAGCGTTGAGCTCGCAGAGCCGCGTTCCTGCGGCTTCACTGAGTGGATTGCTGCGTTACTGAGCACGGAGAACGAAGCCCCGATTCCAAGGCCCACAAGAATCATGAAGAAGCGCAGGGTCCACAGGGTTGTGGACTCATTCAATGTAGTGAGCAAGCCAATTCCAACAATAAGCAGAGCTAGGGTAGGAATCATGATGGTGCGGTATTTGAGCTTAGTCATCAGGAAACCGCCCATCGTTGCTGTCACAACCGAACCCAGCATCATTGGCAGGAGCACAAGTCCGGAGTTCGTTGGTTTGCCTCCGAGTACTCCTTGGATGAAGATCGGGATGTACACCGACGCGGTGATAAAGGCAGCGCCGCTAAGAATACCAATTACGTTACTTGACCAGTAAATCTGGCTTTTGAACATTTTGAATGAGATAATCGGCTCTTTCGCCTTACTCTCTGCAATGAGGAACAAGATAGCGAGAACCGCGAAGCCTGCGAACAAGCCAAGAATTTGCCACGAATCCCAAGCATACTTCTTACCGCCAAGTTCAAGAGCGAACATAAGACAGACGACAGCCGCAATCAGGGTAATCGCCCCGGCCCAGTCGATCTGCTGCTTGGCATGCTGACGTGATTCGTGATAGAAGAATGCGATAAATACGAAGGCAATCAAGCCCAGCGGCAGATTAATATAGAAAATCCACTCCCACTGCGCATACTCTGTCAAATAAGCACCCAGGAGAGGCCCAAAGATACTTGAAAGGCCGAACACGGCACCGAACAGGCCGCCCAGCTTACCTCTGGACTCCATCGGAACAGCATCGAACATGATGGTGAAAGCGATTGGAACAAGCGCTCCGCCCCCAATACCCTGAATCGCACGGTAAATACTTAGCTCAACGATAGACGTTGCCGTTCCGCACAGCACGGAGCCGAGCATGAACACGAGGATACCGAATATAAAGAACCTTTTCCTTCCGTACATATCTGACAGCTTACCGAAAATCGGCATTCCCGCCATCTCTGCAACCATGTAAGCCGAGGTCACCCAGACGAATTTGTCCAGTCCGCCCAGCTTGCCGACGATATCTCCCATGGCCGTAGCTACAATGGTATTATCCATCGATGCCATCAGAATACCGAGCAGCAGACCCGCTAGAACCAGGCCCATATTTTTCTTTTTCACTTCCATTGTTTATTAATTTCTCCTTTTCCCTATCCTATTTGGTTACACTGCTCTATCTTAGAGGTTGTATCCTGATGAAATGACTCTATATATTCAACCAAGCCTATCTTACAGCCCGGACCGATTGTAACTTTACTTCCCCGCACAAATCTAGCTTCGGTATTCTCCAGTTCTATAATATCGCCCTCTATGGAATCAACACTAAGCCGCTTCAATCCGCCGTTATTGAACATGCCTAGAACGGCCCAAACGCCGCCAGAAGGCTTAATTCGAATCTGACCTCCGCCGATTTCCTTGATCCGGCTGTCTCCAAGCAGCTTCATCTCAATAGTCTCCGCATTCAGCATCCCATCCATATGCACGGAGCCATGGAGCTTGAACTCTTCTGCCTGACAGCCTCCTCTAACGGTATTATAACCGGACAATTCAATTTGTTCACCGTTTATTTGTCCTTGGGCAATAGTCTCACCGCTTAGCTTAGAAGCCTTGGCATATAGATCCCCGCCCACTTGCAGTTTGCCTGTAGTTCGCAGCTTTTCTCCCTCAAGAGAGCCATGGATAACCAGTTCCCCTGTAAGCTTTAAGGATCCCGTCTTCAGCTTTCCGTAGACGACCGCATTCCCCGTACACTTGAAGCTTAGAGCATCAATGTCCCCATTCAGTTCTCCATCACCTACAATACTCAGCTTCCCGACTAATCCTCCGGCCGATCCGCCGCTGCCTACGATCCTCACATCCGGTCGTTCCTGTAACGTATTCTTTCCTTCCATGACTTATCGCTCCTTTGTGCCGAAGTGTCTCTTTCTTCATACATGTTTAGCTTTGGATACATCTGACTTCGGGTCAGCCTCATAGGTTTCTTTATATTCAACATAATCAATCTCGCAGCCAGGACCTATGCGCACCCGGCTACCGCGCACCACGCGGGCCTTTGTATACTCAAGCTCAATCTCATCGCCCTCAATCACATCCGCCGTAAGTCTGGAACCGAGCAGCTTGCCAGAGAACATTTCGAGCAGCCCAGGGGCCTTGTTAAGCTTACGAACCATGATGTGCTCCCCACCTATTTCCCGCACATTGCATTTACCGATCATCTCAATCTTAATCGTATCTGCGTTCAAAAGCCCTTCCACCTGAAGATTCCCTCTAACCTCAAGAGTCTCACACTGCAGGTCCTCTTTAAGCTTTAGGGTGCCATAGATCTCTGCCTGCTCACCGCTCGCCCCCGCACCACACTTGAGTATGCCATTCAGCACCAGCTTGTTGAAGCGAACCTCTTGCTCCACATCCAGCATCCCATCCGTACGAAAATCCCCACTTTGCACAGGTCCCGTAATCTTGCCGGTTCCGTTAATGGTGATTCTCTCGGCTGTAAGCTGCGCATTCAGCTTCATCTGGCCATTACACTGCAGCTCTTCACACTGAACTTCACCGTTAATTGTCCCAATCCCATCAAGCAGGACGCGGTTGTAGCGGCCTCCCGAGGCTTTCCCCACACCATTAATCTTCATATCGCGTATAGATTGCTCCACAGTTATTCCCCGCCTTCTCCAATTTTCAGCTTAAGTTCTTCCGTAGTCTGAGCCATTGATAGCCGGACAACTTCCTTCACACCCTGGTCAAAATAAATCTCGCTATTTCTGGACAATAAAATAAATGCCGCTACCCCCATCTTGCGAATAAGCATCAGCTCACAGTCCCTGCCCGCAAAGGCCGGGTAGTGCTCTGTAAGAGTCTGAATCAGCAGCTTCCCTTCATCCAGTGAAATATCTCCGCTTCTCAGCAGCCGCTCCAGAACGAATACGGACAGAATCTTCTCGAACATGAAGGGACCTTCATGCCCGGTCGTCTTTAGATACACATCCAGCGCAATGGAAGTAACAATGTTACGTTCCAATAGTTGTTCAGCTGTCAGAGAGATTTCTTTCAGGCTGGGTGAGAAGACGTCAGCTAGCTCATCGAGGGAGAGCCCGTCTTTCATGTTGATTATTTTATCAATCCGGGAGAGGATCTTCTCTTTAGGGAAAAAGGTCTCCTGTCCCGTAAAAGAAGACTTTCGAATAAACCATTCCTCTGGAATCAGGCTTTTACGCTTCCAGCGGTACAGCTGCCCATAGGAGATCCCGGTAAGGTCCAACAGTTCTTTTTTGGAGATCAAATCATCATTCATAAGTACGATTCCTCCTTTTAGCAAAATCAGTGTAACATAACATTGTTACGTTATGCAATACACTTATTTGCAAATCAGTTTTTCTCAGAAAAACAATAAAAAACGGCAATCCAGAACATCCTGCTCTGGATTGCCGCTTATATGATAGGGTCGACTATGGCTTGCTTTCCATACTTATTTGAATAGAATAAAGCTCCTCTACGTTACTTAATTACCTCTTCAAGCTTGCTCATCATTTCATTTAATTGTTTGATATAGTCGACAATATCCACGACATGCTGCTGCTGAGCATGCGAGCTTGCCAGCACCTCTTCAACCGAAGCCGCTGATTCCTCCGTAAATGCAGCCACGGTGGTCACCTCTTGAAGAACCGTCTGAGAGGACTGCTGCAATTGGGTATTCATATCACGAATTTGTTCAGCCTGCCGGAGCACCTCGGCCGTGTTGGCATGGATTCCGTCAAATAGCTGTTCCACACGCTGGACTGACTCCTTCCCTTCTGTCACAACGTGGAGACCATCTCCTACCAAACTGGAAGCCTGCGCGATTCGGCTCTGTATGGTTGCCAGGATATTTGCAATCTCGGCTGAGGCCTCGTGCGCATGCTGAGCCAGCTTGCGGATCTCGGTTGCAACGACTGAGAACCCTTGCCCGTGCTCGCCTGCCCGGGCCGCTTCGATGGAAGCATTGAGAGAGAGCAGATTCGTCTGGTTCGCAATTTCTCCGATCATTTCTACGATACTACCAATCTTCTGATTCTCTTGATTGACCTCTTCCATGACCTCCGAGGTATCCGAGACGATATGATCAATCTGATTGATTTTACTAGCCAGATCCTTCATTTGACCTTGGCCTTGAGTTGTGAATTCAGCGGTAACCCTGGATTTATCACTCAGATTAACAGAAGCCTCTGTGGCGGCACTTACATTCTGATTCACCTGCTCCATAGCTTCCGAAATATCCGAGACACTGACGGACTGCGTAGCAATGCCACTGGCGATCTCATTGAAAGCCAGAACAACCTGACCCGATATTTCCCCTGTGTCTGCTGCATTCTTCTGAAGGTTGGTAATCGACGACCCAAGCACATGGACCGAATCCTTCACCTCTACCAACACCTTCTCCGTTCTTTCCTTGGCGGAAGCCGATTCGGCTGCGCTGGCTTCCTGCTGGCCTTTCATTTTCGCCCCGATAAGACTCTGGGCTATTAACGCACCCAGGATGACGAAGATATATGCATTCATATAAAATACACTTTCACCCTTGAAGGTTTCTTTTGTCAGGACGAAATAGGTCGTCATCCCCATGGCTATGAGGCCATTCAGGAGAAGGGGACGATAGTTATGATAGATCGAGATGATCGCAAATGACAGGAAGACCAAAAAATAGCCGCTGAATGCCTCGCTAGCCTCGATAAAGAAGAACGTGATCAAGCTAAGCCCTATAGACACCAGATACATTACATAGCGGACTGCGGTCCTTTTCCATATCAAAAGTACACATAGAATACAGATAGGTAATCCGCTTATAGCCAGTGTTACCCTGAAATGGTTAGAAGCGGAGACCCCGATACCGAGTAATAACGCTCCGCACAGGAGCCATACCATCAGTTTGTTGCGTTGATGAAGTGCCAGTAATTTGTCAGACATAAGGTTCATACTCCCCACGTTTTTTAATTTATATATCGGCATATTCCATTAAAAACATTATGTATTCCCTTCTCGCCCTGCTCGCTGCCTAACTCCAACTGCCTATGAATATAAAAAAGGACCCCCGCTGAACCTAAGGTCCTGCGAGAATCCTGTATATTCACGTTCTATTTACTCTTCTCAATATACTCAGTCACCCATTGCTCGGTAGCCGTTAGCTTCTCTCCAGCTCTGGAAATAGCCTCGGCAACCTGACTCGATGCCGTTCCTCCGTATACATTACGGGCGTTAACTACCGTCTCTGGCTGAAGGACACCGTAAATGCTGTCATCGAACAGCGGAGAGAAGGTCTTGAACTCATCCAGCGTCAGATCAAGCAAATACTTGTTGTTCTGAATGCAGTAGAGCACCGTCTTTCCAATAACCTCGTGAGCCTGACGGAAAGGGAGGCCTTTGCCGACAAGGAAGTCCGCAATATCGGTCGCATTCGAGAAGTCCTGGTTCACAGCTTCACGCATGCGCTGCTTGTTGACCTTCATCGTAGCAATCATGCCTGCGAACAGCTGCAGTGCGCCTTCAAGGGTAGCCACGGTATCGAACATGCCTTCTTTATCTTCCTGCATGTCTTTGTTGTAAGCCAGAGGAAGGGATTTCAGCACGGTGAGCAGTCCAACCAGATTGCCGTATACACGGCCGGTCTTCCCGCGTACAAGCTCGGCCACATCCGGGTTCTTCTTCTGCGGCATGATGCTGCTGCCTGTACAGTAAGCATCGTCAAGTTCTACAAAGCGGAATTCCGTGCTGCTCCAGAGAACCAGTTCCTCACACAAGCGGGACAGATGCATCATTAGAATAGAGGAATTCGACAGGAATTCCAGAATGAAGTCCCGGTCACTGACCGCATCCAGGCTGTTCTCATATACCGCATCAAAATTGAGCTGCTCAGCCACAAAATGACGGTCAATCGGGAAAGTTGTTCCTGCCAGCGCGCCAGCGCCCAGAGGAAGTACATTCACCCGCTTGTAGCTGTCCTGGAAACGCTCAATATCGCGCTGGAACATGGAGACATAAGCCATCAAATGGTGGGCGAACAGAATCGGCTGTGCCCGCTGCAGATGCGTATATCCTGGAACGATCGTATCCAGATTAGCTTTAGCCTGTCCAATCAAGGCCTCCTGCACGGCATGAAGAAGTCCGGTTACTTCAACTACGCGCTTACGCAAATACAAGTGCATGTCAGTAGCCACCTGATCGTTACGGCTGCGTCCCGTATGCAGCTTCCCGCCTACTGAGCCAATCTCCTCGATCAGATTCTTCTCAATATTCATATGGATGTCTTCATCTCCGACGGAGAATTCAATTTCACCGCGGCGGATCTTGTTCAGAACGAGATGAAGACCTTCCTTGATCCGGTCAACGTCTTCAGACGGCAGGATGCCGCATTTCCCCAGCATGCTCACGTGCGCCAGACTTCCTTGAACATCCTCCTCAGCCAGCGCTTTATCAAAACCGATCGAAGCAGTGTACTCTTCTACCAGACGATTCGTCTGCTTCGTAAAACGGCCTCCCCACAGCTTGCTCACTAAATCCACTCCTTCTTCTGAATGCAGACCACGGGCCGCTCCCGATGATGAGAACGGCCTCATGGTTATGCTGTATTTATAATTATTTTCTAAGTTCTAAATAAGTTGAATTATCGATTTACACTTAGGGCGGCCGTGTGAAATGTTCTTCCGATCGCTGTTGTTCCCAGATTTCTTAATTAAATTTATTAGGTAGAAATCCGGTCACAAAGGATATGCTTCCGATGTAGCTTTCTTTCAGAAAGCTTGTAGGCGAATGCTTCGCTTCTCCAGAATCATTTCACACTCTTGCCAATGGTAAATCATAAGTTCAACTTATTTAGTAATATAATTACTTATTCTGCTCAACGCCGGAGCTTACTTTAAGCCGCAGGGCATTCAAGCGGATGAATCCGGTAGCGTCACCTTGGTCATAAGCTTGAGTTGGATCAGCTTCCATGGTAGCAATATCCGGGTTATACAAGCTGACCGGGCTCTTCACACCCGCACCAATGACATTGCCTTTGTACAGCTTCAGACGTACGGTTCCCGATACGTTCTTCTGGCTTTCGTTAACCAGCGCTTGCAGAGCAAGACGTTCAGGAGCGAACCAGAAGCCATTGTATACGAGCGTGCTATACCGTGTAATCAGACTGTCACGAAGGTTCATGACTTCGCGGTCCATCGTGAGGGACTCCATCTTCCGGTGTGCCGTGAAGAGGATGGTTCCGCCCGGAGTCTCATACACGCCTCGGCTCTTCATACCGACAAAACGGTTCTCAACCATATCAACACGTCCGATGCCGTGCTTGCCGCCGAGCTCATTGAGGGTCTCCATCACGCCCAGCGGGCTGAGCTTCTCGCCATTCACGGCAACCACGTTGCCTTGAACAAATTCAAGCTCTACATATTCCGCTTCATTCGGCGCGTCTTCCGGGGATACACTCAGCAGGTACATGTCCTTGCTGTCCTCTGCACTCGCATCGAACCAAGGGTCCTCAAGCACTCCGCTCTCATAGCTGATGTGCAGCAGGTTACGGTCGGTCGAATAAGGCTTGGCTGCCGAAGCCGTTACCGGAATGCCATGCTCTTCCGCATAAGCAATCATCTCTGCGCGGCCCGGGAAGCGGTCGCGGAACTCACTTAGGCGCCAAGGCGCGATTACATTAATCTCTGGAGCAAGGGCCGCTGCCGCAAGCTCAAAGCGCACTTGGTCGTTCCCTTTGCCTGTCGCTCCGTGGGCAATAGCTGTTGCACCTTCCGCACGGGCGATATCGACCATACGCTTCGCAATCAGCGGACGGGCGATACTTGTACCGAGCAGATATTGGCCCTCATATTGGGCACCCGCCTGGAACATCGGATAGATGAAATCCTGTGCGAATTCATCACGCAGATCATCGATGTACACTTTGGAAGCGCCGGTAGCCAGTGCTTTTGCCTCCAGCCCGTCCAATTCTTCCTTCTGACCGATATCTGCCGTGAACGCGATAATCTCGGCATCATAGGTCTCTTTCAGCCACTTTAGAATGACCGACGTATCCAGTCCGCCTGAGTACGCCAGTACGATTTTTTCTTTTGCCATGATATTCAGTGTCCTCCCTTAATAACCCAACTGCATACTATCTAGTCCTAAGTCTATCACAAAAACTATCCGATGAGAGCCGCCATCAGCGCTTTCTGCGCATGAAGCCGATTCTCGGCCTGATCAAATATAATAGAGTTCGCTCCGTCAATGACATCCTCGCTGACTTCTTCCCCGCGGTGAGCAGGCAGACAGTGCAGGAACAAGTAGTCCGGCTTCGCATGTTTGACCAGCTCGGCATTAACTTGATAGTTCTGGAAAGCCACCTCACGGGCTTTCTGCTCCTCTTCAAATCCCATGCTGGCCCATACGTCTGTGTAAATCACGTCTGCATCCTTCACCGCTTCTTCCGGGCTGCGCAGCACTTCGATCTTCGCCCCAGTCGACTCAGCGATCTCTTTGGCCTGAGCGAGCACCTGCTGATCCGGCTCGTAGCCTTCCGGGCTTGCAACGGAGACATGAACTCCCAGCTTCGCCCCGCCGATCATCAAGGAATGAGCCATGTTATTGCCGTCGCCGACATAAGCCAGCTTCAGTCCCTTAAGAGTGCCCTTATGCTCAAGCACCGTCTGGAAATCCGCAAGCACCTGACATGGATGGGCCAGATCGCTCAGACCGTTAATGACAGGTACCGTAGCGTGCCGGGCCAGATCCACCACGTTGTTGTGGCCGAATGTGCGAATCATGATGCCGTCCAGATAACGGGACATGACCTTGGCCGTATCGCTGATCGTCTCCCCGCGTCCAAGCTGGATATCGTTCTTGCTCAGGAAGAGGGCGTGACCGCCCAGCTGATATGTACCCACCTCGAAAGAGACCCGGGTTCTGGTTGAGGATTTCTCAAAAATAAGTCCCACCGTCTTGCCCTTCAACGGCTGGTATTCTTCCCCGTTCTTATGCTTCTTCTTGATCTCGATAGCGAGATCAAGAAGATATTGAATTTCCTCTGTTGTGAAGTCCGTCAATTCCACGCAGTCCCGGCCTTTAAGGTCGAATGCGGCATTTGCTTCCGTAAGACTCATCTCCATCTACTCCTTCTTGGCCTGGTGGCGCTGGATAACTCCACCGATAATGTCCACAGCCTGGTCGATTTCTTCATGCGTTACTAACAAACTTGGCAGCAGGCGGATCACATTCGGTCCGGCCGTGATGAACAGCAGGCCGTTCTTTTGTCCTTCCACTACAAGCTCAGCGACCGGTCCGTCGCATTCAATCCCAACAATAAGGCCTTTACCCCGTACATCCAGCACGAATGGAAGGTCGGCAAGCTTCTCTTTGAGCTTACTCTGTAAATATTCACCCATCTCCGCAGCTCTCTGCGGTACCTGATCTTCCTGCATCGCTTCTACCGTTGCGATAATAGCTGTCGTTGCAATAGGATTTCCCCCGAATGTAGAACCATGACTGCCGGCGGAGAACGCCTCGCGCAAATAGCCTTTGGCCAGCATAGCGCCAGCGGCGATCCCGCTTGCTACCCCTTTGGCCAACGTGAAAATATCCGGCTCCACACCGTAGTGCTGGTGAGCGAACCATTTACCTGTACGGCCCATCCCGGTCTGTATCTCATCGATAATGAGCAAAATACCGTGTTCCTTGCACAGTGCTGCTACTTCGTTCAAGAACTCAGGCTGCACCAGATGAATACCGCCTTCAGCCTGAATCATTTCGAGCATAATGCCAGCTGTGTTCGGCCCAATCGCGGCTTTCAATGCTTCGATATCATTGAGTTCCACCGTCTTGAAGCCTTCAGGGAGAGGAAGGAAGCCTTCCTTTACTTTATCTTGTCCGGTTGCGGTAAGTGTGGCGAGCGTACGTCCATGGAACGATTTCTTGAACGTAATAAGCTCATAGCGCTGCTCGCCTTTGATCTTCTGGTGATAACGGCGGGCCAGCTTGATTGCCGCCTCATTCGCTTCGGCGCCGCTGTTGCAGAAGAAGGCAAGATCTGCGGAGCCGAGTCCGGTCAGCAGACGAGCCGCGGTCTCCTGCTGCGGGATCTGGAACAGGTTAGATACTTGCCACAGCTGATCCAGCTGATCCTTGATCTTATTCTTAACCTTCTCGGGCGCATGGCCAAGATTAGTGACGGCAATGCCGCTGTAAAAATCCAAATAACGGTTACCCTGATCATCCCAGAGCCAGCTTCCCTGCCCTTTTACCAAAGAGATCGGGAACCGCACGCCATAATTCGGAAACAGCGCGCTTACCGCCTCGCTGCGGTTGTCCTTGGCCTCTTGCTCTTTACTTTCTGCCTGACCCAGTTCCTGCAAATTGGTTTTTGCCATCGTTGTCGTTGCCTCCTTAAATTGAAAAATTGTAAAAGCAAGTACCCGCTTCAATTCCGTAAATTCCCGGCCTCTCATACTAAGAGCGGCTGGTCTTCATTCGGACAATGCGGGTCCCGATGGCTTCTCCGGACAGCACGCGGCTGAGCACATTCGGCTCACTGCCGTTCACAATAACAACCTCTTTCACTTGACCATGGATACAGGCTACAGCGGCGCGAACCTTTGGAATCATCCCGCCATAGATTTCACCAGTCAGGATCATATCTTCAATCTGCTGTACTGTCACCGTAGGAAGAACCCGTTTCTCTGTGCCTACAGTGCTCAGAATCCCCGGCACATCCGTTACGACGATCATCTGCTGCACCCCCAGCTTGGAAGCCACCGCTCCAGCCGCAGTGTCAGCATTGATATTATACCGTTGCCCGTTCTCGCCCACTCCAACCGGAGCAATGATCGGCATATACCCCAGGGATGTCAGGCCTTCAATGATCGAAGCCTTGACTTCGGTTACATCTCCGACCAAGCCCACTTCAGCGCTTGCGGCTACAGGTTTGGCCTGGATCAGGAAGCCGTCTACTCCGGACAGTCCCAGCGCCTGCCCTCCGAGTGTCTGAATCCGGCGAACAATCTGCTTGTTGATGCTGCCTGACAACACCATCTCGACCACATCCAGCACCTCTTCGGACGTATAACGCAGCCCGCCAACGAACTTGGTCTCAATGCCAAGCTTCGCGAGATTCTCCGAGATTGCAGGGCCTCCGCCGTGAACAATCACAGGCTGTATTCCCTTACGCTGAAGTGCGATCAAATCCTCAAAAAAAGAATCCGGCAGCTCGTTCAGCGTACTGCCTCCGCATTTCATGACAAATGTCTTGTAGGCCTGTTCTCCGGCCACTTCCTTTTGCTCACCTTGCAATGCTGAATTCATGATCCTGCTCCCTTCTCCTCTGGGTATTTCTGTTTCTATATTGAGATACTAGTGCGTACGTTGAGCCGCCGATGCCGCTGCGCTGTCGGATCATTCTTACGATCGCTGTTGTCTCCCGATTTCCTGATCTTACTACCCCAAGGGTAGAAATCTGGAGACAAAGGCGAACGCTTCGCTTCTTCAGAACGATTCCGCCCTCTCCGCTGAGTTCGGCGCTTAACCATCCAACACTGTAAGTAACCTGACTTACATAATGTCCGATATACCGCTTCAGAACTGCCAGTGCGTACGTTAAGCCGCTGCGCTGTCGGATCATTCTTACGATCGCTGTTGTCTCCTGATTTCCTGATCTTACTAACCCCAAAGGGTAGAAATCTGGAGACAAAGGCGAGCGCTTCGCTTCTTCAGAACGATTCCGCCCTCTCCGCTGAGTTCGGCGCTTAACCATCCAACACTGTAAGTAACCTGACTTACATAATGTCCGATATACCGCTTCAGAACTGCCAGTGCGTACGTTAAGCCGCTGCGCTGTCGGATCATTCTTACGATCGCTGTTGTCTCCCGATTTCCTGATCTTACTAACCCCAAAGGGTAGAGATCTGGAGACAAAGGCGAGCGCTTCGCTTCTTCAGAACGATTCCGCCCTCTCCGCTGAGTTCGTGCTTATGCCTCAATCCGGCACAATTAAGTCCGATAAGCGGCGTTAATCCGCACGTAATCATAAGTCAGGTCGCAGCCCCAAGCGGTGGCTGTTCCTTCGCCATTCTTCAAATCTACCACAATGCGGACCGTATCGCCTTTGAGATAGGCCAGCGCTTCGTCTTCGTCAAATGCAACTGGCTTTGATCCGGTTAGTACGGCAATCTCTCCGAGGTGGATATCTACCGTCTCCGGGTTCACCGGCTCGCCTGCGCGTCCAAGAGCGGCAATAATACGGCCCCAGTTCGCGTCTGCTCCGAATACAGCCGATTTCACCAGGCTGGACCCCACAATTGTCTTCGCAATTGCACGGGCGGACAAGTCACTTACCGCACCGGTAACCTCTACCTCGACCAGGCGTGTCGCGCCCTCGCCATCACGGGCAATAGCCTGGGCCAACACTTGGCATACATGCCTGAATGCTGCAGCGAAGCCGTCCCAATCTGGATGCTTCTCAGTCAACTCCTGATTGCCGGCAAGCCCGCTAGCCATAGCCAGCAGCATGTCATTTGTACTTGTATCTCCATCCACTGTAATCATATTGAAGGTTACATCGGTCGTTTCTTTAATCAAGGACTGAAGAGCATCCGGGTGGATCGCCGCGTCGGTAGTAACGAATCCGAGCATAGTTGCCATGTTCGGATGGATCATTCCCGATCCTTTTGCAGCTCCGGCGATCTTCACTTCACGATCATCAATGACCAGGGAGACACAGACTTCCTTTTTGACCAAATCCGTAGTCAGGATCGCTTGGCAGAACTGCTCTGCTCCATCCTCATCAGTCGACATAACTGCTGGAAGCTGCGCTATACCGCTGGTGACCCGGTCCATTTTCATTAATTCACCGATCACGCCCGTAGAAGCTACGGCCACATCCGAAGGTGCAACGCCCAGTACCTTGGCTGCTTCTTCGCGCATCGTATATGCATCATCTTCGCCCTGCTTGCCTGTGCAGGCATTCGCATTGCCGCTGTTCACAACCACTGCACGAAGGGTACGGCTTGCCGCAAGGCTATCTTGAGTCACTTTGATCGGCGCCGCCTGAAATACATTTGTGGTGTATACGGCAGCTGCAACCGCCGGTACTTCACATAGAATTGCAGCCAGATCGTTGCGGGTTGTTTTCTTCAGACCGCAGTGCAGTCCACCTGCCTTAAACCCTTTTGGGGCGGTTACAGAACCGCCCTCAACCACTTTATACAAACTCGCTACTCCCATCATGTCCTCCGTTCTATGGATATACCGGGGCATTCTTCAGCCCGAGGGTTTCGTCCCAGCCCATCATCAAGTTCAAATTCTGGATCGCCTGACCAGCGGCCCCTTTGACCACATTATCGATTACCGAGATAATGGTTACTCTGTTCGTGCGTGCATCTACTGCAAAGCCGATATCACAATAGTTCGAGCCGTAGACTTCCTTCGTTGCCGGCCATTGCCCAGCTGGGCGAATACGTACGAACCTGCGGCCTTCATAGAAGTGTTTATATAATTCTACTAGTTCTTCATTAGTATGAGAACCCGTTAATGTAGCGTACATCGTGCTCATAATTCCCCGTGTCATCGGTACCAGTTGAGTGGTGAATGTTACCGTAACCGGCGAGCCGGATATATCGGTTAATACCTGCTCGATCTCAGGGATGTGCTGATGTTTGTTAACCTTGTAGGCTTTGAAGTTCTCATTAATCTCCGCATAGTGGGCCGTGAGGCTCGTGCCTCTGCCCGCTCCGGATACACCGGACTTCGCATCGATAATAATAGTTGCCGGATCAATCCAGCCTGCCTTCACCGCAGGAATCAGACCGAGCAGCGTTGCGGTCGGATAACAGCCCGGGTTGGATATGAGCTGTTCACCCTTGACGTTCTCTCCATAAATTTCACTAAGTCCATATACTGCCTGCTCCAGCAGTGCACCATCAGGCGCATCATGTTTATACCACTCTTCATATACAGCACCGTCTTTGATCCTGAAATCTCCCGAGAGATCAATGACCTTCAGGCCAGCTTCAACGAGCTGCGGTACCAGCTTGCCGCTGACTCCAGATGGAGTTGCTGTGAAGACAACGTCCGCCTTTCCTGCAATCTCCTGCACATCAACGCCGTCAAGGTTCTGCACAACCAGATTCGTTAAATGAGGAAAACCGTCTGTAATCGGCGCCCCACTGCTCGATGCCGAAATAACCGATACAATATCCACCTTTGGATGTTCCAATAAAAAACGAATCAGCTCCACCCCTCCGTACCCGGTGGAACCGACTATAGCCACTTTTACAATTTCTCCGCTCACATGTATCCCCGCTTTCTCTATTTCACTCATTTTATATTTATGCATATCCGAATTGAATTTATGTATTATTATACGTCCGGATTCATATAAATACAACCGTTATCTGGCCTATAGACTATTTTTATATGCAAAAAGACGCCGATTGGCGTCTTAGATTGCAGCATTAATTTAATGCTTTTTTATTTGGAGGCTGAGGAGGTTGAATTCGAATCTTTCTTATCTTTACCCCAGCCGCGGCTGCCCTTGAATTCACGCTTCTTGGGCTGGGTGCTATTCACTTCTTTGGTCACCGACTCACTCAAGCTTGATTTGAGCTTATTGTATTCGGACTGGGTGATTTTGCCACTCGCAAGTTCCTCGTCCAGCTTGGCGGTACGCTCCTTAACCAGAAGATCGATGACTTGCTGTGCAGTTACGTTATGCGCCGAAGCTACAGCTGCCAGGGTCTTGCCAGCTTGTAATTCAGTACGGAGCGCATCCTCAGTAATCCCGAGCAGCTTGGCCACCTCGTCAAAATTACCGAAGGGTCCGCCTCCGTGCCCTCTTTCCTCACCCAGAGCTGGAATTTGGCCGTTCACGATTTGGGTCGCCACTTCTGTAAGCTTTGCCTTCTGAGTATCATATTCAGCCTGTGTAATCTCGCCTGCATCAAGTCTGCTCTGCAGATGGGTATTCAGGTCTGCGACCTCCAGATCGATAACCGCTTGTACAGTTACGTTACGTTCACCTGCGATTGTCGCCAGAGTTTTGCCTGATTTCAACTGGGTGGTCAGTTCATCTGTTGTGATGCCAAGCAGCTTCGCAAGCTCGTCATTATTCTTCACAAATCCGAGCGGACCATGTCCCTTGCCTCCGAATCCATCGCCCAGCTTGGAGTCAAGCAGCTTGTCCGCAAAAGCAGTTGCATCAAAGGTCTTCCCATTCTTGTCTGCCGAGGTGGATGTGGTTTCAGACTTGCGTTCCGCTTCAATCCAGCTTACCAGCTTCGCCTTCAGATCCGCGCGGGCAATCCCTTGAGCGCTTGCGATTTCAGCAAGAGTCTGGGTCTTCTGCTTCTCTCTAAAGGTAGTCTCATCCAATTTCAAGTAAGTAAGCAGCTGAGCTTCGATTTTACCAAAACCAATATGTCTGTCTCCCCGGTCATGTCCCGCTTTCTGAGCTTGCGCCGTTGAAGATGAAGTATTGGCTGAAGCCGCGCTTGTCTGCTGTACTGCAAGGACTCCTCCTCCAAGAGTTAAAGAGAGAGCCAATACACCGGCTGCTAATGTCTTTGTTGATTTTTTTGTAGTTTTCATTGAATTACCACCTTTCGCTTGAATAGGTTTTGTGTGCCTTACAATTGCATCTTATCCCACCTAACTGAATTCACGCTGAATGAAAGCTTAACGTAGGCTAAAAATTTCCTATGTAAGAAAAGCCCGCCTTATCCGAAATTGCTTCCGGGCAAGACAGGCCTCACATCAATCGTATATTAACAATTACAGCTTCTTATCATCAACCTGACCCAGCCAATGCTCAATTTCATTGATGACCGAAGACACGCTCCCTTGCTCAAATGGAGAAATAAGGCCCGCCACCTTTACAAGCTCCGTGAACGACTGGCTTCCGCCCTGCCTGCAGAGTTCGAGATAAGCCGTCCAGGCCGCTTCAGGGTCTTCCTGTGATTTCTTCCAGAACTGGAAGGCGCAGAGCTGAGCCAGCGTATAATCAATATAATAGAATGGCGAACTGAAGATATGTCCTTGCTTCTGCCAGAAACCGCCTTGTTCCAGATAAGCATTACCCGCATAATTGCGGTGAGGCAGGTATTTCTTCTCAATTTCCCGCCAAGCCAGCTTGCGTTCCTGCGGAGTGGCTTCCGGATTGCCATAGACGTAATGTTGGAATTCATCCACAGCGACACCATAAGGGATGAAGATGAGACCAGAGGACAGGTGATTGAATTTGTACTTCTCGGTATCCTCCTTGAAGAACAACTCCATCCATGGCCATGTGAGAAACTCCATGCTCATGGAATGAATCTCAGCGGCTTCCAGTGTCGGAAAGCTGTACTCAGGCACTTTGTACTGACGGCTCTGGAACACCTGGAAAGCGTGACCTACTTCATGAGTCAATACATCAATATCATCGGATGTTCCATTGAAATTCGAGAAGATAAAAGGAGCTTCGTATTCACTGAGATAAGTGCAGTAGCCGCCGCCCTGCTTGCCTTTCTTGGCAACAAGGTCCATCAGCCCATTTTCCTGCATGAAAGTGAAGAATTCATTCGTCTCCGGAGACAGCTCCGCGTACATCTTGGCTCCGTTCTGGACGATCCAGTCCGGATCTCCCTTAGGTGTAGCATTTCCAGAAGCGAAACTGAAATCTTCATCATAATAAGTAAGCTTATCTACACCAATTCTAGCCCGCTGGCGCTCCTTCAGCCTCTGAGTCGCAGGCACAATGAACTCCTTCACCTGGTCTCTGAAATTAGCAACCATCTCTGCATTGTAGTCGGTGCGGTTCAGCCGGTCATAGGCCAGCTGGATGAAATTCTCATAGCCAAGCGTCTGTGCGATCCGTGTCCGTACCTTGACTAATTCATCATAGATCCGATCAAGTTCTTCCTCATGCTCACTCATAAAAGTATAACGTGCCTCGGCCGCACGCTGTCTTAGACCACGGTCTGTGGACAGTTCGAATGGACGCAGCTGCGGAAGGGTTCTCTCTTCTCCCTCAAAAGGAATCTTCGCGGACGCGATCAGCTGACTATACTGGGTCACCAGCTTGTTCTCCTGCTGAAGGTCCTGAATAATCTCTGGCTTGAATGTCTTCAGGGACACATCCATGAGACTGAACAGCTGACGTCCCCATTTCTCTTCGAGCTGAGCCCGGAATTTAGACTGTACAACAGCTTTATAGTAGTCGGTCACGTATTCTTGATACAGCGGTCCGACTTCGTCCATATAATCCTGCTCGGCCTTGTAAAATTCATCGGTTGTATCAATCGAATGACGTACACTTACAATCGTCCCCAGGGTTTCAAATTCACTCCGCAGCTTGTTGATTCTCTCAAAAGCAAGATCCTGCTCCTCAAAGCTTGCAGCCTCGTTGAATTGATTCAGTAAATCCTTGAACTGACTCTCGACATCTTGAATGTCGGGTCTTGAATACGGGTATTCATTGAATTTCATCATTAATCACCCTTTGGTCAATTATTTATAAATCCTATTATACAGGGTAATTTTGGGATAACAAACATCTATATTAGACATAGCTAAAATACTCGCATTTCTGGGGCAAGGTCGGAACTACGTGTAATGCTTGGACTTTCGGCCGCTGTTGTCCCCTGATTTCTTGATCTATACTACTGCATTGCTGTTTGAAATCATGAGACAAAGTATATGCTTCCGATGCAGCTTTCTGAAAGAAAGCTTTAAAGCGGTCGCTTTCGCTCCTACAGTTCGAAGCTTCCCCTCCGCCCACGCCTCCTCTGCATGTCATTGTTCTAAGTTCGCTTTATATATATGTGCTATCATCAGCAAAGCAAAAGAGACGCACATGGCGTCTCTCTAATGTTAACTTTATTTATTTCTTCTTACCATGACTCATCATCGATTGGGACTCATCAAAGTTCCAACCATGACCCTTGCTGCCTTCCTCCGGCTTCGATCCTTTGGAAGAAGGGACTCTATTCACCTGTGCAGTCACATAATCCGTCAGGCTCTTCTTGAACTTGTCGTACTCTTCCTGCGTTATTCCGCCGGCTGCCAGCTTCTTATCCAGCTTCGCGAGGCGGTCTTTGACCAGAAGATCAACCACCTGCTGCGCCGTAATATTATGAGATACGGCGATGTCCGCAAGACTCTTGCCGGACTTCATGGCTGACTTAAGCTCTGATTCTGTAATTCCCAGCAGCTTAGCCAGGGCGCCAAACTTTCCTGAGCCCTCAACATCTTCAATACCCTGAACAACACCAGGGAACTTGCTATTTACTAGTTGCGCAGCTGCCTCAGTCTTGGCTGTCTTCTGGGCATCGTATTCATCCTGAGTTATCTCACCAGCTGCCAGCTTGGCAACCAGGTCTTTAACATCAGCAGCAATCAGCAGATCAATAACCGACTGAACTTCAACTTTATGTTCACCAGCGATTTCGGCAAGCGTCTTGCCTGCCTTAAGCTGCTCTTCCAATTCAGTCTTGGTTATGTTGAACAGCTTTGCAATTTCATCGGCATTCTGCAGATCCGCAGGGGAAATCTCCTGTGTACTTTCAACCTTATCCGCAGTTGTGAACGAGAGAAGCTTATCTGCTGTGTTGGCAGCTTCAAGCTTTAGAGCCTGTTCCTTCTTTTGATCCAGCTTCTTTTGCTGTTCCTGCTCCTGCTTGAGCTGTTGCTCCAGCTTTTGTCTCGCTTTCGGACTTAACTTTTTGTTCTTCAGCTGCTTCGCAAGTTCCTGCTGTTTCTTCTTCTCGGCTTGCTTCTGCTTCTCTTTATCCTTGGCCAACCGGGCATTTTGCTCAGCGGTAATCCAGCTTATGATCTTGGCTTTAAGATCCTCTTTGGATACTCCCTGCGTCGCAGCGATCTCAGCCAGGGTCTGAGTCTGCAGCTTTTCTTTAAGAGTGGCCGCATCCAGCTTTAAGAGAAGCAGAAGCTGTTTCTCGAATTTGCCTAATCCTTCAAGCTTGTCTCCCTGCTGCAATGTGGTCTTCTGCTCTTGCACCGCGCTTGTTCCCGCGGCTGCGCTTGCATGTCCAGTTGCCAGAATTCCCCCGCCTAGCGCCAAAGAGAATGCCATAACTCCGGCTGCTACTGTTTTTGCTGATTTTCCCTTTTTCATAATGAAGACCACCTCTCATGATGTGCTTGGTTGGTTACTGTTACCAACAATTTCAGTATAACTGAGATCAAGCGAGATGGAACTACTTTTTTCGATAGTAATCGACAAAAACTTCGTAATGTCGAATCATGCACAAATGAGCCTCAAAATTAAAAGAGCGACGGTAAAGGACAAGTGCGTAAAGTCCTTAACTGTCGCCGTATCATTGAACCCACGATTCTATTAGCGCAATAAAATTAGCCAATCTATGATAATTGCGTGTTCTATATGGATGAACTAAAAACTGCGTGATTGATTACCTGGCACACCAAGCGGTTGCCTGGATCCAAACGTTCATTTCTTTAGCTCATTCCATATAGCTTGACGTGTGTGTTAGTGTCTTCTCTCTTGCATCTGCCAGGATGCGGCGCCAAATGTCCGTCCTAGTATGCAGATCGTGTCCACCTTCAACTTCATAAAGTGCAGCATGTTTTATCCTATTAGCTAAGTACCGTGAACCTTCAATTGGTGTTATCGGATCATGGATACCGTGCCACAAGCTGACCGGGACAGATATGACCCCGGGATCGAATGACCATGGCCTCGCCGTGATGCTTGTATCTTGCACGCACCCCTTTACACCTTGACGATATACTTCGCAATAGAACGAGCTGCCTGGTGAATTTGGAAATTTTGCAGAACGGCGGGCTTGTGCCTTAAAGATTAGGGTCAATAACCCAGGTGCCCTTCTTCCCAGGAAAAACATGACACGATTGAGATGGTTCATCTTTTTTGAAGCACGATGCCATACGGATGGTGTGGAGGTCATAATGATGGTTACAAATGTTAATCGGGAAGCAAGCTTCGCAGCACATGCAGCCGCATAAGGTCCTCCGCCCGAAATACCAATAACGCCAAACTTCTCAATACCTAATGCATCGGCTAGCTTTGCCATATCGTCTGGCCAGTCCTCTAGACCTCTTTGCATCTTAGGGGATGAGCGGCCCATTCCCGGGCGATCCGGCGATATCAGTCGTAGACCTAATTCTCGGGAAATCGGCTCATCAGGTTCAAATAGATGTCGGCACCCAGGTGTCCCATGGAGGACAAAAATCGGGATACCGGATGTATCCCCATATTCAGTAAAAGCTAACACGCGCTCATCCGGCAAAATAATAGTCCCTTCCAGCCACCCTTTTGCGTTAACCGATTCCACCAAGAAAACCTCGCTTCCGCTCAATACAACACTGTCCTAAATCTCATTACTACTAGAAGATCATACTATAGTAAAATATTGGCTTTTCCATAATAGCACATTCAGCAAAATCCGTCCCTTACCTTATTCAGCTTGGACTAACATAGCTCAATTTCATTTAACTACGCTTGTCTCTTGAAGCCTTCTCCAAGCACCTCATGTGCATTCGTAATAATGACAAAGGCGGACGGTTCAAGCTGCTGAACCAGTGTCTTGAGGCGGGTAACTTCACTTTGTCCTACTACGACCATCAGCACAGGCCGGTCATCACCGGTGTATCCGCCCCTTGCGCTAAGCTTCGTCAGTCCCCGATCGAGGTGGACTAGCACCGCCTCCGAGATTTCATCTGTCTTCTCGGCGATAATATAAGCCACCTTCGTATAATTCAGTCCTAGTTCTACTGCATCTATAATCTTGCCTGTAATATAGAGGCCGATGAGAGCATAGAGTGCCTTCTCGGGAGATAGTATAATACCCGCCAGCGTGATGACGAGTCCATCCATCATAACTACACACGTGGATAAGCTGAGTCCGCTGTATTTCTGGATAATCTGAGCCAGGGTAGACAGACCGCCCGTGGAGCCACGTCCACGGAACACAATCCCCAGCCCCAGACCAACCCCAATCCCTCCATAGAGAGAGGAGAGCAGCGGATCTGTGGTAGGAACGATCCAATCCTTCGTCAAATAGACGAATAACGGCAGCACTACTGTACCCAGCAAAGACCGAATTGCATAATTACGGCCGAGCAGCAGGAAGCCTGCGGCGAACAAAGGAATGTTCAGCGCCCACTGGACATACGCCGGCTCAATGCCGAACAGAGAGTTCGCCACGATGGACAGTCCAGATACTCCTCCCGACGCGATATGATTCGGCAATAAGAACATATTGAAAGCCAGGGCAGTTATAAAAGATCCAATCACAATCATCATAGTATCCAGCACATGCCGGGCTGGGCCAGTCACAGGAAATACCTCATTTATTCTACGTTTACGGCCTTTTGGGGGCATAATTCCGTTCTCCTTCACTACGTCAAAGTGTTAATGGCCAAAAAAATTCCCGCACAAGTTAGCTTGTGCAGGAATCGTATATTTATTGAACTTAAGCTTGCTCCGCCTCAGTCTTGATTTGGCTTCGCAGGTATCCATCGATGAAGGCATCCAGCTCGCCATCCATGACCGCGCCCGTATTCCCCGTCTCAATGGAGGTCCGGTGATCCTTAACCATACTGTAAGGATGGAAGACATAGGAACGAATCTGACTGCCCCAGGCAATATCAGATTGCTCCCCGCGGATTTCATCCAGCTCCTTCTGCTGCTCTTCCAGCTTACGCTCATAGAGCTTGGAACGAAGCATCGTCATTGCCCGTTCCCGGTTCTTGATCTGGGAACGTTCATTCTGACAAGTTACAACCACGCCTGTAGGGATATGCGTAATCCGTACAGCGGAGTCCGTAGTATTAATGTGCTGACCCCCAGCGCCGCTGGCCCGGTAGGTGTCAATCTTCAGATCCTCCGTACGGATCTCTACATCGACATCTTCCGTAATTTCAGGCACGACATCGCAGGATACGAAGGAAGTATGACGGCGGCCCGAAGAATCGAACGGGGAGATCCGGACTAACCGGTGAACCCCTTTCTCTGTCTTCAAATAACCGTAGGCATTATATCCCTTAATCAGCAAGGTCACACTCTTGATCCCCGCTTCATCTCCGGGAAGATAATCGAGTACTTCCACCTTGAAGCCGCGCTTCTCTGCCCATCTAGTGTACATACGGAGCAGCATTTGGCCCCAGTCTTGCGACTCGGTCCCCCCTGCGCCCGGATGCAGCTCAAGAATCGCATTGAGCTTGTCATATGGCTGGTTGAGAAGAAGCTGAAGCTCGAACTCTTCCAGGCGCTTTAGCAGCGATTCCACGGACCCGGCAATTTCCGAGAGAAGCTCCGCATCCCCTTCTTCTTCTGCCAGCTCAATCATGACGACAATGTCGTCATTCTCGGACTGCAACTTCTGGTATTGATCGACTGAAGATTTGACGGCGTTCATGTCTGCAATTACTTTTTGGGCGGATTCGTTGTCATCCCAGAAGTCGGGCGCGGCCATCTTCTCCTCAAAGTTCGCAATCATCTCCTGCTTCAGATCTAAGTCAAAGAGACCCCCTAAGGTTGGATAATTTCTTAGCTATTTCACGCAGATCCTGCTTGATACTTGGATCGATCATGCTGCTTCGTCACCTCTTCTACTTGTTACAAACCGATACGATTAGTCGTTCTGACCATGGCAGTGCTTGTATTTCTTGCCGCTGCCGCATGGACAATCATCATTGCGTCCGATCTGCTCGCCGCGTTGAACGGGGCGCTTCTCGGCAGGCTCGCCATTAGTGGAGATCTGGTTCTCATCCACAACAGTCTGACGCTCCTGATTCGTCTCGATTTGTGCTTTCATAATATATGTTGCGACTTCCTCTTGGATACTCGCTGTCATTTCGTTGAACATCTCAAAGCCTTCGAACTGGTACTCACGAAGCGGATCCGTACCGCCGTAAGCACGAAGGTGAATACCCTGACGCAGTTGATCCATAGCGTCAATGTGATCCATCCACTTGCTGTCAACAGCACGAAGCACGATAACCTTCTCGAATTCGCGGATCATTTCAATGCCGATATGCTCTTCGCGGGCATTGTACTTCTCGACAACCTTGCCAAAGATATATTCGATGATCTCATCCGCTTCCTTGCCCCACAGCTCATCCTTGGTCAATTGGCCTTCATCAAGCAGCTTGCTGTTGATGTACTCAGCTACTTCTTCCAGTTCCCAGTTCTCAGGAATATCATCACTGCAGTGCGCCATTACGATACGTTCGATTACTGGCTTAATCATCTCAAGCACAATATCCTTGATGTTCTCGGATTCGAGAATCTCGCGGCGCTGCTTATAGATAATTTCCCGCTGTTGGTTCATTACATCATCATATTGAAGAACGACTTTACGCACGTCAAAGTTATTGCCTTCTACCCGTTTCTGAGCCGACTCAATGGCACGGGTAATCATTTTGCTCTCGATTGGTGAATCCTCGTCAAAGCCGAGGCGGTCCATCATAGCCAGCACGTTGTCAGCCCCGAACCGCTTCATCAGATCATCGCCAAGGGATAGATAGAACTGGGTAGAGCCCGGGTCACCCTGACGTCCAGCACGGCCGCGCAGCTGATTATCGATCCGGCGGGACTCATGGCGCTCTGTACCGATAATGTGCAGACCACCAATTTCGGATACGCCGTTACCCAGGATAATATCAGTACCGCGTCCGGCCATATTGGTCGCAATGGTTACGGAGCCCGGTTCACCGGCACGGGAAATAATCTCTGCTTCCTCCGCATGGTACTTCGCATTCAGTACCTTGTGCGGAACGCCTTTGCGCTTCAGCATTTCATGAAGAAGCTCGGAGTTCTCAATGGATACTGTTCCGACGAGAACCGGCTGATTAGTGGCATGACGCTTCACGATCTCCTCCACTACAGCCTTGAACTTGCCTGCTTCGCTCTTATACACGATATCCGGGTTATCCACACGGCGATTCGGACGGTTCGTAGGAACCTGAAGAACCTCAAGACCATAAATCTTCTTGAATTCCTCTTCCTCGGTCTTCGCTGTACCCGTCATACCGCCAAGCTTGCGGTACATACGGAAGTAGTTCTGGAACGTAATCGTCGCCAGCGTCATACTCTCGTTCTGAACCTCAATGCCTTCCTTGGCTTCAATAGCCTGGTGAAGGCCATCGCTATAACGGCGTCCTGCCATCAGACGGCCTGTGAACTCGTCTACGATCACGACTTCGTCTTCCGTCACCACATAATCCACATCACGGCGCATAATTACATTGGCCTTGAGTGCCTGTACAATGTGGTGGTTAAGCGTTACGTGAGCGTTGTCATACAGATTCTCGATCCCGAAGGCCTTCTCGGCTTTCGCCACACCCTTCTCGGTCAGAGATACGGCCTTAACTTTGATATCTACATTGAAATCTTCTTCCGCTTCCAGACGCTTCACGAAACGGTCTGCTGCATAGTACAGCTCGGTCGATTTCTGGGCTTGTCCAGAAATAATCAATGGTGTACGCGCCTCATCGACGAGAATGGAGTCCACCTCGTCAATAATGCAGAAATAGAGCGGACGCTGAACCATCTGCTCTTTGTAGAGGACCATATTGTCACGCAAATAGTCGAACCCGAATTCATTGTTCGTTCCGTACGTAATGTCGCAAGCATAAGCAGCCTGCTTCTCTTCATGCTCCATGCCGTTCAGGTTGACCCCTACGGTCATACCCAGGAAGTTATAGATTTGGCCCATTTCCGCGCTGTCACGCTGTGCCAAATAATCATTCACGGTAACCACGTGAACGCCTTTGCCAAGAAGTGCATTCAAATAAACCGGAAGTGTCCCGACCAATGTTTTCCCTTCTCCGGTTTTCATTTCCGCAATACGGCCTTCGTGCAGCGCAATACCGCCAATAAGCTGGACGTCATAATGACGCTTGCCCAGTACACGCTTGGAGGCTTCACGTACAGTTGCAAAAGCTTCAGGAAGAATATCGTCGATATCCTCGCCTTTCTCCAATCTCTCTCTAAATTCTACCGTTTTATGTTGAAGCTGCTCGTCCGAGAGCTCCACAAATTTAGGTTCCAATGTATTAATTATGTCGACCGTCTTCATAAGACGTTTGACATCACGTTCATTCGTGTCGCCAAATATCTTTTTCACTAGTCCTAGCATGGTTTTCCCCTTTCACGCATAAACAGATGATTTGCCTAAATTGTAACAGTTTGTCAGGGTTGCCGCAACTTAAGCTAGAGCGCTTTCCCGCGGCAAATTCACCCATATATGAATAAAGAGCCTTACCCGCGAGGCGGATGAGGCTCGGTCTCTTACGTACTAGTTAGATAAAAATAAATTCAAATGCTGCTAATTCATTGGATCATAGGATCAAGCATGTTCAATAAGTCCGTATTTCCCATCGGTACGTTTATAAACCACGTTAATCTCTCGGGTATCCACGTTGGAGAATACAAAGAAATCATGCCCAACCATATTCATTTGAAGTATGGCTTCCTCCACGTCCATCGGCTTAAAGGTAAAGCGCTTGGTACGGACAACCTCGAGTTCATCATCGGTTAGCGCATCTTCTTCCTCGCTCGCAAGCATAGGGCCATCAACAGGCTCTTCGACGAATAATGTCTTCAGACTGCCTTCCTGGCGGAATTTGCGGTTCACCTTGGTCTTGTGCTTACGAATCTGGCGTTCGAGCTTGTCCACTACCTCATCTATGGATGAGTACATGTCATCGCTCTTATCCTCTGCCCGGAGCACTACACCGGTTAGTGGAATCGTTACTTCCACTGTGTGCAATCCCCGGATGACATTAAGGGTTACATGTCCTTCTGAGGTGGGAGGTGCATCAAAGTACTTCTCAAGCCGGCTGAGTTTCTTGTCCACGTAATCATACAAGGCGTCAGTCACTTCAATCTGTTGTCCTCGAATACTGTAATTCATAGGGCACTCCTCCTTTGCCTCTATATTATACCATATGTAAAGCCCAAGTTAAAATGTTAACTCTGCAAAAAGGGCCAAAAATCGAACTTATTTGTGACGTCCTATGTAATATTCTTAAAGACCAAAAAAAGACCCTGGAAAGTCCAGAGTCTGTTGCTAGCGAATTCAATTGTTAACCATCGTTACCAGGTATATGGGTCGGCTTGAGCCGGGATGATTATAGCTTGATTACGTTAGCAGCTTGAGGTCCGCGTGCGCCTTCGACGATATCGAATTCTACGGATTGTCCTTCTTCAAGCGTCTTGAAGCCTTCGGATTGGATCGCGGAGAAGTGAACGAATACGTCGCCTCCGTCTTCAGTCTCGATGAAACCGTAACCCTTCTCAGCGTTAAACCATTTAACTTTACCTTGCATGCACTAACATTCCCTTCTTAGTCAAATGAAAGTGTGAAGATTTCTTCACATTTGGAATATAACATCCTTACTTTCCCATTGTCAATTGGAAATGAAAAGGTTTTTCTGTAAATAAAATGTGATATTTTGTCTGATTTCATCAGATTTTCACAGGGGTGAATTCGACAAAAAATGAGCCGGGTACGAAAGGTACCCGGCTCGTCTGAACGTATAATGTTATTGTTGCATCGTTACTTTCTGCGATCCATAAGAATGCTGTCTGGTGAATACGCGGCCTCGTATGCATTACGTCTAACCTTGGCTTGACCGCGAAATTGAAGCCAGTTCGAGGCTTCCTTCTTGAGAGATGACATGCGGCTGAGGATGAGGGAATCTTTTAGCAAAATATCATTTAAGCGTTCCAATTGTACTGGTGTATACGTCGTCTGTTCTTTTAACAAGACGATCTGATCAATAATCTCCTGCCGTTCATTTACGAACAGTTCCAATTCTTCGGACGACATATCTTCGATTCGACTAACTACAGATTCCGTTAACTCTTCCAAAGAAGAGATTAGATTATCCATGTAGAATCTCTTGACCTTGGCTTTGGCCTGCAACAGTCAATTTGGCTGCTTGGGCGAAGGTCTCTCTCAGATCGGTCAAATAGCCAAGCGCTTCCTCTGCAGGCTGTTCATTCTTCTTAATGTTCGCCTCAATCAGAAGATGATTAATATATTCATAAAGGGAAGCAAGCCCCTCGGATACCTCATAGGTTCTGTCCAAGGTGGACAGAAGTTCGTTTACGATGCTTTGTCCTTTGCCAAGATTCAGATTCGCCTTCTGCATATCCTTTTTCTGCAAGCCATCAATCCCTGAGCGGACGAACCGGATAGCTCCATCATACAGCATAAGAAGCAGTTGTCCTGGAGTTGACGTTTGAACGGATGACTGACGGTATTTTTCATAAGGAGATGTAATCAAGTGCCTTCACCCTTTACTTAATTATTAATTAGATGTAGAGCCTAATAGACTGGACGACTGGGACTGGAGCTTGCTCATGGCAGACTCCATGGCTGAGAATTGTTGATAGTATCGAGTCTCAGCATCATTTAGGCGAGTGGTCATAGCGGTGATACGGGAAGTATAATCCTTCATCGCCTTGCCCATAACGCTCTCGTCTTTGAATGCACTACTCAAATCCCCGCTGAACCGGTTGGTACCCGCGCGGTCGGAGAACTTCTGAAGGGTACTCGTCATGGTTGTCGATAACTTACCAACAATACTATCCTTATAGTTCGAACCTGATCCCTGGAAAAGGTCCGTAACCTGCTGAGGATTACTTTGAAGCGCAGCCTTTAGCTTATTCTCATCAAGATACAGCTTACCACCTTCATAGTATTGTCCTGTGGTAATGCCCATTGAGGTTAATTGCCCCATTTTGTTATTGATTACCGACCGCATAGCTGTGATGGTATCCTTGAGAATATCGTCGTTTTTCAGAAGACCGCTCTTGGCCTTAGCTTCCCAAGCGGTAATATCATTTTCCTTCATTGCAGACTTTTGTTCATCGGTAAGCGGAGTGTAATCCCGATACTTCTCTTCATCTACCTTTGAATTCATTAGACTAAGCAGATCATTATAGGTCTGAACAAAGGATTTAAGTGTATCTACCGCTTTGGCTGGGTCGATAGTAGTTGTAATCTTGGACAACTGCTTAGCAGTGGTCTTGTCCGCAGGATCCGTTCTTTCCGATTCTTTCAATGCAGTCAGAACAATACCATTCACTGTAAAAGTATTGCTGTTATCTGAAGTAAATACATTTGTTCCGGAGCTAGTTGTAACTTCTATTTCTGAACCTTGCCCAAGTTGATGAGACACCCCAGAAAGTTTAAGGAGATCCATCATCTTAGTTGTTCTAGTAGTACCATAGTTATCCTCAACAATGCTTATATCCTTATTACCGAAATCTTTTGAGGTTATTGAGAACTTGCCACTTACTTCATCAAATACTGCATTTACATTCGCGGAGGAACCATTAATTTTACTAATCACACCTGATATGGTGTCTGTCTTGGAGAACTCCAACCTAGTATTGTTAATTGTCAATACAAATGGCTTGTCTTCGTCCGCAGGAACTGTAGCCGCTGTATAATTATCCAACGAACTAAGCGCAGTCGTAAGCTTTGCCTTGGAAGCAGGAAGAATTGGATCTGTAGAAGCTGGCACCATCATAGCGTCCGTTGGCACGATGGTCGTTTTTGTAGCTACACTCCTAACTGCCACACTCATCGCAATACCAGCAGTATTAGAGCTTGCCTCTGCTCTAATAGCATCCGTATCTCCACTAACCGAGGCGGTTTGTGTGTTCATCGAACTCGAAAGACTGAAAGTATCCGTCAGTTTTGATTTGAAATTAAATACCTTACTGTTCATCTCACGGTAGCTGTCACGCTGCCAAGAGAGATAGGTCTTCTGTTGATTCAGCTTATCAAGAGGGATCCTCTTCGCTGTCATTAACTGCTTAACCATACTATCTATATCCATACCTGAAAAACCATTAATCCGCATCGTAGTCATTTTGTGTTATTCCTCCTTACACCTTCTCATCAATCATGATTCCGGCTAATTCCATCATCTTAGCTACCAAGTCAAGCGTCTTCTCTGGTGGAACCTCACGAATAACTTCTCCGGTGTCCTTATTAAGTACTTTCACCATGATTTGGTGCGTCTTGTCATGAATACTTATATCGAGCGTAGTCTCAGGGCCCTGCAAAGATTTCACGGCCCGATCAATGGTACGAATTAACTGTTCTTCACCTACGGGAATTGACATCCCCTGCTGTTCTTTCACAGCTAAGTCCTTAACGTTCCGTATGCTTGATGCACTGTATGCTGAAGCCGCTGATTCAGCGGGAACTGCTGGATCTGGCTTACTCTGAGATGTCGTACTCGCTGTTAGAGAGAATTGTACATTCATCCTAATAACCTCCGACGGAAATTGATATATAGTTTATTATCGGTTAAGAGGGTGCCCAGATTTAGGGAAAAGCCAATTTTTCAAAAAATATAAACAAAAAAAGAGCCTTAGAAAAATACTAAGACTCTCTGGAATCAGGCTTTCGCAAATAAGCACACATTCATACATCTAAGCAGCCTTCCGATTCACACAAGATTCCCAGGGTTGTTAATAATTATGATCGTATCGTATTTAAAAGGCATCAGATTGAACCCGATTATTGAAGCAACTCAAGACAACTCATCCCTCTAGCTAAAGATTATCAAATAAAAAAAGTTAATTTACTTCTAATGTGTAGTGTATATACTTTTCATTAACGATATCCATATTATCCCTGTTATTCTCTTTTGACCATGCAATATCTCTTCTGATAATTTTTGCAGGGCTTCCAGCGATAATACAGTTATTCGGAAATTCCCTTTTAACTAAGCTATGAGCACCAACAATACTACCACTATGGATCTTTGTGTTATATAGGCATGTACATTTTGCCCCAACCCAAACATGGTCGCTGATGATGACACTTTTTTTGTATTGTTCTTTCAAAGCAGAATTTATATTTTTTTTTGTATTAATATCAAAAATGGAGTGCCCATCGTTCGTTCGTATCATTACATCTCTACTAAACAAGCAATCGTTTCCGATTTTTATACGAGATTGTATACTTGCAACAATCCAATATCGACAACCAAACAATATGTTTGACCCAATTGTAATTTCAGCATTCCTACCGCACGTTAATTCACCATCTTGTTCAAATATGCAGTTGTCCCCTAAAGTAACTAATGAATCCGGAAGGAAATTCCACTTCGTGTTTTTAAATATCGTCAAATTATTCCCAATAGAAACATTTACATCATCATCAATATATATTTCAACATTCTCTTGAATATTTGTTGAATTGCCAATTGTAATTGTTGAATTATAACCTCGAAAAATAACCTTACAATTACTGATATCACCAACAATTTTATTGCCGAATATGTCAGAATATGAGTAATCATCCATTTTATCCTTTGTAATGCTTATTGGCTTATGAGAGCTATAAGCATAATCGTTTACTTCCTTATACCCAAAAGCGGTTAGTCGTTCAATGATCGACTTATGATATCTTAATGGTATAACTACGTAAATATCATTGCTTTTTCTGTCAATTTCCATAACACTTCTTACTGTTGTACCGTTAAGCAAATTAGTATTACTATCAATAAAATATTCAGTTACAATTCCATGCTGTTCATAAAGAGCTTTTGATATCATATCACTAGAGTCGCACTTTCCCCAAATGACTACTTTCCTGTTGTTGTAATTTCTTACTATACATTCAATTAAAGTTTGAACTCTATAACTCTTCATTATTTCACCCACCTCAATTTATATCATGTCGTAATCCTGTTACTAATTTTCATGTTTTTATTCGTTGTAAGACATCTCGGCGATTATGATCATAGCAATCAGCCATTGATTAAAGTAACCGTCGTATATGATCACCTCAAAGTCCAAAAATCTGTGAATTTTCCCGCGCTTCATATATTGCTCTGAATATATAGTAATCCGAAGCAGTTGTTATTTTTATATTTTCTGCCGGGCCATCGACCGTGTGTAATTTGTATCCGTAATGCATCATTAATGAAGCCGAATCCAGCATTTTAAAGTTATTATCTTCTATTGCCTTTTCGTGCGCTGCCATGATATCACCTAAGTAAAAACTTTGCGGGGCTTTCGCTATTTTAGAATAATTACGATTTTGAATATCTACGATTTCATTTTGGTCATTTGTATTAATCACAGTTTCTACAGCTTTTGTTACCGTAATTGCCGAACCGAACTGTTTTACAGCAGCTATGTTATCAGAGATAAGTTTGTCATTGATCAACGGTCTAACGCCATCGTGGATGAGTACGATTGTATCCCCAGGGTTATCACATGCATCATAAATTGTTCTCAGCCCATTGTATATGGACTCTTGCCCAGTCTCACCACCAGGTACAACCCAGCGAACTTTCTCAAAAAAATTGTGCTTTAACTGTTCTTTGAGATAATCGATCCAACTCTCTCTGCAAACTACTGCTATGCTATCTATTTCATTGTTGGATTCAAAGTATTCCAACGTATGGATGATAATAGGCTTTCCGTATAAATCCAAAAATTGTTTAGGCTTTGATCTACTATTCATTCTTGAGCCAGTGCCGCCCGCGAATATTAGTGCTGTCGCCATCAAAGAAGGCCCCTTTCTAAGAAGCGTTTATATTTAAGGTTTTAATAATTCACTTTTTCGTCACTTTCATTTCATAAGTCGATCTTATGAATTAAGTGGTTTACTTGTTTCTTCCTACTAGTTCTGGTTCAACCAACCGATAATTAGAACATGGAATATGCGGAATTCTTTCACCTGGTGGTGGCAATTCCATGTATTCTCCATATACCAACCTTAAATATCGGTCATACTGGCTAAAGCCCCAAAATGAATATCCTTCAAATTCAACTTGAATTCTATTGTCATAAAAACTTTTAGGGGTTCCATATTTGCACCTTGAAGGATACCCACCCGTCATTCTCCTGATCAAATCCGTTTCCATAGCATTACAGCTATTAGCAATAAGCTCCCTAGCTCTAAACAACCAATTAGTCGGAATATATGAGGCTAATTTATACCATAGCCTTAAATACCATTTAGGATGCAGCACTTGGCCTGCTTCAGACCATAACAATTTTCTAATACAGTAACAAAAAGCATTATGAAACTTCCTCATAATTGGACCGTCTGGAACATTATCCACTATCATAATATCGATAAATATACCAGTTCTGTACTTCATATGTTCATGTCCAGCACGTATAAATTCCGTTCCAATTCTCCTTAAGCGTGAATATCCCCAACGATAATACGGATCCAATTCATGGTCTTGTAGAAAGAATCGTCTAGTATCTAGATCTTCCCCGCAAGCTTTCTTGAACTTTTTATATTCATTGCTGTGCATAATAACATCAACATCAGGATCCCAAGGTATAAAACCCTTATGGCGAATAGCGCCCAGCAATGTGCCACCATCGAGTGAATAAACAATATTGTGTCTGTTACAAATGCGGTCGAACTCAACTAACATCTCCAGCATGATCATTTGAATTTTTCTAAAATCTTCTTTCGGGATCTCCATGATTATAGCCCCATGTTCAGTTTCTCATATATTCAATCATTCGATTATACATCTCTTGCATTCCATACTTCGGGCTCCAACCAAGCTTAAGCATTTTTTCTGATGATAAATGCAATTTAACTGGCGGCGGATATCTAGTTATGCTTTCTTTGTCAATCTCCATCTTGACCGAAATACTTCCATTCGCCACTTTTTTCACAACGAGTTCTGCCATATCTAGAATCGTCATATGGTTTGCTTCATTTGCGATGTTATACGCTTCCCCTTCTTCACCACTTAAAAGTAAAATGAATAAAGCCAATATAGCATCTGCAGTATAGCAGCAGTTTGTATCACTTTCGCCTTTTGTGTGAAGAACAATATCCTTGTTATCAAGAACACTCTTAGCGAATTGAGCAAATACCCTATTATCTTCTATGGAGACCCCTGCCCCAAAGGTTTGTGACAACCTAGCTATCTTAACGGGTACGCCATACTCGATTTGATAATTAAAGCAAATATTTTCAGCCATCCTTTTACTCATTGGATATGAACTTCTAGCATTAAAGATATCGATCATTCCTAGATCTTTCTCACTGACTTTCCCTGAAATTAAACTTGTTCCGTATACTTCCATAGAAGAAAGGTATACTACACTTTCCACTTTTTTTTCATACGACAACTTCATCAAATTGTAGGTTCCCAGAACGATTCCCTCTGTTACTTCAACTGGTCTTTCAATCATCGTCTTAGAATCTGTAACAGCCGCGCAATGAAAGACAAAATCTATATCGGTCAGAATTGTTGGCATATTGCGAATGTCTCCTTTTGCGAAGACCACATTACAGTTATCAAGCACTCTTCGTGCCTTCTCTTCATCACGTATAAGTGCAACCATTTTGATATTTCGGTGTTGTGTCACATTCAAATAGTCGATAAACCGAATGATTAGCGAACCTAAAAAACCTGTCCCACCAGTTATAAGGACTGTTTTATTATCCAGCTTTCCCCATGGCAATTCAGCTTTCGCTATATATTGAAAATCTGCTTCCAAAATTCCATTCATCAAATCACCTCAAATGCTTATGCACTGTAAATAAGATACAAATATCCCCTTAAACAAATCGCTTACTCTATATATAGTTTTTTCATCATATCATCAAATTCAGGTATTTCAGGTTTAATTAGCGTTAATTTGGAGCATGGAATATGACTCTCTCTTTGTTCTACAGGAGGGAGAGTCATATAATCACCAAATGTATTTTTCAAGGCTTCCTCGTAATGCTTTGAAGCCAAAAATTTATATCCTTCGAAATCCAGATCTGTTAAAAAATAATCCCAGGGCAACTCACCATTAATAAACTTCTTTTCCTCTTCTCCCGACATTGTCTTCTTTGGATACCCCCATTTAGATATACTCTTTGAAGAGACCTTATGAGCCATGTTTCGACTTAATTCTGTCTGGTTCCCTAAAGTCCAACTAATTACCCAATCTCTAAATTTAAATATCAAATTTCTGGGGGTTAGCGATAGAAGTGCAAGCCATTTTCTCATAAAAAAGTTTGGATGCAAGTCTTTACCAACTTTGGACCAAAGTGCTTTGCGTATGATAAAGCAAGAAAAGCAATGGATAGGCCGGAGTATTTGCAAATCAGGAACACGATCTGAGTACATGATATCAACAAAAACACCATTCCTAGCATTCAATTCTTCATGACCGGCTCTAACAAACTCCGTTCCATTCCTAAGCATTCTTGTATAATTCCACCGATAATTAATATCGGTTCGCCATTCCTGCAGAAAAAAACGACTTGTATCAAGCTCATCCCTGCATACTTCAAAAAAACGATTGTATTCTTCCCTATCCATTGAAATATCCAAGTCAGGATCCCAAGGAATAAATCCTTTATGCCTCACAGCCCCAATAAGAGTTCCGCCAATTATTCTATATGCTATTTGATGCTTACGGCAGATCCGATCGATTTCAACCATCATCTCCAACTGAATTATTTGAATCTGTCTTCTCTGCTCCGGGGTAATAATAATGTCTGTCTTTACTCTTGCCTCTTTCACGATCTCGCTCCTATAAACTGACTATGCGTTTATGAACTTTTTGTCCGCAAGAGCCATCATCAATATTAACTACTGAATTTCTTAAGTCTGTTAAGCGCGATTCCTTATTGATATCTTTTTCGTCTATAATCATATTGCAAAAATCTTGAATGCTAAAACCATCATATATGAAATAGCTCGAAAAATGATCAAACACACAAATTCTGTCTTTTTTCATTTCTTTTTTACCATTCAGCATTAAAATTGGCTTTCCAGTTGCAATATATTGACGAGCCCAAGAACTTAAATCACTTATCATCCCAGCAGATACAATTGTAGCAGGCACGGTACTAGCAGATTGATCAAGTATACCATTCGAAGAGTTCTCAATCATATGAATAATCTCCATATAAGCATCATAGAAATCGGGTCTCATAGTAACTATTGTGGTTTCCAAAAGAGGATGCGGTCGCCAAATGAGAACCAATTCATTATATGACAAAATAATGGACATTCTGTGTTTCAATTTTATAAAATAGTTTGGGTCATTTAAGAGAGAACCGATGCTACTGTTTAAAACAATAGCTTTCTTCCGGTTAAGTTTCTGTATCCAGGTTATTGGTATTGGTATATTCTCATTGTTTTTGTTTAAGTTTACAATTGAGTCCATTTTAGGAGAGCCCATTACAAGCAGTTTATTTTCATTGACACCACACTCAACATATATTTTTTTGTGAGTATAGGATTGTACGATAATTTTATCGACTTCATTTACGCAAGAAGTCAGATGCTTTTGTGCAAAAACCTGAGTATTGAGATAAGCACCAGAAATAAAATACGGCACGTAAACAAGCATATTCGTGAATCTCTTGAGGTTATACGAATAGAATCGCGGATCAACCGAAGTGACCAGATTATGCTCGTCGTATGGGTTATGAATGTAAATCACGTCTGGCTTACTATTGCTCAAGTCATAGTTGTCATAATGAACAATAGGGACATAATCGGGATACTCTCCACCCTCATAATGAAACTCTCCAAAACTTCGATCGGGATTTCTATCATAATAAGGGATAGGCACAACAATTGGATCACAACTTTCATCATTTCTTGCAGCAAGCCAGATACTTTCAAGGGAGTCCCACATGCTTGCTTTATATGGCATAAACACAACTTCTAACTTTACCTCAGATTCCTTAATAAGCTCCTTTTTCAATAGTCCAAGCATGTACCTAAACTGTTTCACAAATTCAGAAATTGGCTGGTTGCTTGAAATACCTTCATTAATAGCTTCTAGCATATTCTTCATCCCGGAAAGGTAATTCTCATAAAAAGCAAAACGGTTCTCACTAAGCCCTGCTTCAAGACTGTCAGCTATAGAATTCACCGCAAAATAACAGTCACTTAGAATAACAGTGGCCTGTTCTGATTGTTTATTCTTGGCATATTTAACCCCTTCCCAAATAGTCGGGAGAAGCTCGATGAGTTGATCTCGAATATACTTTCTCATGTTAACCTCTTTGTATTCAAATTTTACAGTGCTCATTTCCATGACCTATAAAAAGCTCGTCGTTCATTAATTTTTCTGTCTAACAAAAACTTATCCTCTTACTAAATTTTATCGACTAAAAGTTAAAAAAGTTAAGATATTACTTATTTTCTATTCCGGCAGATTGAAATACTACCTTTTTAACATGTTGCAAGAAGTCCATTACTATTTCATCTTTTTTTGCACTTTTTTCAAAGAGATCCTCGGCATGTGTGATAGCATTAACAGCTAGTTCAACATTCACCTTTACCGCTTCTCCCGCAAAATAAATGTAATTCATAATGTTGTCCGGCTCTTCCTTCATAGCACTTTCAAGCAGTCTTACATTTCTTATTCCCTTCTGAATCTGATTTACTTCCTCGGGATCATACCCATCGTGGTAAAGACGAATCGGCATATTGATAAGAGCTGCCTTAACTTTATAATCGTTGGTTAATGTTTCGTGCATTTTGCCGTGATATTTAAAAACTCCTGTAAAAATCCGTGCATTGGCTTTTGAATAAATATCATCAGCTACTTCCGAATTCTTAATGTTTATTATATTGACATCTGCAATTACATTCCTGAACCCCTGTTTCAGTGAATATTTACAGTAATCACGAATTTTACTTACATCTTCTGGATGCAAGAACTCATCTGCATCTATTGTTAATTTCCACGTTCCTCTTGCCTTTGAGATTGCAAAATTCCGAGCTGCCGAAAAATCATCAATCCACTCGAAATGATACAGTCGAATCTTTTTTTGATCTTTCCTGTACTCTTCAATAAGTTCTAATGTGTTATCAGTCGATCCAGTGTCTACAATAACAATTTCGTCTACTGCATCAACGATACTAGAAAGACAGCGTATAATACACCTCTGTTCATTTTTCACAATCATCACAGCTGAAATAAGCGTACCCATTATCCTCATCTCCTCTTGTGCACCTTATCTTTATATCGGAAAAACACCTCTTTTTTCTTAATCCATTCATTCACTGATTGCCGAGTCACTTCTACCCGTGTTAATCTCACTCCTTAAATTGGTATTTAAAATAGGACCCTCTGGAAGAAGAGTCCTACTCGTATCAACCTACAGTATTTTCGTGAATATTTATCTAGAAGGACGTTAACCATTTCTTATTTCTTAATCAAAAAAGAGACCCTAGAAAGTCTAGGATCTCTCGGTAATACATTAAGATTAACGAAGCAATTGAAGAACGCCTTGTGGTTGTTGATTAGCTTGAGCCAACATAGCCTGTGCAGCTTGAGCAAGAATGTTGTTCTTAGTTTGTTCCATCATTTCTTTCGCCATATCAACGTCACGGATACGGGATTCAGCAGCTGTCAGGTTCTCAGAAGCAGTTCCCAAGTTGTTGATTGTGTGCTCCAGACGGTTTTGAACAGCACCAAGTTTAGAACGAGCGCTGGATACAGTTTGAGTAGCTTTGTCAAGAACAGCAATTGCTTTGGAAGCATCTTCTTTAGTAGAGATGTTCAGAGCAGCTTCGGATTTCACATCGTTAGTTCCGTTAGTAACGGAGTTAGTTTTTGTGAAACCATCCTGACCAGCGTTACCAGTGATTCCAAGTGCAGCCGCACGCATGTCATCGATAGACAGGGACATAGATTGTCCAGTGTTAGCACCAATTTGGAATTTAGTATTGAAACCAGTGCCTTGAGCTCCAGCACCAACTACTTGATCAATGTTCTTAACTGTGCTCAATCCACCACCAAGAGCAGTAACTGGCGTTCCAACTCCATTTTCTACTTTAATGTCTTTACCAGTTTCAGAAATGAATTGAATTTCGTTGTCCTTGGACAACGATGCTGTCACTTTACCGCTCAGTCCTGCATCTTGAAGAGATGCGTTGATGTCTTTAACCAAATCTGCCATAGCAGCATTTTTAGCATTGTCATCTACGCCTGAACTTGTTTTGTAAAGTTTATCAGCTGTTCCAGTGTTAAGTTTAACTTCAACTGCACTATCTGTACCAACTGTAATTTTAAGCGTAGAGTCCTTAGCGATAGTTGTATCCGAAGCAGTCAATTTTGCCGCAGCTTGTAGACCCGCACGTTCAACAGTAGTAGGATTTCCTTTAACTGCCTTTGCAGAACCGACATCGGCAGTAGCGTCAGTACCAAGTTTTGCATCAGCCCCTGTAAATTCAATAGTACTAGTCGTACCTTGGGATTTGGCTGTGAACTTGAGCTTACCGGATTCACTCGTAATATCAACAAGATCTCCGAGTTTAACTCCACCGCTAGTAACATTTTTCAGCGCAGAAATTGAATCATCTGCTTTAGTTGAATCTAAAGCAACCCCATCAAGATTGAAAGTAGTTCCATCAACTTTAACTGAGACACCAGCACCGATTGTACCAGTAGCAAAGGCGCCAGTGAGTGTTTTCTCTGCACTTGTTGCTTTAGTAATTTTGTCACTAGACCCTGAACCAATACCACCATTCAGCAATTTCTGAGTATTGAACTCAGTTGTGTTACCGATACGGTTGATTTCGGAAGTCAATTGGTTCATTTCATCTTGCAGCGCGCCGCGGTCAGTATCAGTGTTCGTACCGTTCGCAGATTGGTTGGAGATTTCGCGCATACGTTGCAGGATGGAGTGAGTTTCGTTCAATGCACCCTCAGCTGTTTGGATCAAAGAGATACCATCTTGAGCGTTACGGGAAGCTTGATCTAGACCGCGGATTTGACCGCGCATTTTTTCGGAGATTGCCAAGCCCGCTGCGTCATCACCAGCACGGTTGATGCGAAGACCGGAAGACAATTTCTCGATGTTTTTGTTAGTGTTAGCTGTGTTGATAGACAGTTGGCGGTGAGTGTTCAGCGCCGCAATATTGTGATTGATAATCATTGTGTGTTTCCTCCCTGAAATTAAATTAAGTTCCACATCCTTGTGGTAAACACTGACTCGTTAAGGTCGGCCGCCCTGCCGAATCAGCGTCTAATACATATATCGACATGCTCTGCCGAACAGTTTAGAGCATTTTATAACTTTTTTAATTTTTCTTATTTCCCCGGAGACGCTCCATCAATGCCTCCAGATTGGCAGGGGTAGGTGCCGCCGATTCACGGTTGCTCTCTTGTATAGACAGATAGACTTCCTTGCGAAAAATATCGATATGCGGAGGCGCGGAAATACCCACTCTTACGGTATCTCCTTCGACGCTGAGTATAGTAACCTCAATCTGATCCTGAATGACGATAGACTCACCTTTCTTACGGGAAAGCACCAACATATCTATTCACCTGCCTTTACAGAATCTTCAGTCCATAACTGGTGTCTTGTCTGGTAAGAGGAGCTATGCAGAATAATCTGCTTACCCACTTGCTTCTCAGGATTAAGGATGACTGGGGCAAGCAGGTTGATCGTGGACTGCTCTACCTGCTCCTTCAAAGAGATAATACAGCGTACAAGAACCTGGGCTTCAATCTGCAATTCTTCCGTATCAGCCGCTGGAAGTTCAAATTCATAATCAGGATAGTAGTCAAAAGGATCAGCAAGAAGAAAGGCAAGCCCCTTCTCCTTCAGGGATTGCAGATAAGAGAACATCCCCTCCTCCAAAGTAATGAGGGCGAACTCCGTCTCATCCTCAAACCCTGGCATTCCTTTGGGGAAATGGAAGATTTGGTCCTCAGCAACCTCCAGGCTGCCCCACGAAGCTGTGTGTATCATCATCATGTATCACTCCTTATTCGTCTTAGAAACAAAGAAAACTATAGATGGCTGGCTGCAAACCGCATCTATAGTCATCGTACAACATCAACTTTGTATATCCACCTCAGGCGGAATATACTGCACAGCTGCATACTGCTTCATGTACATGTCCAGCTTACCGCGGTTGTACTGAATCTCCGGTCTGTGCACTTCCACTTGGATGTCGGTATGAGCTTTATGAAAATTAATATCTGGTGGAGTTACATCGAAACGGATATCCACGTTATCCATAGAAGCCGGGGTTCGAAACTCCGGAAAAGGGATTGGCTGCCAATCCTGTCCGTATATGTCCGCAATGGTATTACCCGGCTCATAGATTGCAGCAGCTCGATTGCCCTGCTCTACCCGGTTCGCAATCCCCTGAAGATAGATGTCCTGGAACCCGGAATAGATCCGGCTGTTCATATCTAGGAAGTTCCCTCCGGTAAATGCAGAACGGGCAGCAGAAGAATCTATGGTCAGCTTAGGCACATATTGATGAATCTCCAGCTCGGACGGCTGGGTATTCATATTCACTTCAGCCTTCGGCTGCTGAATCGAATATTGACCCGGATCCGCATCGAAATTCAGAATAGCCGGGGTCTGCCTGATTTGAAGAATAGGCTGCATGGATACGGCCTCCTCTATACTATCTCAGAAAATCAACCAAAGAAGGCTGTATAATCTTAGAACCCGCAGAAAGGGAGGCATTGTAAATGTTCTCCTGTACTTTGGATTTCATGATCAGTTCTGCGTAGTCCGCATCCTCAGTCTTGGATTGAAGGTCCGTCAGGTTCGTATTGAGATCTGATAGTCTTCCCTGCATCAGTTCAATCCGGTTCGTCTTCGCACCAAGCTCGGCACGGGTAGTCAAGATCGTCTCCATACGGCTATCAATCTTATCTAGCTGAGAGGAAATTCCGGTAAAGTCCCCATTCGTTAAGCTTTGAGATAGATTGTTAATAATATTAAAAATATTATCTGAGTCAGATCCATTCCCAAATACATCTGTACCCGTGAGATTAATAGGCAGCTGAACACTATCTCCTACAGAGTAATTAATCAGACCTTTATCCGTAGTTAGCGTGGTAACACTTGAAGTATCAAAGGTCCCATCAGCATTCCGCGGGAAATCATAAGGCTTCTTATCGTAAGATTCTCCGTTGAAAATGTATTTACCATTTAGTTTACTGTTAGAAATATCGATCAGCTGTTCTCTTAACTGACCTACTTCCTGCTTGATGCTGTCTAGCGCTGACTGTGGGTTGCTCCCTGTTGAAGCTTGCACAGTTAACTCGCGCAGACGTTGAACGACATCCCCAGTCTGACTCAGAACTGTATCATTGAAGTCCAGCCAGGACAAAGCACTATCTACGTTCTTCGTATATTGATCATTGGATGCCAATTCCCCGCGGTAACGAAGGGAGTAAGTAATACCCACGGGATCATCTGAAGGTTTGTTGAGCTTACGGCCCGTAGCCAGCTGATTCTGGGTATTGTTCATAGCCTGAGCGTTCCGGTTCAAATTGAGCATCAGTTGGGAATTCATCATATTTGAAGTGATTCTTAACATTATCGCTAACCTCCTTTACTTATTTATTATCTCCCTACAGTTCCTGTTGAATTAATTAACTTATCCAGCAGTTCATCAAATGTAGTCATAAACCGCGATGCTGCACTATAGGCATGCTGAAATTTAATCAGATTGGACATTTCCTCATCTAAGGATACACCGCTAACCGATTGACGCTGGCTCTCTACCTGTTGTACCAAAATCGTGGAGTTCGCTGTCTGGCGTTGTGCTTCCTGCGACTGAACACCAAGCTGACCTACCGCTGAGTTATAAAGCCCTTCAATTGTGGTCGTCCGTGAACCATCTGCTGCCGTAAAGTTAGTCTGCTTCATATTAGCCATCAACAGGGCAAGCGTATTATTCCCTCTGATCACAGCTTCTGATGTTCCTGTTCCCTCCGTCCGCATCGAGGTTGCAATCAAATTCTCATTAGCCGCAATCTTGGTATTCAGGCTGATGTTCGCCGCTGTAATATCCCCGCCGCCCTTAGCCTCAAAGAACGGCAAGCCGCCTGTAGTGGTTCCGTCCATCGTATAACCGAGCTGATGAAGGCCATTCAGACCTTTTACCGTTACTACGGTATCTTGGGTTACGTTCCGGCCGGTTACTCCATCGACTGTTACGCCATCTGGAAGGACTGTTCCTTTCGGAAGCGTAATCTGGATGTCTCCATTGGCCAAAGTGTTGGCCAGGTTATCCAGCTGCTTCTGATAATCCTTGACATAATTCTCTCGTGAAGCGATCATGCCGTGTACTTCGCCGCCATTCAAATTGCCGGAGGCATACGCTGCTTCGAGGAATGCACCTCTGTCATCCGGGCCTGTTCCGTCAACGTCCACCTGAACCTCACTGCCTTCGATTAAGGTCTGTCCACCCATAGAGACCGTGTAGCCCTGATCCGTCTCCTGAACGTTGATGTTAATAATCTGGGACAGCTTATCTGTTAGTAAATCCCGTTGGTCCCGAAGGTCATTGGCTTGGTCGCCAAGCCCCTCGATACGGGTAATGGACTGGTTAAGATCTGCAATGGAGGTCAGGTAATTCTGAACCTCGCTTGCTTTCACTCCAACGTTTGTTGTCAAATCCTGACTTAACTTCGTAAGCTGTCCGCTCATATAATTCATCGCATCAGTTAGTGCCGCCGCATTCTCCTTAACGACTTTACGGGCTGAAGCGCTTTCCGGGTCCTTACTAAGGTTAGACCACGAGCTCCAGAAATTATTAAGCACTTTACTGATCCCTGTATCCGAAGGTTCATTAAATATCCCTTCAAGCTTATCGAGGGTATCTGCTTTGATATTCCAACTGCCGCTTGCATTGTTCTCGCTGCGATACTGGCTATCCAGGAATCCCTGTCTAATTCGCTCAATCGCCTGATACTCTACCCCTGTACCTAACTGTCCGGGAGTATTGGAACGATTAAGCCCATATGCTTCTATGGAAAGAGAAGGCTTCATCTTCACCGTCTGACGGGAATAGCCTTCTGTATTCGCATTTGAAATGTTATGTCCAGTTGTATTTAACGCCGCTGTCTGAGTGAACAGACTTCGTTTGGCGGTTTCTATTGAATGAAATGTGGATGTCATGACCTTACTTCCTCCTCAAATGAGCCTTAGGCGCGTGTATCAAAAAGTCCGGGGCGGCCACTGCCGCCGCTCTTGTCAGCCGGATGCTGGTATGTCGCTGCCTGCTCAGGTTCACCGACCAGCAGATCCAGTGAATAATCGAGAAAAGTAAGCGACTGCTCAATCAGCTTCTGATTCAAATCGTTCAGTTCCTTGAGTCTGTACAGCGTATTGGAGAGCTTCTTCTGCATGTCCAACAACGCCTTCTTCTCTTCCGGGTCGAATACAAGTCTCGAAAGCTCCGTAATCGTCAGATTCAGCTGCGACTTAACGCCTCTCTCCTGCAGGAACGCATAGCATGCAGTCATACGAACGTCCTCCAGCTTCTCAATCTGCTTGACGATACGGGACTCCTGATTCAAAATCCCGATTAGCTCTTCTACATTGTTCTTCATGATGGCGTCCCGCTTCTTCTCCGCCCACTCCAGCATAGTCAAGTGCGCATCTTCAAGCTGACCCAGTGAGTCTATTAATGCCTGTACTGCCATGGTATCCTCCTATACGTATGAACTAAAGAAATGAACACACGATTATTCGTATTCACCTATGAACCATCAAGGCCATGAGCCTTTAGTTCATTCCGTCTAGTTACTGTTCTATGACTTAAAGTATGGTGCCAGCTTCTCAGCAAGTTTATCTGCATCCACCTTATAAGTCCCGGCTGCCACTTGTGCCTTTAAATCCTGAATGCGCTGAGTACGCGACGGATCGGAGGCCTTCTCAGTCGCCTGGGCTTGAAGGAGCTCCTGAGCTGCTGTTGAAATAGATACTTCATCTTTGCGTTTGGTCTTCTTGTCAGTCAGCTGCCGCTGATTATCTAGTTGGCGTTGATACGAATTTATCGACCCAATTCGTCCGGTCTCGTTAATCTTCATAACCTACACCTCTCTCTCAAAAAATAAAAATACCGATAATCTCTACTAAGTTTATCGGTACCAAATGAAACATTATTAATAGTTCCGGGGAATGAACTTTTCCTGAACAACCTCTATTCACAAGGTCACAGATAGGATAACTATATTAGTTCAAAATTAGTTCAAATTATACAAACATCTCATTCTCTAGTCCTTACGAAGCCGATCCAGCGTCTTGTATGCACTAGTCTGGTTCTGCTCTGGTTCTCTCGCCAGCGCTTCTTCTCTTGCTGCGGCCGTAAGATCACGGGTCAGGCGTGTACGGCAGCCGTCACACATATTCCCTTCCCGGATCAGAATCCCGCACACTTCGCAGGGATACATCATATTGGGGTTATTCTCAACAGAGATTCTACCCTCTTTGATAAACTTGGTAATCTGCTTGATGGATACCCCGGTAGCATCGGAAAGCTGATGAATGGTTGATCCTTTATTCTCACGAAGATATTTGAAGCACAGTTCATATTCTTCTTCAATAGCCTTAATGCAAGCGGAGCATAGATTCTTGAAGTTCTTGGCGTACAGCTTCCCGCAGCGAGGACAATTGTCTAAATTCATGGAAATTACCTCTTTCATTTCATTCTACTGTAAAGTATCGTACCTAACAAATTCCAAATAGTTCTATACGCTGTTTCTTCTACAGATTACCTTAAAATTACAACACACGTCTATGCTTAATCATAAAAAGTTAAGTAATAAAAAAGCCCTACCGGCATCTCCAGTAGGGTAAGTAGCTTCTTAAAGTAAACCAATGGCTACTTCATTAGCAAAAGTTTCGGATATAACATATATCGGCAATATAATCTAAAAATTAATCATACTCGCATCAATTGTTACTCAATTCCAAACAGGCGTGGGGCTTATGCACAAATTCCAGGTTCTACACCTGCAAATCACCTCAAAAGTGACATTACAAGTCTATGATTATTCTTGAACCTTATTTGCAATATGTGCTGTACATTTACCCATTAAAAAAGAAAAGAACACTCTTAAGTCCTAGTGTTCTTGACATGTTCTGGCACAGCAGCTCAGCGGTTCAGCTACAGTTCAATTTGAGTGTGTTCTTCTAATCTTTCAATACGACGGAGAATCTGATTGAGATCAGTCTCCATCCCTGTAACATACCTGCGCTGAGAATGGAGCTCGTCACGGGTATGATCATATTGGTCCGTAAGCCGATCGAGCTTCTTCTCGATCGTATCAAGTTTTGCGACCTTTTGATCCATTTGGTCCATCTTTTGATCCATTTGGTTCATCTTTTGATCCACTTGTTCTATCTTCTGTTCCAGCTTGGCCAGCTTATTATTATTCTCGGCAACCATCTGAATCAGTTGTGTAAGCATTTCATGCTGTTGTTGTACTACTGTCTCCATGTCCATTTTCATACAACCCCATTTCTTAATAATAATTGGCACAGTCCGTCCACGTATAATTGATCTTCATTATAGCAGAGTAAAATTAATGCGTATACTTGGAAGATTATATGCCTCTATGGTTAATTATAACAAACATATGTTCTTACATTCAATCTTATATGGTTCATTATGGAATCTGGTCCATTGCTTGTCAGATATTATGCCGACTCTCCCCGCTAACCTCGGTTTTAACTCTAACCCCAATTCTAATAATGCGAAGCACTACTGGATATTTGGGGGACATCCGGATTATACACCTCCGGGATATACCCCCTCGGTTCACGACCTCGCCCAGGTCAGGCAGTAAATTTCTACAGTTATTCCAGCCTCACGGCAGGTACCCAGAAGAGCTTCTGAGCAGAATCCAACTGTGCTCCCCGTTGTATAAATATCGTCCACCAGCAGAAGTCTGAGCGGAGAGTTCTGGGATGATGAAATCCGGGTCCTTCTCTTATGTAATATAGACAATAATAATTCTTCTGTCTGTGGCAGCGTGCGGAACACACCCTGCATACTATGCAGTCTCTGTCCCCTGCCCTTGAGACTCATCTTCTCCGTATCGCGGGACCGCTCGAGCATAGCGATGAGCGGGGCCCGGGCCGCTGCGGCTGCGCCGGAGGCTAGCAGCTCCGCCTGATTGAAGCCGCGTTCAGCCAGCCTCTGGCTGCTAAGCGGCACACAGGTTACGGCGTCGATCCGCCAAGGCATACTCCGCCCATGGACAGCGGATAATTCCGACGCCAGCGTCTTGTAAGCTTGGCCCATCATGCGGGCCAGCATGGGGGCCAGGGTCTCTTGGCCGCGGTATTTGTACGCGGCCAGCCATTCACGCATTCGCGGGTCGTAAGCAACCGCGCTGCGGTTCAGTAGGAATGGACGTGCTTTAGCTCCAGGACGGGTACAGTCCGGGCAGCCGATATGACGGCCACACTTCGGGCACCGCGGGTGCCGAATCCACGGGATAGCCGCAGTACACTCGCGGCAAATCTCCGGATGCTCTCTTGCTCCGCTCTGCATAGGCTTGCCACAGGTCATGCAGTTCGTTCCTGATGGTGTGAGAAGTCCGCGCAGGGGATCAAGCAGCTGTGTCCATTTCATAACCATCACTCCCGGTTTGAAGTTTTTGCATTCACATATTCCTATGTTCATATGTTCATGCATCTACACTTTCATACATTCATTTAAATATCCAGTTACATATTCAGTTGCTTATTCAGTTACTTATTCAGTTACACGTCTCTTTCATACACCGTTCATAGATTGACTCACACACTATACATACAACCCTTACAACTCTTTCAACTCTTTCAAGCACTCATTCACACATATATTGCGACCAGCCATCCAAGCATGCCCCGGACCACGCATCCGTGCGCACAGGGAGTAGTGCGCACGATGTTACAAAGGCCCATTCATTCACGAATGCAAATAACCGTGACGTCTAGCTATACTGTTCATCTGCTTAATCTGGCGGATTGCCCCGCGCTGGGATGCTGTCCACTGTGGTGAGGCGAAAATGACCCGGCCATTCGGGTCATCCTTGGAACGCCCTGCCCGGCCTGCCATCTGTACAAGTGAAGCTTCATCGAAGAGTCCGCTGTCCGCATCTAAGATGAATACATCACTGCGCGGAACGGTGACCCCCCGCTCCAAGATCGTCGTTGTTATCAATACGCGAATCTGGCCTGAACGGAAGGCCCGCACTTTATCGGCCCGCCGTTCATCCTGAGAAGAGGTTCCGTCTACTGGAACACCATCTCCAAGCGATATTCGTATCAAATTAACCAGAGGTTCGATATGCCGAATCCGCGAGACAAACAGGAAGATCTGTGCGCCCCTGGCGGCAGAATCCTTCAAGGCTTTCACAAATTCCCAAGGCAACCGCCTGTTGCGTATGCAGCTCTCCGCGGTATTTGCTGTTAAATGCCGGGGAACAGGCAGTGGATGTCCATGGAAACGCGCAGGGACCTTGGCATGGGGCAAGCGCCCTGAAGCAGCTTCACGCTGAAGGGGCTTCGGGGGCGTCGCGGACAGCAGGATAAACCGCCCCTCTGGCTTACAGCAGTTCTCGGCGGCGTAGGCCAGCATCGGGTCATTATGATAAGGGAATGCATCCAGCTCATCGATAATGACTAGATCAAACGCACTATGATAGCGAAGCAATTGGTGTGTCGTCGCCAGAACCAACTGGCTGTCTTCCCACCTCTGAGTGCTTCCACCGTAGAGCACAGTCACGGACTCATCCGGAAAAGCCTTGGCGATCCGCGGTGCCAGTTCCAGCACCACATCCCGCCTTGGCGTAGCTACCAAGGCGCGCCCGCCCTGATCCAGCACATGGCGCAGCAGTGGAAAGATCATCTCGGTCTTGCCTGCGCCGGTGACCGCCCAGAGCAGGAATCGCGGCGGCCTGCAGACCCGCCGCCGCCTCCTCGCCTGGCAGCTGTCCGCAGGTCCAGCTGCCCGTGCACACCAAAGCGGGGCTCCCTCTTCGCCCCGCCGCCCTGCTGAGCGGCCGCCCCCGGCAGGCCGCTCGCCCAGGAACCGCAGCGCGGCACCAGCCGCCTCGCGCTGCGCAGGGCTCAGCCCCCACCTGTCCAGCTGGACACCGGTGGGGACGTCACGGTCGGCCGCGCGGCTAACCGCGGCCGGCTCCGGCGCGCCGCGCAGCAGCAGCGCGCAAGCCCGGCTGCGCCCGAGCGCGAGGCACGCCTCGCAGTAGGCGCAGGCCTCGCTGCCGCATGAGGCGCATGGCGCCACGGTGAGCGCGGCGCTCCCGCAGCGGCGGCAGCGCGGGGGCTGCCCGCGGCGCAGCAGGCTGCGGCGGACGGCCGGGGCCACGCCGGCCGTGAGCAGCACTTCGCCGCGCACATACGCAAGCTGCGCGGCCCCCCGCCAGCCGCCTGCGAGCTGCGGCAGGCGGCTCTCAAGCAGCTGCTTCAGCTCAGGCAGAAGCAGCGAGCGCCCCTGAAGCACTCGAGCAAGCAGGCTGGCAGCTTCGAGGGCATCGCCCCAATCCTGGCCCGAGTCCCTCCAGAATGCCTCCCCTCCGAAGCAAAGACTTCTCCCCACTGGAGTGTATCCCTGATCCTTCATCCATAACCAGAGGGGCTGTATATCCTCCCTCATTGCAGTCCCGCCACGTTCTCTGTCACTGTCTCTGTCTCCATCCCTATCCCTATCTCTATCCCTGTCCCTGTCTCTGCCACTATCACTGTCCCCGTCTCTGACCCTGTCTCTGCCACCGTCACCGTCCTCACTTTTGGAGTGAACCGTCCTCCCTCGCCCTCCGGCCTCTACACGCTCCAGACAAGCTGCCCACTCAGCGGCCTTGTAGCTGTCCATATCCGCAGTACACTCCATGTTATCCCGTAATGCTGCAGCCCTTCCAAGCGGAACTTCACGTGCAAGGAGTAGCAGGCTTTCAGCATCACTGCCGCTTCGGAGTGTCCACCACTGAAGATCGATCTTGATATCTAAGCTTATGTAACACTCCCATCCTATCGATCTACGAACCATATATAGTGCAGCCTTCAACTTATTCCCTCTTTCCCTTAAGTTCATCTATATAAGCCGTTATATAAGTTGAACTATAGATTTACAGGTGAGGCAGTCCTATGACCGTCATGTGACGCTGACTACCGCTACTTAGATGCTTTGCCCAGTCGAACAAGGTTGCCCTCCCGTTACGTCTCTCCTGTTTTGTCACTTTTCTAAAATGAGGTTTTGCATTATCTCAGCAGAATGACCCTTTCTCTGCACGCAAAAAAGCACACTCCCGGCCGCAGCCTCATGAGTGTGCTTCACACTGAATTATCATATAATGGAGCTTGTTCTGTACGAAGGGAACGCCCCGGATGAAGCCGAGCCAACCCTCCATTAGCTCCGCGCTTTTGAAACCGTTTAAACATGGACATATGGGATTTTGGCCGCCTCCATAGGCACTCTTAGATCGATAAGGAGTGCAGTCTCATCTTCAGCTGGAGCTGCCTGTCGTCTCATATCGTCTTCACTTTGCCATCCGGATAAACCATACACCGCGAGCTCCAAATCACCCGATTTCTTGATTCGCTGGGTTATGGCCAAGGTATCATCTTCCGATCCCTCATCCAATACCGTAATCCGGCAGTCCCTTCCTCTTAGCCGGGCATACCAGGAAATTGCCCGAAGGTACCACTCCATCTGTTGCCCATGATTGCGGGTCACGAGAATATAATGCTCCCGATCGGGTGCAGAGACCCTTCCACGGACATACATTCCATGCATAAGATGCACCAGCACTGCAGCCAGACCATAGCACAAAAAGATCCACACTGGAACCACCCTGCTCACCTCCTTATAGCGACAATATATGCCGCCACAAGGCTGTCGGTTCCACGCAGTGCTGAGCAATTGCCCAGTCCCCGGACAATCCGGCTATTACCCTGAGTTCAGACTTAAACCGAGGGAAAAGGAAGGGCTGACTTATATAAATTCAAAAAAGTTTATACCCACTCATACTAATCAACTCTGCTGATGAATCAACTATCCGCTGATCCATACTCTGGGATGCAGATATGTATTAAAGGGTTACCCATCCATACTTGATAGCATTAATTACAGCCTGAGTCCGGTCGTCCACTTCCATCTTCTGCAGAATACTGCTGACGTGGTTCTTCACCGTCTTCTCGCTGATGAAGAGGAATTCCCCAATCATCTTGTTACTGCGTCCCTCAGCCATCAATCTGAGCACCTCGGCCTCACGGCGGGTGAGCGGATTATCATCACCAGCCACAAACTTTACGCCGGCTTCACGGATCGCGCCATCCTCGGCAATAGCTCCAGTCTCATTCAAATATTCCATCCGGCGAAGCTGATGAATCAGCTTGCCTGTTACCTTAGGATGGATGAAGGCATGGCCCTCCGCAACGGAACGGATCGCATTAATCAGCGATTCAGCCTCCATATCCTTCAGAAGGTAACCTGTTGCCCCCTTGCGGAGGGTCTCAAATACATAGCTCTCGTCATCATGAATCGAGAGAATGATCACTTTAATTTCCGGAAGAGAGACACGAAGCTTCTCAGTAGCATCCACCCCGTTAAGGAGCGGCATATTAATATCCATCAATACGATTTCAGGGCCATAGCGCTGGCAGCATTCCAGCACCTGGGTACCGTCGCTGCACTCACCTACAACCTCTATATCTTCTTCCATATTTAGAATACGTTTTAGGCCCTCCCGAAACAGTTGGTGATCGTCAGCTAAGAGAACTTTAATTGGTCGTTTACTAGTATAAATGTGGTTTTCCATCCTATTGCTCCTTTCTCTTATCTACGTTAGTCGGGATATGAATGATGATTTTGGTACCCTGGTTCTCGGCGGATTCAATCTCCATTCTGCCTTCCAGCAGCTCGACACGCTCACGCATGCCAATCAGCCCGAAGTGAGAATGCTCCTTGGTCTTTTGCTCCAATGATTCCACTCTAAACCCAAGACCGTTATCCTGCACCACAATTTTGATCATTTGGGCCTGGTAAGTTATCTCAACCCCAACAAACGTAGGGTAAGCATGCTTTGCCGCATTGGTGAGGGCTTCCTGCACCAACCGGAAAATGGCTGCCTCCATCGCGGAAGACAGGCGCTGCTCTTTCCCTCTGGTCTCGAAAGTTGCACGAATTTTCGATTTTTCTTCATAGTCATGAACGTATTTACGGAGAGTCGGAATCAGTCCAAGATCGTCAAGTGCCATAGGCCGGAGATTGAAAATAACTTTGCGCATTTCCTCCAGACTGGCACGTACTTGACCCTTCAAGTCTACTATTTCGTCTTGGACCATCTTAAATTCCTGCTTCACAAGCATTCTTTCCACAATTTCCGTCCTAAGAACTAGATTTGCGAGAAGCTGGGCAGGACCATCGTGGATTTCTCTGGAGATCCTTTTTCTTTCTTCTTCCTGGGCCAAAATAATCTTCAAGCCGATGATTTGACGGTTCTTCGCAGATTCAAGAATTCGGGTTACTTGACCAAGCTCCCCTGACAGATACTCGAGAACAACCCCCATTTGACTGCCGATGGTCTCGGCGCGTTCTACCGACTTCTCCACATTTCTTGCCCTCTTCTGAAGCTCGTCCCTCCGAGCCTTCAGATACATCTCTTTCTCGCGGTAAATCATTAGATCCAGCTGAAGCTGGGTGGCCACCTCATACGCCTGTTTGATGTCCTCTTCCTTATACCGCACAAAATCCCGGCTGACTTCAGTCAGCCGGATTCTTGAGCGGCGATAATTCAATTCAAGCTGATCGACCTTCTCTACGGTCTCAGCGGTCTCTTTCATGACCAATTGTACTTCGTTATTAAGAGTCTTCAGCTCCTGGCGGGCTGAATCGAGAATCTCGAACATCTGGTGCTTGCTGTTCTCCATCACGTTGATAGCGTTCTTTATAACGCGGTCGATCGCGTCGGCTTGAAAATCCACTTGGGCAATTCTCCATTTCTTTCTACCGTGTATATGTCAAATCTATCATATCATGATTGGAGGGTAATCGACTTCGTTTTCTGTTCCCATTTTACAGCTATACCTAGCTGTTCGGATACCAATCTTAATGGGACCAAGGTCCTATTATTGATCATAATCGGGGAAACTTCCACCTGTTTTCTTTTTCCATTGATAATAATGTCTTTGCTGCCAAGGGTTAAATCTATCAATGTTCCACCTCTGAGCACGGTGATTCGCTGACTCGCGCCATCCCAATTCGCCTGCCCTCCAAAATAATCAACCACATAACGAATCGGCACATAAGTGACATCTCCCTTAACTATAGGAGCCACATCCACAGCTATCTTCTTCCCGCCTGCCGAGATAGTCTTCTGCCCTACCGTCATGACGACAGTCGTGCTCTTCGTATTGGCGCTTCCAACAAGGCTCGGTACCGAGAACTGAATATTGTCAAAAGCCACACTGCCTGTAAGCGCGCGTTCGTCCTGACCGTCAGCCAAGTTCACCAGGTACAGGCGCTTCAGCTTGGCTGACGAACCTAAGCCTGAGGAGGTAAGATCAATATTCAGGTTCTTCCAACCTGTCCAATCAACCTGACGAGCCAGATCCACATAGACGGACTTCCCGTTCACATCAAACTCCGCACGAGCCCAGTTCAGACTGGAATCGCCAAGCACATCAATAGACATAGAAGTCGGATTCGCCGGAACGCTCTTGCCGGTTGTCCCATTAATCTGAGCATAAGCGTACTTGTTCCCTGTACCGCCCGTCAGATCATAATTCAGCTGAAGCACCTTGGAGCTTGCATGGTCACCTGTTCCTTGTACAACCTGCGCCGTCCCTTTCGCTTCTGCCGGAAGTCCTGTGAAGGCGACCGGGTAAGACACGTTCTCAAAATTCTCCCAAGCCTGCTGTCCAGCCTGGCTAAGGACAATCATTGTACTGAATCCATCGTACCTTGCGATGGCATAACCTGTCTGCACACCCGGCTTAACCGATTGCACAGTTAACGTGCCGTCCTTCACGCTGCCGCTAAAGCCGATAAATTCCCATTTGAGCGCTTCAGCAGGGACTTTTACCGAGCTGCCGTTCTTCAGCTGAGCAGTTACCGAAATATTAGATGATGTTCCCGCCGTAAGAGGTAAAGACTGTGTGCTGGCTGTAAGGCTGCTTAGGTCAGCCCCGCCGAGGACATTCACCTTCATGCTGGTCTTTGCTGATCCGCTGACTGCCGTAATTTCTGCTGTTCCGGGCTTCGCTGCCTTAAAGCTCTGGCCTGTCCAGACCAGACTGCCGTTGCTGGATTTCCAGCTTGCCTGAATCCCGGATGCATCCACCGGATTGTAATACGTATCATAGCCTTTCAGCTTGTAAGTTGCTTCCTGACCGATTAGGAGCGAGCTGCTGCCGCTTACCTTAAGGCCTTTCAAAGTTCCTTGAGGAGCCTCACTGTACACACCCAGACCACTAGCCACCAGGCGCTGAGTCGTTCCTCCATTGGACGTATCCGAGGTAAGCCCCACTTCTGTCTCGGCAAGCGGGCGGTTGACCATGGTCGTTGAACCTCCACCATCCAGGTCGAGGCCCTTCCATACCCCAATGCTGGTCATGAATCCCTGAAGCTCACTCAGCTTCATGCCGCTGCTATTGTCGTTCTTCTGGGCAGTAATAATATAAGCGGTATGTCCATCCTTGGAATAGCCTACAGCTGTACGGGCAACCGGGCTGCTGCCACTGATTGAGGAAGTTGAACGAGTGAAAGAAGATGCTTTACCGTTGCTTACAAGCAAGGTGTGGCCGCCGACCATCATGGCCTGAGCGTTCGGATCCAGGGTGTTCCCGGTGGTCACGGAGCGCAGCTGGTAGTTCGCATCAACCCGCTGGCCTACAGCCAAGTGGGAGGTAATATAAGTTGCCGCAGTGCCGTGGGCACGCAGAATATAAGCTCCTTCAGGAACCTCACCCGGAATAGCCGCGCCCGGCGAGATCTGCTGTACCACATTGTTCTGGACAAGAACCTCGGTTGGGGTCGTTGAGCTGTCTTTTGGCCGATCTGGAGACTTCCATGCACTTGTATAAATATACAGCGCGTTCACATGGCTGTAACCTTTATCCGGCTCTGTACGGTAGGCTTCCTTGTTAATCCCTGCCAGCGGGAAGGTCGTTCCGTCTTGTGCACGGATACTTCCGTCGAAGGTGTATTCATCAATCGTTGGGGTTCCACTCTTACTTACTGCAAAGGCATACATCCCCTGCAGATCAGATGGACTTGTAATCATCGTTCCATCCGATACGGAGGCTCCCATAGGAACGCCCTGACCGTTCACATTGAAGAAGTCGGCATTGACGCCCGCTACTGCGCCGGTCTCCTTGGCCATACCCTGTACAGACTGACGGGTGGTAACCTGTCCTCCCTTACCGGTCATGACATCCAGCTTGATATAAGGGTTGGTCAGATCGACCTGAATCACGTCCGCAAGGACCTTGACGGTAGATCCAGAACGGTTAACGGCATATTGATAATGAATAAGCTTCGCGCCTGATGTTATCATCTCTTCTCCCAGCTTCACGACCGGGCTTGCTGCCGCATATACACTTCCACTAGGAGCCGAGAGAGGCCCCAGACTTAATACAGGCTGAATCCAGATCAGCCCCGCTAAAGTAATGATAGCCAGACGCTTCCCCCGGCTGCTGACGACGAACCCTACACGCTTTGCTTGATTTCTATCCATCATATTAAAATGCTACTCTCCCATCTTCATCACTAAATCTAGTTGTAGTAATCTCTCATACTATTAATAGACTTCAAAATGACGGAAAAGTTACGAAATATAGCGAATTTTCTCCAGTTGCATTTTCTTCCATGATTTTGTCATTTTATTGAATTAAAGGGCGTTTGGTGAGAGCGGAATAGAATAGAGAAGAGTACTACGGCCGACGAATTTAAGAGAATTGTTAATTGAGGAGCGAATGAGGAGAGGCATATAGTCTATTTTGACAAGAAGAGGCATAATAATTAAAATTTTTAATAAAACTTAATTCATTTGCTAACTAACTGGGTAATGAGTTAAGAAAATACATATAAGGGGATGTTATCAACATGAAAAAGGTTATTGCTGCACTTGCATTAGGAATGATGATCGGTTCTACCACGGTGGCACTGGCTGCGCCGAGTACGGTGCAGGCTACAATCACGAAATTCAGAATGATTGTTAACGGACAATTGAAGTCTTCAACTTCTACACAACTGGTGTATAAAGGCACTACATACGTGCCCATCCGTGAGACAGCCAAATACTTCGGCTATAATACTTTTTATAACCCTCATTTTGATTCTATTGAATTCACTCAAAAGAACAAGATTTCTAACAAATGGTCCACACTAATTGAATTCACCAACTTAAATGATTACGAAATTCTGCCTTCCGATGATTCTAGTGTTCTTACTATTGGCACACCTAAAAACGTAGCATTTAAAATTACAACTTCGGTCTTAAAAGAAGGAAGTGAGACAACAGTAATCACTACAAACGGTAAATTATTGCATGTCTTGTATTCTAACAGTACCTTATTCCTGAATAAGGAAGACTTGAAAGCTGCAGGTTATAATATCTAGTATACAACGCTGAATTTAGCAAGAGGAACCTATGTCAGTATATTGACATAGGTTCCTTGTGTTGTAACAAGTTGACTTTTACAAATAACCCAGCTTCGTAAGCACCCGCTTCAGCATAACCGCAGCTTGAGCCCGTGTAGCATTACCTTTCGGATCGAAGGTTGTGGTGCTGGTCCCTTGGATTATGCCTTCCTGATAGGCTTTGGCGACAAAGTCTTGATATGAGATCTTCTTACTGTCCTTGAATCCTCTTAGAGTCTGTGCCGGAGTGGTTCCTAGCGTAACGTTATACCCTGCTGTACTTAGTGCGCGAACCATCATGATCGCCATTTGCTCCCGGGTAATCGGGCTGCCCGGTTGGAATGTGCCGTCTGTGTTTCCTGTAATGATTCCCGCCTTAGCCGCGGCATTAATATATGCGGCTGACGGAGATAATGAGGACACATCCCGGAACCGGCTGCCAGATGAATTGTCTGGCGATAGGCCAAGACCTTTGGCAATATACACTGCAAACTCAGATCGTGTAATATTTTGATTCGGCTGGAATTGGTTCTGGGTACGGCCATCGATAATTAGCTTACTGGCTAGTTCATTTATATCTGTGCTTGCCCAATGGGAACTTACATCCGAGAAGAATGTAATGCCTGTAGCTGGGCCGGCAATAATGTTACTAGGGATTTGGGCAGTCAAGGCCGAGTAGCTCCCTAATTTGGTTACCTTGGATGGAAGAAAAGATCCTGTACGCGTATTTGCATCAAACTTGATCATAGCTGTCTGGGATGATGGTGCACTTTTGCTAGTGCGAATGATCAGTTTGCCCGTAATATCAACTGGCTGAGCTGATGATGAGTTTGAAGATACTAGACTAACGTAGGTTTCAAATGGATCTTCAACAGCCGTATATGACACACCCGCTCCTGTACTTGTTGTTTGACCCGTTAACGTAGATCGGGAGATTCTCTCTAGCTGAACAACCAGATTAGTTGACGTGAATGAAGTTCCTCCTACAAGACGTGATAGATCTGTAAAAGATATTTTGGCTAATGGGATTTCATATAGCACATCTCCGTAACGAACGATAAATGAAGGATTGCCCCCGCGTGTATAGGCCTCCATTAAGGCTTGAAGAGGAATTACTACTTTAGCTGCCTTCTCCGTGGAAGGCACTTCAAAAGCTAATGCACGATCAAGTCCAGCGGTTGCCACGAAATTATACGCATCCGACAGCTTGCTCTTGTCCAGAGTGTACTTATTAATATCCTGGCCTGCTCGGGATCTATCATTCACCTTAGAAGCCGTACTTAAATTCAGCACGTATGCAGCTCTTCCAAACTCCCCTGACTGAAGCAGAGTTAAATATGATGGAAGACCATTGTTGCTTGTCGCTCCTTCGGTTAAGTTCTGGAGAGCCATGCGGCTGAACGCCGGGACAGCCTTGCCCTGACTGTCATACAGGAGCGGACTTCCCTGCATATAAGACAGGTCAGCTGTCTGGCCGGAAGTGACCGGTGTTGAAAGTTTAAGCGTAATTGTGCTTCCGCTGAGCGAAGCCGATTGAACACCCTTTTGCTGATTATCAGCGGTAACATAGAACGAATTGGCTGGAAGACTAGCTGACGAATAGCTTAACGTACTGTTATATACAACCGTCACTGTATCCCCATTAACTGTGGCAGAACGGATATTCTGGCCCGCCGTAGAGCTGTAATTCACAGGCTCAAGGTTAAGATATCCCGCCAGATTACCGTTCAAGTCACTGATCCCGCCAGAAGCGGGTACGTAGGAGACGGTTACAGTCTGCGCTGCTGTATAAGATGATGCCAATGTCAAAGTAACCTGATTGGAACTCACGACTACCGCGGTAACATAAATCGGTGAATTATTCACAAGAACTGAATATTGGCTTTTCATCGGAATTCCGCTTGGCTTCAGAGCTTCGTTGTAAGTAAGAACAACTGTATTGCCGCTCCCCTCTGCCCTTGTAAATACAGGCGGCTTCGTATCATAAGTGTTGCGGACATAGAAGTCGCTGAATCCAGAGATATTCTGACCTCTATAGTCTTGAAGCGGGTAAGAGCCTGGTGAATAAGACACCTTCACAACCTCGCCGTCCCCTACAGAGCTGGACAAGTATAGATACACGTAGCTTCCACTCTGAGAAATACTGCTGATTCCCTTGGAGTATCCATCTGATGTCACTGAGAACTGACCTGCCGCATAACTGGATACGCTCTTCAGGCTGTCCCGGAAAGTTAGAACTACCGTGCTTCCACTGACATATCCGTCCTGCGGCTTAGGCAGAGCGGAATCAATTCCGTTGGCCACCTCACGCAGAGAGAAGGCGGAAGCTGCGTTCTTGTATAAGTCCTGAATAGGTCGAACCGTATTGCCTGTATAACTGATGCGGATATTTTGCCCAACGGCCACTCCTGTCTCCAGGGCCACATACACAGCATCCCCTGACACATATGCGCTTGAAATACGCCGCGATTCATCGTTGACGGTAACCTGGAAGCTCGAAGTCAACAGGTTAACGGATGAATCCAACGTCTTGTTATACTGTAGACGAATCGTTGAATTGTTATAAAGCTGAGCACTTTGAAGCAGTGGAGCCGTCTTGTCCAGTACACCTGTGCTAAAGCTCCAGCTGCTTGTACCGGTGAATCCGGCAAAAGAAGCATTGGTTGCACTGTCCAGAATTGCGCCTGCAGCAATATCCACATAATAGGTTGCACCAGCATCAAGTACCGATCTAGGTGAAATGATGAGCTGTGAGCCGCTGGTCTGAATGAGCGCCGATGGGATAGATGTCGTTCCTGCTTTACGGAGGGTAATCAAGTTCCCTTGTCCATTCTCCAAGCTGCTCACTGAACCCTGAAGCTTAATACTGCGGTTAAACGTCAGTGTTGGTATAACGGAGGTACTCGCTGCACTGCTTTGATCCGATGGATTTTTGCTTGTTACTGCCAGCTGGGTGGACACCACTGAACCTGTAGTGAAGGTCCAACTATATGCAGTCGAACTTGGATATGAGTTGTTATCACTATCTGTAAAAGCTCCCACGGGTACAGTTACCGTATAACTCGTTCCTGGCGTAAGCGCCGTCTGCGGCACTACGGTGATTGTATTCGTGCCGCCACCCGTTACACTGGAGGAAGTTAGCGGTACACTTTGTGCAGCCAGCCCTGAAGGCTTGATGCTGATAGCCCCCTGAACCGGATAGACCGGACGGCTAAAGGTTAACTTCAAGCTGCCGCCTGGAGTTACATTAGCCGCAAGATTCGCGGGACTGACTGAATTCAATTGTACAGCCGTTCCCCGCACATTAAATACCCAGTCTTGGGCACTTGTAATTCCTGTATAAGACTGATCATCATCATCAACAAAGGCCCCCGGATCAATCAGCACGTAGTAACGTTCCCCGGCAGTAAGACCAGATACTGCAAAGGTTGCCGTGTCCATGTTCGCTCCGGTTATAGCAATCTGCGTTGATGCCACCGGCAGAGATAGGATAGATGTATTATCTGAAGCACGCTTCACTGTAATATTGCCGCTCTTCCCTTTCATAACCGGCTTGCTGAAAGTGACACTGAGCGTCTGTGAGGTTGAACTCACAATAGCATTATTTAACGGAGCGAATGTACTTGCGCTTGGCGGTACACTGCCGGCTGTAAGAGTCTTGAACCTATACGAGAATGCTGCCGAATTATTCCCTGCTTCGTCCACGAAGGTTCCCTCAGACAGACTCACAAGGTAATTGCTTCCGGGTGCGTACGTAATACCAGAAGTGTCAATATTACGAATCGTACTATAAGCATCTACCACACTTGGGGCTACTGCAATTGTTCCTGCAACCGATGGTGTGCTGTCAGGATCCTTGGTTACTGTAATCGTACCTGTACCCGCTTTCACTTTCCTATCAAATTGCACCTTCAAATCAACCTTGGTTGGATCGATCCCTTTCGATCCATTAACCGGTGTGGTAACCGTAGGAATAAGCGTTGGATCTGGCTGAACAGCAGCCGCAGCAGCTGCAACCGAGACTACCATATTCAACCCCATAACCAGCACTAACCATAAAGCTATTTTCGTCCTCACTCTAGTAACTTCTCCCTTCAAGTCCAACTTATATATTTGAAATATGTATAATCAGTCGTATATCTATTTTCGGCTAATAAGCCCTCTAACTTTAGTTTCCTACAAATTTATCCAACCACTGAAAGAGATTAAGCATTATAAGACAGGTTTCCCCCGTTAAAAGAATACAAAAAAAACGGGTAACCTCCACATTCGGAGGAATACCCGTCTTATATTTTGTAAAGTAAATTCAGCTTACAGACCTGCTTGCTCTTTAAGGAGCTCAGCCTTGTCTACACGTTCCCAAGGAAGATCCACATCTGTACGGCCGAAGTGACCGTAAGCTGCAGTCTGATGGTAGATTGGACGACGAAGGTCTAGCATACGGATGATTCCGGCAGGACGAAGATCGAAGTTGTTGCTTACGAGTTCAACAAGCTTCTCCTCGGACACTTTACCAGTTCCGTATGTATCGACATTAATCGATACTGGTGTAGCTACCCCGATCGCGTAAGCGAGCTGGATCTCCACTTTGTCAGCAAGACCTGCAGCTACAAGGTTCTTCGCTACATAACGTGCTGCATAGGCTGCGGAACGGTCTACTTTCGTAGGATCCTTACCGGAGAATGCACCGCCGCCATGACGAGCATAACCGCCATAGGTATCTACGATGATCTTACGTCCAGTCAAACCGGCATCCCCTTGAGGTCCACCAATAACGAAACGGCCTGTTGGGTTGATGAAATATTTAGTATCTGCATCCAGCAGTTCAGCTGGAACTACAGGAAGAATAACTTTTTCTTTGATATCTGCTTGGATCTGCTCCAAAGTTGCTTCTTCAGCATGCTGTGTGGATACAACGATTGTATCAACACGGGTCGGCTTACCGTCCACATACTCAATCGTAACTTGTGTCTTACCGTCTGGACGAAGGTAGTCCAGGGTGCCGTCCTTACGTACTTCAGAGAGACGACGAGCAATACGGTGGGACAGAGCAATAGGAAGAGGCATAAGTTCAGGTGTCTCGTTCGTAGCAAAACCGAACATCAGACCTTGGTCCCCTGCACCAATATCAGCCGTTTCCTTATCCACTTGGGCAGGATCGCGGTTCTCCAGCGCCGCATTCACGCCTTGGGCGATATCCGCGGACTGTTCATTTAGTGACGTCAGCACTGCACAGGTGTTATAGTCAAAACCGTACTTCGCACGGGTATAACCAATATCCTTGACGGTCTTACGTACGATAGACGGGATGTCCACGTATTCGGAACTCGTACTAATCTCACCAATTACAAGCACCAAGCCCGTCGCAACGGACACTTCGCAAGCAACGCGAGCATTAGGGTCATTAGCCAGAAATGCGTCAAGTACCGCATCAGAGATCTGGTCACAAATCTTGTCCGGGTGTCCTTCGGTAACGGACTCGGAAGTAAACAAATGTCGCCCTTTAATGGACATGAATTCTCAACCTCCCATATGGATAGTATGGCAATCGCCAACCGATCCTACACAAAAAATGAACCTTTTCCGCTCGGAAAAGGTTGAAGTACAAGCCTCAAAAGTCATATTAACGTATTTGTACCCCCCTGTCAATCAAGGGACAAGGCTTATTATTCCTGATTTCCGATTAATAATTGTAGTATAGCTGAGAGTATTCTTTATAATGTAAAATGCCGTTCTGCGTGCGCCACCAAACGCTTCGTAATCTCCCCGCCCACAGAGCCATTCTCACGCGAGGTCAAGTGACCCCAACTGCTTGTAGTATGACCATTTCCCATGCTTCCAAGCTCCCCGGCAAATTCAGTATCTGCCGAACCCATGGATCCAGCACCATAACCTACCGGAAGACCGAACTCTGCTGCGATCTCATACTTCATTTGCTTCAGAGCTTCCCGGCTTTGCGGTACGATTTGACGACTTCTTCTACTGCTGCTTGCCATTAGAATACACCTCCTGAGTAAATTGTATACAGGATTAGTATCTCTGCCTTGCGGACTTGTAGCCGTATGAATGTTTGTTATTATATGCAATTAATGGCGCTGCTGGTTAACAGGCTACTTAATTACATAACCGCCTCTAACCATGACAGTAAGACTCATCTTCTGTCCGTCTGCTACCTGAATACCCCGGCCTTCCCTTGGAAAAGATAACAGATGATTACTTGCAGCCGTCTCTCCATTGGCTACATCCTTACCATCCGTCAGATCCGCCACACCGTTAGCGTCTGCACTATATATAATGGCCTTACCGCCACGAACGATGAACTCGGCGCCTGCCTTCGCGATCAACGTCTGACCAGGCTTCAACGTAACGACTTCAATCCCTTCACTAGTGGCTGCTCCTCCAGTCGATGTTCCCGTCCCGCTTCCAGTGTCTGGTGTTGTTGGCTTTGTGGTCGTGGAGCCACCACCAAGCGCTTTCTGAATCTGCTGATCTACATAACTCTTCGTAACCACTGGATCATCCGCAGTACCTGGCTGGTTCGTTACGCCTGCGCCTTCAGCTTGAAGATTCAACAAGGATCCCGCTATTAATCCACCACCAATTAAAACGGCTGCTGCCGTGACTTTCCACATTCTATTCATGAGGTGCCTCCTGCCATTTTGGAAATTCTTTCTCTTATCTATTAATGATAGAGGTTTTAATAGGGGGAGACAAGCAAAATCCCCGAGGACGGGGATTTTCAACATTAAATTAGTCTATTAATTGTTTACTAGATAATTTGCGTTATAGTAGAACCCTTGGTTTGCCAGCTTAATCTTTTGACCCTGAAACTCATCGTATAAAGAGAAGTTATAGGATCCGTACTTCATTTTGTCGTAAATAGTATCATCAACGTTAAATGAAAATGTATTATTAGTACCCAATTTCAAATCTGTTTCTGGTGTTACTTCTTTTTCAAAGGTTCTGCCAGTACTTGTATCTAATATTTCCATTACAAACTTATGCCCTAAATCGCCAACACTATAGTCCAAGTCCTTTTTGAGAGTATACTCAACTTTGACTTGAAGTGAGCTAGAACCAGTTAATACTGCGTCAACATAATTTATTCCAAGAGTATATGGGAATAAATCTATAGATTTAAGTGTTCCATTTAATGCCGGTTTAACAACGTTTAGTTCCATCGAAGTTGCATTAATATATCCCGTTGATTCTCCTTTAGCAGGAGTAAGCTTATTATCTGTTATGCCTTCGCCAACAATCAATTTCATATCAGGAACATTTATTCTGCTCGGAATTTTAGTCCACAAGGCTACAACACTTTTCTCATTTGGACCTACCGGTGTCTCAATTTGAACCGTCTTAGCCCGATAGTTTTGTCCACCCGCTGCTTTATAATATCCAACTACTTGGGACAAATCAATTTGGTGATCCTCAAGGTTCTTCACTTCTAGTTCTGTATATACGATGTCTGAGGATGTTCCTGGGTAGACAATAGTCTTACGGACTTTGAATTCTTCTTTATTTCCACTTGTTATCATCTGATATGATGATTCTTTCTTAATTGTATTAAGTTCTGGTAGACTTCCTAAGTTCGTAAATTGGAACCAGGGAGATGTAATTGGGTTAGCTGCATCACCCGACCTTTCCAATAATGATATTTGTAGTTGGGAAAAATCAAGGTATGAAGGTAACTTAGAGATTACATAAAGATCCGTTGACATACCTGCACCTAACAATGCAACACTTTGAGTATTAATCAATTTCGTATCAGCCGTTAACTTTGCAGAATCTATCGTGAATTGACCTGCTAAATCTGGTAAGACTACTGTCTTATTGCTCTTATTCGCTACGGTAATTTTTGCAGCGACCAAATCACCGTCACTCCAAGGCAATCGCTGTACACTTGCTAATGTTAATCCGAGAAGGCCGCTATTCGTCTGTATGAGTTGTTCGGTACCCTTTGTATTCTGAAGAGGTGTAGCCTCTGGCAGTGCAAATATTCCAACTGGATAACTGAATACATTTTCTTTGCTGGTGCTTGGTTCTTTACCAGTGACGTCCTTATTAACATCATTAGACGATTGCGGAACATTGACAAATAACTGTAGCTTCTCATCTACTAAGTTTGATGGAAGTGAAATATTTAACCTTAAATTCTTTTCTTCTTCAGGCTTAAGAGACACATTGTCTAATCCTTGTACAGTGATCGGGAATGTATATCCACTTGGAGTATGGATAACAAAGTCGTATTTAGGTACTGCAACTGTCGTCCTACCCAAATTACGAATTGTAAATTGAATTGCCAGATCACTGTTGTCATAACTTTGGTTAATCCATGCACCCTTTACGCTTGCCCCGATTTTACCTGTTGGCAGTGTTATAACTTTCTCTGCGTAAGGGGCTGTAGTTATCGATTGATTTCTGGCAACTGGCAGCTGCAAAGTGGCAATAGGTAGACTCAACTTCGTAGTTTCATCATCCTGTATGACCTGAAACTCCAAATTTTTGAGAGGAACACTTTTAGGGATGGAAGCCATAAGATTCAGTTTCTTCGTGTCTTGTGGCTGAATTCTGTAATCTATGCCTAAGGAGTCCGCCGTTAATGGATAATTTGAACCCCCTGATGTTTTTATAACCATTCTTACCTTTGGATCTTCGAACATCTTATATCCAACGTTCTGAAGATCTACAGTAACACCAACATAATTATAATCACCTGATAAGTATGTTGTTACTTGGCTGACCTTCATTTTTATTGGAGCTTCATTAATACGAACCGTTCTAGACTGGCCTGAAGGTGTAGAAATTAAATATGATGCGGGGATTTTGAATGAACCTAAGTTACTCTCATAATTCGGCTTACTGAAATCCCATTTCACAATTTGAAAAGCAAGATCGCTGATCTTTATATTCTTACCCGTTTTTACAATGTAGGTTAAAGTCGTTGTTGATCCAGGTGCTACATTCTTCTTGGTTGCATCTGTTGACTTAAGAGCAGCGCTATACATCGATCCTCCAGCAGATTTAACTCTTGTCCAATAATCCGTCAAATCAAGGTTTTTTGAATCACCATTATTAAAAGTGAGTGTGTATGTAACAATACTACCTTCATCTTGAGTTAGTACGTTTACTTCGGAGAGGCGAACGGAGCTTTTTCCTGTAAGTTTAATTGCAGGTAGTGCATTGATAGTGTGGACTATAGGTGTTTTTGCTTGAACTTGTGAAGCCTTTGTTGCACTTATAGAGGTAGCAGCTGATACATTTGGTTCCAATGTACTTCCTACAATTAACGTCAGCACTAATGAGACAGACGGAAGTAAAGCCTTTTTCAAACTGAATCCTCCCATTCGTTAAATAGTTTCTACTAATTTAAACGTATATAAGTTGAAATTGTTTCATTAAATGGAAACAAATAATTTACCCGTGTTTTTCACTGTTTTCTTGCATACCAGAGTTCTCCTTCTCCCCTTATCAATTCAATTTATAATCAAAAGGCCTTCTATACTAGGTAGTCTAAAAAATAAAAAAAACTCAGACCGAAGTCTGAGTTTTTTAAAAATTAATTAAGGAGTAACAATTACAGCATTAGAAGTAGTGTTACCAGCCAAATCAGTGATATTCACCTTAACATCAGATGTACCGAATTTAGCAACGTTTGTTGTACTGTTATTTGTAATTGTTAGCACTCCACCAACCCATCCGAAGGTAAGATCAGAAGAAGCTGCACCAGTTACTGCATTTTTCAATGCTGTTTCAACAGCTGTTTTACTTGCAGTATTAAGTGCTTCACTGAATGTAATAGTAGCATCATCAGATGTAGCGATACCAGTCGCATTACCATTAGCAAGTGCAGTAGTTACAGTTGGAGCAGATGCGTCCGGAGCAACATCAATTGCAGCTTGAGAAGCAACGATATTGTTACTTGCATCCAAGATAAATCTTGGGTTAGCAATTGCTACAGACATTACACCTTTGTGTTGGGTAGCACCAAAGTTAATTGTAAGGAACTTATCTCCTGCAGTAACTGCATCTACAGTATATCCAGTTCCCGGTTGAAGAACAGTTCCGTTCTCGTCGGTAACTACCAAATCTGTAGCATAGTTTGTAAGTGCAGAACCTGTTGCAGCTTTCAACGGCTCATTGAAGTTAACTTTCAAGCTAGTTCCATTAGCAGATCCAACCACTGTATCAACAGAAGCTGCAATCTTATCAGTTAGAGTAACTGCACCACCTGCGTTGGAAGCTACTGTTCTGCCTTCTGCAGTAGCAGTGGTAGCATTAGCTTTAACATCTACAGTAACAGCACGAGTATTATATTTTGCATCGTCCGACAATTTAGTAGCATCCGCCAATGTCAGATTAACTTTCTTAGCATTATCTGCATCAAGTGAAGCTGCAATGACAGTTAGAACTTCACCACTTGTAGATTTCACTACAAAATCAGAAGGATTTACTGTATTAGACAGAAGGTTTTGATCGAACAGTACGCTAACTTTATTGTTAGCAGTAGCTGTGGATGATTGCAGGACAGAAACAGCTGCATTTCCAACAGCAACATCTTTCGTCAAACCAGAGATGTAGTTACCGGCAGAGTCTTTAACCAACTGAACACGGATATTAGCAATTGTTGTCACCGCTACATCAGATGGGAAGGAAATGATTACCGATTTGCCATCTGGAGTAATGTTCAGACCAGTACCGGATGGAAGAGCTACCCAAGTACTAGGAGCAGCAGTAGTAGCGTAGAAGTATTTGCTTGCCTCTACAGCTGAACCATCACCAGAAACTGACATTACTTTAGGATAAGTTACAACGATACGGTTCAGACCACCATTTGTCACGGAGTTAGCAGTGATAAGGGAAGTATTTGCACCTGTTGTGTCAGCGATATCAAATTTCTTAGTGTATGGCAACATTACGTTATGAAGCGTTGTAGTGTCACTAATACCAGAAATTTCGAGTGTGTAAGAAGCACCTTGACTCAATGCAGATGACAAAGTAACTTTAACAGTTTTGTTGTCTGCTTGAAGAACTGGGGTCTTCAGCTTGCTTACTTCTTTGCCGTCTTTATCTTTAATTACATAGTTAGAGCCTTTAATAACATCAGCATTAGTAAGTGTCTTGTTGAATTTAACTGTGATAACTTGGTTTGTGCTATCAAGTTCTGCATTCACAACTTCTGGGCGAGTTTGGTCCAGAACAGGCGATACACTTACTTTTGTGTTGTCAGCGATAGCATTACCAGAGTAATCTTTTACGCCAGTTACATAAAGGTCAGTAGCGTATTGGATTTTATTAGCATTAAAGTCAAACTCAAAAGTATCATCAGAAATTTGTGTTACATTACTACTAGCATACTGTTTGGAAGTACCAGATAACCAGTAAACGTTAGTTCCAAGAACAGTAGCAGGGTCTACTGGTTCGCTGAATTGAAGACGAACCTTTTCAAAAGTAGCACTTGTTACTGCTTTGATAGTAGGAGCAGTAGTGTCTTCTGCAACAGTAAATTTCAAATCAGTTGCCAAAGATTTTAGTGAAGAATAGTCACTCACACCGTTAACAGAGATAGTGTGTTCACCGTTTGAAAGCGCAGAGTAAACTTTAACAATCAAAGTTTTTCCGTTGATTGAAGTGTATCCAACAACAGGCACACCATCAATTTTCAAGTTAGCAGCTGAAGCAGTTTGGACTGGCTCACTAAATGCTACTTTAATTGTTTTGTTACCAAGTGCTTCTGCTGATTGAGCAACAGGCAATGCAGCATCTACTGGCGTAAAGGCAACATCTTTTGCAGAAATCACAGTATTACCTGCTTTGATATTATTCAAAGTCAGTTTGTACTCAACTTGGTTTGTAAGAGCAGTCCCAGCAGTAGTGTCCAAAGTCAGAGTTACGGTTTTTCCATCACTGGAAAGTGAAGCAGATTCAATGATTTTGCTGTTATTCAAAGAGTAGTTGCTAGCATCTTCAGCAGTAGCCTTATCAACTTCACCATCAAAAGCAACAACTACTTCTTTAAGGTTGCTTGCAGATACGCTAGCAACTTTAGTTGCAGTAGTCACAACATAAGTAACTTTAGTTGCGATTGTGTTACCTTTGGAATCTTTGAATTCTACAGCTGTTTCTTTGTTAGCTTCAAGAGCTTTGTCAAGTTTAACCTTAACAACTTCTTGGTTGGACAGTGTGAATTCAACGTTGTTAGCGTCTACCACTTTGTAAGAAGCTACAGTTGGGATAGAACGTTGTTGGTCAACTGCATAAGCTGCTACAACTACTTGGGAGCGAGTTGCTGCTGCTTGATAGTTGATACCTTTTTCAAGGTAACCAGCGTTGATTGCTGCTTGGACATAACCTTTAGCCCATGCAGTTGCGCTGTTATCTACACCTTCAGTTGGAACAGTAAGGTTCAATGCACGAACCAATACAGTTGCCAATTCTTCTACAGTAACGTTACCGTTGAAGTCGAAGATTTTTTTAGCAGTGTCTTTACCTTGCATGATTACTGGAGTAGAAGAGGATACAGCCTCGATGTAAGGAGCTGCCCAGTTCTTAGCATTGTAGTTCTTGTCTTTGAAAGAATACACACCAGTGATTTCTTTCAATCCAAGAGTTTTAACGATCACTTTAGCAAGTTCTGCACGAGTGATTGTTTTCTCCAAGTGAGCGGAACCATCTGGGTAACCAGTAAGGATACCTTTTGCTTTCAATGCATCAAATTGTTGTTGTGGAGTTTGGGACTCAGCACCGAATGCTACAGAAGCAAACATGGAGAATGCCATTGCTGTAGACAATGCTACGGATAAAATTTTCTTCATAACCTTTTTTTCTCCTCCTTGAATATCTTTCATTTGAGAATTTTCTTTAAATGTATAGCTCGTGTTACTCATTAGCCGATACACCCCCTTTCCCGAGTTGAGCGAATTACTATAAATTATGTCTGTGAACGGTGCCACAGAAACTTGTAAACTTTGGAGCACGTAGAAATAGAGTAGTTACCTAATCCTACCTTGACATTATACAATGGGTCCCTAGAGGCGTAAAGATAATTTTTCTAGTAAATAGACAAGTTTCCCTATGAGGGACATTCTGGTTTGTCTAAATTGGTCACCGTTGTTCATGTTCTACATCTTAAACGCAGGGAATTTCAAAAAGTTGCGGGTTGCGGAAAAAATATTTAAATTATTATGCAATTCCTATCCGAGCCCTTTTATTCAACTTTCTCCCAGCAATGGGGCTTAACGGTTATTAGTATACCATGGGGTATTATGCCAGTCATTAAGCAACTTTTCCCAATCCAATACCCTATATCTATCCATCTCAAACATAGAAAAAAGACGTCCATAACATGGACGTCTCCCTACTATATATAGTATAAAGAAATTCAATTATTACCTTACTTTCATAGCCAGTTCAATAATACGAGCTCGCATCTGTGGATCAGAATTCAAATTCGCATACATATTCTCGATCGGCTGCTTGTTCTCTTTGTAAGATTTCTCGTGCTTCATTGTTACGTGTGACCAGTCAATTAGAGCATTCTCGGCAACGGTAAGTTCGTTGAAGGCATCATGAAATCCAGTCTCTACCACGAGTCCTTCCATGACCTCTTGGGTAACCTCTTGCAATTTCTGAGTTTCTCCGATCTTCTTCTCCAATACTTTCGCTCTATCCTCAAATTTCGCTTTTGCTTTCATATAATCCAGTTGAGCTTTCGATAATAACGGTTTCATGCGCATATTCACCCTTTTGCAAAAAATGTCTATTACTCTGTTATTGTATCCTAATCTCTGAATAATTACAAAAAGATGTAATTGGTAATTATAGATTGTCCCTATTTCGCTATTAATACAAGAATACCCGCCTGTAAGCTCACACTCACAGGCGGGTATTGAAAGTTCATGCTAGCTTAAGTTCTTAGGGAAGATCTTGGTGCTCTTCTTAAGGAGCTCTACAGCGATCTTGCCGGCTTCTGCACGGGTCAGATAACCTTTGGCGTTGAAGCTGTACACCGGCTTCTTCTGACCGGCAATTGTAGTAGCACTTCCTGTCATTACCTTAGCGGCGTTCACAGCTTGAATCGCTGGTCGTGCGTAGATATCAATACTGCCAGAGTCTACAAAAGATTTGGCCAGGCTCGCATTCAGCTTGTCATCATTTGTTGCCATCTTCAATTTGAGCGCCCGAGCAATCATGACAGCAGCCTGTTCACGAGTGATTGGCATGTCTGGTGCAAAGAACCCTTCTGTCTGTCCCGTAACAATACCTGCTCTTGCAGCTGTCTCAATATACTCAAAGCTCCATGTTGCCGACTCTGCTCCATACACAATATCGAAGAAGGTTTGTTCATTAGGATCATACTTAAGCGGTAGATTAAGTCCTTTCACAAGCAGCGTTGCGAATTCTCCCCGGGTTGTGCGATCGTCAGTACCGAATGCATCCGCCCGCAGGTTGGACATAATTCCTTTAGAATAAAGACCATTCAAAATATTACGGGCCCAATTATGATTCGTGATGTCACCGTAGGTTCTACGAAGTTTCATTACTTTGTAATAACCAAAATCATCGAACGGTACGGTAATCGTGTGGTTCTTCATATCCACTTCTCCGCCGATGTTCTCCCAAGCGCCCTTATTGCTTGTTCCGGTGTATTTATAGACAGTAACCGTAGTTCCCACTTCATCTACCACATTCTTATCGAAGGAGATCTTCAGGGATCCACGCTGGGAAGGTACTATCTTCCGTTGGCCGGATGGTACATCCTTCTTAGCCCGGCTGCCGTTATAATCCGGGAAGTCTCCTTCCACGGAGTTCGGAGCAATCCCATTGGTGGATGGATAATATACATTGCCATTACGGTATTCACCCAGTCCTCCGCTGATCCAGTAAATATCAGATATGCGCGTGAAATTGCCTGAGTTGATGTTTGAATTAAATCTTGCCGTCAAAGTCGCATCCAGGTCGATCTGGTCAAGCGCGCTCTCATCATTCGTCTTAGGCAGACCCACGTAGTTGCCATAATCATCGCGGCGTTCTACTACGCCATCTTTAGGATCCGCAATACCGAAGAGCAGCTTGTTGTCAGGGTAGTATTGCGTAACATTGAGGCCTGGGTTAGCAGTCTGAAGCACGGTTCCTTTAGGGAAGCTTAGTTCCACACCCTTGTTAAACACACTGTATTTATTCGCTACCTTCTCTGCCATAAATTCAGAATTCACAGCCACTGTAGATGTGTAGTACACACTGATTGTATCATTCAAGGTACTGTTGGCACGCACAATTTGGATTTTGATTGCCGTTGCCTTGTCTGGCTTCAGACCTACGAAATCATATACAAAACGATCCTTCATACCATCAATTTGAAGCGGTTTTGCTTGGTCCTTACCAATCATTACCTTGGTAGCACCCTCAGCCTCAATATCAAAATGTACGAAGTTCTTATTAACGATATACTGGTTACCTACAGTTGGTCTTGGAGAGAGTAAGCGGTAAGGCTCTACCGTCTTGGTAATCTCCAGCTTCTTGGTTGTACGTGCGCCTGTGCTATTTACAAGTTCGAGATTGTAAATATGGCTTCCTACAACATCAAAATGCACGCCTCTAATGCGAAGCACAAAGTCCTTCTCACTGCCAATTAGATCATAGTTGTACGTTTTACCGTTCAAAGTAAAGCTTTTATCCAATTGTTGAGTCACCTGATCCTGGGACAACTGTTCGGAAATAATTCTCTCTGAACCAAAGTACAGATTCAGGAGCGTTGCGCCTCCACCTCTAAGGACAACATCATAATCATCCAATGTGGTTGTATAGTTCCCCTGTGCACTGTTATACACAAATCTTGGAGACAACGCGAACAGACTGGACATTGTTGATGCGAAGGACTCCTTCTCTGCTTCTGTAGGCGCAGAAGTCAGATTAAAGGAAATCTTGTTATACAGCGCGAGTGTAGGTAGATCTGGACGATCCGTCACAGCCAAGGAAGGCTGGAATTTATCGATCGTGGATGAATTCTCATCTACGATATAGATGCGCAGACTCTTCTCTATCTTCACCGTATTCCCCAGTGCATCCTTATACGTGCCTACAAATTTGATAATATTCTCTCCGTATACAAGCGGTCCGGAAGGCTTGATATTCAGCTCAAGGTCGAAGCTGGTGTGGGATGTATCAACTCCAAGAGTAGTATCCTTACCATCATCGGCAACGCCCTCCTTCAAGCTCGTACCGTTAATCCCGTTGACGCTGTATTCAGCTACTTCAATGTTCGTGAATCCAAGATATCTACCTGTAATCTTCAGGCTGTTCGTATTTTTGGAGTTAAATGAATACGTCTGACCATCAATCAGATTATCAACATAAATATTATTCATGGTGACATAGCTGACCGTAACATCTTTCGCATCCTGACCATAACTAAATCTGAGATTCTGCTGTCCACTTGGGAAGTTGGTAATTTTGTAAATTTCCTGAGTACTAGTTAATCCAACTGTACCCGGTGCAGCAATAGGAGTCATAGTGAAAGTTTTACTGCCACTAGGAAGGAATTCCCCATTAAGCGAGCCAGCAACTGGTGTCTTACTTGAATCCACCAGGATATAGAACGACCCGGAATTCACCTGCGCCCCATCTAATGGTTCTTGGGATACCGTTGTGACATTGGTTCCTTCCTTATAGTTCGGAAGGTACTTCAGCGATGTAATCAGAGACTGATTAGGTAAGTATTTATAAGCTGCACTAAAAGTAGGATTGAACATGTTCGTTCCAGCTCCGTACTCGATTTTCAGCTTAATCGGTTGATTCGTCTTGGAAGTGTCAACTGGAATTACCGAGTTCGTTATAAATGTAACCAGACGATACTCAGGCTGTCCTGATGCTCCAGGAATAATGACCTCTTCCCCTGCCGTAGAGCTCAAGGATCCATCATCTTTAAAAGGATTCATAGAAAGGAGCGTAAAAGGTATATTCGTAGTCATATCGTTAACATATACCTTAGCCTCGCTCGCGAAAGTATTCGCACTCGTGCTGTAAGGGATAAGCGCCTGCCCGATCACCTTTACTCCTCCGGCAGTAGTTAGATCTGTCGTTACTGTAGGAGTGTCCTTGAGGATACTGTAACCCTTGGTTCCATCATAAACATACAACCCGGTTATCGGATCCGTTGATTTGTAATAAAAAATTGAACGCTGTACTGTAACTGAATCCGAGCCATTCTGAATTACAAGCTTAATGGTATTCAAGCCTGGATTCAATGTCACTCCTGCGGTGTAGAAGGTGCCTGTATAAGTATCTATTGTACTCTCTTGGGTACCCCCACCGTTAGCAGACATTATCACTTTGGTTGCATTCATTGCAACACCTTGAAGTGAGATTACACTATCTTTGACAACAACAGGAGTTCCCTCATTCAAAGCCACTCCTGTTGTCCCTCCACCCATGAGCTTCAGTTCGCTTAGGTAAGGAATCTTGTCGTAAAGAACATAGAAGGATTCAGAACGCTGCAGCTCACCTTGAAGCCCTGTGAAGGTAATCTTGTTGAAGCCGGCAAATAGACTTAGATCTTTGGCAACAAATCGCTTGCCTGTTGTATCGTTTGGATCTAGAGTAATAACACCATAATTATAACGGGTAGAGTCTGGCACCCAGCTGACTTGCCCGGAGCTGTTAGCCACCGAATTAAGCTGTTCTACCTTAACTGTCATATTCGTAGAAGATACCTGAGCAAAGCTACCGTTTATCGTTAAATTGGGCTTGCTGTACTTATAGACATTATCACGGTTGATCTGTTTCCATTCAGCTGGGGTCTTAGTACCATCATGATCCGTACTGGTATATTCCGTAACCAATGAGATCGTCTTGCGAATATCCAGAATGTCCGGGCTGAAATAAGTTGCTGAAGACAATCCAGAGTCTGCCTTAGCTACTGGAGTTAACCCAACCGGTACCAAAGAAACTATCATTGTCAACAACATAAGCCATACTAACGGCCTCTTAACGCGCTGCATGTATGAATCTCTCCTTTTTGAAGTCAGTTATCTTATTTATCGGACAAGGGTGAGCGATTTTGAAGAAAACTGGAATAATAAATCCAAATTAATGGAATTTTGCCTCCAATATGGATAGTTCATCTATCGATGCTTGTATCCAGGTATAGAAAAAGTCCCACTGCACCTATGTGCAGTGGGACTTTTCTGGTTATTATAAATTTCACTTACATAGAAGCTTACTTGATTCGACGCAGTTCTGAAATATCAGCTTCATGTTCAATTGACCGTACGGACAGCTTCTCTAGAAGCTTGTCATGTCTCTCCTGACCTTCCTTGAGGCGGGTGAACTGCCCGTGCAGCTTGTTGACATCCATACTAAGAGCGTCCAGCTTCGCATCGGTCTCTTCCTGCCGATCACGAATGGCCTTTACGATCTCATTTGTCTCACTTAGCTGCGTCCGGAACAATTCTTGTGTATCCTTAATTGAGACGACTTCTGCTTTAACGTCATGTATTTCTGTCTTCACAAGCTGAATCTCTGTCTTCATAGCCTGCTGCTCGCTTTCGATCCGTCCCAGTTGGTTCACAATCTGTTGAAGCAATTGTTCACTCATATTTACCCCTCCTCACAGTAGTTTTCTCATCGGCTGACTGTTTTCTTTAGTATACATCACTTGTGCTATTTGAGAAACTTCATTCTGCTGGCATCCTAACATCTGAAATTATAAAAGACACCCCCCGCCATATCTTCCACAGACGAGAGGTGTTCTTAACTAGAGTAGACCATCTAAATATTCAGATCAATTAATCCGAGCCTCGTTCCGTGCTCTCCTTCATTCGCAGCCTTGCGATGAAGTTAAGGACAGGACGCTTCGTCTTGCCGATCAAGCCGATAACCTCTGCACCGATCTGCAGGAAGAAGACCATGATACAGATGACAACGAAGGTGACCCAGTTGGCCGAATAGAGCGCGGCCGAGGACTGGATGATCGCAAGCACTCCGAAGAATGCGGCAATTCCGTAAATGATCAGCACGGTCTGACGGTGGCTGAAGCCCAGCTCACGCAGACAGTGGTGAAGGTGGCCTTTGTCTGGCGAGAAGATTGGCTTCTTCTGCATCCAGCGGCGCACAATAGCGAACATAGTATCCGACAAAGGTACTCCGATCAGGATTAGCGGGGTCAGGAACGACACGATAGCGACCTGCTTAAATCCTAACAAGGACAACAGCGCAAGGCTGAATCCAAGGAACAACGACCCCGAATCTCCCATGAAGATCTTGGCCGGGTGAAAGTTAAAGTACAGGAATCCCAAGATACTGCCCAGCAATAGAAGACAAAGCACGGCTGTAATCTCATTCCCCATAATAAAGGCCATTACCGCGATCGTACCGATTGCTATCGCCGATACCCCTGCAGCAAGCCCATCAAGTCCATCGATCAGATTGATCGCATTCGTCACACCGACAATCCAGAGGATCGTGAACGGAATCGACATCCACGTCTCTACGGATGAGTAAGTGTGAAACGGAATATTAGCAAATTCAATCTTAATATCAAATCCGAACACCACAACACACGCTGTAGCAATTTGGACTAGTAATTTTAATTTCGCAGACAGATCAAATCGATCGTCTAAAGCACCTAGTAATACAATCATAGTTCCACCGACTAGGAATGCTCCTACAAAGTCGAGGTCTCTGGAAGAGATATAACTCTCCGGGATAAAAGGAAGTAACGCGACTAATCCGATTACGAAAGATAAATAAATGCCTAGTCCACCGAGTCTCGGCATAACTCTAGTATGCACCTTACGTGCATTCGGAACGTCAACTACGCCAACCTTAATCGCGAATTTCTTCACCAGCGGCGTCAAGCCAAGCGCCAGAACGAGCGAGACGATAAACCCGATGATATAGATCATCAACATGTCAATTTCAACCCCCATTTTATCTACCGAATGAATTATACTCCGAATGCGAACAAACTACCAGCTCTGTAAATCAGCAAAATTCCGCTAAATTTCAGAGGATTCCGCCTATTTACCGCACTTTCGTGAGGTTTTCTCCCTCACGCAGTACTTTGACGGTGAATTTCGGCAGCGCAAGCATTCTTCGAATCCTTGTAGGTTCGCGGAGAAGACGGTAGAACCACTCCAGATGCATCTTCTGCATGAATTTCGGTGCACGCTGGGTCCGCCCTGAGATCACGTCAAAGCTTCCTCCAACTCCCATAATTACAGGGACACCAAGTTGTTCTTTATATTTGGCAATCCACGGTTCTTGTGTATCTGCCCCCCGGGCTACGAACAATAGATCCGGCTTAGCCTTAACAATATCTGCAACAACCTCAAGATCCTGCTGTGGACCAAAGTAACCATCACGTGTACCGACGATCTTCACTCTCGGATACTGCAATTGTAACCGCGCGGATGCTTCCTGAATCACTTCGGGGGCTGCCCCGAGCAGGAATACTTTCCAGCCCAGCTGCTCTCCTTGCTTCATCAGTTCATGCAGCAGGTCGAACCCCGCCACACGCTCAGTTACGGGTTGACCGCCCTTCCGCGCGGCCCATACCACTCCGGTTCCATCCGGCACAATCAGATCTGCATGCTGCATCATGGACTTATATTCAGGGTTCTCCAGTGCGGCCATCACCATAATCGGATTAGCGGTAATAATCTGATGCGGCTTCCCGGTCTGTACGACTTCAACCAAGTACTTGACGGTATCTTCCATCCCCCATTTGCAGACTGGAATGCCGAATACAGATACGGTAGGCACATTTGCCGGCTGCTTCATGTTGATTCACCCTCTGTTCTTAAAAAATTCAGCAATCCGCTCCGCCGGCCGGCGGGCTTCCTGCTTGAGCGTATCGATTCTGGACGCATTTCGGCTGCGCCAGGCCTCTCCCTCCAGGAGCAGGCTCCGAAGCTCGGATGCCACGATCTGTGGATCAAGCTGATCGCTTGTTCCCACCGGGACGGAGCCCAGGCGGGCCAGAAAATGATCGATCTTCGGATCATAGGAAATGCCGAGCAGGGGAACACGCTGTGAAGCCGCATAAATCAAGCTGTGCAGCCTCATACCTATGAGCGCCTGACAACGGCTGACCTCGGCAAGCATTTCCTGCGGATTGACCGTCTCTGGCGCCACGCTGATGACGCTTCCCTGCGTAGTCACACCCTTCATAAGGTCGATGACAAAGCGCGAGGCTTCATCATCGCCCGGTAGGTGAAAGGGCAGAAAGCGGAAATGAACCCGCATAAGCGAGGCTAATGCCGTAAGACCGGCAGCAAGCTGCGTTAACTCCTTACGCTCTGTATTCCAGTACCGAACGGAGATGCCTACGACAGGCAGATCCCCTTCGTGCTGTCCTGAATTGACTATCATTTCCGCGCCCTCTGGCAGCGGAAGACCCATAACGGGATCAGGCACAACCTCTATCTTGTCCCGGCTTAGTCCCATTGTTCCCAGCAGCTGCGCAGATTCATTGTCACGAACAGAGATGTAACTGCATTTCCGGAAGATTCCCTTTATAAAAGGATGAAACATCCCCCGGTTCACGGGTCCGACACCTTGAGCATAGATAAAAGTAGGCTTCTTAAGCCACTGCGCTATCTTAATGATGCCCAAATAATAGGGGATCGTGGTCATGCCTGTAGCATCTTGAAGCAGGCTGCCTCCGCCGCTGATCAGACCATCACTTTCCTTCAAGGCCCGCCTAACCTCCCCGAGCTTCATACGGTGTACAGCCCTTACGCCGTACATCGATGTTGTCCATTCCGGGTCGATAGATAGAACGATGGGTTCAATTCTAAGTCCTGACCGCGCGCCCTCTTCTTCCAGCGCGGTCAGAATCGATTTGAGCACCGCCTCGTCCCCACTGTTGCGGAAGCCGTAATAACCGGAGATGACTAGTCTTGTAACAGACGGGGTGACCATTTTGTCCAGCACCTTTCAATGATAATCCATACTCCAACAGCAATAAGTCCGATGATAATGCCAAAGCCCATGCCCAGCAGTCCGCGAATCAAGGAGATGAGGACTGGTGAATGAATATGAGCGAAGGTATCCACCATAGATAACTGACCAATGGATGCAATAATCAGCACATAGATCAGCTTAGGGAAACGCAAGGCCGCGAATACACCCATAATGAACAGCGGGTGGAAGGCCAGGAACTCCTTGTTCCTTGGGCGTACCCCAATCGTATTCTCCAGGAATGAACGGAATGCAGCTTCGCCAGGCAGGAGACTGCCTGAGTTCCCTGTACGGGAAAGGTAGTACAGTCCTACCGCCCCCAAGATGGCCGCACAGACTACCCATAGAACAGTGATTGGCATACGAAGCCATCTGCGAAGCTCGCTGTACACCGATGTCCCTTGGTAGAGGAAGACATACAGAGCTACCAGGAATACCGGAACTACATGCAGCAGGCTCACCCCACGGAACTGATTCAAGACAAGAGCATAAGTAATATTATTCAGCAGCGCGATCACAAAAGGCACTGCACAAAGTGACAATAACGATGTCTTAATGAACAGCACAAGGCTGTGAGTCAATCGGCGCCCAGATGACATCGCCCGGTTCGCGCCTTGAATCTCTTGTACCTTCTTGATTGCAAGCAGCATAGCAATGGTTGGTGCGCTAATCGCCACGAGCAAAGACAGCATTTGTTCCATCAGATCTTGCTTGTGAATGACGAACAGCCCCGCACAGCCAAGAAGACCAAGGATCAGAGCTGCCAGCGTTAATGATGGCAAGAAATAGGATACAAGAATCGAGACGAAGGCTACTCCGCCCAAGACAACTAAAGCTTTGAGTATTTTATCCCAGGAATGGGAGTTGACTGTGAATGCCTCAGCCTGTCCAAGCAGGTAACCGTCTTTCTCAATCCGCTTGATTGCATTTCCCGGTTCACTCAAAGACTGGACAATGTTGTCCACCGAATCTGTGATTGTAGACTTCGACAAGTCCTTACTCGGCATACTGTTGATATAGATCATACGGATCTTCCGGTCCTTGACTGCCAAAGCAAAGCGGTCCGCAAGAGTATCTGTATCCAGCTTGGCATCCTTATCGCTTAAGGAATATAGACGTACTACATTGTAATTCAGATCGTAAGCCAGCTTGTTAAAGCCTGCTTGAGGCTTCTTGAGACCTTCGATGGTCACAATACCCAGCCCATGAGCTTTAAGCGAGTCGGCAAAAGCCTTCAGGCTCTTCTTCTCCGGATTATCCGTAAATCCCTTAACGGCATCCCCTTCAAAGAGTATGTGCTTCACATTGTTCTCCTGGAACGTGGTGAGCAGCTTGTCTACCGCAGCCTGATCGTAAGGCATGCTGTCGCTCATACGCGGAAGAATATTAAAGCCTTTATCCCGCAGCATCTTCATCGCAATCGGGTCAGGGGCAAAAGATTTGATTAGAGCATTTGCCATAGACGTATTAATTCGGATAGCCGTTGTACCTGGTTCCCAGCTCCAAGGAGCTACGTCGATATCGAACATTTTGAATGTGTCTTCAATTAAAGGCTGGAAAGTACGGGCGTTCTCCTCATTGGTAAATACGACATAAGTCTGATTCTCGGTTGCTGCACTCGATAGGGGCAGCTTCTTCATGTTGATCAAATCCTGTGTGCTGTATACCATCACACGATGGGATCTGGACAACTCGTCGAGATTGCTTTCAAACATCGCAATCGTGCCGACACCGGCGCCTTGCAGCTTATCCAGCTGTTCATTCAAATACGCTTCAGGGTTAGGTTGGTAATAGGAACTTTCCAGCAAGCTGCGATAATTGAAAATAAGCTCCACGTTCTTGGCTGTCTGCTCGGTCTGGATACGGCCATAGATTAGGGGCAATGAAGCCACCATACCTACAACAACCAGAATCCACAGCCACTTGCGGGACACTTTGTTCCACTTCTGCCATCTTTGATACACAAAGGTACCTCCTCATGAATAAACTCCGAAGTCCCTAAGCCCAGCCCATAAGCAAGAGCATTCAGAGACTTCGGAATATTAAGTAAAAACGTTATATCATTATTACATTTAAATGTGAATTAAGCGTCAACTCTGGCCATAACCTCATCCTGTAATTTACCAAGTGTGCTCAGTGATTCCTCATTTGAAGATCCCCGCACGGCAAAATACACTTTGATCTTAGGCTCTGTACCTGATGGCCGCAAGCAGAACCATGATCCATCCTCAAGAATGAACTTAAGCACATTCTCTTTAGGGAAACCATAGAGTCCTGTAGAGAAGTCCTCTACTTCCTTCACTTTGATACCCGCAACTTCCTGAGGAGCGTTATCCCGCCAGTCCGTCATGAGAGACTGAATCTTGGCTACGCCATCCTTACCCTTAAGCGTACGGGAGATAAGAGACTCGCGGTAGTAACCGAACTGCTGATACAGCTCTTCAAGAACATCAAACAGGGTTTTCCCTTGTGTCTTATAGTATGCCGCAGCTTCAGCAATTAAAGTCGATGCCACAATCGCGTCTTTATCGCGGGCATAGCTGCCAGCCAGATATCCATAGCTCTCCTCATATCCGAATAGGAAAGTATGATCACCGCTCTGCTCGAATTTATTCATCATTTCACCGATATATTTGAAGCCTGTCAGCGTGTTGAACACCGAAACTCCATAGTGGCGCGCAATCACGGCCCCGAGTTCGCTGGTTACAATAGTCTTAACTACAGCCCCGTTAGCCGGAAGCTTACCGCCTGATTTCAGCTGGCTAAGCAAATAATGCACCAGAATCGAACCCGACTGATTACCTGTCAGGATCTGATATTCTCCATTCGCATCCTTGACCACCGCACCCATACGGTCCGCATCCGGGTCTGTTCCCATGAGCAGATCAGCGCCTACTTTCTTCCCAAGCTCGATGGCCAGGGTAAAAGCTTCACGCTCCTCCGGATTCGGAGATTTCACTGTGGAGAACTCAGCATCCGGCTGCTCCTGCTCGGCCACAATGTGGACCTGTGTGAATCCAAGCTTATCCAGAACACGACGCACCGGAACATTCCCCGTTCCGTGAAGTGGAGTATAGACAATAACCACATCTTTACCGGCCCCGGAAGCTAGCATCTCAGGGTTCACACTTGCAGCAGCTACTGTATTTGCGAAATCTTCGTCTTCCGCTTCACCCAGCCACACAAGCAAGCCTTGGGATTCCGCTTCTTCCTGGGTCAGACGTTTCACCTGCGCGAAAGAAGACACCTCCTGAATCAAGGCAATGACTTCCTCGGCTTCATGAGGAACGAGCTGTCCGCCGGAAGCATTGTATACCTTGTATCCATTATATTCAGGCGGGTTATGACTCGCTGTGATTACGATACCTCCCGTAGCTTGAAGAGAACGCACAGAGAAGGACAGCTGCGGAGTCGGACGAAGGGAAGGGAACAGCTTCGCGGTAATTCCGTTCCCTGCCAGCACCAGTGCAGCTTCCAAGGCAAATTCCGGCGAGAAATGCCGGGAGTCATGTGCAATCACAACAGAAGGCTGACCCTCCGCTTGAGACTTGCTGTGTACATCCAGAATGTACTGGGCAAAGCCTTGGGTTGCTTTACCCACAGTATACCGGTTGATTCGGTTGCTTCCAGCGCCAATCAATCCACGAAGTCCGCCTGTACCAAATTCAAGGTCTCTATAGAAACGATCTTCCAGCTCAGCTGGGCTGTTATCCAGCGAACGAAGCTCCTCTTTGGTCTGCTCATCAATTGAAGCATCCTGCAGCCAAGCCTGGACCTTCTCTTGAATTGCCTGATTCATATCGCTCATTTGTCTCTACTCCCATCTCTTATTTGATTATTTCAATTCCCCATCCGAGAGGGCGAACATAATTTCACCTTCTGCTACCACTTTATCTCCTACCTTTGCGGTAGCGCGGCCCTTGCCGATTGAACCCTTCAGTCGAATAATCTCAACTTCAAGGCGAAGGGTATCGCCCGGGAACACCATATCGCGGAAACGGAATCCATCCAGTCCTGCAAGGAATCCGATCTTCCCCTTGTTGCTCTCCACACTAAGCATGGCGGCTGCTCCAACTTGAGCCAATGCCTCAGTAATAAGTACGCCAGGCATAACCGGGTAACCTGGGAAATGCCCTTGGAAGAAAGGCTCGTTAATGGTTACATTCTTAATGCCTACTGCACGCTTTCCCTCTTCCATCTCGATAATTCGATCCACCAGAAGGAATGGATAGCGGTGAGGAATAATGTCTTGAACCTGCCGATTGTCTAACATGATTATGTACTGCCCCTTTCTTATTTGCCCACTCTCCGGGTAATGGTATTTAAACGGGAAATCCCGTATAAAAACAAGTGTCAAAGGTCACACTGTAATTATCCTTCGTCTCTGCAGATGCGAAGGTTCAGATAAGGGGTTTATTCGCAGGGCTGCTCTAAAGCCGCCTTACGGATAGAACCCTTTTGCTTTTGCCGCTGGGTATACTGACTGCCCAAAGCAGGCATTCCTCCCACAATTATACCTTCTCCCTACTCAAAAATAAAACTCCCGCTTAAGCGGGAGTTTTTATGATGCTTCGGCGTGAGAACTCCTTGCAAGGGCGGGAGTTATTACGGTAACTCTTGCGTAAGAACTCCTCGCAGGCGCGGGAGTTCTTGGTCATACAGATAAAATACTGAAGCACTCTTGCCGGATATATGATCCTTAAGAAGCAAAAATCAAATCATAGACATGACGCCAGGTACTCCACTGGAAGGCACCGCTGAGACTCTGCTTGCCGAGCACAACATATCCTACAATCATACCGCTAAAGAGCGCCAGGAATAGGATGAATAGGAGCAGCAGAATGAACAGGCTTCTACGTAGAGCAGGGCGCTTGGCCGCCGGTTTACTCTCTTGACTCATCGATACTTCCACCTATCCACGCAAATTGTTCGCCAGATTTGTCATCGTATCACTTGATGTCAAGGCGCGTGCTGAAAGCTGATACGCCCGCTGCACCTGAAGCATTTCCGACATTTCGGTCGTCAAATCCACGTTGGACTGTTCGAGCGCACCTTGACGAAGAGATGCCTGCTGACTCTGTGGAAGCGTATCGTTACTCGCAAGAACGTCATTCTCGTTAGCGCCTGCTGTTAGGACAAACAGATTGTCCGCTCTTTGTTCAAGAGCCTCAGGCCGCTGAGGAGACACCAACTGAATGGACTGTCCCAGATTCGTTGTAGTCTTGCCTAGAGTTGCTTTAATATTGCCATGAGCATCGATTTGGAGCTTGGAGCCTGCAGGAACTGTAATGGGCGCATTATTCTTATCCAATACATAGTATCCCTGGTTAGTAACCAAATATGCTAATTTGTTATCCTTGGGATCGGGCTGGATATGGAAGTCACCTTCTCTAGTCCACGCCTTCTGGCCGTTCGCCTGTACCGCGAACAATCCATTCCCCTGGATCGCAAGATCGGTGTCGTTCCCCGTATCCTTGATCGGTCCTTGAGAATAATCCCGGGAGACACTCGTCATTCTCGAGCCATATCCTACATTAATTCCTAGCGGAGTAGCTCTACCTGTCCGGCCCATCCCGGCTTCCTGCTTTACAATGCTGGTAAGGGTATCCTCAAAGGTAGCTCCCTTGCTCTTATATCCAACCGTATTCACATTCGCAATATTATCCGCAAGCAGATCCAGACGCTGCTGAATTCCAGCCATGGAGACCGCGGAACTGATCATGGAGTTGTTCATTTAGTGCCTCCTACACGCGGCCGACGTCATTGACGGCTTTGTCCATACTTTTATCGTAAAATTGAATGACCTTCTGGTTCGCTTCATATGCACGTTGTGCTGTCATTAAATCGACCATCGATTGGGCCGTATTCACATTAGAGCCTTCAAGAGAGCCCTGACGTACGGTTACAGCATCGGTAGCTGCCAGATTACGAAGGCCCGCCTTCTGCGGATCAGCAGCTTCATACACACCGTTCCCGTTACGAACAAGCTCATAAGGGGAAGTAGCTACCGTGATCTGCAGCTGCTGATTGGTAGGGGCTCCATTATACAGGAAGTTCCCCTTGCTATCCGTCTGCAGATCATTAATAGGACGATTAAGAACTAGCGGCTGACCATTGCTTCCAAGGACCTTGAAGCCGGTGGAACTAAGGAGCTCCCCTGCTCCATTCACATGAAAGCTGCCATCTCTCGTATAACGGATATTCCCGTTATTGTCCTGAACCGTGAAGAAAGCCTGAGGACGGTACACAACGCTGCCATCCGCCTTCACGAACTTGCCAGACTGATCAAAAGCATACGGCTGTCCCGTCGCCGGATCAACCAGCTCCAGGCTGGACTCCAGCCCAAAGTCCGAGCTTTTGCCCGTCTCTCTAAGGTCTCCCTGCGTGTAAGTAGGCTGTGTCTCTTCGGCGAACACGCCGGTATTCAGCTTGCCAATTTGTGAAGTGCCGGGACCGTTCCCGCCCACCAGAGAAATAAGCACCTCTGGAAATGAGCGGGCTGCTTCGTTCACCGACTTGTATCCTGGTGTATTAATGTTGGCTATATTCTGGGTCACCGTATCGTGCATCCGCTGCTGGGTCATCATGCCCGCGGCAGCCGTATAGAGTCCTCTTAGCAAATGGGAAACCTCCTAATCTTTTGAGAAAATCTTTTTCACAACCCTCCCAAACCCTCCCTTGCCTAAGCATATGCTTCCGAAGTAGTTTTCCTCCGGAAAACTTTTAGGAAGGGCCCCAAGGATTTCATCCTCTGGACACCTGAATGGGTGGGGAGTTGAGATGTGTTGGCTGGACTTAGTGCTCATGGTGCTCTGAGCCGCTTGTCGTCCCTTCGGGACACGCTTTAGGTTTGAGGTACTTTGATAAAAATTACTGTGTGATGTTAGCAAGTTGACTGACTTGGATTGACGTCTATTGTCTTAGAAAACCATGTCAGTTGCTGATATTTTAGCTAGGGTCTGAATTGATTCATCATTGACTACTTGTTCTACATTCATTAATTGCTAGTCGCTTTCTGGGCTTTCTTCCTAAGACAGTATTAATTGCTCTCGAAAGTACTCGTCCAGTTACTGGCTACCTGTTGTCTCTATTAGTTACTAGTGTTGCTAGGACACGCTTACGAATCCTGTTTGTCTCCATCTACAAACTAGTACAAGCTATTACATGCTAATTAAATATGCTCATGTTAATGCACGTGGTCGATCTGTTTGCTTGCATGCCTTTTGACGGGCTAAGTTACTTACTCGGTTCACCCGATTTACTTAATTGACTTACTTGTTTGGCTTACTTGTTTGGCTTACTTGCTAGTTTACTTGCTTAAAATTTGCTTGCTGGGTTGTCTTATTAAATGTCCTACCAGCTAAACATTTTACTTAACTATTGGCTAATTGCTCATCAGCAGGAGGAACAATCCTCTTGCCGCCGTGTGAAATTCCAGCTAGTGCCACTGTAATAAATTACCTGTTTCTAATGAGTTAACCCTGGTTAGTTAAACTTTAGGCCTATTTACTTGGCACATTTATGTCTGATTGCTGTCTTCTACATAACATTTAAAGCCAGGGTTAACTATGATTTAGATCATCTATATCCAATTGCCCAAAGGGCAATAAGGTTCTTAAGTTTATATCGGATGGTTAGAACTTTTTCTTAATGACTTTGTCCAAATTATCCAGCATGAGTCCTGTGCCCTTCACGACGCAGTGCATCGGATCTTCGGCAACAACTACAGGTACGCGGAGTTCTTCAGCCAAAAGCTCGTCCAATCCGTTCAGCAGAGCGCCCCCGCCAGTCAGAATCACCCCGCGGTCGATAATGTCCGCAGATAGTTCCGGCGGAGTGCGCTCCAAGACTGATTTTGCTGCCGCAACGATCGAAGACACGGGCTCCCATAGAGCTTCCTGTACTTCTGCAGAAGAAATCGTAATGGTAAGCGGAAGTCCTGATACCATATCTCTTCCTCGTATGTCGAGTTCAGCCTGACGACCGCCGGGACGAACGGTTCCGATTCCGATCTTGATATCCTCAGCTGTACGCTCGCCGATTAAGAGCTTGTACTTAGTTTTGATATAACGAATGATGGCCGAATCGAATTTATCGCCTGCCATCTTGATTGAAGACGCGGTAACAATGTCTCCCATAGAGAGAACCGCAACGTCTGTCGTCCCGCCTCCAATATCAACAACCATATTCCCGCTCGGTTCATAAATATCCATTCCCGCTCCGATGGCAGCTGCCTTCGGCTCTTCCTCCAAGTAGACTTCCTTGGCCCCGCTGCGCTCAGCGGCCTCACGAATCGCCTTTTGCTCAACTGAGGTAATGTTCGTTGGGGCACAGATGAGAATTCGGGGGTGACTATACCAGCTCTTACCACCAACACGATTGATGAAATATTTCAGCATCGTCTCCGTAATTTCGAAATCCGCAATAACTCCATCCTTAAGCGGACGGATTGCCACAATGTTCCCTGGTGTTCTACCTACCATCCGTCTTGCATCTTCACCGACAGCAAGCACCCGCTTGGTATCGCTCTCAATCGTTACTACCGAAGGCTCGTCGAGTACTACACCTTTCCCTTTTACATGGATAAGCACATTCGCCGTGCCCAAGTCAATTCCGATATCCTTGCTCATCATTACAAAGCTCCCCCAAAGCGTATTTTAAATGGTAAAAGAATTCCTCATCTATGGTTACCCGTTTTCGACAGAAAATCCGTTAGTTTTACACAAAAAGACTAGTAAAATACATCTTAAGTCCATTCTGTAAAGCTAAATTTCGGGGTGAATGGATAAATTACCCGCATTCTCGTACCATATTTAAAAATATCACACTTTGGGGGACGTATTCAATCACAATCCTGTCTTTTTTAGAGGGAAAACAGCTCTGATCTTGTCGATTCAATGAAATTAATGCTTGGAGCAATCTGTGACATTTGGAATACAAAATTAGGACTAATTAACTGCTGAAATCACCTCCCGTTTGGAGGGTGTTGTTTTTTTATACTTAATTTTGGTCGCCTCTCCTCCGCGCAGATGCCGAATAGACTTGTGGTACTCCAAAATATGCTTCACCTGGTCAGCCAGATCCGGGTTGATCTCCGGAAGCCGTTCGGTCAGGTCCTTATGCACCGTGCTCTTGGACACGCCAAATTCCTTGGCGATCGTTCTTACTGTATGCCTCGTCTCCACGATGCAGCGGCCTATCTTAATGGTACGTTCCTTGATGTAATCATGCACGCTCCCGCCTCCCAACTCGAGATAGTTTGGTACAGTATATGAGGGGCGTGCCCATATATTCTTTGTTTCCAAGCGTGACAAGCTTGGGGACGGCCGATTTTTTTAGACAACACAGCAAAAAGACGAGGAATCTCATGATTCCCCGCCCTGTTAAAGCAATTATTTTTGTGGAAGAAGTGTTGCCGGGTTCACCGGCGTATCGTTCTCAAATACAGCAAAGTGAACATGATTGCCAAGGTCCTTTTCCAGCTCACTACGTCCGGCGCTAGCCAGTGTATCGCCTTGTTTCACTTCGGCATCCTTCTTCACCTTGACATCCGTTAAGCTCTCATACACGGTCTTCAGGTTGTTGGCATTGGTGATCTCCACCACATAACCAGACAACGGAGTCTGTTCCACACGAGTCACTTTACCACTTAAGGCTGCTTTGACTTCAAAAGTCTTGTTGTCCCCGCGCGCCAGGTCAATGCCTGTGTTCGGGATAAACGTATCGTTATACTTCACGATCGCAGCAACATGGTCTTCGGCTGAAGCATCTTTGTCATAGAACGGCTTAACGACAGTAACATCGGCGGCATTTGCCACCGGCCATACGAGATCTTCCGGCGTTGCAACAGTAGGTACGGATTTACTCTCTTCCGTCTTGCTTGAATCCACAACCGGTGTGTTGTCCACATTCGTGACGACCCCAGCTGTTTCTTTGACCTGCGGCTTATGGCTGGCATCCTGGTAGACCCACACTAAGGTTAGTATGATTGCCGCGGTGGCCATGTATGCTGCTGGGTATACCCACTTTCTTGACAACAGCCTTTTCCATGAGGACGCCTGGACTACTGGCTCTCCCAATCCAATTTTAGGAGATTCCTCATTCTTTTGATTCTTCTGATTTTGATCATTCATAGTTTATCACCTCAGTAACAAGTGTTACCGGGGACAACTCTTTTATACTTCGGCTATACTATTTTTTTGGAAAATATTTCAGGGTGGTATGAATATATAAGCCGCAGTTAAAGTTCACATTTGTGGGTACAGTCGTAACTACGGGGAATGCTTGGACTTTCGGCCGCTGTTGTCTCCAGATTTCTTGATTTATACCGCAGGGCGGATGAAATCCGGAGACAAAGCATATGCTTCCGATGCAGCTTTCTTTCAGAAAGCTTGTAGGCGATCGCTTTCGCTCCTACAGTTCCAAGCTTCCCCTCCGGTACGCCTTACCCTTAAGTAAATTTTTAACTGCGTCTTATATAAAACCTACACTTACGTAAGGTCCGCCTATCCCTTAGGCAGCAGCCGGGAGGCTTGATCGAAGGAGATTCCGGTATAGTAGTGTCTGAGAATCTGAGTAACTGTATAGCCTTCCCGGGCCATTCCGTTGGCCCCCCACTGGCTCATCCCAACCCCATGCCCATACCCGTAGGTGGTAATCTTGACCTGATCTCCTGCTATATCAAAACGAAATTGGCTTGAACGCAGGCCCAGCTTCTCCCGGATCTCTCTCCCGCTAAATTTGCTCCCGCCTATCTCCGCCTCCTTGACTCTATGTCCCGTTGTGCTAGATAAGATCTTGAAAAGATTCCCCGTATTCCCGCTTTGTGTACTGACAGCTACGCTTGGCTGGCTAAGGCCGAGCTTGTGGAACACGCTGCTGAGCTTCATGGAGACCGTCTCCTTATAGGTTGGGTCCAGCTTCGCATCCCACGGACTGGCCACACTGCGAAGATAAGGAATCTTCTGATTCCAGTATTCTTCAGAATTCTCGGTATACCCGCTGCTTGCGGAGAAAAAGGAAGCCGTGATCGGCTTGCCTTGATAGGTCATAATGGTGCCGCTTGTATCCTGTACCGCCTTCTTGATCTTGGCTAGCTTGTCAGCCTCGCCGTCAGTCTTCCATTTCGTCAGGGCGGCCCGTGAGAGATAGGCCTGATGGGCTACGGTATCCGTCACGTTGGCGGCCCCGCCTGGCACGCCGCTGACGTCACCATCCACCAGCCGGTGCACGATGAATGTCCGTGCGGCAATGGCCTGTGCCTTAAGTGCCTCCAGCTCGAAGGTGGCTGGCATCTCAGCTGCAAGCACGCCAGCTACATACTCCTCGAGCGGCAGCGTCTCGACCGCGCCGGTCTTCGAGAGATAGACCCGGACCGGCGTCTTGTCCGCCTGCGCCTGGCCTGCCGGAGCAGGCACCGGCTTCGCCGGAACCCGAACCGGCGCGGGCTGCGGCACCGCGCCGGGCGAATGGCCCCCGCGCAGGAGCGTAACCAGCGCGGGCAGCACCAGGGCCGCCGCCGTCAGCACAGCCGCGGCGGCCAAGATCTGGCGGTCCTTTCTTCCGAATCTGCGGAAGAAAGGATCGCGGGCCATGCCCCGCACGCGAACGCGAGTGCGGGGCGGCTCGATTGCGCCGGGCGGCGTGAGCACGCCCGGCGGGTGCAGCGGGCCCGCGCCCTGCGGGGCCCGCGGTGGGGCCGAAGGCCCCGCTGGCGCAGCGGCGGGGCCGTGGGCTGTTCGCCCAGCAAGCGAAGCGCTGGGCGTGCCCGCCACCGAATGCTCCGCCTTGATCAGCTTCGCTTCCCCTGCTTCCGCCGCACTCCAGCTTACCGGCTCTCGCTTAGCCACCACCATCAGCGGTACCCGTCTACCCTCCGCTTCACTTTGCCAAGCTCGCTGACTTCCCGCCTGGGTCCGCTGTACCTGTTCACTCACCACTTGGCTTTGCGGTGCCCGTTCACTCTGGCCATCTAGCTCATGCACCGCCTTGATCAGCTTCACTTCTCCCGCTATGGGCTGAACACTTGCAGACCTTTGGCGCTGTCCAGCCGAGTGAAGAGGCCGGGTATCATCTCCCACTGCTGCGGGCAGGTGACCCTGAGGCCGAAGGCTGCTTTCACCTGCTTTTATATCATTCAGATGATTTTCCACTAATTCTGATTGGTAACCAGGCGTTAATGTTACTTTAATAGATGCTCTCTTCTCCTTCATGCTGCTCGTAACCTCCATTACCTATATGTATTGAGCTTCTTTCGTTCATTCCATACAACTAGTAATTTAGCTGGCCTGATCCGAATTGTTCGGTCAGATCATTCTAGCTTTTACTCGTTATATCTTTTCGCCAATATACTTATAGATATGAGTTTTGCTCGGGAGGTAGAACCTGCATGATTAAGGTGATATAAGTCGAAATATAGATTTACACGTTATGCAGCCGTGTGTACTGTGTTGAAGTATTCTTAAGGTACGATGCTCTGATCAGATTCCTTAATTAAGTATGTAAGTGAAGTCTGGTCATACAGACAATGCTTCTTCTCCAGAAATGTTCACACTCTTGTCTATTGATAACTTACCGAATCGCTGGAGCTTCTGTTCCCTTTATGCAAATAAAAAAGACCCCTGCCCTAAGGCAGAGGTCCTTCCTATATTAGAATGAAATTTATGCAAGTGTAGGTTGTACTTTGAAAATCCCCAGCTCTTCTTGAGCTTCAGGAGCCTTCTCGCCGCTTGACGCTTCCACTTCTTCGTCCATGGATACACGCCAAATGTTGGCTCCAAGTCCTTGTAGCTTCTCCGCCAAGTTCACGTAACCCCGATCGATGTGGTGTGTACCACTTACTTCGGTTGTACCCTCAGCTACGAGTCCAGCAATGATTAGTGCTGCACCAGCGCGAAGGTCTGTTGCGCAGACTTTAGCGCCCTTCAGATCAGATCCGCCTGTAACAATCGCACTGCGGCCTTCCACCTTGATTTCAGCATTCATCAAGCTGAATTGCTCCACATGCATGAACCGGTTCTCAAATACAGTCTCCGCTATTACGCTAGTACCTTCAGATTTGAGCAGAAGGGCCATCATCTGGGATTGCATATCTGTTGGGAAGCCCGGATAAGGAAGTGTCTTCACATCTACGGACCGAAGAGGTTTGTTCGCCGTTACGCGAACCCCATTCTCTTGGACATCCACAGCAACGCCCATCTCTTCTAGCTTGGAGATTACTGGTCCAAGGTGATCCGCAATCGCACCTTCTACGAATACATCGCCGCCAGTAATTGCTGCTGCGATCATATAAGTTCCTGCCTCAACACGGTCAGGAATTACAGTATGATCTACACCGCGCAGCTTCTCAACGCCTTCAATGCGGATGACTCCGGTTCCCGCACCACGAATGATTGCGCCCATGCTAGTGAGGTAATTCGCAAGATCGACAATTTCCGGCTCTTTCGCTGCATTTTCGATAATCGTCGTACCTTCAGCAAGCGTAGCCGCCATCATAATGTTCTCCGTAGCACCAACGCTCGCTACGTCCAGATAGATCTTCGCACCGCGGAGTCTGCCTTCGGATTTTGCTTCAATATAACCTTGACCAAGGTTGATCTCAGCTCCCATGGCCTCGAAGCCCTTGAGATGTTGGTCGATCGGTCTAGTCCCTATGGCGCAACCGCCAGGGAGTGAAATTCTTGTATGTCCCATGCGTGTAAGCAAGGGTCCCATGACCAGGAAAGATGCCCGCATTTTGCGTACCCACTCATAGGGAGCTTCACAGGATACGAGTTTCTGCGCATCTACCGTGATCACTTCCTGCTCGTATGTAACAGCAGCTCCTAGATATTCCAATACTTTATTAATCGTCATCACATCATCAAGTGGTGGTGCATCTCTTATGATGCTGACCCCTTCTTCACCCAACAAAGAGGCTGCGATAATGGGCAGCACTGAGTTCTTAGCTCCGCTGACTTTGACGTTCCCGGTCAACACATTGCCACCGCGGACGATAAATTTGCTCATCTTGGTTCCCTCCGCGCGTTCATTTTCTCTTTTTTCAAACATTTGAAAAGAGTATCCCGCTAATTCACTAAGTTTCATAATAACATGGTTTATTTACATGGCTCAAGAGTTTGTTAACATAAGAACATCGTTTAGCGCTGTAACCTGAAAAAGCCTATCTACGCTTAAGAACAATATTCTCTTACCATACAGCGGATAAAATTACGGAGCATAAGATCCATATTTCCATTGTTAACACAATGTTTCGATGTTATTCGACATTTCATACTCGCTGAATAATTCCTAAGAGAGATATAACCAAACGTCTGAATATTAAAACATGTATCGAAGCATCCGAGTGTAACCCCAGTAATCCAGCACAAAAGAAGCAACGAAGTGCCCCAAAACAACGGCCAGCAACAGTTGAAGCAGCTTGGCTTGAGGTCCCTTTGGGTTGCGTATAACCAAATCCAGCTTTAGATTCTGCAGGGCCCAAAAGGCTACTGCAATGCTAACCAGCGATACGATGATAGCTGTCAGACCACCCACAGCTAAGCTTGACGGCAATTGGCTTACCGTATTTGAATCCACTTGGATTCCTCCTCGGGCACGCTTATAATTTATGCGGGCAACCTAAAAACGGTTAATCACACCATAAATTATATCGGTTATTTGTGAGATAAACTGAAGACCGCATTCCCTTCATCTTATTCACAGCATTTACGCAATTTTTTAATTTAGATTTTACAAAAACAAAGACCTTCTATATCATACTTGCCAAGCTTGCAATAATCCAGCTTTTTTCAACCTTTTTCAAATTTTGTCACATGAAAGCGGTTTATATTGCAAAGTATAACTTGGGCTTCGTTTTCAATATAATTAAGGATGAGGATAACTTAAATATATACACTAACACACAGTAACCTACGGGGGAAATATTATGAAACTTGAGATCATTGCCTACACCCTTGCTGACGCAAAGATAGCCCATGCAGCCGGGGCCGACCGGATCGAGGTCATTACAGGCCCTGCGGAAGGCGGGCTAACACCTAGCCTCGGTCTTGTAGAAGAGATTCGGGAACATAGCAGTATCGATATGCGGATTATGGTTCGGCCTCACAGCCGCCATTTCTGTTATGATGCTGATGATATCCAGACTATTATAAGAGATACCAGATTGTTTAATCGTTTAGGGATTGACGGATTTGTATTTGGAGCCCTCACTCCCGAGAGGAAGATCGATGAGGAGCTTCTGCGCAGATTCATTGAGGCCGCTGACGGTCTTCCTGTCACCTTTCACCGAGCATTCGATAAGGTTCTCGATCAGGAAGAAGCGCTTATCACGTTAAGCAAATTCCCCGAGGTTACCCATGTTCTAACTTCAGGAGCTAAGTCGGTTGTTACCGATGCTGTGGATACTCTACTTCGCCTCCAGGATTTGGCGTCGAATTCCGGGCATCTTCGTGTCATTGCGGGTGCTGGATTAACTGTACATGCACTTGATGATTTTTTGCGAAGCTCCGGTATATCCGAAGTGCATCTGGGCTCTGGTGTCCGGGTGAAAAACCATATTCTGCAACCGCTTGATGCCAATTTAATTACAAAAGCAAGAGACCTGGTTCATCGGCCTTTCTGAATTCTTGGCTAAATTCAATTTAGAAATTAGAATCTATTATATGTAAGAAAGAGGAAAATAATCTGAATACTATATAGAAAAAAGGGGCATTTCCTTAGGTCAACTTGACCTTGGAAATGCCCCTTTTCTTAACTATTCCTTGCTTGGCGATGAGACGTTGATACGGGTAATCGCTCTTTGCAATGCCAGTTCCGCACGGCGGTGATCAATAAGATCCTGGTTACCACTTGAGCTTAGACGTCGTTCAGCGCGCTCCCTCGCCGCTTTGGCACGTTCTACATCAATGTCAGTGGACATTTCTGCGCTTTCGGCCAGAATAATCACTTTTTCCTTCTGCACTTCAACGAAGCCGCCATGGACAGCTACAGTCAAAGCCGTGTTACCCGATTTAATGATGATCGGTGCTACTTTCAGTGGTGTAACTAAAGGAAGGTGACCGGCCATAATGCCCAGTTCCCCTTCAGCACCACGTACGGATACACTGTCCACCTGCTGGGAGTACACGATACGCTCAGGAGTGACAATTTCTAATAAAAAGGTGCTCACTTGCAACCCTCCTAAAAGCTACCCTGATGATAGCTATCTTCGTAAGCACTACTAAGCTTCCCTTGCGGAAAACTATAGCGATATTCTTATCTCAGCTATCCAAGAGATAGTCTCGTACTCGGCCTAATCCTATTGCCTCTGATTGGAAAGCCTATGAAATAGGCGTTAGGCTTATAGGGACTTAGCTTTCTCCACAGCTTCTTCGATGGCTCCAACGTACAGGAATGCAGCCTCTGGAAGTTCATCGTGCTTACCGTCAAGAATTTCTCTGAAACTACGAACGGTATCCGCAATCGGAACGTATTTACCAGGGAATCCGTTAAAGGCTTCCGCAACGTGGAACGGTTGGGAAAGGAAGCGCTGAATTCTACGGGCACGTCCAACGATCAACTTATCTTCCTCGCTGAGCTCATCCATACCGAGAATCGCGATGATATCTTGAAGCTCTTTATAGCGTGCCAAGATCTGTTTAACGCCTTGGGCAACGTTATAGTGCTCTTCACCGACAACCTCTGGTGTCAGAATCCGGGAGCTGGAAGCGAGAGGATCCACCGCTGGGTAGATACCCATCTCGGAGATTTTACGCTCCAGGTTCGTTGTAGCATCCAAGTGCGCAAATGTCGTCGCAGGAGCCGGGTCAGTATAGTCATCCGCAGGAACGTAGATCGCTTGGATCGAAGTAACGGAACCCTTCTTGGTAGAAGTAATCCGCTCTTGCAATTGTCCCATTTCCGTAGCGAGTGTAGGCTGGTAACCTACCGCTGAAGGCATACGTCCGAGAAGGGCGGATACTTCAGAACCCGCTTGGGTAAAGCGGAAGATATTATCGATGAACAGAAGCACGTCGCGTCCTTCTTCATCACGGAAGTACTCAGCCATAGTCAGACCTGTCAATGCAACGCGAAGACGTGCACCTGGTGGTTCATTCATCTGGCCGAACACCATCGCCGTCTTGTTGATAACACCGGAATCCGACATCTCATGGTACAAGTCATTACCTTCACGAGTACGCTCACCTACACCGGCAAATACAGAAATACCACCGTGTTCTTGAGCGATGTTATTGATAAGTTCTTGAATAGTTACCGTCTTACCTACACCGGCACCACCGAAGAGGCCGATCTTACCGCCCTTGGCGTAAGGGGCAAGAAGGTCAATAACTTTAATTCCTGTTTCAAGAATTTCAGCTTGTGTAGACAGTTCATCGAAAGCCGGCGGCTGACGATGGATCGGGTTCTTAACGGTTGCTGCTGCTTCGCCTCTGTTGTCAATAGTCTCACCCAGAACGTTAAAAATACGTCCAAGTGTAGCTTCACCGACAGGTACAGAGATTGGAGCGCCTAAATCTTCAGCTTCGGTTCCACGCACAAGACCGTCTGTAGAAGACATGGCAATACAACGAACCAGATTGTCACCCAAATGGTTGGAAACTTCAAGGATCAAATCCGTGACATTTCCCTGCTGATCCTTTTTCAAAACTTTAATGGCATTGAAGATCTCCGGAAGCTGACCACGATCAAATTCAACGTCGACAACCGGACCCGTAATGCTGACAATGCGTCCTTTGCTCATCTCTTTCGTTTCCCTCCTCAAAGTTTGCGGAGCTAAGCTTTAGCCAAACTCTACGTACCGAGTAACCGCAAACTGTCATTGTTACTTAGTTATTAGGATTGAGCGTTCGCACCGGCCACAATCTCCGTAATTTCCTGAGTGATTGCCGCTTGGCGAGCGCGGTTGTAGGTCAGTGTCAATTCACCGATCATTTTGCTTGCGTTCTTGGTCGCATTACCCATCGCAGTCATCTTGGCCCCAAGCTCACTTGCTTTACCTTCAAGTAGAGCTCCATAGATAATAGTCTCAGCATACTTCGGAAGAAGTACCTGGAGAACATTCTCCGGAGAAGGCTCATACTCGTAGCTAGCCTTCACGCCTGAAGCGGAAGCGGCCGGCTTTTCAAATGGAAGAAGGCGGTTAATGGTTGGTACCTGGGTAATCGCATTAATGAATTTGTTATAGCAAATGTAGATCTCATCGAACTGCTCGTCTTCAAAGCTGCGTACTGCCGAGTAAGCCAAAGACTTGATATCGGCGAACGTAGGAGAATCTGATAGTTCGGTTACTTCGTCAACCACTGGAAGCTCGCGCCGTCTGAAATAGTCACGACCTTTACGTCCTACAACGAATATTCCGTATTCCTCCTTGGAGGTATGGTTAGCTTTAATTCTATCCATAACCGCGCGGAGCATATTGGCATTGTAACCGCCAGCAAGCCCTGCATCGGAAGTAATAACGATATAAGCTGTTCTCTTAACCGGACGGGTAACCAGCATGGGATGTGAGATTCCAGTTGTACCAGCAGCAATTCCGTCTACGACTTCCTTCAGCTTCTCAGCATATGGACGAGAGGATTGTGCCTTCTCTTGGGCTCTCCGGAGCTTTGCGGCTGCAACCATCTCCATCGCTTTCGTGATTTGGCGGGTATTCTGAATACTCTTAATCTGACGCTTTATCTCGCGCATTCCTTTTGCCATGATTTCACCACCTCAAAGTTTTGGCAGCTCCAAAACTAGCTTCGTAAGCCTCATTTCACCTTGGGACACCAAAGTTACTTTTCGCGCGCATATCCCTGGAATGGCTAACAGCCAAACTCCTGTAAACATGCTCCTTAGCTTTGAACCTGATATTCAAAGCTAAGCGCATTTGTATATTAAGCCGATACTGCGAATCCGTTTTTGAATTTCTCAATTGCGGCTTTTAGTGCTGTTTCATTATCTGCAGTCAGATCCTTGGTATCACGAATGGATTGCAGAACATCCGCATGATGACTATCCATAAAGTTGTGGAATTCACCCTCAAAGCGGTGGATATCTGCAACTGGAATATCATCCAGGTATCCTTTAACAGCGGTATACAAGCTGATAACCTGCTTCTCAACCGGCAGCGGCTGGTTAACCCCTTGTTTCAGGATCTCCATAAGACGCGCGCCACGGTTTAGACGGGCTTGTGTAGATTTATCGAGGTCAGAACCGAACTGGGAGAAGGCTTGAAGCTCACGGTATTGAGCAAGGTCCAGACGGAGTGAACCGGCGACCTTCTTCATGGCCTTAATCTGTGCGGAACTACCTACACGGGATACGGAAATACCTACGTTGATCGCAGGACGTTGACCCGCGTAGAACAAGTCGGACTCCAGGAAGATCTGTCCATCCGTGATGGAGATTACATTCGTTGGAATGTAGGCAGATACGTCGGAAGCTTGAGTCTCGATGAAAGGAAGTGCCGTAATCGAACCGCCACCAAGCTCATCACTAAGCTTAGCTGCGCGCTCCAACAGACGGGAGTGCAGGTAGAATACGTCACCCGGGAATGCTTCACGACCTGGTGGGCGGCGAAGCAGCAAGGACAATTCGCGGTATGCCGCAGCTTGCTTGGACAAGTCATCATAGATGATGAGGACATGCTCACCCTTGTACATGAAGTACTCAGCCATAGCTACACCGGCATAAGGAGCAATATACAGTAGTGGTGATGGTTCAGAAGCAGAAGCGCTGACTACGATCGTGTAGTCAAGTGCACCGTGACGACGAAGGGTTTCAACCACGTTAACAACTGTAGATTGTTTTTGTCCGATAGCGACGTAAATACATTTTACACCGTTACCTTTTTGGTTAATGATCGCATCAATAGCAATCGCTGTCTTACCTGTTTGGCGGTCACCGATAATCAATTCCCGCTGACCACGGCCAATTGGAACCATGGAGTCAATCGCTTTAATCCCTGTTTGCATTGGCTCATGTACCGATTTACGGTCGATTACGCCTGGTGCGTTGTTCTCAACTGGACGGAATTCAGTTGTAGCGATCGGACCTTTACCATCGATTGGTTGTCCGAGTGGGTTCACTACACGACCGAGCAGGGCATCACCAGCTGGAACCTGCATGATTTGTCCTGTACGTTTCACTTGGCTGCCTTCGCGAATTTCGCTGTAAGGTCCAAGGATTACGACACCGACATTGCTTTCCTCAAGGTTGAGGGCAAGGCCGAATACGCCGTTTTCAAATTCGAGGAGTTCGTTTGCCATTGCATTCTCGAGTCCGTGAACACGGGCAATACCATCACCTACTTGAATAACGGTACCGACTTCAGCTACCTCGATTTCCGTTTTATACTGTTCGATTTGACTTTTGATCAGTGTACTGATCTCTTCAGGTCTGATACTCAAGAATTTCACCCCTATCTTCAGTGCTTATCTTCGAAAAGACTTTTCAAGGCGTTCTAACTTACCGGCAAGACTGCCATCGTACAGCGTGTCACCGATAACCACCTTCATACCGCCGAGCAAACTTTTATCGACCACGTTGTGAACGCGAATTTTCTTGTGAACGATTTCTCCGAATTCCTGAGCTACTTTATTCTGCTCCTGTTCATCTAGAGAATATGTTGTATAGACAGTTGCATTAGCTAGACCGAGCGCATCGCCGGAGATCTTAGTATAGCTATCCAGCGTCTCGGGCAAAATATCTGCTCTCCCGCGCTCAATAAGAAGCTTCAAGAAAGAGATCACGGACTGTGAAAGCTTCCCCTGAAGGCTGCTCTCAAGCACCTGCCATTTCGCATCTTCAGAGATGTTAGGAGATTCAATGAAATTGACAATCTCCTTATCCGAAGTAAGCGCCTCTACAGCGGCCGTTAATTCCTGTTCCACTTCAAGTGTGCGGCCATCCTGTGCGGCAGCTTCATATAAAGCCTTTGCATAACGTTTGGCTACAACCGTTTCGCGGCTCATGATTTGCCACCGACTTCTTTAAGGTACTGATCTACCAGTTCTCCTTGAACACTGTCTTCCTTAACTTCCTTGCCAATCAGCTTGGAAGCAATCTTCACGGAAGCCACACCGACTTCTCCGCGCAGTTGTTCTACCGCTTTGTTCTTCTCGTTCTGGATATCACGAACAGCTTCGTCTTTCAGACGCGCTGCTTCCGTTCTAGCCAGTTCTACGATCTGAGCGGCTTGCTTACCACTAGTCTGCTTCGATTGTTCAATAATTTCGTAGGCCTGCTGACGCGCTTCCTGGAGGGCTTGCTTCTGCTCCTCGACGTAGACGGTAGCCTGCTCACGAGTGTTAGCTGCTTCACTCAACTGCTGTTGAACGAGCTCGCGACGCTTTTCCATTACGGAGAAGAGCGGGCCGAAAGCATATTTGTTGAGCAAGATATACAAGATCAAAAACGCGATTAATGTAATTACAAAGGACTCCCAATGTAAACTCAAACCTGTCACTCCTTTCCGGTGCCGTAAGGTTCCTCTTTCAATAGTTCGAAATGCTCCGGTCTAAAAAGAAGGGCGCGGATGACTGTGGCCTTCCCCGCCAAACCTTTAAGCATTTAATTATTAAGCTGCTCCGTAGAAAATGAACGCAAGTACTACCCCGATGATTGGAAGTGCTTCTACAAGGGCAACCCCGATGTACATCAATGTTTGCAGGGATGATTTCGCTTCTGGTTGACGAGCGATCCCCTCAACTGTCTTACTTACGATCAAACCGTTACCAATACCAGCGCCAAGTGCGCCCAAACCTACCGCGATTGCGGCTGCAATATATGCCATAACTCCCATTTCTAAGTCCTCCTCAGTAATTGTTAAATTTTATATTTCGGTTAAGAACAACTTAATCTTGCTCTTAACAAAATGCATTTAGTGATCATCTTCAGCCGCATACGTCTGTGAGATGTATAGAAGGGTTAGCATTGTAAATACAAATGCCTGAATTGTACCGATAAAGATACTGAACGCCTGCCAAACAATCAAGCCGATTACCGAGAAGACGCCGCCTACAGGACCTAGTGAGGTCAATCTCAGGATAACGGTGATTAGAACTTCCCCTGCGAAAATGTTACCGAATAGCCGCATACCATGTGTTAATGGTTTGGAGAATGTCTCAATCAGGTTGATTGGAAGGAAATACGGGTATGGATGAACATAATGTTTGAAATAGGCCTTCGTGTTCTTGAAGATCCCCAGCCCATGTGACAGAAGGAACACCATAATAGCCAAAGCCATACTTGCACTTGCGTCCGCAGTTGGTGATTTCCACCAAGCCACTTCCACTTCCGGCTCTTCATTAGGATGCTGTTTGTGAATAGCTTCCATCTTCTCCGTGACCGACACTAGAGGCTGGCCAAAAATCTGAGCCTTCTCCGCATCGTGCACAGTCGTATTAATCCCGAAAGGCAGACCCAGCATGTTACTTACAAAAATAAACATTATCAGTGTCATAGCCAAGGAGATAAAAGGTTTGCCCTTCTTCCAGTCCATGGTGCTGTTGGAAAGTCCTCTTACGAACTCAACCAGCCATTCCAAAAAGTTTTGCATTTTGCCAGGATTCTCAACCGACAGGTTGCGAGTGGCCAAGCGTGCAATAATAAATACAATCACGCAGCTTACAATTAACATAAAGACGATAGACAAATCGATATTTAGTCCGCCCAATTTAATAATTGGAGCTTCATGCATGTTTTCTCACCCCTTTCTCCGATACAACGTTCAGTTTTCTTTCCGAGAAAATCGAAAGCCGATAAAAAGAATAAGAAACTGCGCCAAAACTAAACTTCCAGCCACTGCAATTACATTAAAGTAACCGGGTGCTTTGAGAGCAAGCATAACGGCCAGAATGCTTAGGGCAGCACGCACTCCGAATCCCATACCACTGCGATTCCCCGCCTTGTTGGAAGCTACCGCCTCCGTTACTTTCTTCACCTTGTAGCCCAAATAAAGGATGTTGATGAAGCTCACGCTCGACCCCAAAACCAATCCAAGAGCAACACTCCGATAAGACGGAAGGAATGCGGCGACCAATAGACAGAGGGCAAGAAAGTAAAGTGTCAGCATGGTTAATACCCTACGGTATTTGGTCAGTTCATTCATCACTTTCCCCCATGACTGCTTTAATGATGGCAATGATACTTGCAGCCCCGACAAAGAGTCCTAGTAACACTCCGAAAGCGGTCCCAATTCCCGATAGATTCCAGAGCTTATCAAGCCAAGATCCGACATAAAATCCGCCAAATGTACATGCAGCCAGACTACTTCCTATCGTAGTGACGAGCCCCATAGCTTTCAAAGGATTTCCCTTGGTATTACCGGGTTTTTTTGGCTTTTCAGGCCTGTTCATTATCATCCCAACCTTATAATCCCAGTTAATTTTACTTAATGTCACGAGACTTTGTCAATTGGCGGATTATTACGGAAACAGGCCTGAAAATATGAAAAATGTCACTGCAATTTCCCGCCAAACCCACGTAATCCGTACAGTTCAACTGTATACTGTACTGTTGACTTTCACAAACTATAACTTATAGATTTGTGAACGTTGTGTGAAACTTCTCCGGACGGGACTCATCCAATCCAAAATGGTGACAAATTGCCTTGACGATTCTCTCCGAAGCCTTCCCATCCCCATACGGGTTGGCAGCCCGGCTCATCGATTCGTATACGGCTTGATCGGTCAGCAGAGTTCTTGTCCGCTCGTACACGGTCTCTTCATCTGTCCCTACCAGTTCCAGGGCTCCGGCATCAATTCCTTCTGGACGTTCGGTTGTGTCACGCAGTACCAGCACTGGGACGCCAAAGGAAGGAGCTTCTTCCTGCAAACCACCGGAATCTGTCAGAATCAGATGCGTATGCGGATAGAAATTATGCAGATCCACAACATCCAGCGGATCAATCAGTTTGATGCGGGGATGGTTACCCAGAATCTCATAAGCTGGTTCCCGTACCGCGGGGCTTGGGTGAACCGGATAGACAATAGCGATATCCTCGAACTCGTCTGCAATTCTACGAACGGCGTTAAAGATATTGCGGTGCGGCTCTCCTTGGGATTCTCTGCGGTGTGCGGTCATCAGAATCAATCTCTTACCCTCGGCCCAGTCCAGAACCGGATGCTTATAATCTGACTTCACGGTATATTGAAACACATCTGTTACCGTATTGCCTGTGACATAAATGGTTGAATCATTCTTATTCTCTTTGCGAAGGTTGCCCGCAGACCAATCGGTTGGCGCAAAATGAAGATCTGCTAAAACACCTGTCAGCTGACGGTTCATCTCTTCCGGATATGGCGAGAGCTTATTCCAGGTACGAAGACCGGCTTCAACATGTCCTACCTGAATCTGCTGCAGGAAAGCGGCATAGCTGGCCAGGAAGGTCGTCAGTGTATCTCCATGGACAAGCACAATATCCGGCTTCGCCTTATTCAGCACTTCCTCAAGACCTTGGAGCACCCGAATGGTGACTTCGTTCAAGGTCTGGCGTTCCTTCATTACGTTCAGATCGTAGTCCGGATTAATCTGGAATACCTCGAGCACCTGATCCAGCATTTCACGATGCTGGGCTGTTACGCAGACAATCGATTCAATCTTGTCCGGATGCTTCTGAAGCTCCAGAATGAGCGGGGCCATCTTAATGGCTTCCGGCCTTACACCAAAAATCGTCATCACTTTAATCTTGTTGTTCAAAACTGTAACCCCTTTCTATTTCCCTGAAAAAAAATGGCCGGAACAGGGTCCATCCCCATGAAGAAGAAGATATTCCCGTTCCCCATTGATTAAGTTATCCGGCGATAACCTGAATTCCTCACTATATAAGCCGCAGTTAAAATGTTCACATTTGTGTTACAGTCGTAACTACAGGGAATGCTTGGACTTTCGGCCGCTGTTGTCTCCAGATTTCTTGATTTATACCGCAAGGTGGATGAAATCCGGAGACAAAGGCGATCACTTTCGCTCCTACAGTTCCAAGCCTCCCCTCCGTTACGCCTTACCCTCAAATCAAATTTTTAACTGCGTCTTATATAGATGGCCTGCAATTGAAGCTGAAGGCCGCTGCTACTTGGTTCCGTACAAACGGTCGCCGGCATCTCCCAGACCTGGAATGATGTACCCATGATCATCAAGGCGTTCATCCATCGCAGCCACATAAATGTCTACATCCGGGTGAGCATCCTGAACCGCCTTAACCCCTTCCGGCGCCGCGATCAGATTCATCATCTTAATCTGGGTACAGCCCCGCTTCTTCAAGGATTCAATAGCGGCAATCGCTGAACCTCCAGTTGCCAGCATAGGATCTATAACAATCAGTTCGCGTTCTTGAACATCAGTTGGAAGCTTAACATAATATTCTACTGGCTGAAGAGTCTCTGGATCACGGAACAAGCCCACATGACCAACCTTTGCTGCAGGAAGCAGCTTAAGGACTCCATCCAGCATCCCCAGGCCCGCACGCAGAATCGGAATAAGGCCCAGCATACGGCCGGATATCACCTTTGACTCGGTCTCAGCAACTGGAGTTTGTACGATTATAGACTCCAGCGGTACATCTCTTGTAATTTCGTAAGCCATCAAAGTAGCGACTTCATCCACCAATTCACGAAAATCCTTCGTGTTCGTACGCATATCGCGAATAAATGTCAATTTGTGTTGAATCAACGGGTGATCACATATCACCAATTTTCCCATGGTTAGTCCCTCCGGTTATGTTGCTGCTGTGTACTCTACTAAGAGGCCTGTCCTGTATGTATAAGCTTCTATACATTCGAGCTTGTATAATAGCGGCCAAATCCTGTTTATTATATCACTCCCTTGGGGCATTTTCACCTTTAAATGCGCCTGTTCTAACCACAATTGCCAGACCGGACAAAATCAGTTTAATTATTGCCGTGCTGCACGACTCAAATACCTGTACTGGCCCATCATATACCTATAAATACAGCAAGTGGCTCCTGCACTGTCCAGTACAGGAGCCACCAATGATCTATAAAGGAGGATTAATACTTCATTTCTGGATACAACGGATAGCGATCAGTCAAAGCAACCACTCTTGCACGGGCCTGTTCAAGAACCGCTGAATCTTCAGGAGACTTCAGGGTGAGCGCAATGATTCGTCCGATTTCAATCATAGCTTCTTCATCCATACCGCGGGAAGTCGCAGCAGGTGTACCCACACGAATACCACTGGTAACGAATGGACTTGTAGGATCGAACGGAATCGCGTTCTTATTCACGGTAATACCAATGGAATCAAGGACATGCTCCGCATCCCGTCCAGTAATATTCAGACCACGGGTATCGATCAGCATCAAGTGATTGTCTGTTCCGCCAGATACCAGGTTCAGACCTTCTTCAATCAAAGTCTCAGCGAGGCGCTTCGCATTCTTCACAACATTCTCAGCATAAGTCTTGAATGAAGGCTGCAGCGCTTCACCCAAAGCGACGGCTTTGGAAGCGATGACGTGCATTAGCGGACCACCTTGAATACCTGGGAACACAGCCTTATCAATAGCCTGAGCCCAAGCCTTCTTGCAGAGGATCATACCGCCGCGAGGACCGCGAAGCGTTTTGTGTGTGGTAGTCGTTACGAAATGGGCGTGAGGTACCGGGCTTGGATGAAGACCCGCGGCAACCAGACCCGCAATATGCGCCATGTCCACGAAGAACAACGCGCCCACATCATTGGCGATCGAAGCGATAGCTTCAAAGTCAATGATCCGCGGATATGCGCTCGCACCAGCCACGATCATACGCGGACGGTGTTTGAATGCAGCTTTGCGCAGTTCGTTATAATCGATTGTGAATGAATCTTCTTGAACACCATAAGCTACGAAATTGTACAACAGTCCCGATGCGTTAACCGGACTACCGTGAGTCAAGTGACCGCCGTGCGCCAGATTCATACCAAGAACTGTATCTCCAGGCTTAAGCGCGGCCAGGTAGACAGCCATGTTCGCCTGAGCGCCGGAGTGAGGCTGCACATTCGCATGCTCTGCACCGAACAGCTCCTTCGCACGGTCACGAGCGATATCCTCTACGATATCAACATGTTCACATCCGCCGTAGAAGCGTTTGCCAGGATAACCTTCAGCGTATTTGTTCGTCAGTACGGAGCCAAGAGCCTCCATAACCGCTTCACTCACAATGTTCTCGGAGGCAATCAGCTCAATGTTGTTGCGTTGACGCTTAAGCTCCAAATTCATAGCCTCAAGTACAGCCGGGTCTTGCTTTCTCAAATGTTCCATGTTATTCATCCTCCTATAATTTGTAGTAGTTGGACTCTTAATTACACGTGAGGCAGCCATGTGAAATGTTCTTACGATCGCTGTTGCTCCCAGATTTCTTAATTAAATGTATTAGGTAGAAATCCGGTCACAAAGGCGAACGCTTCGCTTCTCCAGAATCATTTCACACTCTTGCCTATGGGTAATTCTTAAGTTCAACTTATACAGCTTGATCAATCACAAAGACTAGAGTCCTGCACGTGTGGCAGAACATAGACTGCTCTTTCTCCGCCAATCAGCTTCGGACGGCTCCAGGCCGCATTCACCCGTGCTTCGCCTACATACCGAATGGAGGGGCGGAAAGGCACAGCGACCCGCCGCAGATGCATACCGATCATCGTCTCGCCGATATCAATCCCGGCATGAGCTTCGATCGTCTCGGCAAGGCAGGGCTCCTTCAGCCGGCGATACGCGCCAGCCGCCATAGAGCCGCCTGCCTTGGGTACCGGAACCGCGCTTACCTCGGTTAGACGCAGACGTTCGAGCAGGCCGCGTTCGAGAACAAGTGCCCGGTTAAGGTGCTCACAGCACTGGAACACAAGCTCGAAGCCATATTGGGCCCGTACTTGCTCAAGCCCTTCATACAGCTCGGCTGCAATATCCTCGGCTCCATGCGTACCGATTCGCTTGCCCGCCACTTCACTTGTGCTGACACCGGCAACTACGATCTTACCGGGTCCAAGTCCTGCCGCCTCAGCGAGATCAGACAATACTCTAGCCGCTTGTTCGCGGATGGACAGCGCTTCATTGCCTTCATTCATTCACACATTCCTCCCATTTCAATCACAGGTACAAACCGTGCGCTCCAGGCGATGCAAATCGTGAACCGATTCTGCAGGAACCAACATCCTTCCCGCTCACAACGCCCTTATTATACCTAAAAATCGACAAGAAATCGAAAGAGGGAACGAAAAAAAGAGCAGTACGCATCTAAAGAATGCGTGTGCTCTTTTGCCCAGGCGACCGGCCGTATACTCCGATGCTCCATCGTGGTTAGCCCACTCTCGTCGCCAGTCACATCGGATCTGCAATTTTCAACTTCATCATATAGCAATCACAGCCGCTTTGCAAGCCAAATTAATGAGTTTTGCGCTGCTTCAGCAAATCCATCAACTTATCCAAGGCGGTCCGGATTTCAGCCGCTGTACGATCATAATCCTCCCTGGAGCCACCAAATGGATCGGAGATATCATAGACCGGTATTCTCTGCCGGAGTTCAATCATCCGCTGGCCATCCACTGCACTCATCTGCTGCCCTAGAGACATCTGCAGTTCTCTTGCGGCGAGCAGACTATCCAGTTCCCGAATATCAGCCAGAACCCGCTCATCATCCTCCACATATTCCTTAAGGGTGTAAGTCTTCCCGGCGGTTCCAGGAAAATACTGAATAACCTGCCTCTTATGACCCTGGGTTAATGTAAGAATCAGATCCGCCCATTCTGTGAGCTCCGCACGCAGCGGTGTGGAAGTAATATTATCTTGAATCTGATTCTCTCTCAGCACAGCTTCCGCATGATAGGAGATCTGTACACCCTCCGCTGCCGACACACCGGCAGAACGGACCTCAACATCCACGCCGTGTTCCTTGGCCAGCTTACGCAGCATGCCCTCAGCCATCGGGCTGCGGCAGGTATTTCCTGTACATACAAATAAAATCCGCATACTTGTGTATCTTCACCTCCGGTAACTCTCTAGCTCCAAGCCTCTATTGTCTACTATTGTATCAAAAGATAAACATCAGTCCAAACGCAAGAAGGACAGCTCCTCCCGCCGCTTCCCCATAATCACCAAGACTGTGGCTCACCTTGCGCCCCAGCATAAGGCCCAGCACAGACATCAAACCGCCGAAGAAACCAAAGGCAAGCACGGTAAGCACCAGATTGCTATGAAACATTCCCAGCGATACGCCGACCGAGAAGGAATCGACACTCACACTCATGGCGAACAGCAGCATCCCTATGAAGGTACGCGGGTTCACAGCCTGCATGCCGTTCCCCCGCCAAGAGCTTATAATCATATGCGCTCCAAGCAGCACGAGCAGTCCCCCCGAGACATATCCGGCTACCTGTCCAAGCAGCATCCCCAAGTATTCTCCCGTAAAAATGCCCAGCAGCGGCATAAGAATATGAAACAGGGCAATGACCAAGCTAATCCGCAGGACTTCGCGCAGGCGCACTCCCTTCATGCCGATACCTATACCCAATGAAAAGGCGTCCATCCCTAGAGCTGCCGCCATCATAACAATCGTCGCCAGTTCACCAAGCCGTTCGGCTGCTTCATGCATTCATCATTCCCCCATGTCCGCAATTCTCGGCGTACCCCTTGCGCCGAATCCTGTCTTTATACCAAATTATGCGGACAAGGCAGGGTTCATGACAGCTTATCCTGTTCCAGGGACAGGTGTGAACATCTATTAGTAAGATCAGCATGGAACAGGCATGAACTTGGGACATGGGTAGTAAGTATGGGTATATCCGTAAATTATCAGGAGGGTAGCTAAAATGGAGGCAGTTGAAAAGATCCTGGTGCTTATCCATGTCCTGGCAGCGATTATCGGTATCGGACCGGCCTTTGTACTGCCAGTCATCACACATTCGGCCAAAACAAGCAGTCAGCTAAGGTTCGCTTATCACTTGAACGACAAGATCAACAGGTTCCCCAAAGCCGGAGGGATCACCTTGTTAGTTACCGGCGCTCTGCTCATGCTTCTGGATCACACAGGGTTCACCAAAATGTGGCTCAATATCAGTCTCGCGTTATTTGTCGTTATCGAGATCCTTATCATCGGGTTCCTTGACCCGGCTATGAAGCGTGCCGGCAAATTCATCAGGAAGCACAAAGGAGAAGGCATCCCTGAAGACTACCTCCCCATGGCCGGCAAAATGATCTTTCTGAACCGAATCGTGCAAGTCCTTACCGTGCTGATCATCATTCTTATGGTCATCCGTCCTTAGGCGCGAACAAAGGGGCCAGCATTCAGACTGACCCGTTGTTCTCCAACGTCTCTCCGAATAAATCCAACTGACGCGGGGCGTTACCTGTCGGCTTCATGCCGAGCAGCGCCATCATTTCCTTGGCATTATCTGCCGCATCGCCGCCGGAGTTATTGTTAAATATCATATAGATATCGCCCGCGTCCTTTTTCCCGAGCTCATTTAAGTGATCACGCCACTCCTGAAGCTCTTCCGTAGAGTAGCGGTACAGCGTCCGGACTTCCCGCCAGTTCGGAGCACTGCTCATCTTCCAGCCTGCCGCATTTCTCCCATGCAGCCGGATGAAGGTCTTGCCTGGAGCCCCGGGCTCAAGCACGGTTGGCACCGAGCCATGTCCAATCTGGGGCTCATCGCAGATCACATGGAACCACCCTTCCTCCCGCATGAACTGAACAGTCTTCTCCCGCGTGTCACTCTGGAACCAGCTCGGGTTCCGGAACTCAATCGCGAGCGGAAGCTCTCCCATCCACTTGCGGATGGCCCGGAGCCGGCGGATACTGTCCAGCGTACAATCGAACCAGGGCGGGAACTGAAAGAGGATGGCATTCAGCTTGCCTGCTTCCACCACAGGATCAATGGAACGAATAAAGGCCTCGAACATTTCCCCAGGGCCCGCAAATTTCTGATTCTTCCCGCGTGAATGACCCGTCATCCCCTGATAAGCCTTAACAAAGAAGGTGAAATCGTCCGGAGTTATATCCACCCACCGCTGGTAATTGGCCTGTGACTGTATGGCATAGAATGAGCTGTCCACCTCGACCATGGGGAAGTGCTGTCCATAGATCCGCAGCTTGTCCCGAGCAGGCGTACGCGCAGGATATAGATCATCATGATCGCCCCATCCGGTAACTCCTACCTGGATCATCTCCATCCCCGCCTTTCTTGGGTAAATACACCATTATTAAAATGTTCTAATTTGAGGTGAGTTGTAGCTACAGGGAATGCTTGGACTTACGGCCGCTGTTGTCTCCAGATTTCTATATGATACCCTAGTATGGTTGAAATCCGGAGACAAAGGCGATCGCTTCGCTCCTACAGTTCCAAGCTTCCCCTCCGCATACACCTCACCTGAATGCCATTTTAAGGCGATCTTTATACGTCTATTACCTCATTTCCCGCGGCTTTAAGCAGACGATTCATCACCGCCAGGCCAACCCCCTCTTCGGGGCAGGCCTCGGCTACCATGAAGGTTGCGCCTTCTTCATCGAAGCGGCGCAGCCCCGCATAGAGCCGGTGCGCCGCGTTCTCCAGCGCACCGATCGGGCCGAGCGAGATCACGATGCTCGCCCGGTACTGGTGCAGGTGCTCGTCATACGCGAGCACCCCTGTCACTTCGCCGCGCGCCTCCGCCGCGGCGAGCTCGGCCTGGACCCGGGCCGCTACGGCCCCCGGGTCCTGCCCACGCACGATGCGCAGGCTGCCGCGCGGCGCATAGTGCGTGTACTTCATGCCCGGCGAGCGCGGCGCCGGGCTGTTCTCCTCCCGCCCGCTGCTGTGCAGGGCGGGATCGGTGTGCACGCTTGCCGCCACGCGGGCAAGCGCTTCAGCCGTGACCGAGCCGGGGCGCAGCACGGTCACGGTGCCGTCCGGGCCGGCCTCGGCCACGGTGGACTCGAGGCCCACACCGGTGGGCCCGCCGTCCACGATGCCGCCGATCAGGCCGGCAAGGTCCTCGCCCACGTGGCTCGCCAGCGTAGGGCTCGGGCGCCCGGACCGGTTGGCGCTGGGCGCCGCAACCGGGCAGCCTGCGGCGGCGATGAGCCGCAGGGCAATGTCATGGGCCGGCATACGCACGGCCACGGTGGACAGGCCCGCTGTTACGCGCGGCGAGACCGCGCCGGGGCGAACCGGCAGCACCAGAGTCAGCGGGCCGGGCCAGTAAGCTTCCATCAGCCGCCGCGCCGTATCGTTCACCTCCAGAACAATCGCGTCTAGCTGGGACAAGTCAGCGATGTGGACAATAAGAGGGTTGTCCGACGGCCGCCCCTTGGCAGCAAAGATCCGCTCTACAGCTTCATTGCTGCGCGCATCGGCTCCGAGGCCGTATACGGTCTCCGTTGGGAAGGCTACCGTCTCCCCGGCACGCAGAAGAGAGGCTGCCTCTCGAATAGCCTCATTCATATCATTTTCATTAGAGTTATGCCCCAGGGCTTTGGTGTCCCCGCTTGTTACGTTCCAATATTTAGTGGCTGCCTCGCCATTATACTTATATTCCATTCAGATCCCAAGCTTTCTTTATCATATTTGGATATACACCCTTACATACGAAAAAGCGCCTCACTCCCCCAAGTATAGTGCGGTGCACCAGACTGCGGCAGAGTGAGAGCACTCTAAATAGCTGAATTGAGCTAGTTCATATCACGGGCCATTCTTGCCGTATATCAACTCAGGTCAGTAGACTATAATCCACGCCTGAAATTATTTAACACTTTAATTTATTTGTAGCCGACTTGATCTCATTACTTTTGACAAACTGCTCCAGGTGCTTTATAGAATACAATAAGATAAGTGCAAATTACGGAGTAAATCTGGGCTAGTTTCCGGAACTCGGCTTTCGCCATCTATAGTTCAGTTTATTTCATAACGAATATTTTACCATAATTGCTGTTTGAAACAAACGATTTGCCCGCGGTAAAGCTGTAATCAGGAAAACAAGCTGCCCACCCAGCTGAAAAAGCTGCTAAGCATATCCCACAGGAAAAAGCGAACTTCAGGAGCTTTGGCCTCCGCCTTCGCACCAGCCTTCTCACCTCCTGCAGCAGAGGCCGTCTTGACCTGGTCTCCTGCCTTAGGGGCCGCATCCCCGGTTCCGGCGTCTATGAAGCAGAGCGGCGGGAACAGGACGCACCACCAATTCTGACCTTCTCCAGTCCCCAGGGTTACACGAACAGCCTCGTAGTTGCCCGCTGGGTATACTTCCCCGCCATACAGCTTCGTAGGAAAAGGTACAACCCCCAGCTCCACCTTATAGCTGTACGATTCGCCATTAGCCCGGAGCGTCCGGCCCACTTGATCTTCAATCTCGGGAAGCTTGGCGCGAACAATTTTCCGGGCCTCTTCAAGACTTTGGGGATGATCCAGCTTTCCGACCCATCCATTCATCTGCTCGACAACGGCATCCCGTACATTACGCTTCACGATCTGATCCTCAGGGCGATCGGAGTTGGCGAGAATACGCAGCCGGATCGAATCCTTGGGAATCTCCGTCTTCGCAACGGCCGCGTCAGTCTTCTGGCCTTCCCAGGACATGAGCAGGATCGCCATACACAACATAAGCAGCAGCGTACTGCGGACGCCAAGTTTGCTTCTTCTTGTCCTATTATATTTTTTAAATTCTATAGTATCCTTAGTTTCTTTAGTTCCCCCAGCTTCCCTATCACTTCGATTCAACGTCATTCCGATATCCCCCTAACCGTGATGTGCTGATGTCTATCAGTATGTCCGGTTAAGAGATTCCTAAACCTATGAATCTATCATTTATATTTTTCTCGTATATTTAGATATAAAAAAGCCGCCCTGCTCAGCCCCCGTGGGAGCAGCAAGACGGCTTACTTCTGTATTGTTCTTGTTCCAGTTCTAGCTCTAGTTCCAGCTCTAGTTCCACTTCCAGTACGCTTATTCCCAAGTTAGCTGGACCGGGTAAGCGAAGGCCGGGTCGTCCGCGGAATATCATCGTCCACCTCATGACCGTGAATGCGCACACTCATGGCAAGACCGAGGCTCGCCATATTGATCAAGAGCGAGGTTCCCCCATAACTGATGAATGGCAGCGTAATCCCGGTCAGCGGCATCAGACCCATGAACATGCCGATGTTCTCGAAGATCTGATAGAGCCACATCGCCACGATGCCTACGATGAGCAGCGGCCCAGTTTTATCTTTGCACTCCAGAGAGATCAGAATGAGCCTGTGGATGAGTATGAAATAGAGCAGGAGCAGTACCGAGCAGCCGAAGAAGCCGAATTCCTCGGCCACCACCACAAATATGGAATCTGAATACGTATAGGGCACCCGGCCCGACTGTACATAGGGCCCCTGCATATATCCGTTGCCGAACATGCCTCCGGCGGCAATGGCTACGCTGGCATTCCTTGTATGGTAGGACGCGTTCTTGTCCGCCTTCTCCGGCAGCAGCCAAGGATCCAACCGGTTTAGCCAGTGCCCCATATTGGTCTGCTTCAGCGTGGTGGCAATCTGATCATGGAATGTAATATAAGATTTAATCCCCGCCCCTATTGTTACAGCCGTAATGACCAGGATGATCAAGGCATGGGAATACTTCAGCTTCCCGATCCAGAGCATACCAAGCAGGATCACCAGATAGCTGAGACCATTACCCATATCATTCTGTTTCATGGCTAGCGCCAAAGGGATTAAAGTAACCAGACCAAGCGGAACTACATCTCTCCAGAATAAGAGGCGCATCCGGTATTTACGCATCAGCAAAGCAGCCAGCGTAATGATCAGCACAAGCTTGAACAGCTCGGCCGGCTGCAGGCTAATAAAGCCCAAATTCAGCCAACCCTGTGCTCCGTTGAGCTCTTCTCCTTTGAAGATAACAATGATCATTAGAATAAAGCCAGCTCCGAATAAATACAGGAAGTACTTCGTCAGCAGCCTAAAATCAATCAGCATCATACCAAAGAATGCTAGAAAGCCGGCAATATAGAAAAAGATCATTTTCGTATCAACGCCCTTGAACTTGGGCCAAGCGGCAACACCGCTATGGATAAGAGTGACACTTAATATCCCGAATATGAACACGATAAAAACAATCGACCAATCCACTCTCTTCCACTTGTTAAGCATGAAGCGGCTCCCTCCAGCGTTCCCCGGGTACAGCATTACCACTGTTCTTCCAGAAGCTATCTATATTTCTATATTTCCAATTTGAAGCTATTATTCGTCCTAATCTCCGCCCACGCAGAGAACTGTATTCAAACCACTAAATCTAATGGTACACCATCGCTAAGTCCCTGAACAAGCGCAGTGCGTTCTGTTAATTCTAATATAGTGCAGGCCGTCTATGAAACGCAAATTAACTGGGATAACCAGCAAGGATTCCCTGTTCCCGTTCAACTGTAGATAAGGTGTGGCCACTTCGAGCTTAACGGAGGAGATTAAGAGTTCTTCCTAAACCTTATGGATCGAAGCTGGACGAATACAGCACAAAATTCTTCTATAAACCACAAAAGCCTATCTAGCAAATACACCGACATCCTCTTACGAGTTCAATTTCTCTAATTTCGAGAAATCCCCAGAACATGCCGGTCGATCCCCGCAAGATCTGGTATGGTCACAATCTCATTCCAGTGACCTGCCACACGGAGAAGCTCAGCCACTTCTGCCGCCTGACCCATGCCCAGCTCAAAGCCAATAAGCCTTGGTGGGGCCGGCAGGAGACGAAGCTGATCCATCATAATCCGGTAGGGGGCGAGCCCGTCCGGGCCTCCATCCAAGGCCAGCCGGGGCTCGAAGTCCCTGACCTCGGGCTCCAGGGTCTCGATCTCCTCCGCCGGGATGTAAGGCGGGTTGGAGACAATAATATCGAGCGGCTCGCCAGCGAACGGTTCAAGCAGGTTCCCTTGCTTGAACGTAATATCAGCCCCGAGCCGCGCCGCATTCTCTCGCGCAAGCGCAAGCGCATCCGGCGACAGGTCGCCGGCAGCCATCTGCCACGCGGGACGCAGATGCTTCAGGGCAGCCGCAATGGCGCTGCTGCCCGTCCCGATATCGGCCGCGCGCGGCGAACCGCCCGGCCAGAGCTTGTCGCCTTCGGCGGCAATGGCTTCCACGAGCAGCTCCGTCTCGGGGCGGGGAATCAAGACGGCCGGGGTGACCTTGAAGGTCAGGCCGTAGAATTCCTGCTCCCCGGTGATGTACTGCGCGGGCTCCCCCGCCGCCTTCCGGCGCACGGCTTCTTCCCAGGCGGCAGCATGCTGCGCCGGGAACGGATCACGCAGGGCCATCAGATACTCGGCCCTGCTCACCTTCAGCACATGCCGCAGCAGCAGCTCGGCATTGGATTCCGGTTCATGCACCCCAGCCGATGCTAAAAAAGAAGAAGCCTCCTTAAAGGCTTCTATCAACGTACTTCCTGAAGACAGCTTGAACTCATCTATATTCAAGGATTATTCTCCTTTGTCCATCATTTCTGCCTGCTCTGCAATAGTAAGCGCGGAGACGAACTCCTCAATCTCCCCGTTCATCACTTGATCCAGCTTATGCACAGTAAGGCCGATCCGGTGGTCGGTTACACGGCTCTGCGGGAAATTGTAAGTACGAATCCGTTCACTGCGGTCACCCGTACCTACCTTGCTCTTCCGCTCCCCGGCGAACTTCGCTTCTTCCTCTTGCCGCTTCACATCGTAGATACGGGCCCGGAGTACCTGCAGGGCCTTCTCTTTGTTCGAGTTCTGCGATTTGCCATCCTGACAGGTAGCCACAATCCCGGTAGGGATATGCGTTACCCGCACAGCGGATTTGGTGGTGTTAACGGACTGTCCGCCGGCACCGCTAGAGCAGAACGTGTCCACACGGATATCCTTGTCGTGGATTTCGATATCGAAATCCTCAACTTCCGGCATTACCGCCACGGTGGAGGTAGAGGTATGAATACGTCCGCCCGATTCCGTGGAAGGAATACGCTGTACCCGGTGGGCACCGCTCTCGAATTTCATTTTACTGTAAGCACCGCGTCCATTGATCATGAAAATGACCTCTTTAAACCCACCCAGATCACTTGCGTTCACATCCATCACATCTACACGCCAGCCTTGGGAATCAGCATAACGAGTGTACATCCGGTACAGATCAGCCGCGAATAGAGCCGCTTCATCACCGCCCGCCGCGCCGCGGATCTCCACAATAACGTTCTTGTCATCGTTCGGGTCCTTCGGAAGCAGGAGGATATGAATCTTCTCCTCAAGCTCCTGCTGGCGCGCGGTGAGCTCTTCAATCTCCATTTTGACCATTTCACGCATCTCGTCATCAAGCTTCTCGGCCTGCATCGCTTTCGCAGCATCCAGTTCTTCCATGACATTCTTATATTCGGTAAAAGCCTCATAAGCAGGCTGTAAGTCTGATTGTTCCTTGGAATAATCCCTAAGTTTCTTCGGATCACTAGCCACGTCCGGATCACAAAGCAGCTCGCTTAATTTCTCATAACGATCAGCAAGGGATGAAAGTCGATCTAACAAGGAAAGCACCTCTCTTCGCATACATAATTTCCTGATTAAAAAGTTAAGGTAAACGACTTTTTATTATAGCATGGTTTTGTCCATTTGAATAGATAGCTAATACCCGGCTCGTTGGATCCGACAGGGAACTGCACATATGGACATTAGGGAAATATACCCTATATTCATGTGCAGGGACGAGTGATTTTAACCACGCCAAGCGAAGCGCCCAGGGTAAGCTTCTCCAAGCAAGCCGTACCAGGCTGAGCATATCCATGTTATGCGGGTCGCCTTTCGTCTGTTCCTTGTATTCTCTTTTGTCACCCATACACAAAAGCCCCGCCCGTCTGAAACGGGCGAGGCTGTAGGCTGATACTCTTTATATAGATAAAGGCCTATACGTTAAAGCGGAAATGCATAACATCGCCGTCTTGTACAACATACTCTTTACCTTCTAGACGAAGCTGACCGCGCTCTTTGGCTACGTTCATGGAGCCTGCGGCAACCAGGTCATTGTAGGAGACTACCTCGGCCCGGATAAATCCACGCTCGAAGTCAGAGTGAATAACTCCTGCTGCTCCCGGAGCTTTGGTTCCTTTGCGGATCGTCCAGGCACGTACCTCCTGAACACCGGCGGTGAAGTAAGTGTAAAGTCCGAGCAGACGATAGGCTGCTTGAATAAGGCGGTCCAGACCTGAAGCATCCAGTCCAAGCTCTTCCAGGAACATCGCTTTATCTTCGCCTTCAAGTTCGGCAATCTCCGCTTCTACCTTCGCACTGATCGGCACCACTTCCGCATTCTCGGCAGCGGCAAATTCTCTTACCTGCTGTACGAACGGGTTGCTGTCAGCTTCCGTCACACCATCTTCACTGACATTGGCCGCATACAGAACCGGCTTAAGTGTAAGCAGATGCAGATCGCGTACGATCGCTTTCTCATCATCCGACAGCTCGATACTGCGTGCTGGCATATCGTTGTAGAGCGCTTCTTTCACGCGCTCAAGCACTTCAACCTCTTGGGCGTATTGCTTGTTACCGCCCTTCATATTTTTGCGGGAGCGTTCGATCTTCTTCTCCACGCTGTCCAGGTCAGCCAGAATCAGCTCCAGGTTAATGGTCTGGATATCGCTGATCGGGTTGATCTTGCCGTCCACGTGAGTAATGTTCTCGTCCTCGAAGCAGCGGACAACATGCACAATCGCATCTACTTCACGGATGTGGGCAAGGAACTTGTTCCCAAGGCCTTCCCCCTTGCTTGCGCCGCGCACAAGCCCGGCGATATCTACGAATTCAAACGCCGTAGGCACGGTGCGGTTCGGCACCACCAGCTCGGTCAGCTTGTCGAGCCGCTCATCAGGCACTTCCACTACGCCTACGTTCGGATCGATGGTGCAGAACGGATAGTTCGCGGATTCGGCACCTGCCTGCGTGATCGCATTGAACAGTGTCGATTTGCCGACATTCGGCAGACCCACGATTCCTGCTTTTAAAGCCATATCTATGACAACTCCTCATTATTGTAATTGCTCAGTCTTCTTCAACCATAGTACATATACCCCGGAAATATTTCAAGGATAGCCGGCGAAAAACCTCAGATCGCCATAACCCGCTCCTTGGCGATAATCGGCCTGAGCCCCCTGTTAACCGCACGGACGCTTCTTAGATCCTTGTTATCTTCTAAGCCTTGAAGGATTAGTAGGAGAAGAATTTCGGGAGAACAGGGGAGGCTCCCTTCATTCAGAATGGCTGCTGCTCGCTCGCCGAATCATATCGGCATTCTTCCTCAGTCTATTTACGAATGAGGCGATATCGAAACGCCCTTCTTGCTGCGCCTACTTACGAATCAGCCGCTCAGTTGCCTTAAGCGAGGCAATATCCGCTGCGCCAATTCCGAACATGGCTGTCCGCAGTTCGAACTCCACCCGGCTGAGCACCTCGTCAAGCAGCTGCTCGGACTGAACTGCCGGGCTAAGCAGCGCCCGACCGAAGCCGGCCAAGTCAGCACCAAGCGCCAGGGCCTTGGCTGCATCCACACCCGTGTGCAGCCCTCCGCTGCCGATAAGGGCACATCCCGGAAGCGCTGTGCGCACTGCCCGGATGCACTCGGTCGTCGGGATTCCCCACCCGGCGAAGGCTTCTGCAGCAAGGCGGCGAACCGGATCACTGCTGCGGAATTTCTCTACCTGGCTCCAGGAGGTGCCGCCGGCTCCGGCCACATCAATGAACGCAACCCCGGCCTCATGCAGCCGGACAGCTGTATCAGCATCGATGCCCCAGCCCACCTCTTTTACCCCTACAGGCACAGTAAGGGTGCTGCACAAATACTCGATACGCTGCAATAACCCGCCAAAGGCCGTATTGCCTTCGGGCTGGAATACTTCCTGTAAGCCATTCAGATGTAGGACGAGCATGTCCGCTTCAGCAATTTCCACAGCCCTCCGGCAGTCATCGGCGCCAAAGCCGTAATTCAGCTGAACTGCGCCAAGGTTGGCGATGATCGGGATCGTAGGTGCCTTATGCCGCAAGGCAAACGTCGCTGAAAGCTCCGCATGCTCCACGGCCGCACGGACCGAGCCAACGCCCATTGCCCATCCGCGGCGTTCTGCGGCTTCAGCCAGCCGTTCATTGATGCGTCCGGCTGTCTCGCTCCCGCCAGTCATTGAGCTTATCAAAAGCGGCGTTCTCAGCTTCCGCTCCATAAAGTAGGTACTTAGACTAATCTGGTCAAAGTCGATCTCCGGGAGTGCATTATGCCGGAAGGCGTACTGATTAAAACCGCTGGATAATCCCGCGGCATTGACTTCTTCATCCAGACATATGCGTATATGCTCGGTCTTGCGGCCCGATGTCAAGGATAAGGCTGCTCCAGTGGAGTTATCCTCAATAGAGGCTGATTGCTGCGCCCGACTGCTGTCACCGGACGCCCTGCCTAACTCGTTGCTTGCCATGTTTGAGATGTTCGGCTTGTTCACCATGTCGAACATGTCCGCCAGATTCGGCATTCCCGGCGTATTTTCCATATCTGCATTGTGTTCCATGTCTGTCATGTTCAGCTTGTTCGTCTCCGGTTTATTTCTCAACTTGGCTGTGCTTGCCCGCCGGCCCGCCAAGCTCCTTCTTCTCCGTCCGCCCTGTACGCCAAAACGTTCTTTCATCCGCGCCTCCTACCGGCTGCTGCCGTTCATTCCTTGTCTATCTTGCAGCATAACATATCCATATATTATTGCTATTATAATTCACCTGGTGGGACTAGCCTACCTACTAGCCTCGGCCTTATCTTTTTGAATCACCGTTTCTTAAAACATTGTAAAAACACGTAATAGGTATAATTTATACCATAATATCAGAACCATATTAACCCATATTTGAATTATATTGTTATTACAGTATAATTATATTTAGTTGTACTCCATATTCATCCAAATCTATTAAAAGGAGTTGCTATATATGAAGAAAAGTTTATTGTCTCTAATTTCTACTTTGTTATTATTTAGTTTATTCTCAGCGAGTGCGAGTGCAGCGGAAGCGAAACCTCAATATCTTGAAGAGATTCAAAGTATACAGGATAGACTTCTCAAAAATTTGGAGGATGCACACGTCAGCGATACTAAAGAAACAAATCAAGTAATCAATTCATTTTTTCAAAAAAACCCTGTTGATAAAAAATTGATTACGGATTATTTTGTTAATACGAAGCAAAAAACAGTTCTTCCAGAAACTAAAAATGTAAGTAATAATGATTTCAAGAGTTACCTAAAAGCTAACGTTGAGAGTGGCAATTTCAAGGAATATACTATTTCAGATAATGTTAAGATTACATTTACTAATTCCCCGTTCTTTGTTGTAGAAACAGTAACTGAGGACAATCCAGTTATCAACAGTTCATCAGTATCCCCTGATGTTAAAACGGCAGCAGCAAGTAAGGCAACTCCTACAAGAACATATACTCTTGATGTTAAAGGTATATTTGGGAACACTCTTTTTTCGATTAGTGTAGAAGGTTATTTTACCTATAATGGCACGGCAGTTAATCCTCATCTTGTAGATGCTTGGTATAATAAAGGCAACTTTTCTATCTGGCAGGTTAGCAATTGGGAGGAAGGTAAAACATACGAAATTACTGGAAAAGCAAGAATTTATGGAAGAGGAAACTTCCACTTTGGAATTGAAATTGCGGGCTATGGACTCACTGTCCAGGATGTATACTATAATGTATTCCAAGAAGGCGACAAAGACGGAGGAGTGCTTTGGGACAAAGTAGTTAAATAAAAACCAACAGAGGCGAAAAATCGTGTTGAAATTTCTAAGATCAAAGTCCTTTATTCTATCTACAATATTATTCAGTCTAATATTTCTTATTAATATAGCAGTTAGTGATTCATCAACTGAAGAAATTGTTCTAGCTGTAATTAAATCATTGTTGGCTGGAGTAATATGTGGATTCATTTTCGGATGGATTATTTATCTAATACGAAAAATAAGCAACAGAATTAATTAGTCAAGGATTATATGGAGTATAACTATGACATAATACTGTATTTAGAGTATTGTGTCTTTTTTATGGGTTTCAGATCCTTCTTCGGCAATGTCCCCCAACGGGCCTTTGATGATGGTTGGTCTTCCAATAGCAGCTTCGGCAACGCCTGGAACACATCTGCCCTGAAATAATCTCTCAGCGAAGAACGGCCTTTGGAGAAGCGGTATCACATGGCCAAATTTGATCTCTTCCTCCTTCATGAACCGCCGGTAGCCGACTTCTTCTCTAAGGAACAGCCGTGCGAAGTAACCTCAGGATCGTCCGAAGGGATAAATATAAAATACGGTATCTCCAAAATGCAGCGAATACAAGAGATTCAGCTTCTTCATGACCACGTAGTCCCCGAGAGAACGTCCCGCAGCGGTGAATAACTCTTCTAGCAGATGCGGCATCATCAGGAAGGTCGCTCCCCGATCGAAGTGGTAATCTCCAAGTGTGACCCTGGACGATCTGCCTCCCACACAGTCGTTCTTCTCCAGCACCTCAACTTCGTAGCCTTGACTCGTAAGCAGCATCGCAGCAGCAAGACCTCCCGGATCGGCACCTACTACAATGGCACGCCTTGCGATAGGGTGATAGGCCATATAAAGGCCACCTCTTTCCTGTCTAATTTTTAGACGAATATTATACAAATGTCATACAAATGTCATACACTGTTGTAAATGACGAATCTTACGTCTGGCATGCGTCGGATATGTGGACGCAAAAAGGCCTCCACCCGATGGGTCTACCTTTGTCTAAATGACAGCGGTTTGACCAGGTATGGAGGCCTTTACTATTATTCCGATGACTTGCGGACCAGCGACTCTAACCAAATCTTCCATTCCTCGGGCCTGAAAGGAGTGAAGCGCCTGATAGATCTGCTCCTCCATCTTGGCGTAGGCGGTCTGATCGCCTACCTTGGGGTGCTCTTGCAGCAGCACGGAAGCCTCATTCTGCTCCTTTTTGCGGCTATTAAGCATTTTGACGGCCTGTGAAATACTTGCCCCCTGCTCCTCAACCTGCGCTTTAAGCCATTTCAAATCCTCAATATTCTCTTCTGTATATAAGCGGTATCCAGCATCTGTGCGTTCGGGGCTTACGGCCTCGTAGCGGTTCTCCCACGCACGAATCGCAACCGTTGGGATATTCAGCATCGCTGCTGATACTTGTTTGATCGAGTACAACCCTTTCACTCCACTCTGGTTCTCTTTCCGTGACGGTCCTTCTTCATATTCAGCATACCAAACATTGTACAAAAAAAGTACATTCATTATACGCCCAGAGAGTGTCAGGGCGACATATTATTATTCCAGCTTCGGATAAAAGCTAGCTTTCCAACTGTTGGATTGCTTCAACACTACTGTAATTACGTTAATAGGAAATAATAAGCAGGAGGAGGAAGGACTATGACGTCTTTATTCAAGCAGCATACCGCATCACCCCGCCATTCCGGGAAAAGACGCGTACTCAAGAGTATCTTTATCGCTTTTTGTGTGCTCATCTTATGGCTTGCCGCCGTGATGATCTACCAGACTCATAAGCCCCTTCCAGCAGGGACTTCTTATGAGAGTCCCCTTTACAGCGTGGACAATGTTGATTTCCTCTATGATCTGACCTACCCGGACGGAAAGGGCGGATTTCACCAAGAGCGGCATATCTTTGACCGGATGCTTCAGATGATTGGCGAGGCCCGCGAGTATGTGGTTCTCGATTTGTTCCTATTCAATGATTATGTACATAAAGGCCAAAGCTACCCCGATGTCAGCGGTGAAATGACCAGCAGGCTGTTGGCTCAGAAGCAGAAATACCCCCGGCTCCAAATCGTGTTCGTTACGGACGAGATCAACACCAACTATGATTCCGCCCCGAATCCCCTGCTCGAGCAGCTTAAGCAGGCTGGCGCTCAGGTCATTATCACAGATGTCAATCCGCTGAGGGATTCGACCCCGGCCTATTCGGCTGTATGGCGGACGTTCTTTCAATGGTTCGGACAGTCGGGCACCGGCTGGATTCCGAATCTTATGGCTTCGGCTGGACCTGATATTACCGCGCGTTCCTATCTGAAATTACTCAATGTGAAGGCCAATCACCGTAAAGTTCTCGCCACCGAGAACAGTGCGCTGATCTCCTCGGGTAACGTACATAATGCCAGTGCCTTCCACTCCAATATCGCATTTGAGGTGCGAGGGGATATTACCGGGGATATCCTCGAAAGCGAACAAGCCGTAGCGGACTTCTCGGGCGGTGTAACTCTGCCGAAATGGAGTGGCTCAGCTTCTTCGGCCAGGCCTTCTGCCAAGCCAGCTGGTTCATCCGAAGCTGCACCAGCTCCCCTGCAGATCCGGTATCTGACCGAGGGCAAAATCTATAAGTATGTGCTCAAATCGATTAACGAGACAGCCCAAGGAGATACCTTATGGATGGGGATGTTCTACCTGGCGGATACTCAGGTCATGAAGGAGCTGGTCGATGCCGGACATCGCGGAGTTCAGATCCGGCTGATCCTCGATCCGAACCAGAATGCATTCGGTCAGGAGAAGATTGGTCTTCCCAACCGACCGGTAGCTGAAGAGCTTCTGGAACGATCAGGTCAGGAGATGCAGATTCGGTGGTATAACACAACGAAGGAACAGTATCACACGAAGCTTCTCTACATCGCCAAAGCGAAGGGACCCAGCATCATTATGGGCGGCTCAGCCAACTTCACAGCCCGAAACCTCGATGATTTGAATCTTGAGAATGATCTCTGGATAGCTGCGCCGAAGGGGAGCAAGCTGACCAAGGACCTGGACCACTACTTTGGCCGGATCTGGTACAACGAAGGAGCCGAGTTCAGCCTCGACTTCAGCGCGTATCATGAGCGGTCCGTCTGGTTCAAGGATGTCTTGTACCGGCTTCAGAAGATCTTGGGATTCACAACGTATTGAAGATGAGCAAGGCCATTCGAGCACCCGTACAAGCGGTCGTTCTCAGCCCCTAACGCAACAAAGAGGGCCGCCCCACCAGGGACGGCCTTCATTAGGTTATTCAGTTCCTTGGCTCTCCACCACCTACGCCTCTCTCTAAAGCAGCGGCGACATCAGCCGGGCTGCCGATTCCATGAGGCGTACTACGACGCGCTTCTTCATGAAGGCTTTTCTCTCGATCAGCTTGGTGGAGTGCAGGTCGCGCTCGAAGTCCTCGACGATCTTGCGTACACTGTCGCTCTGAACCAGCAGCGCACTGACCTCGAAGTTCAAGTGGAAGCTTCGCATATCCATATTAGCCGTGCCGACCGAGGCCACTTCCCCGTCAGCAATGAGGAGCTTGGCATGCAGGAAGCCCTTCTCATACTCATAAATTTTGACACCCGCTTCAAGCAGGGATGGAAAGTAGGAGTGTGAGGCCAGGAACGGCAGCCATTTATCGGGCTTCGCCGGGAACAGGATACGCACATCTAGACCCGATATTGCCGCTACACGCAGGGCGGTCAGCAGATCTTCATCCGGTATGAAATAAGGCGTTGCAAGCCATACCGATTCTTTTGCCGAGGTAATGATGGAGAAGAAAATATCCTTGAGAGACCGGTTCGGATTATCGGGACCGCTGGGAACGATTTGCACCGCACCGCTGCAGCCCCGCTCCATTTCAGGAGATAAATACTCAAGACCAAGGATTTTCTCGCCGGTAACGTACTTCCAATCCTGAAGAAAAATAATCTGCAGCGATCTCACCGCCTCGCCCTTCACGAGCATATGGGTATCCCGCCAGAAGCCATAGGTTTTGCTCCGGCTTAAGTACTCATCCCCGACATTCAGGCCGCCCATGAAGGCGGTGTTCCCGTCAATGACAACGATTTTACGGTGATTACGGTAGTTCACCCTGCTTGATAAGGCCAGAAACCGGACCTGACCATAAATACCAATCTGGATCCCAGCCTCCCTCATCTCATTCAAGAAGGCCTTGGACAGGCCGAGGCTGCCCACCGCATCGAACATAAAGCGAACTTCTACACCCTCCCGCGCCTTCTCAATGAGCGTACGCTGAATCTCACGGCCTATCTCATCCGCGCGGTAAATGTAATATTCCATGTGAATATGATGCTTCGCCATCTTCAGTTCCTTCAGCAGCGAGGAGAACGTCTCCTCCCCATTGGTGAGCACACGTGTACGGGTAGCCATGGAGAACGGGGTACGGGCGATTTTATGAGACATCTTAAGCAGCCTCTGCTGTCCCGGCGTGAACGTAGACAGATCAAAGCCCGCATGCAGGTTAGTGTTATCAATCATTTCATAAGCTTTCTGGTCGTTCATCGCTTTCTTATCGAACTTCCTCCGCTTGAAATAGTTCTGACCTAGCAGGAAATAGAGAACTAGGCCAACTACCGGCAAAAGAACCAGCAGCAGAATCCAGGCTAGGGTGCTGGAAGGATTCCGGTTCTCCATAAAGATGGCCAGCCCTACGGTAATTACAGTCAAGGTCTGAAAAATACTGACCAGCGTACCGCCGAATTTCCCGAAAAATCCAAAGCCTAAAAAGTAAAAGACAAATAATATTGCCGCAATGAGTATAATTTGCAGGCCACGTCTCATGCATGATCTCCTTTTCTACGATGTATCGCCTTTCCTGACACATTACCATTTTACATGAAGCTGACTATTCTTCCTAACCATATTCCTCCAAGACCTGTATATATCTGCAAGAAGTTCGCCTCCCGCCTGCCTTGACAGGGGAGTATATGTGTGAAAAAGTCAACCTAACGACCGTTAGGAAGGTGAGTTTGTTCAATGACAGTTGGAAAACAGCGGATCCAGGAGGCCGCCCTTGCCCAATTCGCAAGAGACGGCTACGAAGGTGCTTCTCTTCAGAAAATTGCGGCTGGTGCCGGAATCAAGAAGCCCTCCATTTATGCCCATTTCAAGGGCAAAGAAGACTTGTACATGAGTGTGCTCAGTCGGGTGTTCAGGGAGGAGAAGCATAAGATTGTCCAGTTTTTTCTAAGACGTCAAAGTGATCCTCTGGAGGAAAGGCTGCAGGGCCTATTCCAGATGCTTCAGGATGAATATGACCGAAATGAGGATATGAAATTCCTGCTTCGGATGCTCTTCTTTCCGCCGCATGCGATACGGGATGAGGTTATCGGGATTATTTACCCGTTCCTTGATTCTCTTGAGCGCAAGTTGATCAAGCTAATGGAGGCAGAGTCCCGAAGAGGCACGTTCAAGGTTATGGATATCCACCAGGCAGCCATTGCCTATATGACCTTGGCAGACGGTATTATGGTCGAACTGCTGTATTCGAAGCCTGAAAGATCCAAGAAGCGTCTGGAGGCGGCCTGGCCCATCTATTGGAGTGGAATTACCGGGCATCAGAGCCGGGAGTAATGGATCAAGATTAGGAGGAGATATAGATGAACAGACACTGGCTGTACGTCCTTATGGGCGGGATTATAGAAGTAGTATGGGTAAGCGGGCTTAAGCACTCGAATGCCTGGTGGCATTGGTTAATTACCGCGGTAGCTATCGCAATCAGCTTCTGGCTCATTATTGAAGCTTCCAGAAGACTTCCGGTAGGGACGGTCTATGCAGTCTTCACAGGTATAGGAACTGCGGGAACCGTTATCGGGGAAATGGTCGTCTTCGGCGAGCCCTTCAGATGGTCTAAAACGCTGCTGATTGCGCTGCTCCTGGCTGGTGTCATGGGCTTGAAGCTGATGTCGGACAATACGCAAGAGGAGGCGGCTTCATAATGGCCTGGATAGCTCTAATTATCGCCGGATGCTGTGAAGTATTCGGTGTTATCGGAATCAAGCAGGTTACCTTGCGGGGAAATCTGCTTTCGTATGGTCTGCTGGGAATTGGATTCCTATGCAGCTTTTCCCTGCTCACATTTGCAATGACAACACTTCCAATGGGAACAGCCTACGCGGTATGGACGGGGATAGGCACTGTCGGGAGCGCCTTAGTGGGAATGTTCTTATATAAGGAGCCTAAGGAATGGCGAAGAGTGGTCTGCATCGCTATAATTCTGGGGTCGGCTATAGGTCTCAAGCTAATTCACTGAGACAAATTTGTAACCTCGAATCGGAGTGTAATATAATGTAATTGACTAGTTGGTCATAAGCAGAACCTGTTAGTCAGAAAGGAGTAGAAGTTGTTGTCTGAGAAGTCGCCGGATAAAAGAAAACATATCATTCGAACAGCCATGGAACTGTTCTCGGTCAAGGGATCCTCGGCAACCTCCATGCAGGAAATCGCCGAGCACTGCGGAATGTCCAAAGGAAGCCTGTACCTTCACTTCAAATCCAAGGTGGAGCTTGAGATCAGCATTTATAACCACTGTTACCAAATGCTGCAGGAGCACTTAATTGAAGTCGATCAAGAGACAGGACTGTCGCCGAAGGAAAGCCTTCGGAAGCAGATTGAGGTCCTGCTCAGCCTGGTACTGGAGCTGCGGGAATTTCTGCTGATGCAGTTTAGAGAATGGGTAACCTATGGAAAGAAGAACTTCGAGCCGCAATGTGTCAAGGATAACAACCTCATGCTGCTGAGCTGGGCACAGACCAAGCTCGTACGTGTCTATGGCCCCGAGATCGCTCCTTATGCCGCGGATCTTACCTTGTTCCTCCAAGGCTCATTCGGTTCCTATATACGTCTGCTCTTTGATCCAAGGATCAACATTAGCATTCAGATGATGTCCGAGCACCTGATGTTCGCACTGGATCAGCTAAGCGATGGATTCTTGCATAAGCGTCCACTTCCTCTTTTCTCGGCAGAGATGCTGGAGTGGGCTCATGAGGGAATCGAGGCATTAGCTTCGAATAGGCACCCGCTTCAAGTCATCAAATCCATGAAGAATAGAGCGCGGGACCTCAGCCTGTCTCCTGAACGGAAGGAAGAGATCCATGATTCTCTGCACATTCTGGAACAGGAGATTGTTGAACTCCAGCCCCGGCGCGTTATTCTGCAGGGAATGCTCAGGAATTTGGAGAACATTCCGGAGCTTGATGAGGAGTTCAAAGAATTGGAAGCAGCCATGCTTCTACATACAAATTTTAGACAAGGCCCCGTTACACACGGGTGAGTAGAGAGATACGGAGAGGAGCAGTTACCTAAGTATGAAAGGAATTATTAATTTCTCATTGCGAAACAAATTCGCGATCTGGCTGCTGACGATTATCGTTGTTGCCGCTGGTCTTTACAGCGGTCTGACCATGAAGCAGGAGACCATCCCGAATATTAATGTACCTTATTTGAGCATCTCGGCTGTGTATCCAGGCGCGGCCCCCGAGAATGTGGTAGACGAGATTACGAAGCCTCTGGAGCAGGGGCTGCGGAATGTCGAAGGCATTAAGACCATTACGTCTACCTCCATGGAGAATGCCTCATCTATTATCCTTGAGTTCAACTATGGAACCAATCTGGACAACGCATCTGCGGTCGTACGGGAAGCACTGAACAGTGTAACCCTTCCAGACGGGGCCCAGAAGCCGCAAATTACCCGGTTCAGCCTGAATTCATTGCCTGTCATCTCTCTCAGCATGAGTGCCAAGAACGGCAACGACTTGGAGAATCTGACCCGGACAGCTGAGAATGATGTTAAGCCCGCACTGGAGAAGCTGGAGGGTGTAGCCTCCGTCCAGGTGGCCGGTCAGTATGTGAAGGAAGTTCAATTGAAGTTCAATCAAGACAAGCTTAAGGAGCTCGGTCTAACCGAAGATACGGTAAAAGGGGTCGTTCAAGCCTCGGCCGTCCGCGTACCACTTGGCTTGTTCGAAATGGATAAATCCCAGAAGGCTGTCGTTGTGGATGGAGCCATCACAACGGTGGAGGATCTGAAGAATGTAACGATCCCGGTAACTCCAAGCAGCGGAGCCGCTGGACAAGGTGCAGCGCCGGGTAGCGCTGGAGCGCAAGGCGCAGCGGGGCAAGGCACTGCCGCGGGCGGTGCTGGTACCCAAAGCGCTGCGGGTAGCACTGGAGCCCAGGGCGCTGCGGGACAGTCCGCTGCGGATGCTGGCAATGCCAGCGCTGGGCAGGCTGCCGCTCCAGGCGGAGCGGGAGCGGCTGGAATCCAGGGCGCTGCTGTGCCCGCGTCCATTCCTACGGTTAAGCTGTCCGACGTAGCTGCAATTAATGTCGTGGGTAAGGCGGAATCCATTTCCCGTACGAACGGCAAGGAATCCATCGGGATCCAGATTGTTAAGTCCAATGACGCGAATACCGTTGATGTGGTTAACAAAGTTAAGGACAGAGCGGAATCCCTGAAGTCCGAGTTCAAGGATCTTGATCTCACCATTCTGATGGATCAAGGCAAGCCGATTGAAGACTCCGTTAACACCATGCTTAGCAAAGCTGTGTTCGGTGCCTTGTTCGCCGTGCTGATCATTCTGATCTTCCTGCGCAATATCCGCTCTACCATTATCTCAATCATCTCGATTCCTCTGTCGCTGCTTATTGCCGTACTAGCTCTGCGTCAGATGAATATTACACTGAACATGATGACTCTGGGCGCCATGACCGTTGCGATCGGCCGGGTTGTCGATGACTCCATTGTCGTCATCGAGAATATCTACCGGCGTCTCTCCCTGACCGGCGAGAAGCTGAAGGGCAGCGAACTCATCCGCGAAGCGACACGCGAGATGTTCGTCCCGATCGCCTCATCCACGATTGTAACGATTGCGGTCTTCCTGCCGCTGGCCTTCGTTAGCGGTATGGTGGGCGAGCTGTTCACCCCATTCGCGCTTACGATGGTATTCTCGCTGCTTGCGTCACTGCTGGTTGCCATTACCCTGGTGCCTGCGCTGGCACATACCTTGTTCAGGAATGGCCTCAAGAAGACGCATGATCATGAAGAGAAGCCGGGTGCACTGGCCCGCGGTTACCAGAAGGTTCTGAACTGGGCATTGTCCCATAAGCTGATCACCTTCGGTTTCGCCGTGCTGCTTCTGGTTGGCAGTCTGTTCCTGACCAAATTCATCGGCACCAGCTTCATGCCGGAACAATCCGAGAAGTATGTTATGGTGACCTATTCACCAGCACCGGGCGACACGCGTGAGGATGTCGAGAAGCGTGCGCTGACCGCTGAGAAATTTATTTTGAAGCAGCCTGGCCTGGATAAAATGCAATATTCCGTTGGGGGCACCAATCCGCTTAGTCCCGGCCCTTCCAACTCCGCTTTGTTCTATGTGATCTACAAGGAAGACACCAAGAATTTTGAAGATGTGAAGAAGAAGTTAGTCGAGGATCTAAAGGTACAGGTGCCTGATGGAACCTGGAAAGAGATGTCCGGCATGAGCGGAGGCATGGGCGGAAGCAAGCTTGCTGTTCAGGTCTACGGCGACAATCTGAAGCAGATCCAGCCGGTATCCGATCAGATCCTGAAATGGGTGAATGATGACAAGACTCATTTTGACAAAGGCGACTCCAGCTTATCCAAAGCTTATGACCAATACACGCTGGTCGCTGATCAGAAGAAGCTCAGCTCGCTGGGACTTACTGCCGGACAGCTGGCTATGAAGCTTAGCCCGCAGCGTGAGCGTCCGGTTCTGACCGAGGTCCAAATCGATAACAAGGACTACAAAGTCTATATTGAAGCCGATAACAAAACGTACAAGAGCCTGCAAGACATCGAGAACGAAACGCTCATGTCCCCACTTGGCAAGGAAGTAGCTATTAAGGATGTCGCTAAAGTAGAAAAAGGTATCTCGCCGAACTCCATCATGCGCATTGACGGCAAAATGGTGATCGAGGTCAGTGCCAATATCATCTCTACAGATGTAAGCAGCGCCTCCAAAAGTCTTCAAGACAAAGTTAACGCTTATGACAAGCCGGATGGCGTTACAGTGGAGTTCGGGGGAGTCACGGCTCAAATTAACGATACGTTCACCCAGCTTGGCCTTGCTATGGCTGCCGCGATTGCGATCGTATATTTCGTGCTCGTAGTCACGTTCGGCGGCGGGCTTGCGCCTTTCGCTATCCTGTTCTCTCTGCCATTCATCATCATCGGCGCACTGATCGCCCTGTTGATCGGCGGAGAAACCCTGAATGTATCGTCACTTATGGGTGCACTCATGCTGATCGGGATCGTGGTCACCAATGCCATCGTCTTGATCGACCGTGTTATTCATAAGGAACGCGAAGGCCTCTCTACACGCGAGGCTCTTCTGGAGGCCGGGGCAACCCGTCTTCGTCCGATTCTGATGACCGCCCTGGCCACGATTGGCGCTCTGCTGCCGCTCGTATTTGGCCTTGAGAACAGTGCGGGAATTATCTCGCGCGGGCTTGGTATCACAGTCATCGGCGGACTCATCAGCTCAACCCTGCTGACACTCGTCATTGTGCCGATTGTCTATGAATTCCTGATGAAGCTCCGCAGGGGCGGCAAGTCTAAAGCTGCAGCCAAAGCTAAGGCTTAAGAGTAGAATTAAGTTAAGCGTTCTTCTTTCATTGCCGCGAACGCATAAGGGCCGCATCCTAAGTAGATGACTCTACGAAGGGTGCGGCCCTTTTCTTTTAAAGAATAACCAAGCTCCTAATACCGATCATGAACTCTGTGCAACTCTCCAAGAACGCAGTACATCTAGATCCCGTGGAAGGAATTCCGACAATAGTACAGCCAGGCCTTTGTATAGCGGAGTTCTCGCCTCTCTCTGTAAAGCTTCAGCGAAGGCAGGCGCCCACTGCAGCAGATGGGATTCCAGGAACCACAGCTGTATGTCGGCAAGCTCCGTGCATTTATTCCTTACACAGCCGGCCACAAGCATCCGGTCTGCGAGCACAGACATGAATTCAAGTTCAATTGCCATATGATCGTCCTGTTCATTATGCAGCTTATTGAACACAACTCCGCACTCACAATACACGGCCCCAAGCCCAGAAGAGTGCCTCAAGGCTTCCAGCCCTTCCTGTCTTGCCCGAAATACCCCTTCTGTAAAAGGCAGCACAGCTTGACTCCCCGCAAACAATCTCATATATTCATCAGCTTCCTCATAACATACCTGCCGAAGCCGGCTCTCCTGGGTACTATCCAAATAGCTCTTCAACATCCGGGCTCCCTCACCCGATATTACAGGGCCCTTCAGCTTGCCTTCACGGCGGTACTGTGCAATTAAGGATAGACGAGGGACACGTCCCAGAAAATCAACCAGCAGCTGATATACCCAGCCCCTGCGCTCCAGCCACAGCATCTGCTCCACGCTTGCAGTAACACCATCCTCGAATATGGTCGTTGTCATCATAAGTCAGCTCCCTAAGTTCGCTTATAGGTAGAGATACCGCCTTCCTTGCCCTGATTGACGACGTCTCTTCTCCTTCATTATAGCTAATACAGAACTTCCCAAGTGAATGAATTCACACATAAAAATGACATTAGCGTGAACGCGCTTTCACAATATTTTTATTGAAAAAAGATTCAATCTTTTTTCATCAGAATGCTCAATCACTTGCTATGCTATACACCAAAATGAATTATAATATAAGAAGTATTATTAATTGCACTCCGAGTTCATATCGCAGAAAGGGTGAATCTGGATGGAAATGCTGCAGGACTCTTTCGGACGGATTCACGATTACCTCCGGATTTCAGTAACAGACCGCTGTAATTTGCGTTGTGTATACTGTATGCCCGCCGAAGGCATGGTATTCCAGCCTCACGAGGAAATCATGTCCTATGAGGAGATCGCCGAAGTTGCCGCCGCGTTGGCCCCTATCGGGCTGCGCAAGATCCGCCTTACAGGGGGAGAGCCGCTTGTCCGCAAGGATCTGGAGCAGCTTATATCCATGCTGTCCCGTATAGAAGGGATTGAGGATATTTCGCTCACAACGAACGGCATTTTCCTTCCCAAGAAGGCAGCCCTCCTCAAGGAAGCGGGTCTGAACCGCATCAATATCAGCCTTGATTCACTTCACAAGGACAGGTATGCCCTTATCACTCGCGGAGGCGATGTCTCCAAGGTGCTTGAAGGGATTACCGCCGCGGAAGAAGCCGGACTTGATCCTATCAAGCTGAACGTGGTGCTGATGAAGGGCTCCAATGACGATGAGATTCAAGACTTCATTGCCATGACGCTGGACCGTCCTATTCATGTACGGTTTATAGAATATATGCCAATCGGCAGCGCTACCGATTCGTGGCGTAAGTCCTACCTGCCTCTGGAAGCTGTTATGGAGGTATGCCAGGCGGCGGGCTGGGAGACGGAAGCCGCGAGCCAATTGAAGGGAAATGGCCCTTCCCAGAACATGAGAGTCAAGGGCGCTGCCGGTACTTTCGGGCTGATCCACCCGGTTAGCGATCACTTCTGTGATAACTGCAACCGGCTCCGGTTGACAGCGGACGGCCATATCAAGTCCTGCCTGTACTGGTCTGAAGAATTCAATGTTCGCAAAGTTACAGGCAAGAATGACCCTGACGCCATCCGCTCCATGTTCATTAACTCCCTGGGGACGAAGCCCAAGAACCATGAGATGGCGCTCGCTCTGGAAAAGAAAGAACAGAGCAACACCCCAACCTCACGCCGGATGTCCCAGATCGGCGGATAAGCAAGGCCAGGGTGCCTTGATAGGTCACACCTGCCATATTAAATGATCGAAGAAGCCACCAGCTCCATGTAGAGCGGGTGGCTTCTTCGATCATTTATCAACTTATGGCCGGAGCCTAAATTCCTCATAAATCTGACACGCCTTCTCATAGTCCCCGGGCCGGTTCATATTGAAAGAGAGCAGCTCCTCTGTAACCCCTTCCTTGCACAGCTCATGTGCCGGAATATAAGCTGCTTGAAGTGTCCGTGTCCATGAGATTAGGCGCAGCTGATCTTCCCTTAGAGCTGCATCGAGACCCGGAAGCACGGAACGCCGATACATCGCAAGCAGCGGCAGAACACCGTCCGCTGTAAGCGGGATGACCGCTTCGGTTAGTTCTTTTCCATTAGATGCATGTTCCCTTTCGCTAATTGCCTCTGCCTCTAATATAAGCCGGCGTAAGGCAGCTGTATTTACGAACGGCATGTCGCAGGCCGTAATGAGGTTCCAGGAGCTTCCAGAGGCGGACAGCCCCGCATGAATACCAGCGAGCGGACCAGCTTGTCTATATAAGTCTGGCACAATCTCTTTACCCAGATAGCAGTATGGAGATTCGTCGTTAGAGACAACAATTAGTCTATTGGTAACTTCATCCAAATTTCGAACTAAATTCTCTATCACCGGGAGATTCCCTAGAGGCAGCAGCGCCTTGTTCCTCCCCATACGACTTGAACGTCCTCCTGCAATCACTATGCCTGTGATATCCATGAATTATCCGCTCCCCTTCATGCCATAATTAAGAAAATCCGATAAAACATGGTTTGTATCCCTTTCCATCACATGATACATTGATCTTATCCGATTTATTTACTTAGCGACCATTATCTTCTTCATCCCGAGATCAGGCTTCTGTTCATGCAGGCCAGAAAGGAATGGCGCGTTTGCGACATCAATATGCTTCACAACCAGTACAGTCCTTGTTCTTTCTTAAGCTGCTTAATTTCCTCATCTATGGGGCAATGGTTATATTTGCAGTCTTTTTTCCATTATATTTGCAGGAAGCCGGAATGAACAAGCTGGAGATCGGTCTGCTGCTGTCTATGGGGCCAATCGTCTCGCTTGCCGCCAATCCATTCTGGAAATACTGTAATGATCGACAACAAAATACGAAATATGTGCTTCTTCTGATGATGTCAGGCCTTCTGCTTGTCGGCTATCTTGTCTTCCTGGTAGATACTTACCGCATGCTCTATTTGACCATGATTATATTCTACTTCCTGCAGACGCCTTTACTCACCCAAAGTAACACTTTGACCCTGTGTTATACTGAGAGTACGGGACGGAGGTTCGAATCCTTCCGGATGTGGGGTTCCTTGGGCTGGGCAATTGTCGCGGTAGCCGCGGGAACTGTTATCGATAAATCCGATGCGCTCGGCATGTTCCTGCTGTTCACAATGGTTCTTATTCTTGCAATCAGCTCCGCCCTGCTGCTTAAGCCGCTTCATCGGGCACCGGATACGCCGTGGCTGAACCTGTGGGAGTTCACCCGTTCCCTGGGGAACAAGTATTTTGTGTCATTTGTAATTCTTGGCATGCTTGTGGCTGTACCAAGCTCCATGAATGCCATGTTCATGCCCTTCTTCATCACTGATCTTGGAGGATCGAAGCTCTACGTCGGTGTGGCGGTATTCGTCTCTACGATCTTTGAAGCAGGCATATTCATGCTGCTGCGTAAATATATGAAAAGAAAAATCACCCATCTCATGACCTGCATGTTCATTGTCAGTCTGCTGCTCGCTTTGAGATGGATGCTCATGGCCGAAGTAACTACATCTTTGCAAATCGTATTTATTCAGGTGCTGCACGCTGTAACCTTTGGCGGATTCTTCTATGTGGGCACACAGCTTACCACCTTGTTCCTGCCAAGGCCTTACAGATCCTCGGGACAGGCAGTATACACCCTTCTCCTGGGGGGGATATCCGGCATGATAGCCGGAGTATTCGGAGGATGGCTGTACCAGTATTTCGGAGCGGTTACCATGTATAAGATAAGTCTCATGCTGACCTTATGCGGAGCTGTAGGGTTCGCTGTAATGGGGTATCGTCTGTATCGGCATGGTTATACCCCGGTTATTAATCACAAAGAATAACAAACAATCCACGGAGAACGTCACGCCCTAAAGTCAGGTAACGCCGGTCTTGCGTGGATTGTCTGCCGCTTGGGACTAGATTAAAACCTCGTCCCATATTAAATATAGTAATTTATGAAACGCATTACAGAGCAAGTGGTTTGTTCAGATTAATTATAATGGCTTAATGGGAGGTGAGATCCATGGCCAATATCAAAGAAATCGCCAAAATTGCCGGGGTCTCTGTAGCTACCGTGTCACGCGTTCTCAATAATCACCCTTATGTCAAGGAAGACAAGCGTAGAGCGGTACTTGAGACCGTTGAACGTCTGAACTATTCCCGCAATATTAATGCCCTGCATCTGCTGAAAGGCAGAACTCAGATTATCGGGGTGATCCTGCCCATGATTAATCACTCTTACTTCGGTACCATGATGGAAGGGATTGCGGAAGAGGCGCTTAAGTCTGGTTATCAGCTCATGGTATCACAGACAAGCTATCAGCCTGATGAAGAGCAGCGAATGCTGGAAATGATGCGGAACAAACAAATTGATGGTGTTATTATCTGCTCACGTGCCCTGCCTCTTGAGCATATCGAGACCTATAATCCGTATGGGCCAATTGTGCTCTGTGAGGACATTGGGGCTCGTCCGATGTCCTCGGTGTTCCTGAACCATTACCAATGCTTCCAGGAGGGGATTCGGTACTTATGGAACAAAGGCTATCATCGGATCGGTTATTCCATTGGCCGCATGGAGGGTACCAGCAGCAGCAAGCGGTATGAGGCTTATTGTGACATTCATGCCGAATTCGGCATTTCAGTTAACCCGAACTGGATTTATGACCATTGTCTGGATATTGAAGATGGAGTGCTTCTGGTGCGCCATATGCTGGAACAGTCGGACCGACCTTCTGCGCTTGTAGTCACCAGCGCCCAGGTAGCTGCTGGAATCCTGCTTGAAGCTGGACGCCAAGGGCTGAAGATTCCTGAGGACCTGGCACTGATCAGCTTCGATAATATGCCAATCTCCGAAGTACTGGGCATTACAACCATGGACAATGGAATTTATACCATGGGAGCAAGCGCAATGGAGATTATTAACGAACTAATTCGCGGTGCTGCCAGCGGTCCCCTGACTAAAGAGATCTCGTTCAAGCTGATCGAAAGATCGACTGTTTAATCAAAAGGCCTTCTATCTCTGCTAAAAGGATAATTCATGGTAACTGACGAAGTTAATATATGATCTTAAAGGAGGTTGGAATAATGGCTAAAAGCATTTCCAAAGTGACAATTAATGCTTCCTCAAGTAAAGTGTGGGATGCTCTTGTGAAACCTGAGTTAGTTAAACAATGGCAATATGGCAGTAATCTCATAACAGATTGGAAGATCGGTAACGAAATTCGTTTTTGCAGCGAGTGGGAAGGAAATGTTTATGAACAATGGGGTAAAGTCTTAGCTTTCTCACCCTATTCTTTAATTAAATATAGCCTTTTTGCACCACGCCCAGGGTTGGAAGATAAGCCAGAGAATTATTTCGTTATGAGTTACCTGCTACATAATGAAGGAGATGCAACGGAGCTTATTATTGAACAGGAAGACAATAGACCCGGAATAAGCAATCAAGAATCTTATGAGGAAGACGATAATTCGATTTTACTTGAACTTAAAAAATTGGTAGAAGCGCAGTAACTTTTCTACAAATAGTGGAACTCAAAAAGTAATACGTTAGTTGCTAAAAGGAGGAAGCCCTGATACAGAAGGCTTCCTCCTTTTAGTAAGATTAAAGTTTTAAAGAACCAACTTTATTTATTTAAATACCTTCACACGCTCTTCAATCGGCTGGAATTGTTTCTCGCCGGGTGGAGCTGCGATTTTGCCAAAAGGAAGCTGGGCTCTTAGTCTCCAGGACTCCGGAATTCCCCATTCAGCTACGATTGCTTCGTCGATAATTGGGTTGTAGTGCTGCAAGGAAGCGCCAAGACCTTCAAGTTCAAGCGCAGTCCATACTACGAATTGAAGCATACCGGAAGATTGCTCAGACCAGATTGGGAAGTTATCCGCATATGATGCGAACTGCTGCTGCAGGCCCGCTACCACATTCGTATCCTCAAAGAACAGAACAGTACCATATCCCGCACGGAAAGATTCCATTTTCTCCGCTGTTGATTTGAAATTCTCTTCATTATTTACAATTTTGCGAAGGATCTCTTCGGTATGATTCCAGAGCTTGTCATGCTGTTCACCAAGCAGGACAACTACCCGGGCACTTTGGGAGTTGAAGGAAGATGGCGTATGTTTTACAGCTTCGTTCACGATTTCTTGAATTCTTTCATCTGAAATTGGGGATTCTTTGCTGATTGCATAGATGCTACGTCTGTTTTTCACCGCGTCGAAGAATGCATTTGACATTTAAATACCTACCTTCTTTTAGTTAGTTATTTACTTTTTAATTGTAACATACGTCTTAAATCAAACACAACACTTTTTCCTGATTTTTCTAAGTCTATACTTTATTGCAACTACTCTAAAATTACCCGATCTTCCTGAATCTATGCAGCAAAAAAGAGCGTACATCCGTATTCATATACGAATAGTACGCCCTTGGTTCAGCAGATTATTGCGATTTTGGCAGCTGGAACGAGCTCTTCAGTGAGACAACCAGGTTGAATACCGGCTCACCCGGCTTGGAATGCTTGCTGTCCACATTGAAGTAACCATGACGGAAAAATTGGAATTTATCCTGTGGCTTGGCATCCTTCAGCTCTGGCTCAACATAACCCTGAACGATGGTCAGGGAATTCGGATTGATTTGGTCCAGGAAGGTCTTCTCTTCCGCTCCCTCTGTCTCAGCCTCTTCTTCACTGTCCTCTTCGAGGATCAGCGGCTCATAGAGACGGAACTCGGCTGGAACCGCTGATTTGGCGTCCACCCAGTGGATAGTTCCCTTGACCTTGCGTCCGGTGAAACCTGTGCCGCTCTTCGTCTCTGGATCATAAGTACAATGAATCTCTACTACATTTCCGGATTCATCCTTGATAACTTCATTACACTTGATGAAGTAAGCATGCTTCAAGCGGACTTCGTTACCCGGGAAGAGGCGGAAGTATTTGCTTGGCGGATTCTCCATAAAGTCGTCTTGTTCAATATACAGCTCACGGGAAAATGGAATTTGGCGGTTACCCATTTCCGGGTTCTCCGTATTGTTCTCCGCTTCGAGCAATTCCGTTTGGTCCTCTGGATAATTCGTGATGACTACTTTAAGCGGATGCAGCACAGCCATAGTGCGCGGCGCCTTGAGCTTGAGATCCTCACGAATGAAATGGTCCAGCATCGCGGTATCCACTTGCCCTTGAGCCTTCGAGATTCCGGCTTCATAGACGAAGCTCTTGATTGCATCCGGGGTGTAGCCGCGGCGGCGAAGACCGGAGATGGTTGGCAGACGCGGATCATCCCAGCCATCGACGATTCCCTCATCCACGAGCATTTTGAGCTTACGCTTACTTGTAACAGCTGAGGCCAGGTTCAGGCGGCCAAATTCATATTGATGCGGCGCATGCGGCATCTCTGTCTCGGCAATAACCCAATCATAGAAAGGCCGTTGATCTTCGAACTCAATCGTACATAAGGAGTGGGTAACCCCCTCGATGGCATCTTCAAGCGGATGCGCGAAGGCATACATCGGATAGATACACCAGGTATCCCCGGTATTGTGATGAGTCGCATGCGAGATCCGGTAAATGACAGGATCCCGAAGGTTGATATTAGGGGACGCCATATCGATCTTGGCGCGCAGAACCTTTTCCCCATTCTTGAACTCACCTGCACGCATACGAGTGAACAAATCCAGATTCTCTTCAATAGAACGGTTACGGTAAGGGCTGTCTTCACCCGGCTCTGTGAGTGTACCGCGCTTCTCACGAATCTCGTCCGCACTAAGGTCGTCCACATAAGCTTTACCCTTATTAATCAGCAGCACAGCGCGGTTGTACATCTCCTCGAAATAATCGGAAGCGAAGCGGAGCTCCTCCCATTCAAATCCGAGCCATTTCACATCTTCCTTAATCGAATTCACGTACTCAACATCTTCCTTGACCGGATTCGTATCATCAAACCGCAGATGCGTTCTACCCCCGAATTCATCTGCCAGGGTGAAGTTAATCCAAATCGCTTTGGCATGTCCGATATGAAGGTAGCCGTTCGGCTCTGGCGGGAAGCGGGTGACTATCTCCTTAACCTTCCCGTTCTTTAGATCTTCCGTAATAATATTTTTAATAAAATTTGGAGGTGTGCTCGCATGGGTCACAGTATCTCCACCTTTCCATCTGGTTTCTCTATCTGTATTTAGTTCATTTCATTTAAATATACCGATAACTGCACAATAGTTCAATGACTTCGCCTTACATGCTATCCCCTAATATGAATCCTTTGATAATCTTTGCAAACTTCGATATAGTGTCAATAAATAGGCAATAATTACGTCATAATGAATTACAGACAAAGGAGTTGGCGCGCATGGTAAAAGTTTTATTCGTATGCTTGGGCAATATCTGCAGATCGCCCATGGCGGAGGCAATGTTCAGACACCTGGTTAAGCAGGAAGGCTTAGAGGGACAATTTCAAATTGATAGTGCGGGAACAGGAGACTGGCATATCGGCAACCCTCCCCATCAAGGCACTTTGGACATTTTGAAGAAGTATCAGGTCAGCTCTGAAGGGCTTTTTGCAAGGCAGATTACCGGTCAGGATATGGAGCAGTTCGATTACATCATTGCTATGGATGAAAGCAACATTCAGAATATGTACAAGGTCTCAGGTGCGCAGGGAGAACATAAGATATTCCGGCTGCTCGATTTCAAGAAAGAGCTTCCGGTCAAGGATGTTCCCGATCCTTACTTCACAGGAGACTTCCAGGAGACCTACGACTTGTTGACTCAGGGCCTCGAGGCTTTACTGTCACATATCAAGCAAGAACAGGCAATTTCATAATTTTGTAAAAAGGGCTATTCCAGTTAGGATAAGCCCTTTTTATTATTCCCATCCTTTAGCTGTATAAGCGGGTACCACATCAGAATGTCATCGACATACCTGCCATCCAGATAGAACTCCTCCACAAGCCGGCCCTGCTCCATAAACCCGCAGCTGCGGTAGAATTCAAGCGCCCTCTCGTTCGTCGCCAGCACACGAAGACAGAGCTTGCGTACCCCCTGTGCGGCCGCATGCTGCTTCATTTCTTCCATCAATGTCCGGCCGATACCTAGCCGCTGATATGACGGATGCACGGCAATATTAATCTCGTACACGTGACAATTGCTTTGAAGAGGCGTAGGACAGGAGAATCCCAAATAACCGCATACGGTCTCCCCTATAACAGCAACCAGCTGTGAACCGGGGGGATTCTGCTGCAAAAAGCTCTCCCGGGTGACAGGCTGCAGCACAGCAGGTGTCGTCTGTGAATTCCATACAAGCTCATCAATCTCAATCAGCTCTGCCGCATCCTTAAGCTCGGATAGGCGGACAGCCGCTTGTCCTAAGTTCATCGTCTCTCGCCCTCCGATCAAGCCCTACTATATAAATTGCACTTTTGAGTTCGAGTTACACGTAAGCAGCCATGCTAATTGCTTCTCCAGTTACAAAGGCGAACGCTTCGCATCTACAGTACCATTACACCCGCATGCCTATCGGTAAATCTTTAACTCAACTAAATAAAAAAAACCAGCTCTTATGGTAAAAGCCGGGTGGATTCCCTGACAACAAGCTCCGCCGGGAAAATTTTATGAGCATGCTTGACCTTCTTATGAATCATATCGAACAATATTCGTATTGTTTCTTCCGCAATTTCTTCCACGGGCTGCCTGATGGTAGTAATAGACGGGTTATAATAGAACGAAATATCCACACCATCAAATCCGGCTACGGAATAATCCTCCGGCACCCTCTTACCGGCCTCCAGTAAGGCTTTGCAAGCCCCAATCGCCATACTGTCTGAAACGGCATAAATGGCTGTGAATTCTTCTTTCGACTCCAACAGCTCTTTCGTAACCGCATAGCCATTTTCCATCGAATAGCTCTCAATATCATCTTTCATACACAGTACCAATTGATCGTTCAGCTCGACCCCATGGTCCTCCAGCGCTTTCTTATAGCCTTCGTACCTTAATTTGCCGATACTTACATCATCCATAGGAGCTGTAATGATTGCTATCTTCTTATGGCCCAAGCCGCATAGGTAATCCACCAGCTTGTAGCTTTCCTTGAAGTCATCCACGGCTACATAAGAATATTCATCCGGATCGAATTCCTCAGTCATCCCTATGGTACTGAGTACGAAAGGCACGGTCAGCTGATTGAGCTTTTCTCTGGGATGTAAGAAGCTACCGCCGAGAAATACAATTCCCTTAAGACGCTTCTCCTTAACCAATTCTATCGCAACCTCGATCTCATCCTGATTCTCATCCACCCGCTGGAGAATGAAGGAGTATTTCTTGGTCTGGATTTCCTTCTCAAACACCTGTATCATCCGGTTGAAAAACGCATTGGTGATCCCCTTAATGAGTACGGCGATCGTCTTTGAAGCGGACCGCTTCAAATTTCGCGCGCTGTTATTAGGGACGTAATGGTTTTCTTTAATCACCTGCATAATCATAGCTTTTGTCTCTTCATTAATGTCAGGATGATTATTAATAGCTCTTGAGACGGTGGTTACACCGACTCCACACATTTTTGCAATATCTATAATCGTAATAGCCATATTTATTCTATCCTTACGTTGTAGTCTCCATAACTCATGAAGCTACATTCTTTGTTTTTTTCAATCATAAATATAGCAATTAAAGAAGCAAATGACAATAAACTGCTAGGGCTTCCAAGGCCTTCTTCCAGCCAAAATAAAAAGCAGGGTACTCTTGATAAACATTATCAAGAAAGCTACCCTACTAATTCATTGTCTTCTGACCTAACCTTTAACTGCTCCAGCCACTACACCTTCAATAATATACTTCTGACAGAATAGATAGAATATGACAATTGGCACAATAGCCAAGACGAGCATAGCCATCATAGCACCCATATCGATCGATCCATATCCACCCTTAAGGTATTGAATCGCGATCGGAATTGTCTTATATTCTGTACCGATTACCAAGTTAGGCAACAGATAGTCATTCCAAATCCACATTACGTTCAGAATTGCCACTGTAATCGCAATCGGCTTCAAGATCGGAAATACTACTTTGAAGAACGCCTGAATCGGACCACAACCGTCAATCATTACAGCCTCTTCTACTTCAAGAGGTATGGATTTCACAAATCCACTGAACAGGAAGACGGATAGACCTGCACCAAAGCCCAAGTAGATAAAGATGAGCCCGATCGGGTTATCAATGTGCAGCATGTTCGCAGTCTTTACCATCGTGAACATAACCATTTGAAACGGAACGATCATCGAAAATACAAATACATAGTACAGCAGACTGGTAAACTTCCCTTTAACGCGGGTAATGTACCAAGCTGTCATCGCAGTCAATAATACGATAACCGCAACCGAACATACCGTAATGAACAGGGACATACCAAATGCACTGAAAAAGTCTGTCTTTCCTACACCGCTGGTATAGTTATTTAAGCCGGCAGACGTCGTGCTTGTAGGTAGATCAAAGGGCGTATCGCTGATAAAGAACTTCCCTTTGAATGAGTTCATCAGAACGATAAGTATCGGAGATAAGAATACAATAGACAGAATCAGCATGATAATGAAAATAATATAATCTCTCGCACGTGTCTTTTGCATTAATTCTCAACTTCCTTTCTTCTGGTTATAACGAGCTGCACCAAGGCAATAAGTGCTACCAGGACAAAGAATACAACTGCTTTCGCCTGACCTACGCCTTCCCAACCTGTCTTACCATAGAAAGTATTATAGATATCCAGAGCCAACATTGAGGTCTGCTTTGCTGGAGCTCCGGCCGTGAGTGCCAAGTTTTGGTCAAACAACTTAAATGAATTGGATAATGACAAGAATAGACATATAGTGATGGATGGCATTACCATAGGCAGCGTTACACTGCGGAGAATTCTAAAGCGGTTCGCTCCATCAATTTGAGCCGCTTCCATTAAGTCTTTAGGTACGTTCTGGATACCTGCAATGTAGATAATCATCATGTAACCGATCAACTGCCAGTTCATGAGAATTACTAATCCCCAGAATCCATAAGTTGCGCTAGACGTAAGCGTAAGATCGAAATGAATCAGGACACCATTAATAATCAACTGCCAGATATAACCTAGTACGATACCGCCTATCAAGTTAGGCATGAAGAATATAGTTCTAAATAGATTTGTGCCTTTTTTGCCTCGGGTTAATAGCAGACCCAGCAAGAAGGCGAATACATTGATCGTAATTACGGACACAACTGTAAATTTAACTGTAAACCATAGAGCATTCAGGAACTCCTGATTAGAGAATGCCTTGACATAATTGCTAAACCCTACCCATTTGGCATCGTTCACCGTTGTGAACTCTGTTAAAGACAAATAAATACCCAGTATGAATGGAATTATAAATGCAATCAAAAAAGCCAGTATGGTTGGTAATGCAAAAAGAGCAAAATATTTTTTTATCGACTTTTGCATATTCCTTCTCCTTATCCAGGATTAATGGTTATGCCACTGTGCCCCCAAAAGGTTCACAGTGGCATAATTAATTATTTCTTTCTATATGGTTTTGTTCATTCCATATAATTATTTAGCTTTTTCGGATTTCCAAGCGTCTTTAACGACTTTCTCTACATCAGCCCATTGCAGGCCGCCTTGTACGTATTGCAGCAATGCATCACCAAAAGTATTCTTGAAGTTTTCGCTTGGGAATGCTGCGAATGTCCAAGGTACAGTGTTAAGGCCTTTGCTCATCCAGCTGCTAACTTCTTTTGCAAGCGGATCTGCTGGTCTTTCATCCTCTTTGAATGTGTTGAAAGGAGCGATGAAACCAAGCTCATTGCTTACATATTTCTTACCTTTCTCACTAGAGAACAACCATTCCAAGAAAGCGATAGATGCTTTTTGTTTCTCAGGAGATACTTTGCTGTTCACTGCGAAATAGTTCTCAGTACCAATTGCCAGACCTTGCTTCTCTTCACCTGGCATACCAGTGTAGATAGGCAGGAACTTAACGTCTTCTGCTTTAACTACGTTGCCGGATACGCCATTGATTTGGCCCCAGCCCCAGTTACCGTTTTGAACCATTGCGGATTGACCCAAAGCAAATTCAGCCATAGAGTCATCTACGCTCTTACTTCCTAGCAAAGTTTTCTTAGTAACAGAGTTGTTTGTGTACAGGTCAAAAACGTTTTGGAAGTTCTTGCCGTACTTGAATGTAATTTCGTTAGCTTGCAATCCTGCTTGAATAGGATCTTTAAATGCAGTATTGTCCTTGAACTCATAGTACAAAGGAATGTTAGCCAAGTGAGACTGCCATCTCCACTGCTCACCTGCAGCCATAGATGTAGATGAGAATACGCCTTTAATGCCGAGTTGATCTTTCTTCGCTGTCATATCTTCAACAACAGCTTTCAACTTGTCAAAGTTATTAATCTCAGCTACAGAAGTGTAAGGAACCGCTTTATCTGCCAATGCGAAGTATTTCTTCATAATCGCATCATTGTAAATGATACCGTAACCTTCTACTACATAAGGAATACCATATACGCCTTCTCCGTCTTTAACAGCCAGGCTGTTATCTGTCAGGTAGCTATACAGCTTGGTATCTTTCAGATCAAGAGTGTAATCTTTCCAGTTCTGGTAACCTACAGGTCCGTTAATTTGGAAGATCGTCGGGGCATCTGATTTCGAGATTTCCCCTTTCAGCGTTGATTCATAAGTTCCACTCGCTGCAGTTACAACTTTAACCGCTACGCCAGTTTCAGCTTCGTAATCTTTAGCGATTTTCTTGTAAGTCTCAGCAATTTCAGGCTTGAAGTTCAGGAAGTAGATCTCTTCTTTAGCCTTAGTCGTACCTGCGTTTGAACTTGATCCTGGCTCATCTTTAGCGCTGCTGCATCCTACTGCCAACCCTGCAAGCAACGTCATGGAGAGCATAAGCGTTAGCCATTTCTTCATCTTCATTCTATTTCCCCCTTATTTATTACATTTAATTCGCGAATTGAATGCGTTTCCGTGAATATTATCAGAAACTCGTGGTAACGCTTCCGATAACCTTATCGGCATCCATTCCGGTAACGTTTTCAATTGCAGAGTTATAGTAACATATTAAAATTTACTTGGCAATAATTTTATTGAAACCACCTAAGTTAATATTGGGTAGATCCCCGTCCGGTACCCGAATGTGTACATATCCTTAACTTGCCCCCTCGAGGGGTTCACATTGGATTTATCCGTTCAACTTAGAAAGATCTCAGATTCTACGAAAGTCTCTTTGCCGGTGTGTCTGCGATTCATCCATGAATGTATGCCAAAGGAACCTACAGACAATGCCGCAATAATTACCGACAACCAGGCTACCGGATTAAGTCCGCCTGAATCATAGAGAATTCCCATGGCATAAGGACCGATCACCCTTCCGGCTACCCCCATCCCGCCTACCAGTCCCAAGTAGAAGGGAGCCGCCTTACCCGTATGATCTGAGATGAAGCCAGGAATCGCCGGAGAGATCAGCATCTCTCCGAAGGTAGTGAGCACCATGGCCATGATCAGAAACGGATAGGATTGTACACTGAGAATACAGGTGTAGCCCAGCATGTAAAATACCGCGCTCCCCATCATTTGCGCCTGTGACGTTCGGGTTACCGTCTTCTTCAGCCAACTAATAAACGGCTGCCCCGCAAAGATTAGAATCCCGTTCAAAGTCCATAGAATACTGTAATTCCATTCCGGCAGTCCTTGTGAAATCGTAAATGGAGCCACGCCATTATTCCAAATGCTGTTCCCCAGCCATATGAAGAGTGAGCCTGTCCCCATGAAGAAATATACCGGATACCTCCGGATTAATCCTGTGACTCCCTGTTCATAATGAGAATCTCTGCGTCTCTCAAGATGGAGATCTCCCTGACCTTTCTCCACCTTATTCAAATACAAATAAAAAAAGACCGCAAATCCAAATGACGTCAGCCCATTCATTACAAAGCTCAAGTCATAGGAAATCTGAGCAAGCACCCCGCTAAGTGAAGTACCCAGAGCCACGCCAATATTATTGGCTACATAGATGACATTGAACAATTCCCCACGCCGATCCGCAAATCGAAAACCGACAAAGGCCTGAATAGCAGGCATGGATAATGCATTGCAAAAACCGACCATTAGCATCAAGAGCATAAATACCCCAAAATGTGCACTTGCGATTGGCAGCAGCCCCAGCGCCAGCGCATTGAGGGCAAGGGAACCTACAATCAGCCTCTTAACACCCACGCGGTAATAGAGGGATCCTCCCAGCACCTGGCCTACAATTCCGCCGAGTGATTGGATCAAAATCACAAGCCCTGCGTCGGTCATACTATGCCCAAGCTCTTTGAATATATACATCGTAATCAGCGGCCACATCAAAGCACTGCCTGCCGCATTAATCAAGCTAGCCAAGAGAAAGATCTTCACTTCTCTCGGGTAAGTCTGCAACCATCTCATAACGGGTAATACTCCTATCTGATTCCTCTTCTTAGATGAGTGAAGTTCTGCAATCAAGCAAAAAGGAGCCCCGCGGGGCTCCTCTCAAGAACGGTCTATACTATATTTCAACTGTTAGTCTTCTGCCCAGGCTATCAGTATCCTCCATAACAAGCGCCCCTGCAAGCACCTACATTGACGCTTTACATCAATAACATTGAAGGGGGGAATGATGGGACAGCTCTTTAGGTTCGCTTTACATCAACTACCGTAGAGAAGAAGGTGGCTCCTCCTGCCATATCTGCCAGACGACTCGGGGTGAGTGCGTTAGCGCGCTGCCTCCCCTGGTCTCCTTCCCACCACAGCCCCTGACTGACCACGGTACCCGGAAGCATTTTATCTACAACCACCGCTTTAACGACATAGCTGCCGCGGTCATTCCATACGATGACCTCATCCCCATCATTAATGCCCCTAAGCTGCGCATCGTCAGGATGAATCTGCAGGGCAGGGCCCTTCTCCAATGACATCAGCTTCGGTACATTCGCGAAGGTCGAATTCAGGAAGCTGTGATTCGGCGGGGAAATGAACATCAGGGGATAGGCCGCTCCCTGATCTGGACGCCTCAGTCCGTCATAACCCTCATGCAGCGGAACATAAGTCGGAAGCGGGGGCTGACCCGCCTCGGCCATCTTGGCGGAGAACAACTCGATCTTGCCTGATGGAGTGGTCAGCCGGTCCAGATAGTGTACCCGTTCCTTCACATTAAGCTGCACGAACCGGTGATCCTTCAGTGCCTCGTAAGTAACGCCTTTGAGATATGGATTATCTTCCTTCCGCAGGGCAGCCTGAATCATCTCGGATTCCGTCTCCTGGAACGCCTCATCGTCAAAGCCCATCGCCTTTGCGAGCAGCTTAAAGGTCTCCACATTACTCTTGCTTTCCCCGATCGCCGGGATTACCGGCTCCTGAAGCTGCACATAAGTATGCCAATACGATGTGTACAGGTCTGTATTCTCAAAGGTAGACGTGGCCGGCAGCACAATATCCGCATATTTCGCGGTATCTGTAATAAAGAGATCGTGAACGACGGTGAACAGATCTTCTCGCAGCAGCCCTTGCTCTACCCTGCCTGTATCTGGAGCCACAACAGCCGGGTTGGCGCAGTAGACGAACAAAGCGTGGATAGGAGGAGCGAGCTGCAGAAGAACATCTCCCAGCTGATTCATGCTGACAGTCCTCGCGTCCGGGTTCGGCCGCAAGTCAGGCCGCTCCAGAGCATCGCTGTTCACCTTGGCATAGGGTCCATTGGACTTGAAAACCCCGCCTCCCTTAACCAGCCACTGACCGGTCAGCGCGGGCAGGCAGGTGATGGTTCTGACCGTCATGCCGCCATTGTCATGATGCTGAAGTCCGTTGCCAATATGAATATAAGCCGGGGAAGTCTCACCGTACATCATGGCAAGCTTCACAATATCTTCCGCGGGCACGCCTGTAATCGAGGCTACAAGCTCAGGCGTGTACTCCCGGACATGCTCTCGCAGCTCCTCATGGCCTACGGTGTACCGGGCCAGGAACTTCTCATTTACCAGCCCCCGGTCAAACAGAACATGCATCATTCCCAAAGCAAGAGCTGCGTCCGTCCCCGGGTACAGTGGAATGAACCAGTCGGCTCGATCTCCGGTCCGGTTGCGGTGAACATCGATCACAACCAGCTTCGCCCCGCGCTTTCTGGCCTTTTCGATAATTGGAATCATATGCATGTTCGTGCTCACAATATTGCCGCCCCATACAATGAACAGTTCAGCCTCAGCAGCATCCTCCGGAATCGTCCCACCACCGAACCCCATTGTATACTTGAATCCTGCATTGCCCGCAGCATTGCAGATCCCCTGCTGGAGCTTGGTTGAACCCATACGGTTAAAGAACCTCCGGTCCATGCCATCGACACTGAGAATCCCCATATTACCGTAGAAACTGTATGGCAGAATGGTCTCTGGCCCGTGCTCAGCGATCAACCGCTTGTAGCGGGAGGCAATCTCCGTAACGGCTTCCTCCCAGGAGATCCGTTTGAAATTGCCCTCGCCCTTCGCGCCTATACGCTTAAGCGGATAGAGCACGCGCTCCGGGTGATACACTCGTTCCGTCATGTTCCGGACTTTGTTACATATAGCGCCTCCAGTAATCGGATGCTCGGGATTCCCCGTCACCTTGACAATCCTTCCATGCTCTTTATGCAGTAATAACCCGCAGGTATCCGGACAATCCAGTGGACACACAGCAGGGAATATTCCATTCTCTTGTTCTATCAAGCTCATCTCTCCCTTTAACCTGATCTAATCTATCATAAAGGGAGAGTCTGCCGACTGCAAAAAAATATTAATTAAAATCCGTTTCAATTTAAGCGGGACGAGGTAATAATGATTAAAGTTCAGCATAAAGCAGGGTTATTCCCCCAAATCCTGCTTTATGCTGAATTTTGTGTTCTTAGGCAAATTTTATACCGCGCTTTTCCGAAGAGGCTCTGCACCCCTTAAGTTCTGCTGCCCTGCTGCCTTCTCTTTGGCACCACGGAGATAGGCCAAGTAATACGCCCCCGCGACGAAGACAGATCCTCCTACAAGGTTCCCGAGCCAGACGGGAATAAAGTTCCCGAAATACTGGGCCCATGTATAATGTCCAGCGAAGATCGCAGCCGGAATCAGGAACATATTCGCGACTACGTGCTGGAATCCAATAGCCACGAAGGACATCGTAGGGAACCAGATTCCGAGGATTTTGCCGCTCATATTATCCGCACCATAGGATAACCAGACCGCCAGCGCCACCAGCCAGTTACACCCGATCCCGGACACAAAAGCCTCTACAAAGGTCGCATCCAGCTTATGCCCAGCCATCTCGACGGTCTTGGCCAGATAAGGACCGGTCTCTGTCAATCCGGCCACATGGCCGAAGAAATAAGCAACGAAAAGAGCCCCGGCAAAGTTACTAATCGTAATGAAGATAATATTAACGGCTCCTTCACGAAGGGTTATTTTCCTGGCCATACCGGCAAGAGGAACCGCCATCATATTCCCGGTCAGCAGTTCACCACCCGCAAGCAGTACCAGGATCAGGCCAACCGGAAATACAGACGCCCCGATAAACGTCGCAAAGCTGCCCCATGCCTTGGGGGCACTGGCAATTACACGAATATCAAGCAAAAATCCAAGGGCAATGAATGCACCCGCCAAAAATCCCAGAATCAACATCGTAACCAGCTTGTTGCGCGCCTTGTGTGTCCCATTCTGAACCGTGATCTCCGCAATTTGGTCCGGTTTATAATATGCCATAGCAAAGGCCTCCCTCAGTAGTGTTATCTCTCACTCCAATCCTATTGTAGTGCGTGCTCCCGGCGTATAAAGTAACAAAAGTCATAGTTAGTGAATATTTTCACATATTGTTAAGAACTATCCTTCCTCCATAAAAAAAGCTCCCTTCCCTTGGGAAGACAGCTTTATAAATGCCAAATTACAGCTTGCTTATATACTTTGTAATTTGCGTCTTAGTTAATTTGGTTCCTTTGTTGTACTCTACAAGTCTCCATGTCTTCTTGCCATTAATTACATTCTCCTTAAGGATTGCATGCCAGCTGCCTTCCTTTTCGACGTATATTCTATCCTTGATGGCCTTACTCCATTTCTCCATTGGCATATGTTCAAAATCACCAAAGGACTGCCAAAGCTTCGGGTCATAATTTACGGCTTCAATGTAATACCGGGTTAGTTCCACGTAATAATATCCTTTACCGAAGGCGTACATCCGCTCAATTTGAGGAGAATCTTCATTGCCGCCTCCAGCTTCCCAGGAGGGAAAATAATAGGCCCCGTTCTCATAGTACGACTTGCTGACTTTCTTCGGAGTTACACCAAATAGGCTCTGGATATACTGCTCCGTGTCCTTCTTCGGAATTTTGTAGTATGGCCAATCATAGGTCTTCCCATCTTGATCGGTAAGGGGACGAACCACTATGCTCTTCATTAGCTTCTTCAGTGGACCGATTCCATATTTGGTCGTATTCGTGGCCGCAATGCGGACAAGCTCATCATCTTTATAGGATTTAATATCGAAGTGCTGAACTTCTTCCGGAAAATTGCCGAGGAATTCCATCATTTGCTTCTTCTCACTCAACGACTTATTAGGATAAATGTTCGTGCCAAGCGGATCAGATATTTTGGCAGCAATCTGTAGATCAGGTACGGATTGCGCATTCGAAGTATGCACCTGATATGTATTTAGGCCCAAGGCTGCGACCAGCAGAGCCGCAACTGTTTTTCTCATTTCCCATTCTCCCTTGTCCATAGATAATCTTAACCCACCTCAATCAAGGAAGCGATTACCAGCAGATCAAAAACAACCGCCTCCCAAAGAAGACGGTTGTCAGAAGTCATATTGTTCATGTTCTAATGAATGTGATGATTATACGTGTGCCGGCTCTCTCGATGGAACAGGAGGAAGCGCCTGAAGCCCGGCCGTATTGAGGAAGTTCCATGGCTTGTTGTAATGCGGCTGGAAGAAGAAATCGATAAAGGCCAGCTGCTCCATCTTCATATTGTTCTGAACGCAGACTGAGATCGTATTGATCGATTGGGTAAGATCCGCTTTCGACATGAGCTGTGCTCCGAGAATGCGGCGGGTCTCTTTTTCAAATACCACCTTAAGCTTAACGGGTTCGTGAGTCGGCATGAACTCAGGACGGTAGTTCTCATTGATGATAACAGCTTCCGCATCAATCCCTGCCTCTTTCGCGGCAACTTCGGTCAGTCCGGTCCCTGCAATGTTGTCCTCATAAATCTTGATCCCCGAAGTGCCTTGAGTTCCCATGTAAGACACGGTAGGCTCCACCAGGTTGCGGGCTACAAGCGTTCCCATCCGAACCGCATTGGTCGCCAGCGGAATATAAGCGTGCTTCTTCGTTGGATTATAGAAGACTGCGCAGCTGTCACCAGCGGCATATACATTCTTCTTGCTGGTCTGCATGAACTCATCCACGATGATCGCACCGTTATCCAGCATATCCACTTGGCCCTTTAGCAGGCCCGTATTCGGACGGAAGCCGATACACATGATGACAAGATCCGCGTCATATTCGCCCTTGGAAGTTACGACTTTAGTGACATTGCCATTCTCCCCTTCGAACCGGGTTACCTTCTCCCCAAGAGCAAGCTTGATTCCATGCTCCTCAAGGTTCTTCTCGATGACATCCGTGAATTCCGGATCGAGGTATTTGCTGAGAATGCGTTCTTCGGCATCAATCAAGGTGACCTGCTTGCCATTCAACTGAAAGGCTTCAACGAGCTCCACGCCAATATATCCGGCTCCTACAACCACGATATTACGTGATTTCTCAGCTTTCTCGATAATGGTATTGGAATGATTCCAGTTCTTCGAGAGAACAATATTGTTAAGCTCACTGCCTTCAAATTTAGGTACGATCGGCCATGACCCCGTAGTTACGATGAGCTTGTCATAGCTGTCTTCAAATTCTTCTCCGGTCTGGAGGTTACGTGCAACCAGCACGCTCCGCTCCGTATCGACACTTACCACCTCATGAAGCATCTTCGTATTCACACCGAGCTCGGCAAGCTGTTCAGGCGAAGAGTAGAACAGACCCTGTGGGTCCTTGACCATACCACCTACATAAAGTGCGATCCCGCAAGACAAGAAGGAAATATTGTCATTGCGTTCATACACGGTGATCTCGGCCTCCGGATACAACTTGGCGGTGTTAACAATGGCTGCGGTTCCTGCATGGGTACATCCGATAACTGCTACTTTCATGATTTCTTCCTCCTCCATATTTATAAGCAAAATGTTTGTTATCAAATTGTTTCTGAGTGATTGTGAAAAAGTTCACTTTTAAAGCTGAAACCTTGTGAATTAATTCACCTTATGCTGTTATTATAGTGTGATTTTTTTCACATTACAATAGGTTAAAACGTTGTTCACGCAATGTTCACAAATAATGGCATTTTTAACCTTAACTTTAATTGCATTATTCAAAAGGCATCATATGGGGAGGTTCATGCTTGCTGCCTTTTGGCCAAAACTTCTGTAGTCCTATTCTCTCCGGGGAGCCTGCGGCCTATCCCGGCTTATATTTCTTTTAAAAGGTGGATTATGCGGGTAATGGAATGCATACAAGGGAAAGCTGAATATAATTATGTGGCGTGAATTCTGAGAAGGAGGCCGGATTCATGAAAACGATTTTTGTTGCCGGAGCACACGGAGGAACAGGAAGGCGGATCGTTCGTGAATTGATCGAAGCCGGTTACCGGGTGCATGGATTGGTAAGAACAGAGGACCAGGCGGCAGTAATTCGGGAGATGGGTGCTGAACCTTACATCGGCGATCTGAATGGGGTATTCTCAGCGGGGCTTAAGGGAGCGGATGCTGTTATCTGCGCGGTGGGCGCAGGGGCCTCAGGCAATCCGGAAGAGGTCGATCATCTGGGCACTGTACGGCTAATTGAGCAGTCTATACTAGATGGGGTGGAACGGTTCATCCTGATCAGCTCGATCGGTACCCTTGCGCCTGATCAAATGCCGGATTTACTGAAGCCCTTCCTGCTTGCAAAAAAGCGGGCCGAGAAGGTACTTGAAGAAAGCAAGCTGAATCATACCATTATTCGCCCAGGCGGGCTAACGAATGATCCCCCAACAGGCCGGGTTACCGCCTCTATTGGAGTTACCCAGCATGGGCGGATCTCCAGAGATGACGTGGCCAGGGCAGCGGTACTCGCCTTGACCCTTCCTCAAACGGAATCTTGCGAGTTCGAGATCGTTGAAGGGAACATCCCTCTGGATGAGGCACTACAACAGCTTAGCTCAGCTCAGAAGGACCGCTCTGGAATGAAATAATTCTTCTCCTACGACAAATAAGCCGTCCCCCCTTAAGGGGAACGGCTTATTACTTGATACAAAGCAGCACAAGCATCCCGTTCAACGGCCCCTGTGCTTATCCTTGGCCTTCTGCCTCGCAATTTCCCGCTTACGTTCCTTCAGCTCTTCACGCTGCGCCTTGCCAATTACCCGCTTCAGCTGCTTGCGCTGCTCCATCTGCAGCTTAATCGCCTGTTCGGCATAGGTTCCAACGCCATGGGATCTGCTCTCCTCGGCTGCAAGCCTCTGTAGCCGCTTGGGATTCACCCGGCGTGTGGGCATCCGCTTACCCTCCACTTCGGCTGTCATCGATTCCATAAGTGAAGCAAGATGCTCGCTGATAAATTCAAGCACTTCGGCATCAGCCGGTTCGGAGCCGAATACGAATCGGCCAGCCCGGACCCTGCCCTCATCTTCGTCCTGCACCACACCTACCCAATACGGACCTTCGTAATACACTGTTAACTTCATGCTTGTTAACCCCCTCTATTCATCCGAAAGCGAAGGACATCCCGAGGGGGAAGGTTACTGCTCTCTTACGGGCGAAGCGGATGACTCGCTTCCTCACCGCAGAGAGGCCCGGACTACCAACCGGACTGTGTTTTTACGCCTTCCTTATCATGATACGAAAAAGCGTGCACAGCTGCAATCCGGGTATGCAAAGAAAAAAGGATCGCTGCTGCGCAGTCAGATCCTTCATGTGGACTTCGCCGCAGCCCTGATGGATGCGGCCTTCTCTTCCCGCTGCTGACGGGTTAATTTCGGGCAGGAATAGCAGTAGCCATGGCCCGTATCGGTCCGGTAAGCCAAGCAGCAGGTTGGCTTCATCTGCGACTGCTGGCCAGGATTATAAAGATCATCAATCCACTTCGGCTTATAATGAAATGGATTTCTGCTTAGACCGAAGACAGAGGGATCCACGTTCTTAACCAGATACTCATGATCCTCCTGCAGGCGGATGCGATCCGGTTCCTGTTCCAGCTTACCGCTAATATGTCTTATGTAATATGCAACGCCAAGCGGCAGCTGTCCCCAGATCTGAGCGGCAGGCAGCCCGGATATGCCTGCGAGTACCCCGAAGACGGGACGAAGGGTCTCCTTGTAGAAACCCTCGATAGCCTCTAATCTCCGGCTGTCCCGGTCCTGGTCGGGCCAGGGATGCTCGGCCGCGTCCCGCAGCCTGAAGAATATGGACGGATACCCGTTCTTCCTGCTGAGATGCAGGGTCAAATTGGTCAATGAGAAATCAAGCCTGACATCACTCAAAGAGATCATATATTGAAGAGTGACACATATTCCTCTCCATGCCGAAGCGAAATAAGTGGCAGCGACCTGCAAATCCTGCCCCTTAATTTCGATTTGATAGGCCTTAAGGAAAGAAATTGCAGCCTCCTCTTTAAGGATGTCAGAAGCCGGAATGCTTAGAACCGCATCATGCGGATCTTCCCTCACAATGCAGAACAATTGCTCAAATAGCTCATAATTCAGTTTCACGAATGTCCCTGCCTTCCTGTAACCTGGCTTATATTCCCGGCTATATAAGCCGCAGTTAAATGTTCACATTTGTGTGTACAGTCGTAACTACGGGGAATGCTTGGACTTTCGGCCGCTGCCCGCCTCCAGATTTCTTGATTTATACCGCAAGGCGGATGAAATCCGGAGACAAAGCTTATGCTTCCGATGTAGCTTTCTTTCAGAAAGCTTGTAGGCGATCGCTTTCGCTCCTACAGTTCCAAGCTTCCCCTCCGTTACGCCTTTACCCTCAAGTCAATTTTTAACTGCGTCTTATATAGCTTGAAGATGCCACTCTCATTCCCGAATTGCCCTGCTGTGCAAAGGCTCTCTTGGCTGGCCGAGATTCATGGGACCGGAAAGCAAGATCATACGGCAGGCACAGGGGAACACCGCTGCGAGGGTCCCTCACAATATCAGCCTCAATTCCAAATACTTCTCGAAGCACATCCTGCGTGACCACTTCCTCCGGAGTGCCCTCGGCTATCGCCCGGCCCTGCTTGATGGCAATGACATGATCGGCATAACGGGACGCATGGTTCAAATCATGAACCACCATAACGATCGTACGATTAGCCTCTGCGTTCAGCCGTTCAAGCAGATGAAGAACCTCAAGCTGATGGGCCATATCCAGGAAAGTAGTAGGTTCATCAAGGAACAGAATCTCCGTCTCCTGGGCCAGAGCCATCGCAATCCAGGCACGCTGGCGCTGTCCGCCAGACAGCTGATCGAGCGGCCGGTCTGTGAATTCCAGCATGCCTGTGGCTTCAATCGCCCATTCAATCACCTGCTTATCCTCACTTCTCAAGCTGCCAAATCCCTTCTGGTAAGGGAACCGGCCATAAGAGACAAGCTCATATACGGTCAGGCCTTCAGGAGCGGTCGGATTCTGCGGAAGAATGGCTAGCTGCTTGGCTACTTCACGGGTGGATTGTTTATGAATAGACTTGCCGTTCAGGATAACACTGCCGCCTTTAGGCTGCATGATGCGGGCCATGGTCTTAAGAATTGTCGATTTGCCCGAGCCATTCGCTCCGACAAGGGCTGTTATCTGGCCGTCAGGAATTTGTATATTCAGATCTTCTACGATTAATCGATCTTCGTAAGCTATATCCAAGTGTGAGGTCTGTAAAGATACCATAATTACTCTCCCTCTCCGGTAAGCTGTAGTATATATCAGGACAACTGATAATCATTATCAATATATGTTAAAGATACTGATAATCATTATCAGTGTCAATGGGATTCTTTTCATCTGATCTTCAATTAACTCCATACATCATAGACAAAGTGCCCTTTTCAGATCATCATAGAAGCTGGTACTACAAACCCCCAAGATGCAGCCCCAGCGCTAAGAGCAGGATCCCGCAGGTTACGATATAATGTCTGCCATGGTTCTTCCCGAACAGAGCGATCCCATTCATAACACGGGAACCAACCACAAATGCCGCACTTCCCAGTAAGATTCCCAAGGGGATGCTCTTGCTCAATTGAATCAGCCCAAGCAGCAGCAATACAGTGTGAGCAATCATGAATAATGCGAGAGACCACCTTCGGGACGGGGTGAATTCTAAGGAGGAATTCCGGGTTCCGTCATACTTCCTTCGAACAATTACGGTACCCCCTCCAAACACACTCAATCCGCCAAACAGGATAAATATAAGACTACTGACCACGATACCTCAGTCCTTTCAACGATTTGGGATCAGCTTATACCGTGGGGTCAACCCCATAGCAACCTTTATATTCGGATGAGATCAAATCAGTTTGTCTGGACTGGAATTAAAGGAGTGGAGAAACTTTGAGAATAAGCGAATATATCAAGCAAGCAGGAACTACCAGGGACACCGTACGTCACTATGAAGAGCTCGGGTTAATCAAGCCGGATTGGGTTCAAGGCAGAAGAGATTATACGGACAAGCAGCTAAGAGATATGGATGCAATTAAAGAAATGAAGTCCATGGGACTTGATCTGAAAGAAATTCAAATGATCATCAGCCTTAAAAGCGACAAGGGCTGCGGGTCGGAAGCTTTAATCGAGGGGGTTATTCAAAAGCTGACAGCTCAATTCATGGTCCTGCTCCAAGAGGAAGAGAAGCTGCGAGAATCAAGGCAGGCCATCGGAGCCGTTCTACACGAACTTAGGAAGAGGCACCCGCAGAATGCAAAAGAGCAGCCTTCTCCTGAATAAGGAAAGCTGCTCTTGAGTTGAATATGTGTTAATGGATTAGCTCGCTGCTTGTGCAAGACGAACGAGCAGATGCGCAAGCTTATGGCGCTGATCCTGATCGCCGACTTTCCAGAGCTCCTGTAGAAGCTTCTCCTCGCGGTTGCGCGGCTCCTCGTTCTCTGCTAGGTAACCCGCAATTTTCTCAGCGGTCTTAGCCATCGTTTCTTCGCTAAGCCCGATATTCTGAGCGAGTTCAATTCGTTCAGAAAGATATTTTTTGAAGGATTGGAAGTTACTCAAAATCTCATCCTTCTGCTCTTGATCCATCCGATCCAACGCATTATCGACCTTATTCAGCGCAACTTCGCCTTCCTTGTTAACAGCATGTTCTAGTTCAGACATGGTACTGCCTCCTTTGGCTGATTGAATGAGTTGTGCGTGTACATACCTTCATAACCCATAGGTTTGATGGATGAATCATTTTCCCGTTATGGAGTCTTATGGAGTCCCCGATACCTTTACAGCATCATAGTACTCTTCGAGCGTAATTCCTTTGCTGGTCACATCCTGGGCAATTTCCTTACCGACATAACGGATATGCCAAGGCTCGTATTTGTATCCTGTAATGGACTCTTTGCCTTCCGGATAACGGATTATAAAGCCATACTCCTGAGCATGCTCCTTCAGCCATTCGGCTTCTTTGGTTCCTCCAAAACAAGATTCAGCCGCACACTTCCCATCGCTTCCGGACACGTCAATAGCCAGGCCCGTCTGATGTTCACTGTAACCGGGGACTGCACTGTAGGTTTTGGCCTTCTCCAAGCCGTCCTTCTTCACATAACGGTTAAACAGACTGGTCTGTGTCTTCTTGGAACGGTATGCCGATACCCCAGCCAGATAGACGCCATCCTCCTTGGCACCAGCGAACATCTCCTCGAGAGCTGCTGCTGCCTCTTTGCGCATCTTGCGCTTGTCAATCTTCTCACTGAACGTGAACGGCACATTCGGATATACCAGGTCCTTCGGCTCGTAATCGTCCGGCAGGCCAAATTGTTTGTTAACGAGAACGGCTTCGCTTTCCGGATCGGTTGCGGCCTTCTTAAGGCCGTCACTTGTTCCCTCGGACTTTGTGGTATCCGACTTTCCCGTTCCCTCAGTAGTATTTCCCGTTTGTGTATCTGAAGATTCAGAGGGAGCTACTGCAGGTTCTGTAACTGCACTTTTAGCGCCCCCTGTTCCCGTTGTCTGCTGGGCTGAAGTTGATTCAGGGGTCTTGGTATTGGAAGCTGCGTTATCCTTGCCGCATCCTGCGGATAGGGCAGCTGTGAGCATAAGCGCGGCCGCCGCCAGAGTCAGGCGGGCCATACGGCTCTTCTTACCAAATCCCGCCTCTTGAGACTGTATCTCCTCACGTTGGTTGTTCATTCCTTGTGGTTCCTCCTGTCATCCGGATGATCCGGTTCTCTATATTAGTTTAGACTGTTCCATGCGGCAAAAGGTTACAAAGCTGCATAGGCTGGGACCAGTTGCTCGGGGTTTCACTGCTATTGGCCCCCGCCAAGGCTGGGTCTGCTTCTCCTGACTAGCACACAAGCAAAAGCCGGCTCAAAGGATGAGCCGGCTGCATGCACGGGCCTTACCGCTTGCCGCCTCTGCGGCTGCGGTCACTGCCGCTGGCACGGCCGCCTCGGCCGGCCTGCCCGGCGGGCCCGCCCTGGCGCGGCTTCGAGCCGCCGCGCCCACGGGAGTCGCCGCCGCCAGGGAACGGCGGCGCGTCACTCCGGCCGGCGGAGCTGCGCCGGCCGCCGGATTGCCCGCGGCCCTCGCTGCCTGGGCCGCGGCTGCCTTGGCGGCGCTCGCCGCTGACGCTGTGCTCGCTGCCGCGGGCACTATCGCTGCGCTCGCCTCTGCTGCGCTCGCGGCCCCCGCTGCTTTGGCTGCGTCCGCGCCCACCGCTGCCGCCTTGGCTGCGCTCGCGTCCGCCGCTGCGGCCTCCGCTTCGACCTCCGCTGCGCTCACCGCGGCGGAAGCCTTCCCGCTCACCGCCTGATCTTGCGCGGCCCTCGCCCTCCTCGTGGCTCACCGAGGACTTCTTCACCGCCGTGAAGGAATGGCTTGACGGCTCGTAACGCTCGCGGTCGATCCGCTGATTAATACCGCGCTCGATATCCCGTAGCTCCGGCATATCCTTCGGAGCTACAAAGGTAACTGCAAGTCCCTTCTCCCCGGCACGGCCTGTCCGGCCAATCCGGTGAATGTAGCTCTCATGATCCTGGGGAACATCATAGTTATAGACATGGGTTACCCCCTCAACATCGATCCCCCGGGCAGCCACATCCGTAGCCACAAGGAACTGCAGCTTCGCATTCCGGAAGGAGCGCATGACCTGCTCCCGCTTCGCCTGGGAGAGATCGCCGTGTAATTCACCAGAGATATAGCCTCTTTCTTGCAATGCTTGATTCAGTGCCTTGGCCCGGACCTTCGTCCGGCAGAAGACTACGGCGAGATAAGGATGATCGCGCTCCATCATATCAACAAGAGCATCTTCCCGGGTACGGTCCGTACATTCAATGACCAGCTGGCGAATATTGCCGCGCGGGATATGATCCTGCTTGGAGGCAATCCGAACATCCTGCGGTTCTTTCATATACACCTTGGCCAGGTTCCTTACCTTCTCCGGCATTGTTGCCGAGAACAGCATCGTCTGCCGGCTTCTTGGGATTGAGCGCATGATGCTCTCCACTTCCTCGAAGAATCCCATATGCAGCATCTGATCCGCTTCATCAAGCACCAGCATTCTTACCTTGTCCAGCTTCAGTGCCCCGCGTCTCATATGATCCAGCAAGCGTCCCGGTGTCCCAATGACAAGCTGACAGCCTCCCGCGAGCTTGCGCAGCTGGCGTTCCACATCTTGTCCCCCGTATGCGGCCAGCACGGATACACCTTCACGACCGGCGGCAAGCCTGCGCGCTTCAGCTGTAATCTGGATCGCAAGCTCTCGGGTCGGTGTAATCACCAGAGCCTGAGCGTTATCCAGCTCAGGGCGAATCTTATGCATAATCGGAAGAAGGAATGCAAGCGTCTTGCCTGTACCCGTCTGGGCCTGGGCAATCAGATCATGCCCCGCGAGCAGCTTTGGAATAGCCGCCTCCTGAACAGGCGTAGGGTTCACAATCCCCTGTTCTTGCAAAATATCATAAAAGGCGGGCAGAAAGCCCCAATCTCTAAAAGTTGCCAAATCCATTCACCTCATAATTCAGATAGCCCGTCATCCGGACTTCAGCCCGTTCTCCACCGTACACCCGGTACAGCTTAAGAAGGGGTTACTATTGCTTCATGTGTATTGCACAGACAGACCGTGTTCGTCATACGCGCCTTACGCCCATTGTAACAAGGATTGCCATTACAAACAAAAGACCGATCCGCCTCTTGCCAGGCGTTCCGGCCTATTCTCTATTTCCAGTATAACACGGTTTAGCTATGATCAAGCCTCAAATTACACTTATTTGATGCTTATCCCGAAATCCGCGCAGCCCACTTCGCTGCTTGAAGCAGCAGCTTACGGTATACAGGATGCTGGAAGGCAGGCTGATCATTACCTGGCATCAAGTATACGACACGTCCAAGGCCATAGGAATGCGCCCACGCAGCCGGATGCCATTCCCCGTCGGCACTGTACTCAAGCAGAATCGTCTTCTCCGTAAAAGGATCAAATTCGAAGCGATAAGGCTCGTCTTCGATCTTGAAGCCCTCAATTCCCTGAGTAATATCATGCCCAGGCTCGGTCACTCTAAGCTCCAGGGTTTGTCTTGTGCGATGAGCGGTGTGCTTGGCCCCAATGAGCTGGGCAATCTCGTAACGGGTATCCATAATTATACCATTATGCAGGATAACAAGGCCCCCGCCTCCGCTGACAAATGACAGCAGGCCGCCGGTCTGCTTCAGTGACAGCTTCTCAGTCCAGCTGTCCAGATAGGATATACATAGATCAAATGCACCGAGGTTGTTATATTCGAACATATGATTATTCTCACTGCACTGCACACTTAAATAATCCTGCAGGGTATGGGTTATTTCCGCGTCCACACCTTGCAGAGGGTGAAATTTGGGATGGGTATAGTCCCCGATTAACAGCGCTTTTTTCCTATTCAATAAGTCTCCTCCTCACGCAAGGGGTCTTGTAAACACAAGATCAAGCAGTACTAATTCAACTTGTTGTCACGCTCAAAAAATGGATGGCTTTCTCCCGCATAATACCGGGCCAGCTCTACCATCATGCTGCCCATTCGTTCCTCTCTAGGGGCAATAATCCGCGGAATTCCCGCTTCCACAAGGCCTTGTGCCGTTACTTTCCCAACAGCCACAGCTACGACCGGCCCGCTGAGCGCTTCGATTAACTCGGTTAACCGGCCGCTTCGGGCCGCATGGTCCATCAGGAATCTGACCTGCGGCGTACTCGTGAAAGTGACCGCATCAATCCGCCCTCCAAGTAGATCGGCTAACAGGAGTTCCAGACTCTCGTCTGCGGGCTGAATATGACGATAGGGCAGGATTTGCAGCGTCCTTGCGCCCTGTTCCTCCAGCCACTGGATCAGCTTGGGCGCAGGATCACCATGAAGCTGAATCATGACGGTCTTACCTTTTAGATCATATGTGGAGAATGCCCGTATCAAGCCCTCTGTGCTGCCATCATCATCTCTCACCACGGGTTCAAGCTGCCGTTTCTTTAGCCCGTTCACGGTCTTGTAGCCTCTCGCGGCGATCAAGGTATTGCGCAGAAGATCCCAGTACTCCTCGGCAATTCCCATGTCTTCGGCCATCTCGAACAGTGCATCCAGACCAACACCAGTTGTGAATACGGCCCAATCAGGACGATTCTCCACCCAGGCGATCAGTCCGTTACGCAGATCAATATCATCAAGGAATACGGTTCCCTGTGCCAGACGGATTAAGGGGATTCCTCCCATATTCTCGACCAGCTTACTGAGATCCTCCGCTTTCCTAGGACCTGTAAGTGCGATTCTCTTCCCTTCAAGTCTCCTTGCCATCGTTCTCCCCCCAGTGCTTAACCGCGGCTATAAGCTTGTCTACTGCTATCAGCTTATACGAGACCGAAAAGGTTGTAAATCGTTCTAAGGTATTCTTTCCGTTATTCGCAACTTTTAATATGCTCCAGAATGACCAAAAAGAACTGCTCTCAGGTTATCCTGATAACCTGGCGAACAGTCCTTTTGATCGTATCTTCAAAAAAGGTTTATGAGATTTTGAACTTACCTACGAGCTCCTGAAGCTGCTCCGCCATCCTGCTGAGATCGGCCGATGAGGAAGCAATCTCCTCTACAGAAGCCAACTGTTCCTCTGCTGCCGCGGAAATGGTCTGTGTGTTCCCTGCCGATTCTTCAGAAATCCGGCGAATTTCGGTGATCGAGTCATTCACTGTTCCCGCATTGCCAGCCAGTTGAGCTGCTGCCTCATTCACTTCATTCACTTTTCCCGCTACTTCCTTAACCGCCTTACGAATCCGCGAGAACGAGCGTCCTGTCGAATCTACCGCCAGGATCCCCTCTTCCACCCGCTTAACCGCATTATCCATGGAAGCCATTGCCCGCCTTACTTCACCTTGAATTCCTTCAATCAGATCACCAATCTGATGCGCGGATTGCTCAGAATCTGTGGCCAGCTTACGTACTTCTTCAGCTACTACCGCAAATCCCCGTCCATGTTCTCCAGCTCTGGCTGCTTCAATGGACGCATTCAGAGCCAGCAGATTCGTCTGCCGTGCGATCCCTGTGATGACGCCGACTATTCCTCCGATATGCTCGGTATGACCGCTCAAGGTGTTAATAACCCCGTTCAGTTCCTCCACCGTCTGGCTAATGTTCTCAATCTTCTCAACAACGCTGATTACCGCCGTATTCCCGTCTTCAGCGGCTTGAATCGTCTGCCCCATCTTGCTGGTCACATCCTTCAGATTGTCGGACATGTTAAATACCTGATCTGTCATGTCCTCAACCCCTTCAGTGCCTGTCTCCACACTTTGGAGCTGACGCTCGCTCCCTGCGGCTACCTCCTGAATGGTAATCGTCACATGCTCAATCGCACGCGTAGTCTGCTCCGCACCGGCAGAGAGTACTTCTGCAGATGTGCTTACGTTATTAGTTGTCTCTTGGACATGAAGAATCATATTCCGCAAATTCTGCACCATGATGGAGAAGTTCCCCGCCAGGTCACCGATTTCATCATTGTGGGTCAGGGCAACCACTGTCGTAAGATCTCCCCGGCTCACGCTCTCTGTCTCTTGCTGCAAGCGGTGAATCGGTTTGATAATGGAGCGGATAATGAAGACAATGACAGCACCAGCCAGTGCAAGAGAACCCAGCAGCACAGATATAGAGACTATCAGACTTGTGGATGCGGAGTCGTTAATCTCCTTCTGATCCCGGATCCCCGCGATTCTCCAGCCCGTTGACGCATTCTCCACCGTCAGGATCTTAAGGGTCTTGTCTTCTCCAACATAATTGATCTCGTCCATATTTCCATCGGACTTATAGATCTCATTGATATAAGCTTCCTTCGCAGCTGCCCCCTGCTTACCCGTTGGATTCACCACATACTGCTTCTTGCTGTCGAGAATGACAACGTATCCTGTCAGTCCGAGCTTCATCGCTACAGATCTTTGGAGGACCTGCAGATTGATCGTTAGGCCCAGTATGCCAGCTCCGTCTTTCAATTGACGGGATATGTATACAACAGGGGTCTTCTCTTTAGTGACGAATACCGGGCTAATGAACGTAGTGTCCGCTGTTTTCATAGGATTACTGAACCACGAGCTCTTCAGAATCTCAGCAGGGGTATCTGTCATTTTCCCATCTGTCGTCTGGATCAGGTTGCCTTTCGGTGTGGCCACAAAGACATTATCCACATCTGTATTAAGCCCCAGATAGTTATCCAGTTCGCTTACCAGCCGCGGCTTGCTCGAATCCGTTAACATCTCCGGTGTAATGCTCCTTCCCAGAAATTCAACATTAAGTGTCTTGTCAGAGATCTTCTCATCGACCAGCTGATTGATTAACTTAACGGTCTCCTTGGAATTGTTCGTAACTTCCCCGATCAGTGAACCGGCAGAGGTAACGAAGATCACCGCACCAATAAGGATGCTCGGAACCAGCAATATTCCTGTAAAAGCAATGATTAGCTTCTTCCGGATTGTGAATCGAGTACTTTTCTTTTTCTCTCTTTCTTTCTTGTTCTCTTTTTCTTTCTTTTTCAAGAGAAGTCTCCTCCTATCCTTCACTTCTATAGTTCATTCTCCGACTCCTCATTGTATATCGGCAGATCACTTCATATTTTTGACAAAAAATAGGCAGGGCCCTAATTGGACCAAAGACGAGAAATGGCGCCACAGATGTAAGATCTGTGACGCCATTTATACCTTTTTGAAGAATCGCCTAGCTTCAAAGATTAGTACTTACCCTTTCCGGGTCAGTCTCTGACATCAATTAGTCAGCCATTCGGTAGCCAACACCACGCACCGTAGCTATATAGGTCGGGTTCGAGGCCCGATCGCCCAGCTTTCTGCGCAAGCTTTTGATATGAACATCAACCACGTTGCTTCCGCCAAGAAATGAAGTATCCCATATATCGCTTAGCAAATCCTCGCGGGACAGTACAGCTCCATCACTAAGCAGAAGCTTCAGCAGCAGATCGTATTCCGTCTTCGTCAGCTCAATCCGTGCACCGTTCCGGTAGACGGACATCTTCTTGCGATCAATCCATAAATCCTTATAAATGGCAGGTGAAGTGCCGCTCATAAGCAGGGAGGCTGGTGCTTTCTTAGTACTGGTTCGGATAATACGCTGGGCATGATATATAACCTCTTGTGGTCTTGCAGGCCATACAAGCAGCTCCTGCTGACGTAGCCGTTCGTCCATCCGGGGCAGCATGCACTCCTTAATAAGCAACAGGGTAGGAATCTCTTCAGTATGCTGCATCATCAAGGTCTTCAGTGCAGCTTCTTCCTCCTGTTCACGGTAGGCTGTAAGATCAAGAATAAGAAGATCGGCAGACTGGGCATTCCGAATTCCCTGCTCCAGATGATGGAATACCATCACATCGAAGCAGCCGTCCGACAGATCGCGTACCAATTCATGAAGACCACGGGGGAGCGGACTGACAACAATCACCCGCTGGGTAACCGGACAGAAATCCGACTGCGGGCCTGGCTCAGCTACCTTCATTTCTTCTGAAGACATTGTGCACATACCCCCCCAAATACGACATGAGCGTGATGGACATCGTACCCGGTCTCCTTCGCAACTTCAGCACTCCACGCATCCGGAATTTGCGTCATCACTTCATCTACACGCCCGCATACCTCGCAAATAATATGCTGATGATCATCCAGCTTGGCATCATAACGGCTGGCAGCCTCTCCAAGCTTAAGCTCCCGGATCATTTCTTTATCCGTTAGATATCTAAGTGAGTTATATACAGTACCATAGGCAAAATTATGACCCTGCTCCACCAGGCGATTCATAACCTCGGCAGCCGTAGGGTGATCATTTGAATTCCGAACCACTTCATAAACAGCCCGGCGCTGTGTAGTTAGATTTAGTGATCTCATACTTATTCATTCCCTCAATTGTATTTAGAATAAGTATAAATATAAATTTTGCAAATGTCAACGATCTGCCTACCTGGCTGAATGGCTGTTCCCCAGTCCTCACATAATACAGATATAAGACAAGAGTTTATACCCCTGCATATCATTCTCTACCTGCGCTTATATAGTCTTATGACTAGTACCAGGCAGTTTATTAAAGGAGGCCTACTCTTCATGTTGCGAAAGTATGTTGTAGTTGCTATGATGTCCGTCCTCTCCGTGGGCATGATGCTGCTGATGGATGTCATCACAGGACAACGTTGGCAGGACACGCTGACTAATATGAAATATCAACTGATGGCTGGGTCAGAGCAATTAATGGTCGTCATTCTACTTGCAGGCTGGCTTGTCCCTGATCTCATCAAAGTGATTATGAACATGCGGAAAAGGCGTTCCGGCGGCTAAGTTCCGCGAATTGTGGATTCAGCCATTGTCTGTGCCAGGGGTTAGCTCGTCCTGTGACCCTTGGTCAGGAACTGATCCCTGTTCCATGCCCGGTTCCCGCTCAGGACCCGAGAGCTGTCCCTCCTTAGACATCTGCTGTACAACAGATCCCTGAGGACCGTCCTGCGGTTGTTCGGCATTTGCCCCCTGCTGACCGTCCTGCGGTTGTTCGGCAGTTGCCCCCTGCTGACCATCCTGCGATTGTCCGGCATCCGCCCCCTGATGACCATCCTGCGATTGTCCGGCATTCGTCCCCTGCTGACCATCCTGCGTTTGTTCGGCACTCGTCCCCTGTTTACCGTCCTGCGTTTGTTCGGCATTCGCCCCCTGCTGACCGTCCTCCGATTGTCCGGCATTCGTCCCCTGCTGACCGTCCTGCGATTGTCCGGCATTCGTTCCCTGCTGAGCGTCCTGCGATTGTCCGGCATTCGCCCCCTGCTGACCGTCCTGCGATTGTTCTAGGCCTGGAGCTTGTCCTTTACCGGAGGCTGCTTTATTCCTGGAAGCAGTACGCAGTTTGTATATCCACGCCGCAACACATAATAATAGCGGAATAACAACAAAGAACAGAGGATCGATCCGGTACAGAATTACGGCCCCTTCCTCCAGATGCTCAGGCAGGCTTTTCGCTACCACTAAAGAAATGAGCAGAACTAATAGGGCCATCGGATAGATCAATTTACGATAAGCAATCTTGAATAGATCGGCGGTTCCTATTAGAGCAACATAGAAATATACCGCTACCTTAAAAAAGTCATCAATAATCAGGGTCATAACAATGAGGATATCGTTACGCTGGATGAAATCAGATATCGAAGCCTTGCTGATTGTCGTCATTAAGGGCAGCGGGGAACGCTGAACCATATCTACGCCCAGCACGGCCACATTAATGACCGAGGTGTAGCTTAGAACAATCCCGGACACCAGAATCGCTATATAACCGGCCTTTACCCCAGTCTTTGCATTTCCCAAGTAAGGCAGAATCATAGCAAAGCAAACAATCTCGCTAAATGGAAATGCGTAGCTTTGACGATAAAACGTCTCAAGTACGGGGCCAATCCCGTTCCCCAGGATCGGGAAAAGCCGCTCCATTTCAATAATCCCGGATAATAAAAGCAGGAGTGTACTGAAGCTACCAATCAGAATGACAACCATGGCAAATATAACCGCCGTTCTGGCAAGCACCTCAATCCCCTTATGAATGACATAAGCCACTGACATAATCATCAATGCATTTGCAACAATTAACGGCGTCTGCTTAAGTGCAGTGGACAGCACCAGGGCACCACCATCTCGCAAATCACGGCCGGTCTGGTAGACGAAGAACACCGTATATAATAATCCGATGATCCAGCCCACATACTTGCCGAATAGCTTTCGGGCATATGCGGTTGGGAGCAGACCAGGGAATTGCCTGTAGAGATAGGCGAATATCCAGAATAACAGTAGGCCATACCCCATCCCAAGCAAAATGGATATCCATGCATCTCTTCCAGCCCGCATCCCCAGATTAACTACCAGTGAAGTTCCCAGCTGGAACAAGAGCATCAGCGAGAAGAATTGAAAGGAGGTTATGCGGTTCTTTTCCATGCTGCTACTCCTCTCCTCCTGTGATTTGGCTGCGGTAAGAACGGTCTCGCATACCCGAGTAACGAATCACGGTCTGGACATTGTACTCCACGTCTATGTGCGCAAAAATATCTGCCCATCTGGATTTCAGAGATTTCCATGCCTTGGGGTTAGTACGCTCAACCACCGAGCCAAAACCGAATACATCGCTTTTGATCTTCTTGGCCTCTTCTACCGCAGATTGCATCTCTTGTTTGATCAATTCGTTAAGCTCCTTATCGAGCTGATCCAATACAGAGTCCTTTCTGACATCCAAATCACAATTTAATTCTTTTATGGATGCTTGCGGCATAACCGAGATCTGAATAACCGGATGCTCCGGATCTTTAAGCTGGGCCTTCACTTTGGTTCGCGAGCGGATAATCTCATAAGCGATCAGCCCCTTCTTATCCGCGCATCCGGTGACTAAAGCGGTTTGTTTTATTTTATCGCTCACCCAGATGAGCCCCCGACTTTGGTGCGGACTCAACCAGGTTATCAATTTATCTCCGGCGAAGATCCCTATTCCCTCCAGCTCAAGGATTGCAGGCGTATTAATCTGCTCAATATTAGACTTGGTTGGTGCAGTCTGCAGGTCCCCCGCAACTCGGACTCCGTTAATAATAGGCCCACCGCCGGGGATCTGCAGTGCCCGGATGACATCATCGATTTCAACCCTGTAATTATTGCCCAGTATCGTAGATGATGCTTGGGATTTCTGAGACAGATCACTGGAGGGGATCTTGCCAATAGGCGTCATGACCTTCACGACATCCGACGCCTCCTGCCCTTTCGCCAAGTACACCTGGGAAGTTGTTCTGATCTGGGCATCACGCTCCATATAATCCAGCACATCCTTGATCCCCGATCTCGCTAGCTCTTCAGAAAAAATAAGAGCATTGATATGTCCCAGGGAAAGATACCTTGGAACTTTACGGGAGGCTTCACGAACCGCTTCAAATATAGTTCTTCCCTCGCCATAGTATACGGAGACTGGGGAACCGCCGCGGCTGTATTTTCCGGATATCTCATCTGCAATAATAACCTGAAGGGACACCTTATACTTCGGCTTGTCCCCCTGCTGGATGTCGATGCCCATACCCGATACCACTGCCCGCCTGTTCAGCTCGATACTGTCCCAGCAGCCGGAGAGAAGCAGCAAGAGCGCCGCCAGCCCAATCAAACCAATCCATCTTCTGATCATGATGTCTGATTTCCTTCCTCTTTGGTATTGGAAGAATTCGAGCTGTCACCATCTGGCAGCTCGTGAACGGCCTTACCCCACCTGCCTGGCTTCCCGCCTTTTTGACTACCAGGGGGCTCTACCTGAAGCTTATTCTCTGTCTCTCGCTCATCTTTAGGGTTAAGCGGTTGGTTCTGGTTCTGGTTCTGGTTCTGGTTCTGGTTCTGGTTCTGGTTCTGGTTCTGGTTCTGGTTCTGGTTCTGGTTCTGTCCAGAACTTTGTCCGTCGGCCTGCTTGCTTCCCGTCGAAGAGCTTGGGTTCTTCGCTGATCCAGTTTTTCGCAGTGCCCAAAAAGGAAAGATGAGAATCGTATCCTTCTGACTGGACAGCACGAATGGACTAAACGGCGTCAAATACGGTAGACCAAACGATCGCAAGCTGTTCAGATGAGCGACCAGCACTATAAGGCCTAGCGTGATTCCGTAGAAACCAAACATCCCGGCAAGAATCATGAAGAAGAAGCGGACCAGCCGCCCGGCAATGGACAGATTGTAGGCGGGAATGGCAAAGCTCGCAATCCCTGTCAGCGCAACCACAATGACCATGACAGGTGTGATGATCCCAGCCTCCACCACCGCTTGTCCAAGTATCAGGGCACCTACAATGGATACCGTCTGGCCTATCGCCCGGGGCATTCGTACGCCGGCTTCCCTGAGAATTTCGAATGCCGTCTCCATCAAAGCCGCCTCTACAAAAGCCGGAAAAGGTACACCTTCACGCTGGGCCATCAGACTGATCAGCATCTGTGTTGGAATCATCTCATAGTGAAAAGTAGTCAGCGCAATATAGACCGCGGGTCCGAGAATGAGAACAATAAAGCTCATAAAGCGAACCAGCCTCATAAGGATACTGATATCAAACCGCTGGGAGTAATCCTCAGCTGAATGGAAGAACTGGGGGAATGCCGCCGGCATGATTAATGCGAAAGGGGTACCGTCGATAATTAACACTACCCTGCCTTCCAAGAGGTTCCCTGCAGCTACGTCCGGTCGCTCTGTATTAAAGATGGTTGGGAAAGGGGTAAAGGTATGATCCTGGATAAATTCCTCGATATAGGCTGATTCAAGAATGGAGTCGGTGTCAATACTCTCAAGTCTTCGGCGCACTTCATCCACCAGCCGCTTCTCGGCAATATTCTGGATATACATGATCGACACCCGGGTATTGGTGACCTTGCCGACCTTTATGTTCTCCAGCCGCACATCCGGAGATTTAATTCGGCGTCTGATCAGTGACACATTCGTGACTACAGACTCCACGAAGCTGTCCTTAGGACCCCGAACGACGAGCTGAGAGGTAGGCTCTGTAACGGAACGGGCTTCGCCTCCCTGTGTACCCACAGATATGACTTTCTCACATCGATCCAGAACAATAATGGAGTTCCCTGACAGAATAGACAGGAGCATATCCTTCCATTCAGTGATAACCTGCACTTTCCCTGAGGTAAGCGCCCTGTTAAATAGAAACTGAATCCATCCATCAGCATCATTTGAATCAGGTTCAGCCCCGGCTGTATCCAGCAAAGAGCTTGTAACGAATTCGTTAACCGATTGGTGATCCACCAGTCCATCCATATAGACCAGAGCAGCATGCTTGGTTGCCTTTTGTCCAATCACCAGCCTACGGATCACGATATCCGAGCTATCCCCGAAATTCTGTCTTATCCTGTCCAATATCTGGTCAAGCTCACCTGAGGCCGGGAAGCCCGCCTTAGGGGGATTCTCATTACCTTTTGGCTGATCTGGCTCCACTGTATAACTGCGAATGCCTCTTCCGCCTCTTCTGGAAGTCCTGCTGCGATTCATGGATGCCTCCCGTTCCTTTCATGCTCTTTAATTCCATTATTTACTTAGGCGGGCTCTATTATACGACCTATCCCAGTGCACAGAAGTCCCTTCACTGGTGAATTCGGTTCCGGGCGTACCGCTCCCGCATCATAGGACATCCGTTTCTAATGTATGAGAAATGGTAATAAATGAGTAATAAGGTACTGACATTCGATAGGAGGCTAATGCTCATGAACAGTTCCATTCCACCGCACAGTGATCTCCCCAGATTCCCTGAGTCTCTGTGGAGAAGCACAACGGACCTTCCAAGCTTCGATAAATTACAGGAGACGATTTATACCGATGTTGCGGTCATCGGGGCAGGGATTTCCGGGATTACAACCGCATACTTGCTCGCCAAAGAGGGTGTAAGAGTTACTCTAGTCGAAATGAACCGGGTTCTCGAAGGCACCACCGGCTATACAACTGCCAAGATTACAACACAGCATGGGTTAATCTATGACAAGCTGCTTCATCATTTTGGCGAGGATCAGGCCCGGCTGTATCACGATGCCAATCATGAAGCTTTGGAGTTCATCCGGAGCACTGTCTCCGAGCATGGTATTGATTGTGATCTTGAGAAGCAGGACGCCTATCTATATGCCGATACAGACGATTCTCTCAAGCAGCTTCAGAAGGAATGGTCTGCCTATAAGAAGCTGGGTCTGCCTGGAGAATGGTCCGAAACCGTTCCAATTCCCCTTGTAGTCCAAGGGGCTATCAAGATGCCGGATCAAGCCCAGTTCCATCCACTTCATTATTTAGTAACTATGCTCGATTACATCGTGAAGCACGGCGGCACGATCTACGAGCAGACAACCCTTAGCGGTGAGTTGCAGAAGGAGAACGGAATCCTCCACCTGAAGACCTCGGACGGGCATACGCTTAAATGTAATCAAGTGGTCGCCGCTACCCACTTCCCCTTCTATGACGGGGGCGGTCTCTTCTTCGCCCGCCTTCATGCCGAAAGATCCTATGCCGTAGCCATCGAACCGGAGACCTCCTATGCTGGCGGTATGTATATAAATGCCGGCACTCCAACGAGATCACTGCGTTCAGCCAAGCTGGATGGGCGTGATGTCGTTATAGTCGGCGGAGAGAACCACAAGACGGGACAAGGGCTATGTACGATTAAATATTATGAGAATTTAGAGCTGTTTGGAGGAGAGCTGCTTGGCGCAAAGCGGATTCCTTACCGCTGGTCCGCCCAGGACCTGATCACCTTGGATGAGGTCCCTTACATCGGGCGGCTTAACGACAAACACTCGAATATTTATGTGGCGACCGGATTCGGCAAATGGGGAATGACGAACGGAACCCTGTCCGCGCTTCTCATCCGGGATTTAATTCTGAACCGGGAGAACAGATATACGGAGCTGTTCGATCCATCAAGATTCAAGGCAGACCCAAGCATCAAGAATCTTGTTGTGCAGAACTCGAATGTTGCCAAGGAGCTTATCGCCGGCAAGATAGATATCATTCACCGCAAGGCGGAAGATCTTCAGCCGGACGAGGGAAGTCTGGTTCAGCACCTCGGGAAAAAGGCTGCTGCCTACAAGGACAAGGACGGCAAGCTGTTCATTGTGGATGCCACGTGCACCCATATGGGCTGTGAGGTAAACTGGAATGAGGGTGAGCGTACCTGGGATTGTCCATGCCACGGCTCCCGGTATGACCATAAAGGCAAGGTCATTGAGGGCCCGGCTACAGAGCCGCTAAAGCCGTATGACTCACAGCAGCATTAAGCTGGAATGCTTGACGTAAGGTTCCCTTACTAAAAAATGACGTACAGCACGGATTCGTGTGTACGTCATTTTATTTTTCCATATTTATGATTCAATTCCCCTCAATTGTCGGCCTGATCCCCATATTTCTCATCCCACTGATCCTTCCAGTCTGTATAGGTCAGTCCCGTCAGTTCCTCAAGCTCCTTACCCTCCAGGGAATAGGCTGCGCCAGTCATCTGATCGGAATGGGGGAAAGAATACCCTCCTATAGCCCTGCCATCCGTCACCATAATGTTCACTTCGGTGGGAAGATGAAGCTTCTTTGACAAAGGGTGCTTTTCCACAACGAATCCGTAGGTGGTTATCTCTCTGCCGAAATAATTCTCCGGCGGCTCACTCTGAACCGACCAGACCTGCGCGCACCAGGTCTCCCGGAGCAGGGACTTCTGCAAGGTATATGTATTCAGTTCCCCCCTATAGCTTGTAATTAGATAGCCCTTCGAATGGATATATGCCTCTGCCGCCTTCTCATCTCCCCGATATAGATGGGGCTTATGCGTACCTGGTCTGAAAGAACACCCTATAGACATAAATACCAGTACCAGCAAGATTCCGAAGCATAGTTTTCTCACTTTTGTTCCCTCCTTACTCTGACTCCTATAACGTCCTCCTCACCGCCAAAGTTGCAAGCATCAAATCTTACGGAATTATTAATTTATAATCAGTATGTTGCATTGTTCAGTAGTGCATGATACTATTTAGCTCAGATACTAATTAATGTTCAGTACTAAGGATTACACCACACATGAAAAAGAGGGGATGTCCCTTGGATATTAGCATCCAATTCAAGAAAGGTGCTCTGGAGCTGTGCGTACTCGTGCTCATACATGAGCGCGACCGCTACGGATATGAACTAGCTCAATCCGTCTCCGAGCATATTGAAGTCGCCGAGGGCGCTCTATATCCGCTGCTTCGCAGATTGGTCAACGATGGATACTGCACCACGTATCTGCAGGAATCCACTGGTGGGCCTCCACGGAAATATTACAAGCTTACATCAACCGGTGAAACCCACATGAAGACACTAGTCACCGAATGGAAGCAATTCGTATACAGCGTATCGAGATTAATCGAGAGAGGGCCACTATTATGAAAAAACATGAATTTCTTAACCAGCTAAGTGCGCAGCTATCCCAGCTGCCTCCGGAAGAAAGGCTGGAACTGCTTGAGGATTATGAAGCTCATTTCGTCTTCGGCAAGCAAAATGGCAAATCGGAGGAAGAAATCGTAAGCGAGCTCGGCGACCCGCACGAGCTTGCCAAGGAAGCGCTCGGAGAGCGGTTCATCACCCAAGAGCCCGTGTACTGGTACCATGACCCCAAGAAGCCACAGCAGCAGCATGCGGCCGCTCCCGCACAGCGCCGGGGAAGAAGCGTTACAGCCCAGGTGTTCATTCTGGTCGGCATGTTCTTCATGAATATTGTGCTCGGTCCGCTGATGATTGCCTTCTGGGCAGTCGTAATCTCCATTATGGCGGGGGCTTTGGCGGGGATCGTTAGCCCTGCGCTTCTGGCTCTGGATATGGTATTCCACAGCGTGTCACCAGCCAAATGGTTCGCGAGTATCTTCATGGTCGGCCTCGGAATTCTGCTTGGTGTAGGTTCCAAAGGTCTACTTAAGGGAGCACTCTTCACAACGCGGAAATACCTCAGCTGGAACTACCACCTTGCCAAAGGAGATGCATAATCATGAAAAAATTCATTGCGCTAGCCATCCTTCTTATGATTATTGGGGCCGGAGGAATGGCTGCCCAGAAATTCGCGTTCGGTGACGAGCTTCCTTCTTACCATAAGAAGTGGACCTTCAGCGCCGGGGAACTTAAAGAGCTTGTGATCAACAGCAGTTCCGCTTCTATTGAAGCGGAATTCATCCAGAGTCAGGATGGCAGCAATTACGTGGAACTTTCGGGGAATTTGAATCAAAATGTAATCAATAAGCTTGACCAAGTCAGCGTGAGTGGAGGAAGATTTAAGCTTGACCTGCAAAATGATTCCGAATTCCGGTTCTTCAACGTGAATTTCCAATCTACCCAGCAGCATATGATCGTTGCCTTATCCGATCCGGCCGAATTAGCCAAGCTTGAGGCCACCGTGGACTCATCCGATGTGGAGTTCAAGGGAGCTCAGGCTGATCAAATTAATATTTCAGGCAGCTCAGGCGTGATCAAGCTGAGTTCTGTCAAAGCCAAGAAGCTGCAGGCATCAGTAGAATCGGGCATTATTAAAGCGGAGAGAGTTCAAGCCGACGTTGTACTCAGCGCGGAATCAGGTAATCTTGAGCTTGATCATTGGGTGGGGAACGGCAGCTTGAAGACGGAATCAGGCAGCATCCGGATTCAGGACCAGAAAGCCACACAGCTTGATCTGGAAGCTGAATCAGGTACTATTGAGGTGGAGGCCAATCCGGACTTCAAAGGGTTCTACGACGCGCAAGCAGAGTCGGGAGTGGTAAAGGTTCCTGACTCACCGCGGACAACGACCGATGTTATCAAGGCTCGCGTAGAATCTGGCCTTATCTCTATCCACGATTAGGATCTAGAAATCTGATCCTGATTGCTTACACCTGAAAGTAGTTTGCCGGAAATATTCCGCTCTAAGTACGTGGATGCACTACACCCGGAGTTTCTGTCAGGAGTACTCTGCTGAGCCAGCAGCAACACACTTACCGTTATATGAAGAAGGAGGACGCCTGTATGGCGTCCTCCTTCTTCATGCTGATTCATTATGCAATTTCTTGTGCAATAGCTTCCCGGTATGATTGAAGCGAGACATAAATCATGGTCTGCAGCAGACTTTGATCCACCTCGGGGAGAATCTCCTCCGCATAATGCCAAGCGTTCTCCTCAATCAGCAAAGCAATCTTCTTCCGCTCAAGCTCATCCTCACACATATCGAACCGATCGGAAAGCATCGATAGATCACGATCTGCGGAGTGCCCTAGCTCATGGGCAAACACTATTCTCAGCACTTCCTCATATCGTTCCAGTGATCCGAAAATATTCTGGCACTGCTTCCTAATCTCATCCAGGTACATCGTAATGCCGTGCTCATTCATGCTATATTTGCCGCCCACATTCCGGCCACCGGGGAACCGGCCCCGAATGCGGACGGTGACTTGACTGCCTGTTCTCGCCACCAGCTCATCAAAGATTTGCTTCGCTATCGTTCTGTTCAATATACTCCCCTTATTTCTCGTGATTTACAATTAACACTGACTTATTGTACCTATTATAATGTAAATCAAAGGGATTTAGAACAATAAACTATCTTTTTACCCAAAAAAGACATATATAAAACAACTAGGCTAGCCGGTGCCGTTATACGAGCGTAAGTCTAATGCGAAGCAGCCCATTGCTGGCCGTATTCCGAGATCGCCGAGAGAGATCCGAAGCAAGATTTCTGTTTCTGCTCAAGATGGGGCATGGAGCAGCAGTTCAGCACCTGATCAGACTACCCGTCAGGGATAAAATGCACGCGTTAAACCACGGCGGACACGCTTGAAATACGGTTTCAATCCGGCTAAAATAAAGGTACTAGGCAAGTAGACGGATGGCATGAAGAGGGTTGCAGGGTGATCTGCAGCCCTCTCTTTAGGTTGTTAGAACCCCGTTATCGCGGAAGTTCATCTTATCCTCAAATCTAATGGAGGTGCCTGACATGAAATTCGATGTACTGGACCCTAGAGCCGCGGCGCTAACCGCATCAGATCCCCGCCTCGGTGAGCTGATCCGGAGAATTGGAGCTCTTGACATTCGTGTGGAGGACGATCCCTTTGTCTCGCTGGTCAGATCGATTATTAGTCAGCAAATCTCCGTGAAAGCCGCGGCTACGATCCGCGGCCGTGTGCTTGAGCTGACGGGGGAATTCACACCGGAAGCCATTCACCAGCAGGAGGATCAGGCGCTGCGGGCGGCCGGTCTGTCCGCCTCCAAAGTTACCTACCTGCGCGACTTGTGCAGCCGGGTTATGTCTGGAGAGCTGAACTTCGCCCTCTTCCCTTCCATGACCAATAATGAAATCATCGATGCGCTTACGGCTGTTAAGGGAATCGGCAAATGGACAGCGGAGATGTTCCTCATTTTCGCCATGGCCAGGTACGATGTGGTATCCGGCGGTGACGCGGGTCTTCAGCGCGCAGCCAAATGGCTCTATGGCCTTGAAGAACGGAAGGATACGAAGTACCTGGAGCAGATATCCCATCTCTGGACACCTTACGGGGCCATTGCGGGCCTATACTTATGGGAGGCAATCAACTGCGGGGCGGTGGACTCGGCCCCGACTCTGGAGGAATGGATTCAGACTGCCCAGCAGCAGTCCAGCCAAGATTTAAGCTGAGCAGCGGAATAAGAATACAGTAACTTTTTACAATTATAAAACGTCTTGAAAGATAAGCATGGAACTTTCACGGATTTTGAGATAACATGGACAATGGGCTAACTACGGTAAATCCTGTAATTTTCCATATAAAATAGAGTGGGGTTGAAATTAAATTGTTCTCATTATCCGAGGTCAGCCGTCCTGCAAAACGGTTCCTTGCGGTGTGCATCGCTTTGGTGCTCGTTCTCTCCTGTATCATTGTGCTGAGCTATAACAATTACTTTCTGCTCGGCGATCTGGTTAAACGCAACAATGATGATGTCAAGTACATTCACAGCGCCAAGCTGCTGCTGAATCAGGGGATACTTGCCTACAATTCGGGCGAGCAGCCATCTGCGTTCATTATGCCGGGAATGCCGATTCTGCTGGCAGGTGTCATGGCTATTTTTGGACAAGATGATGTCGGCATTAATGCCTTCCGTATTCTGCAGTGTGTCATGCAGGCTTTCTCCGTCTATCTGATCTTCATTATTGGACGCCGCGTATTTAATACCCGAATTGCCTTGATCACCGCAGCGATCTGCGTCGTCTATCCACCGGACTACTTCTCTTCGGGCAGCATTCTGTCCGAGACCACGTTCCGTACGATTCAGCTGCTGCTGATCTGTCTGGCTTTTGTCGCCATGGATAAGCGGAAGACGGTCTGGTATATTCTTATAGGTCTGCTTGTTGCCATTGCAGCTTACTTCAAGCCGCACGCGACCTTGTATCCTGCGATCTTCCTCATTCTGTGGTGGAAGCAGCGGACACCCTGGAAGGACATCGTCAAATACGTAACGGCCATGGCTGTAGTCTACATCGTGTGCCTTCTGCCCTGGTGGATCAGGAACATGATCACCTTTGACAAGTTCATTCTGTTCACCAACTCGGGAGGAAGCCCTTTCCTGCTGGGAACCCGAATTCATGGGGCGCTGCCTCCGGCCGGATTCTTCGTAGAGCACCCGGAGTATGATCCGAAGACGGTCTTTCAGGGTTCGGACAGCGCTGCGGTCACCAAGGGTCTCGATATTATCAAGTATGGCTTCGTGCACGACCCGCTGAATTATATTTATTGGTATACTTTAGGCCGTTGGGTCGAACTTTATAGTCATCCGTTCTATTCCCGGCCTTTCTGGCCGATCACCCGTCCGGTGATGAATGTAATTCAAATCATTATGATGGTAGTAAGTATGATTGGTCTTGTACGGGCGCTGATCAAGCACCGGGTGGAGCGAATGCTGCCACTGCTGCTTACACTGGCTTATTTCACACTGATCTATCAGCCGTTCGTAGCCTTTAACCGTTATGGTTATCCTAATGAGATCCTATTGTTCTTATTTGCTGCTTATCTGATTGACCAATTTATTGTTATGAGAAAAAAAGAACCATTGCTTAACGCAAATCAGGGAGGAACAGGCATCCGATGAAGATACTCATCATTATTCCGGCATATAACGAAGAAGGAAGTATTGTGCGGGTTATCCGTGATATTAACAAACATGCGCCAGAGGCGGACATTGTCGTCGTGAACGACGGGTCCACAGATCGTACCGAGGCGCTGGCACTGGAAGCGGGAGCACATGTGCTGACTATGCCTTTTAATGTGGGAATCGGAGGTGGCATGCAGACCGGCTACATGTACGCGCGCAACAACGGCTACGATGTAGCGATCCAGATGGATGCGGACGGTCAGCACCCTGCCGAGGAACTGCCCAAGCTGATCGCCAAAGCATCCGATCACGATCTTGTGATCGGCTCAAGGTTCGTGGAAGCTACATCTTACCGCTCGTCGAGTGCGCGCCGGGTCGGCATCATCTTCTTCTCCAAGCTGGTGACCCTGGTGACCCGTCAGAAGTTCACGGACACCACCAGCGGCTTCCGCGCAGCGGGACGCAAAGTGATCAATCTGTATTCCAACTACTATCCGATGGATTATCCTGAAGTTGAATCGATCGTATACTTGAAGCGCAGAGGCTGCAAGATTACAGAGGTCTCCACCGAAATGCGCTCCAGAGAGACCGGGAAATCTTCGATCACACCGATCAAATCCGTCTATTATATGATAAAGGTTACGCTCTCTGTGCTTATGAGCGCGGTCCGCTATGATAAACCGAAAGCCGGTGAGATCGGATGACTATCTATTTCCTGTCCGTAATTCTATCGTTCTTATTCCTTGCTATTGTTCTTGAACTGGTCCGTCACCAGAAGCTGAAGGAGCAGTACTCCCTGCTCTGGATTCTGTTCGGGGTACTCTTGTTCATCATATCGCTTAACGTGCGCTTCATTGAGACCATTGCTTCCTGGCTCGGTGTCAAATACGCGCCTGCCATGCTGTTCCTGTTCGGGCTGCTCTTCTGCTTCGCCTTCATTCTTCACTTGACCCTTGTCGTGACGAAGCTGTCTAACCAGGTGCTTAGACTGACCCAAGAGCTGACGATCCGCAAAGAAAAGGAGTCCCGTCATGGACAAGATGATTAGTTATGCCTATCTGCTCGGCAACATTCTGCTGCTGGTTACCGGGCAGATTCTGTTCAAGATCGGTCTGCAGAAGAATGGCGGCCTGTCCGGTATGGGGCAATGGGCGAAGCTCATCTTCTCGCCGACCATCCTCGGCGGGCTTGCCCTGTACGGCATTGCCACACTGCTCTGGTTCGCGGTACTGAACCGGCTGCCGCTTACGGTGGCCTACCCGATGCAGAGTCTGGCTTATGTCTTCGCGATGGTGGCTGCTTACTTCATCTTTGGTGAAGTAATTACGGTGACCAAGATTGCGGGTGTAGCTGTGATTCTAGTAGGTGTGTATCTACTGGCGAAGTAATAGGTATTACTCCTCCCTGCACGTCAATTTAAATAACTGGTTTATATAGGTTAGCAAGAACACACAAACAAGGCGCTCCCGGGTAACGGAGCGCCTTGTTTAATGCTGTTTACACTGCTTACATTCCTTGCTTTACATGTGAGCCAGCCCGTTCTTCCACCGCCTCATGCTTACCCGGCCAGAAAGCCCACCGGCCTAGCAGCACGGTAATGGCTGGAACCAGAAACGGCCGCACGATGAAGGTATCCAGCAGCACGCCGACGGCCGTGATGATGCCGAAGTGAACGAGCACCTGGATCGGCAGGCTCGCTAGAACCGCGAAAGTGCCGGCCAGTATAATGCCGGCTGAGGTGATCACGGAGCCCGTCTCGCTGACGCCTTGCCGGATCGCTTCCTTAAGCGGCATATGCTTTCTTTTCTTCCAAATGCTTGAGATCATGAAGATGTTATAGTCCTCACCCAGTGCCACAAGGAAGACGAAGGAATAGAGCGGAATTGCACCCTGTATAGCGTCAGCGCCCATTCCATAGTGAAGAATAATCCACCCTAGGCCAAGCGCTGAGAAGTAGGAGAGAATGACCGTAAGGACCAGATACACCGTAGCTACCACAGAGCGCAGATAGATGAGCAGCAGAAGGGTGATTAGACCAATAACAACAGGAATGATGATTCGTGTGTCGCGGTCACCAGTGACTTTGGTGTCATACTGCGTTGCTGTAGCTCCGCTGATCCAGACGGATTGATCAGGCGGGGTGACGCCTGCCGCCTTAAGGGACTGCTCAGCGACAAGACGCAGGTCCGGAATGTGATCCATAGCTTCCATGGAATAAGGATTCAAATTGAACTGAACGTCATAGGCAAGAATCTGAGGATTCTCCTTGCCCTCCTTAGGCTCACCAACCTTATCTACATAATCCAGGCCTTTCAGCTTCTCACTAAGATCGGTAGGATTGCCTTTCGTATCCACCATCAATTTAACCGGAGCAAGCTCACCCTTCGAGAACTGCTTACCGATCATATCGAACCCTTCTCTGGAAGCCATATTCTTCGGAAATGAGGACAAAATGTCATAAGTAAATTTGATCTGTGAAGAGAACAACGCGAGTATACCGAGCACGAGAACCGTGATGATCATAACAGCCCACGGTCTGCGTACGACAAAGCTGCCAATCCGCATTTTGCCTGGCTTCCGCTCCCGTACGGATGTACCTTTGGCACGCGCGCGTTCCTGTTCCATTTTCGGTGTACGCGGAATGAACGGCCAGAAGGATACCCTCCCGAAGATGGCAAGCAGAGCCGGCACCAGCGTAAGGCTTGCAATTCCCATAATAAGAATTGAAATGCTGAACGGTACGGCGAATCGATGGTAAGCTCCATATTCAGCAAGCAGCAGAGCGAACAGGGACAGCACCACGGTGAATCCGCTCATGGCAATCGCACCGGAAGAGCCTGTAATAGCCCGAAGCAGCGCCTTACTTTTGCTGTCTTCTTCATGAAGCAGCTGACGGAACCTGGAGATCAGGAATAGGCAGTAATCTGTTCCGGCACCGAACAGAAGTACCGTCATAATGGATATCGACTGGGAGTCGGCCACAATCCATCCTTTGTGAGCCATAATCCCAAGAATAGGGCTGACTACGCCATATGCAAATCCCACCGCAATGAGAGGGATTAGAGCCAGTATAGGTGAACGATAAATCAGAAGCAGGATGACAAGCACCAGCACCACAGTGGACATGAGCAGCGAGAAGTCTGCATTCTTGAACAATCCGGTCGCATCAATAGAGATTCCGACAGGTCCTGTAACCCTGGCTGTCATCTCCCCGCCCGCGGTGTTCTCTACCGCAAAAGGATCGCTGCCGAACTCCGAGGCAGCCTGACTCTTGAACTGATCCAGGCTCGCCTTGAGCTGATCCGTCTCTGCGGACTTATTAAATACAATTGGCGCAGCCAGTGTGCTGCCATCTTTGGACAGCTGCGCCTTCAGAGCAGGCAGCGGCGCTTTATGGAGCGGCACGATGAAAGTCTGCTCAGGCAGAGGCGACATCTCAGCCTGCTCAGTGAGCTTTTGGATATGTAGCAGATCTTCATCCTTCAGGCCACCCTCCCGATGCCATACGATGATGGCTGGCACACCTTTCCCTGTAGGAAATTCACGGCTTGCTACCGCTTCGGCCTGAACCGATGGCTTGCTGTCAGACAAATTCGGAGAATTGTTAATCTCCTCTTTGTTCACTCCCGGCCAAATCACGCTCAGAATCGCAGCCAGGATCACCCATATCGCCAGAACGATCCATTTACCTCGCCGGCCCGAGACCCAGGAACCGAAACCTTTTTTAGGCTGATTCACTTGTGTTCCCTCCCCATTATTCGATGATTTCTAAAAGATTCAGAAATTCTTGTCCTTAATTCCAACAAGAATGACCCTTCGGTCATTTCTGAGTCATATTATATATACCCACTGCGTGTTTCCGCAACCCAGGATCTATAAAGTACACTGAACTTTCAAATATAAGCTGCCAGGTTGAATGAACTATAGATAATCACAGGTATATATTGACAAAAATATCTACAGCATTTATTGTTGACTTAAAGTTAAGTCAAAACAAAAGGAGACACCATGCCACGATCAAAAGAAGACAACCAGAAAATACGTGAAGAACGGATAAAAGGAATTAAACATGCAACCATTCGTGTATATGTATCCAAAGGATTTTTGGGGACCCAAATGGATGATATTGCGAAGGAGGCCGGCCTTGCCAAAGGACTGCTGTACTACTACTTTAAGAGCAAGATTGAGCTGTTTCAGTACGTGTTCAACTCTCTTATGGATAAGGCCTTTCAGTTCTCGCAGGCACAGACTTCTGAGGAAAGGAATCTGGAGCAGTCGCTTGAGGCCTTCATTCATTTCTTCCTCTCCTCAGCCTTCGAGAGGCCGGTATATCCACTGGTCTACAAAATGCTGCCCGAGGATTTAAGCCATGTATTCCCCGACAACGCTCAGGAAATGCAGCAGGCCTTCTTTAATCGTTTTAATAAGCCAATGATAGAACGGTTCAGATCCGCTATGGACAGAGGGGAAATTCCGGAGGGGAACCCGATGCTGAAAGCACTGTTGTTCACAAGCGGAGTTCTGACGATTTCTCACCTCATCGCAAGCAAGCCGTCCATTACGGAGGGGAAAGATCAAGAACAAGTCATTGAAGAAATGAAACAGCAATTATTTCACGGAATATTTGGTAGGGGGAATAGAAGTGAGTAAACCTTTAAGAGCAAAAGGCTCCATTGTGGTATTTGCCATGGCATTAGGACTCTTGATGGCATCGCTGGACAATACGATCGTCTCGGCATGCATCAGCAGTGTCATTCAGGATTTGAGCGGATTCGAATCGATGAGCTGGGTATTTACAGCTTACATGCTGGCCTCGACCAGCACGATGCTGATTTTTGGCAAGCTGTCCGATATCCTGGGCAGAAAACTATTCTATCTGATCGGCATTGCCTTTTTTCTAATCGGGTCTGCTTTGTGCGGTCAAGCGCATACGATGGGTGAACTGATTGCATTCCGCGCGGTTCAGGGCATTGGTTCAGGCGCATTGTTCCCGATCAGCTTCTCGATAATTTATGCCTCATTTCCCGATCAAAAACAAGCGGCTAAGCTTACTGGCGTATTTGCCGGAATATTCGGGATTTCCTCCGTCTTCGGACCACAGCTGGGCACCTATATCACGACGCACCTTAGCTGGCGCTGGTGTTTCTATATTAATGTTCCACTTGGCTTAATCTCGTTCTTGCTCCTGCTGTTCGCTGTCAAGGAGTCTAAAGCGGCCAGAAAACCGTCGATCGATTATCTCGGCACCTTTCTGCTTGTGGTCTCCACGATATCCTTGATGCTGGCTCTTAATTGGGGCGGCAAAGATTATGCCTGGAGCTCATGGCAAGTTCTCGGACTGTTCGCTGTAAGTCTTGTAAGTATCGTCCTGTTTATTATTACGGAAATGAAAGCGAAAGAGCCGATCCTGCCGCTGGCCATCTATAAAAACTCTGTGGTCCGCGGGATCAGTATCTTGTCCTTTATTCAAGGCGTTGTTATGTTCTCGGCGATCACGTATATTCCTATATTCTCTGTTGCTGTCTTGGGGCAAAAGAACTCCAACTCTCTTTTGACACCGCTCATGCTTTCCCTCCTGGTTGGTGCCATTCTGGCCGGCGGACTCATGTTCAAACTGTCCTACCGTGCCTTGCTCGGAGGATCGTCTCTACTAGGCGCCGGAGCGATATATTTCCTTATGACAGCAAGCCATTCGGCAAGCTCTTGGTACATGATCTCCATTATGATCGTGATGGGCATCTGCTCCATTGGTCCGCTCATGAGCATTTCCCAAATGGGCATCGCCCAAAATGTAAGCCCCGAATACATCGGCCTATCTTCGTCTCTGGGCGGTTTCTGGCGCAACATTGGCGCGGTCGTTGGAACTTCCATTACAGCTACTGTAGTCAACAACCAATTCAAGTCCATTCTTGAAGGAAAAGCAGCTTCGGCACACATCCCTTCTGACAAAGTAGATTCACTTGCGAATCCGCAGCTGATTATGAATGCCAAAGGTTCACTTCCTGCACCCTGGATCCATACTCTCCAGGACTCACTGGGAACAGCGATCAATCATGGCTATATTGTAGCTTTCTCGTTCGCGGTACTGGCTATCTTCATTTCGCTTATGATTAAGGGTAAAGCCGCACCGCGCGCTTTGGAATCCGATGCGGCTGCCAGTCCTTCCTCATCATAATCGAGTCTAGTTGAGTAAAAGCCTAACAAGGTGTTCTGGGCAACGCCGCGCGAACGGAGCGTTGCTCCCCTTGCTGTTGTTTCCAGATTTATTGATATAATAGCCACCCATCCATATTAATAAAAGCCGACATAGGCTATAAACGCCAAACAGCAAGTCTCCAAAACCTTGGAAACTTGCTGTTTGTTTAGTTTCAGGACTGAGCTGTAAAATGAAGACTAGCTGTCTTGTTCAGAGAAAAGGACTACTTATACCGGCCTCTTTTAACTGAGCAGACCTTAGTTATATATTAACCATTACCATAACCAAGTCGTTACCCAGCTACCTCTTGAGTGCTTCTGTTATTGAACTGGCTGTTATACAAGTCAGCATAGAAGCAGCCCTTCTGCAGAAGCTCGTCATGTGTGCCCTTCTCGATGACTTTACCATGGTTCATCACCAGAATTAGACTCGCATCCCGGATAGTGGATAGACGGTGGGCAATAACAAAGCTGGTTCTGTTCTTCATCAGCTCATTCATCGCTTTCTGGATTAACACCTCTGTCCGGGTGTCCACGCTGCTCGTCGCTTCATCCAGAATCAGTATGGACGGATCGGCGAGAATGGCCCGCGCAATGGTGAGCAGCTGCTTCTGTCCCTGGGATATGTTCGATGCCTCTTCATTAAGAATCGTATCGTATCCATCAGGCAGCGTGCGGATGAAGTGATCCGCATGCGCAGTCTTGGCTGCCGCAACAACTTCCTCTTCCGTAGCTCCAATACGTCCATACGCAATATTATCCCGAATCGTCCCGTTAAAGAGCCAGGTGTCCTGAAGGACCATGCCGAACAAGTTGCGTAGATTGCCCCGCTTGAAGTCGGTAATATTCACCCCATCTACGGTAATTCGGCCTTCATTCACTTCATAGAAGCGCATAAGCAGGTTAATGAGGGTGGTTTTGCCTGCCCCAGTTGGTCCGACAATCGCAATCGTCTGTCCTTGCTTAACGTCTATATTCATATCCTCAATTAGCATTTGCTGATCATTGTATCCGAAGCTTACATGTTCAAAGGCTACATCTCCACGAACTTCCGCAAGCTCCACAGGCCGTGTGGCCTCCGGTACTTCCTCCTCCTCATCGAGCAGCTCAAACACCCGTTCAGCCGACGCGACTGTAGATTGAATGATGTTGGCGATGTTGGCGGTCTGCGTAATCGGCATCGTGAACTGGCGTACGTACTGGATGAAGGCTTGAATATCCCCGATGTCCATCGCTTTACGAGTGACCATAATTCCGCCAATGACACTAATCAGAACATAGCCGATATTTCCGATGAAGCTCATGATCGGCATGATCATCCCTGAGATGAATTGGGCCTTCCAGCCGGACTCATACAGCCGCTCATTGATCTGGTCGAATTTCTCGATTGACTTCTCCTCGCGTCCGAACGCTTTGATTATCCGGTGACCCGTATACATTTCCTCTACATGTCCGTTAAGTTCCCCCAGATTATGCTGCTGGCCAATAAAATGCTTCTGCGACCTCCCGCTAATCTTCTTAATCGCCAGAAAGCTGACAGGAAGCGTAACCAGGGCGATTAATGTCAGCAAAGGGCTGATCGTCAGCATCATCACGATAACCCCAATGATGGTAAGTACCGAGGTAATCAGCTGGGTTAAGCTCTGCTGGAGCGTGGTGCTGATATTATCCACGTCATTCACGGCACGGCTTAGAATTTCCCCGTTCGTACGGGAGTCGAAGTATTTCAGCGGCAGTCTACCCAGCTTGTCATTCACATCCTGCCGAAGATCATAGACCGTCTTCTGCGCCACCCCAGCCATTAATAATTGCATAATATAAGTGAATGCAGAGCTAATGATATACAACACAAGCAGGAATAGAATAATTCTCCATATATATCCGAAATCGATATGTGCTCCGGCCTCATGCATTAACCGGCCTTTAATTCCTTCAAACAGCTCGGTTGTGGCCTTCCCCATAATCTTCGGGCTTATAATACTAAATATCGTACTCAGCACGGCCATTGCAATAACGGCGATGATCTGGGCGCGGTGCGGCTTCAGATATTTAAGCAATCTACGTAGTGTGCCTTTAAAATCCTTGGCCTTCTCTCCCGGCAGAACCATGCCCGGCCCCCCTGGTCCGTGACCTCTGCCGAATCCCCCGCCTGGAGGCCCTTGTCTGTGCGACGTACTCATGCGATCTCCTCCTCTGACAGCTGGGAATATACGATCTCACGATAAACTTCACTGTTCTCAAGCAATTCACGGTGGGTACCCATGCCTGCAATCCGGCTCTCATCCATTACAATAATCCGGTCGGCATCCTTGACCGTACTTACCCGCTGAGCCACAATAATCACGGTGGATTCACCCGTCTCCTCCTTCAAGGCTGCCCTTAGCTTGGCGTCTGTCTTGAAATCCAGAGCGGAGAAGCTGTCGTCAAAGATATAGATCTCCGGTCTTCTGACGAGCGCTCTTGCAATGGATAAGCGCTGCTTCTGACCACCGGATACATTGTTCCCGCCTTGGGAGATTGCAGCCTCATAGCCTTTCTCCATCTCTGAGATAAACTCCTCAGCCTGCGCAATACGCGCCGCCTGCTCAACTTCTTCATCCGTCGCCGCTTCATTCCCATAGCGGATATTCTCCGCAATGGAGCCGGTGAACAGCACGGCCTTCTGCGGCACGAAGCCGATCTTCGCCCGAAGCTCCTCTTGGGGAATGTCACGAACATCCTGACCGTCTACCAACACACGACCGCTGCCCACGTCATAGAAGCGCGGGATCAGGCTGATCAGCGTGGTTTTCCCCGAACCGGTACCTCCAATAATAGCGGTAACCTCGCCCGGCTCGGCACGGAATGAAATACCTGACACCGCAGGCTGCTCCGCTCCCGGATAGCTGAAGCTGACATCCTCGAACTCAACGTACCCTTTCAAGCTTGGGGCAGGGGCAGCATAATCTCCAGATTGCTCAGATTCGTCAAATCCCCTAGACTCCGCTCTCACTGCGGAAGCAAGCCCCGTACTGCCAGCTGCCTGAGCAGGCTTCGCATCCTTGATCACTGGCAGGGTATCCAGCACCTCATTAATCCGAACAGCCGATGCCGACGCTCTTGGGACCATGACGAACATGATCGACACCATAATGAACGAGAACATAATCTGCATGGCATACTGAAGAAATGCAATCAGGTCGCCGACGGCCATGCTGCCGTTATCAATCCGGATGCCTCCGTACCATATGATCGCGATGGACGATACGTTCAGGACGAGCATCATCGTAGGCATCATCGCAGCCATGACCTTATTTACTTTGATCGAAGTTTCCGTGAGGTCAAAATTGGCCTTCTCAAATCGCTTCGCTTCATGCTCGGTCCGGTTGAACGAGCGAATGACACGAATCCCGGTCAGTCCTTCACGAAGAACTAAGTTCAAGCGGTCAATCCTCTTCTGGATAATCTTGAATAACGGAATTCCTCTCCCCGCTATCAGGAGTATCGCACCCACCAATACCGGAATAATCACCACAAATACGAGCGAAAGCGTCTTATCCTTCGACATCGCCATGATAATGCCGCCGATCGCAAGCAGCGGCGCACTTACCATCATGCGCATCATCATCAGCAGAACTTGCTGAATTTGAGTAATATCATTCGTAGTACGCGTAATGAGCGAGGCGGTGCCAAGCTTATCGAACTCCTCCAGCGAGAATCGCTCTACATGTGAGAACACCTTACTCCGCAGCGTCTTGCCGAATCCCGTAGCCACACGTGAGGAGAAATAGCTGGCCGCGATGGAAGTAATAATGCCCCCTAAAGCAACAGCCAGCATAAATAACCCGATTCGCCAAATGTATCCGATATCTCCTTTGACAACCCCGGTATTCACAATATCCGCCATCAGTGTTGGCAGATACAGCTCAGACAGAGACTGTAGAAACACAAGTACAATCACGAAGATGAGTGGAATACGGTATGGCTTCAAAAACCGAAATATTTTGATCATATCTGCTGTCCCCTCCCACGATTCAACATCGTGTATCTATTGATTACGCTTCTCTTCCTCTCCCCGTCCCTGATGATCACTCAAGAACCGGGTAACCTTCTCAAGCAGCTCTGCCAGCTGCTCGCTCTGTTCCTCACCCAAATGCTCATATAATTCATAGAACCTTCCAAAGAAAGACTCCATCGCTTTGTGTGTTAACTCGGCACCCTCGGGGGTCAGCTTGACACGGACAACCCTGCGATCGTTCGGGTCCATCCTACGTTCCACTAATCCCCCCGCCTCCACACTATTAATCAGCTGGGTAACCGTGGGCGAGGTTACCTCCAGCGCACTGCTGAGCTCTGATACTGTGAATCCCTCCTCATGGTTCTTCATGCCTCTCTTGATATAAAAGAGCAGCTTCATCTCACTTGGCTTACACTGCCCTACTGAGGGTCTGCGCCAATCCGCCCTGCGGGCACGGTTAAAGGCCTCGAACAGCCTTTGTACCTTCGGATTCTCATTGATGTCCATTTATTCACCCTCTTTGGATTTGTTTGCATTGTTTAATAATTAGGTAACCTATTATATTGCAAAGCTAATTATATTCCTCCCGCCAAGCCAAGTCAATTATGTTTATTCCATCTTAAATAGATACCAAAAAGGCCCCCAATTGGAGGGACCTTGTTATATGCAATCACAATATATTTGCCCGGTCGCCTGTCTGGGCGTGACTCAGGTTTGGCTGCAATTAGGATTGCTAATTGCTTAAGGCTCCTTGCTGCGTCTTCTGATTAGGTTCTGCGGACGGCTTAGGAGCTGGCGGCGTCTTCTGCTGACCAGGCAGGTCCTTCAAGCTCTTGAACGTGTAGCCTTGTCTTCTGGCTTCATCGATGATAGCCCCAAGCGCATCCGTATTATCTTTGGAAATCGCATGAATAAGCAGTACAGCGCCTGGATGCAGCTGACTGGTCACTTTTCGGAACGCGTAGTCCGCGCCCTTCTGGTCATTCACATCCCAATCCTTGTAAGCCACAGACCAGAAGACATTCGTATATCCGTACTGGCGGGTAACACTCAAGGTACGATCATTGAATATCCCCCTTGGCGGGCGCAGGAAAGTCATTTCCTTCCGTCCGGTAACTTCCGACACGGCCTGCTTCACCTTATCCAGCTCTTCTTTAATGCGCTCATCGGATACCGTTGTCATATCCGGATGGCTCCAAGAATGGTTACCGATAATATGTCCCTCCGCGGCCATTCGTTTGACCAGTTCAGGCTGATCTTTCACATAGTGGCCGGTAATGAAGAACGCCGCAGGCACCTTCTTCTCCTTCAAGGTATCCAGAATCTTGGAGGTATAGCCTTTATTCTCATAGCCATTATCAAAGGTTAGGAAGATGTCCTTCTTGGTGGTGTCGCCAGTGAAGATAGCTCCATTCTTATCGATAATGTCCTTGAATCCTTCCTCGTTGATAGAGGGGAGACTTCCATTAACACTCTTCTTGAACCCGAAATGAAACGGTCCATCTGCCCTGACCGTATTACCTGATGTAGCCAAGCTTATTCCCAAGCACATGCATATGGCTGCCGCCACCCATACCTTACGTTTCATTGATGTTCTCCCTTGTGTATATTCGTGAAGTACCCTTTGTTTATACCAATATGATCTTAACTTTTGTAAATTAGGCCGCTTCTATACCCGAATCGCAGAATTTACTAATCCCATTACAGAAAGTAGGAAGGCAATTGGAGGAACAACAAAACCAGAAGACCCAGAAGAAGAGCTCCCTCTGGTGGCTGGGCAGTCTGTTCGCATTAATCCTTGCTAAAGGAAAGACGCTGCTCGCGCTCTTGAAATTCAGCAAACTGGGCGGTGCCCTTATCTCCATGGCGGTGTCCATAGGAGCTTACGCCATCATTTACCCTTGGGGCTTTGCTGCAGGTCTTGTCCTGCTCCTGTTCGTTCATGAGCTTGGTCATGTGCTCGCCGCCAAACGGAAGGGACTGCCGGTATCCGCGCCGTTATTCATTCCTTTTCTCGGTGCATTAATCACAATGAAGCGGAATCCGCGGGATGCCCAGACCGAGGCCTATATCGCACTGGGCGGCCCTATCCTTGGAAGTCTCGGCGCCCTGGTCATGTTCGGCGCTGCGTATTACCTGGACAGTCCTCTGCTGTATGCACTCGCTAATGTGGGCTTCTTCCTTAACCTGATTAATCTGCTGCCCATTCATCCGCTTGATGGGGGCAGAATTGCCACGGCAGTAACCCGCTGGCTATGGCTAGTTGGTCTCGTTGGCGGTCTCTACGTCATCATTTACCTGAAATCATACTTATTGCTAATTATTTGGATTCTGTTCGCCATTGAACTGTACCAGAAATACGCACGCAAGAAGAAGCAGGATCCACGTTCACATCGGGGTACCTTCCAGGTTCCAGTAGAGCATCTGCGGGAACAGGGGTACCTTATCCCTGGAACTGGGCACCGGAGAGACCTGCCTTTCACCACGTACAGCGAACTGGACGGTCAGCAATATGTTAAGGCGGTATGGGAGGGACTGGATTTCGAGGGATTGATCGCCCTGCCTCAGCAGGGGCTGATCCAGCGAGTGCAGGTTGTTCACATCGATCATATAGAAAAGGAAGACGGCCTGCATCTGGGCATACAATGCCAGGTCGATTACGAGGTCTTTGAGAACAACAAATATTATGATGTCCCGGTAGCTACACGCATAGGCTACGGAATTACCTACGTCCTGCTTGCAGGAGGCTTGGCTGGAATGATGTATGCGGTTCATCAGGTTAGCAATCTCACATGATCAACCTAAACAAACAGAGGCTGGTCACCCGTCTTCACGACAGGTGCCAGCCTCTTTGTCTATTTCTTATTCGTCTTGCCCAGGCTTTGTAAGCCCGCTGTTTCTTACACTGTAGGTAAAATAAACAATCAACCCAATCACCATCCAGATCAGGAAAGCTTCCCAGGTCACCAGCGGCAGGCTGAACAGCAGATACCCACAGAAAATGATCGCCAGCAGTGGAATCACCGGTACCCATGGTACCCGGAACGAACGCTGCAGATCCGGCCGAGCCTTGCGCAGAATAATAATGCCGATGGCCACCGAGATGAACGCGAAGAGCGTTCCGATGCTGACCAGATCCGACAGTTTGTCCAGAGGAAGTACGCCTGCGAAGAACGCAACGATAATTCCTGTTGCCCACGTACTGACCGTAGGCGCTTTGGTCTTAGGATTCAGCTTGGACAGCCTCTTCGGAAGCAAGCCGTCGCGTCCCATTGCATAGAGCAGACGGGTCTGTCCGTATAAGAGCACGAATAATACCGTAGTGATCCCGATAATGGCTCCGAGTGAAATAAATCCGGCAATCCAATCTTGATGAATGAACTGAATGGCGAAAGCCACCGGGTTCTTCACATCGAGCAGATGATAAGGCACAATGCCTGTCAGCACGGCAGTTACGAGCACATACAGCAGGGCGCACACAATAAGGGAAGCTATAATTCCGCGCGGGAGATCTCTCTGCGGATTACGTACTTCCTCCGCCGCGGTAGCGACTACATCAAAGCCGATATAAGCGATGAACGCGGTAGCCGCGCCCGTCATCACACCACTGAACCCAAATGGCATGAATGGCGTCCAGTTGGAGGGCTTCACGTAGAAGACTCCGACTACGAGGAACAGCACGATGACTGCGATCTTAATTACCACCATGATCGTATTTAGCCGGGTTGATTCCTTGGCTCCCCGCGAGACCACAAAGGTCAGCAGAAGCGCAATGAGAATGGCTGGCAGATCAATATAAGTGCCCTTGCTTGTATCAAAAGCACTCGTGAAGGCATGCGGCAGATGAATACCAAAGCCGGACATCAGGCCCTGAAAATATCCCGACCATCCGCTAGCTACCATTGAAGCAGCAAATCCATATTCCAGGATGAGGTCCCATCCGAGGATCCAGGCGATGATCTCTCCGAAAGTGGCATAGCTGTAGGTATACGCACTGCCGGAGACAGGCACCATCGAGGCCAGTTCCGCATAACAGAGAGCACAGAACGCACAGACCAGTCCTGCTATTATGAACGACAAGATCAGGGCAGGACCTGCATGCTGGGCTGCTGCCACCCCGGTCATTACAAAGATCCCGGTTCCCACCACGCAGCCAATACCAAGCATCGTCAGGTCAAATGCGCCCAGCTCTTTCTTTAATGTGTTACCCTTGTCCTTCATCTCCATCATTGCTGAGATGGACTTCCTTCTCATTATATTCATCCGGATTCCCCTACTCTAAATTTAGTCAGCTCTAGCTGTTATGATTTACGATTTCATGTATCATATTTCGCTATTATAAGGAATTTAACCAAACAAAAGAAGAATAAGCTGTGAGGTAATATATTACTTTTCCTTTTTGTCAAATTTATTGGCATAAAAAAAGCACCCGATGGGATGCTTTCGACGATATTCCAAGTTTTTGAGCGCTTACTTGGCAGACTCGCGCTGAACCAGATCGGAGACAACCTGCTCCATCGTTATGGATGAAAGTTCCTGTTCCATTGCATTCTGCGCCCGGGTGAAGGAAGACTCGAGAGTCGATTGGATGTTCCGTCCGACAGCGCATTCTGGATTCGGATTGCTGTGAATGGAGAACAGCTCATCTGAAATATCCACCTGAACTGCCCGGTATACATCCAGCAAGGTGATATCTGCAAGCGGGCGTGCGAGCCTGGCTCCTGCCACCCCTGCTGAGGTCATCACAAGCCCCGCACGGCTTAGCATACTCATAATCCGGCGTATGACGACAGGATTCGTATTGACACTGCCCGCAATGAACTCGGAAGTAATACGCCCTTCCTTCTCCAGATCGAGCAGAGATAATATATGCACTGCAACAGAAAAGCGGCTGCTGATCGCCATTTCGTCTACCTCCTAAGCCTAGTATAGGCCTAATTATACCAGAGACTCCCCCTGCTTGTTATTCCCTCCGGTTAATACCTCTTGGGCAAAACGAATCCATTCTCTTGCAGCAAACGACAAATAGCGGTCCTCCCGCCAAATGATACCCAGGTTCCAGGGAATTACCGGGTCCACCAGAGGCAAAATGGTAACCCGGGAAGGGTCCACTTCCCGGCACACCGTCTCTGGCAGGAGAGCGACTCCCAGGTTAGCCGCTACCATCTCACTAATTAAATCCCACTGAGAGCTTTCATAGACGACTCGGGGCTGAAATCCAACGCGCATACATTCCGTAATAATCCGGTCATGAAGAACGAAGTCCTCCCGGAACAAGACAAAGGACTCCTCTACAAGCTCGGTCAAGGGGGCCTCCTTCTGGCCAGCTAGCCGATGTGACGGGTGCACGATCAGATTCAGCTTCTCTTCCACAAAGGAGAAGCACTCAAGTCCCTCCACAGTTACGGGCAGCACAGTGATACCTACATCCAGCGCCCCACTGTCCGTATCCGCCTCCACCTTCTTGGCCCCGTCCTCGAACAGCTGAATCGTAATGTCCGGGTACCGCTTATGGAACTGTCCGATGATCTTTGGGAAGAAGCTGGCTCCTACCATTGGCGGAAGACCAATTCGAATATGCCCCTTCTTCAAATTCCGCAGATCGTCCAGCTCCGCCGACATATTGTTGAATGACTTGACGATATTCTGAGCCTGGTTAACCATAATCTGTCCGGCATCCGTTAGACTGATCCGCTTGCCAACTCTGTCAAACAAGACGATCCCAAGCTCCTCTTCCATCTGCCTGATCGTCTTGCTGATGGTCGGCTGTGTGATATACAGCGACTCAGCCGCTTTCGTAAAGCTCTTCAAACGGGCTACCTCGATCAGATATTGCAATTGACGGATATCCACAGGAAGCACCTCTTCATTCATAGCCATTTGGAATGTGAAATATTCAATATATGCATTATACCTATGAAAGTAATTGATGTAAAATTTCAATATACACAGAAAATGAAAAGAGGCTTTCGCAAATGGGAAAACTAAAGTCTTTGCTGATGGGTGTTCTACAAATCGCCATCCTGTTCTTTATTTCCATGGCTATGAATAAAATTGTGGACCTGCTCCACTTGAATATACCTGGAAGTATCCTGGGAATTATCGTCATATTTACCCTGCTGAAGACCGGTGTCTTGAAGCTGGAATGGATCGAGAAGGGGGCCAATTGGCTGCTGGCCGAGCTGCTGCTGTTCTTCATCCCTTCCGCGGTAGGTGTAATGAAATATATTCCTATGCTTGAAAGTGATGGAGTTCGCATCCTGATCGTCGTTATTTTTAGTACATTTATTGTTATGGCCAGCTCGGGCCTTACAGCGTCCCGAATTGCCAAGCGAAAGGAGAAGCAAGTATGATTACAGGTCTGATCTGTCTGTTCATCACGGTAAGCCTTTATTTTGTATGCAAAAAATTGTACGGATACAAGCCCCGTGTCTATTTATCCCCGCTGCTTGTCACTCCGCTGGTTCTAGTCATTGGGCTTCTGCTCGTTCATATCCCTTATGAAGCTTACAACAGCGGAGGGAAATGGCTCAGCAGCATGCTGCAGCCGGCAACGATCGCCTTTGCCGTACCTCTGTTCAAATACTATAAAGTGCTCAAGAAGTATGCGGTCTTGATTCTAATCAGCGTCCTGTCTGGTTCCGTTGTGGCCATGGTATCCTCCCTGCTGCTCGCTCAGAGCATGCATCTGGATAACGCCCTTGTGAGCAGTCTTGTGCCGCGCTCCGTCACTACCCCCATTGCCATGAGTGTATCCGAGGTAATTGGCGGAGTGCCCAACATCACGGCCGTCTTCGTCATTATCACTGGGCTTCTTGGTTCCATTATCGGTCCTATGATCGTTAAGATGTTCCGGATCGATAACGAGGTTGCGCGTGGTGTCCTGTTAGGTACAGGCGCCCACGGTACCGGTACCTCGAAAGCCTTCGAGCTAAGCTCGCTGACAGGCACCATCTCAAGCATTTCGATGATTGTCGCCGCCTTGTTCACCCTTGGTGCAGCCCCATTCATCATCTCTATGTTAGCCCGTCTATAAATGTAAGCACACTGCTCACATACTGAAGTAGCCCTGTCCCCCTGGGACAGGGCTTTATTATTTGCTCTGCATGAAGAAGATCAGCAGCTACAACATAACCGTTCAGAAGTAAGTCTAATTAAACCAAAAAAAACCGCAGGCCCAATACAGGCTGTGCGGTTCTTCTTGGTTTTTCCCTTTGACCTGAAGGCTCATTTATTGTTGGGTTGTCTGCCCAGGTTTTTATTTACCCACTGTGCCACTGAGGACTCGCTGCCTGCTCCTAGTTCCTCCGAGAATTCGGCATCCACCTTGGCCGCCCCCTTCTGCCCGGCAAAATTCCGCAGAGCCGAGCGAAATGCCTGATCCGGCATTTGAAGGTCACTCTTTGCGCTCTTATTGTTATTCATTCCTGCCGCCCCTTTTCTCTATGATCTGCTGATTTCCTCTCCAGAATGTTCCGAAGAGCCTCCCGGTAAGCCTTATCTCCGGCGTCATCATCGCTCTCAGGCACTGTCTTCACTTCCTGCTCCGGCTCAGCCATCTGCCTTAGAGCCTGGCGGTAATCTTCATCGCGGGTCGTCGTCATGTTCCTGGCCAGAACCTTGTCCACTGCTGCTCCGGCATCATTTCTCAGTGTATCTGGCTCCTGAGCATGAGAACCTGGCTGGGGCTCTAGCTGACGGGATCGCGATTCCGGATCGCTCCGGAACTCCGGTTCAGGCCGCGGCTTCGCGACTTGTTCCGATGGCACTCTATAATCGGGCCTCGTAATTTGTTCTGCTGCCGCTCTATGCTCTTGCTCTGTTGTCGCTATACGATCCGGCTTCACAATTTGTTCCACAGTCGCTCTATGCTCCTGCTCCTTAATTGCTCCCGGAGCATTAAGCTCCGGCTCGTCTTCAAGCCTCCGCTCAGCTACAGGCTCCAATATTTCATTGATCTGCATCACAGTAGGATCAAGCCGGGCAGGATCACCGGCATCCGGACGGGCTGCGCTGTCCGATCGCGCGGCGGCTTCCCCGGAGACTTGTCCGCCGGGTCTCTCCTGCTGCTCTCTGACCCTTCTGCTGGATCTGATATTGAAAATAACGAGGAATATAACCCCAATGACCACCAAAGCTGCAAATGCGTACTCCATAGAGCGCCCCCTACCTGGTCTGTGCATCCGATAATTTAGCCGCAACGCTTGCGGCCCTCTGGCCCAAAGCTCTTCCGAGAATCAAATCCTTCTCGGACGGCAGATTGGGCGGATCATACGGGGACAGCTCTACAGGACAGGTAACTCCAACCCCGTAGTAAGAGCCATACAGGGCATTCTCCCGGATATTTCCCGGCAGACCGACAATGATCATGCCTTGATGCAGCATAGGAACAATCAAGTTCAGCATCGTTGCCTCAACCCCTCCGTGTACCGTCGCGGTTGTACAGAATACGGCGCCTACCTTGCCGATGAGCGCGCCCTGTGCCCATAAATATCCCAGCTTATCAATCCAACTCTTCAGCCCGCCGCTGATCGACCCGAAATGCCCCGGGCAGCCCCAGAGAATCGCATCCATCTTGGGCAGATCCTCTACCCTTGCATCCTTAACATGATGCAGATGCACCTTGGCGCCGGGAATCTCCGCCCCTTGCGCCACGGCCCGTGCCAGTGCTTCAGTATGGCCGTTATCACTGTCATATACGACATAAATATTCATATCCAATCCCCTTTACCTTCTATCCTTCGTGTATTGGTATGCCCGAAATAACAGAGAATCATTAGCTTCCCATACTGAATAAGGGAAGAACTTTCAGGAAATCCTCTTCACAGGAATGAGAGCATGAACTTCGATAAAACAAAGAGGGGGCAATTCCTATGAGTTCACGTGCAATACTGGTCAATATTCTGGTTATTGTGGTGATCCTGGCCGGGGCTGGAGCAGGAATCTACTATTACAATCAGAACGCCAACTATGTCAAAACCGATAATGCGCAGGTTGCCGGACAGCCAATCACGATCAGTGCGCCCGCAGCCGGTAAGCTGGTAAGGTGGAATGCCAAGGTCGGCCAGGTCTACAGCGCGGGGGAACGCCTTGGTTCTGTTCAGTCCACCGCCGGAGCAGCCGACATTACCCTTCCTGTGTCCGGTACAGTTGTACAGCAGACCGGGGTACAGAATGCCCTGGTAGCGGCGGGTACGCCGCTGGGACGGGCCTATGATTTCGATAATCTCTGGATTACCGCCAATATTGATGAAACACAGATTAACGACGTTAAAGTTGGGCAGAGCGTGGACGTGTATATTGATGCTTTTCCCGGAACGGTCATATCGGGCAAGGTAGACAGTATAGGACTGGCCACGGCGGGCACCTTCTCCCTGCTCCCGACCTCCAATACCAACGCCAACTATACCAAGGTGGCTCAGGTCATTCCGATTGTGATTACCGTAGAGGGCTATAAAGGGCTTGGCATCGTTCCAGGCATGAACGCATCAGTAAGAATTCATATTTAGGGGGCACCTATGGAAAATATATCGCTCGGCCGCACCCTGACCGTTCTGATGCTGGGCGCGTTCATCTCCATTCTGAACCAGACGCTTCTAAATGTGGCCATCCCGCATCTGATGAACGACTTTAACGTGTCAGCCACAACCGTTCAGTGGCTTTCGACCGCCTATATGCTGGTCAACGGCGTCCTGATTCCGATTACCGCCTTTCTGATTGAATCATTCGGTACACGGTCTCTGTTCATCTCGGCTATGGCCCTATTTGGAGTTGGTTCTGTCATATGCGCGGTGGCTCCAACCTTCTCGATCATGCTGATCGGCCGGATCATACAAGCCGGCGGCGCTGGCATTATCATGCCTCTTGTGATGAACGTGTTCCTGACGGTCTTTCCTCCGGAAAGGCGGGGCGCCGCTATGGGAACGATGGGTATTGCCATGATGTTCGCCCCTGCGATTGGTCCTACCCTGTCCGGTTGGATCGTAGAGCACTATACTTGGCGCATCCTGTTCATCATGGTCATTCCGCTGACTTTGCTCGATATCATCTTATCCTGGCTCTGGCTGCGGAATGTGTCCAAGCTGTCATCACCCAAATTCGATATGCTCGGCACTCTCTTCTCCACCATTGGGTTCGGAACCCTGCTGTATGGCTTCAGCTCCGCGGGCAGCAAGGGCTGGAGCAGTGCTACCGTCGTCATTTCACTTGTGCTGGGTGTCGTGTTCATCCTGCTCTTCATCTTCCGGGAGCTCGGAATGGACAGTCCGATGCTGGAGTTCCGTGTTTTCAAGTATGATATCTTCACCATCTCAACCTTTATTGGCTCCGCCGTAAATATGACCATGTTCGGGGCCATGCTGCTCCTGCCGATCTATCTGCAGAATATTCGGGGCTTCTCACCGCTTGAGTCGGGTCTGCTCCTCCTCCCAGGCGCGCTGCTAATGGGGGTGATGTCGCCGATCTCGGGAAGCATCTTCGACCGGATCGGCGCACGGCCGCTGGCGATCATCGGTCTTGCCATTACAGCGCTCACCACCTTTGAGTTCAGCAAGCTGACCTCAGATACTACCTACGGCCACATTATGATGCTCTACACGGTGCGCAGCTTCGGCATGTCCCTCCTGATGATGTCCGTTCAGACAGAGGGGCTTAATCAATTGCCCCGGCATCTCGGGAGCCATGGGACGGCTATGTCCAACACCGTTAGGCAGATTGCCGGCTCAATTGGGACGGCCCTGCTTGTCACGGTAATGACTACAAAGACCACCGCGCATCTGGCTGACTACGGAAATGTGATTACGACGAACAATCCATCTGTAACCGATCAGATCGGGAACCTCAGCCAGACGCTGGCTGCAGCGGGAGGACTTCCGCCTGAAACTGCTCAGGGCGCAGCACTTCAGGTCGTCTACGGCCTTGCTTCCAAGGAATCCGCCATTCACGGGATTAATGACGCCTTCATTATTGCCACCTGGATCGCCGTCATCGGTCTGGTCCTCTCCCTGTTCCTGAGAAGATCTGTAAAGCCTTCTGCTTTGAGGCCGATCGATACCCCAGAACAGTGATCGTGATCGCCTCACCGCACAAAATAAAGGACCCCAAGGCATGCAATCGCCGGGGTCCTTACTTGTATGAATTCAGGTTATTTGAGTATAGGAATGAGTATGTTAAATTCAGGCTCCTCGGTATGCGGGTCCTGGTCTACCGGGTATTCTTCGCAGTGGGTCAGATCCCCCGGAGCCTTCTTGTATCCCTGCTCTTCAATCCAGGCAAAAATGCGCTCATAGGATTTGTCGATATTCTGTCCCTTGCGATGCTCCAATCTGGCATAGGAAAGTGCCGGAACCGTAATACTGACCATTCCCTCAGGGATGTCATCAGCCCCCGATACTTGCATGGCGGAGTAATGGATGAAGCCGCTCTCCGTTACCTGATAGGAGAGGCCGAGCAGGGTACTCGGATCGGATACATGCTGAATTTCATGCAGGCGGTCTTGCAATTCCTGAATGACCTTGCGAATGCCGCCTGCGCCCGCCTCGGCAAAGGTCCCCTCCCATTTAATGCCTACGGCCTGAAAGGCCGGTTTCTCCACAATCGTTATTTCATGGCTCAGTGTCATCTTCAGCTTCACTCCTCTAATCAACAATATATTCGCTTAAAACCCTTTCCACACTTCCAGCGAAATCGTCTGAGGCTCCCCAGTCAAACTTAAAGATCATCCCTTCGGACGAGCCTGTTGAAATGGCTCTGACTTCTGTCGTGCCATAAATGTTATCAGCTATGACTACAAGAGCAACCCGGTTCTTCACCCGAAAGAAATACTTCTCGAAGATCAGAGTTCCGATCTCCCGGCCATCGCCCAAATCATGAGACTCCTCATGGATCAGATCGGCGTCCAGGCCTTCTTTTACCAGCTCCCGTACATCTCTTGGTGTCAAATTCACTTTAAATCTGCTTTCGCTCACCTTCTTTGCATCCTCCCTGTATAAGAGTTGTTGGCGCATCGACTAAGCGGTAGTATCTCTACTACCCAGCCTAACATTTCCTGGGGGTGTGTTTCAAATATTGGGTATGTTAGAGCTGCCAGTGCTCTTTCACAACATTCTGCGAGCATGAAGACAAGTAATATCGAAACTTGTAGATTGAGTTCCTGTATGCAAAGAGGGATTTCGCCAATGCGAAATCCCTCTTCCTTGTAATTCAGCTTAGTCTAATACAGCTTCAACAGCATTGCTGCCGCTTCAGCACGTGTGGCCTTTGCCCCAGGTGCAAAGCGGTTGCCTTCGATTCCGTTAAGCAATCCTGCATTAACCGCCGCCGCCACATATGGAACGGCCCAAGCCGGAACAGCTGCTGCGTCCGCAAAAGTCAGCTTAGCCTTAGGATTTACCTCAAGGCTCAGCGCCCGTGCCACCAGAACCGCCATTTCAACACGAGTAAGCTCTTGGGCTGGACGGAGTGTATTGTCGCTATACCCGCTGATCAGGCCGGAATTCACCAAGTTCTGAGCAGCCTCTTTTCCCCATGCGGGTATTTGATTCGCGTCTTTAAAGCTCAGCTTCTGTCCGGAACCAGCAGTTCCAGGTCCAATAACCCGGTTCAGCATGACCATGAACTCCAGCCGGTTAACCGCTTTGTTAGGGTAGAACTTACCATCTCCATAGCCATTAACCATACCTTTGGTCAGCGCCTGGTTGATGGCTGATTCCGCCCAGTGTCCTTTAATGTCTGCCACCAGGGGAGCCTGCTGATCTTTATCCCCTGTGCCTCCTGTCGTATTACCGTTGCCGTTGCCGGTGCCATTGCCATTGCCATTGCCATTGCCACCATTACCCGGCGCAGTAGTACCGTTCCCCGCTCCTGCACCATTTCCGCTTGAGCCGGAACCGGAACTTCCATTGCCGTTCCCGCTTCCGCCGGTGTTCCCGCTATTATTATTGCCGCTTCCCCCACCGTTGTTACCGCCTTCTTGACCACCGGAAGCACTCTTCTTCACGATTCCGAACTGATCAATGATGAACGGCTTCTTGTCATTCAAATTCTGGTCAATCTCATAACCAATGACCGTCAGCTTGTTGTCATCAATCGTAACTCCGACGAAATTCTGAACCTGACTGCGCATAGGGCGTTTGGCATCAGCTGGGTCGGGGCCATACTTGGCTGCATGGTTCTCATCTGCAACCTCGAATAAATTGTAGTACGGGTCTCCCAGCTTATCACTCTTGTTCTTGTAGTATACCTTCGGTCCGGCAGTGGCCGGAATCAAATAGATCGGGCTTCCCGGATTGACGGTATACTCAATCGTTTTGCCATTGATCATTTCCGTGATTTTATTGGTCTTCTCAGCTGTACCATCTTCCTTGATCGGCTTGGTGCGGGCATAGATATGATCATGGCCTTGGAAGACCAGGTCGATTTCCAGCTCTGCCATGATTGGAGCAATCTTCGTGCGTACGCCGTTCGGTCCCATAATATCTTCGTCCGTGGCGTGATTGGATGTCGTGTAAGGTCCTTTGTGGAAATTCACAACAATCCATTTGGCTCCCGCTGCGCGGGCTTCCTTCACATCCTTCTTCAGCCATTCCACCTGAGCCTCAGAGAAATTCGCATAGGTAGCATTATCCTCTTCATTGCTGTTCAGGATAGCGAAATGGGTATTGCCGTAATTGTAAGAATAATAAGCTCCGGTCTTCGTGTCCGAGTTATCTGCCTCTTTAATGTTGAAATGCTCGATAAAGCTGTTGGCATCCTCTTCATGATTCCCGGCTGCTGGAACGATGGTCGTATTGAGGAGACTATTTTCGGTATGGCCTAACAGCCAATCCCACTGCGTCTCTTCTTTACCCTTATCTACAATGTCACCGTTAATCATCATAAATCCTGCGTTTGGAATCGTCTTGAACGCCTTCGCGATCGTCTCAGAGGACAGAATCGCTTCCTCTTCAGTTTTAGCTTGTGTATCGGTCAGATCGATAAAGGTGAAAGCTCCGCTCTTCGGAGCTGTTCGGAATGTACCTGTCCTGCTCCATACCCCAAGCGCTTTATCTCCAACCCGGAAGTAGTATTCCGTATTTGGAGCAAGTTCCGTGGCCACTGCCTTATGTACAAGCTCCCCCGGTGAGTTAGTGGAAACTGCGCTTGTGCCGTTAAATTCTAAAGCGCCACTGAAGTCAGCCTCCTCGCCTTTCTTCTCAACCGCTTGAACATCATTTCCTGTTACTGTAAGTGGTGTAAACCAGGTGAAGCCCTTCGAAGTAGCCGCATCCCCATGGAAAGTCACGGTGACTTTGCTCACCGAATCCCCGTCTCCCGATGCTGCAACTCCATCTTCAGCTCTGGCCGATCCGGCCGGAAATGCGGATGCTAATCCCCCTAACAACAGAATAAACGCCAAAAATACTTTAAAATAACTGCCTCCCCAACGCTTCATGACTACACTCCCTCTTTATACTAAAGCTTCGCCTGCTTCTCAATTTGGACAATTGAACAAATGAAGCTCTCTAGGGATTGTAGTCAAGCTGTATTAATTGAGTGTACGATTTATGTAAGAGCAATGTAATTACTTTCAAAGGGTGGTCTCAAATAAGTGATTTAATTGCTGTCCGGGCATAAAGTGATATGTTAGTATAAGGATGATTTCTCATTTCCAACACAGGAAGGGCGTGGACGACTTGGTAAAAGAATCATTATACGAAGCTCTGAACGAACAATTTAATTTTGAACTCCACTCTGCGCATGTCTACCTGGCTATCGCCGGTTACTGCTCGGCCGTCAATTGGGATGGCTTTGCCAACTTTTTCTTAGTCCAGGCTGAAGAAGAGCGGTTTCATGCATCCAAAATCTATAAGTTCCTGAACGACCGCGGCAGACGGGTGCTTCTTTCAGCACTTGAGGAGCCCAAGAACGATTATGACTCGATTCTCGATGCTTTCGAGCATGCCTACAAGCATGAGCAAGTGAACACCCAGCGGATCTACCATCTGTCGGATCTGGCTCTGGATGACCGGGAGCACGCCACACTCCAGTTCCTGTCCTGGTTCATTGAAGAACAAGTGGAAGAAGAAGCGCTGTTCGATGGCATTATCCAAAAGCTGAAGCGGATTGATGTGAACAGCACAGCCTTTTTCGAGCTGGATAAGGAATTTGGCGGACGCTCGTTCTCTCCGGAAGCCTAAGACTAAGCAAGGATCATACCTGACTTAACACAAAGAAAGAGGGCTCCTCGCCCTCTTTCTTTGTGTTCCATGTTCAAACATACAATTCAAACAGCTTATAGCGGTTGTTCGAAGTCCCCGCATATAGGTTATATACTGTGCTTGAAATTGTAACAGTTAAATTATATACTGGTAATGAACTACCAGGAGAGGGGATTGGCACCACAACATGTCCAACGATAAATTAATAGGTTCCCCTAACTTCAAATGGTTCGGTCTTGCTGTTCAGGCCCTGGTTGTGCTATCCAAGCAGCCGGAGTGCTGTCCAAGCGGCGAGATTGCCTGCCAGCTGCATTCTGAAGCCACTCTGCTCCGCCGGATTCTCTCCAAGCTTGCTTGCGAAGGCATCCTGGAGACAAGAGAAGGCCGAGTCGGTGGTTACCGGCTGAAGCGCGCACCCGAGGAGATCTCTCTGAAGGACGTTTACCTCGCCTTGGAAGAGAAAGGTCCTTACTGCAGCGCGATGCTTGAGACCACGGGTGATCATGCTTTCGGAAGAGAAATGCATGAATCGTTCTCTGCCATCGTTCAGGAAATCAATGAAAATGTGCTTCAGGTATTAGAGAAACATACCGTGGCTGATTTGATGTAGTCTTTTTTCGGTTTTAACTGTGCGATTTATTGCACAGTATATTATATATTTAGGAGTGATTCAGATGAGTAACCAAGTTCAAGTGGCTCAAGATCTTTACACCGTATTGAAGGAAAGACATTCCGTTCGATCCTACGATCCATCCGTACGCATCTCCCGTGAAGAGTTAACCGAAATTCTGGAGCTTGCCTCTACTGCACCGTCCTCCTCCAATATCCAGCCATGGCGCTTCCTTGTCATTGATGACGAGAAGCTGAAGGAAGAGCTCGTTACGATCGCGAACGGTCAGAAGCACGTAGCCGAAGCAGCAGCAGTCATCGCGGTTCTGGGGGATCTGGAATCCTATAACAAGGCTGACCAAATCTACACCAAGACCGTTGAAGCAGGTCAGATGACCGAAGAGAGCAAAAATGCAATGGTTGAGCGTATTGTGAAAATGTACGGCGGTCTGCCTAAAGACAAACTTCATAACATCAATCTTCTGGATGCAGGCCTAGTCTCCATGCAGCTTATGCTTATCGCCAAAGCTAAAGGCTATGATACCGTGCCTATGGGCGGCTTCAATGCAGAGAAGTTCAAGGAAGCGTACAGCCTTCCTGACACATTGGTCCCTGCTGTTCTTATCGCTATCGGTAAAGCTGCTGCACCGGGCCGTTTCACTGGAAGACTGAGTGTGGAAGAGACTACGTTCTGGAACTCTGTGAACTAATATAGAATGAACTGAAAACCGCCGATAACTTGAAGAGCTGTCCCATGCAATTTGTTCAGATGACAAATTGCCGGGACAGCTCTTGTTATTGGGTCAATTATTGAAAAGCCTAACCAGATGAATAGACATTGTTCTGGTTTCTAACACCGTTAGAGTCCATCCCTCTCATGTCCCTCGCTGCTACGGCCCCTCTTCTTCCGGGTCAGTACCCCCTTTGGCAGACACACGCCGACTACACCCACCAAGATCATCACGGTTCCGATGAAATGATAGTACGCCAGCGCCTCATGTAGAATAACCGCACCCGCCCCAATAGTTACGACAGTCGATAGTTGGTTGAACACACTCATTTTGGAGGCCTCAATCCGGGAAATCGCATAATTCGAGAGCAAGGAAGTGCAGACAGAAGACAGCACAGCCAGATAAAGGATGGCGGTGATGAAGCTTATCTCCGTAAATGGCTTGAAGTACGTGCTTATCGTCCCCTCCGCTGCATGTCCGGCGAGCGACATCGCGTTAAATACGATGAATCCGATACTGATCATCACGAAGGTCACGTCCGAAAGCTTCAGGCTCTTCATCCACTTTCTAGCAAGCACTGTGTAGATGGCCATGGATAGCGCGGATAACAGAATCAGGATCAGGCCAGCGGCGTTAACCGAATGAGCCTGAGTCCCTTTCATCAAGAAAATGAAAATTACCCCGGCCACAGACAGGAGCATACTCAGCTTCTGCAGGAGACTCGCCCGTTCCCCCAGCAGCAGCGAGGCCAGAATCATGGTAAGAATGGGAACTGTCGCCGTAATAATCCCCGCTTCGGACGATGAAGCATAGACCAGGCCAAAGGTCTGGAACGCGAAGAAGAGCGCCGGGTAGAAGATGGCCAGCGGTAGAATTCGCAGGACACTGCTCCATTGGATGCTCAGCCGGTTTCGGCCTAGGAGCAGCAGCAGGACGGCAGCAATCAGGGATACCGTGAACCGGTGTGCGAGAATATCCGAAGGGGATGCGTTCTCAAGCGCGATTTTCACAAAAATAAAAGAAAAACCAATAATGAGCGCATTTGCAATTGCGGCCATGTAAGCCTTCACTAGAGATTGATTGTTCATATATAAGTTCCTTTACCGTCTGTCATGCAGACTGAAGTTTCATGTGCACTTCTATTCTATATGGGTTAGTTGCGGACAACAATACAATCCCCGGAAAAATATAAGTTTCTCCTTTCTATCTGGCAGCTTATGAAGGACTAAAGTCATGTTTTTACCAAATATGACCACGGGATGTCATTGTCCATGTTAGAATTTAGCGGATAAAAGCAAAAAAATGACGACATAGACAGGAGGCCCTTTTGATGAGCCACATCGACCACGAGCTTGAGGATGATCAGGCACCCGGATGGGATGCCATTGATGCGCAGATGCAGAGAATTTATGGAGATCAGGAGCCGAAGCACTACGGAACCCTGATTCCTTATATGCTCGGAGGCCCGGATCCACTTAACGGGATCAGCGCCTATATACAGAATGAACCGGTGCCGCATTGGCACTTTGTAACATACGGATTCTCGGAATTATATGAGAAGGAGTCTGAGGATACCGAGTACAGCGGTTATGGATTTGAGCTGACCTTCCGTCTGCTGAAGGGACCGGATGAGAGCGAACCGCCTGCGTGGGCGCTGAACCTGCTGCAAAATATGGGCAGATATGTTTTCAGCAGCGGCAATGTCTTCAGATCGGGCGATTATATGGATGCGAACAGTCCTATCGCCCTCGAGCACGACACACAGCTGACGGCGCTTGCCTTCATAGATGACCCTGACCTTCCGGAGATCACCACACCGAATGGCAAAGTGAGCTTCCTTCAAATGGTCGGCATCACGCGTGATGAGCTGGAATCCATGCAGGCCTGGAACACCACCGGAGTGCTTCGGGAAGCCGCGGAATCAGGAAAGCTCCCTCTCTATGTTACAGACTTGACCAGACCTTCACTTCTAAGTGATCCACAGCTAAGCGAGAAGATACGGCTGGGCGCGGACAAAGACGGGTCAAGTACCGGCTTCCTGTTCGTGGATCAGCTGGACTGGCAGGAGCAGAAGGGGCTGTTCCGGGGAACCACGTATACGCTGGTCATTGGGGCGAAGCAGGCCTCTGTCATCAGCAAGGTTCTGCCTGGCCGGTTACTGAAGGAGAATCCGCTTACCCTGTCCTCCTCCGAGTGCAGGGTCACCTTCCACGCGGGTGAGAGCTCCGGCGTAGATGTGCAGGAAGACGGCATGGACCTGATCCTGAACGAGGAAGCGGTGCGCGAGCTGAGCCAGAGGCTTGAGCCGGTGGCGCAGGAATTCAAGCTGAGCGCCTGCAAGGGACTCTCCGTCAAGATCGTGCGAACCTTGATCCGGGACCAGGATGGCCAGATCGTGGAGACGATTGGCTGATCGCCAGGCATCGCTGGGCGGCTAGCGAAGTGGTGCTGATCGGCTGGGTGACCGAATGGCTAAGCTGCTAATCGGAGCAGGCGTCTCTCACTATCTATTTGCGATCTCATTATCTTTTTATCAACCTATTAGTGGTCTGCTGATATATAATAGATTCTATGAAATTATTACCTATAATCGTGTTTAGGAGTGTACAAACGTTGAAGAAAAGCTATACCTCTCTACTTGCTATGCTAGCTATGATGGTTGTCCTCGTCTCCTCCACCAGTGCTGCGGGGTCCTCCGTAACGGGAGCCCAAACAGAATCAGGATCGGGCTCAGCAGCAAGTGCCGAAGTCAAGAAGACTTATGTCATCTGCATTGATCCGGGGCATCAGCTCAAGGGTAACAATCAAAAGGAACCGATTGGCCCCGGTGCTACCGAAAAGAAGCCCAAAGTCAGCTCCGGCACACAGGGCGTAGCCACTAAAAAACCGGAATATGTGCTGAATCTGGAAATCTCCCTCAAGCTGAAGAAAGAGCTGGAGAAGCGCGGATACAAGGTCGTCATGACCCGCGAGAAGCATAATGTGAATCTGAGCAACAAAGAGCGTTCCGATATCGCAGGCAAGGCCAATGCCGACCTCTTCATCCGTATTCACGCCGATGGGGATAACTCCCCGAAGACCGAAGGCTTCAGCGTATTGTATCCGGCCCAAAGCAACAAGTATACCAAAGCCATCTATGCGAAGAGCAAGCTTGCCTCCGAGTATATCCAACAGGGAATGAAGAGCGCGACCCAGGCCAAATCCAAGGGCGTGGTTCCCCGCAGTGACCTGACCGGCTTCAACTGGTCGAAGGTTCCCGTAACCTTAGTTGAGGTAGGCTTCATGACCAATCCGGCTGAGGACAAGCGGATGTCTACAAACGCTTACCAGGACAAGCTGGTAGCCGGGATTTCTGCCGGCGTGGACAAGTATTTTCAAAAGTAAGTGAGTAAGTGAGTAAGCGGCCTGTGCTAAGTGGGTGGGTGAGCTACCTGTGGTAACTGGTCTGTGGTAACTGGTCTGTGGTCCCTGCTAAATGAGTGATTGTGTGCAAGGAATGAGCCCATCCTTACGTATCGACTTTCAATGAATCATTCGGCCTGCGCGGTGCGCGGGCTTTTTGTATGCCTGAAAAGGCGCGGGTACTAACCGCAATTCCATAAGGATTCCATAGTAATTCCATAGGAAGTGCTGACCTACATAATCGTCGTCCAGCAGACCAGTAGGTTATCAAGAAATCCCGCGCAAGCAGCGATTCAGTGGTCTCTCATTTCCTGTAGCGTCTTACCGTGAACAGTCAGGCTACCGATTGTAGAGTCTTCTGGATAGTAATTTTCGGGGGAATTGTATACTTTTCATGCTGCCCCATCGTTATAGTGCCGGAAGGAGGGAAGAGATGACCCCTGCGCAGAGGGAATGGACCCAGAATCAAATGAACAAGATGCACAGCTATCTGGTAAAATTGGGGGCTTCAAGCGAAGATGCCAAAGACATTATACAGGACACGTTCTACAAGGCGTTACTTTACGAGGACTCCATCAAGCCGGACAAAATGTCCGCCTGGCTGTTCAAAGTAGCCATCCATGCCTACTATGATTTGTGCAGGCGCTCCAAAAGACAGGCCTCTCTTCCCTCCTTGGAAGAGTTGGTCTCCACGGAGTTTTTGCCAGAGGAATGGCTCACAAGCCAAGAGGATCGCCAGGAGGTGCAGAAAGTGCTGGAGAAATTGTCTCCGGTGCACAAGCAGGTGCTGGAGCTCAGATACAGGCAGGAAATGAGTTATAAAGAGATCGGCGAATCCCTGGATCTGAAGCCAAATAACGTGAAGACCTATTTATCGCGGGCCAAGAAGCAGTTCGCCAAAATATACAGGAGGTCGGGTAAGCATGAGTGAACATGAAGATGAGCATGACAAGCTATCGTCGGAGAAGGCTTTTGACGGTGATTCCGTGAATCGGATGTTTCGTAAAGCCAGATGGAAAAGTATATTACGAAACACCTGTATTTCAGCTGTTGTCTGTATTGTGCTGTTCCTGGGAGGATTCATTCTAAATCAACAATTAGCCAATAAAGCGGGCTGGAGCGCATTCACACCCATTGAATTAAATAAACGCATTACCGGGCCCAATTTGTATATGGATCACCCTCAGTTCCGTTACAGCTTACTTGGAGGAACGTTAGAATATCAAGAATTCAAGATTATCGAGAATCGGGTTATTCCTTGGGATGATCATTCACTGAAGTACAATGTGATTGAAGGCGAGGCTACCGAGCTGCTTGGAAGCAGCTCGGGAGTCCCCGTCATGGAGAATGGACAGGAGCGCTTCTTCAATGACCGCAGTGGAGAGCGCCAAATGCTCTTTTATCATCCAGCTATGAAATATGATTATTATTTTAACGACTTGCCTCTATTGGATAAGATGAGAGATGACCAGTATATCGAGATGGGACTATCCTTCGATAAGGGATATACGCTAAGCCAAGTGGATCAGATGCTGCCTCAGGGTGTGCATGCATCTTGGTACTGGGCGGACAGCTATAACGAGAATGATCTTAAACATTTGAAGTTCAAGGCTGCACCGGAACGGGCCGAAGAATTGTATGGGTTCCAGGCTTACATGGAACCCGGCGATTATACAAGGAGGACTACCGAGGAGAAGTTCCTGATGGATATCCAGACTGTCATAGATTCCAGCAACGCTTATTATTCTAAGCAAGCTGCCCATGTCCTTGCCGCCGTAAAGTCACACCAGCAGTCGGGCATGATTATCGGCGTTGTCGTTACAGGAACCAGGGATCTGCTGAAATCTCTTCAGAAGCTCCCTTTCATTAGGGCTGCGACCCTTGGGGCGACCGTCGATATGTATTAATCTAACATTTAACTTAGGAGTATATTAACCTGGTATATAAATTGAAAATATGTAATAACACGCTATAGATTATATACCTATGTATAACCGCAATAAGCGGCCATCCCCAAATGGCCGCTTTTTGCTTTATGATCTTTTACCAGACGCTGCTCCTCGCTGCGCTGCTTCACCAGCCGTTAACGCTTGGCCTGTGCCCACTTGGCATTCCACTCGCTGAAGAAGGTACGGATATCGGGGGCAACCGCCGCTTTCTGTACAAAGCTGGTGTCCCAAATATCAAATCCGGCTTTTCCGGCGATCGTGTAATAGTCTCCGTCCATACCCACATCCTCTATAAGATTGGGCTTATAGGACATGAACTCCTGCAGCTGTGGCAGATTGGAATCCCGCGTTCTCAGAGTCGGGATAAATCCGGTATCATCCGCTATGCTGGAGTCTTCAAGCAAGAACTTAATCCACGCCTTGGCGGTTTCCTTGTTTTTACTATTCTTATTGACCACGTACCAGGCATCCGAGCTAAGGGTTGCGTTCATTTTATCGGTAGTTGAGACCGGCAGCGGCATAAACCCGATATCGCCGGGCTTGATTCCGCTATCCTTTCCGGCATCCAGTATTTGCGGAATGACCCAGTTCCCCAGATAGAACATGGCTGATTTCCCCTGGGCAAAACTCAGCTTGGAGTCCTCCCAATGATCGTTGTACAAATCCTTCTCCACATAACCTTTGTCCACCAAAGTACGGACGATATCTAAAGCCTTGCCGATTTCGTTGTCTTTCTGGAACGGGGCGTTGGAATTAATCATGTAATTCAGGGCGTCAGAACGTCCGTTCATGACTGGCACCATCATTGCGCCCCATTGGGTAAGTGTCCAACCGGATCCGTAATTCAAGTTCAGCGGCGTGATTCCGGCCTGTTTCAGCTTCTCGCAAGCCTCATAGAACTCCTGCATTGTCTTGGGAGGTGTCGTAATCCCGGCTTTACTGAAGGCCTGTTTGTTATAGACAAGTCCCATGGCGCTAACACCTACGGTGATGGCGTAATGCTTATCGCCCTGCATTTGAACGTTGGCATAGTACAGGTTGTCGAACAGTCCCATGTCATCCAGCGGTTCGAAATATTCAGGAAAGTTCTTCTTCTCGAAGTTATTGGGCATGATCAGGACATCCCCGTAATTGTTGCTCAAGATCCGGACCCGGATATCTGTCTGGTAATCCTTAAGGCTCACCACCTTCACATCTCCGACTTCCGGGTATTTCTTCTTGAATTCCTTCTCATATTTGTCGAAGGTGCCGTTCTCGAGCAGGTCACTGCGATGGGTAATAAAGGTGATGTCGCCGTGAACGCCAGAAGACGCTTTGGCCGCTGTATCCGTGTGAGTCTGTTCGGATCCTTCATTACTGCAGCCTGTGAACACTACTGTGCTAAGAAGCAGAGCGGCGGTTAATCCCTTCCATTTTCTCATTGTTAATCCTCCAATAGCCTGTTTATGATGGTACATCAGTTCACCTGAAAAGAAGCGAGGATGTCACGCAGCGATGTCGAGAGCTGTTCCAGCTCGCCAGACAGCTCCACCAGCTTGTCGCTCATCTTCAAGTGGTCCGCGTTCAGCGAGGCTACCTGTTCAGTAGACGCGGACGTCTCCTGGGAGACGGAGCTTACGTTCGAGATGGTGTCGCTCAGTACGAGCTGTGCGTTCTTCAACTCGTCTACCGATCCAGTGACCTGTTCAGAGCGTTCAATGAGCTGGCTCATTTGATTACGGACATTTTGCAGGATTCCGTCCGTGTTCTTCACCGTCTCCACCTGAGATTGATATAACGGGTAGGCTTTGGACATTTCTGTAACGGTGTCCCCGATTTCGTCTTGAATCTTGCCGATGATCCCTGTCACGACATCGATGGAAGAACGGGATTGATCGGCCAACCGGCGAATCTCATCGGCCACGACCATGAAGCCTCTGCCTGCCGCGCCGGCCCGCGCCGCCTCAATGTTGGCGTTCAGGGCAAGCAGATTCGTCTGCTGGGTCATTTCCTTCATGACATCCAGGATTTTGTGTATCGATGAGGTGCTCTCGCTCAATTGATTCACACGATTCATCATTTCACGGGTAATCTGCTCGGTGGTATAGGTCTGGTCGGTCAATTCATTCATGTAATTAGTACCTTGCTCGCTATACTCACTGACTTGAATGGCCGCGAGGTTCATCTCCACATTGGTGTTCACGAATTCGGTCATCTGCTGATTGATCACCGTGGTCATCTCTTGCCCCTTCTCCGCTTCCAAAGCCAAGGAGTGGGCACCTTGGGCGATATACTCCGCGGCCTCGGTTGCTTCGGTGGCAGCAACCGAAGTCTGACGGGATACATCGGCCAGCTGGCCTGCTGTCGACATGACTCTTTTTGCGGAATCCAAGGTTTGTCTTACAAGAGCGGAGATCTGCTCCATCATAGTGTTGAAGTTGCCCGCCAATTCTCCAATCTCATCCTTGCTCTTAATGTCCGTCCGTACCGTGAGATTCCCTCTTGCCCCTTCATTCAAAAGGTCACGCAGCTTCACTAGCGGGTTAGCGAACATGCGCACCATAATCATACCTAGCACTACGGCAACCAATGCGGAGCCGATCAGGGCTAAGATGAGGAAGGTGAGGATTCGGTTCGCGTTCTTAAGCAGACTCTCAACCGTGATATCCCCGGTCAGGTACCAGCCCGTGATATCTGACTTGCTGTAAATATATAGCTTTTGATGCCCCGTGCTATCCTCTCTGGTCAAAGTGCCCGAGGTTGAGATTTCCTTGTCATTCGCTACCGGCACGGTAAAGGCAGGCTTACTGCCGATAGCCGAACCTGCGGTGGAGTAAATCGTCTGGCTTGTCGCGGGATCGTAAATATGTACTGCACTTCCTTCCTTGGAGTCGGACAGCTTCATATTCTCCAGACGGCTCGACAACGCCTTCATGTCGATCTCGACAAAGAGCAGCGCGATGGTTCCGTCATAATCCCTCAGTACACGCGCATGTCCAAAGCTCGGTTTTCCGTTCGCGATAAATCCGTTAGCCGAAGCTGGAATCCAGACGGACTCCCCTTTTGTCTTCATGGCTTTGTCGAACCACTTCTGGGCTGGCAAGGTATCCAGGTTAAGGTCCACAGAACTGGCTAAGGCTGAGCCGTCAGGCTTGAACAGCGTGATAGAACGGATATTATCGTCTGAGGAAGCCGAATTCTTAAGGTAGGTATTCAGATTCTTCTGCTGCTCCATGTACTCCAGCGTGTCCTTCTTCGTGGAGGCAAACGTTCGAAGGTCATTCAGAAAATTCTGGTCCACTATAAATTGCAGCGAACTATCTTGATACTTGGCAAAAGTCATATCGAGATTTGTACTAGACTCGATAATGGTCTGCTTGGAGAAGCCCGATACCTCGTCCATAATGGATTGCTTTGCCATAGAGTAAGACTGCCAACCAACCAAACTGACAATAATAAAAACGCCAATGAAGTAAAACAGAAACAGCCTGACCCCTACGCTCCTCTTCGGGTTCAGCTTCCACCTGCCTGTGTTCGGGTCGCGCACCACATTGCTCCATTGATGAAGCCAGCGTGAAACCCACCCCCGGGAATGCTTTTTTTGATGATTATCCATATGCTGCTACCACCTATCCCTTACTCCGTTATTCTCAGCTTGCTGTGGCCGCTGCATAGGCAGCCCTTCGCAAAAAACTAATATTAGAAAAAATTCGGCGCAATTTTCACCAAACTGAGGCTATTACTATCAGTATATCGGTAGCTAATCGCAAAAATTTAAGTAATCGATGAGGTTACAAAAATATTTATTTGCACAATATATTTTTTTGCCAATAAGTTAGCGTTTTCATGCATTTATAGGGATATCCTCTATATTACGCTCACAGGACTGAACACTAAATTTCATAAGTTCTACGCTAATTCCCTTTAACATTTAACTTAATTTATTATTTATGTGACTTAACTTTTATTATTTGTAACCTTACAGCACAAAAGGTGAGAACCACCACTATTCAGGCAAGAACCGCGGATCTGATAAAATTAAAAAAAGCCGCATTTCTGCGGCTCTCACTCTTTAGCACAAGTTAGACTGCCTCTCTACATTGGTGTAGAAACAGCTGAATTTGTGCTTTTTGCATATTTTCTTAATTCGGGCGGATTCACTGACAATCTCCTCAATACTTCCAAACTGACGGGATTCATTCGTGACCACAGCGATTGAGATGCTCACCAGCGGAATGGACTCGACCTGACCGAATCTGTTCTCACTGATCACATACTCGCGCTGGAGATCCTCCTGAGAATAGAAGGAGGTGATCGTATTATCGAACTGCCGGATGATACTGGTACATACTTCTTCATAAGCGGAATCATTCAGAATAGCAATGAAGTCATCCCCTCCAATATGCCCTACAAAGCTGTCAGGCTGTGTCACCTTGCTGCGGAGAATGGAAGCCGTGGCCTGAAGCAGCCTGTCCCCTTCCTTGAATCCATATGTATCATTATAGGCCTTGAAGTTATCGAGGTCGAAGTACAGGACACTGAAAGTCTCTTGGGCTAGGGATAGCTTCAATCTCTCTTCAATGGTGAGGTTGCCCGGAAGGCCTGTCAGCGGATTAAGAAAGCTGGCTATCGTTGCCCGAATCTCGGCGAAGCTGAGCAGCAGATTCCGGATGCTGACTACACCGTGAAATTGACCGTTCCTCGTCACAATCACGTAGTCGTAGAGCTCTTCTTCCTCCCGCGCCATCGCGAGCTTGCTTACTTCGGTAATATTCTCGCTATAATCCACAATAAGCGGACTTTGGTTCATCACAAGCTCAACCGGCCGGCCCATATACAAATTGTATCCGTACAGTGTGCCAATCAATTGGTAGAACCTGGCCCTCATCACCAATGCGGCAGGCTGACTGCCGTTCTGCACAACGACGCCCTGAAGCTTAGGGTTATTCTTGAAGATCTGGTCCACCTTCTCGCATTTCGTGTTCACGTAGACGTGTGGTATCACTTCCGCAATCTCTCCAATTTGTGAAATCATTCTAAGCCCCCCTTGTACAGTATTTCAGAAAGAAGCGGCCGCCTGCTTCGGCGGAAGCGACCCCATGGTCAGTTCGCTGCTGGGCCGACCCAGCGCATAGCCTTGTCCCATATGTACTCCCCGATCACGCAGATAAGTCAGTTCCTCCGCACGCTCAATGCCTTCCGCGATGACATGGGTTCCCGATTTATTCGCATACTCCACCAGAATCATCACGATCTGCTGCTGTACCGGATTCAGATGGATATTCTGAATGAGTGAACGATCCAGCTTCACATATTCCGGCTTCAAATAGACCAGTGTCTTCAAGCTGTTGTAACCCGACCCCGCATCATCTATAGCAATCCGGAAGCCCTGAGCCCGATAGGAGGCCAGTACGCCTTCGTAAGATTCATAATCAGTCACCGCCTGCTTCTCGGTCAGCTCAAATACGATTTGGCCGGGAGACAATCCATATCCCTTCACTAATTCAAGCAGCTCACCGCTTGAAATATGTTCCTCGCACAAGGCATGCGGATGGACATTCATAAATATTAGGGCATTACTTCGTTCCGGCAGACCTGCCACCTTCTCCCGAAAGCTTCTTAGTGAAATTTGTCTGCAGCCCTGCTCGAACAGGGAGACCTGATCGGTCTGCCCCACGAAATCATAGAAATGCTCTGTTGTCGGGAACAACTCCGATGCGGGAGGTCTATTCAATATCTCGTAACCTACGTTCTCCCCGGTGTCCAACTCGAGTATCGGCTGGAAGAAGGTAGACAGCGTCTGATCCCTCATAATTTGATGAAAGGCCACGAACCTCCTGTACTCCAGGATCTCCTTCTTGCGTGCTTGATTGAGATATTGGAAATAGGTGAACAGACTGTTGTGATGTAGCCTGGAAGTATGCTGCTTTGTCATCATGCTCTCCCGCTTTCTTCTAAACGATATACACCTATAGTAGTACACGTCTGATTCAGAAGTTGCATGTAAATGTTAATGGAGCATTAAAAATTATGAGAATAGTACCATTTCGTGTAGGATATATCTCTAATTAGGAGTCAGTCTATACCTTGGCCTCATTGATATATTCCTTAGCATACCGATAGGCTAGTCTTAGCAACAGGAACTCGGCCAATAGGGAAAGTAGTCCACAGAAAGGTAACACGCTAACAGCCAACACATCGGGTGCATTCAGCACAAATGGCAGGAAGATCAGAATACTAACATTCACGATCAGATAGAAGGCTCGGCGCATGGCTGTAGTATGCCGCAGCTCACGCAGCTCATGTACCCATGCTATGGCTATCAACCCCTGGAATATCCAGTATACAAGCAGCGTATGCAGCATCAACACTACCACTGAGAGGAAGCTGAGCTGCAGCGGCTTATCCAATAAATTCAGAAAGCTGATCTGTGCCCCTTGAATGACCTCGGGTAACGAGCCGACGATCAGCACGAACGCTACCCACTTTGCTCTCACAAAAGAATCATGCTTCCGGCTTAAATCACGCAGCGCCAGCGCAATCATAATATAGCCGATGAAGTCAGGCAGGATATCCAGCCCGACTATATACAAGTCAAGCAGGATGAATACAAGTCCCCAGCCAATCCGCCGGAAGGCATTAGATAATGGTGGAGTTATTCCTATCATTTCGAGCCACCTCCTGAACGAACAAGCCGTTTCATCTGTTCATCGGTCAGGTTTAAATTGCTGTTGATCGTGAAGAACTGGGTGACGCTGCGGCCATCCCGTAGACGAAATTCAAGTCTGCACTGAGGCTGATAGTTGACATAGGCAAGTGGGCTATGATCAGGGATTTCCCATTTATATGAGATAATCAGACCTTCCCCTTTTCGTAAGGAAATAGGATATTTAAGGGATTCAATCGGCTTATCGGACAGGTAAAGATGAAGAAACGGCTTCAGCTGGTCACTATAAGTGAAATCGATGCGCTCTAATATAGCAGGCTTCAGCAGCGTTCCAAAATTAGCACCCGTTCTGTCCGAAGAAGCTGATGACGAGTAGAAATCAACGATGTTCGCATTTGACGCCGGTAGAACCTGTATCTCACCAATCGGGACTTTACGCGGCGGACCCTCGGTATAGAAGACAGTCGCCTCCTTGATCGTCACCGGTGTCTTAATGGGCTGCTCAGATCCTTGGGCGTTAAAGCCCGCAATTGCCTTCATTTCGTTCTGATAAGTTCCGCTATTCCAATTAGATAAAGTGAAGCTGAGCTGCGGCAATTCATCAATCTGTACCCCTGTCACCTTATTGGGGCCATTCTTGTTCTCCAGATAGATCAGCTCTATACTTTTGCCATCTTCAGCAATCAAGGTATTGTAATTGTTCAGGAATAAGGGCTCTGCCAGCTGCATGCTCCGGTAATACCATAGGTTCCCACCCCAGCTTCCGAAGATAAGAAGGAGAACGACTGCCCAAGCTGCTATTTTTTTCGGTTTGGATTCGGTCTTCACTTCATCACTCCTCTCTACCCCTTATTCCATCTCCATAAAAGAATAGCGCCTGTGCCGCGCATTCATAGCCACTTCTAATTAAGAGATCACCACATACGAGTATCATCTCGTATTCACCCAATCAATGAATATCACTCCAACAAGCAGGACAAGAATACCCGCGCACAGACGAATGAACCCTTTCCCCTGCCAGCCTAGCCGGCCTTTATTGTAAGGCTTCAATCCGAAGTACAGCCATTCCCAGAACTTCTGGGGAAAAATTAATGCAAACAGACCTACCATTATACCAAAAGCAATACTAGCGAAAATAAGGCCCATCTTTGTCCTCCAGTTCTCACTTTTTTTGTGAACAATTAACGCTTTACCTATTTATTTTACCATTAATTGGGTGTAAAATTTTGTTCTACCAAATAAAAAAAGCAGTCATGAGGAAGTCATGACCGCTTATCCTGCATTATGCTAATTTCTCAATAACAATGGAGGCACTTACTGTTGGTGTGCTGGCAGCGCCGCCGCCAATTGAGTTTTGCAGGGTTTGGGCCCCTGTAGGATCGATGCGGTTCAGGGTCAAAGTTCCACCCGCCGTTAACGCGGTAACCACTTGGCCCGTATATGGGTTATTACCCGCACCTGACCCATAGTTACTGCATAGAACCAATGCAGCTGGCGCTGCCCCCGCAGGATCAAAGAACAGTCCGAAGGCACTGTTACCCGCGGTCGGGAATACCTCCCACGTAATCTTATAGGTACCACTTGTGTTAATGACAATAGTTGAAGGGGGCGTAAAGGTAATCGCGGTAGAATTGATGAGCGAATGGTTAAAAGTTACAGCACCGCCCTCTCCTCCTCCTGTTGGCGCCGCGGCTACGGTCTGCGCCTCATCACTGCACAGGAAGGCGAAGTCGGAAATGCCGCCCGCTGGCCCGGCAGGTCCGGCTGGGCCTGTTGCTCCGGCTGGCCCCACTGGACCTTGTGGTCCCGCTGGTCCTACCGCACCTGGAATCCCTTGGGGTCCAGGGAGACCTTGTGCTCCAGCTGGTCCGATCGGTCCCGGAATACCTTGTGGTCCTTGTGGCCCTGGAGGCCCTGGTACAGGGGTTACTTTTACAATTGGCGGCGGGCAGCTCACTCTAACGACTTTCTTTTTAACAATAAATTTCTTGTGATGCGCTCCCTTTCTTCTACACACCTTACACATTCTTCCGTGTCTTTTGCCGTGGGACTTAACTAATGAATGTTCAGTACTCAATTGGACACCTCCTCAGGATTAGACTACATCCTACGCATATCCGTCCCGCAGGGCATGTGCTCCAACCCAGCAGCCTGGCAGGCATTCATCCAATTTCCCGATAAAGAGGCTTCTGCGGATTTAAGTTTGTCCTGAACATCCAAGCATTCTCCGGTACTCTGGGGAGGAAGATATCCTCCCGGACCGCCGTCTCTCACCCCGTTGAAAGGTACTAGGAAATGAACAACAGCATGGCATTCCCCTGTCTAACCGCCTCCATATAGTATTCTTTCAACTCCGAATAGTAAAAGAGCACATATTCCATCTCCTCATCTTGGGACCAATCTTGAGAGGGGTAGATCTCCAGCTCATTCATGACGGCCGCGTCAAAGCGCTGCTTAAGATCCTCTTCGGTTATGTTCACCAAGGTTAGAGCCACCTCTTGCACTTCCTTATTGGTCAAGTAGCGCGTCTTCCCGTACCCTAGATCTTCACCGACCTCCGTCCCGCCCAGAATAACATTGAACAGCGGAGCCTCGCCCTCCCATGCGCTTCCGTTCAAGAGAAAGTGGATCGCATGCCAGGATTTGTCCAGATCCAGCCCCACTTCCTTCTCATCAAACACAACCGTCTCCGCATCCACCTCTCCCTTAATAATTAGATCCAGGGTCTCCTCCGAGATTTGCTTCAAATTTCCAATCATACCCACGATTTGCTCCACTCCTTTGTATTAAATGTAGACTTCAACCTCCGAACAGAATATCCATGATCGTGCCCAGCTTTCCGGATTTGTGCCCTCTTAGCACATCCGGGTCATAGACCTCGACAATCCCGCAATGTGTACATGAGACAAACAGAAAGTGATTATGCTCGATATCAAAAATTTTACTCAGACCCGTCCCGCTCATCGCCACTTCCCTCACATGGCAATCGGTATTGCCGCATTTGGAGCATTTGTAATTATTAATAATCGCTTGTTCGATATTCATAATCTCCGAGGCCTCCCTTTAGCCCACTTATTGTAAATTAGTGATCCTACAGTAAAACCAGCCGTATTCAGCATGACATCATCTACGTCCCCAGAACGCGGATAGATCAGGTTCTGCTCGGTAAGCAGCCACTGAAGAAGCTCAATGCCAAGCGAGAGAATCAGCCCGGCCAGGATCACATTACCCGTATTCCTGAAGAACCTCTTATATGCCCCAAGACAGCCGAGCGGAAGCAGAAGCAGCACATTTCCCCCAATATTCTTCAGTCCTTCGTATAATGAGCTGTTCAAGGATTCAAGCATTCCCTTAAATGGAACCAGGTTAATAATGACTCCCTGACCATAAGCCTTCATGTGGAGAATAGCTCCTGCGCTAAATGGAATGGGAAAAAAGGTCACAGCCACAACACCACAGCCATATAAAGTTACGACGATACTCCCCAGCATACGGGTAACCGGCCTGCGGAGCATGAGGTTCACGACAATGACGATAGGCATGACGAACAGGAAGCCGAGGAACATTGCTTGACGAGAACTAACCATATTCATTCTTAGCGCTGTTTATCACCGCTTCACCTCTGTTTACTTTTACCCGCAGGCCTGAATCTGTATCACTCACACTCTATAAATAGAACACGGCCCGGCCATGGATCGTTATGCTCCTGGCCGGGCCGTGTGTGTGTGAAATTTGGGATACCCTCATTCTAGCCGATATGGAGCCAGGTCTCTGCGCTATTCCTCACATTTGCTATGGGAACCGCAAGACCCATCCCATCTTCTGACCAACCTAGTAACGCTGCTTGAATCTCTCCAGCCACCAATCCTTGGAGATCAGGTACGGGCCGTCAATCGGCATAATAATATAATCTGTCACCGGTTCAATCGGGGCGGTAATCCCTGCATAGACCAGATTGACGCTGAGGGAGAAGGGCTTGATCTTCCTTCCAACCATCCGCTCGTACTCCTCAACGTATTTATTTACTCTGGGGAAGCCCTCCCAATAGTACATCGCCATTTGCCCACCAGCGGGCATGTTCCACCACTCTATAAAGGCTGGCCAGGAATCGATGCAGCATTGACGCAACAGATCCCCCTCTATATCACTGAAATGGCGTTCAGCCAAGCCTATTCCCGGACCGAGTTGATGAGACCGAATGGCATAATTGTTGGCGAGCAGCATGACCAGCCGATCCCACCATTTATCCCACTGCTGCTTAAGAACCAGCTTATCCTTTTCTTCCATGACTGGATCCTTGGGTGCGGGCCAGAATCTCTGATGTCCTTCACCCGACTCTGTAAATAATCCGTACATACAGCCTACATAGATAGGAAAATTCAACATATATTCCCCTGACAGGCCAATAACCCAGTTGCTTGCTAATCTCATCGCTCTAGATCCTTTTCGTATAGATTAGAATAGGCTTATCGCCCATTGTACTGCTATTCACTTCCTCAAATCCCTGTGCATGCCAGAACAGATGCGCGGGCTCGTTGTTCGCAATGACTCCGATTCTGAGTTCCGTCACCCCCCGCTCCCTCATCAGATCATAGAAATGGCTTAGGGCCTGCTTCGCATACCCGTGATTCTGGTATTCCTTCTTGATCGTGAGCAGTCCAAGCCATGGGTATCCGTCATTCGGATTCTTCATCAGCCAGTCTATGACCCCTACATAGTTGTGGTCCGCTTCAATGAGGAATCTCTCCGCACCGATCCGCACAGATTCACTCCTATCATCTATGATCTCCTGGAGAGTTAATTCTTCCTTATCATTTGAGATCAGGTTGAACGCCGGATTAGAATTCATAATCACAAGTTCAGCTTCCACGTTGTCCGCGGAACACTCCACAAAATTCAACATGTTCAGTTCCCCCATGAACTATTCCTTATCTATTAACATTATCGTAAGTCTTGAACAGTCCCTTTGTCTCCAACCATTGCTGAAGGGCCGTGACAGGAAAGTAATATCTGCCTTGGATCCGTATATAGGGAATAGGGTTCTCCCCTGAGAATCCTGCTGAATTCACCACATCATTCTTGAGTATGGTGTTCAGCTCGTCCTCCGTAATACCCAGGAACATGCTCGCCTCCTGAGCATCCATCATAACTTTATTCTGCACTGGTTCAGTTACCGGCTTAGCTGCCGGTTCAGCCACCTCTGTGAGTGTAATTTCCTTATGGGTACTGGAAATAATCCAGCATCCCAGCACAATACAGATACCCAGAAATGCAATAGCTGCAGCCAGCCCCTTACTCGATGAGTCCAACACCGTTCCCCCTCTTACTCCTCAACTTGAAATATCGTATCCACAATGATTGGCAGGTTCTCTCTTACCGATACTGCTCCAAACACGGACCTGGCGTGACTTCCGCGTTCACCGAACACATCCAAGAACAGATCGGTACATCCATTCAGTACTTTATGATGTTCTTCGAACTCGGGACCTGCATTCACGAAGCCTTGAACCTTAACAACCCGGATAACCTTATCCAGTGATCCCAGTGCCGACTTCAACACAGCCAGCACCTCAAGTCCTGCCAGCCTTGCAAATTCATAGCCTTCCTCTGTGGTGTACTCAATTCCAAGCTTGCCCTTCGGGTGCCCTGACGGACCCTTGCCCGAGACGAACATAAGCCCGTTAACGATGATATAATTGGCATATTGAGCAGCAGGCTGGCTTGCCTCAGGAAGCACGATATTTAGCTCTGTAAGTCTATTCTCAGCGGAATATCCAGACATATATTTCTACCTCCTTTATTCAGATTAGGCTTAATCCATAAATATGCTCATAAGCTCTTGTACATGGGATATCCTGAATCCTGCTCACAATCAGATCGGCTCTCGATAAATCCTGATTACCCGAATTGGCATTGATATACCCGATGCACTTCATGCCGGCAGCCTTGGCCGCCGCGATGCCGTGGGCAGAGTCTTCAAGCACCAAGCAGCGGCCCGGCTCCGCCCCAAGCAGCTCAGCCGCCTTTAGATATACATCCGGTGCGGGCTTGCCCTTGGCTACCTCTTCCCCGCTTACCACACACCTGAATTCCTCAGCTATGCCAAACTTCAAGAGTACCTCCTTGATGAACTCTGGCGGCGATGAAGAAGCGATCCCTACAGGGATCTTGAGTTGCTTCATCTCCTCAATGAAATTCTTAATTCCCTGAATAGGCTCCATCGGTGCCGCTCTTAATGCCTTAATTTTGCTCTCCAGCTGATACCTCAGAATGTCCTCAACCGAATGGGACAAGCTGTAATCCTGCTTGATGAGCCCCCACATTTCAGGATTCGTCATGCCAACGTACTTCTCCAGCTCTTTCTGTGTAATCTCGGCCCCATAATATTTCATCGTGTCTAAATCGACTTCAAAGTGAAGAGGCTCACTGTCAATAATGACCCCGTCCATGTCAAAAATAAAAGCCTCTAGCATCTATATCCCCCTCTCATTTATCCATGTAGCTCCCGAACTGCTCATCAAATTTAGTAATTTGAAACTCAGTAATTTCATATTCGGCAACTCTATGCTTATAGAAAGGATCGTCCTGGATCAGCTCTTCTACTTCTTCCCGGCTTGAAGCTTTGGCGAGGATAACTCCCCCTGTGCGGGGGACCTTCCTGCCGGAAAAAATAAACCGCTTCTCCGCATACTGCTTTTCCAAGAACTGTACGTGTTCCTCAATATACTGATCTACAACTTCCAAGGGCTGCAGGTAATGCAGACTAATGATGAACATGGATGACTACCACCTTTACGATTACTTTATTGAAGCCAGTAAAGAATTCACCTCAGGGATAGCAGATTCAGATTCCCTTCCCTTTAAACATTCACTTTATAATTCAGCTGAAGCTCATCCCCGGGCAATCCACGGATTCCCCAATTATGCTTGGGCGTCTCAAATATCGTAATCTCAATATCATTAGGCTCAATGTGCAGCTCACTCGATATCCGCTCGAACAGCAGTGTGATGAGCTTCTTCTTGGATTCTACCGTTCTGCCTTCAAAAATACTGATCTCTATAATCGTATATTTGTCCGACCGATCCTCCGAGAAGAGGAAATCCTCCTGCTCCAAATGAATGAACCGGTGGAATCTCTTCCCCGCCGGATACTGAAATGCATCAACCACACAGCCATGAATAACAGAGGACAGCTCCGCTTGTATGGGTTTTAGATGTTCCTTAATTCCGTAAACCTTGATTTGTGCCATAATTAGCCTCCTTTTTTCTTGAACTACTCTCCACTTAACACCTACGGGTCGTTTGAAGTGGGAGATTCCTAAGTACGAAAGCCTATCGGCTTTTAATTTGATTAGGCTATCCCCGTAGTCCCTACGGTTAGAAGTCTTATAGCTTCATTTTTAAGATTCTGTCCTGCGTTAATATCCCTGTCGTGATGTGCTCTACAAGAAGGGCAATCCCATTCACGAAGGTTTCGATGTTTAACGTCTTTGTTTTTATAGCCGCAGCACGAACACAATTGAGAACTAGCGAAGGTTTTAGATACAGCAATCACTTGCTTACCATACCATTTTGCCTTGTATTCTAACATCTTGTGGAATTGCGACCATGACACCTCACTAATGGCTTTGGCTAACTTAGGATTCTTCAACATGTTCGTGACTTGCAATGTCTCAATGCCAATGACATCGTGGTTTTTGATGATATCCGTAGAGATTTTTTGCAAGTAGTCTGTTCTTGTATGGGTGATCCATTCGTGGAGTCTTGCAACCTTGATCCGCTGTTTGTTCCAATTTGAACCACCCTTCGTACGTCTGGAAAGAATACGTTGTGCTTTTGCTAGTTTCCCTTCGAGTGTACGAAACCATTTCGGGTTAGAGAATACCTCTGCTGTACTCAGGATAGCAAAGTCCTTCAGCCCAACGTCAACACCAACAGAAGAACCTGTTTTTTCTAATGATTGCACTTTTGTTTCTGCAAGAATAGAAATGAAGTACTTTCCGCTGGGATTACGCCTAACGGTTGCGTTAAGAATACGCCCTTCTACTTCACGACTTTTAGCAAAGCGAACAAGACCCAGTTTAGGCAATTTAATTTTGTTGCCTACAACGGCAATATTTCCGTTTGTTTCCTTTGTTGTGTATGACTGCACTGGATTTTTTTTAGACTTGAAGCGAGGTGCATGGTTCTGCTTTTTAAAGAATCGTGTATACGAATCGGCAAGGTTTTTCAGTGAGGATTGAAGGGCAATGCTGTCCACTTCTTTTAGCCAGACTAATTCTTTCTTTAACTGTGTCAATTCAACAGAACATGAATGGTAAGTTAATCCTTTTCCTGTTTCTTTGAAGATATCCGTCCATTGTGCTAAAAAACGATTAAATACAAAACGACTACACCCAAATGTTTTAGCAATTAGGAGTTCCTGTTCTTTCGTTGGATAGATACGAAATTTGTATGCTTTGTTGACTAACAATACGTTTCACCTCACTATCACCAGAACCTACGTTCTCATTATACCATGTTCAGGTAATTTTTGGCTATTACCAACCGACATTCATCCCCTCCCTACTCATTAGGCTTCGCCCTCCACATTCCTTGAGGAAGGGGTATTCTGTCGGAAGGTCGATAAAAATAGAGTATGTATTCTAAATGCCCATCCGGTCTCTTAAAGCTGTGATATGAGCGGTATGGTGCTTGCCATGCCAGACATAGACGCCCAGCGTATAGTCCAGCCGGCTCGAATTCTTCGATTCGGGATGATAGAACATCCGCGTGTAATCTGATTCGCTCATGGAGTTTAGAACGATCCCCCATCTCTTATGCAGTGCCTCTAGCAGATTTAGTGAAGGCTCAATAGCTCCAGTTAGAGAGTCCTGCAGATTAGCCCAGCGATCCTCGTAATAAGGCTTGATCGACGGGTTCTCTTATGTAAGCGCCAGCTTGAACCGAATATAACTGTTCATATGGCTGTCCGCTACATGATGGATCACCTGCCTGATCGTCCACCCGCCATCGCGGTACGGGAGATCCAGCTGATCTTCACTTAACCCTTGAACCGCTTCCCTCAATTGGGACGGAAGCTCTTCGATTTCCTGAATCCAGCTTGCCTTTTGATCCTGTGAGATTTCTCCCTCGAATGCAAATTTTCCAATCGGGTATCTCATGTCCATAATAAACACCCTTTCCTCTATCAAGTTAAATTGCCATGCCTGAATTTGGTATCTCCAACCAGTGTACCAGACCACTGCCCGGCTGGAAATAATGAGAAATAGTCAGGTGGCGTAGTTCATTTTTCGGGTAAATTAAGAGTAGATTGAATTTGAAGAAGAATGGAGGTTCGTAGGTATGAAGATGATCATTACACAGCAGGAAGCTATGGAGAAGGGCGTCTGGAAGGAAGTCGTCAGAATATTTGGAGTTGCCCAGGAGGACGAGGTCTGGCCTAACGAGACTTACATACTGACTGAGGAACAAGCTCGGCAGCTGGGGTTTATTAGCTAAGTCTGCTGACGGCAGTTGGCTGGCACAACCATGAAAAAGCTCTCCACGAACGATACGAGATCGTTACGGAGAGCTTTTTTGCTGCTGATTATCCGATGCTGTAATACAAGGCTCTTTGGCCTTCCTTTGGTATCCAGCCATCATTGCCATTATGAGGCATACCTCTTGACTCAATATTCGCGCATTTACTTAAGGGAGAACGCTCACTCTCCTTATAATTGACGAGCAATTATGACACTTTATTCCACTCATTTACAAAAGTCCAGGCCCGTTTGTCTATCCGCTCGCCCAAACGTGTTACAATAATTAAATAGGTGTTAGACAGGTCCACCGAGAGGAGTTCGTTATGGCTGAAAATATACTTATACGTAACAATGTAAAGATAACAGGCAGCGGTACGACAAGTATGATATTCGCACATGGTTTCGGTTGTGATCAGAATATGTGGCGGTTTGTTGCCCCCGCTTTTGAGGAAGACTATCAGACTGTATTGTTTGATTATGTGGGCTCCGGGAATTCAGATGCATCGGCTTATGACCCTATCCGGTATGGGGAACTGGCTGGTTACGCTCAGGATGTGCTCGAAATTTGCGAGACACTGGGCCTTAAGGACGCCGTATTGGTTGGCCACTCTGTCGGAGCGATGATTGGCATATTGGCCTCGATCCAGAAGCCGGAGTTCTTCAGCCAGTTGATCCTGATTGGTCCTTCACCCCGGTACATCAATGATCTTCCCGATTACATCGGGGGATTTGAGCTCAGCGACCTTGATGGCTTATTTGATTTGATGGACAAGAACTATTTCGGCTGGGCCGGTTACCTGGCTCCTGCCATTATGGCGAATTTGGACCGTCCCCTTCTCGCTGCTGAATTGGAAGAGAGTTTTTGCAAGGTGAACCCTGCCATTGCACGGCAGTTCGCGGAGGCCACCTTCTATGCGGATAACCGGAAAGATCTTCCCAACGTGACGACCCCCGCGCTTATCCTGCAAAGTAATGAAGACATTATTGCCCCGCTTGAAGTGGGTGCTTATGTATATCACCATATTCCGGTCAGTACGCTGAAAATTATGGAAGCAACAGGCCACTGCCCGCATATGAGCCATCCTGAAGAAACGATCGGGCTCATCAAGGAGTATCTGGCAAGCAATACGAATACGTCTAAAGGCCCTTCTGGACAAGGAGGAGCTAAAGCTAATGGATGAGCGATTAAATTATGCCCCTTGCGGTTATCTTTCCTTATCGGAAGACAATACGATCCTTACCGTCAACGAGACCCTTCTTCAATTGCTTGGGTTCGATCTGCAAGGACTGCGTGATTGCCATATCGAATCCATCTTGACAAGGTCCAGCCGGATTCTCTTTCAGCTCCATTTCATGCCGCTGATCAAGCTAAATGGAAAGATCGAAGAGATGTTCCTGATCCTGCAATCCGCCAGCGGAGCTGAGGTCCCTGTTCTCCTGAGTGCTGTTCGGCGGGAACAAGAGGGAAGCCCTGTCCACGACTGCATTATTATGGTCATGCGCCGCAGGATGGAGTATGAAGAGCAGATCTATGCCGCTAAACAAGCTGCCAAGAAGGCGGGTGAGGAACTGGAGTTCCTAGAGGCAGCGCTTACGAAGAAGCGTAGTGAGCTAAGCGGTTAACTTGAATAGGGAGGCAGCTGTCTCCTTGCAGCATTATATATACCTCGCCTAGTGATCCGTATACAGCACCCCTATAACCTTGGGAACTTGCCCCAGTCCCTCATTTACATTGCGGACGCTGTCTATCGTTAACCGTTCATCTCCAAACCGGAAGGTGAACGTGTCGCAAAATGGCATTTGCAGCCAGCGCCAGATCATTACAAAGGTATCCTCGCTCTCCCAGTATCCTGATGCGGAAATCAGATGATCACTGCCCTCTATCGTCACCCGGTTCTCAATCCATTCTCCCGAGCCGCAGATCAGTGTATTCTGTGTCCCGTCGAGGTGCATCCCCAAGGCCGAGAATGCCCCTGCAAATTCAAATTCCACGACATCAATATGGTAGGAATTGTCCGTAAGCTTGTAACGCTGACCTGATCTGTTCAGTGCCTGATAAGGCACTGCCCGCACCTTGGGCGACGATAAGCTCAGTGTCTTCAGCTTCTTCTGAAGCACCGCAAGAGCTTTCCCTGAGTCAACCGTCTCTGTTAGAGACCGCCGCCCGGCTTCAGCCGGAAGCGCAAATCCCGGGAGAAGATGCTCCCAGACCAGGTTTAGTACCTGCTGCATGTCCTCATGCCCGCCCGTCATTACAATCACAGCCTTATGCCGAGGCAAAACAATACAATATTGCCCAAAAGCTCCATCTCCGCGGTAACCCCCATGGCGGCTCATCCAGAACTGATAGCCATATCCCTGGCTCCAGTCCATACCCCAGCTGCCTGGATTCTCAATCTGAAGCGAAGTTGCTTCGCTTATCCAGCTTGCTGGGATAAGCTGCTGCCCATCCCACTTTCCCTTCTGAAGATACAGCTGTCCGAACTTCGCAATATCCTCTGTCCTTAGGTTCAATCCAAAGCCGCCGGTATTCTTCCCAAGCGGGCAGGTATCCCAATGAGGATCTTCAATCCCAAGCGGTTCAAATAACCGCGGCTTTAAATAGTCGATCAGGCTCTGACCAGTAACCTGCTGAACAATGACCGCCAGAATATGAGATGCCCCGCTGCTGTACACAAAATGTGTACCAGGCACTTCATCAGGCTCCGCAAGGAAGAACGCCTTCACCCAATCTCCATCCGGATCCGCATACATCAGCTCCATAGGATCTGTGGCATGACCTGTGGACATCGTTAGCAGATGCTCCACCTTCATCTCACGTAGATGAGGCCCCGCCGTCCCCGTTAGTTCTGAAGGAAAGAACGAAGTCACCTTATCCTCGGTGGACAGCAGCCCCGATGCCACAGCAAGACCCACAGCGGTCGAAGTGAAGCACTTCGTCAAAGAGAACAACATATGCTGACGCTCCAGCGTATAGGGTGCCCAGGCTCCTTCAGCCACAACGGCTCCCTTCCGCAGCACCATTAAGCTATGCAATTCCTGCCCGCTTTGCTCGATTCCCTCCAAAAATGCCGTTATTGCCCCTGCCGATACACCTTGTGATTCCGGGCTGCTTCGCAGCAGCCGACGAGCTTCAGCCATACTTTTGTCACCTTCCGAATAAATAGAATACTAATCTGTATCTCTATTATCCGGGTAGCCTTTGTGTAAAGTCCAGTATGAGACTTGTGCGATTCATTTCTGCTTAGTTTGAAATTAGGACCAGTAGGCGTAGTAGCTATGTTGGCTGCGCGTGCCAGACAAGATTTCTTGTTTGACACGCTTCTTTTGTTGAAGTCGATACATTATAAGGAAACTAAAGAAATAAACATTTATACCAAGGCAGCTGATTTGTGCCAGGTATTCAATTACGAAGTCTTTAGTTCAATCCTTCTTGAGATACTTAGCGGCTCTACACTCAACAATTACGGGCCGATCCATATCGTACAAATTCCGGTAACGCGGATAGCGCGCCATCAGCTCCTCATGGGTTCCCCTCATTTCAATTCTGCCATTCTCCATAAAGATGATCTCATCCATGTTCTCGGTTCCAGCCAGATGATGGGTGACCCAAATCAGTGATTTGCCGTTAGTGGCATCCAGAATCGTCCTCATCAACTCCCGCTCCGTTCGCGGATCAAGTCCCACGGTAGGCTCATCGAGGATGACAACCGGCGTATCCTGCAGCAAAATACGCGCAAGCGCCACCCGCTGACGTTCTCCGCCGGAGAACCGTTGGCCGGTCTCCCGCATAAGGGTCTCGTACCCAGCGGGAAGGGTCCCAATCAACCGGGCAAGCTGAGCCTGTTCGGCAGCCCGGCGGATCTCCTCATCCGCAGCCTGGGTCCGGCCCAGCCGGATATTGTTCGCCACAGTCGTATCGAACAGATGGGGACGCTGATTGAGTACAGAGATGACCTCAGGAATATGGTCGCCGAGGTCTCCGGCCATCATCCCGTTAATCCGCACAACTCCCGCAACTGGTGCAAGCGCCCCCTGAATGAGCCCGAGCAGGGTTGACTTCCCGGCTCCACTGCGCCCGATCACGGCAATCCGCTTGCCCTGCGGAATATCCAGCGAGATACCGCGGACCGCAGTCTCTGTAGTCCCCTCATAGCTATAGCTCACTTCTTCCAGCCGAATGTGCGCAGCCCTTGGCTTCACGAATCCGGCGCCGACAAGAGCGCCGGCTCCGCAAGCGGCTCTCGGCCGCTCAAGGCCCGACCGTGCCACTTCGGCAGCTCCCGGCTGCTCTTGGCTCGGCCGTGTGGCTTCGGCAGCCCTCAGCTGCTCATGGCTCGGCCGCGCGGCCCCGGATGCGCCGGCGGCTTCGGCGGCCTTAGCCCCTTCAGCCGCTCCGCCCCGGCCCGCGGTCCGGGCCGCTTCCTCACGTCCGGCTGAAGATATTTCATTCAGCCTATTCAGCGAGTTCCGGTAACGGGGCAGCTTCTCCACCGCCTCAGATACGGGGAGGAAGACGTCCATCAGCGGGAACACGACCAGTACAAAGGCGGCGATAAGTGTCCCATTCATACTGCCATCCGCCGTCCGCCCGGCTGACCAGAACATCATGAGGAGGACGCCGCCCAGTACCACAAGCTGCCCGAGCAGGGCTCTTACTCTCGCCCATCTCTTGAGTACCCGGTCCGCCCTGGTAATCCGGGCCTCATCCGCTTCATAGGAGGCCAGGAAGTCCCTGGTCCTTCCGCTGATCACCCAGGTGCCCAGTCCCATCACCGCATCCGTCAGCTTCTGATACAGCCGGCTGCGTTCCTGCTTCATCCGCTCCTGAGTCCTTGTGGTCATGAGCAGGGATATGAAAGGAAGCACGCCAAGCAGAATCAGCAGTAGACCTGCGGTCATCAGGGCAAAGGTGGCGTCGAACCGGCCCAGCGCAGCAATCACGACTGCATACATGACCACCGCAACCGACCCCGGAAAGGCAGTCCGCAGATATACATTTTGCAGCTGCTCGATGTCCTCCGCCAGCACGCCCAGGATGTCTCCGGTCCGGTATTTGGAGCGTAGGTTCAGCGCACCCGGCTCCAGACTGTCATACAGTCTCACCCGCATTTGGGACACAATGCGCAGCACCGCGTCATGCCCGACCAGCCGCTCCACATAATGCAGGACAGCCCGGCTGATGCCGAATGTTCTGACCCCCACGATGGGAACATACACCAGCAGGATGTTCTCGGGGCGAAGCGCCGACTTTGAGATCAGATACCCGGAGGTGAACATCAGCATCGAGGCAGCAGAGGCTGTCAGCACACCAAGGATAATAATCAGGATGAACCGCCCCAGATGGGTCTTAATATACGGCTTCAGCCAGCCTTCTTGTCTCATGCTGCTCCCTCCTCCTGTTCCATAACCAGCGCGTAATAGGCGCCCTGCTTCATCATTAATTCCTCGTGGGTTCCCACTTCTGCCACCCTGCCTTGGTCCATGACCACGATGACATCCATATCCGGCATCCAGTGCAGACGGTGGGTCGCAAGAACAACTGTTTTCCCTTCAAAAAGCTCAAGCATCGTCGCCTTCAGCTCATACTCGGTCTCTATATCCAAATGGGCTGTCGGCTCATCCAGCAGGATGACCGGGCGATCACTAAGTAAGGCCCGTGCAAGCGCAACCCGCTGCTCCTGGCCTCCGCTGAATCGCCTTCCTCCGCCGCCGATCATCTCTTTATACCCATCCGGCAGCTGTTCTACGACCGGACCGAGCCCGGCCGCTTCTACGGCCTGCTTCACTTCATCCAAGGAGGCTTCAGGCCTGTAGAACTTCACATTGTCTTCAAGCGTGCTGCTGAAAATATAAGGCTGCTGCGGAATATACACGATCTGATTCCGCCAGACCGCCTCCGATAATGAATGCATAATCCGTCCATCTAGCTCCACTAAGCCTGCGCTCGGGCGAAGGAATCCGCCCAGCACATCAATCAGCGTGGACTTGCCCGCGCCGCTCTCCCCGATTATGCCGATCTTCATTCCTGCGGTTAACCGGAGATCTACACCCTCCAGTGAGGGTCCCGACCCTTCTTCATGCGTCACGCTGAGCCCCGACAAGGCCAATCTGCTGCCATCCGTCCAGCTGTAGTCCGGCTCAAGATCGCCCTTCTCACTCAGTTCCTCACCTGACTGGCTGTTCATGATCGCCTGCATGGCCTCCCCGGCTTCCTTGCCGTCCAGGGTAGCGTGAAAGTCTGCGCCTACCATTCTAACAGGAAGGAAGTATTCTGGTGCCAGAATGAGCACGGTCAAAGCCGGCAAAAGCACCATATGACCGTTAACCAGGCGCAGCCCCAGGCTTACCGCGACGGATGCGACCGACAGCATAGTGAAGAAATCCAGCGCGAAAGAGGACAGGAAGGCGGTGCGCAGCGTCTTCATTGTGGCTGCTCGGTAGCTACCGCTTACACGTTCAATGGACTGGCTGTGCGTGCGGCTGCGCCCCAGGAACTTCAGGGTCTCCAGACCACGCAAGGAATCCACAAAGTGGTTCGACAAGACTTTATACGTCTTCAACTGACCTTCCGTCTGCTTGCGCGCGGCGAGCCCGACCAGGATCATGAAGACGATCAGAATAGGCATCGTCATGGTCAATATGACCCCCGAAGCCGTATCCAGCGTGTAGATGAAGCCAAGAATCAGCACCGGGGTGAACCCGCCTGCCAGCATACGCGGCAGCAGCAGTTCGATATAGGTGCGGAATTTAGTGACTCCCTCCAGCACGAGGGTAACGAGATTACCTGTCCCTTCCTTGCCGGCATATCTCGGTCCGAGCTCAAAGAGCTTGCCCATTAGTTGGCTGCGCATCCGGGCGCCTGTGAGTTCAGCGAATTTGGCAGCAATAGACTGCTGGAAGTAGACCGTAATCTGACGTACGGTAAAAGCACACAGGAACAATACAGCTGTGCCGTATTGTTCCTGCAAAGGTTCCCCTGCGAACAGCGCGGAGACAGCCTCCGCCAGCCATTTGGCCTGCAGGATAATCGATAGGGTCTGAATCAAGGTTAGGACGGCCATAGCTGCCATTACCGGCCGTATGCCTTTCAGCCCCAGCAGTTCGCGTCCCATTAGTACTCCAAGTGATCTTTCTCGTGAACCCGCTTGTGGAACACGAAATAGCTCCAGATCTGGTAGCCGAGGACGAATGGCAGCAGGGACAGGGCAACAATGGTCATAACTTTAAGCGAATAATGTCCGGAGGCTGCATTGTCAATAGTTAGACTGAAGGCGCTGCTCAGCGAGCTGATCATCACTCGCGGGAACAGTCCAATGAAGACCGCGGCGATAGACAGGGCAATGACCGCACCGGTCATGCCGAACGCCCAGCCGTCTCTTTTATCCGAGGTAAACCATCCGGCCAGCAGGAAGGCTGCAAGCCCGAGAACCGCGACAATGGCAAGCAGTCCTCCACGTACTTCAAACACATCCGTCATCGTGTACGTAAGAATCGCGAACAAGACAAGCAGCACGGCCAGCGGAATCAGCGCCGTCTTCGCCTGGCTGCGCGCACGGTCCCGAAGCTCCCCGGTTGTTCTGAGCACCGTGAACAGAAGTCCGTGAACATAACAGAGCACCACCACCACGATCCCGCCAACCAGTGTATAGAGGTTGACCATATCGAAGAGCCCCGCCTTCATCTCCATATGCTGGTCTATCGGGAGTCCCTTCAGTAGGCCTGAGAAGACCACGCCTAGCAGGAATGGCGGCAGGAAGCTGCCCGCGAAGATTGCGATGTCCCAGGTCTTCTTCCACCGCGCGGAATCCACCTTGCCGCGGAATTCGAACGCAACCCCGCGTCCGATCAGGGCAAGAAGGAGCACCACCAGCGGAGTGTAATATCCGCTGAACATGGTGGCATACCAGTTCGGAAAGGCCGCGAAAATCGCGCCCCCCGCTGTAAGCAGCCATACTTCGTTGGCATCCCAGAACGGACCGATGGAGTTAATCAGAACCCGGCGGTCCGTATCATTCTTGGCGAGCACCTGGGTGGCCATGCCTACGCCGAAGTCGAAACCCTCCAGGAAGAAGAACCCGATGAACAATACCGCAACCAGCACGAACCATAATTCATTAAGAGACAGCATGATATTCCTCCTTGCCAAACGGATCATGAGTATGGGCTTTCGTCTGCTCTTCCGCATACGGCCCCTTTTTGATAACGCGAACGAACAGATAGACCAGTACCGCGGCAAGCGCCGCATAGATCAGGCAGAACGCGATCAGGGAGAACAACACTTGCCCGGGAGTAACGCTAGGCGAGACGCTGTCCTTCGTCTGCATGAGTCCGAACACGGTCCACGGCTGTCGGCCGAATTCCGTCATCACCCAACCGGATGTATTCGCAATGAAAGGCAGTGAAATGCTGAAGAGCATGGTGCGCCAGTACCACTTGTTAAGACGTTCGAGACGTTTCCTTGCCGCCAGATAGACTCCGTAAGCACTGAGCACGATCATCAGACAGCCTGCGGCAATCATGATGCGGAAGCTCCAGAAGGTTGTACGAACCGGCGGGATATAGTTGCCCGGACCATAGGTCTTCTCATACTGGGCTTGCAGCTCGTTCATCCCCTTCACTTCCCCTGAGAATTTGCTGTACGACAGGAAGCTCAGCAGATAAGGAATTTTGATCTCGTATTTATTCTCTTTGGTTGTCGGGTCAATCGAAGCTACAACCGTCCACCCTGCGGGATCCCCGCTCTTGCCCCAGAGTCCCTCACTGGCGGCCATCTTCATCGGCTGTGTCTTAACCAGGTATTGAGCCTGCTGGTGGCCAAAGATCGCGGTCAGGAAGGAAGAGATCAGAGCTACTATCACGGCAATTTTGAATGATTTCTTGAAAAAATCCACGTCCTGCTTCTTCAGCAGCTTATACGCGCTCACACCGGTAATCAGGAAAGCTCCGGTTGCAAATGCGCCCAGCACGGTATGCGGGAATTCCACCCACAGCTGGCCATTGCCGATCAGCGCGAAGAAATCGTTCATTTCCGCCCGGCCGTTATGGATAGCGTAGCCCACCGGTCTTTGCATGAAGGAGTTGGCGGCAAGAATCCAGAAGGCGGAGATGGTTGTGCCAAGCGCCACCAGCCAGATGCTGAGAAGGTGCACCTTCGGGGATAACCGATCCCAGCCGAAGATCCACAGTCCAATGAAGGTCGATTCCAGGAAGAACGCGAACAGCGCCTCCACCGCAAGCGGTGCGCCGAACACATCTCCGACGAACCGGGAGTAGTCCGACCAGTTCATGCCGAACTGGAACTCCTGCAGAATGCCGGTAACAACACCAACTGCAAAGTTAATCAGGAACAGCTTCCCCCAGAACTTCGCCATTCTTTTGTATTCTTCTTTTCCCTTGACTACATACATCGTCTCCATCATCGCGATCAGCAGAACCAATCCGATCGATACCGGAACGAAGAAGAAGTGAAAAATTGTGGTTGCAGCAAACTGGATGCGTGCAAGCAGTAACGTATCCATTTCTCTCTTTTCCCTCTTTCTGAATTTGTTTGTTGTTCAGGTGTTACTTTCGATCTTGACTTTGATCTTACATTTGGGCTTGAATTCATCTCATCCCAGGCAAAATGAAGCCGTTCTTGGTGTAGTTATTGCATCACGTTGTGATCCTGGTCACTATTTTCGCAAAAATTTTCTTTTGCGCTTGTGATAATTATCACATCCATCCGCTCAATTCAGACAGATTTGTGACAGAAATCACATAACAATGCATAAATTTAAGATGACATGTTCTCCATTGGGAATGGTCGTAACTACTGAGAATGCTTGCTCCACTTTCGGCCGTCGCCCGCCTCCGGGTTTCTTGATTTACTGTATTTCACTGTTGAAATCCGGAGATAAAGCATATGCTGCCGATGTAGCTTTCTTTCAGAAAGCTTGTAGGCGGCCGTTTACGCTCCTTCAGTTCCAAGCGTCCTCTCCGTTACTCCTGTCCCTGCATGCCGATATTTCAAACACGCTTTATATAAGCTTTTATTTAAAAGAAAAAGACTGCTCTCCAGCAGAATAAACTGCTTACAGAACAGCCTTTTACCGGGTGATCCCCGTAAATTCAACTATGGAGTAGGGTGCTTATGCTTATCTCCCCGCTGATCTAGCAGATGCCATATTGCCAGCACCGGGTGGCTCATCAGCATCCGTGGACCCGAGTACCTCATCACTTCTTTAATCTGCAGTCGCTGCTTAGGCTTATAACAATGAACCGGGCACTCTACACATGTCGACTTCTCTTCTCCGAACTGACACAGGCTCAGCCGCTTCATTGCATATTGATGCAGCACATAACATTCCTGGCACAGCCGGATGGTGCGGCTGCCATTGTCACAGTCATGCATGCGGCTTGCCCGGTTATGATGACCGGAGCAGTACCTTCCGATCATGAAGCTAACGGTCAGCTTCTCGCGTCTGATTCTTGGCCCGTTATTCTCAGCCTTACGCACCGCTTTCGGCTTTACCGCAGTCTGCCCCACCAGTTCGTAGAGTTCGTAGGCCCACTCTCTTGTTCTCCTTCTATTATCCATAGGCTCCTCCTGGACAAAATGATCTTATCCGCATTGTATCTGCTTATCCGCAGGAGCGCTGTGATTCCGCCAACATGAATCTGGATAATTGTTTGTCATATGGATTGAACTAAAGACTGCGTGATCGATTCTTTTGCATAACAAGTGTTAGCCTTGATCCATGCGCTCATTTCTTTAGTTCATTCCATTTAGCATCAACGATTTGTATTCTTTAAGCTGTTCAGGCTGCTGGAACGGAATACGATCCTCCAGCCTGCCACGTTCAGCACCAGCAGCAGCCCCATGTAAATATACACTCCGTAAGGTATCTCGGTGCTGAAGTAATGAATCCCGGCAAAAACGCCCAGGATCAGCATGAGCGGAATCGTCAGTATCGCTTCCTTCTGCTGGGTTGCCTCGAAGGCTTCCGAGAACGGCAGCGCCTTCCGAAGCACCAAGAAGCAGATTAGCGTATACAGCGGCAGCATCAGCAGCACATCCAGCAGATCCGGCAGAATTCTCATACCGAATATGGCAATAAATATAATGCTCTCCAGAATGAACATCGGAATCAGCAGTCTCGCCAGAAAAGCCTTGAGCGTTCCCTTATAGATAGGAGCCGTATGGCTGATCGGGGCAATCTGATAGATCCATGACCCTTTATATCTGCCCGAGTACTTCAGCATCATGACAACAGTAGGCACAAGCAGCGCACAGAAATAAATGAATAAATACATCCGGCTTGATGCAATCCCCTGAAGTCCGCCCTCATGGAAGTCCAGGAAGAAGAAGATGAACGGGAAGATAATCGAGAAGCCCAGTGTCGGATAGACCTTCAGCTTGAAGTCCCGCTCTGTACTCATCATTTTGGCGGCAAAACGGAAGAAAGTCTCCTCCTCACGGCTGCCGCTGACCCATTTAGCTACCAGATCCGTCAGCCTTCCCCCTGCGCGCCCTGCCCGAACACTCTGATCGGACAGCTTCTGCAGATTACGTTCAAAGGCAGGCATCATTTTGACATAGATGAAGAGCAGAATTATAGGCACCAGAATGACCAGCAGCGTGAAGATCATGTAGTGACTTTGCCTTGCTCCGTGCAGCAGGGTCTCGAACGGGGAACCGAACCAGATGGGGAACAGGAAGATCTGCCACCACTTTGGCTGAAAATGCACCGTGAGGTTCACCAGGTTGAACAGCCGGCTGACCAGCTGATAACCGATCGTAATCCCGATCGATAGAGCAATCTGCACATAGTTGATCATATCCTTCAGCTTCTCTCCGTCAAAGAACTTCAGCACGAAGAAATAGAGGACCGCCGTAAGCACCACGATCAGAATATCCATCAGGATGGTTTCAATCAGGAAGATTAGGAAGAACAAGACACCGTGCTCAATAAGGCCGGCAATCAACGACGGAGCCGCCAGCGTCCCGGTAACGAAGAACATATAGATTAGAATATGAATCAGCTTCGCCATATTGATTGTCTTCCGGTCCACCGGCTTGGTGAACAGAATCGTCTTATCCCGGATATCCAGCAGTACGGAAGAGAAATCCGAGATCAGCGAGGTCATCACCAGGAACATCATAATGCCGAACACGATACTCATTTGAAAAATATAATTGTCTCCGAGCAGAACGATCGGAACCAGCATCAGCCCCATCAGCCCGTACAGCCAAAGCGACCGTATAAAGGAATTGCCTTCCTTCTTATTCTGATCGCCGAGAGCAGTATCTTTCTTCTTCGATTTATTCCCGCCAGCTATAATCGTTGGGACCCTTCGTCCATCCATAATGAGCTTAATCTGGAGAATTGACCTCATCATGGCATAGTCAACGCCCGCCTTCTCAAAGGCCCCCCGGAATAGATCAAGTCCTTTCAAAATCCGGCTTTCTATCATACGGCTCAGGCCTCCTGTACGGCAGCCACGAACGCTTCAGCGATCTGCCTGTGCTCATTGAAGCCGGTCAGCTGATTGAAGATTTCCTCCAGCGACCCTTCCTTGCTCCGGTCCTTCAATTCGCTAAACGTTCCATCGGCGAGAATTCGCCCCTCACCCAGCAGAACAATCCGGCTGCTGATCTTCTCGACCACATCCATAATGTGAGAAGAATAGAAGATCGTCTTCCCCTGCTCGGCGAGCAGCGAGAGGATCTCCTTCAGAACCATCACACTGTTCGCATCCAGACCGCTCAGCGGCTCGTCGAAGAACAGAATATCCGGGTTATGCAGCAGGCTTGAGATAATCATTACCTTTTGCCTCATCCCCTTCGAGTAAGAGCTGATCCGGGAATTGTAGGCCTCCTTCAATCCGAAGCAATCTATTAATCTTCTTGCTTTCTCATCTGCAGCATCCCGATTAATTCCATATAATTCTCCGATAAAGGTCAGGTACTCCTTCGCCGTAAGTGTATCGTAGATTTCAGCGATCTCAGGCACGTAACCGATTCTCCGTTTATAGCTGATATCCCCGCTCGAGATATCAGTTCCCAGGATCTTAACTTCCCCTGTATATCCTTCCACGAGCCCGAGCATGATCTTCACGGTCGTGCTTTTCCCTGCACCGTTAGGTCCTATGTATCCTATAATCTGGCCTTTGAACACATCCAGATCAATGCCATTCAGTACGTATCTGTCGGAATATTTCATCCGCAGGTCACGGATTGTAATTACGGGTTCTCTATTCACCATTCTCATTACTCCTCTCATTCACTCCAGATATTTTACCATATGTTTCTAAATGGCGTTAAAACTCTATCCTTCATTCCAATCGCCGTAGAATCGCCCCACTATAGGGTAAAGTTTCCTGAAAGTTCCCCGCTGGGTTGGCGAATCATACTATATACCTTTATACTTATTTAGGTTGCTATACACTAGGAATATAAGACTACCAAGAACTCTATGGAATGAGTTACAGAGGTAATTCACACCATATTACTAAATGGCTTTGGAAGTATTAGCAACTTTTCACAGTTTTGCGCGTTTATATATTACATGATGAGAAAGGGAGAGTTCTGATCCTGATGCAATCTTTTTGGTCTAAGTCTTTTCGGGGCAACAAACCTGCTGTAATTATTTTGCTGCTTATTATTTTTATTCTAGCAGCTTATTTGAGAGTTGACTTTCTCCGATCTGTTCAACATTCCGTCTCCACGGACTCCAAGCAATACGACATTATGGTCAAGCAGATTCTGGAGAAGGGGGTCTATGGGTACCGAAGCACGGAATCCAATGCTCAGGTATCGCCAGGTCTACCTATGTTCATGGCGGCGGTCTATAAGCTAGTAGATTACAAGACCCATGATCCAGCTCCTTACATTCGTTATATTCAGGTCGTGCTCAGCCTCATTACCCTCTTTCTCATTTATCGGTTGGCTAGGCGCATGGGAGGGACAGCAGCCGGACTCTTGGCTGCCTTTGTCGGTGCCATTTATCCTCCATTTATCTGGAGCAACGGCGCAGTGCTCACCGAGGTTATATGTACGTTCTTCCTGGTCTCTTACTTGTACCTCCAGATTGTTGCGTTCGAGAAGAAGACATGGAAGTGGGCTCTCGCTAGCGGCGCCCTGATCGGGTTAACCGTGCTGACCCGGCCGGAGTTCCTGCCGCTCATCTTTGTATGTCATGCCGTCTACTTCCTTTGGACGAGAAAATGGAAGGACACGCTCAAGCTGCTCTTGGTCACCTTGATTGGAGCCGGTATTATCCTGTCTCCGTGGGTGGTCCGCAACATCATCACCATGAAGCAGGTCATTATCGTTGCGACTCAAGTGAATCCATTTGCTGCCGGAACCTATCCTTACAACAACTATTTGGACGGAATGGTAGACCGTCACGGGAAGACCCAAATGGAGGTTGCCAAAGAACGCCTTAAGGTTGGATTTACCGAGAAACCATGGTTGTTCCTGAAATGGTATACCATCGGAAAGCTGGATTACATTTACGGGAAAATGTATTTTGGAGCCGGACATAAGCCTTATTACTCGGTCTTCCCATATGCTATCCGGAATTTGTTCCACCAGTGTCTAGTTCTATTCTTCCTGGTCGCCTTAGTTGGCACTGCCCGCCGTTTCCGCAAACCTGAATTTCTGCTGGCCTCGACCGTGGTAGTTATGTCCTTGATCCGGCTGCTGTTCGTTCCGGAATTCAGATACAACTACACCGCCATGCCGGTCATCATCATTCTGGATTGCGTAATTGGAGTTGCCATCATTCGATGGGTATACACCCGCTATAAAGGACGGAAGAATCCTGCTCCAGCCGTTTCGGAGTAAAGTGCGTCATTCCTTAACCCTATGACAACGTATTGGAAAGCACATGAATTTATTCGTGTGCCTCCTTTCCTATTGTCTAAATTCAGAATTTAAAGGAGTACATTTGCTAATGGATTTTAAAAAGGCTACCTTGGTCACTGCCCTCATCATTTCCCAGGCTGCTGCGGCGATGCCTGCAAGTGCTGAAGCTGTCTCCTCCTCGCAGGTGCAGTCACAGGCAGCGGCCGGGGTACAATCTCTGAACTCTGCCTCACCTGTTACATTCGAGACTAACGGAACAACAAAGCCTGGCACTAATTCTTCGCTGGAAGGAACCAAGCAGGTTGCTGCGGTTAATTCAAATAATCAGACTACCGAGAACACTGCTCCATCATCCCAGGCTACCCAGCAAGACCAGACATCGGGTTCCCCTGCCACTTCCAATCCCCCTGCGGATAGCCAAGGCAGTCAAAGCAGCGTCCCAGCGGATGGAGCCGGCACTACGGATTCCGGGAGCAGTACCTCCGGGGACAGCTCACAGCCGCCAGACGGCGGCACGCTGACGATCCCAGATCCTACTTCCAGTCCTGCCACACTAGCTCCTGCAACCACCGGCAGCGGACAGCTGATTCTATATATGGACAGCAGCAGAATGGAGCAGGATGGCCGCGTCTATACGGCTACGCATCCGATGACCGTGAAGAAAGGCGTCTCTTATGTCGGAATTCGCTCTTTGGTAGACCGGGTCGGTTATCAACTCGCTTATGACGGGAAGACCAAAGAGACGATTATTACTTACGCAGGGAATGAGCTTAGATTCAAGACAGGCAGCAGCATCTACCGGGTCAATGGAGTCTCCAAGACGATGCGGGGCGCCTCTTATCAGGACAAGAATGTATTTATGGTTCCTCTGACTGCCATTACCCAGGCGCTGAATATTCCTTATAGCGTAAGCGGCAAGAAGGTCATTGTTCAGCTGTCCACCAAGCCGGTCGCTACCTTCTCGGTACAGTCCGGTGATATCTTTGCCGGTCAGACTGTACTGAACTTTGCTACCAAAAGCTACTCTCCCAAGGGACTGCAAATTGTGAATGAACGATGGGTGGGCCGTCCCGATCAGGACATGTTCCAATCGGCTGGCACGTATCCGGTAACTTACTCTGTTCAGGATTCGAGCGGGGAATGGAGTGCTCCATTTACTTTGAACATCAAGGTAGTTAATCCCAATGTGCCCCCGGTAGCCCAATTCGTTACCGACAAGTCGGAGTATAAGATGGGTGAACTCGTAACTATTACCGATCAAAGTACAGATGAAGAAGGTGCCATCACAGACCGAAAATGGACGAATAAGCAGCTTGCTTACTTCACTCCGGGATCTCAGACGATCTCGTTAACAGTTACAGATAAGCACGGGGCTACCAGTACGATAGAGAAGACAATCAATATTACCAATGAGACTCTATATACAGAGGACCAATTCTACAAGCTGTTCACACCAGTCGGACAGAATCTCCAGATTAACGGAGCAGGCGTGTTGAACTACGACAAAATTCCGTTCACCTATACGACCGAGCCGTATACTCTGTTCCGCGACAGTGGACCGGAATCGGTCACAAGTGAGGGCATTCTGTATCAGGATACCATTACAGGTCTAACCCGCTTCATGATCCATCACCGCAACCGGCTTGGTGAGAAAGCCAAGGTGTATCTGGTCGCGAAGAATATGGATTCCCAGAACGCAAAGATTGATTATCTGAGCTATGGCACCGCTGGACCTAACCAACACCCTGAACTGACAGGCCGCTTATCAGTACAGCGTTATTTCGAGAACTATCAGACCAGCAGCAAGCAGAAGACGGTTACGCTGGCTCCAGGCGAGACCAGAGTAATCTTCGAGGACCTGAGCGCAACCGCTCTCAGCCAGGAAGATGTAATCTCCCTGTTCGGAGATTTGTACAGTGATTCCCAAGTCCAATACACCGTCATGATCGTGAAGGCCAATAACGATCCAATCAAGGCACTTACAACTCTGCCTTCGCTGGACCCGAAAGAGTCCATCATTCGGGGAACCTTCGCTGACTCTACTCGTGTCTTCGAATACGGTGAGCTCGTTGGCAATACCAACATGCGCCTTCATTTGACAGATAACACGGCAGATCCATTCCAGACGGGAACTGATGGAATCATGGGAACTCCGGCTACGAACTCAGGCAACTATGGTGTATTGTACAAGATTATTCTGCACCGTGTGGCTCCGAACACCCTGATTACGTTCAATCCGCGTGGAGGCCTATATATGGGCGCCGCATTGGTGAACGGCAATGTGGTCAGCTTCTCACATTCCGGTTCAGTTAACGTACCGAACCAGACCAGCGTCCTCTATAGAACGAAGGACTATGAAGAGAATGTAGAGATTTGGATCTCTCCTTCAGCCGGAAGCAACATGCCGTTCGCATTGCTCTTCATGCCAATGTCTCCGGTGAAACAGCAATAACAACAAAATCCAGCTAACGCTTCCTATGTGTTAAGGTATTATTCTTATTTCATAAGAGACATACACAGCCGCTCCAATTCGCAGTGATCTGCGGGGGAGCGGCTGTGTCGTTCCATTTCAGTTATTAGTCTGCTCTCCGGTATTCCCGAGGGGTCATTCCAGTGACCTTCTTGAATACCCGGCTGAAATATTTCTCATCCTGAAACCCGACCATAGTCGAGATTTGGGACAATCTCAGATCCGAGCTTCTCAGCAGCTGCTTCGCCTTATCGATCCGCAGCTTCGACAAATATTCAGACAGATTCTCACTGGATACCTGCTTGAATTTGCGGGAGACGTTCTCCCGGCTAATGAAGAACCGGTCCGCAATATGCTGAAGGGTAATCTCTTGATGATAATTGGTATGAATATACTGTTTGATATCTTTTACCAGCTGGCTATCCAGCTTCTTTGTGCCTACGAACTCACTTGAGATGTCCTGGAGGGTATTCACGATCTGATCCTTCCAGTATTCCATTGAGAAATTACCCATCTCATCGTAGGGAAGCTCCATGCGCAGCGAAGACAGCTCGGACGGCTGCGTCCTACTGAACAGGTCCTTTTGCGAGCGAAGCAGTTCAGCTGTAAACTCTTCATGCCAGCTCTCCAGCTGCTCAGCAGTAATCACCTGCATTTTGCTAATTTGGGTATACCATTCATCTACTGCCTCATTAATCTTTTCACTGCTCCCGGACATTACGGCGAATTTAAACTTCTCAATATAAGGGGTAAAAGGGCTTGGAGTCTCATCCCCGCTGCGGCGCCGATATTCATGAATCCGCTGGTCCTGCTCAAGAAGGTTCCGCCTTCTGAGCGCCATCATTGACTGCTCAAACGAGGCCCGAATCCCTTCGGGAAACGCCCAGGCACTCCCCCAGCCTATATCGAACTGAACCTGGTAAGTTCGCTGCATGGCTTCATTTATTTGCTGAAGACGTTCCTTGAATGAATCGCTGGAGTCCCAAAATAACAGCACGACATCAGCTCCGGCATTCAGGTACCGGAACGCATGTCCACAGTTGCCTTCTGCAAGCACTTCGTTACATACATTCACAGTCACATACGATGCCAGCTCCAGATCATCATGAAGCCGGTCCAGAAACCGGCGATTCACTGGATGCAGCGACAGCACCGCAACCATTACGTGCTTCGTGCCGCGGCTGAGCCCCAACTCCTCTTCAAGCCGCTGCGGGTTCAATTTGGAATAAGGAATGGCACCTGAAACAAAGTCGGTTAGGAGCTTATCCCAATAGACAGGCCGCAGCACATTCAGCTGGATCTTCTGATCAAGTGAAGCGATCCATTCTTCCTCCTCTTGCTTCCACATGCTCAGCGCGCGCTCAGCGGCTGCAACCAGCTGCTTGCTGTTAAGCGGCTTCAGCAAGTAATCTGTGCCCCCATACATAATGGCGGGCTTTACATAATTGAAATCCTGATAACCGCTAATGACAATGGTCTTGGACCTGGGAGAATTCTCATGGATCCATTTCAGCAGCTGCGAGCCATCCATTAATGGCATAACCATATCTGTGAAGATAAGCGCCGGTCGTTCAGACTGGATAATCTCAATGGCTTCCTTTCCATTCCCAGCTTCATAGACATCCTTAATGCCGTAGTTCTCCCAGGGAATGAAATAGCGGACCGCTTCCCGCACATGCATCTCATCGTCAACGATTAGAGCCTTCATAATTCCCTCCTTCCTCAAGGTTCCCCGGGCAGCTTCCCAACGGGGATAGTAAGTGTAACCGTAACTCCCGCATACTCATTTGCGGAGATGTGAATCTTGGATTCCTTCCCGAAATATAATTGCAGGCGGGCAAGCACATTGCTAAGCCCAATACTCTCTGATGACTTATCTCCTCCATCCATAATAGCGCTTTCAACTTTGTGTGTCTGATTTGCTTGAACACCTGCCCCGTTATCCGAGACGCTGATGATCATATCTCCCAAATTGCTTATTGTGCTGCTGATCGTGATCCGTCCGTCCCTAATGCCTTCTTTGAAGCCATGCTTGAAAATGTTCTCCACAATGGGCTGCAGTATCATCTTGGGCACCAGAATATGCCGGGTCTGCTCTTCAATATCCAGCATAACAACAAGATTCTCTTCTCCAAAGCGTCCCTTCTGAAGCAACAAGTAATTCTCCACATGCTCGAGCTCTTCCTGTAAGGTTACCTCTGTCTTCTCCATTGTCATCGTATAGCGCATCATGCTTCCAAGAGAATAGATTTGGTCATAGACCTTGGGCGCATTGTACCTAAGCGACATCGACCCGATTGATTGCAAGGCATTATAGAGAAAATGAGGATTGATCTGTGCCTGCAGCGCCTTAAGCTGATTGGTCTTGTTCGCAAGCTCCAGACGATACTCGGTTAGAATCAAGTCATTAATGGTCTTGGTCATCTCTGTCATTTTCCGTGCCAATATACCGAATTCATCCCCGGATTCTATATCAATCCTGGCATTGAACTGGCCAATCTGGACCTTTTGCGTATAGGCAATTAATCGCTGGATGGGTGTAGTGAACCGGATCGATATCCAAATCGCCGCACACACGGCAATAATCAGGAAGACGAGCCCAATGACCGCATTAATCTCGGTAATATGTCCGGCATCACTGTACAAATTATCGTAGGGCACCAGCTTGATGAGCGCACCTGTGAAGAGAGGACCCGGAATTCGCTTGAAGAATACAATCCCGCCGAAGTCCTCATCTTGGGAATAGAAATAGCCTTCGTTCTTATCTTTAGGAAGACTGCTCCATACCGCAGTCAGCTGGCTGATATTCTGTCCCTGCTCCGAGGCATATAGCACCTTCTGATCTTCATTGACCAGATAGAGCTTCTCCGTTCCAGGAGTGAACATGGATTTCGTAATCTCACGTAGTTCAGTCAACATGAAATCGATGGACAGATTCGCCATCACTTCATTACTCGGAGTACGGAAGATGGGATAATGGACGCTGAATACCTCCGTGGTCCCCGATTTCAGATTCGGAATGACAGACTTAAGCCCATATCGGTGATCCAGATGGGTAGGTTCAAGAAACGGCCGATTTCCCCCGGTTTGGTCTTTTAAAGGAACATAGCCTGGGTTCTTCTCCCTGCGGAACATTCCCTTAATCAGAGTATTGGAAAGTTGATTGGCCCGGATATACAGATGAATCTGATAGATATCGCCATTCGACTGATACAGGTTATAGAGTTGACTCGCCATAATATCCCGGTTGTCTGATAGCTCGTTACCCTTACCCAGTGAGTCGGAAGGTCTAGTGCTCTCAATGACGGTGAACAAGGAGTTGGGCAGGTTAATCCCGCTATAAATCGATGACGCCAATTGATTAATTCCGCTAAAATAGTTAGATAAATTCGCGCCGCCAAGGGTCAACAGCCTAGTATTCTCATTGATCGACTTCTTCGTCACAGACTCCTTCGTATACAAATAGGAGGCAGTTAACGAGATACCCGCGGGTACCACTGTGATGAGTAGAAGCAGAGACATGAGCTTGGCTTGAATGCTCATTTTTTTGAACAACGTCCACCCACCTTTTTTTCAAAATATTAGCAGAGTTCCGAGATATTTTCTACCTTATATTAGAATGTGGTGAGCAGCGGATAGTAGAGTATATATAAGCCATAGTTAAAATGTTCACATTTGTGGGTACAGTCGTAACTACGGGGAATGCTTGACTTTCGGCCGCTGCCCGCCTCCAGATTTCTTGATTTATACCGCAAGGCGGATGAAATCCGGAGACAAAGCATATGCTTCCGATGCAGCTTTCTTTCAGAAAGCTTGTAGGCGATCGCTTTCGCTCCTACAGTTCCAAGCTTTCCCTCCGTTACACCTTACCCTCAAGTCAAATTTTTAACTGCGTCTTATATAGCGAATGAAATGAATAAAAATAAGGCAGGGTCACTAGACCCCGCCTCGGATGCACTTGCTTATTTAGCAGCTCTGACTATTCATCATCCTGCTTGCTGATATATTCATTCGGAACATCCTTGCCCTCTGCGTTATGGTTCTTGAATTGGCTCAAGCGGCCTGCTCTAAGCTCACCGCCGCGCACATCGCTTACACTCTGACCGTTATTGTCCAGGCCCTTGAAAGTCTTTGGGTCGTTCTGCTCCGGATGTGTCACCCTTTATCCCCCCTCTTACTTACCAATTCGTTCATCATGACTGTATTATGTCTTTTCTGGCAGCAAATCATACGCCTGTCGCCTTCATAGATATGCAAAAAAAGCCTTCTACAAAGCCATACTCGCTCTGTAGAAGACTTTCTTATTCTGATCCCGCTGCTCTTGCTATTCTGTAATCGTTACGGTTACCGGGGACCATTCGGCTGTCACGGTCTGTCCATGAACCGATACGCTCCCTTCCGGAGTCAGGTCCTTCTCGGTCATAATACCCAGTGCGATCGTGAATTGGTTGAACTTGATCGGTACATTCTTCTCCCGCCGGATTTCCTCCCCATTCAGGTAAAAGACTACTTCATCATTACCCCGGTTATACGTAATCTTATACGTATTAAATTCCCGTGCTTTGAAGTTCGTCTCTTCCTTGAAGATGCAGAAGTACTTCGTCTTGTCGCTCTCCGGCACTTGAACACCAGGGAACGGAAGCACCGCGTAGACACTCGCGTACTTATCATTGCCTGCGAAGAAATCCAGGGCAGCCCCTGTTGTAAAGTCCAGCAGATTCACAGACACATAACCGTCATACAGGTCGCCTGGGGCTGTTCCCTGCGTCCGGGAGCGAATCTGCAGCTCAAAGCTGACTTCGCCTGCTTCAGGCACTTTAATCTCCTCAACGGAATAATACATGTGCTTGGCATTATCAAGAATCTGGATCTGATTGTTCTGACGGCTGAGCGGAGCCCGTACATATAGAATGCCATTACGCACAATAATAACAGCTTCCGGCTCCCGGTAGGCCCAGAATGTACCATCCGGCAGCTTGAAGCCGCCTGTCTTCCAAACCTCGCCGTCAGACAAGATCGTATGAAAGTCTCCGATTACCTTTTGATTGTCCATATTATTATATCCTCTCTTGGGTGTAATTCATCGTGTTGCAGTCAGGGGCGATAGATATATATTCAGGAAATGATACCCTGAAGGAGCAGCGCGGCGCTCATCACTATACCACAGCGAATCGAAGCCTTCATCGAAGCTCCCATCAGCGGCAGGTATGCCGGAGAAGGATTATGCTTCCCAAGCTTCGTGTAGGCCTGATACAGCGGGACAGCCGTAAATAAGGCAAGTAATCCGTAGATGGGCAGTGCCCCGTCGGCCACACATACCAGAACAGACGCATAGGCGAGATAGAGCAGAGCCTTGGAGAAGCGCAGCGCTCTCTCCTCTCCCCAGACCACAACAAGTGTATTTTTCCCCGCCTGTCTGTCCGCCTGCCAATGCAGGAAATGATGATTGAACAGAACGAGTGTGGTCAGCAGACCTACAGGAAGTGACAGCAGTACAGACTGGACACTCATCTCCTGTGTCTGTACATAATAAGCACCCATAACCGGCAGAATGCCGAATGAGAGCAGGATCGCGATCTCACTCATTCCCTTTCCCCTGTAACCAAATTGAATAGGCGGGGCTACATAGAAATAAGCGATCAGACCGCCTAGTCCCCCGAATACCAGCACAGGCCAGCCGCTGTACAGTGCAAGTCCAATCCCGCATACAGCAGCGATACCAAGCATGATCCAAGTGATGGAGGCAAAGGTCCGTTCGGGCATAACTCCACCGGAGAGAAAGCCTGAATTTGTGCTTATAACATCCGGGGTATCTCTGGCGACGGTATCCGTCCCGCTCCGGTAATCCCATAGATCATTAACCATGTTCGAGAATAGGTGTGCCGCACCCGCCCCAATCAGGGTAATTACAAAGAGAAACGGGTGGAATACCCCTTTCCATACAAATGCCCCAAGTGCACCAAGAATAACAGGCACAAGCATAACAGGTATAACCTGGAATCGGGATGCCTTCTTAAATAATGTCCACTTGTCCAACTGTGGTCATCCCCTTTCTAAAAACAAAATATGATTTATTTCACAATCTCAATTATACAGGAATGAAATTATTTTTGAAAAAAGAAAACATGCGTCTAAGGACCAATTTACCATGACAAAAGAACTATGTCGTATTAAAATAATAAGACTGATTACCGATATAAGTGGTAACTGTCTAAATGATATGGTTCTCTCTCATATAGTGATCCAGAACATAATTTTACATACTTACAGGGGATTGGAGAAAACTGATGACCATTTTAACAAACTCTATCATTGCAGACCTGATTCCGTTCCTGTTCCTCTTCTATATGGCCGTAGAAGTCTTCTTGCGTCAGCGCAGCAACCCGCTTCACCAGCTGACCATGATTCTGATCTTCTCCTTGGGACTTATTTTTCTTTTTAATTTTTTGACATATCAATCCCCTTTGGGCACTGAGGCCAATCTGTATGCATCCCTTCGGTTTGTATTCTCGTTCCTGACCATGTCGCTTTCGCTATACTTCTTCTGTGAAATTGGCCGGCTTGGATCCAGAGCCGTGATCAGGCATACGCTCTGCCTCTTGCCCATGTTGGGCATATTGTTTGTTATCGTTCCCTTTAACGGCAAGCCTGCCATCCACATTGCAGAAATTGACCATGTACGCACTACGGAGTTCAGCGGATCCTTTATGACCGTGCTTGTGCTCTTGATCTTATATGCCCTGACTGTTCTGCCTGTAATTATCCTGATCGCCAACCGCAAGAATCGTAAGAACAAGCTGCTGATCCAGGAACGCTATCGGGTACGTGTCATCCTAACCGGCTCCACGATGACCGTAGCGCTGCTGGTGACCTTATTGATCATCAACCAGTTAGTCAAAAATACCGGGCTTCATCTGTTCGATTCCCTGTCCAGCTATTGTGTATTTCCGTGGATCATCGCGGTTCGTTACTCGATGGTTCGCTTTGACTTCCTGGCGTCGGCTGGGCGTCGTTATGAGCTTCTCTTCGAGTTATCCCACAATGGGATTGCCCTTCTGGATGAGAAAGGGATCATCGTGGAGACGAATCAGGCTTTTCAAAGTCTGCTCGGGTATGACCCCAATTCGTTGAAGGGGCTCTCTTTCCACACGCTGCTTCCGGAGGGAGAAGCTGACCGATTCTTCACACTCTATCCGGGTTACTTCCAGAATCTGAAGCCGTTCCACACCGAAGGTGAACTGAGGCACCTGGACGGCACGCTGAAGTTCGCCGAGATTCACTGCGACTTTCTGGAGACGAATGGAAAGGTGCTCTCTTTTCTCGTTACTCAGGATATTACCGCCCAGAGGAACACCCAGCGTGAGCTGACCGAACTCGCCTACCATGATACATTGACCGGTCTCGGGAACCGGAGACTGCTGCAGGATCGAATGAAGACCACACTGGGAGAAATTCATTTCAAGAACAGCAAAGTGGCTATTATCTTAATAGACCTCGATCAATTCAAATGGATTAATGATACTTTGGGCCATTCCTCAGGGGACCTCATGCTGCAGCAGGTTGCCAAGAGCCTCAGGAGCCATCTGCCGCAGAACTGTGTCATCACCAGGCTTGGGGGCGATGAATTTGCGATTATGATCGAGGATTTAAGAGAAGAATCGGACGCAATCGATTACTGCAACGTACTAATCAATGTCTTCAAGGAGCCCTTTGCGGTGGCGAACAAGCTGTACACCGTTACGGCAAGTATGGGAATTAGTATCGCACCGCGTGACGGAACCGAGATGGACACCCTTCTTCAGAATGCGGACATGGCCATGTATGAAGCCAAGAAGGCGGGCCGCAATCAGATACATATGTTCAACAAGGAACTGCAGGAGAAGGCAGACCGGTATCTGGCCGTCTATAACGGACTCTCCAAGGCCATCGCTAACGAAGAGCTCAGCTTGCATTATCAGCCCCAAATTGATCTGCAGACCCAGCGTGTGCATGGAGTAGAGGCATTGCTGCGCTGGACCAGCGGAGAGCTGGGGCCGGTATCGCCAGCGGAATTTATCCCGGTGGCAGAAGATACCGGGCTTATTCTCGCCATGGGTGACTGGGTTCTGAGCGCCGCCGTCCAACAGGCGAAATATTGGGTGGACCGGGGCTACAAAAATTTTGTGGTATCTGTTAATATCTCGGCTCAGCAGCTCAGGGATCCGCAGTTCGCGATGAAGGTTATTGATCTGCTCCGAACCAGCAGGCTTCCGGCCCGCAATTTGTGTCTGGAGATTACTGAGAGCACGGCAATTGTTGACCTGGAAGCTTCCCAGCGGCTGTGCCGGGAATTAGCCAATCTGGGTATAACTTTGGCCCTGGATGATTTCGGTGTAGGATACTCCTCCCTAAGCATGCTGAATAGCCTTCCGCTCCATTATCTGAAGATCGACCGATCACTGGTCACGAACATCGCGATCAGTCAGCGAGATTCGGCTGTGGTAGGAACCATCATCGAGCTGTCCAGGAACCTGGACATGAAGGTCGTGGCCGAGGGGATTGAGACGACCGAACAGCTCCGGCTCCTCGAGCAGCTTGGATGCCATGAGGCACAAGGCTACTTGTGCGGAAAGCCGATGCCGGCAGATGAGCTGACCGGATTCCTGGAAGGAAAAAAATAGTCATATATCTCACCAAATTAAAAATTATACAACAAAAAGGGACCGTCCCATCAGCCACAATCACGGCTTAGGGGCTGTCCCTTTGTTATACAATTTTAAATACTATGCTTCTTAGAGCTTATCCTACCAGGCATAGGCCCGTGGCGCCTCGGCTCCCGGTCCCGGGAAGATCTCATCCAGCCTCTTAAGAGTCGCTTCGTCCAGCTTGATCTCTACCGCACGCAGGGCATTATCCAGCTGCTCGGTAGTACGCGGTCCAATAATTGGCGCAGTCAGGGCAGGATTATGCAGGGTCCATGCCAACGCCACATTAGCCTCGGATTCTCCAAGCTCCTTGCATAGAGCAGAGAAGGCCTCGAGCTGCGGACGAAGCGATTCAATTCGTTCCTTCTGGTGGGAGGTCCGGGTTCCTCTATCGGACTTCAGCGCGCTTCCGCCAAGCATCCCGCCATCCAGCGGGCTCCAGGCAATAACTCCGATTCCGAGGTGCTCCGCAGCAGGAAGAACCTCAAGTTCAGGCAGCCGGCACAGCAGGCTGTACTTATGCTGCTCGGAGACTAAGCCGAGGAGATGGCGTGACCTTGCAGCGCTCTGTGCCAGAGCAAGATCCCATCCGGCAAAGTTACTGGAGCCGACATAACCGATTTTCCCTTGGTGTGCCGCTAATTCGAAGGCTCCCCATAGCTCTTCCCAGCTGACGCCGCGATCTACGTGGTGCATTTGATACAGCTCGATATGATCTGTCTGAAGCCTGCGCAAAGAGCCTTCAAGGTGACGGCGGATTTTATAAGCTGACAGCCCCGCCTCATTGTTAGGGCCATCCGTGTTGTCACTCATCTCACCGTATACCTTAGTTCCCAGGATTACTTTCTCACGGCGGCCTCCGCCCTGCTTGAACCAGCGGCCAATGATTTCCTCAGTGCGCCCAGCATTCTCACCCCAGCCATATATATTGGCCGTATCAAAGAAATTAATCCCGGCCTCAAGAGCCATATCCATAATACGAAAAGCATCCTTCTCGTTCGTCTCCACGCCAAAGTTCATTGTGCCGAGGCATAGACGGCTTACCTTCATCCCACTTCTTCCCAGACTCCGAAATTCCATACTCTATACCACTCCTTCAGGTTAGTAGATCATACATGTCTTATTATATAGAGCTCCAGAACCGTATACAAAAATTGATATATCGTTTACATTTCGTTGCTGAACTGAACTAAACTAGTCCGCAATTGTTACACCTGCTTCTGCTCCTGCTCCATGTACACAAGCTCGGCCCCTGTTGCGAACCCAGCTTCCATCAGGACCTTAGCTAACCCCGCATGGCTCGCCCGAAGATTGATGATCACTTTCTTGGCATTCCCTTTACCCGGATCGAACACCTGACCTAGCATATACTTGTAAATTTGCTCGCTGCTAGCCTGATCCGGCTTAACTTCGCACTGGTACAGCGCGATTGAAGTGAGCCTGCCTTGTGGATCATAGCCCTGTCTGTATATGGCGTAGCCTACCGGTTCACCGCCAAGATAGACGATCAGGGATTGGCCGCCCTTCGCACTCTGCCACTGAGCCTGCCAGGCTGCTCTACTATTATAGAACGGCAGCCTGGATGCCTCGATCGGCATATCCATCATCGTAACCAAGGTGGAGTCTATGCCGGGTTCCGTCTCCAAATGGACAGGGTCGCTGCAGCTCATATGCAGAAGCTTATCCTTGATGACGTAACCGAACCTTTCATACAGCTTAATGGCCCCCTCGTTCTGGACAAAAGCCTCCAGCGTCGCCAGGTGTACTCCAGCCTCAAGGTATGCCTTCATACTCTCTTCCATCAGAAGCTTGCCGAGACCTTGCCCCCGGTACTCCGGAGCAATCCCGATCCCTCCATTCCAACCAGTTACCTGACCTTCAGCAGAACGAATCCCATTGAGGTTAATGCCAATTGGTTTATCTCCGTCCAGCATGATGTTAGATAAATCCAGCAGCAGGTCTTCATTCGTTAGCCTGGCTACGAAAGCCTGCAGTGGCATGGATAAATCCACATAATACCCCTCAAATCCTCTCGCCCAAGCCTCCAGAGCCATCTTCATCGGCACCTCATGCAGTCTCTTCATTGTCACCATACTCTCACCTCATAAGCAAAATAGTAGATTGGTAGATTGATAGTTTGGGAACTTGGTTGGTTCTTAGAATCAGCTTACCGCACCGCTTCTCAAAATTCCAATTCGTCTCATCACGTTCATTGGACCAGGTTCTATCAGATTGACGGATGATGTAAAGTGGCTATATAGTAGGAAAAGGTTTTTGGTAATTGGAATATCCTAACGATTAGGAGCGATCCTTAAATGAAATCTCGTCCATTACAAATTTTCTTGTCACGTCCCGCTCTAGTGCCTGCTCTTCTGTTCGTGCTAGCCTTTGCCCTACGCCTGCTCTATGTCTTCGTAACCAGTACCCAGAGCTTCCTTGAAGGAGATGCCGGGCGTTATTTCGCTATGGTGGAACAGATGCTCTCCGATCATATTTATGGGTATGGCAGTGAGGAATCCAATGCCCGTGTGACCCCGGGCTTTCCTTTATTCGCCTATTCCATCTACTCGGTATTCCCATTCACGCCGAACGTCTTCAGATGGGTGCATATTCTGATCGGTGCAGCCACCGTCTTTCCGGTGTGTTCTTACGTAAGCTCGGTCTCACGCCCCCTGCTTGGCTGGGCGGCTGGATTATTCGTGGCTGTATATCCACCACTTATCTATATGACCGACCTCTTCCTGACGGAGACGCTATTTATCTTCCTGCTCGCTCTATTCTTCGCCAGCTGGCAGTGGATGATGAACAAGCCTTCAGTCTGGTCAGTCATCCTGAATGCAGCGGTGCTCAGCTGGGCTATTCTAACCCGCCCAGGGATGCTGCCGGTGCTCATGATTGCGGTGCTGTTCCTGCTGTTCAGCAAGCCCACTTGGCGCATACTCATTCCTTATCTATTAACCGTGGGCGCCTGCTTCCTCCCATGGGTCGTCAGGAACTGGATCGTACTGGACGAGTTCACTCTACTCGCTTCTGACAGCGGCAATGCCCTGTTGTCCGGTGCCTACCCGTTCTTCCAGGAGAACCCGAACTACAAAGAAATGTACAGCCTCAGAATGAGTCAGACACAGTATGGCGTAAGGGTAATCTTGAAAGGATTTAAGGAGAACTTTCTGGAGTATCTGAGCTGGTTCTCCTTCGGCAAGCTATATTATACGTTCAAGTCTATGTGGGTTAGCAGCACCATGAATTTTCCGAAGCTCTATATGTACGGTGGGGTCCTGCTCCACTATCTGACCTTACTGCTCTCCCTGATCTCGGTTCCTTATCTGCTCATCAAGAAGAACTTTCTTGCCTTTGCATTCACAGCGATGCTGCTCTTCCAGTTACTCTTTATCCCGACTGCACGTTACGGAACACCTTTTATGCTCTTGATGGCGATGCTGGTCTGCTCCGCAGGGTATACGTTATGGATCAGCCGGAAGCAGAATTACAAGCTGCCTGCCGGACCTACAGGAGAACCCTTACACTAAATTCATAAAGAGACAGTCTCCACTACAAAGAAAAAGTCTCCGTGCCACGTTCATTGTGGACGGAGACTTTTTAGCATATCACTACAAACCCATAGAGACTCCAATACGATATCAGTCCCTCTTAAGCAGTCATAACAAAAAACATCCCTTAACCAATTGGTTAAGGGATGTTCGTATCTGTAATAAAATATTACAGTTTTACAACGTTCTCAGCTTGTGGTCCACGGTTGCCTTGAACAACGTTGAACTCAACGCGTTGGCCTTCGTCCAAAGTTTTGAATCCTTCGCCAGTGATTGCGGAGAAGTGTACGAATACATCGTCGCCACCTTCAACTTCGATGAAACCGAAACCTTTGTCTGCGTTAAACCATTTAACTGTACCTTGTTGTGCCATGTGTATTACCTCCAATAATTTATTTAACATGTTTCTTTTTATTCTTTAAAATAAAAAATTCACACATTGTAAAAGGTTCATGCTCTTGTATGATAACCCTTTACAATGTGTAAATGAGGTTAATGCGCTCAAGTAACCTCATTATAGCTTATCCATTTTTAAAAAGCAAATAGGCACAAAAATAAAATTTTCAGCTCGGATCTACCTGTACATCAGCTTGTTTACCGCTTACATGGATTCCTGACTTCGGTGTCCCAAGCGGCTTCAAATCACGGAGCAGCTCCTCCAGAAGTGCCTTGGCCGCAGCTCCCTCCTTACTCGAGACCTTGACCACAAGCTGAACGGAGTCGCCTGACTTCAAGATGCGCTCGGCCTGCTGCTTCTTCGTCTCGTAATCATGCTCCTCAATCCGGGGAGTTAGTCGAATCTCCTTAACCTTCGAGGGTTGGTTCTTCTTGCGCTCCTGTCCGGCCGCCTGCTTCGCCGCACCTGCCGAGATCAGCTGGCATGGAGGCGGGCTGCTCATCATTGAAGTGCAGACCAGATCCACCTTGAGCCGCTTGGCCAGCGCGAGTGCTTCAGTCGTCGGCATGATCCCGAGGTCCTCGCCATTCACACCGGTGAGCTGAACTTCGGAGGCCTTTATTTTACTATTCATAATCATTGTTATACTACCCGGCCTTTCGCTATAATATACGTTACTTAATATCAAAAGGAGCTATCCCCATTATGAGCCGTAAAGAGATTGAAGAGCAAATTATACAGAACTATCAGCGTGACGAACAGATGATGATCCTGATATTCGCACAGTGGTGTGTAAATCACGGACTTGACCCTGCTGAGTTGTATGGGCGGGCTTACCCGCAGCAGACGGCCAACGCCGCGCTGCAGCAGGGGATTGAACTCACAGTCCCAAAGGAAGAAGCCGGCGAAATTCCACATGACACCTTGCTTAGTGTTCTGTCCTTATACGGGAACGAAGACCTCGCTTTTGTTGTTACAGAAGAGATTGAGAAGCTGCGCAAGAAGAATAAGAATTAAGTATAAGCGCTATCTATAACGCCTTGCGCACACTCAAAATATACTTGGCCTGATCGAGGGGATTCACTCCCCGCCGAGGCCGCTCAGCCTTAATATCCGCTGGACATTCCTCATAACCATTGAAGAAAGTCACAATCGTGCCTCGGCCTTTCGTGAGTGAGCTTAAGGCTACCGGGTATTCGAGCGATTCCGCCAGCGGCACCCGGCCTTCAATCGTCATCCGGTCACCGCGAAGCTCAGGCGCACCGAATTCGGCGCGCATCTGCACAAGATCGTTCATGACACGCCCGCCGAATTCCTCGGGGACGACGATTCGGAACTGAAGAATAGGCTCCAGCAGCCGGGTCCCTGCCGCTGCAAGCCCGTTCATCAGCCCCATCGGTGTAGCTACGGCGAAGTCCAGCGGGTGCGTATGCCAGACATGGTGCTGACCTTCCACCAGCGTAATCTTGAGGTCAGTCACTTCCCAGCCATATAGCCCCTGCTGGAGTGCTTCGGGCACCCGGCGGGCAACTTCCATTCTGGTATTGCGGGAGCAGATCCTCGGTACGGACAACCGACGAGTACTTAAGACCACTCCCCCGCTCTCCCGGCTCAATAAGAAACCGAAGAATCGCCCAGCAAGGCTTAGGCATCGTGTAAGCGATATATCCCTCTGCCGTCTGTATGGGCGTTTCTTTGTAGATCACAGAGGGCTGGCTGAAGGTTACGCTCAGCCCATATCTGGAGCTCAACAGGCTCGTCAGCATCTCCAGCTGAATCGGGCCCATAATCTTCACGTGCAGTTCCCGCTCATCCTGCAGCCACTGCACATCAAGGAGCGGGTCTTCATCCGACAGCTCCTGAAGTGCCTGTACCACTCCCCTGTAGTCCTGTTCATTCTCCCACTGAGCTTGAACCGTGAGGAGCGGCACTGCAAGCCGTGCTTCCTCCGGAATTGCCTCAGGGCTCCCCAGGATATCTCCAATCCGCACTTCGGTTAAGCCGCAGACTGCGGCGATATCCCCGGCTTCCAGCAGCCCCACATCCTCGGAACGGCCGCCCTCCACCCTTCGGATCTGGGTGATCTTCTCCTGAGTCTGCCGGGTATGGTTGCGGATCACATCGCGGTTTTGCATAGCCCCCTCGTACAGCCTGACGAAAGCCATCCTCCCCATCGTCTTATCCCGCTCAATCTTGAACACGATCCCAGATATCGGGGCTTCTGGATCCCCTCCAGGCGCCGGCAAGTAATCTGTAATCGCATTCATCAATGCGTGGATGCCAATCCCCCGAGAAGAGGCGCCGAATAGTACCGGATAAGCGGTCCCGCTTCGGCTAATTCTCTCCGCTTCCGATTTCCACCGGGCAAGTGGAAGGCTGTCCCCGTTAAAATAATGTTCAAGCAGTCTCTCATCATGGTCGGCCACCGACTCAATCAGATTCTGCTGAGCTTCTTGATCAGCCTCGCTTAGCCACAGGTCATCTACGCCGCTAAATGCTTGCTCATATCCAACCGGAGACTGCACGAGCAGCAGATTACGCGAGAGATACTGGCGAATGCCATCCAGAACACGGTTCGAATCCGCACCAATTCGGTCCATCTTGTTCACATACAGAACAGTCGGAATATTCAGCCTGCGGAGCGCATTCCATATCAATTCGGTCTGGGCCTGCACCCCTTCTACAGCCGAAATAATGAGCACCGCACCATCCATCACGCGCAGGGAACGCTCGACTTCGGATAAGAAATCGACATGTCCGGGTGTATCAATCAGATTAACCCGAACTCCTCCCCATTCATAAGAAGTCGTTGCTGCCCGTACCGAGATCCCCCGTTCCTTCTCGATATCCAGCCAGTCCGTCACGGCTGTGCCTGAATCCACACTGCCGAGACTGCGGATACGTCCGCTCTCGAACAGAATATGCTCAGTCGTTGTTGTCTTGCCTGCATCCACATGGGCGAAGATGCCCACATTTCGCCGATTCACGGATGAATTGCTCATCGAATATTCCTCTTAATCCCTGTCTACCAGGTACTTGTTCGTCATATAATGGGCATCGCCTTTGTTCGTCTTCACCAGCGGCTTCTTCTTGTCCAGGAATACGATCTCCTTGCATTTCGTACAGTACCATTTGGTCCGGTAATAAGGAGATTCCGTTGTATACGTCGTACCGCATTTACAGTCGATATGAATCCATACCGAATTCTTCTTGAATTCCTCTGAAAGTCTGTTGTAGACGACTTCCTGCTGCTTGGGAAGGACCACTTCCCGGTAGCTGGAGAATACATTCTGCACCTTGAAATCCGCCACCAATTCAGGATTTAGTCCGAAGAATTCTTTGCCAATCTCAGTTACAAACTTGGTATTGCTTCTATAACTGTCCAGCCACTCACCGATTTGAGCAGCGGAGAGAGGAACCGTTCCTTTAACGCCGCTATTGAGTGTATACGTCATTATATGTAAATTGTCATCTTGTTTGCCAGAATACATGATCATACCTCCTATATGGATTGAACAAAACACCCCTCATTTTTGATTCATTCCATATGACTATTACACATTAATGTACCACTAAGTACAGCCTAAACAAAGCCCGTAGACGTTGGAAAAATCATACTGCTGCGTTTCTGAATTTCTTTAATATAGGGATGATCGGTCAAAAAAAGGACTACAGTCCCAAAACAACAAAAAAAGAAGAACACGCGGGCGTGCTCTTCTTCTTGAAGAGATAAACAATGGATTAATAAGCCAGGGCAAAAAGGCCATGGATATGGGACAAGTAACGGATGTTACTTGCTTCTTTCATCAAGGAAGCCGGAGTTCCTTTCAGGCGGGTCTGGTTAGCACCCAGCATCGCGATGCCGTCTTTACGACCAAGGCTTCCAAGCGTACCGGAGAATACAGGGTTGAACGCTTCAAATGGAGCGCCTTTGATCATAGCAGACAGGTTGTAACCGATGGTTTCGCCCATTTGCCATGCCAGCTGAGCTGTCGGCGGATAAGGACGCGCGCCTTCGCTTGGAATGACAACCGCGCTGTCCCCAGCGATGAATACATCTTTGTGGGAAGTCGATTGCAGAGATTCGGTAACGGATGCACGGCCGCGGTTAACTTCGATGCCACAGTTAGCAACAACGGAGTTCCCTTGAACGCCGCCTGTCCATACCAGTGTAGAAGTTTCGATTGAACGTCCATCTTTTAGAATTACGGATGTCGGCTTCATTTCTGTAATTGGCACGCCAGTTACGAACTGAACACCGCGCTTCTCAAGACTAGTTGTCGCACGTTCCACAAGCTCTGGCGGGAATCCTGCCAGAATCGAAGGACCTGCTTCAACACAGTACAAGGACACTTCATTGAAATCGATACCTTTTTGACGGCAGATCTCAGGAAGCTCATCCGCGAATTCACCAACAAGCTCAACACCTGTCAGGCCGCCGCCACCAATTACGAATGTAGCATCCGCTTTGTTCTTGGACTGCTTGTATGCGTTAAGTCTTTCTTCCACGTGAGCGCGAACCCGGTTCGCATCATCCACAGATTTCAAAGTGAAGCTGTACTCCTGAAGTCCAGGAATTCCGAAGAAAGCAGTCTCACTGCCCAGTGCGATAACAAGCGCATCGTATCTGAGGGTATTTCCATTGCCAAGAACAACTTGCTTGTCATCCGGCTTAATAGTTTGAACTGTATCGATCACCAAATTCACATTTTTGCCTTTAAGCAGCTTCTCAAGCGGAAGTGCTACTGCTTTCTCATGAAGATTGCCTGCAGCAAGGCGGTGAAGTTCAGTAATAATCTGGTGTGTAGGGTAACGGTTAACTACGGTAATGTTCGCTTCATTCGCATCAAGATACTTACGTGCAGTCAATGCGCTTAGCAATCCGCCGTAGCCGCCGCCCAAAATCAAAATTTGCTTCGACATATCCATCCTCCGTTCTGAATTGTGTTAGTTTAGATTAACGTTGTCCTTTTTGACGATCGTTCAACGTGTCCAGGAAAGCCTGGGTGAAACGAAGCGATTTTTGCACATTCGGATCTTTAAGAATTTTGAGCAGACCAAATACGCCGATGGTTGAAGTATCGGCTTGTGCGCGCTCATTAGCTTCGATTGCTGCAGCTGCAACTCCCTTAACTTTACCCACTACCGGAGTAGCGAATTCTGCGAACCCGTGTTTCAAGTCGTTAACGAACACTGGATCCTTGGCAATGCTTTGTGCGAAGTCATAAGCTGTAGTAAGAGCGCCCATCATTTCGGTGAGCTTAGGCAGCTGGTCTACCAGCACCAATAGGGATTGCTGTACCTCCGGCTTCATCAGCTGATCCAGCAATTCTCTGCCAGCTTCAGGAGATACCGCTTGAGCAGCAACTGCCTCCTCAGCAGCAGATGTCTCTTGTTGATTAGAAGTTTGTGACATTTGGAACTTCCTCCTTTACATTGAATTATACAGCGTGAATTTTGGAACAAGAATCAGGTTACCTGTCCTAGGTTCACTCTGTATAGTAGTCCGTTATTTACGTAATACCTGCGAAAGACCTTACTTTCCCAAAGGTCAGTTGATTGACCTATATAAGGGAAGGGACCATTTCTTAACGTTTCCGAAAAATTGAACAGGCCGAAACGGAACTCTATACTTCTATATTACACCACTTGTCAAAGAACTGAAAAAGAAATTTCACGATATTTTAAATATCGCAATGAAAATTGGCGTAGACATGCTACAATTTGTTCATAATGTGCATGATACATGTGGAAAAATCAATTCAAGGAGGCGTTACAATTTTATGAAACAAGAGGCTATACTCCGCCTTCTTTTTGCCATTGTACTGTTCACGCTTGTCCCGTTTCTGTATGAATACCGACTGGTTGCATCCCTGTTCACTGTAATGGGCATTTATTTCGTTGTTACAGGGGCCTCCAAATTCACCAAGAAACGCCCAAAATAAAAATTGCACCCTGTATATTTACCCGGTACTTTATGTTTCCCTGAACCCTGCAAGGTATGCGTGTACCGCACACATTTTGATCAAAAAATAAACGGCCCTCTCTTCTCAGAGCAGGGCCGCTGGTGCTGTCTAGTTATAGGCGTATGCCTCTTCCAGCGTATCCATAAATATTCCGGTATAGGAGATCGACTGGGCCAGCTTCTGCATTTGATTCTTGGCAATGACGGAAGATGGATTGATCATCAGAATATTCTTGAATCCGTTGGACATATATAGCTTGAAGCAGCCCTCAAGCACGGGCAGCATGTCCTGCTTGGATACAGACAGATCTGTGGAATCAATGATCAGATTGTATTCGGATGGATGGATGGAATTCACATTCTCCTCATATTCCTTCAGGAACGCTTCGGCCTCATCAGGCTTCATAAAGCCCCCTACTGTAATAACCAGTGCCTTCTCGGCTTGCTTCTTCTCAAATTTAAACATGATGTTTCTCCTTCATAACAAGATATAGTCTATATGTTAAAATTCATATAAAAGTGCGGACATGGTGTAACCGATTCCTACCGAGCAGAAGACAACCTTGTCTCCAGGTAAGATTTTGCCGGCTTCAAGCGCTTCCTCCAGCGCAAAGATCGGGCTCGTTACCCCGGTATAACCGTATTTTTCTCCGACAAATGTATATTTGTCCAGCCCCGCATTCATCTTCACCAGCGTCTCCTCGATCTCCGGACGGGAGAACTGGGAGAATAGCCAGTGGTTGACACCCGCGGCATCCAATCCGTTTCGTTCCAGCATGACCGAGATCATATCTCTCCACTCATCAGAGAAATAGCTGACGTCATGAGGAATGAAGCGAAGTCTCTTATCCGATTCCTGAACTCCTTCACTGAACATCTTGGACAGGCCGACAGCCGGGAAAGTTACCGTATCCCCAAGCTTGGAGTCCGTCTTATAGTTCGCGTCCAGAAAGCCTCCCGGAAGCTCCTGCTTCTCCAAGATGACCGCTGCCGCTCCATCCGAGAAATTCGGATAGACTACGGTATCGTCCTTACGGGCAATATTGCTGACATGCACACTGCCTACAATGAGCGCACGCTTGATGAACCGGTTCCCCGAAAGGTACTGTCGTACCTGATCCATGGCTGTGAGCATACCGATGCAGTTCGTATTAAGATCATAGACAATGTGGGCATTGACCGCCCCAATCTCTCTATGAATCAACAAGGCGTTGCTTGGGTAGGTGTATTCAGGTGTGTCAGATACGAATACCACCATGTCCAGCTCTTCCGCACCTACCTTCGATTCAGTAAGCAGCTTCTTCGCTGCGGCTATCCCCATAGTTAGTGAATTCTCATCCTCGGTGCTTACCAGATATCTGGTCTTTCTCCCAAGATGATTCATGAGACCTTCCGATTCCAGGCCCATCTTGTTAAAATGCTCGACGAAATAAGCATTGTCATAGGCCGTAGGTGGATGGTAGGTTGCAATTCCTTTGATGTGAACCTGCTGCACGTGATTGACCTCCTTTTATAGCAGGTCTCTCCTATTGAAGCCAGACAAAAGGCCTACTCCTAAGAGTAGACCTGAGGTAATAAACCTAGTATTCATCCTCCTGCTGGTAACCGGCTGTCTTAGCGTATGCCTTAGACCCGTGGCTTTGCGTCCTTGCCTTTCAGCAAGTTTGCCTTTTTCAAGTTAGAGAGTTTTCGACCTGTTTCGCCATTCTATTATAGTTCGAACTTCCTGCATTGTAAATAATACCCTAGTAATTTTCATAAAATTTCCCTAGACTTTCTAACCCTAATCCGCTTCCTATCCAGGAAAGTGTAAAAGCCCATGTGTTCAGGGTATTATTATAGATGTGAACTAATGAATAGACTGGAGTGATTCAAGATGGAACTTACCGGGAAGAATGCCCTGATTACAGGTGCGGGAAAAGGGATCGGACGAGCAGTAGCCATCGCGTTGGCTAAAGAAGGCGTGAATCTTGGCCTGATTGCCAGAACCGAATCGGATCTGAAAGACCTCGCCCAGGAGCTGCGGAGCCAGTATGGAATCAAGGTCAGCATCGCCCCTGCGGATATCTCCAATTCTGCCGAGGCAGAAGCTTCCGCAGCCAAAATCAAGCAGGAGCTTGGATCCGTGGATATCCTGATCAACAATGCGGGGATCGCCAAGTTCGGAACCCTGCTGGAGATGGATCCGGAGGAGTGGAAGAGAATCCTGGATGTGAACGTGATGGGGACTTATAACGTCACCCGTGCGGTTCTGCCTGATCTGGTTGCCCAAAACAGCGGCGATATCATCAACGTGGCCTCTACCGCGGGTGAGCGCGGCTTCGCGACAGGCTCAGCTTACTGTGCCTCCAAATTCGCCCTCATGGGCATGACCGAGTCGCTGGCACAGGAGGTTCGCAAGCACAACATCCGCGTCACCGCCCTGACGCCGAGCACGGTCAACACCGACCTGGCCTCGAATGCCGGACTCAAGATCGGCGATGAAGACCGGATGATGCAGCCTGAGGATGTGGCAGATCTCGTTCTCGCCGCGCTGAAGCTCCCTGCCCGCGTCTTCCTGAAGACTGCCGGGATTTGGACGACTAATCCGCAATAAAAATTGATCTGGTTCTACCTAATAGAACTGTGAAATATTCGGTTGTCTCATTGTCAATGCTAACACCGTGTAGTAATATGGGTATAAAGATAACAGACGTAAGATACTATGAAATAAGGGACCGGTGGCGACCAGTCCCCTGTACAACAACTTGAGTGGGGTTACTCCTCCACAGTTAAGAAGTTATAAGCGGAAGAAGTGACCTGCACGGTTTGCCGACCTGGAGCAGGTTACTTCTTTTTTCGTTCGATGTATGTCAGCAGCGCGATAATAAACGCAGCAAACCCAATGACATCTGCAAAAGAGAAGTTCATACGCCTCACCTCCTTTCCAGAGGAAGACGCACCCACTCAAGGCGTGTTGTACACGCCTATTATATCAGACCGTTCCTTTTTATGGATACGGTCTTTGTTTGTGTCTCCTGCTTATATAGATGACTTCTTAAGCGGTCATGCCTATTTCTGAACCGTCAGCGGAATTCTTTTCGACCAACTAAGGCCCCCTGAATCCTGCATATAAGTCATTACGATAAAAGTATTGTCCGGACTCGCCAGAGGCGCATCTTTCGGAGTGAAATACATGGGTGTAATCGGATAGCTGGCCTTCAAGTAGGCAAAGCCCATGGCTTTCTTAATTAAATCCCACTGACCAGCAAATCCGGTTTTCTCCACCTCCTTCTTAACAAGGGCCAGACTCGCTGAGCTGCTGCCGATAGAAAAGTCATCTGGATTGCCAGATACATGCACTCCTGATCTAAGTGGGGAATAGGCAAAAATCGGATATACTCTGATCGTGTAATTATCGTTAGCCAGCGGGGTTTTCTTTTCATTATCAATTTTCATCTGGATAACCTGTTTGTAGAACGTCTCGGTTGGTATATCGGTGTCGGGCAGCTTCGAGTTGGGATCTACATTTTGGAGATAAGCTTGAACCACAATATCATCTGGTTGTATATACAATACCGATCTGCTTCTGGTTAACCATACAGATGTAAAGATAAGTACGACTAATAGAACAACAGTACCACTAAAAACTTCTCTTTTATGGATCAAAATAACCTCCCTCTTTATCAAGAAAGCTCAACATGAATCTGTATCCAACATTAGGATATGATTACATTATACTACTTATTAAGAGGTAGCCCCGCATGCCGAATGGCTTGGCACAGGAGGTTCATAAATGCAACATTCACATTACCGCCCTAATGCCGGACTCAAGACTGGCGATGAAGACCGAATGATCCAGCTTAAGGATGTGGCGGAGTTCGTTCTCGCCGCACCTAAGCTTACCTGCCCGTGTCTTAGTATAGACTGCGGATTGGACAAAGAATCCGCTGCAAAGAACAAAAGAGCCGCTGATCAGCGGCTCTTAACTAAGAGGTCATATTATAGCCAAAAGCTATTCTTGACGTGAACCCGTCATTTATTATCTTGAGCCAATTCCCCAATAATCTTTCTATTTCCAATATGAGTGGCAAATGGAGTGAAGACCACTAAAGCAATGGCCATAATAATCCCGCTCACAAGGATAATAGATTGGAAATCATATCTCACTCCGTCAATTAGACCAACAATGTAGGTTAACAATAGGCCGGTTGTAATGCCAAGAATAAGGCCGCTAATCAGATATAGGTATACCTGTGTCAAAATGACTTTAATTAGCCCCTGCTTACTTAGAGATAAGGCGCGTAATATTGCGAACTCCTTCCTCCGGGTGTGAATGTTATTGATTAACGAATTTATCACGCCCAATATAACACTGAGCATCACAATGACCATTACAGCAATAAAGAGGAACCATCTTTGCTGAAACATCTGTTTTGACTCTTGTAAGGCATCTTCAAAGGTATGGACTTTAAATTCAGGATAAAGCTTTTTTAAAGTGTTAATTTTAGGAGTAATTTCAGATAGTTGATGTGCTCCTATAAAAACTCTGTCTATCTTCATATAGGGGAAGTGAAATTTTGAATTCTTCCAATCAATATAAATTTCAGCATAAGTACCAGGAAGCTTATCCGTAATATACTCAACGGTTAGTTTACCTACGGGAATGTTCTCCCCACTCCCGATAGGATATAGAGCGGCATTAAGCTGATCGCCTCTTTCAATGCCTAGTGTATCTGCGAGCTTTCTCGTAATAACGATACCATTATCTGCATGATCCATTTCGTCTTTAACAAGACCTTGCTTCTTCATCTCATCAAGGTCTACCAGACTATAACCAGAAGCATAATTGTTGGTCTTATTCGTACTTAATACAACCGAATTCTCATTGCTTACTAAACTTGCATTCTCGCTGTCGAACAAGCGGTGAAGCTCATTTCGAATTTCTGAGGCTGCCTGATTGGAATCCGTCGAACGATTAGTAAGGACTACATTCGTTACATATTGATCTCTTAAATACTGATCATTATTCAGCTCCAACGTCTTTAGCAACGATGATCCAAAAATGTTAATAATCATCATGGCGCCTATGGCTAACGTAATAAACGTATTCTTGCGTATTTGAGGAATGACATTCTTAACAGCAACATAAGACGAATTTCCTAGTACCTTCTTGAATAATGGGAGAAGTTTGGTAAGTATTGCTCTCATATAAATCGGATACAAAATAAAAATTCCAAAAACTACAAACAGTGCGCCCAATAATAAATCTAAAGCTCTCGTACCATATGAGCTTGTTAGACCAAGCACGATCGAACATAGAGATAAGACAACTAATGAATAACCAATAACTTTACGTAATTTCTGGTTAGAGAAGTCGATCTTCTCGCTTTCTTGCATCATCCTTACTGGTAGAATCCTTCCATATCGGTAACATGGGACTAACAATAAAGTTTGAAGCAGCACCATGCAGCACAAAGTTATGGTCACTGTTTGAAATAACGGAAATTGTACTACCGATATCTTAATTGAGAATAAAGAAGCAGCATATTTCATCAACAACTGATAACTCGCTACAGCAGAAAGGAATCCAAAAGCTGTTCCACATATATTAATAATGACGCTTTGCTGCAGAACGATATCGAATATTTGCCTTGTTGTCGCCCCTAGCGATCGCATAATGGCGAATTGATTTTTATACTTGTAGAAAAGCACCTCAAAGTTCGAGATGATAAATAAAGATGTGACAACGAGCAAAAAGATGGACAGGATGATCATAAAGTAATTTAATTGACTTAAATTTTGCTTCAGCGCTTCATTTTCTTCTGCGACATCTACTCTTAAATCTTTATCTATAAGGCGGATATTCTCAGCAAGGGAATACACATTGTTATTTCCTGCTTTACTAAGCAAAATGTAGGTTGCAAAAGTATTCTTGGTATCCGGCCTGCGTTCAAGCATATCGGTTAGGGTAGTATGCGGGAGGATGAATAGATCAGGCATTACTCCAACGCCATCTAAATCTTCAATAATCTCTTTAACTACGAACTGTCGATTTTCAATAGAAATGACACTACCCGCTCTAACTTTTAACGTCTCAGCCAATGATTTATTTAGAATGACTTGGCTATTGCTTATATTTTCATGAAAATGATATCTGCTTTTAGCTAGCTCGTCATTCCCTACGCCTACTGTGTAGATATCTGCGTTTAAATGTTCGATAGGCAGCCGAGAAATTAATACTGGTGATGCCTCTTTCACTCCGGCTTGCGAGGAGATAGTATCGTATAGCGACTTATCTATTACTTTTATTTTGCCAGTATCATAGCCAACAGACATGTCCATATTCCCATATATTTGCTTAAACTCTTGATTGACCGAAGCTTTAGCGTTATAAGAAAAGAGAGTCATAATAACAACTAAATAAATGGACAATGCGATACCGATAATGGAAGTTACCGTAATGAATTTATTATATTTGAAGAAACGAACATTCAGCCCTTTCATTGAACTTAACATCGGGTCATCTCCATCATATTTTTGAATTTCGTTAATATCACTTCGACATCCAAATGATGATGTTCGCAAACATACTCGTCAACGATTTGCCCATCATGAAAAAAAATAACTCTATCCGCATAGGTAGCCACCCTTGGATCATGCGTAACGAGTATGATGCTTTGATTTAATTTCCGCTTCATTTCTACTAGGACATCTAAAATTTCCGAAGATGTATTGAAATCCAAGTTTCCAGTTGGTTCGTCCGCTAGAACAATAGGCGGAGATGAGATGATGGCTCTAGCTATAGCAACACGCTGCTGCTGTCCGCCTGAGAGCTGTATTGGCCGATGCGATCTCCATTGGGTCAAGCCTACAAGCTCTAATACCTCGGCTGTCTTACCGATGATTTCGTCTTTCTCGATCCCCTTAAGGATCAACGGCAAGCTTACGTTCTCTTCGACATTTAAATCTTTGAGCAGGTGATACGATTGGAACACAAACCCAACATAATCGCCGCGGTATTGCGAAGCGTAAGGTTCTGTGAACATATTGTTCATTTCTTCACCAAGCAGTCTAATCTTCCCTTGAGTGGGTTCATCTAAAGCACCTAAAATATTCAGCAATGTACTTTTACCAGAGCCGCTTGTTCCCATAATGGCGAGGAATTCGCCTTGACGTAATTGAAATGATACATTTTTCAAGGCATGAGTTTCGTGTTCAATGTTTTTATAAGTTTTAGATAGGTTCTCAACAGATAAGACGATGTTATGATTAGTCAAATAACTTCCTCCCATTCAACGATTTAGCACAATTAATACATAATATACCATTTTAGGGAAAAGAGTTGAACTTGGGATTATGGTGGGGCACTTATCAAAAGCTATTAAAACACTCTATGGCTAATTCTGCACCAAAGAAGGATTAAAAAAACAAGAAAACGTAATTATGAACCCGACGCAATTGGCTGGTCAGTCTAGTAACATCAATTTAGAGGGATCGTCTTCGACCAACTAAGATTTCCTGAACGTTGAATATAAGTCACTACGACAAATGTGTTGTATGTATCTGGCATATGTTCATCCTTGGGAATAAAAAATTTTGATGTAATCGGATATTTATCCTTCAAGTATGAAAAGCCAACTTGATGGCTAATTAAATCCCGTTGTTCAGCAAATCCTGCCTTTTCCACTTCTCTCTTAACAAGGGCCTGACTTACTGAATCGATGCCGAGGGAAAAGTCATCGTAACTGGCATTTTCAAACGTCCATGATGTAAGTGGATCGTATGCAAAAACCGGATATATTCTGATCGTATAATCATATGGGTTAAATGAGGGCGATTTCTTTTTATTATCAATTTTCATCTCTATATATTTGGAGTAGTAATTCGGGATGGGAACTTTGGTGGTGGGTTTAACGTCGTTCAGATAAGCTTGAACCACAATATCATCTGGATGAATATGCAGTGTAGGCTTGGGTCTAGTTAACCATGCATAGGTAGAGATAAGCACAACTATTAAAACAACACCAATTAAGACCCTTTTATGGTTCATAATATCCCTCCCTTATTAAGCATTTAAAAATAATTCCCCCTCCAAAATTAGGATATAATTTCATTATACAACTTATTAAGGGTTGGACTTCCAGTAACTTACTTAGAAAAATTAAATAACCTTAGTCCGGTAGAAGACCGAACTAAGGCTGCATCGTGCGATGCTTGTTTAACTATCTGCTTAACGGGAGCCGCTTCAATCGGCTACGCTCTTTCACGGTCGCTTACGCCCGCGATAAATTTAATGCAGTACAGTGCACACAGTCCAACAATCACATATACCAGCCTGGATATCCCGCTATCCGCTCCTCCAAAGATCGCAGCAACCAGGTCGTATTTGAACAAGCCTACAAGAAGCCAGTTGAGTCCGCCGACGATGAGCAGGACAAGAGCAACTACATCTAATGTTTTCATATTCTAACCCCCTATCCTGTTCTATTTGCACAGCAGGTATCTTCACGCATTATCTTTACCCTACAGAGACTTTCTTAAACGTATTCAATACCTATACGGGAAGGAGCAATAACCATGAATAACCTAAAAGCAGTCCCCTATCAGTTCAGTGACGACGGGATCATTCCCAACCACCCGGATCTACCTGTCCTTGTTTATCCCGAAGCCTTTAAGAATAACCCCCATGAGACCGAGGCCATCTTCAATTCCCATGGCTGGCTGAACAGCTGGACGAACGGCGTATTCGATTATCACCACTACCACAGCAACTGCCACGAAGTGCTGGGGGTTATCCGCGGGACTGCTCTGGTACAGCTCGGCGGCGAACAAGAGGAACAGGTGCAGCTGAATACCGGGGATGTCGTCCTGCTTCCAGCCGGAACCGGGCACAAGAGGTTATCCGCAAGCCCAGACTTTCAGATTGTCGGTGCTTATCCAGGCGGCATGGAGTATAACACGCGCAGAGGAACACAAGAGGATCGGCAGAAGGCGCTGGCCGAGATTCCCAAGGTGCCGATTCCGGATACGGACCCTGTCTATGGCAAAGTTGGGCCTGTGCACAGGCTGTGGGGGAGAGGAACCCATCGGGGTTAAACCACTTGTCCGTGAGGAATACTTGACCGGCGCATGCAGATATTCAGAGGTAAGCATAGGAAGGGTTGGTCCAATTCCATTGTGCCAAGGAACGGCTTCTTTTGCAGTTTGGTGAGTCATTCCGCCGTAGCCAGCGGAGAGAAGAACGATTGCGGACAAGCGACAGCGCTCGCCTTTGTGTTCGGATATCTTCCGCTGATCGATCATTCAGGATATCCGAACACAATAAGCGATGGGAGCAACGTTCTTCTCGGAGCCGTTCGAACGCGAGCCGAACTCTTACCACATGAATATCACACAAGACAGGGCCGCCCCTTTTGGGACGACCCTGTTTATATTCGCTTTCTTAAGGGACAAACTGCTGAACGATCTTGATCACTTGACCATCTTTAATCGTAATGTGATAAGGAAATTCTCTTATATCCATAAGTTTGGTATTACGGTAGATAGACTGGAATTTCTTGAGCGAGACATGCTCATTCCACTTGAGGTCAATGTCCTCCACTTTACCAGTACGGTCATAAATCTGCATCATAACCTTCGCGCTCGCTGCTACCGGATAGCTGACCGTGCGCTTGCTGTCATTGGTAATGTAGTAGCCATCCGGGGCTCCCCCAATCTCCTTGTACGCCTTGGGCTCGCGCTCCTTGAATTTAATATCTGCGTCCTTACCCATATACCAGCCGATCGGATCTACGGTAATACGCACCTTGCCATCCACACTTTTCATTTGCTTAATGTATACGGTCCTCGTCTGCGTCTTGACTGCATCCTTGGTCACTGCTCCTGCTGCTGATGCTGTACCGGACGTACTAAATACGGTAAATACGGCTAAGCTGAGTAAAGTAAATATTAATGCTGCTGATCTCTTCACCATGCATCCCTGCCTGTTTCTTATTGGTATACCATTCAATAACCAATTCTGCGCTCTTCAAACGCCTGATCGATCTTATCTTTAATTATATATGTGTGAATCCGGAAATGAATCACAATATCGTTACAGAGAAACGCCTGATTTGTCATAAGTATATGGAATGAACTAAATAAGTTCAATTTATATAACAGATAGCCTCCCTAACAAAAAATCCGCCTAACGCGGCGGATTTGTAATGATTACGGTAATACTTTGGTCCAGCTCCTCATCCCAGTCCATGAAGCATTCTGCGATGGTCCGGCCCAAGGAACTGCTGATCTGACTGCTGCCTGTTATGTAACCTTTCTCGAGTCGCCTTTTCACATCCCGCAAAATCTCTCCACGCTCCAGCCGGATCAATTCCTTCTCCAGCTCACCGAGGACACCTCTGCGAAGGACTAACAGTGTTCTCGGGTTAATCTCGTAGGAGGAAATCTCAAGCGGCTCCTTCTGCACGCGTCCGCTGATCCGTACCATTTCACGCTCGGTCTCTGACTTCCCAGGGTATTCCTTGGGCTGCGGTTCATTTAGGCCTATCACTTCAGGGAAGATGGCAACCAGCATTCCGTTCTTGCTGCCGAATTCCCAATCATAATGAAGCTTCTCCGGCTCTATGCCGAGGACAAGTTTAAGATAGCTCGTAATCTCGGGTATGACCCGCTGCATAATCTGGTCTCTTATTTGACGGATAATGGGTTCATGATTCTGTTCCAGCAATACACGCTCTGAATTGATCAGGAAGTTTCTCAAGTAAATCGTGGTGAACTTATGACTTATAGAGACGACAACGGATTCAGGTCCTTTGCCGAAGTGCTCTCTAAATACTTTCCCTGTAAAGCTTGCGATTAGCTGACAAAGCTGCTGAGATTGTAATTGGTCCATTAACAACTGACTCGCCTTAGCTTTGCTCAACCAGGCTGTGCTATGTTCCAGGCTTCCTGCTTAAAAGCCGCAGCGAGTCATTCTATCCCTCCCTTAGCAAACATAAAAAGACCTAACATCCCTGTTCATAGAGAAGTTAGGCCATGAAATTGACTTTTATCCTAAGATAGATTCATTCATTTACCTGACACTATAAAGTTCACACTCTGTTAATGAGACTCTGTCCGTCAATCCAAGAACAACGAGCATTAGGGTTAGCCTCGGAAATCACTAACTTATACACGTAGTCCCAACCATCATAGCACATTTTGCCGAGAAGAAACACATCAATAAGAACTATTTTAGTCCCATATGTTCTAGCGTACCGCCGCTTTGTGAAGTGAGTATTCATTCAGGGTCATCTGCAGTCCGTCCACGATGGTATGAACGGGTTCCCAATCCAGCAGCGTTCTCGCCTTATCATTGCTCAGCAGGCTATGAACAATGTCTCCCTCTCTGGCCGCCTGATAGTCTGGAGCTATATGTAGGTTGTTCAGATCGCTCAGGATCTCGAACAATTCACGAATCGTCAGCGGCTTCCCACTGCTGATATTCATCACCTGTCTGGACCCACGCCAAAGGGCGGCTACATTGGCTGCAGCCACATCTTTTACAAAAATGAAGTCTCTGGAATGCTCTCCGTCCCCATAAATGGCAGGACGCTCACCCCCCAGCATCCGGTCTACAAAGGAAGCGACTACCGCTCCTTCTCCCTTCACCGTCTGACCGGGGCCATACACGTTAGCATATCTTAGAATGGCATAATCGAGCCCATACTGACGGGAAAAGGACTCAATATATTTCTCCGTGGCGAGCTTAGAGAGTCCATAAAAGGAGAGAGGGTCTACTTCATGATTCTCATCAATAGGGAGATAGAGGGGATTACCGTAGACTGCTGCTGAAGAAGAAAAGACAATTTTGCGGACATGATAATCCACGCACTGCTTTAGCAGATTGACTGTACCCAGAATGTTAATCTGTGCATCCAGGTATGGATTGTGCAGGGAGCGCTGTACGCTGATCTGACCAGCCAAGTGAATAACGGCATCTGGCCGCTCCGTACTGAAGATCTGAGAGAGATTTCCCGAGCCGATATCTGTCTGATAGAAGGTAACTCTCTCGTCAAAGTATGACTTCGTCCCGTCCTCCAAATAATCGATTACGATGACCTGATGGTTCTGTTCCAGCAATTGCTCAACCGTATGCTTTCCGATAAACCCCGCTCCGCCTGTTACTGCGATCTTCATTAAATCTACTCTCCCATTCTTATAGGTACATGAACATGAAATGAGCGAAGCCTCGCAGCTCTCTCTTTCATGTGAGTCGATTCAATGTATGAATACAGCAATGAAAATATGACTTTTTTATTTCATGCTATATATTTCTTTCATTTGCGTTAAATCGGGAATCCAGTAGTATAGGTCTTTCTTAACCAAAGGATCATAAAGTTTATCACTATGTCCGGGAATTTGATAGTATTTCATATCCTTTGTCTTCATCCCCTTGGCCAGCAGGGATAAGCTCAAAATATCGCTGTCGTTCAGATTCGTATCCACAATGTCCTCTCTCACCTGCTTGATGAGAGCCGGAAGATTCGCAAGATTCCCCGGCTGCAGCAGCGTTCGCAGGACGCTCTTTAGCACAAGAGCCTGATTCTGTTGACGGCCCTGGTCGCCTTCCGCAAGCGAATGGCGCTCCTGTACAAGCTTTAGTGTCAAATCCCCATTAAGCCGCTGCTCGCCCGCAGGCAGCGTCAGGTGGGCATAGGTCAGCTTCACGGGAGCGGGAAGCGTGATATCGAGTCCACCAAGAGTATCAATGAAATGCTCGAATCCGACGAAATTGGTCTTCACATAATAATTGATCGAACAGCTGCACAAATTGCTGACGGCCTGGAGCGAGGCTTTCGTTCCCTCATGATTGCCGCCGTGAAGCTCTCCGAGCAGATGGGCATGGTTAATCTTCGTGTATCCCACTCCCGGCAGCTTAACCCGCGTATCCCGAGGAATAGAGACAAGACTAACCTTGCCCTCATCAATGTTAACCTTCGCCAGCATCATTACATCTGTCCGGGAATCCTCACTACCCCTGGCGTCAATGCCCAGGATCAGAATATTAAGATTCGTGTGTTCCAGGGCCGGCTTCTCCGTTGCATTCATCCGAGAATGCTCCGCGGAGGCAGCAGCTGCCGTTGTTCCGGTGCCTGCAGCGGCCGCGCTACGGCTGCCCGCTCCCGCATTTGAGTCCGGGTCCGGAGCAGCCAGCACGGGAATCTCCGCATGACGGAAATGCTGCGCAGGCTGAAGAGACCAGTAGAAGGCATAACCACCCAGGGCTGTGCAGAGCAGGAGCCCGGCTATCAGCACATATACTCTGCGTCTTCTCATCTTTCGCCCTTACCTCCTTCTTCCTAAAACAAGCGGTATTCATGGACCGGAAGCAAGCCTATTCGGCCTTGATTGGTTTTCCAAGGCGGACTAGGCCGGACTTGCTGGTTTTGCTGGTTTTGCTGGTTTTACTGGGTTTGCTGGAGCTGCTGGTTGTTCTTGTTGTTCCTGTTGTTCTTGTTGTTCTTGTTGTTCTTGTTGTTCTTGCTGTTCTTCTTGTTCCTCTAGCTCTTTCTAGCTCTTTCTAGCTCTTTCTAGCTCTTCTAGCTCTTCTGGCTCCTCTGGCTCTTCTGGCTTTTTTGGCTCTTCTGGCTCTTTTGGCTCTTCTGGCTCTTGCTGTTCGTCGGATTCTTCTGGTTCAGCCTGACAGCCTGCGCCCATATATACAAAGAGCCCTCACCTTAACCATGCAGCCGTTTCGATGCGGCTGGAAGCTCAGGTACTGTGGTGTTCAGTATCTTCTCCAGGCCAAGCCCTGCGGCAGACTTCGTCTCGGCCATGATGCCCCGGGATTGCTCCCGCTTCAGCACCACCATAATGGTCTGGAACAGAATGCGTAAATCGAGCAGCGGGGAATAATTCTTGATATACAGCAGGTCGTAGCGCAGCTTATCCCCTGGAGAGGTCGTATAGTTCGCCTTCACCTGGGCAAGACCTGTCAGTCCCGGCTTGACCATAAGCCGGTACGTATAATGCGGCAGCTCCGATTTGAACATAGAGATGAAGAAGGCGCGTTCGGGACGGGGACCAACCAGACTCATATCCCCTCTAAGAACGTTGATTAACTGGGGAAGCTCATCAATCCGGGTGGCCCGGATGAACTGGCCAAGTCTCGTAATTCTAGCATCCTGGTCCCCGGCGAGAACCGGCCCTGTACTCTGCTCCGCATTATCGATCATGCTGCGGAACTTAAGAAGATGGAAAGGCTTCTCATGAAGCCCTATCCGCTCCTGAACGAACAGCGCTTTGCCCCTTGAAGTCATCGGAATGAGAATGAACATGAGCAGCATGATGGGGGAAGCGGCCAGCAGCAGCAGGGAAGAGATGAAGAGATCGACCAACCGCTTCATGGCGCGCTCGATTAGCGTCAAGTGCGGCGGCATGATGGAGTAGACCATCAGATCATCAAGCTGCTGGGGCTCGGCATTGACGAGCGACAGCTCGTAGAAGTCAGGAATGAGAAGGACCTCGATCTGCCTGGTCCCTGCAGCTCGGATGAGAGATGACTTGGTATCCGCAGGCAGATCGTGAGCTAGAAGGACCACGTCAATACTCTCCCACATGCTGCCAAGCGGCGTGTTCTCTTCATCCTGGCCCATGGCGATAACGTATTGAATATCCAGCCAGGCACTCCCTTTACTGAGCATTTGCTCCAGACCACTGAGGTCTGAATGCTCCCGGCTTACCAGAACCATAGCTCTCTTGCGCCCGATTCCCCGAGACTGTATATAGAAGATGAGCAGACGCAGGCCAAAGGTAAGGAGAAGTTGGGTGAAGAAAGCAACGATAACTACACTGCGGGGCAAGCTGAAGGTCTTCAGCCAATAATTCAGCACGATGAGTTCGACAACAAATACAAGATGAGCAAGGACCAAATTATACAGATAGGTTCCGGGCTTCTGACGCCCTGCGAAATCGTACAAATAGAACATATAGTAAGACACCACGGTGAACAGACCAAGCCAGGGGGCGTAATCCAGAAAGGAGCCCCATTCCTGCTGGGGAATATCTCCCTGAAATATGAGCTTGTAGGCTAACAAATAGCTGGCATAGACAAACAAGCAGTCCAACATCAGAACAAACACCTTCATGCTCTTGAACCGAAACAGCCTGATCATCTGAAACGGGCAGCTCCTCTCTCCCTAGTTCTATCCTCAGCAAAAAGGTCATCATACACTTCTCTCATCATCGAGCGGATTAGCTTCAAATCATACCGGGAAGCCATCTTCTTGCTGCGTTCCCCCATTTGCCGCCGGAGCTGCGGGTCCTGATACAGCTCTTGCAATGCGGCGGCTGTCGCCCCGGTATCGTCAACCGGAATTACATATCCGTTATCCCCATGAATAACAAGGTCTCTGCTTCCGCGCACATCCGTAACGAGAATCGGCTTCCCGGCCGCAAGACCCTCCAGCAGTACCTTGGGAAGCCCCTCCCGTCTCGACACCAAAGCAAGCACATCAGCTGCCTGCATCAGCTCCGGGATATCCTGACGATAGCCGAGGAACCTCACTTGATCCTCCACTCCAAGCTGTTGACACAGCTTGATACAGCTGGCCTCTTCAGTCCCTACACCCGCAAGCAGCAGCGTTACGGGCACTCCCCGCTGTGTGAGCTCATGTACCGCATGTATGAGCTGCTGTTGATTCTTATTCCGGTTCAGTTCAGCGATACAGAGTACGACCAGCGAAGGGTTCTTGATCCCAAGTGCATGCCGGAGATCCTCCGCACTTACCTTCGCCCGCGGACTTAACAAGCTGACATCCACACCCACCCCAGGCAGGTAGATGAGGTTCCCTCTCACAGGAAAGTCACTGGCCCGCTCGTAATCCTCCCGGTTGATCGTAATCAGGGTATCCGTGAATCTGGACATAAGCCGCTCCAGCGGGTAATAGACCAACCAGGCGAGCCGGGAAGCCCCGGTATGGAAATGAAATCCGTGAGCGGTGTATACTACGCCCCGGCTGCCTGTCAGGAATGCCGCAAGCCGGGTAATCAGGCTGGCATTCGGAGTATGTACATGGATGAGATCATATCTCTCCCGGCCAAGCCATTTGATCATCTGGAACAGAGCCTTCAAATTTCCCCAGGATAGGGGCCTGCGACTGAAAGATACGTCCCTGCATTCGAATCCCTCATCTCTGACCTTCTCCCGTCTATGATCAGAGCCCCCATAGGCATGAACTTCAAAGCCCTCACGACGGAGATCCTCCATGAAAGGAAGGTGGAACGCTGCTAGATGTGAATATACCGTAGCCACATAAGCGGCTTTCCTAGGAACTGTATGACTTGCTTGCCTCTTGCCCATATACGTTCTCCCATCGTTCAACAATCGTATTTATATTAAATTTACCGCCAACATATTCCCTTCCGGCACTGCCCATTTCAGACCGTATTTCTTCCGGCTTCTCCATAACCTTGATCATGCACTCAGCCAAATGATCCGGATCGGACGCTTCAGCCAAGTATCCGTTCACGCCCTCATGCACAACTTCCTTATTCCCGCCTACATCCGTGGCCACAATCGGCAGCCCGCTTGCAGAGGCCTCCAGCAGAACCATCGGCAGACCCTCCCACTTCGAGGACATCAAATAGCCATCCGCCGCACTCATCAGCCGAGTTACGTCTGTACGCATGCCAAGGAACAGGACGGACTGTTCCAACTCAAGCGTCCGGCACAGCTCTTCAAGCCGGGAACGCTCCGGGCCGATGCCGGCAATCAGGAGGCGGCTTGCTGGATTGGCCCTGGCCGCAAGGGCGAATGCGTGAAGCATGGTCTCGTAATCTTTCTCCGGGACCAAGCGGCCCAAGGCCAGCCAAGTGAACTTGCCCTCCAGATTCATCTCACGGCGCAGAAACATTCGGTCCTGACCCGATCTGCTGAAATGATCCAGATTGATGCCGTTCGGCATGAAGATAATTTTGCGGCGGGGTACGGCCTTAATTTCGATATACCGGTCTACCGCCTCCTGACTAACATTAGTCATCAGATCACAGAGCGGATCAGTAATCCGGTAGAGCAGGTTCCGCAGCCGCCCCCCCTCATTAATGCTGTGAGCGGTACAGATTAGAAGCTTCATGGGCACGAATAAGCGGGTTACCCTGGCCAGCAGGTTGGCATGAACCATGTGGCTGTGAATAACATCAGGCTTGAATGAACGAATGAATCTACGCAGACGGAGTATTGCCCTGGGGTCGGGGATTCCTTTTCGCATATTCAGCGTAAGCACCTCAACGCCCATCTCATCCAGCTCATCTAGATAAGCTACGGGCCGAACCATACTGATGAGCTGAATCAGGTAGCCTTTACTCTTAAGTGATCTGCAGATATGGACGAGCTGGCTCTCCGCACCGGCATAATCAAACCCTGTAATAAGATAGAGCACCCTCTTCAATTCTTCCTGCCTCCCCCTTCCGCCTTGCCGGCACGAATACCAGTGACACAAACGCGATCAACATATACTCGTAGTTATAGCCAAAGTCACCGCTGAGCAGGGCGCACCCGAGAGACTGAATCAGCAGAACCATCAGAACCGGATGTATCCGCGCCGACCATAATGAGAACAGATATGCTATTATCCACATGAATAACCCGGCAATACCAAGCTCGCTGGCCATCTCAATAATGACGTTGTGCGGGAACTCATCCTGAACAGGCGGGGTGTTGCCTCCAAGGCCCGAACCGAAGAAGGGATGGTCCTGAAAAACCTCAAACGCCTTGATCTGCAAATCCATGCGTCCCAGAAAGTTGTCGTCTCCCTTCAGCTGACTCTGGCTGAACAGCACTGTGAACCGGCTGCTCCCAACCCACTGCCCCAGCTGATCTGAGTATAGGCCGGCCGCGGCTGCAGTCAGCAGGACTGCTCCCGCTAGTACAGCGGTATACCGCTTCAGCTTATTGAACTCTCCGTTCTTATACTTCTTATATAAGAAGTAGGCCAGGATGAGCAGATTCGCAGCCACAAAGGAGGCGACGGGTCCCCTGGACTGCGTGGCGAACGCGGAGGTCAGGGCTGCCGCTAACGTGGCCAGCCGAATGAGCCAGGGGATGTTCCTTCCCCAGATCGCGACCGTGGCCGCCATGAGTGAGATTCGGGCATTAAAGATCGGGTTATCCCCGGGAAGCGTCAATCTTCCGGGATATTCCGGATTATATTGACCGAATATGAGATGGGTGGACGCATAGGCAAGCCCGAACAGGGCAACTACGGTCCAGGAAAGCTTGCCATATCTTTTGTATACGATATAGGTGTATAAGCCGGGAATAACGGCCCTGGTAATCAGTAGGAGTTCCTTGGACAAGCCGCTGGAATTCCTGGAGGCCCAGGCAAAGGATACGACGCAATAGCCGAAAAAGAGAACCCAGAGCCATAAGCCGCCATTGCTGAACATATCCCTGAGAATTGCCGGCTTTTGGAGTAGAGCAATACCAACAAGGAGCAAAGGAGCCCCGACCAGAAGAATTAGGGAGTTCACGGGAATATACTGCTTGTAGAAGTAACCGATCGCATCAAAAAAAATGCTGAAGCCGAGCACATAACCCGCATCAATTTTAAGTCCCAGCTGAAGAATGCACTGTACACCGAAGATCAGAATCACGAAGACTAGCAAGAGAATCAGAATGAGCTCCACGTTCACGTTCTCCCACCTTTTTCTCTGATCAGCTTCATGTAACTGAGCCGCTGCGATTCCTTCACCCGGGTATCCAGATGCCCGATCATTCTCCTCGGAACCTTCTTCCCCCGCCACTCGCTGGCAAAAGCATCGATCTGCGCAAGTCCGTCCCTTACATTGCCGGGGCTATTAGGCAGCTGGAGAATGAACGGCACCGGCTCCGGGAAGTCGGTCTCTTCATAAGCCGTAATTACAGGCAAGCCGTTCGCCAGATACTCCCTGACCTTAAGCGGCGAAGCCTCCTTCATCTGCTTCCGGTAGAGTGCAAGCGTCCCGATCGCAAGGTCTGCCCTTGCCAGCAGCGGCTGATATTCCTTCCGGGCGAGCCTTCCGTGAAAGATCATGTTCGCGGGTACGGGCTCCGGCAGCTCAGCCGCATCCACCCCGATGATATCAAAGCTCCATCGCGGCTTGGCTTTGGCTAATTCAGCTATCGCATCAACACCATGCCAGGCTTGACCCGGCGAGCCAATGAAGACGAGCTGCACAGCATCGGCTGCAGGACCCTGTACAGAGGGGTCATCCAGCTCTTGAGGCTGGTTAGGCTGGTCAAGGTGGTCAGACTGATGAGAGTGGTGCAGCTGCTCGGACGGGTCCGGATGATGAAACTGTTCGCAATGTTCAGACTCCTGGAGCTGATAAATCCAAGAAGGGTCGGGCTGGTGAGGTCCATGAGATTGCTCAAGATGATTAGGCTGGTCAATATGCCCGGACTGAGGGGTCAGCTCAGGATGATGAAGCTGCCCGCCTTCGGGCTGGTGGGGTTCACCCTGAACAAGCAGTCCCACCGAGCCCTCAGCAGCCTCGGGTTGGCCGGAAGTCTCCCCGAACCGGGCTGCTCGCGCAGAGTAGCCGTTAGCTGCTGCCTGTACGGAGACTGGCAGCTCTGGCTGTTTGCTGCTGGAGCTCTTGCTCACCAGGAAATCGTCCAGACAGATTCCATTGCCAATGATTATGCTGTGCCGTATATAGCGGCTGAACTCCGGCACCTCGGACAGCTCCCTGCTTACGAATACACTTCCCGCCGCTGCCCGCAGCACCAAAGCGCGAGTTAATCGGTGAAAGTGATACCGCAGATCCTTGTCCATCCTCATTTCCGTCAGATCGTTGCTGTTGATCTCAAGTACCGAGGGGAATCCTCGAAGAAGCCCTGGTAGGGAATAGTAGTAATGATCGAAGCGGTGATAGATCACGTCGGGCTTCCACTGCCGGACCCGCTGGGCCAGCTTTTGGAAATCCAGCATGCGGGACAAGGCCCCCTGATAGGACTGTGCAATCACTTCTCCCCCGCCAAGTTCATGGACCCACTCTTCCCCTGTCCCGCTTGTGAACAGGAAGAGCGTTACCCGATGACCGAGCCGCGTCCATTCCGAGATCTGATCGACTACCTTTTTGAATACACCGCTTCGGGGACCTTCATTCCAATGGATTACGTATGCGATTTTCACTTGACACTCACCCTTTTTGGATTGTGGATGCTGAGCTTCTCAAGACACGACTGATAGAGCTCCCTGTCGGCGGACCTCATAAGCTGGCTGTTATGCCACAGCAGCGTGAAGTCCCCCTGATATTTCGCACACTGCTCGTAGTAATGGAGAATGGTCCGAAGCGCCTTTTCCCCTGTCAGGCCCATGTAGCTCTGGTGCACAATCGTCTGATCCATGACGATCAGAGGCCGTTCGCGAAGCTTAAGCTGCTGCCGGGTCAGCAGATTGAACACGGGGAATTCATAACATACCCCGCACCGGAATCCGGCAAGATCCGCATAGATTAGTGTGCTGTCATAGTGCAGACCCGCGTCCTCCCAGTGCTGCCAAGTAACCGGGGCCTGCCATCTGAGGTAATGCTGTCTGCCGCCCCAGACCTGCTGAGAGATGCCGCACTCCTCGGCGGTGCTCCGCAGGATATCATACTGCCTGCGAATTCGCTCCGGGTTAAGATACGTCTGGTAAGCAGGATGAAGCCCGATCTCGTGCCCGCGCTTATGAATCTGTCTTAGCAGACTTCGAATATTCGGGTCGGCCATCTGATAATTGCCATCCATCCCAGGCTGAGTCTCCTGAGTAATGAAGTAGAAGCTGCTGCGAATCCCGTGCTGTTCACTAAGGTCCATGAGCCACTCAAATGTGTTAAAAGGATCTGCGCTTAAGTCACGGAATCCCCGGCGCAGCATACCGGCCTTCTTCAGTGCCGATTCCGTATCGAAGCGGCGGAGCATGTCTCCGGCGCTCTCCTTGGCTACACTGAGGAAGCTCCGGCCATATACGAAGAATGGAGCGTCCACATCATGGCTGATGAGCTTCCTGAGCTCACGGTCCTTCCTTCGCAGCTCCGGACATAGCCGGCAGAGGCAGGCGTAGAGAATCTCCACGTATTCATTGACAATCGGACGATCCAGAAATCCGGCCTGATAAGCAACCGAGCTGTAAGCTGTGAAGCGGTCATGCTGGTCCCGTTCTGGAACAACCAGCTCTTCGTACCTTGCAAGCATGAAGAATGCACCGCCGAACAGGTCGATACCGCACGTAATCTTCTTTTCCTCTGTATGGATAAAGGTCCCCTTAAGGTTAGGCCTGCCGTATATTACCGGGACGGAGCCAAATCCGGGAACCACCGCTTCTTCCAGAGGGAGCCTAGGCATCGAACTGGGCTTAAGCCAATCTGCTTCTCGGGTACGAAGGAACACATCGGCAAGAATCAGACAGGCATCTGCCTTGCTGCCGGCTCCGGTAATCTCAATATCTTCCCGCTCTTCATAGGATACGGAATAATCCAGGCCGAGAAATTCCTCCAGAATAACCCGGTAGATATATTCTCTTTCCGGCCTGCGCTCTATTGGAGAACGTAGCATTAGCATCGCAATCTCGTTACCCTCGTTCCTTTATATTTTAAGTGAGGAGGAGCCCGGCCCTGGCCTTGCCGGTTGCCTTCCTAGAGGTTCTGAAGAAGGTTCAGGTTATGGGCCCGCCGGAGGTACTTATGGGGATGAAGAAGCTGTAGGACCATGCCGAACACTAGGCCCGGGTGTCTCATTTAGAAGCTTCTGGTGAAGCCTTAACTCTCGAACTGGAGGAGGTTTCAAATCATGCTTCTAGTGAAGTTTCACTTGAAGCCTCCGCGAGAAGTACTCAGGGGAGCCTGCTAGGGCAGTGCCCTGCCTTTTTCCGCTGCCTTGCTGCTGAATCTACTGCTGAACTTTCAGATGAACCTTCAGCTTTCCACCGAACTTGCTGAGGAGCTCCCCGCAGTACCTTTAGGTGAACCTTCTACTGAATCTGCTGCTGAGCTTTCCACAAAACTTACAGCTGGGCCTTCTGCTCGGTCCTCGACTGAACCCCCTGCGGCGCTTGCGGCTGAACCTGCTGTTGAGCTTGCTGTTGGGCTCGCTGTTGATTCTTCTACCGACCTTGCTGTTGTTCTTGCTGTTGATCCTTCTGTTGAACTTGCTACTGGGCTCGCTGTTGAGCTTGCTGTTGATTCTTCTGCCGACCTTGCTATTGAGCTCGCTGTTGATCCTGCTATCGAACTTGCTACTGAGCTTGCTGCCAAGCCCTCTGCCGACCTTGCGGCTGCGCTTGCTATTGGGCGTGCTGCTAAACTTATTGCCAAGTCCTCCACCAAGCTACCTGCCGGAACGCCCGAGCCCGCTTCCAATGAAGCCTGCTTATGAGCCTCCTTCTCCAGCCTGGCTGCCTGCACAATATGCCTGGCTACCTCCGCATAAGTGAGCCTCTCTTGCGGTCTTGTATCCCAGGCCTCCCGCTGTTCCCGCAGCCACTCAGCCCTCGCCCTAAGCAGCTCCCGTTCCCTGATCTCGTAGGCTTCAAGTACCTCAGGCTGAGCCTCCGCACCAGAGGGAGATGAGCCCCCCGGACTCTCTCCCGCCTCCGCTGCACGGCTGCTGATGAGATCCGCTTCCGCGCCCAGCCCTTTGTCATCGTACTTCCTGATCGACAACCAGGATAATCCAAGATGAAGGACATAACCCAGTGTAGAGGCAAGGCTAAAGAACAGAATCACCATCTCCGGTGTCTGGTTCGTGTATAGAGCCAGGACAAGCGAAGAAGTAACGATGAGCGTTCGGATAATCTCCCGGTATAGATGGAGCTCCTGCCTCTCCATAACATCAATGGTGCTGCCGACTGAATTAGCTACGAACTGGCTCAAATACATCATGGACAGAATACGGATGTAATCCCCTGACTCCCTCCATTCATCCCCGAACAGGAAAGAGAACGCAGCCGGACCAATGGTGAAGAATACTGCAATAATGGCAAGCCCGAGTACGAATACATGTCGTACTGTCTTGAGGAACAACGGCCTCATCTGACCCGGATTCGAAATCATATATTCGGACGACTCCGCCAGATATACATTGCGGATTGAGCTCATAATGAGCGTCATGGGAGAGCCCAGAATACGCTGTCCCAGCGCGAACCAGCCAGCCACATGCACGCCGTAAAAGGTCGCCAGCCATATCGTTGGCAGATAGATGACGACGCTGTTGAGCATGTTGGATGCAAGCGACAGCTGCGGAAAGCGCCGATACCGATAGGCGCTTTCCCGCAGATCCGGCCACTTCAGCCGAATGGAGTTCTGCCGCATATCGCTGCGCCACTGCTTCCACTGGGGAAGCAAGCCGCCAAATCTTCCGAGAATGTCCCCCGCGATCAGCCCCAGCGGTCCGAATTGAAATAGACTGAGGGTAATCTGCGAGGATACTTGCCCGATGCTCTGCGTGTATTTGGTTCTGGCTAGCTTGCGGTAGTGCTTCTTGCGAATCAGCCAGTAATTCAGGATCTGGTAACATCCCCCGAAGAACAGGCTGATGGCGAACAGCAAGGAGTAGTGGGGCAGGTCGCGGTCCTGCAGCCAGACTGCAAGCGGCTGCTGCAGGAGGAAGATCGCAATCCCGCTGACCACACTCACCCCGCTGCATATTAGAAGGCACAATCCAAGCACACTGGAAGCTGTCTTGTCATCTTCAGGCAGCGTGACCGCACTTTCATAGGAGAAGGACACCAGCATAAGCAGAATGCCGATGACAGATAAATAGATGGAATAGGTGCCATATTCAGCCGGGGTGTATAACCTTGTCACTAGTGGCAGTGTCACCAGGATGATCAGCTGGCTGATCAACGTGCCGCTGGCAAGCACAAGGACACTGCGCAGAAATTTATCCAGAGCTAACTTTCTGAAATAATTCCGCATGTGATCCTATCGAAGAGCCTCTATCACAGACTCAGCCACAAATTGTTGTACAGAAGCCTCAATCTTCGGTCCAATTGGCAGAGACAGAACCTCTCCGGCCAGCAGCTCCGCGGCCGGCTGGCTGACTCTCAAATGATGATAGACAGGCAGCTGATGAACCGGAATCGGGTAGTAGACCACCGAGCTGATCCCCTTCGCCGCAAGCTTCGCCTGAACCTCATCCCGCCTTCCATCCAGCACACGGATCGTGAACTGATGATAGACATGCCTTCCATAGAACTCCTCGGCAGGCAGCAGGATGCCAGGAGTCTTATCCAGTAGCTCCCGGTACACATCGGCCGCTCTCCTGCGGGCCTCATTCCATTCCTCGATATAAGGGAGCTTCACCCTTAATATGGCGGCTTGGATTTCATCAAGACGCGAGTTATAGCCGACCAGCTCGTTCATATACTTCTTCTTCGATCCATGGGCTCTGAGCATGGAGACTCTCTCTGCGAACACCGCATTGTTCGTTGTAATCATGCCGCCGTCCCCGTAAGTCCCCAGATTCTTGGAAGGGAAGAAGGAGAAGCAGCCAAAGTCCCCGATCGTACCCGCCTTCCTCCCCTTGTACTCAGCTCCGAAGGCCTGAGCAGTGTCCTCCACAACGTAGAGTCCATAACGATCAGCCAGCTCCAGAATCGGATCCATATCCACCACTTGACCGAATAAATGAACGGGAATGATCGCCTTAGTCCGCGGGGTAATCACTTCCTCGATCCGGTTCACATCCAGATTAAATGTCCGGGGATCCACATCGGCGAATACAGGCACAGCTCCTACCTGGCTGATGGCCTCGGCTGTAGCGAAGAAGGTAAACGGGGTGGTTACCACCTCATCCCCCGGACCTACCCCGGCAGTCAACAGCGCGAGAACCAGCGCGTCTGTCCCCGAATTAAGAGCTATCGCATGCTGTACCCCCAGATATTCCGCGGCCTCCCGCTCAAATTCATGTACATTCTCCCCCATAATGAATGCACCTTTGTCCAATACGTTCTCAATCGAACGCAGCAGTTGGGGCTTCAGCTCCATAATCTCTTGACTGAGATCAAGGACCGGGACGCGCTTCAAGGTTACTTGCGGCTGCTCCATCCTCTACACCTCTTTCGTTAAATGAACTATATCCTGGTTCAATTCATATTCGCGCCCGCAGGCCGCGCAGGCTGATTCTCTCCCTGAGAAATGGAGCGTCACCCCGCACTTGCACACCCAGCCAATCCGGCGGGCCGGGACTCCCGCGCAGAGGGCGTAGGGCGGGACATCCCTGTGAACCACCGCTCCAGCTGCAATCAGAGCCCACTGCCCAATTGTCACTCCGCATACCAACGTCGCATTCGCCCCGATCGATGCCCCGCGCTTCACGATAGTTCTCCGGTAATCGTCGGAAGTATTGCGGGGAAATGCGGCTCTCGGCGTCAGCACATTCGTGAACACCATACTTGGGCCGCAGAATACGTCATCTTCCAGCACGACACCTTCATAGACGGAGACATTATTCTGGATCTTCACTCCGCTGCCGATCGTGACATGGTTCCCAATGTATACGTTCTGTCCCAGGCTGCACCGGCTGCCAATAATGGATGTTGGGGACACGTGCGTGAAATGCCAAATCTTCGAGTCTTCTCCGATGACAGCACCGTCATCAATTACCGCGGTGGGATGAGCATAATAAGTCATGAGTACCTAGGCTCCTTTGGGTATGCATCAAATTACTTTGACTTTCATTAAATGGAACTATGGCTGCACCCAGCCACGGGACGGTTGCCTGCACTACCTGCAGCCTGTCACATCCGGTCGCTTGGGACTGCACCAGGTGCAGCCCGTTATAGCCAGCGCATCTGTTGCACCGAACCACTCTCACTTCCATCCAATTACATCAGGTTCCATCTAAATCCCATCGAATTTCATTCAGCCCGAGTCAAAAGCTACAGCAAATAATAGTGCCCCGGCTTATCCATCCCCCGCATCCCGTTACGCGTATCGAACAGACACCGGCTCGCGCTGCGAATAAGCTCGTAATCAAATCCGGAATGATCCGTTGTGATTACAGTAATGTCTGCCTCGGCAATCCGCTCCGCGGTCAGCTCCACACATTCGTAATCACGGCCTCCATGTCTGAACGCCTGCACGTGGGTGTCGCTCACCCACACCTCGGCGCCCCGCTCCTCAAGCTGCTCAATCACCTTCAGCACCGGCGACTCCCGGTAGTCATCGATGTCCTTCTTATAGGCAACGCCAAGCAAGTAGACACGCGAACCGCTGATCGGCTTCTTGTACTTGTTCAGAATTTCGCCGATTCTCTGCACGACGAACTCGGGCATCGCATTATTAATCTCCCCGGCAAGCTCGATGAGCCGGGTATGATAGTTATATTCCCTGGCCTTCCAGGTCAGGTAGAACGGGTCGATCGGAATGCAGTGTCCGCCAAGCCCCGGCCCGGGATAGAACGCCATGAAGCCATAGGGCTTCGTCTTGGCCGCATCAATCACTTCCCATACGTTGATGCCCATCCGGCTGCACAGAACCGCCATTTCATTGGCCAGAGCTATGTTAATGTGTCTGAACGTATTCTCGTAAATCTTCTCCATCTCGGCGACAGAGGGACTGGAGACGACATGAACATGGCCGTCCAGCACCTCGGCATACAAGGTCTGTGCCACCTTGGAGCAGGTCGCTGTAATACCGCCCACAACCTTGGGCGTGTTCTTCGTGTTGAACGATTTATTGCCCGGATCCACCCGCTCCGGCGAATAAGCAAGGAAGAAATCCTCTCCGCACTTCAGCCCCGTTGCCTCCAGGATCGGCTTCACCAGCTCCTCGGTCGTCCCTGGATACGTGGTGCTCTCGAGCACTACCAGCATGCCCGGGTGAAGGTATCTGGCAATCTCCCGGGTGGAATTCTCCACATAACTCGTATCCGGCTGCTGATAGGTATCGAGCGGAGTAGGTACACAGATCGTCACAGCATCCACCTCCCGGAGAAAAGAGTAATCCGGCGTTGCCTGCAGCAGTCCGTTCTGAACAATACTCCGCAAATCCTCGTCAATCACATCCCCAATGTAATTGACACCACTGTTCACCATATCGATCTTGCTCATCTGCACATCAAGCCCGATCACACGGTAGCCTGCCTTTGCCTTCTCTACAGCCAGCGGCAGGCCAACATAGCCTAGGCCAATAACCCCAATTACCGCTGCCCTGCTCAGCAGCTTCTCCATTAATCCCGCACTGTAATCCTGCTGCTTGGCGCTTTCCCCCAGCATGATATAGCCTCCGTCCTCATATTCGATCAGGTATGAATCTCCTGCCTGCCCGCAGCCGTAATAATCTCCTCCACAAGACGGACGGCCCGAACCCCGTCTTCCACCGTTACCGACGGATTCCGGTCCTCCTCAATCGCCTGGATCATATCTTCGATAATTCGCTGATGGCCGGGTACACCATAAGGGTCCAGCTCCACCCGCTTGGTAATCATATCGATCTCCCCCTGGGTCATAGTGGAGCACTTCCACTGCTTAATCCAGTTCGCAGTAGGTCCGCCGATAATCACATAGCCATGCTCGCCGAATACACTGATCGACTCCTCGAGATTATGTTCATATACTGTCGTTGCCGCCTCTACTACTCCCAGCGCCCCGCTGCCAAATCGCAAAGCCGCGATAGCCACGTCCTCGGTCTCGATTCGGCGCAGTCTCGTATCCGCCATGGCCTGCACCTTGGCGACCGGACCGAATAGCCAAAGCAGCAGGTCCAGGCTGTGAATAGCTTGGTTCATCAGCACACCGCCATCCATCTCCCGGGTTCCGCGCCAGGCTGCCTGATCGTAGTAAGCCTGGGACCGATTCCAGCGGACGGTTGCATTCACATGACTGATTTTGCCGAGCAGCCCGCTGTCCAGCGCCCATTTCAAATAACGGACCGCTGGCCGGTAACGATTCGGGTGCACGACGGCCGCCTTGACTCCGCCCAGCCGAGCTGCCTCCCGGATGGCTTCTCCATCCTGAGGTGTCAGCGACACTGGCTTCTCAATCACCAGATGCTTGCCCGCCCGGGCCGCCATTTCAGCGAGCCTTGCATGAGTCCCGCTTGGCGTGCAGATGCAGACCAGGTCAATCTCCGGCATCTGCCTAAGCATATCGTTCATGCTTGTGAATGCGGCTGCGCCGCATTTCGCCTGAAGCGACTCGAGCTTGAATGGGTCTGTATCGCATAGCGCAACAAGCTCAGCGCCTTCCAGTGCTCGAATGGCTTCCATATGCTTAAGGGCAATATGCCCGCAGCCTACAATGGCGCACCTAATCATGAGTAATCCCTCCATGTCATGTTCTAACTATATAAATTGAACTAATGATTTCCATGCTAGTAAGCCGTATGAAAATGTTCCTACGATCGCTGTTGTTCTTAGACTTCTTAATTGAATTTTTATAGGTATATAAGCCGCAGTTAAAATGTTCACATTTGTGGGTACAGTCGTAACTACGGGGAATGCTTGGACTTTCGGCCGCTGCCCGCCTCCAGATTTCTTGATTTATACCGCAGGGCGGATGAAACCGGAGACAAAGCTTATGCTTCCGATGCAGCTTTCTTACAGAAAGCTTGTAGGCGAACGCTCTGCTCTCCAGAATCATTTCACACGCTTGCCTATACGAATTCTTAAATTCAACTTATATATACAAAAGTGCTACGCAGACCTCTCCATCTTGCCGCTCTTCACACCGCTTCTTCGGCGTGTTAACCGCCGCTTCTCCAGCAGCAGGGAGATGCTTAAGGCGGCGAATAGACCAATGAGCACGCCGAGCGCCAAGTTAAACATCTTCTTCGGGCTTACCGGCTCGGAGGCCTGATCCATATCCGCATAATCAAGCACCGTCACTTTGGCACTGGAGACAATCCCCTTGGACTTGCTGATGAACGCATCTGCGAAGGCATTCACAATAGATACCGCACTCTGCGGATCACGGTCTGTGGCATACAAATTAATGACCAGCGTACCCGGATCGGTACGCACCTTGATCTTCTGAAGCAGCAGGGTCGGTGACTCATTCAGCGACAGCTTCTTCTTCACTTCACCCGCCACGCTGCGGCTCTGGATCGTATCCTCGTAGGTCTTGGTTAGCATCTGACTCGCCAGCAGCTCATTGTAGGTGCCGGATTCACTCGTAGAAGCAATGTTCGCCATTAAGCTGGCGGAGGCTTGATACTGGGGCTGAACGAACACATTGATCAAATAGGCGCCTCCCACACAGACCAGGATCGTCAGAATGGCCACAATGTAATGCCTTTGGACCGATTTCAATAGGAAAATCACATTCAACTCACTCACCCTACCTTTACCTTTATACCTGTACGGAATGGAATTCTGCTCTGGCTGCCCTTAAGCATTTGCTTCCTTGGACCATTCCATAGGGCCCAACATGATCTGCCGTTCGCGGGCTGGTACGGCACCGAGGATCTGATCGCTCAGCTCCTCCATATTCCGGCTCTCCATTCCGTACAGCGACTGAAGCTTCTTATAATGAGCGACGATCTCTTCCAGAAGCTTCAAATTGCTGCCTCGTTCATCCACCAGATTGTAGGGATGGCACCATAGGTGATAGACTTGCTTATTCCTCGCGGCATAGGTCATCCCTCTCAGAATCCGTCTCCGCCGAAGCGGCTCCAGAAGCGCAAGCTTCCCCGAGTAGGAGCGAAGGAAATGACTCGCCGGAAGGTTAACGGGCTCCCCCCGCTTCGGACTTTCCAAGGTGTAACTATGAAATCCCGACAGATTGAGATAGGTATCCATAAGGCGGAGAGCCCGCCGCAGCAGGGAGTCTCCTGTGCTGTATCCCCTCTTGTAGAGCCAATGCTCCGGATTGCCCCGGTATGCACGGACTCCTTCTGGAAGAAGCAGCGGCAGATAAGCCGGGTTGACCTGGTTACGCGGAAACACAATACTTTCAAGCTGAATCCCTTGAGACTTCGCAATTTGGACCGCTGCCCGCAGATCCGCCTGGAACTCCGCCGAGTCTTGTCCCGCTTCCAGGCAGTAGTAATGGGAGAACGTATGCGTAGATACGCGCTGATATCGGGTCCGTTCAATCCGCCTGATCAAGGACAAGCCATAGTGCGAGGAATCCGTCTGCTCATCCGTGCCGACCCCGTCACTTGTCAGATGCGGATAAGGAGACAGGTTGACATCCTGATAAGCGGGAAGCCTCGAAGGAAGCCCTTGTAACATCTGCTCTTTGGATTCAAAGAACATCAGTCCCACGGTTGCCCAGGTCGCGTGAATTCCACTGTCCTCAAATAGATTCAGCACTTTGGGGATAATCTCTCTTTCTTTGGCGGAATGCCCCAGGTAGTGAGATATCGGGCAAATATCCCGAAGTCCCCAGTACAATTCAAAATCCATGGATATGACGAATTGTCCGCGGTTCATAGGCATCGCGTCATTTAGTCCCCCTTAATTCATGAATCCTTTCCCACACGCTTGCTCCTGCCCTGCATGAACAGGCCCCTAGCCTTTGTCTGTATTTCATAGATATACAAATAGAGCGGCCGTTATGCCAAAAAAGTAGATTCAGCATAAAGACCACTCTATAATCAGCCCAAGATCAGGCTCTTACCGTAACATTCTGGTTGGTTGACGCCAATTGAATCTTGAAGTTGGAAGCTTCAATGATATTTCCGCGAAGGGCAAGATTAATCTGCGTATATCCATCCAGGTAGGTGGATAGATCAATACCCCCGCCATTTTTCAAAATAATCGTATTGTCCTTGATGACCCCGAAATCCGCGTTCTGCCAGGTCCAGATTCCCCGCTCACCGTTCTCAATTGTATTATTCTTGATGGTGAAATTATAAATGTTGCCAAGGCGAATCGCGGTGGTCCCCTTAATCCGGCTGTTGCTCCCCATGACAATCTTGTTGTTCGAAATCACCGTGTTGCGTACCGTCTCCATAGCACTGACCTCAATCGCCGCATAGAAGCTGCCGATTCCGTCAATCACGTTGGAGTGGACAATGTTATTGCTTCCGTACACACTGACCGCAGAGAACATATCCGGTGCGAGCTTCCCCTTATTGACTCCCTGATAGTAGTTGTTGTTCAGATAGGAGTTCACAATATGGTTGTCGCTGACCTTGACCCCCTGAGCGTAGATCTTTATTCCGCGCTTGGCGCAGTATTCAAGCAGGTTCCCCGAGATGAGACTGTCCGTATTCTGGCCGTTATTCTCATCCATGGCGGGGTCTTCATAATAAATGCCGTCCGCGTCGTCGGCAGGACCGATATGATGGATATGCGAATTGGTGATTACCACCTGTCTGGCCGCCCCCTCATTCGATCCCCAGGTTGTCGTAATATAGATACCCCGGGCAATCATGGAGCCATTCGACTGGTTAATCGCATAGATATTCTTCACTTCCGAGCTGTCAATCTTGATCTGGCTGGTATTGCCGTACACGACGATTCCGGCTACCACCTCCGAGTAGCCCTCTTCACTCGGGTTCTTGCTCTGCGAGGCATTTGCGACCGTAACTCCGGATATATTCACACGCTGGACGCCCCCGCCTACGACAAGGACCCGGTTAACCTGCTTGTTCCCGTCCAGACTGAGATTGCTGATCTCCACATCACTGCCTGTTACCCGCATCAGCTCCCAGCCGAATTTCTTGCCTGAAGCCATAATCACCGAATCACTGCCCTGTCCAACCAGCTTGGTTCTGCTGCCGATGATCAGCGTGCGGTTCGGATCTATCACATAAGAACCTTTGGGGAAAAATACACTTCCCCCTTTTCCAGCAGCCTGATCAAGCGCCTTCTGTACATAGGGGGTATCATCATCCCGCCCGTTCCCTTTGGCACCAACCTGCCTTACGTTAATGACATTGCCTGCGCCGCCGAGCTGGCTGATCATAGCCTGCTGAACCGTATCTCCAGAATTCGCCATAGCTAGGATGGCGACCATAACCTGTTTGAAGAACTTCTTCACTCTGCGTCCCTCCTGACAAAATGGCTTGGCTAACCTTCTTGTTGTAATCGTTTGCCGCTGCAGATAGGGGTAGGCTGGTAGGCTTGGATGCGTCCTCTATAGTTAAATTCTAACATTCCCGCCTGTGCGTTAAGAATCAGTATTAGCCTAATTTCAGCGGTCTAAGCAGCCCGAATATGATATGAGCATAAAGTGACGAAAGCTGAATATACATGCTTGTATGGAAAGTAAGGGAAGACAAGCTTTATATTTCTGGAGGATAGGAGAGTAAGGATCACATGTATGATATGAAGCTGCTGGAGCGCTGGGCAGAATTTAACCGCCAGAAGTGGGGATGCCGCGCGGTCATTCGCAGCTTCCAGGCGCCCGGCTCGAACAGCCGCAGCGAAAGCCTGTTCTTCTTCAACCGTAGGGGGAGGCTGTACCTTCCCCCTCTTAATCCATATCATCCCACTCTGTTCCATCCTACACCCACAACCCAGCCCCATCGGATTAGCTCCCAGTGGCATGAGGCCGCAAGGCAGATGATCCCTGAAATGTGCGCGGCCATGGGAAGCGCCGGCTTCTGCCTGCCGCCTGAATTCACAGATGTACGCCCATTCATCTGGCACGGCTTCGAGGTGATGGTGAAATATACTTACTATCTGGAATTCCCCTTTTGTCTGGAGAATACTAGCGGAGATATCCGCGGCCGAATTAAGAGAGCCGCTTCAGAAGGTTATTATGCGAGACGTACAACAGATATGAGTGAAGTGCATCAATGCCTGATAGGTACGGAGACGAGGCAGGGCTTCTCGCACAATTTGTCGCTCGGGGATCTGGAGCTGGCCCAGGAGCTTCTCGGTGAAGAAGCCCTCCGCTGTTATGTATGCTATTCCAGGGAGGGGGAGCCGGTCAGCTCCAGTGTAGTTCTATTGCTTGATCCCGATCGACCTCAAGGGTGGATTGCCGGCAGCAAGGTAGAGCATCTAAACAAGGGCGTTGTCCAGCTGCTGCAAAGCGTCCTGCTTCAAGACCTCTCAGACAACGGGATGAAAGGCTTTGATTTCGCGGGGGCCAACATTCCGTCAGTGGCTAAGTCCAAGGCACCCTGGGGTGCCTATCTCGTTCCCTATTATCTAGTCAAAAGGCGGGTGTTCAAAGATATCCTGCGGGTCACATGGAACTGGTGGAAATTCGGCAGGGATCAGCGCCGCTTAACCAAAACAAAGACGCCATCCGGTTAAGGATGGCGTCTTTGGCTTGCGTGATATTTCATGCTGTCATTTTATTATCCCCTTGAGGAATTCCTCCGCATCCTTGTCGGCCTTCATCTGATTGCACAGGCTGCAGGCGCAGACACAATTGTCCGGTGTCGTGTGGCCCCCCTTGGCCCGCGGAAGCAGATGATCGATCGTATCGCCATATTCTCCACAGAAGTAACAGGTATAGTTATCCCGCGTCAAAATATACCTGCGGAAGCCCTTGCTTGTGTACAGCCTGCGGATCGTACGCGGATTCACTACGACGGCCGCATGCTCCCTGACCAGGGTCACGGCCAGTTCCAGGTCCACCTCCTGCTGCCAGCCTCTGCCCCGGTCAGTCCGGCCACGCATGCGGACACGCCCCAGCTGATTGGGCCGCAGCCGGGTCGGATCAGTTGGGTCAGCTGGGCCGAGGCCCGCTGTCTTCGGCTGTCGGCTTGAGACAGGCCGGGACGCCGCGCCCTGCCGCGAGGATCCACTGCCCGGTTGCTCTGCTCCGGGCGAATGCCCTGCTAAAGAGCGCGGCTCACCAGACGGCGGCCTGGAGGCATCCGCCGCTTGGGCAGCCTTCGCAGGCCTCCGCGGCTGACCGGGTCCACCCGCATGTGAATGCGGGAAATCCTCATGCGCCGCCGCTTGAACGGTCTCCTTCCCGGAGGAGGCCGCCTTAAGCTTGCGGCGGCAGGCGCGGCAGGTTCCCCGGCGGGCGCCCGGCTTGCTCCCCCTCCCGGTTCGGCGGAGAAACTCCGTAACCGGCTTCTTTTCCTGACAATGAGCACACTGCTTATATGTAGTCGATTCGTTTGATGTCATTATGTGCGGGGCCATCTATTTGTCTGGATAAGTCCCATTATCCCGCCCCTTTCGTCACCTCATATTGTTCAATTATTAGTGGGGAACTGATTTTGCCGCCCGTCATACCTTGAATTATAGAAGAATGGGTCTCTAACTTATACCACTTTTCCGCACGCTTGAAGCTGTCGCGCGGGTTAACCACATCTTCACTCTGCTCCGCCAGCTAGGAGAACCATGTCCATTCCCATGATGATGAGAACTTCTTGGCTAAAGGATGAATACTGGTATAACTATACTGAGCTGCCCATAAGAGCTATCTTTCCTAATTCCTAGACGAAGATTACAGGATAAGGTTACAGTTCGTATGAAATCCTATCCTATAACACGGGCACAAGAGTCAGCTGTTATACTTTCAGGTCATTTTTGCCCATTTTCAAATATTTCAGAAAACTTATACTTCCCCGGACCTTGCTTGGTTAAAATATACAGCCGAGTGGGTAATGCTTAATTATGCAGGTTTAAGCACACGATGCCTGTGCTGATGGAGGAGGAGTCCAAATTGAAAAGAAATCATACGATTATGCAGTTTTTTGAATGGCATGTAGAGCCGGACGGAAAGCACTGGAATCGGCTCTCGGAGCTCGCCCCCGAACTCAAGGCTGTAGGTATTGATGCCGTATGGGTACCGCCTGTCACAAAAGCAATTACAACTGAAGATACCGGCTACGGTGTTTATGACCTATATGACTTGGGTGAATTCGACCAAAAGGGAAGTGTTCGCACCAAGTATGGAACAAAGGATGAACTGGTCAAAGCTATTGCCACCTGCCAGCAGAATGGAATTCTGGTCTATGTCGATCTCGTGATGAACCATAAGGCCGGTGCGGATGAGACGGAACGCTTTGAAGTGATTGAAGTCGATCCGAATAACCGGACTGAAGAGATCTCCGAACCTTTCGAAATTGAGGGCTGGACCAAATTCACCTTCCCGGGCCGCGGAAATACCTACTCCCCCTTTAAATGGAACTGGAAGCATTTCAACGGAACGGATTATGACAATAAGGAAGGCCGTTCCGGCATCTTCCGTATTCATGCCGAGAACAAGCAGTGGGCCGAGAACGTAGATGACGAATTCGGCAACTATGACTACCTGATGTTCGCGAACATTGATTACAGCCATCCGGATGTACGTCAGGAGATGCTCGAATGGGGCAAGTGGCTCGTGGATACGCTGCAATGCGGCGGTTATCGGCTTGATGCGATCAAGCACATTAACCATGACTTTGTCCGGGAATTCGCAACAGCGATGAAGAAGAAGCGCGGAGAAGATTTCTATATCGTCGGGGAGTTCTGGAAGGATGAGCTGAAGGCGTGCCAGGAATTCCTGAATACGGTCGATTATAAGATCGACCTGTTCGACGTCTCTCTCCATTACAAGCTGTATGAAGCCTCCCATGCGGGGAATTCTTTTGACCTGACAACGATATTCCATGATACGCTTGTTGGCTCGCATCCGCTGAATGCCGTAACTTTCGTGGATAACCATGATTCCCAGCCGAACGAGGCGCTGGAATCGTGGGTGGAGGATTGGTTCAAGCCGAGCGCTTACGCGCTTATCCTGCTCCGCAAGGATGGGTATCCGGTTGTGTTCTACGGCGATTACTATGGCATTGGCGGAGAGCATCCGATTGCCGGGAAGAAGGATCAGCTCGATCCCCTGCTCTGTGCCCGCTATAACAAGGCTTATGGGGACCAGGTGGATTATTTCGACCATCCGAACACCATTGGCTGGGTTCGGCTTGGAGTTCCGGAGATTGAGCGTTCCGGCTGCGCTGTGGTCATCTCCAACGGAGATCATGGTGAGAAGCGGATGAATGTCGGGAAAGATCGGGCCGGGGAAGTGTGGATAGATCTCACGGGAACCCGCGAGGAGCAGATTACCATTGGAGAAGACGGATTCGCCGTCTTCCCGGTTAACGGCGGCAGTGTATCCGTCTGGGCCCAGCCGGATATCGACATCGAACCGGGTGAAGAGATTCAGCCTGATGATCTCATCTGCGGACAGCCAGATGATGGACATTTCGGGCTTGAGGAGCAGGCTTAAGAAAAGGCCGGCGAATGGCTGCAGGGATCGTTCTTGAGATGGTCCCCCACAATGGTCTTGCCAGGATCCTACCCTTCCCCTCTGATTGATTAGCCGCATATCGGGTAAATACTCTATACACTAACCGTAAGGAGTTGTTGAATATGAGTCATGATAACGGGCTTAGCGATAAGATCAAAGGCGGCGTGTCCAAAGCCAAAGGCGAAGTGAAGGACCAGATCGGGAATGCAACAGACAATGCTTCACTACAGGCTGAAGGCAAAGCAGACAAAGTTAAGGGCGCTGTTCAACAAAAAATCGGCGAACTTAAAGACTAAACAAATTCAGCAGCGGCTGAATAGGAAAATCAATATACCCCCGCCCATCTCAATATGGGCGGGGGTATTTGTGAGGTGCAAGACACTTAAATGCAAAGCTTAAAAAGTATAAGACATATATTCTTGAGGGTGATAAGGACAAGGCCGGTCCAGTTTATGGTTTAATTACCATAAAAACAACATTTGGTGAGGTCCTATGAGACTTGTGAAAAACTTCGTTTTTGTTGTTCTAACTTTGGTTGCAGATTTATGGGCTGGTAGTTTCAACCGAGGGGAGTCTTCAGCCTTTACCTAAGCAGAGAGTTCAGCCCCCGCTTCCCGGTTACCGGAAGCGGGTGACTTCGGTATCGGCGAATCAGGATATATCCGGCAGCAGCCAAGAATCCAAGCCCGGCATCCGCGGCGATAAGAAGTTGATAACTCTTCATGTAATCGTACAGTGTGCCGCCAAGCAAGGCTCCCAGAATCCCTCCGCCCTGATGGAATAAGAGCAGCGTTCCTACAAGTCTGCCTTTAATTCCTGCAAGCTGATCCGCGATCATAAGTCCCCCTGGTATTGCCCCCAAGTATGTAACTCCGAAGGTAAAAGCAAAGATCACCGGCGACCAGGAGAAGTGGGCGAACAGCACCACAAAACTAATCACCCTGATCCCATACAGCATGGACATGACATAGGGCTTATTCCACCGATCCAGGAGAAATCCAAAGGCGAAAGAGCCCACAATCTCCATAATGCCTAGAACAGCCATCGCTGCGGCTATAGAGCTTTGCGAAACCCCGGCTTCCTGGTGAATGGCAACAAGATTCATCTCAACAGTTCCCATATTGAACCCGCATGTGAACAACGCGAACCCAATCAAAGCTAGAACCGCAAGCTGGGTTCTCCCGAGATGCCTCAAGCCTTGCGCAGCCATGGATGGCGCAGGCGCTGTTCTTGCTACTCTGCCCTCTGTCCTTGATGCTGTTCCACCAGCTCCGCCCTTGGCTGCTCCGCTCTCTGTCCCTGCTGCCTCTGCTGATGCTTCATTCTTCTGAGGATTTTGGATGAATAATAGAATTAAAGGAAGGGTTACAGCAAGGCCAAGTAGACACGAGGTCAGGAAGGTAACCTTCCAGCTGAGCCAGGAATTCTGCGCGAAGATCGGTGTACATACCGCAAGTCCAATGGAAGAGGCACTCTGGATCAATGCTACCGCCTTGGCTCTGTGCTTACCGAACCAGCTAAAGAGCAGGACATAGGTCGTTGAAGCTCCAATTCCGGCAAGGCCGCTAATCACCCCATACCCGGTGAAGAACAGCAGCGGGTGCTGTCCCAGGCAGACCACCCCGGTACCGGCTATGCTAAGAAGGGTACTGAGCAGCATCACCCTCTTCACGCCAAAGCGGTCAACCAACCATCCCCCCAAAGGTGCACAGAGGGCAGCAATGAGCAGATTGGTTGACCAGGATAATGAGATGAATCCTCTTTCGATATGGAGATCTTCTGATATCTGTATCTGGTAGAACGCCATGATGAACCGGGATAATGCCCCAATGAATCCGACAACCCATAAGACCCCTAGTCCAATCCATACACTGTTGCGGCCTTTGCCCACAGCGTTGTTCAAGCTTTCCAGCAAGCCCTCTCCCCCTTTACTTCTCTATAAAAATTGTGCATGATATAATCTCTTTAGCTCATTCCACCTAGTGGCAACAAAACTCATTACAGCAAATTTCCAAACTAAAGATACCGATCGGTATCTTTATATTAACATAAGAAGACTATTCTTCAATACCATAATTTAACTATCATTTAGATTTACGGAGGGGATACGTCATGACCAAAGGAGAGCAGACTCGTAAATTTATCATCAAGCAGTCCGCGGAGCTCTTTAACCAGCATGGGTATGCAGGTTCTTCACTTTCAGATATCACCCTCGTTACCGGGATTAAGAAGGGTGGGTTGTACCGTCATTTTACGAGTAAGGATGAAATTGCCGTTGAGGCTTTCCAATATGCCTGCCAGGTCGTTGGGGGCAAAATCGGGGAGGCTGTTCAGCAAGGGCATACTTATTACGACAAGCTGATGGCCTATTTTCGTGTCTATGAGCACGTGGTCGAATCGCCACCCTTCATTGGCGGTTGTCCCTTGCTTAATACGGCAGTAGAGTCAGATGACTCCCATCCGCTGCTCCGGTCTAAGGCTCAGGAGAGCTCCAAGAGAACACTCGAAGCGATCAAGGAGATTGTGGAGCAAGGCATGGCTTGCGGAGAGTTTAAGGGGGACGTTGATGCGGAAGCCGTTGCCATGTTCACCCTGTCACTGCTTGAAGGTGGAATCATGCTCAGCAAGCTTGAAGGAAGCAACCGGCCTATGCAGCTCAATATGCAGAGCTATTCCAGCTATCTCAAGCAAATCTGTATTTAAGTAATCGGCACCCATCATTTCCATACTCGGTATACCAAAAACCCGGCTGCGTAGTGATCGTGATCCTACGCAGGCCGGGTTTTCTATGGGATCAGTATTCTCTTATCTTATGTTACTTCACCAATGATTTAACCGCATCATCGATGGTCAGCTGGTTGGCAACCACACCGCTATACAGCCAGCTGCTCGTCCTGCTCATTTCAAATACATGGCCTGCTTTAACAGCCGGAATTCCCTTCCAGATCGGACTGTTCAGTGTGTCATCAGCACCTTGGCCCTTATCGCTGTTCACCAGGAAAATATAATCCGCCTTCAAATCCGCCAGCTTCTCAAGCGTAACCGGATTCCAGCTTGCCCGATCCTTCTCTGGAATATCCGTAACCAGATTAGGTGGCTGAATGCCCAGATCGCCGTACAATACCGATCCGCTGGAGACGGTCTGATCTACAAGATAGAAGTTCTTCTGGGTAAGCCAGAGAATTGCTGCCGTCTTCGTGCCAATAGCAGAGCTGATCTTCTCTTTGGCTTCTTTGGCTTTGGCATCATAGTCGCTGATCGCCTTCTTCGCTTCCTCAGACTTGTTCAGAATCTCACCAATCTTAAGCAGCGCCTGGCGCCAATCCTTGTTGACCGCATCCCCTAATACATAGGTAGGTGCAATCTTATTGTATTGATCATACAGGCCCTTCTGTACCTGGGACTCGGAGCCGATAATGATCAAATCCGGGCTTAGGCTCAGCACCGCTTCAGGCGGCAGATCATAGGAGATGGTTGGAATACCGTTCAAGCTGGTCTGCAGGTACTCCTGAATCCCGTTAGCTACAGACCACTGGGCAACCGGCTTGACGCCAATAGCCGCCAAGTGATCTTCAAGATAGGACGCAAGCACCTTCTGCGGATTAGCCGGGATGGTCACCTTATGACCCATCGCATCGGTCATTAACTTCTCCTTGGACCCTGCGGTATTACCCTCCGAGGCGCTTCCCTGCTCAGCCTTATTCGCAGAACTTTGAGTATCTGCAGCCTTGCTTCCGCAAGCGCCAAGAATCATAGTTAAAGCAAGCAGAACAATGAACAACAGCCCAAATTTATTTCTTCTTTCCTGAAATGAACGAATCATGACTTCCTCCCGAGTGGTAGCTGTAAATAAGCTAATTTATAAAACAATGATAATAATTATCATTATCATTGTCAACCATTTCCCTGCTCCATAAGCCGCAGTCTGACCGTCAACTCCTATGATCCCATATTATTTGAATGCGAAAAACTGCACTCCACAAAAAAGTTATTTAAATTTGTATAACTATACTTTACTTTTTTAAAAGTATAAGTTACAATAAAGGTGGAAGGAGTTGTAAACATTGGAAAATACACCAGATTCTATTGTTAATAAAGTGTATGAATACAGAGTACTAAAAAAGATGTCTCAAAGCGAGCTTGCCAATGTCGTTGGAGTATCCAAACAAACCATATTCGTAATGGAAAAGAACAACTATTCACCATCCCTACTGCTGGCTTACAGAATTGCCAATTTTTTTGGAGTAAGTATTGAAGAAATCTTCGCCTATAAAGAAGGGGGTCAACAAAATGATTAGTAACTTGGATACGTGGTTAGACAATGGCAGCAACTTCAACTTGTTTATTGGAATTGTTACTTCAATTGGAATACTAAGTATGATTATATATACTTACTTCCTAAATAAGATTGGCAAAAAAGATGAATACAGTCTGCAAATCCGACTAAATGTGACAAATAAGATGTTCATATCGCTCGCGATTTTATTCATAGCTTTTATCTTTGTGGCTCCAAATGGTCTCGCGCACTATAAACAACTTATTTCCATGTGCATATCAATTACAGTTCTAGTTGGTGCTGTATCAGCTGCATACTATTACATTAGAGATTTCAAAAATTAAGGTGTAATTCGGGCAGATTTACTTGTAACTGTCAAAAGAAAATAGAGTTCTAGACTAAAAATAAATTGTTAGACTGACAATGCTTCGTTAAGCTAACAGGCAGGTTAACATATGAAAGGAAATGATCAAAATGATAACTAAGTCTATCTCAGATATCCATAACGCAATTTTTTCCCCTTTAAAATTTTGGGCTGAACAATCTACGGGAAATTGGAATATTCTCATTGGAGTTGGTTTTTTACTGGTTATGGGCAGTGTGATTTTTGCCTATGTATTTTATAAGAAGATTGGGCAAGACGACGAACGAACAAATAAAATCTTTTTAAAAAGCGGTTCCTGTATGCTGTTGGCAATTATTCTATGTGACATGATTTTTCCTAAAGATGATATGTGGACCATCTTTTTCTTGTTCAAATATACGCTGGCATTTTTAGCAGGGGGGATTTACCTAGCCGTCCAATATAAAAAGGATTTTTTATAAGGAAAGGTCGGGGAACGAGACTCAACCAAGGATGGAGGATTAGACAATGCTAGTAAATATGCTAACTAAGCAATATGGAAATTCAATAGTTTTAAACTGTCTTTAGACTAACGGGGAAACGTTAGTTGAACGACAACAGCGGCAGTCTAATACTTTATTTTCACCGACAATAACACTAAAAAATTCCAATTCCCCCTTGCAAAATGAACCATGTGTCATTTATATTAATGACACATGGTTCATTTATTTTATTCAGAAAGGGGATTGTCATGTCTCCCAAAATTTCAGACGAAGTCAAAGAACAGCGCAAACAGCAGATTCTAGGTGCAGCTGAACAGGTCTTCATACGCACGGGCTATGAGCTGGCTACGATGAAGAATATTGTTGAAGAAGCGAATATGAGTCGCGGCTGGATTTACCTGTATTTTCAGACCAAGGAAGAGATCTTTGAAGCCCTAATCGCCAAATACGATCAGGAGAACGAGAGAATATTTAGTGAATTGATGGCCAATTCCTCAAGCATCTGGGCAGCACTTGAGATGCTGCTGGCCGAGCAGAAGAAAAGCATGATGACCATAGAGAAAAGCCTGGCTTCCGCCTACTATGAGTATTTCCTCTCGGGTTACCGCGACAAGGACAGGCGGTTACGCCTTATTCGGCACTATGAGACGGCACTCAGCAATATCATTCGTCTTCTCGAGTCGGGGATCGCCAAAGGCGAATTTCACCCCACTCTGCCAACTGAGCTCATCGGCAAGATCATAACTTCGAATTTGGAAGGTATCATGACTCTGTCCATGGCTGTCGGTGCAGAACAAGCGGAGGCCGCCGCACAGATCGATGCCCTGATTCCCTACTTCAAGATGCTGCTGGGCGTTAGCGAAGAATCAAGCTAAAGCAAGTTCATTTCGTTAATAAAGGAGCCCATCATTATGCAGTTGTTCAAAAACTTAACGTTCACCAAGATGTTCCTCGCGAACTTCACCTCCCAGCTGGGTACCGTGGTTGGCAATATGGCTTTTGTCTTCTACCTGCTGGATCACTTCAGCAATCAGCCTGTCTACGCCACGGTTGCCGAGCTGATGTACTCCCTCCCCACCCTCGCAGTCTTCTTATTCGTGGGCGTACTGGCCGACAAGCTGGACCGCAAGCGGATCGCGATGAACAGCGATTGGATTCGGGCTGGACTTACCGTATTGCTTCTTATAGCCGTTCACCAGGAGTGGATTATAGCGGCCTTCAGCATTCTGTTCCTACGCAGCGCTGTATCCAAATTCTTCGTGCCGGCCGAGACGAGTCTGCTGCAGGGCATCATGAAGGAGGATCAGTATGTCCAGGCAGCTGGCCTGAATCAATCGGTGACGGGGATCTTCATGCTGTTCGGAACAGGCCTCGGATCGATATTTTACACCTACCTGGGCATTGAAGGTGCCATCATGATTGATGGAGTCAGCTTCCTCATCTCAGGGCTGCTCATTGCCAGATGTAAGTTCGAACCCGAAGTTCGGCTTCCGAACGGCCCAGCGAAGCTTGGCGATCTGCATATTCGCAGCATAGCCAAGGAGTTCTGGCAGGGCCTGACGTATATCCGCAGCAATCGGCTCTTGATGGCTATTATCTCCGGCTTTCTGGTATTCGGTCTGATCAACGGGGTATTTGCGGTTCTGCCTATATTTACGATGAGATATAAGCTTAGCCCCGAGCATTATCAAACTTATTCTGCCCTGATCACGGTCTTCCTCGGAATCGGATTCCTGATTGGGAGCTCTGTGGGACCTCTATTGATCAAGAAATTCTCCAAGGTATCTGTCTTGATTACAGGTCTCATCCTGTCTGCGGTATTCACACTTCTTCTCGGTTTCATATCTGAAATATGGATCTATCTCGTGCTTGTCCTTATCGTCGGATCTATTCTCGCCCCCGTCAACGTGGTCTTCGGCGGATGGCTGCCCGAACTCGTAGAACCGGGAAGCATGGGCCGGGTCAGTGCATGGATTGATCCTCTAATGATGCTGGGCCAATCCGTCTCCCTGGGGCTTTTGGCGATGGCTTTCCCAAAATATGTATCCATCGATATGCTGTACGTCCTGCTGGGAATCTGTATTCTGGCTGTCAGCTTATACTATTGGTTCGTGCTTCCCTCTCTTGACCGAAGACACCGGGCAGCGAAGCCTCAAGCACACGCTGCATCGGTATCCGCTGAGTAAATAACCTCCAAGCGATTCAACTACCGGGGCCTGTGGTAAATAATCGGGGCCGGGATACAGATAGCTGGCTTACTTCAGCTGAATATTACGAGAAAAGCCTATATGTGTCGATTTCGTGCTTTTCAGCTAAAACTAAGGTTCGGCGCATATAATGATCATAAGCTGCAACAACGGAGCCTGAACAGGAGCTCGAGAAGGTTGTAACTTTTACCGGAGTCATTCGTAATATACACCATGACGTTGTCGCCCTTATCTAAGCCATCGACCTTGCCCTGTACATACAACCAACCCCGAAAAGAGGTTATTACCAAATGCATCCAAAGCGTATTATTATAAGTGGAACCATTGCCGTAGTCGTTACGATAAGCACGGGCTTGCACAGTGAGAAAATATATGCCAGCCCGCTTGTTAAACTTATTAGCATCAATCTCGATAAAATTAAGCCCCAGCTCAATAAGAGCCAGGCCCAGGCCGATCTGCCTGCCGGAGATCCGCTTCATGCGGCGCTCGGCACCTCATCTGACGAGGAACTGTACCAAGCCGTATACAGCGGTCAATCGCTGGCGCAAATTGCAAGTGCTAATCAAGGTGACACTCAGCGGGTCATTGACCTTCAGCTTGCAGAGCTCGAGCAGCAGCTGGATGAACGGCTTGCAGCCGGCAGCCTGACCTATGAGCAGTATGAGGCCCAGAAGGCTGAGCTGCCCGCCATTGTGGCAAGCAGCGTGTATGGCCAGCGGTATAGCTAGATTTATTCCTATGTGGTCCGCTTGGCAGTTCAGGCGGCCGGAGGCATCTAATTCAGAGCGTGTAGCCTGGAGGCAGACTCCGCTTAATATCTGTACAGCAAGAATCCCCAGCCTACACCGGCTGGGGATTTTTTTCCTACTGCTAATTTGTTCTAGGATTCCATATCCACATATAACTGACCGTGCTTGCCGTAATTGTCCGGCGCCAAATCCTCAAAGAAGATAAACACCTTGTCAGCCGGGATACCCATCGTCTCCCCAGCCGCCTCAGTCACCCGCTTAATGAACTCACGCTTCTGCTCTTTGGTCTTGCCTTCAAGTATTTTTACCGTTATAAATGGCACCTTCATCCACCCTTTCAGTTACAGATTCATGAGGAAGCTCAATCAAGCCGGCTTTCCACAACATGCAGACCATCGGCAGCTCCTACTCTAGGTTTGCATGCCTTCCGAACATCTTGCCCGAGCTCTGACCTTTCTTCTCCATTAACCGTAAAATCAAGGCATCAAAAAAGATTAGCAGCATCTGCTCGAATAACGAGCCCATCGGCTGAATGCTTCGGCCCGTCCCATCTGCTTTATCCTTCACTACACCTGGAAGCTTCACCGTAATATCAGATAATACGCCCAGCGTGGAATCCGGATTAATTGTAACAGTAACCAGCGTTCCACCAAGCGACTTCGCTTTCTCTGCCATAGGCAGAAGGCTCTTCGTCTCTCCTGAGCCCGATCCGATTAACAGTATATCCCCTTCTTCAAGTCCAGGTGTGGAGGTCTCTCCAACTACATACGCAGGAATACCCATATGCATCAGCCGCATGGCGAAGGCACGGGTCATCAATCCAGACCTACCCGCACCAGCAACGAACACACTTCCTCCAGCTAGAATTCGCTCTGCAAGAAATTCAGTCTCCGCAGCGGGCAGGTGATCCACTGCCTGCTCTAGTTCACGAATGATCTTGTTAGCATAATTGATCATCCTCATCGCTGGTCTTAGCCTTGGCTGATGAGTCTTTTCATTTCGGCAGCTGTGGCCTTCTTGTCAGCTTCTCCGGTAATTCCGCCGCCAACAATAATCAGGTCAGGCTGTGCTTGAATCACTTCTGGCATAGTGCTCAGCTTGATGCCTCCGGCTACAGCTGTTTTGGCCTGCTTGACCACTGACTTGATGGTGCGAAGATCCTCGAATGAGCTTTTGCCAACTGCCTGAAGGTCATAACCCGTGTGCACGCAGATATAATCTACGCCCAGTTTGTCCACTTCTTCCGCTCTCTTGGCAATATCGCTGACATTGATCATGTCGATCAGAATTTGTCTGCCTTGTTTCTTAGCTTCTGCTACCGCACCTTGGATAGTCTCGTCGGTTGTTGCACCCAGAATCGTGATGATGTCTGCCCCAGCCTCAGAAGCCTTCATGACTTCGTAACCACCTGCATCCATAACCTTTAAGTCAGCCAAAACCTCAAGCTGTGGAAATGCGTCTTTAATGGCTTTTACAGCGTGAAGACCTTCGTTGATCACGATAGGTGTCCCGATCTCAACCACATCGATATCCTCTTGAACTTCTGCCACAACTTCCAATGCTTCAGGTATATTTACAAGATCAAGCGCTAATTGTAATTTCATGAATAATTCCTCCCAGGGTATATGATTGTATGATGGCTCTTGATCCACACCTGCTTACTATGTCTTGGATCAGAATCAAGTATTCCAGCAGAACTCAATATAGCATCCTGGGTATCATTGATGTAAGTAGGCACTTTAAAAGCATATAGTGTCGTGAATGATACTGTTATGATATACTCCTGTCATGAGGTGATAGTAATGGCAAGAGATTATGACAGAATGTACAATTGCGAGAAGGAAGTAACCTTGTCCGTCATCGGCGGCAAATGGAAAATGATTATACTATGGCATCTCGGAAAAGAAGGGACCAAAAGGTTCAACCAGCTGAAATCCCTGATTCCGGATATTACCCAGCGCATGCTCACTACACAGCTCCGGGAACTTGAAGAGGATAAAATTATTAATCGGAAGGTCTATCCGGTCGTTCCGCCTAAGGTGGAATATTCGCTTACTGAGTATGGAGGAAGCCTGATTCCCATCCTCGATCTGATGTATGACTGGGGCAAGAATTATATTAGAGATGCAATGGACAATAAAGTGAATATACGGGAGTAGCTCCTATGAAAGATAGACAAGCCCAGCCAAGATGGCCGGACTTGTCTATTCTTCTTCCTGTACATGCTCCGCGTCCCATTGATACACGGCCAGATCCACACGATGGCCCATCAGCAGCTCAACGCCCTCACTCTCCAGCAGCAGCATCTGAAGCGACTTCGATTCGTCCTCCTTCAGAGCAATCTCCCCCGCCTTGTTGACCACCCTGTGCCAGGGCAGCTGATGTGCGCCGCTCATGGAGTGAAGAATCCTCACAACCTGTCTGGCTGCCCGCGGCGAACCCGCACAGGCTGCAATCTGGCCATACGTCATAACTTTCCCCTCTGGAATGGATTGAATAACCTGAATAATCCGGGCCGTGAATGGAGTCATCGAATTTCACCTGGTTTCTGTATTAAAATAAAGGATATCTAATTGGAATGGTAGCCCATTTCCACGGGAAATACCACTTCAAAAGGCGCCTCTAGTTGATAACTTAAGCCACCTTAATTATCCTTAGAGGTATGCTAGACCCTCAAACTACGACTGGAGATGAAGGAAATGAAAGACGAAATCATTGAACGGTTCACTTCCTATGTGAAAGTAGATACTCAATCCAGCGAGGACAATGAGTCGTGTCCGTCCACGCCCGGACAGCTGACCCTTGCCCATATGCTGGTTGATGAGCTGAAATCCATCGGAATGACCGAGGTTACTATAGACGAGAATGGTTACGTTATGGCCACACTCCCATCCAACACCGATAAGAAAGTACCCACCATCGGGTTCCTAGCCCATGTGGACACCGCCACTGACTTCACGGGAGCAGGAGTGAACCCCCAGATCAGAGACAATTATGACGGCGGAAATATCACCCTGAACGAACAGCTGAATGTCGTGCTCTCTCCGAAGGAGTACCTTCAGCTGTCCAATTACATCGGGCATACCCTGATTACCACGGATGGAACTACCCTGCTCGGGGCCGACGACAAAGCCGGGATTGCGGAGATTATGACCGCGATGGCCTATCTGATTCAGCATCCGGAGGTGAAGCATGGCACGATACGGGTGGCTTTTACCCCTGATGAAGAGATTGGCCGGGGCCCTCACCGCTTCGATGTCGAGGCCTTTAACGCGACCTATGCCTATACGATGGACGGCGGACCACTAGGGGAGCTTGAGTATGAGAGCTTTAATGCGGCCGCCGCCAAAGTCACCTTCAAGGGTAACAACATCCACCCGGGTACTGCGAAAGGGAAGATGATCAATTCCGCCAAAATCGCGATGGAGTTCAACCGCCGCCTGCCTGCTAGCGAAGCGCCCGAATTCACGGAGGGCTACGAGGGCTTTTATCACCTGCTGTCCGTGAATGGTGACGTGGAATCAACAACCCTGTCCTACATCATTCGTGACTTTGACCGCGCGAAGTTTGAGGAGCGCAAAGCAATGATTCAAATGCTGGTCGAGGAATTCCGGCAGACGTATGGGGTTGACGGTGTCCTGCTGGATATGAATGACCAATACTACAATATGAGAGAGAAGATCGAGCCCGTTAAAGAGGTTGTCGATATAGCCTATCAAGCGATGGTGAATCTCGGCATCGAGCCGGATGTGAAGCCGATAAGAGGCGGTACCGACGGTTCCCAGCTGTCTTATATGGGCCTGCCTACTCCGAATATCTTCACCGGCGGAGAGAATTATCATGGCAAATTTGAGTTCGTCTCCGTAGACAATATGATCCAGGCCGTCAAGGTGATCGTTGAAATCGTACAGCTATTTGAGGAAAAAGAAGCCTAGCTCTACCCATAAATAGCCACCACTCCGTGTGACTTTCTCTGCTATTTATGCGGGTCACCACTGAACTGCAATAAGCCGCCGGATATCCGGGCGGCTTATTGCTGTCTCAGACGTTGGCATTTCGATGATTCCTCAAAAATACCTGGAACATGCCCAGAACACTGACATACTTGTGTCAGGATTGGCTGCTTATAATAGACATATGAACCATTAAAACATGATCTAAGGGGGAGTCGGGTATGAATAACAAACAAACATTACGGGGATTTGCGACTATCAGTTACTGGGCGGATGATGTGGAGAAGGCAAAAGCTTGGTACTCGGATCTGCTGGGCATCGCGCCTTACTTCGAACGCTCAGGGCCAGATGGTCAACTGGTCTATGCGGAATTCCGCGTTGGGGACTATCAGCATGAGCTGGGCCTGATCGATCGCCGTTATGCTCCTGCTCAGGCAACGGCTGGCCCTGGGGGTGCCATCATGTATTGGCATGTGGATGATATAGAAGCGACTCTTGAGACTCTGAAATCTATGGGGGCGGATGAGTACGAACCGCTGATATCTCGGGGGGATTCAGGATTTATCACAGCTTCCGTCACAGATCCATTTGGTAATGTGCTGGGGATTATGCACAATCCGCACTATCTGGAAGTGCTGAATTCTTAATTAGAATAGGTTGAACTTTTGAGACTTACACATAAGGCAGCCGTGTGAAACGTTCTTACGTTCGCTGCTCTTCCCAGATTTCCTAATTAAATTTATAAGGTGGAGATCCGGGCACAAAGAATATGCTTCCGATACAGCTTTCTTTCAGAAAGCTTGTAGCTGAACGCTTCGCTTCTCCAGAATCATTTCCCACTCTTGCCTATAGGCGATTCTCAAGTTCAACCTATGTAGAGAAATAGAGTCATGGGCTCTCGGCTATTCCCGTGAATACTGAAACAGCGGTAGTCAAGGCTTGATATTCTCCCGCCTGCTGCCGCTGTTTCGATAATTGAACTCATTTTAACTTTGTCTGGCTTGAATGGGTCTGCCATTGAGCACCCGATTCACGCCCCTAACGCTTGAATCAGTCGTTCCTCCTGCAGCAGATGATGACGATAATGCATCTCGGTGAGGGCGAACCACTCCATTGCGGATAGAGCGCCCAACCTTGGATGTGCCGCCTTATGGTAATCGTCGGATTCATTCATCCGTGCCTCAAGCTCCTCCATCTTCGCCGCCGCCTGATGCAGACCCGCGGTAAGCTGCTCCTTGCTCTCAGGCTGAGCAGGTGTATATTGAGGGGAAGGTGGGACCTGGATCTTCACAGGCGGGAAGCCTCCGATTTCAAAAATCTTGGCGCCTGCCTCCGTCTTGGCTGGCTCATCGAATGGATCCCCGTTCCCCGACAGACAACGCTCCGCGTTCTTCAGCTGCATATGTAAAGCGGTTCCGATCAGGTGCATATACATCTGCCCGAGTGACCACTCGCCCTCTGAGGGTATCCACTGGAGCTGCTGCAGACTGAGACGCTCTACATTCTCCAGATAGTGGCTCGTTAACTGCTTCAAATCCTGCACAATGACCGGCGTATTCTTTATATTCATGCGTTAAGATGCTCCCTTCTTTATGAAAGAGCCTGGATCCGGATCCACAGCTCATCTTCCTGATCTAAATATAAATCATTGCTCCTGACAGCATTATGTCAGTAGTGTTTTAGTATTTTTAAAGCCTCTTCACGAACACGGATTCTCAGCATTTCCGGCTCCAGCACGTTCATGTTCCCCCCGTAGCTCATAATCCAGGACAGAACATCCTCTGGTCTTCGGACACGCAGGGTCAGGATCAGCGAGTCCTCCTGCTCCTCTATACGGTCCAGATAGAAATTGCCTGTCTCCTTAAGATGATCCGCAATCGCCGGGCTGGCCTGAACGATAACCACCTGATTCCTGTCATCAGGAGGTGAGTAAGCCTGTAGATCAAATTCAGCGGGCAGATGGAACCTCTCCTCCAGCAGAGTGAGATCTGTTATCCGGGAGACTCTGAAGTGGCGGATCTCCTGCCTGAGCTCACAGTAGCCTAGCAGTATCCACTTGCCTTGAACAAGCATCAGACCGTAGGGCGAGACAATCCGATCACTGCGCTGTTCATGGTGGGTTCCTGGAGTTATCCGCATATACTTAAGACGTACCTTCCGCTGCTGCAGAATAGCGAGGCGAAGCTTCCCAAGTGAAGCATACTCCCCGGATGTCTCCCCCCCGGACTTCGAGAGCAGCCGGATCGTCGCTCTTACCTTCTCGGCTTCAGAGCGTATATTCTCCGGGAGAATGGCCTCAATCTTTCTTCGTGAGGTCTCGGCCCGGCTCCCGTACATATCATCGAAGTACCGTCCAATAAAATCTGTCCCGATCAGAAGAGCGACCGCTTCCTCGGAAGTGAAGCTCACCGGAGGCAGGAAATACCCCTCCATCAGGGAATAACCCATGCCTGGCTCGCCGATTACAGGCACTCCTGCCTCACTAAGTGCCTGCATATCCCGGTAGATCGTCCGGACGCTGGTCTCAAATTCAGCGGCTAAGTCCTCCGCTCTCAGGCTTTTTCTGGATTGAAGGATAAGCAAAATGGCTAACAGACGGTCTGTTTTGTTCACAACTATCCTCCTTGCTCTTTGGGGTGATCGTTCCACTTATATAGTGAAATTCTACCACAAGCAGGATCAAAAAGGCTCATATTTACCTTAATCCATAACCTCCATCATGCAAAAGAACCCTCTATGCCGCATTAGGCAAAGAGGGTTCTTATCTATTGATAACTGAGCTTAGTACGCACGTGTGTACTGCTCAGGAATATGACGATCGTGATCGCCGTGCTGCTTCGCTACGGCTGCGTGGGTCGCCCAGTAAGGATCTCGAAGCAGGCCGCGCGCAATCGCTACAAGATCGGCATCCTCATTGCCCACAACATATTCAGCCAGCGCAGGATCTTCGAGCATGCCTACGGCAATAACAGGAACATTCAGCGCATCCCGAATCTGTCTTGCGAATGCAACCTGGTAACCTGGGAAATTGCCTGGCTTTCTTACTCCGGCAGGACCCTCTCCGCCCGAGCTTACGTGGATGAGGTCGACTCCAGCCGCCGTATAAGCCTTGGACAGTTCAATGGCATGGTCAATATCATAGCCCCCGTCGGCATATTCCACCGCCGAGATCCGGAAGATCAAAGGCATCCCCGCAGGCATCTCCTTCTTGACGGCCTGGATGACTTCGACTCCAAATCTCGAGAGATCCTGACCGTAGATATCCTCTCGCTTGTTCGTTAAAGGTGATTGAAACTGGTGGATCAGATATCCATGCGCTCCATGCAGCTCAATCGTGTCCACCCCGGCCTGAACCGCGCGGCGTGCCGCATCTGCGAAGAGCTGCACCCGATCCTGTACCTCACTCGTTGTCAGCGCACGAGGCGTCTTGTACGCATCTCCCGGGAACTTGATGGCTGATGGAGCCACGGGCTCAGCTGCATCCTCCGCCTTGCGGCCTGCGTGGGCAATCTGAACTCCCACCTTGGCGCCATTCGCGTGGATACCTTGAACAATACGGGCAAAGGCGGGAATATGATCATCCGACCATAGGCCGAGGTCGTAATCCGTGATCCGGCCATCCGGCTCCACATCTGTCATTTCAATAATGATCAGCCCTGTTCCCCCCACAGCCCGGGTTACATAGTGAACATAATGCCAGTCATTCGGAATGCCGTCTTTAGCCAAAACGGAATACTGACACATAGGAGCCATAACAATACGGTTCTTAAGCTGTAAATCCTTAATGCTATACGGGGTAAATAATGAAGTCGTCATAAGTTATCTCCTTTATCTATTGAAGAGTGGGCTATACATGATCTAATACAAGAATGAGTTGCTCATAACCTAATATAGGATTAAGTTACGTAATTACACTCATTATTAATCATTACACACCCTCACACAAGTACGTACATTTATGTAACTAAGTATAATAATTTATACTAAACAGTTATCCACCGCATTTATTAATGTAACCTTAATTTCCGGAAATCAATCAAAGATCGCAATCCGCTCTAACTGCAAGAAAAAAAGCCAGGAGAATATAACTCCTAGCTTGATTTGCTGCAGACAATCCGGTTGCGCCCGCCTCTCTTGGCCTCATATAAAGCCTGATCACTGAGCTGATACAATCGGCTGACCCTTGTATCCTGGGTGGCTAAAACCGTCACGAGCCCCATACTTACCGTGAATTGCAGCGAAAATCCCGTCGCCCGGGCTCCGCTGATACTTGTACGTAGCTGCTCGGCAATATTCTCAGCTTCAATCTCCTGATGACCCGGGAGGAGGATGGCAAACTCATCTCCCCCGTAGCGCCCAAGGAATCCCTTGATTCCCAGGTTGTCCTGAACAAGCTTGCTCATATGCTTCAGCACCTGATCTCCCACATCGTGGCCATATGTATCATTAATGGTCTTGTACTCATCGATATCAAACAATATGAAGGATACCGGCTGACCTTTACCAGCTAATTGCTTAATTTCAGACTCCGCTTGCTGGATGAATGTTCTCCGGTTAAGCACTTCTGTAAGATCATCGTAGCTTGCCAGACGGATCAGACTGTCATCCGCCCGCTCCTTGGAGAGCAGAATGAAGCCCGTATTGCCGAGAATCATAATAAAATACATGGAGATAAACTGAAGGTTCTGATAAAACCCCGGATAGAACAGACTCATCATCCCGAACGCGTCGATTGTCATCATGGCCCGTCCCACCAGCGACAAGCCTACAATCCCATAGAACCAGCCCATCACTCTCATCAACGTGGAGGCTGAACGCTTCGTAATCATCCCGTAAACGGGATATACGATCAGCGCCGCTGTAAAGAGCGAAGCATACACTATACGAACATTCTCATAATTATAGAAATAATAGATTCCCGTAAATCCCGCAATAAACAGGACCGTTAACCAGAAGTAGAATTTCTTCACTTTCCTTGTAAAAGCACCCTGAACCCGAATCAGTGCAATGGTCTCGAATTCATATCCAAGGAATAGGATGGAATTCATCAACAGAATCGACACGCCTCCCGGGAGAATATCCCGGAAAATCAGAGTGCCCCATGCGAGCGACTGAAGGCATCTTGAGACGAAGAACCAGTTTACCGCGATGTCCTTCATATGCTTGTGCCGATATGCACTTACCAGGATCACAGTAAATAGATTCCCAATTACAATGGAGATAAATACGGTTATCATGTCCAGATTGACCTTCATGCTTGCTTCACCATCTTTTAATCATAATCTGGCAGTTCTCGGCTAATTATAGCAAAAAAGATCAAGTTTTGTATATTCGGCTGGTGCGATCTGAAGCTTACTTAGGCTTATGCGGACCGTAAAGGGCCCAAAATGTTTATAATAAAAGTGGGAGCCGGCGGCTTCTGCCGCAAACTCATGGCTCTATCGATGAGGAGGGTACTATAAATTATGCATACAGAACAGCCGGATCATCAGCCATCTTCATCTCGGGACGGCGTCCGCTTATCGATACTGGATCTAGCCCCGATTATACTTGGGGGAACTCCTGCGGATTCTTTTCGCAATTCATTAGATCTTGCTCAGCATGCTGAGCAGTGGGGCTACCACCGCTACTGGCTCGCTGAACATCACAATATGCCGGGCATTGCCAGCTCCGCCACATCGCTGGTTATCAGCCACGTTGCGGCTGGCACGAAGACGATTCGCGTCGGATCAGGCGGCATTATGCTGCCAAATCATGCTCCGCTCGTGATTGCCGAGCAATTCGGCACACTCGAATCGCTGTATCCCGGCCGGATTGATCTGGGCCTTGGCAGAGCGCCGGGGTCCGACCAGCCAGCTTGCAGCGCCCTTCGGCGCGGCGCGGCAAGCGATGGACAGGACTTCCCGGAACGTCTAGCCGAGCTTCGCGCTTATTTTAATCCGGCCCTGGGATCGGGCCAGGCTCTCGTCCGGGCTGTTCCCGGCGAGGGGATGGATATCCCGATCTGGCTCCTTGGCTCCAGCGGATTCAGTGCGCAGCTTGCCGGACAGCTTGGCCTGCCGTTTGCTTTTGCCAGCCACTTTGCCCCGGATTATCTGCTGCCCGCACTGGATCTTTACCGCACGAACTTCCAGCCCTCCGAGCACCTAAGCGAGCCCTACGTTATGGTGGGCCTCAATGCGGTAGCTGCAGATACGGAAAGAGAAGCTCATTTCCTTGCTACCTCACAGCAGCAGCAATTTCTCAACCTGATTCGCGGCCGCACAGGCCCGCTGAGCCCGCCGGTAGAGGATATGGAGCAGCTGTGGAGCGCCCGCGAGAAGGCGGTCATCCAGGACATGCTCCGCTATACCGTGGTGGGAACCAAGGAGACCGTTCGTGCCCGGATGGAGCAGATTGTTCAAGAGACGGGAGCGAATGAACTGATTGCCGCAGCTCAGGTCTATGATCATGAAGCAAGGCTCAGATCCTTCGAGCTTGTTGCAGAAGCGATGCAGCTGAAGGGTTAATTAATAAGGGGTGCCCAAGGTTTCTGAAACCCGGGCGCCCCTTATCTGCTGTATAAGCGCATCTATTTTGTCAGAATCACTTAAATCTATATGGATCGAACTAAAGACTGCCTGTGAATTCTAGCTGAATCCTACACACTAGCTTGGGGCTCTTCTTCGCTTAATGTCTTCGTCCTATATGTCTCGCCCCACTGCTTCATACTCATAATGATAGGCTCCAGTGTGCGCCCGAAATCGGTGAGTGAGTACTCCACCTTGGGAGGAACTTGATGGTAGACCTCGCGGTGAACAATGCCGTCATGTTCAAGCTCTCTAAGCTGCAGGGTCAGCATACGCTGTGTGATGTCCGGACATATTTTGCGGAATTCATTGAATCGTTTGGTTCCGCCAATTAAGTGATACAGCAGTACACCCTTCCATTTACCCCCTATGACATCCAGTGTATATTCAACGGGACAGCCCTCCTTATTAGGACATGTCTCTCCATATCCGGTCTTGCGGTTTCTCATGCCAGTCATCCTCTCATTAAGGTATATAAATTGATACTACATAACATAAATGTGCGTACTTACATATATACCTGTTATCCCATATAATTGTGCCAAAATCAATATAAAGAAAGGAATGAGCTTTATGCCTCAAATGAAAGCTGTAGGACTTCACCGGTACCTGCCTATTGATCATCCAGACAGCCTGTTGGACCTGCAATTGGAGAAGCCGCTCGCCACAGGAAGGGACCTCCTCGTTGAGGTACATGCTACTTCGGTTAATCCGGTAGATACCAAAGTCCGCGCACCCAAGGACAAGACTGAGGATCAGCCCCGTGTGTTGGGCTGGGATGCGGCTGGTGTAGTCGTCTCTGCCGGCCCGGACTGTCAGCTGTTCAAGGCTGGAGACGAAGTCTACTATGCGGGGAGCATTACGCGCCCTGGAAGCAACAGTGAATTTCAGCTTGTAGATGAACGAATTGTCGGAAGGAAGCCGAAGTCCTTGGGCTTTGCCGAAGCTGCCGCCCTGCCGCTGACTTCCATCACGGCTTGGGAGGGACTTTACGATCGGCTGGGTATCTCATTAATTCCTGAAGATAATCACGGCAAATCGATACTGATTATCGGAGCCGCCGGAGGCGTCGGATCTATTGCAACCCAGCTGGCGAGCCTCGCTGGATTAACCGTCATCGGCACAGCTTCACGGCCTGAATCTGCCAAGTGGGTAGGAGAGCATGGCGCCCATCATGTCATCAGTCACTATGAGCCATTCCTCGGTCAGCTTCAGCAGCTGGGACTGCAAGAAGTAGATTATATCTTCTGCCTGAACCACACGAACCAGCATTGGGCTAATATGGCCAGTGCGATTGCCCCGCAAGGGATTATCTGCTCGATTGTAGAGACCCATGAACCTCTGGATCTCAATCTGCTTAAAGATAAAAGTGCAGCGTTCGTCTGGGAATTCATGTTCACCAGGGCTAAATATGAGACCCCAGATATGATCCAGCAGCACCTGCTCCTGAATCAAATTGCCGACTTGGTCGATAATCGCAGCATTAGGACCACTTTAGCCAGCCGCCTGGAACCAATCCATGCAGCCAATCTACGCTCAGCCCACCAGCTTGTGGAGTCTGGAAGCATGATCGGAAAGGTCGTTCTGGAGCATTGGTGACCGAAGAGCATGCTTATACTTGCCGGTTCACCTAACCAATGATTACATGAAATGAATAAACCCCTGTCTGTTCCAATTTCACAGACAGGGGCTTATAGCCATGCTTATTCAGGTGATTCGTGGTGTTATTGCTCTTTGGTACTGATTAATTTGTTCATCTTCAGTGAACCGTCAATGACAACCAGCTTGTACACCGATTTGAACTTCTTATACTTGGTCGTACCGTCATTATAGTTAATATTGTATTCCTCGGCGGTAGTTACTTCATAACTCTTGCTGTCCGCACTGGCCTTGAAGTCGGTCACGGTCTGAGAGAGCAGTTCCTCCGTAATCCCCTTCCCGTTCAAGTAGTCGATATAACTGGAAGACTCCTTATATGCAGGACCTGAAGGGTCAATATAAGAAGCGACTTCATCAAAGCTCCGGTCATTGATCGCATAGACGGAAGTAGTTAGATAATCACTCATGAAAGATTGAATAGCTGAAGAATCGGCTTGTCCCGCCGCGCCCGTAGTATTTACCTCCGTGGAAGCTGCTGATCCGCTGGTGTATACCTTCGGGGATTGTTCCTTTATCTCTTTGATATTCTCATCGCTGTAGCTGTAGGTCTGTTCCTCGGAATCCACCAGCCAAGCCTTCTTAGCCGCGTCATACGTAAGGATGAAGCGCTCATCATGGGTTGCATCCTCCGGTACCGGAATCTCCCCTTCATAGAACGTGTCCTCGTTGTACATACCTTGAACGAGCACCGAGGCATGCCATTTCCCATTGTCGTTATACAGGCTGAATGAATTCATATCAAAGCGGGTTCCCAGATATTTACCTTTATAATAATTCCCGGACTCCATGTTGTACTTAATTCTGGATAGTTCATTCTCTTTATAGCTCTGAGTAGCCTGGGTAAAAGCAGCTGCATCCCCGGACGTATAAGCCTTGAGCCTCTCGCCCGAATGCTTGGCAATGACCTTCATAATGCCACTCTCAAATTCACTGTTCGCGGCCAGATTAACCTCCACATAGCTTCCGTTAATGGTCACTTCATCCGTTCTCATCTTGCCCCATGGGTAATCTCCTTCGACAGCAAGCTTCACAGATCCGTCAGTCATTACCGGTCCGAACGAGGATTGTTTGAACGGGTCGAGGCCCACATCCTTGCCGTTAATGATTAAGCTGCCTTTCAAGCCGGACTCTGCCCCAAGCCCCATGGAGATGGTGACATCCTCCCCTTGAAGCTCAAGATTCTCCGAATATTCACTGCCTGATCCGAACAGATCAACCTCCTCGGACTTCACCAGATCCACGAAATCTGTCTTAAGCCTTGCCTCGAGCTTGTAGGTTCCCGGAACATAGGGACCTACAGTCTTCTCGTAGTACTCCTTATTGGATTTGGTAACTTCCTTCCCATCTACGAGCAGACTCACGTCTTTATAATTCGTGCCAAGCTTCAAATATACCGGTGTTACATTCAGTTCATAATTGTTGTAGATAAGCAGCTTTTTGCCTTCCTTCTCCAGGTGAATGGATCCCGAAGAAGAGGCGTCATCAGACTGCTTCGCTTGGGATTTGAGATCCTGGATCAGACTGTTCTGCTCGTCCGGGTGCTTCGCCAAATAACCCATCAGGTTCTTGACCGAAGCCTCTTCAATGACCAGCTGCTTGTCATTTGAAGTTAGGAGCGAAGCTACCTTCTTGCTGTCTTTCGCTTGAAGAGCTAACTCAAAGCGGCTGACCAGCCGCTCCTTGGACAGCAAATACTCCCCGGTCTTGTAGCCGGCAATCAGCACAATGATCAGCGCCCCTGCCGAAATCAAGGTCCATTTCGTTCTCTTCGACATCGGCTTGGACGGAATTGATTCACTTACCGGCACTGCACTGCGCTGGAGCTGGGCTGGCGCCGAGGTCTCCCGCACCTGACCGACCTGGGTACCGCACTCCTTACAGAAAGCCGCATTCTCTTGAAGCGTTGATCCACATTCTTTGCAAAAAGCCATCGCTGTACTCCCCCACTCAAAAACACCTCCAAAGGCCCCTATTACTGGAGTGATGGAGGTGATCTGATTATTTATTGTGTTGATATGGATTGAACTTAAGAGCTGAATATTACACAAACGGTCTGGACTAGTTCTCCATGGCTCGGTATTACGCAGTCTTTAATTCAATTCACAAAGGTTGGTTATCAAATTATAGTTGTTGCCTTAGAAGAACATGCTGCCAGGAACAACATCATCAAGGATCTTGACTATGGCTTTACCAATGATATCAAGGGTGATGAACGTAGCAATATAAGTCAACAGAACACCATAGACAGCGTCCAGCCCTCTAGCGTCTTTCTTGACCCAGCTGGTGATCACGAGCGGCGGTGCAATGAACAGCATTCCCAGAAAAGCCCCAACCAGGAAAAAGCTAAAGATCTCAAGCTGCAGAATAGACAATACGAAGGCAATGACCATGAGGCCCAGGAAAGGAACCAGCAGGGCGCCAAATCTGGCGATAACATCACGGTAACCGGCATTAATCTTGGCCAGCTTGATTGCACCGAAGCAGAAAGTAGCTACAAGCAGGATTAGAATAGCCAGTGAAAGTGTTGGCTTGATTACAATGTCCAGAAATGGGCTCTTGGAGAGGAACTCTCTAGCCATAGAGCTAATACTGAAGTAGACCATTAGAGGAGCCAGAAGACTAAATAGTACCATAGTAATAATTCCATTGATCAGCTGTTCTCCACCAATGTTATGGATGCTTGAGAAAGGTCTCTTGAGAATCGCTCCGAAATAGTTAAAATAAAGCCGCGATACATTCTTCGCATTCTGTAAATACACATTCGGCTGAGCCGCAGGCTGTCCGCTGCCGGGATACCCCGCATGCTGAGGTGGTGTGTGATATACAGGCTCCTGCTGCTGTGTATACTCAGGCTGAACCGGAGACTGCCCTACATTCTCGGACGTTGCCGCGACTTCCGCCGGAAGCTTGGCTCCGCAGTTCTCGCAGAACTTTCCACCATCATTGTAGTGATTACAATTTGTACAATGCATTGAATCTGTTCCCCCATTTTGTAAAATTATGTAGTCTGACTTTACTATGTAAAAGCAAGTCCTAGATCCTATAAATTTCCTTTGTAATTGCCAATTATAGGTCTTTTTGTCTATGAATCTTTCATTATTATGATATATCTTTTTGGATTAATCAACCACAATTTCTTTTGTGCGTTAAAGGGGACACTTGCATTTTCCATAAAAGGGCATATCACAAAAAAGCGGCCTTATTCCGGGTAAATCCCGAAACAGGCCACTATAGGTCTCTATTAGATTGTAAGAGTATCTTCTTCCAAATGAATGAACTCATCCGGGTGACTCCGGATATACGCAGCAATCCGCTTACAGGCTCCTGGAACAACCGCCTGGTACCTCTCTTCCAGAACTTCTATAGCCGCAAGCAGCTTCGGATGCTGATGCAGATGATCTCTGGAGAGATCGAACTGCTCCAGCTTCAGGGGATGTCCGGTGTCAACAAGTACCTTCTCCGTAGACTCTAGAATATCCAGAAGCTCCTCTTCTCCGAAGTATCTAAGACTGGCCTTCAATCCGGCCCAGCGCTCCCCGGTCGCCAAGAAATACGCACTCCACCAATAATACTCGGTTAAAGATTCGGTTGCATGCAAGTAATAGACTTGGAACACAAATAAAGCCTGCTGTCCCCGGGTAAGTTGATTAAACAAGGTAGTAAAGTCATTTCCCAGAGTCTGCTCCTCTTTGTACCTCTGAATCAGCGGGTCAAAACACGCTTGCCCAAGCTCTTCATCACCTAGCAATTGGAACGTTCGTCTGTTCATATGGACCAATAGAATAAGAATCACTCCTTCGGAATGATTATATAATAAATCCATTCGCGTAATCCATATTTTAACATATTCTCTCAGGTAAAATATTCTGTTGCTTTATTGAAATAGGTACTCAGGTGCAAAGAGGGGTGTTTGAAGAAGACCTTGTCGCTCGTCACCCGTTCCGAGACACTCAGATCATAACCAATCATTCTACGGACCTTGTCCGCGAAGGATTTGCCCTTGACCAGAACGCCCAGCTCGAAGTCGTGACAGGCACTTCGCTCATTAATATTATAGGAGCCGTGGAACACACAATTGGATCTGGCGTCATAAGTGATTTTCCAATGGGAGAAGCGTTCGGTCTTACTGTAATCATAGTAGGAGACCCCTTTGTGAAAAGGGCCGTACATATGGCTCTGGACCGCGGCTTTGTTGGTCGGATGATCGTTCACGTTCAGCGGGTTGCAGATGCTAATATGCTGGGCCTGCTCCTCACCGAGGCTCTTAAGCATCTCCCAGAACGCATTGTCAATCAGATAAGGATTCACAATAATCGTCTCATCCCCCGCATATTTAAGCAGGTCCAGATAGTACTGCTGAATCAGATTCACCGGGTTGCCGGGGAAGCTGGCGAACAGCGTGCACTGCTCTTCTCCAAAGCTGCGATCCATCTCGGGATAGTAAAAGTCATCATCCGGATCGAACATCTCCCCGCCCAGAACCGTCCACTGGAACACAAAAATCTGGTTCAGCGAATAAGCCGCAGCCCCCCGGATGCGGAAGCAGCCATCGTGCCACTCGTCTTCCTTGCTCGGATAACCGAGCTTTCTGCCATCTATCTCCTGGTTCTCTTCAGCGATAACCGGATTCTCGAATAAATATTGATCCCCAATATTAATGCTTCCCACAATGGACGTAACTCCATCTATCACAAGGAACTTCCGGTGATTGATCACATTCAGTCCTACAGTAACCTGCTCCTGAACATAATCCTGGAGGAACAAGCCATGCTCAGGCACCCCGGCTGCGGCAAGCTCCTTTCTCTTGCTCTCCCAATCCACATCGCTGTAGCAGGTTGTAAATGTATTAATAAGCTGACAGCCAGCGGCCTCAAGCTGCTCGGCCAGACTGCCGAAGTCACCAAACTTCAGGTTGCTGTTATACCCGGCGGCAGTAATACCGTAATCCACCATAACCCGTACGATAACCCCTCTAGCCCGCGCGTCCAGCAGTGCCTGGACAACCTTGTTGCCAGAGTTATCGTTAAAGAAAAGCATGACCGACAGGTGAATATACCGCTCCGCCCGGTTAATCTCCTCCAGCAGAACCCGCAGGCAGTCAGGGCCGTTCACATAGGCATCCACTTTATTGTTCTCTGTAGTCCCTGGAAGAAGGGCACTTAGTCTCCCGAGGTCAAGCTTATCCACTAGGTAAGCCAGCTGTTCCAGAAGCTCTATCGTTAAGCCTGGCAGATCCTTCAGCTGCTCAGTTGAGGTGAAGAACCCGCCGAGCTCCTGCCGATAGCGGACTGCAGCCTCGAACGGGATATGGGTATCCGCGAATACTTTCGCCAGCTCTGCTCCTTCTATAACCTTCTCAACCGGGCCGCGGGATAGATAGTAGTTCATGAAATTGATCATCCCGTCCTGCAGCTTCCGATCCCACTGATCGATGGATACAATCCCGCTTTGCTTCATTATTGAACCCTCTCCCCGCACAATTCGTCATCTTGGTAATATATTAAACAGAACTTGCTTACTCTGACCCGGGATGAAAGCAGAAAGAGACTACGCTCTGAAGTCTTGTGACTTTGGAGTGTAGTCTCTCGTAGCTTTGTCATAATTAGTTTTATAACTTTTGTTCAAACGTTATTTGGGTAATTTTTTCCAAACGCTATATGTGTGTACAGGGATATTAGAGAGAAATTACGTTGGAGGCGAGAAGGTTAAGCTCTCTTTTGTAATGTGCCGCCCGATTCATTCGGCACTGGGTGGGGGTAAAAGAAAGACCTTGGAACATTCGCCCCGAGGTCTCAATAGTATTATTTTGAAATTGACTCCAATATCTCTTCATATTTATTATGCCACAATCTAGCTTTCACAACATTAATACTAAATCTCTTTACTATACTGAAGTTTTTTATGAAACTTTCAAAGGAATGATATTCATCGTTTACCTTTGGTTCAGTGAAATGCCAGGAATAATTAGGACTTAATTCAATGCAGATATTACCATTTATGTTGTACATCCATGTTTGAATACCATTAGAACTTGGGGTTGACCACAACCAAAACTTTTCTAATGGATTCTCGTCAAATGGCCCACAATCGGGAATTTGATGTGTAAGAATATTCCAGTGATAACCCGCACCTAATAGTTGATATTCAGGAGCAAGTTGAAGTTCCCCCTGAATTGCTTTATTAAGCATTACACCAAATGTCTCGATTGCACCAAAAGCAATCTCATCCTCATGTAGAACAAACGTTGACTTGGGACTCTGATAATTAATTTTAACAAGGTCTAATGGTGACTCTGTTTGCTTCAGTGTTATCTTAATATCTTCTTCACTAGATACGCTAAATACAAAAACATTTTCCATTAGGGGTTAATCTGCCTCCAAACTCATTAAAAAGGCCCGGGATCTCCATCTCGGGCCTTCTTAAAGTATTTTTTGCTTGTTCTCCGTACCTAATACAGTAGAAACTAAACATCATGCCTTTACATATTCAAATCTACATTTATGGCCCATTAACCCACTATTTAGAGTTTGAGTTGTTCTTCACATCTACCCTACTTCCCTCTCAGAAAGGCTGCTGCGAACTCGATCGCCTGCACGACCTCTTTCACGAACTGGGCGTTCTCTTTCTCCCAGTTGGCTGGATTGTCCATTTCATACTCCTCCACCCAATCTTTGAGCTGAGCCGCAGCCTCTTGGCGCTGAGCAGGCTTCACCGCGCCGCCTTTACCGCGCAGAGACTGAGCCGCGAACTGCATCGCTTTACAGGTATCTTTTACAAACCCATACTCATCTCTGTCCCACGCTTTAGGATTGTTCATATCGTAGAATGAGATCCATTTCTCCAGCAGCCCGGCTGCTTTTACTGGGTCCATTTTTAGCTTGGATTGTGCCATTTCAACTTAGCTCCATTCTTTTGTCATATAATATATAAGATGCAGTTAAGATTTTCACATTTTGGGTACGGTCGTAACTACGGGGAATGCTTGAACTTTCGGCCGCTGTTGTCTCCAGATTTCTGATTTATACTATATTGTGTGTTGAAATCCGGAGACAAAGGCGATCGCTTTCGCTCCTACAGTTCCAACCTTCCCCTCCCTTACGCCTCTCCTGCATGTCATCTTTCTAACTACATCTTATATAGATACAGGCCGCACCTGTAATCGCTCCCCTTAGTGTACCACCCCGGCGGGGAGAATTCGTGATTTTTTTGCATTTTACGGGCGGATGATTTGAAATGTACGTTAGACTATGTATTATACTTGATGCATTCATTTAAGAAGACGCGAAGGAGATTTCATTTGAATAAGACTGAATTTATATACACGTATGCCTATCCGGAGGAGGAAGTCTCGCTGTGCCAATTAGAGATGCGGGCCTTCTTCGGATTTGTGCCTGAGACCAACCTGCTGAAGAGCACCACCGAAATTGACCCCAGCCGCAGTCCCTTCATCCGCGAGCGCATCGATGTGATGTACGAGGGGGATAAGCTTGAGGATATTTTGAAGCAAGTGGAACAGATCGAATTGAATGGAGATACATTCAAAGTCATCTTCGTGAAAACGAACGACCTTACCGGCGATGACCGAATCGAGTATGATGAGCGTCGCGCGATCGAAAGAGAGATGGGAATGCATATTGAAGGAGAGGCGGACGTGAACAAGCCCGACCACTGGTTCGGTCTTGTTGCCATGGGAGGGCGCTGGTACTTTGGCCGCTACCAGAAAAGCACCGCTGTATGGCTCCATCATATGAAAAAGCCGCGCAGCTACTCCATCGCCCTGAGTACGCGGGTAGCCCGGGCCGCGGCCAACATTGCCATTCCGAAGCCCGAAGGCGTTCGGGCCATCGATCCCTGCTGCGGCATCGGGACGGTCATGATTGAAGCCCTGTCCATGGGCATAGACATTATTGGCCGGGACATCAATCCGCTTATCGCCCGCGGTGCGCGGGAGAATATTGCTCATTTCGGCTATAACGCGCCGGTAACTCTCGGTGATATTGCGGACATCACTGAGCATTATGATGTGGCGATTGTCGACATGCCGTACAATCACTTCTCGAAGGCCACTTCGGAGACCCAGAGGTCCATTCTGAAGCACGCCCGGCGGATTGCGGACAAGGTCGTCATCATCAGCGTCGAGTCGATGAATGAGATGATTGCAGAGTCGGGACTCACTGAGCTCGACCGAGGAGTTGTCCGGAAGGCGGGATTTACCCGGCAGATTATTGTGTGCGGGTAATGGTAATCACAGGGGACTGCTTCGGATCAAGCCTGCTCATGACTTTAAGAAGGTTCGCCTCTGACATCGCAACGCAGCCGGCGGTTGGCCTATCTTGACTCCGCCAAATGTGCATGAAGATGGCGCTGCCTTTTCCTTTTACAATCGGATTGTCGTTGTACCTGATTACCACAGCATATTTGTACTGTGGGATATACAGACGCTCGAAGGACTTCCACCTAGCAGCCGGATTGCCCGTATAGTGAACCCATTTGTTATACTGAGCTGATGTAGGGTCATCAATCCAGTAATCCTGCCTGCCAGCCAGAGCATAGGTCAGCTTCAGCCCCGCAGGCTTGGCTGCCGTGCCAAAGGCGTGACCGATCGGGAAGGTGCCTGTAGGTGTCTTCCCATCGCCTTCTCGCGACTTGCCAATCCCATTCTTGCCGAGAACTACCGGAATTCCGCTAAGCGTTGTCTTCCATTCCCCGTTTATTTTCTCGCGCAGAGACAAAGTTCCTTTGAATGAAGAAGTGCTTGCCGCCTCGACCAGAATAACCTGCCCTCCCGAAGTCTCCTGGCGAACCGGAGGCATCTTATCAGATGCGCCTTCAGCAGATACGCCAGCACACAACACCACCATAGTTACAGTCATTAGAACCAAAACTCTGAATACTCTCACCCGTTCTCCCCCTCCGAGGTGCCTATTCTACCAAAGCCCTCTTTCTCTCATTACCCCCTATTTAACGACAGAATTCTAGGCTTTTCTAGACAAAATTTAGGGGATTTCGGTTCCTGGGGAAATTCGTTGGCGAGAGTTTCTTACTTACTTACGACTTTAACTATACATGGAAAAAATTGTTGACAACTTGCGATGGCGCATGTATTTATTAAGTAATAAATAAATAGAATTTTGGAGGGCATCAAGAAGTGGCCAAAGAAGACCGCAAGCAGCAAATTCTCGAAACAGCCATAAACGTCTTTGCCGAGCAAGGATATTACAAGACCACGACCGCACAAATCGCTCAAGTAGTGGGGATTACGCAACCCTATGTGTTTCATTTTTTCAAAACGAAGGAAGATCTGTTCATCGCAGTGCTGCAGCAGTCCGTCCAGCGTATTGCAGGCTTGTTCAAGGAAGTCGAGGCGCCGGCGGAGCAGCTGATGGATCAGATGGGCGCAGCGTTCTATGACTTGTTGGACACACACCGGGACGAAACGCTTCTGTCGATGCAGGCGTTCACGACGGCTGAGCCGATCATTCGTCAAAAGGTCCAGGAAGGCTTTGCCCATATTCATCAGGTGGTTAAGGAAAAATTCGAGCGAGCAAAGATTCCCCAGCCCGGCTTCCAGGCTTCTAGCTTTATTGGACTCGGGATGACTGCGGTAATGTCAAAGGTATTGGAGCTGCCCGAGCTTTCACCTTACTGTGAACAGGATTAACATACCTTCCCTATTTTTGATCACATCCATTAATTATTAACGAAACGTTGAAGGAGATGATTTCCAATGGCGAAAGTAATACCTGGAAGATACACAGCTCGTATGGAGGGGGATTTCGTTGTTTTCCTAATCGGTATGCGTGTCAATCGGCTCTGGGCCGTACACAAATGGCTGCCGGTATTTCTGGCAATGACACCCATGCTGCGGGAGCTTTATACCAATCGCAAGCTCGGCTTCCGTGGCACAGAGTTCATGCTGAGCTGGCGCAGCATCCATCTGCTCCAATATTGGGATTCGTATGAGCAACTGGAAGTGTATGCCCGCGGCGGGCAGCATCTTACCGCATGGCGAAATTTCAACCGCAAGATCGGAACGGATGGAACTGTCGGGATCTACCATGAAACCTATAAGATCCGAGCCAACGAGTATGAGTGCGTATACGGCAATATGCCGGTGTTTGGGCTTGCGAAGGTGTCCGAGCATATTCCGGCTGTTGGCCGGATGGAGACGTCGCGACGTCGTATGGGAGGGGAGAATGAGCCCGCCGTGCCGACCCCGGTTAACCCTCAATAATCATTGCGGCTTATTACTGAATTACATATTATGGTAATATAGTTGTGAAACAGAGACGTTGCAGGGGGTGTTTGAATGGGGAGTGGCGGAGCTGCAATTATAGCTATCATTCTATCTATTTCCTCTTATCTCTTAAGACGGTGGATAGTTGGAACCGTAGAAGTGGATGGGATTTCCCGTGTTGGAAGGAAAGCGGAAATATGGGGCAAGGTTATCCTTTTTCTCTTCGCAATCGCTTCTATTGTTGTAATGGTAATAGAGGATAGACTCAAGGGGGCTACATTAAAATGGCTTATGATTATAGCCATAATTCTGGCGGGCGGTTTTCAGACCTTTGTGGACTGGAAGTATAGAAAAGGCTCCAAAGAGTACCTGGCTTCACTTGTTGTATTGGCTCTTGGTGTAGCTTTAGCGTTTTTTCTTCTATAACTTAGCAGCAGCTGAGTCGAACCTTCTAAGTGGTTTGAATTTAGATGTCAAATATCTAATGTAACCAGATGGCTAATAATTTTTATGACAGTTAGGAGCTGTGTATGATGATAAAAGGCTTTGGAGGCGTTTTTTGGAGAACCAAGAATCTCGAAGCTACAAAAAAGTGGTACAGCGAAGTGTTGAAGCTTGAAATCGGTGACTGGAATGGGACTGTGATCAAACCCCAATCAGGAAATGAGACTATCTTGTCCTTCTTCACCGAGAATGACGGTTACTTCCCAACAGAACAACAAGTGATGTTAAATTTCCAAGTACATAATCTCGACGAGACGATCAAGCATCTTGAACATATTGGAGTACCTCTCGCAAAGGATAAAGAGGTTAGTGATTTTGGAAAGTTTATTTGGATCGAAGATCCCGATGGTCGTCTGGTCGAGCTTTGGGAGAAAGAAGAAGATGGAGCGGGAAGTATTTGATGGAGGCCTCAAGATGTCCTTAGTTAATAAACTAAGAATAGTTAGCTTACTGGTAATGAGTGGAGGAACACTCTACCCCATGGGGTATGCTCCAAAAAGCGTGTACTTTTTTACACTTATACCCGGATTACTGCTTCTCTTTGCATCAACCCATATCGAAAGCAAACGGAAGCGGTAGTAAATGAAGATGATAATAAGGGAGAGATTGGGTGGGACATCGTGTAGGTATTGTAGGAACTGGTTTTGGCGTCCAAGTCCATGCACCAATACTTTTGAAACATCCTGATTTTGAATTAGTTGCCCTGAGCAGTATACGTCCTGGTCGAGCACAGTTAATTTCAGAAGAGCTAAATATTAAATATACCTTTGATGACTGGAAACAGATGATTGATCAAACGAATTTAGATTTAGTAATAATCGCTACAAATCCGGCCCTGCATATGGAAATAACATTATACGCAATTGAATCTGGAGTTCATGTGCTGTGTGAAAAACCTCCAGCGTTGAACTACCTTCAGGTTTATGAAATGAACAAAATCGCGTCTAAACATCACAGTATTGTTGCTATAAACTTTGAATGGAGATACTTACCAGAACGACAAGCAATCAATAAGATTCTTTCCAACAACCAAATCGGGGAAGTTTTGCATGTTGATTGGTCAGAGGCATGGCCTCTATGGCCCAAAATAAAACACGATCCATTTGGCTGGCAATGGGAATTGGATAAAGGTGGGGGCATGCTTGGGGCAATAGGTTCACATATGATCGATGCTCTATATCATTGGTTCGGTCCTTTTTCCAAAAAGATTTCAGGATTTACCAAGAATCATGTTAATGAGAGGATTCACGAATCAGGATATAAACCGACAGACGGAGATGATTCTTTCTTCTTAATCGGGGAATTCGAAAGTGGAGGAACATTCTCATTACAATTTATTACGGCTGCGGTAGCTCGAAAGCCTCGAATCGAAATCTTCGGTTCACATGGAACCCTCATTCTGGAAGGTGAAAATTTGAAAATAGCTACAAATGAAAAGAAGGATTACTCACCTGTCGGCTTAGAAGAGCCAATTGACGCATCATCGTTCCCACCAGATATAAGGGGTTATGTACATGCGCAGTGGAAGCTTTACAACGATTTGTCTGCCATTTTACGTGGCGAAGAAAAAGTCGATTTACCAAATTTGCATAGCGCTCTTATTGTGCAAGAAATTATAGAGCATGTTCGTAACGGGAGTTAACAGCCCCGTTATGACACGGCGGCAGCCGTTTTCAACTAGTAGGCATGGTATATGTTAGTACCGGGAATATTACTTTTCTTTAAGTCAAATTACGTAGAAACCAAACAACGGCAACGTAGTTGAATAAGACAAGGGGCAGTCCAGGACTTTATTTATCTGGTCCACGGCTGCCCTGCTTCTATACACGGTTCGAGTATTACTTTCTGTCCATTCACCACTTACAACTTACTTACCGATCACCGCGTACTCGCTACTTGTTCGCTTTATGCACCTTCAGCTGCTTGCCCTTAATGGTGGTATGCTTCATGACCTGAAGCACGTGCGGCCCCTTGCCGTTGAGAATCTCCACATAGCTTACATTATCCTGGATGGTAATGATGCCGATATCCTCCGCGGTTACGCCTTCAATCCGGGCAATGGTGCCCACAAAGTCCACGGCTCTAAGCTTCTTCTTCTTCCCACCATTGAAGTAGAGCTTCATGATCTCCTTGTTGATCTCTTCGCTCTTCTCTTTCTTAAGTGCGGTCCGCGAATAGATTTTCTGTTCAAAAGCTTCGAGCCCCCCGCTCACTTCCTCTTCGGAAGGAGCCTCCGCCCGTGGGATCTGGAATCCGATATACTGTTCGATCTCGGCCAGATATTTGTCCTCCCGCGGAGTCACCAGCGTGATGGCCTGTCCGGTGCGTCCCGCGCGGCCCGTGCGGCCTGTCCGGTGTACATAGCTCTCCTTGTCCATAGGAATATCATAGTTAATGACATGCGTAATATTCTCAATATCAATCCCCCGGGCGGCAACATCGGTCGCAACAAGATAGCGGAATTGGCCCCGGCGGAATGCATTCATGACCTCGAACCGGTCCTCCTGCACCATGCCCCCATGAATCCGGTCACACGGATACTCCGCGTCTGCAAGCTGCCTGAACACCTGGTTCACCAGCTCCTGAGTCCTGCAAAAGATCATACAGCTGTCTGGATTCCTTGTAATCAGCAGGTTCTGAAGCACTTTCGGCTTGTCCGCCTCTGTGACCTCGATAAGGGAGTGTTCGATCTGGTTCGTCGTAACACCGCCCGTCCCTTGAATTTCGATATATTCCGGCTCATTCATATACTTGTGGCTGAGATTATCGACATCTTGGGGCAGCGTAGCCGACAGCAGTACGGTGACTCGCTCAACAGGTAACGCCTGAATGATCGCTTCCACCTGATCAATAAAGCCCATATTCAGCATCTCGTCCGCTTCGTCAATCACAAGGTATCTTAGGCGCCCAAGCGGCAGTGAACCTCTCTCGATATGGTCCAGCACGCGCCCTGGAGTGCCTACCACAATGTGATTCTTCTGCTTCAGCTCGAGCTTCTGCACCGCGTAAGGATGCCTCCCATATACGGCCGCCGCCTTGACCCGCTTGAAGCGGCCAATATTCGTAATGTCCTCCTTCACCTGTACAGCCAGCTCCCGGGTCGGTGTCAGGACGAGCGCCTGCGGCTTGTTCTCGTTCCAGTCCACGAGCTCACAGAGCGGAATGGCATAGGCCGCGGTCTTACCGCTTCCTGTCTGTGATTTCACTACAATATCCTTGTCCTCAAGCAGCAGGGGGATCACCTGACTCTGCACATCCGTGGGACGGTCGTACCCTAGCCCCTGCAGGGCGCGGACAATCTCTTCACTTAACCTGGCTTCTGCAAAATGTTCTATATTCATCGCTGCAACCTCTTTTATCCTAAGTTATGTTAGCTGGTAATCGGGCCAAATGCTGGCCTAACATCTGCTCAAGCTTATTCTAGCACAGTCCCGAGGAGTCCCGCCCACCATTGAGCTGTGGAGGACGGCCTAAGAGCGTGTTCCTTGGGCAGCTCCCCCTCTTCTGCCGGGTTTGGAATTGCCAGACACTCCCATACTTCTGAATTCCCATCCCGGCTGTCTTAAAGTGAGTCATCTCCTACCGAGCATAATCCTACTCCTTGGACATATGGTAATTACAGAGGAGGAGATGTCCTATGACCATTCAGCTTAGTGTGACGTTGATCGCTGTAGCTTTTGCCGCCCTGGCCGCTTTCGGCATTCTGACCTTGCGCAAGACCATGGCTTCCCTTGATGAGACGAACAAGACGCTCGGGGAAGTACGAAACGCCGTTCACGGACTAACCAAAGAGGCACAGGCACTGATCCATAATGCCAATCAGGTCACTATGGATGTGAAGGGCAAGATCAAGGCGGTCGATCCCATTGTTGAATCCGCTCATGATGTGGGTGAGGTACTGCATAGTGTTACAAGCTCGGTCAAACAGGCGGCTTCGACTATTGGACAGAAGGTGACTGAGCAGCGTGCTCACGGGCAAAAGGTAAATGTGAAGGTGAAATAGCTAGCTGTAAGGATAGGATGAATGGATACAATGAATGTCAGGGCTGACGCCATAAAGAAATTCAGACTGATTGCCTCGCACATAGCGCCCATAGGCCGCCCTTCGCGTAAGGGCAGCCTTATTATTTTACCTAATTGTTGTGCCTGCTTATACCGTGAGTTCCTCGCCCATGTCCGCACGGATATGGCCAAGTTTGTCCGGATTCACCACAATGAATACCCGCTGTATCCGGTCTCCTTGGGGCGTAAGCTCCACGGTGATCATCGCTCTTACCGTATTCTCCTCATGATAGATCAGACTCAATCCTCCATTCATCTCCATCTGGCTCAATTTCCAGATACGCAGCTTCCTGAAGGCGCGTTGTGAGGTCAACAGGGCCACAACCCGTTCCCGGCTGATGATCGGATTGATCGCGGCCCGCACCCGGCCGCCACCGTCGGAGACCAGAACTGTATCCTGAGTCAGCAGGTTCACCATCTCGCCTATATCATAATGCTGAATAGCGGCTGCGAACCTGCTCATCAATGCAGCCCGGCTGTCAGGAGAGGCGATGGTTAGAGCGGGATAAGATGTCCCAGGGCCAAGGTTTTGTTTGGCCCGACTCAAGATTTTACGGCAGCTCACCTCTGACTTTCCAACTATCTCTGCGATCAGCTCATACTCATATTCGAACACTTCCCTGAGCAGAAAGACCGTCCGCTCGGTCGCCGTCAGCCTCTCCAGCATAACCAGGTAGGCATAGGACAGAGTATCAGCTTGTTCAGCCGCTTCATAGGGCCCATCATATTGTGCCCCATAGGCATCCGGCAGCGGCTCAGGCAGCCACTCACCAACGTAGGTCTCACGCCTTCGGGATGCGGACTGCATGAGATTGAGACATCGGTTCGTAATGGACTTGGCTATGTATGCCTTCACATTCTTAACGCCCCATAAGGATCTGCCGTACATCTCCGTGAACCAGTCCTGAACTATATCTTCCGCGTCTGTGACAGATCCGAGCATCCGGTATGCGACCGAGAATGCATAGGATCGATACGTAAGGTACAGCTGCTCCAGATCAGGCGGGTTCTCCTGGGATTGCATGACCCTTCGCTCCTCATTCTCATTCATCTGCGCGCCTGCGCCCGCCCCTGCGTTTGTCATGTTCACACCCCCGTTTGGATATAGTCTCACGCTTTGTCTCCTAACTCCATATATGCCAAAAGGAGCCCGTTTAAGGCTCCCTGATCCATTTTACTTCTCCAGCCCTCTATGCCCTCTATTAGTCAAAAGCATCCCGGATACATTCCGGTGGAAATGACCAAATCGATATACTCCTTCTCGCTGAAGTGCTCGCGAACCCGCTCATAGACAGCCTCGGGAACACCTGAATCTGATATCCGCGCAACATATTCCGTAAGCTCGAGCGCAGCCTTCTCTCGATCTGAATAGGTCGGCATCTCCCTCCATACACTCAGCATCAAAGCCCGTTCCACAGGCTCTCCAAGCTTCAGCAGGTCTTTCACGTGATAATCGATACAGTAAGCGCAGCCGTTGATCTGAGACGTACGAATCTTGATTAGCTCGAACAGCACCTTATCCACCCCAGTGCTGCTCACGGCCTGCTCAAATGCCAGCATTGCTTTCAGCGCGGATGGGTTAACCTCTCTATAATTAAATCTCACACTCATAAGTAACGCCTCCTTAAGATCTCTCATTAAGAAGACAGAGTACCCTCTGAGTTTGTGACATTCATGAACTAATAATTTCAATGTTTTTTGATATTAAAGCGATCCTTGGCCCAGCAGCCAGATAAGTCTCCATGTGCAGGTTGCCCCAAGGGCATGCCTACACGTCCACGCTATTCTGCCTTCCGCCACCAGGCCGTCTGAATATGCTCCTGAGTCCCCCCGACAATGACCGTCTCCCCGATTCGAGGAGTGATCATCTCTACTCCCCGTTTGGCCGCCTCACTTCGCGCACGCTCCACCGGCTCTGTCCATGGATGCAGGGCCAGCGTGAAGGCAGCCCAGTGAATGGGCATCATCGTAGCGCCGCCCACATCAAGATGGGCCTGCACCGTCTGTTCAGGCATCATATGAATGCTGGCCCAGCGCTGATCGTACTGTCCGCACTCCATCAGAGTCAGATCGAAGGGGCCATACTTCGCGCCAATCTCGGCGAAATGAGGCCCGTATCCGCTATCCCCGCTATAAAAGATTCTGGCCTGCCGCCCATGAAGGACCCATGAGCACCAAAGTGTCGTATTACTGGTCAGGCTTCGGCCGGAGAAGTGACGCGCAGGCGTACATACCAGCCTGATCCCTTCAAATTCACCCTCTTCCCACCAGTCATACTCTTCAATTCGCTCCGGACTAACTCCCCACCGCTCCAGATGCGCAGCCACCCCAAGCGGCACGAAGAACCTGCGCACCTTGTCCCTAATCTTCAGGATGGTGACATAGTCCAGGTGATCATAGTGATCATGGGACAGAATTACGGCGTCCAGCTCCGGCAAATCTTCAGCCTCACAAGGAAGCCTATCGCTGTATCTCTTCCCGCCCACGATGGGAGTCGGCGAAGGGGCTCTGCCAAGCATAGGGTCAAGAAAAATCCGCTTCCCGTCAAGCTCCAGAAGCAGCGCAGAGTGGCCGAACCAAGTGACTCTAGCCTCGGAAGTCGGCTCTGATGAAGGTGAGTACGGAACCACATTCAGCGGATGAGGGGGTCTTCGGCCAGGTCCTCCCTTGATCATATCAATGAGAATAGACAGGTTCCCCTTCAAGCTGTGATCGACCGAGGTCTCAATCTGATTCACAAATTTGCCTTTGGCCCGGTTCCTGGAGCGGTTGATGTGTTCCAGCGATTGTGGTGATGGCTTCCCGCCAAAAATCGGATGCAGCAGAATATACAGATAGACAATCATAATTAAGGTTAATATCGCGGAGACCACGTAGATAAAAGCGGGCATTCAGAATGACCCCTTTTCTATAAATTTGCAGTATGTAATATTCTGGATGGTTCCCTATAAATCATACTACTATGCAGATCAGATGCCAAATAGAGCATGTACCACATAAGCAACCATAACAAAGCCAATTTTACCCGGGTAATATTGACATTGTAGTTTTACCCGGATAAAATTACAGTAAACACTCAGAAGAGGAGGTACAGCATGAATAATGACTTAACGCATCCTTACTGCACGGCATTCCTGGGTATGAGGGTCGTCGCCAGCGGTTCGTTGCACCACGTTGTTTCTACAGTGAAGGAAACTCTGGATGACAGAGATCTCACACAGCTGCTTATATTTGATGATTCCACGGGGAGGCAAATAGATGTTGATTTTCGTGGGAATACAGATGACGTACTAACACGATTAGAAGAACCATTTGGTGCCTTGCCCGGTACGGAAGTGAATCACCAGCCTGCACGGCAGGTCGGTCGACCCAAGCTCGGGGTTGTATCCGGGGAGGTTACGTTATTGCCACGGCATTGGGAGTGGCTTAAGAGTCAACCTGGAGGGGCGTCCGTAACATTACGAAAGCTCGTTGAAGAGGCTCGCCGCGCTGGAGGAGAACAGAGCAAGATACGAGAGTCACAAGAAGCAACCTATCGCTTTATGACAGCTATGGCCGGGAACTTCCCTCAATACGAAGAAGCTCTGCGGGAACTGTATGCTGGTGATTTGGATCGTTTTTACCACTTCATCGAAGACTGGGCTCCTGATATCAGAGACTATATTAAAAGATTAGCCGCTAATGCATTTAGTCTAACTTGACTTAACCTTCCCTTCTATGCAAGAATTACGTCAATGAAATTACAGACACGGCTATGAAGAGAAAGAGTAGCTTGCTTGCACTGTTTAAGCGAACCGGCGGTTTGGTGAAAGGTCCGGTACAGGAGAGTAAGTGAATGGGTCTCTTCGCTTCAGCCCGAACCCCCGGTCACGGCAGGGCAGTAGGCGTTGACGGTTCTCCCCCGTTATCCTTAGGAGGCATGATCAGGTAGAGCCGCAAGGCTTCTATCCTCGTCGTGTTAAATGAAATGAACTCAGAGAGGCTGGTTCTCTAACGCCAATTCCTTATGCCCTTGGAATATGCAGATGAACAGCATCCTGGTTCATTTCAGTAGAGAGCGGCCTTTCGTGCCGAAGCTGGGTGGTACCGCGGAGCAGACACTTCGTCCCTTTAGGGATTGAAGTGTCTTTTTTGTCGTACTCACACAAGCCATAGGAGGTAGATTGGAATGAAACGTATTCTATCCGGGATCAAACCCAGCGGGGATCTCAACATTGGAGGGTATGGGGGAGCACTGCATCAATTCGTTCAGCTCCAGCATGATTATGAATGCTTCTTTTTCGTGCCGGATCTTCATGCTGTTACCGTCTATCAAGACCCCAAAGAGCTGCACCAGCGTTCGAGAGAAATTGCCGCCTACTACATTGCAGCAGGTGTGGACCCTGCCAAAGCGACGATCTTCCTGCAATCCCAGGTCTCGGCCCACACCGAGCTAGGATGGCTGCTGGAGACCCAAGCTCATTTCGGTGAACTGAACCGGATGACGCAGTTCAAAGACAAATCCAGCGAGCAGGATGTGGTCAGCTCGGCTCTCTTCACTTATCCGGTGCTGATGGCTGCCGACATTCTGCTCTATCAGGCTACCCACGTGCCAGTCGGGGAAGACCAGAAGCAGCATCTTGAGCTGACCCGCACCTTGGCTGAGCGATTCAATAATCGTTACCGGAAGACCTTCACAGTGCCAGAGCCGGTCATTCAAGAGCTCGGCTCCCGGATCATGAGTCTCGATGACCCTACCAAGAAGATGAGCAAAAGCAATCCGAACCGCAGCAGCTACATCCTGCTTCAGGATTCCGCGGATGACATTCGTAAGAAGCTGGCCAGAGCGGTCACGGATTCCGACATGCAGGTCCGTTATGACTGGGACAGCAAGCCTGCCGTTAGTAATCTGATTGAGATTTATTCCATCTTCTCCGAGGAGCCGATCCCCGAGATTGAACAACGTTATCAGGGTCTGGGCTACGGCACCTTCAAGAAAGAGCTTGCCGAAGTCATCGTGAGCCGTCTGACCCCGATTCAAGCAAGATTCAAAGAAATAACCCAGTCTAGTGAACTGGACCGGATTCTTCAAGCGGGTGCCGAGCGTGCTGCCGAGGCTGCCGGGAAGACCCTGCTCGCCGCGAAGCAAGCTATGGGACTTGTAACATTTTGAAAGGGAGACTTGTCCCAGGGTTCGAGTAACCTCGCAAACGATCCAGGCTTCTTGAAGTGGACTCTGTCAGGGCTCTCCAACCAAAATAATAAGACCACCTGATCCTTTGCTTGCTGATAAGCCGAGGTAAGCAGGTGGTCTTTACATATTTTAAGTAACAAGATCAGCACTTTGCCCTTGCAATCACAAACAGCTCCACCTATGCTAAATTTAGCAAGATGAAGCTGTTCTCCAACCCTAAGTTTAGGCCAAGCCCTTAATCTCCAGCAGCTCGTATTCGATCTGCCCCATAGGAGCCTCTACAGTGATCTTGTCTCCAACGGATTTCCCCATGAGCGCTGCGCCCAGCGGGCTCTCGTAAGAGATTCTGTTCTCGGCGACATCTGCCTCTGCGGGTCCCACGATTCTGTATTCGATTCGTTCGGCGAATTCCACGTCATTTAGAATGACCACGGAACCGACCTGAACGACGGAATTGTCGATATGGTCTACAATCCTTGCATTTTTCAGCATTTTCTCAATCGTAAGCACTCTCGTCTCCATGAAGGATTGATCATTCTTGGCCGAGTGGTACTCACTGTTCTCCTTCAGGTCTCCATAGCTGATTGCCGTCTTGAGGCGCTCTGCGAGCTCTCTGCGCTTGACCGTGGTCAGCTCTTCCAGTTCGCGTTCCAGCTGGGCATAACCCTCGCGTGTCATAATAACTTCGTCTTTAGACATTTCGTACCTCCTGTATAGATTCAACTTAGTGCTACTAATCATTGTAACCGATTTGAAGCTGCCCGTGATGGGTTAATCCGGACTCTGGTGATTTTTAATATAATGGACAGATGGCCCCCAGTCCTATTCACCGAGCGCACGCAAAGACAGGAATTCCGGGCAACCCGGTGATAAGATCATGTACAAAGGAGGTGATGCGGTATGGATTGGCTGAACCGGATGAATAATGCCATTGAAGTCATGGAGAATAGGATGGAAGAACCCTTCGATATCGACGAAGTAGCCAAAGCGGCTTACTCCTCTTCATTCCACTTTCAGCGCATGTTCCATATGCTGACCAGTATGACTGTTGCGGAGTACATACGCAAGCGCAGGTTGACGTTAGCAGCACAAGAACTGGCTATTTCCGGCAGCAGGGTGCTCGATATCGCGCTGAGATTCGGATATGAATCCCCGGAGGCCTTCTCCAAAGCATTCCGAAAGCTCCACGGGGTTCCTCCATCCGAAGCACGTAATCCGGGAGTTACCCTCAAGGCCTTTCCCCGCATCTCTTTCCATCTATCATTGAAGGGAGATCAAGGAATGGACTATCGTATTGTGGAGCAAGAGGAGTATCAAGTTGTGGGGAAGCTAATCCAGGTCACTACCCGGGACGGGAAGAACCTTCGGGCTATCCCTAAGTTCTGGAGGACCTGAACACTGACGGCACTTCTGAGAAGCTGCTAGAGATCGGACAGGACAAAGCCTTGCTTGGCATCTGTCTCGACATGCAGCAGGAGCAGGAGCTCTTCAATTATATGATCGGTATCCGATTAAGCCCGGGGACCCCACTGGAAGATGAGTTCACCGTGCGGACGATTCCCGCTTCCACCTGGGCGGTATTCACTTCGGTCGGACCGATGCCAGGAGCGATTCAGGACGTATGGAGAAGGATCTATCAGGACTGGTTCCCTTCTACAGGATATGAACATGCCGTGGGTCCCGAAATTGAACTCTACCCTGTGGGCGATATTTCATCCGACAGCTACCAGTGCGAGGTCTGGATTCCTGTGATCAAGAAATAACTACTCTGGAATCCTCGACTTGACTGCCCCCGATTCATTCGGAATCACAACAAGGCCGTTCCCCGGCAGACGCTGAATCCTGAATTCCCACATAACCGCGAACTGCGGGCCCAAACAGGATTCTATGGTCCATTCCTCTTGACAAGGTCATATTCCATGACATCCTAGTCCTTCTTCAGGCGCGACACACCTGAACAAATGCAGCTGAATATGCAGAACAGCCAGCTCCCTTGAATACGATCCCATGTGAAAATAATACGAAGGCCTCCTGTTCCACACTGTGGACAAAAGGCCTTCGTATTATGTGGCTGATCGGCAGCCACCCACGCTTTCTCACATTCTGACTTACACTTTAAATTGGCTGACCAAGGCTTGAAGCTCCTGTGACATCTTGCTTAAGGCTTCCGCCGAGGAAGCCACTTCTTCCATGGAAGCATTCTGCTCCTCCGCAGACGCGGCTACATTCTGGGTATTCGCAGAAGACTGCTCTGCGATCAGCGCGATATTCTCCATAATCTCGACCATCATGCGGGCACTTGCATTCGCCTGCTCAACGACACTCGATACGTCACGTGTCTCGGAGGACACCTGCCCGATAGAACTCAGAATATCCGTGAACACCTCTCCTGTCCGGTCTACCTGCTTAATGCCTTCCTGGAACACCTCAGTACCCTCATTCATCGATAACACGGCTCTCTCCGCCTCGCTCTGTACCTCCAGAATGAGATCACGGATCTGTGCAGCGGCTTCCGTCGTCTGCTCTGCGAGCTTGCGGACTTCACCGGCAACGACCGCGAATCCCTTGCCCTGCTCCCCAGCTCGTGCTGCTTCAATTGAAGCATTGAGGGCCAGCAGGTTCGTCTGACCGGCAATTTGCGTAATTAATTGAACGATTAGGCCGATCTCGCTTGATTTCTCACTCAGTGAGTTGACCACTTCAGCTGAGGTCTTGACCGATTGCTGAACCAGGTTCATTTGCCGGATCGCCTCGTTTACAACCGCATTTCCTTGTCCTGCCTTCTCATTTGCCAGATCGGTCAGCCCAGTGACCGCGCGAATGGAGGACTCGGCCTGTTCCATGCCTTTGGAGATCTCGCCTACAGCCTGTGTGGCTTCATGCGCACTATATACCTGCTTCTCAGATCCGGTAGCGGCTTCCTGCATTGAAATCGTGATCTGCTCGGTAGCACGGCCGGTCTGTTCAGCATTGGCAGAAAGCTCCTCAGCAGTTGCCGCCACCTGCTCGGTATTGAACCCCACCTGGGAGATCACATTCCGAAGATTCATTTTCATCTGATTAAAGGACCGGGCCAGATCACCGATTTCGTCACGGCTCTTCACGGTAATATCCTCCTGGTCCAGGTACCCTTCAGCAATTTTCTCTGCGCTTTGAGCCAGCGCCTTCACCGATTGCGAGATCAGCCTGGAGATAATCACCCCAATAATGACGGCTAGCAGGATCGCAATGAGGCTAACTGTAATAAGCGTGGTCTTAACTGAGGATACAAGAGCCGAGGTGTCCTTGCTTCCCTGGCTCATCTCTTGCTTCTGAACCTTGGCGATCTGGTCGGCCATTGCCCGCAGATCCCTGGAAATGGGGAAGACCTTCTCCGCTGCAAATTGTTTCGCTTGGTCAGTCTGACCCGTTCTCATGAGGGCAACGGACTGGTCCGCGTTAATCTTAAACTGTTCATTCAACGAATCCATACGCTTTAACAAATCCTTATTTGCTGCACTATTTATAAGGCTGCTAGTTGCCTTAATATTATCCTTAAGCTCTGTATATGCTGAGGTAGTAGCATCTGCGGCCCCTTCCTCCTGAAGCAAGAGGCTTCTTAAATTACTAATTTCTCGCGAAGCAGCATTCTGCATATCCTTGGTATTAGATAGAATCACAGCCCGCCGGTCGACCAGATCCGAATAAGTATCATCTACCCTTTGCAACTGCATGTAAGAGAGATAACTTATAATACCCAGCAACACAGCAATACTTAAAAAACCGGCAATCAACTTTTGTCCAATCGTTAATTTCATATCATGATGTCCTCCTAGATGATGTTCCTTTAATAGTAATGATATTGGAAAGAAAAAACAATGTCGAAAGCGGATTCAACGTCGTCTCCTCAAACCAAGTTTGGAGTGTAGGGTGTTCTGCTGGTCGGTGAAATTCTACCATACGAGGGTACCTTTGCATGCATATAAAGCCTGACATACCTCCCTGCCCAAGAAACACAAGAAGGCCTCCTGTTCCACCCATTGTGGACAAGAGGCCTTCAAGTTAATATTTCCGGGTTTGAGCTGCAATGCGGTATGAATCAAAAAATCGGGAGTAGGAACACGAAATATATAAGTGCGGCAAGTACAATACGGTACAGCGCAAAAGGAACCAGCTTAATCCGATTGATCAGCTTCAGGAAGAACCGGATGGAGATCAGCGCGAAGACGAAAGCACTGATGAAGCCCACGATGATAAAAGGAATGACCTCAGACGTAATCGAGTCCCAATTCTTAAGCAAGGAGAAGAAGCTCACTCCTGCCATGATCGGAACCGCCATAATGAAGGTGAAGTCGGCTGCAGTCCGGTGCTTCATTCCGAGCAGGACACCTCCCGATATGGTGGAACCGGAGCGTGAGAATCCGGGCCACATGGATAGACACTGAATCAGACCCACAATGAAAGCCTGCTTATATGTAATTTGATCCACAGACACGGTCTTCGGTTCACGAGGTCCGAACCGGTCGGCTATAATCATCAGAATCGCTCCAAGCACGAGCCCAATGACCACCGTCTGGGTGGAGAACAAATAAGTATCGACCAAATCATCTAATAACAGATACAGTACCCCCGCAGGAATCAGGGCTACGATAACTTGTCCGAGATTAAGACGCGGCCCGGTGGTCGTCTGACCGGGAATTTTCTTCAAACCCAGCAAATTCAGGAACCGGTCCCGCATAAGCACGACAACCGCGAGGATAGAGCCAAGCTGAATGACAATTTTGAACGTTACGGCTACCTCGGGAGAGAACATTTTGTTCGTCTGGAATAGGAAATCATCCACAATAATCATATGACCCGTAGAGGACACCGGTGCAAATTCAGTTATCCCCTCAACAAGCCCCAGAATCAGGGCCACAAACGCTTCCCACAAACTCAAGCTATTTCACACTCCTAATCATCATAGTTAATGACAGTGTACCTGCTTAGACAGCTATCTTTCAAATTCCACCCCGGAATTGATCCATGAAGGCGGGATACTGGAACAATGAATAAACTTGCATCAACCCGGTGCATTAGCCCACCCCAATCTGAGTCCTCCTACATACATTACATTAGCCCACTACCTAGAAGGAGTGAAATAACTATGGGATTTAATCCACCACCAGGACCGTTTAACCCTCAGCAGAACCCGCAGGGATCACAAGGACCCTTTGGCCCCCCAGGTCCATTCGGACCTCCCGGATCCTTTACACCCGGACCGCAAGGTCCCGGAGCTCAACAACCGCCCACATCACCTCCCCCACCCTTTATTCCTCAGCAGCAGGTCTCTGCTTTCGCAGTTGACCCTGGGGCAATATCCGGCTGTCTGTTCCGGTTCACCTACATTTGGCAGACGAATAGGGATCAATACTGGTTCTATCCGATCTTTGTCGGACGTACCTCCGTATCGGGCTATAGATTTCTCGGGGGACGCTGGATCTTTTTCGGGGTTGATCTAAGAAGAATCAGTTCATTTACCTGCTTTTGACGATCAGATACGAATAAGAGCAGTGAAATTCTCCATAATAGGGAGGTATACTTTAGGCCCGAATGGAGGATTCGCCATGATTGATAATCTTGAGAGCAGCTACAACTGTGCGAGTGCGGGAGACGATCTGCATCAGCTTAAGCAGGAGCTCGCTTCCTTGCGCGCACAGGGAATACAGACCGAAGAGCAGCAGGAGACCCTCAATCGGCTGGAGAACCAAATTTCGTTCATCCTGAACAAATGCGGCATTAACCATTGATCCGTAAGGCTCATCAGCAAGCATATAAGCCCTCCTTCACCTAATGGTGGAGAGAGGGCTTATTCCAGATGTGAGGAGCCCCGCAACATAGCGGACCCGGTTCATTTATTCAAAATACTATCCTCAAGCACCGCCGACTTATCTCCGTACTCTTTAATAATATGCTTCTCTCCCCAAGAACAGAGGGAATCAAGAATCCCCTTCAAGCTCCAGCCATACTCGGTGAGCTCGTATTCAACCCTAGGGGGAACCTCATTATAGCTGATACGATTCACGATCCCATCGCTCACCAGCTCTCTGAGCTGCTGAGTCAGCATCTTCTGGGTAATGCCTGGCATAAGCTGCTTAAGCTCGCTTGTCCGTCTCTTGCCATGCGTCAAGTGGCACAGGATCACACATTTCCACTTCCCTCCAATAACCTCCAGGGTCGCTTCTATTGAAATATTATATTTCTTGCGGGCTTCCATCCTTTATTCCTCCAATAGTTACTTTTTGGTGACTATATAACTTGAAAGTACGTACTGTTCATTTCAATCCAGTTCATACATAATAACATTTGCCGTTTGGCAATGACTATACTTAGGAGTGGATGAAATGTCTTTAGATAAAAAAAGAAGCACTTTCGCGCTTCTAGCACTGGCAATTAGCGCTTTTGCTATTGGAACGACGGAGTTCATCAGCGTAGGGCTGCTGCCTCTAATCGCAGATAATCTGCACATCTCGGTCACCCTTGCCGGGCTGACCGTTACCCTATATGCGCTCGGAGTCACCTTCGGCGCACCTGTACTAACTTCTTTGACCTCCGGCGTACCGCGCAAGACGCTGCTGATGTGGATTATGCTGGTCTTTATCGCGGGCAACAGCCTTGCCGCAGTCTCAAGCAGTATTGCACTGCTGCTTACCGCGCGGGTTATCTCCGCGCTTGCCCACGGGGTATTTATGTCGATCGGCTCTACGATTGCCGCTGACCTTGTGCCGGAGAACCGCAGAGCGAGCGCGATCTCGATCATGTTCTCAGGCCTGACCATTGCCACCGTTACCGGGGTCCCGCTGGGGACATGGATCGGCCAGCAGCTCGGATGGCGGGCCGCGTTCGTGGCCATTGCTGTTGTTGGTATTATTGCCTTCATCGCCAATGTGATCCTTGTTCCGGCGGGTCTTCGCTCAGGAACCCGGACGCCCGCAAGAGAGCAGCTGAAGCTGATTACCAATGGACGTCTACTGCTCTCCTTCACCATTACGGCACTCGGCTATGGCGGGACCTTTGTTGTCTTCACCTACTTGTCCCCGCTGCTGCATGACATCACCGGGTTCAAGGAAGGAACCGTCGCCTTCCTGCTCCTGCTCTACGGCATCGCTATTGCTATAGGCAATGTGATCGGCGGCAAAGCGGCGAACCGGAACCCGATCTCCGCCCTGTTCTACATGTTCGCTGCCCAAGCCCTGATCTTGTTCATTCTGATGTTCACAGCACCCTTCAAGGCTGCGGGCCTGATCACGGTTCTATTCATGGGCCTCTTCGCTTTCATGAATGTGCCTGGTCTGCAGATCTTCGTTCTGACGCTGGCCGAGCGGTATGTACCGAAAGGGATAGATGTTGCCTCTGCGCTAAATATCGCCGCTTTCAATGCAGGCATTGCGCTTGGAGCTTATCTGGGCGGCATCGTCACCGAGAAGCTCGGTCTGATTCATACAACCTGGGTCGGGGCCTTGATGGTGCTGGCCGCGGTACTGCTGACAGGCTGGAGCCGTGCGCTGGAACGAGGCGACCGTCCAGCTGTGCATACTTCCATACCTGAGCCTGGCTGCTAACTTTGACGGCAACCTAAAGACCCTCCTTGCGGCTTACCCGCAGAGGGTCTTATTTCATATCTGATTCACAGGAGGATGAAGCCAAATTTTGTTCTACCCAAGCAGCAGCTTGTACCAGTCCCTTTGCTCCGATCCGTGGATCAGGTGTTTTTGCGAATAAGAGCATCCAGCAGATCACCCACACTGACATTCCCGAGCTCATCTGCAATTCGATCTGCCTTCGTCTTCCTTCTAATGGACCCTACCAATAAGATCTCCACTCTTTGGTCTTTGTCAAGCAGAACGGAGTTAACTTCGAGCACATTCGTAAGCAAACCGACAACCACTGCGATCTGTTGGGGGGATAATCTGGCGGAGGGATTGTTCTTCTTTTTCCCATTGCTGCCATTGCCATTACTGCTCTTAGTCCCATTTCCGCCGTTACTGTTATTCCTCACGGACCTCTCCCCCAAAATTTACACTATAATTGTAGTTCCAGCCTCCTCACCTGCTTTACCGAGTCCCATTGCGAAAGCGGTGAAAATAACAACTACCACTATCGTAGTTATTATAATTTTACTGTTCTCATCATCCATATCTGGACCACCTTATCTTTAAATCTATCCTACTTCATCATATGACAGCATCTTCAGGAGGTGCACCCCTCCGCCCAGATGTGAATACGCTGAAGCACAACGTAAGAACTATTTTGAATGAGGCGGTGTGATTGATTATGTATTATCAACCTTTTGTGATTCCCCACCCTGCAGCTTTTCGTTCCTTGACCTATTCCCGTAACAGTGACATGGTAATTCAGCTTATCAGGGAATCGATCCAGGGCGAACGGAATGATGAGCTATTCTATGACGCTCTTATAAAAATGGCTCCTACTCAGCAGGAGAAGGACGTTATTATCAGTATCCGTAATGATGAAAGAAAGCATCGGAAAATGTTCCGCACCCTGTACACCCAGTTAACGGGCATGGCTCCTCCAGCAGGACAGAATGAACCGGCGGAAGCGTTACCCGCAAGTTATCTGGAAGGGATCGAAAAGGCACTCATGGGGGAACTAAAAGCATTTGAGAAATACCGTACGATTTATTTAAATATTGACCCGCAGTACCGCGACTGGATATTCGAGATCATGACCGATGAAATTAAGCATGCGTCTTATTACAACTGGCTGTACGCCAAGAACAAGTAATGGAAGTTGAGCGGGTATTTGAGCTTCTTCCGAATTGTGGTATATTTAATGCGTTAATTGTCAACTGAAGAAAACCTCATACATTTGTATTTCACTAGGGGAGCCTGCCGGCTGAGACGAAGCAACCACTTCGGACCCTTGGAACCTGATCTGGATCATACCAGCGTAGGGAAGTGAAGCGCCTATGAATTATTGTTTTGGTTCATGAACTGAACAAGGCTAAGGCCCTTCATCCTTTTACGGAATGAAGGGCCTTTTTAGGTATTCTTCAAAAGGAATTTGTTTGTACAGGAGGTCATCTTTATAAAGCCATTATTATCTCTGAATCATCTGTCTTACTCTTATGAGTCCTCCTCCGTGTCTGGACGGACGCCAATTATTGATCATCTGTCCCTGAAGGTCCATCAGGGGGAATTTGTATCCCTCATCGGCCCAAGCGGTTGTGGCAAAAGCACACTGTTCAGGCTGATTGCCGGCCTGCTTGAGCCGACAGACGGAGTCATCAGCTGGACGGGCGGCGAGGTGTCAAAGCGTCTCGGTGCCATCTCCTATATGCCGCAGCAGGACCTGCTGCTGCCATGGAGAACCGTCAGGGATAACTGCCTGCTGCCCTGGGAGCTGAAGAAGAACCGGGCGGGCGGACCGGAGCAGCTTGCCTTCGTCACGGATATGCTTGAACGGTTCGGCCTCGGCCGCTGGGCGGATGCCTATCCCCATGAGCTGTCAGGGGGGATGCGGCAGCGGGCCGCCTTTCTTCGGACGCTTGCCGCAGGCGGCGACCTGATGCTGCTCGATGAGCCATTCGGGGCGCTCGATGCATTGACCAAGCGGGAGATGCATCACTGGCTGCTAAGTCTGTGGGGAGAGCTGCAGCGAACTATCCTGTTCATCACGCATGATCTAGAGGAAGCCCTCCTGCTGAGCGACCGGATTCTGCTCATGCCGCGCGGAGGAGGCGCTCTGGAGGAGATAATCGTAGATCTCCCGCGTCCCCGTCAGCCCGGAGTGCATGCCACGGCGCGGTTCCTGGAGCTCCGAATGGAACTTGAGCAGCGACTGACAGGAGATGTATTCCGATGACAGCCTTCGTCCATAACCTTCACAAGCTGCTTCGGGGCTACGGCCCGTTCCTGCTGCTGCTCACCTTAATTATGATCCTATGGGAATGGCTTGTCCGCGGCGGAGCTGTTCCCGCTTTTATTGTGCCGGCTCCGAGCTCCATCGCGGCGGCCCTGATTCATAACCGGACGCTGCTGCTGGGTACGCACCTGCCGGTCACGCTGGGTGAAGCGGCGCTCGGATTCGCCCTGTCTGTCCTGCTCGGAACCGGCCTTGGCACCTGGATGCATATGTCCCGCACGGTGGAGAGAGCCGTGTATCCCTTTGTCATTATCAGCCAGACTCTCCCGCTTATTGCCTTGTCTCCCATCTTCATCATGTGGTTCGGCTACTCGATCTGGAGCAAGGTTGCCGTGGTCATACTCACCGCCTTCTTCCCCATCGTGGTGGGGGCTTATGATGGACTGCGAACTGGAGGACAAGGCTACAGTGATCTGCTGCGCACAATGGGCGCGAATCGGCTTCAGCTGCTGCTCAGGCTGCAGATTCCACTTGCACTACCTTCCTTCTTCTCGGGCCTAAAGCTCTCCGTGGTCTATTGTGTCATCGGAGCCACCATCGGAGAATGGCTCGGCGGAAGCAGCGGGCTTGGCTACTACAGCCGCCGAATGGCAGGGAATCTGCAAAGCGATAATCTATTCGCGGCTGTACTCCTATTGTCCTTGCTTGGCTTGGCCCTGTTCCTGGGCGTAGCGCTCATAGAGAGGGCCATTCTCAGCCGGGGCGGCTTTGCTGCCCTGACGGGTCGTAAGAGTACCCGTAAGCGGAATACTTAAATATATCGATTGAACTAAGGATTACATACGCCCGCTCCCTGCTGATTTCACAGAAATAGCAATACTACCTACGTTAATCTCTTTAGTTCATTCCATATAACTACACTGAAAAGAGGTTATATTCATGCACAAATCCATTAAACTTTCCCTTCTGCTGCTCTCCCTCCTGTGGGTGCTTGGCGGATGCAGCTCCGGTTCAGGTACCGGGCAGCAAGTGGCCAATTCATCAGCCTCTCCCAAGGCAAAGCCGCTGCAAAAACTCAGCATCATGCTGGACTGGTACCCGAACGCGGTTCATTCCTTTTTGTACGCAGCCAAGGAGAAAGGCTACTTCGCCGCCGAAGGCCTGGATGTCGATATCCAAATGCCCGCCGATACGAATGATGCGCTAAAGCTGACTGCCGCCGGCAAAGTTGACCTGGCTCTCAGCTACCAGCCTCAGGTCTTGATGGCCCGGGGAGAGCAGATTCCTGTTAAGTCGATTGGAGCCGTGGTCAGACATCCCCTGAACCACCTGATGGTAGCTGGGGACAGTGGCATCACGCGCCCCAAGGACCTTGCCGGCCGTACGGTGGGCTTCTCCTCCATTCCGCTCTATGAAGCCATGGTACGTACAATGGTCAAGCAAGATGGCGGAGATCCCGATTCCGTGAAGCTGGTCGACGTCGGCTTCGACCTGATTCCAGCCCTGTCCACCGGACAAGTGAACGGGTTAATTGGCGGCTTCATCAACCATGAACAGCTTCTGCTTCAGAAGGAAGGGCATCCGGTCACTTCCATAGATCCCACCAAATTCGGTGTGCCGGACTATTACGAGCTTGTCCTCGTTGCAAGTGAATCGGGGCTCGCGAATAAGCAGGATGAGCTGAAGAGGTTCATGAAAGCCGCGGCGGAAGGCCAGCGCTATGTCAGCGAACACCCGCAGGATGCTCTGAACATCCTGATGAAGCACGAAGACAGCACTTCCCCGCTGGATGCGGATATTGAGAGCCAGAGCCTGCATATTCTGCTGCCGCTTATGGACGCGGGAGACAAAGCCTTCGGCTATCAGGATCCGGATTCATGGGCCCGGGTGGAGAAATGGCTGATGGACAATCGGCTGCTTAAGCAGACCGGCGTAAAGGCTCAGGATGCTTTTGTTAACCTATAGACCGGGACTCCCGGTCGGCGCTGTCCGCGCACTTAATCCTAAGGAGGACTTACCATGAGTTATTTATCCAAAGTACGGGAGCAGAACCCCCTGATTCACAACATTACGAACATTGTCGTGGCCAACTTCTCGGCCAACGGGCTGCTGGCACTCGGTGCCTCGCCGTTCATGGCGGACTCTCACGAAGAAGTCTCCGATGTAGCGCAGATGTCTGGGGCAGTCGTTCTGAATATCGGCACACTGAATGAATATGTCATTCAGTCCATGCTGCTGGCTGGAAGATCGGCTAACCAGCATGGTGTGCCTGTGGTGCTTGATCCGGTAGGCGCCGGAGCCACAGCCTACCGCACAGAGGTAACCGCTAGGCTTACCCGTGAAATCAAACTAGCGGCCCTGAGAGGCAACGCGGCGGAGGTCGCGAACGTGGTGGGCCGGACCTGGATCAGCAAAGGGGTAGATGCTGGCGCGGGTGATGGCGATGTCATCGGCATTGCCGAGGAAGCCGCGGCCAAGCTGGGCTCCATCGTAATTATTACCGGCAAGGACGATGTGATCGCGGACGGGAACCACACCTATATCGTAAGCAATGGTCATCCGATATTGACCAAGGTCACGGGCACCGGCTGTCTGCTGAGTGCCGTGGTTGGCGCTTTCCTCGCTGTAGGGGGAGACGCCAAGACCGATGCTGTTGCCGAAGGCATCTCCTTCTATGGCGTGGCCGCCGAGCTTGCATACGAATTAACGGAAGGAAAGGGGCCAGGCAGCTTCCAGAGTGAATTCCTGAATCAGCTGGCGGTTCTCACCCCGGAACAGGTTCAGGCGCGTTCCAGAATTGTTAAGTACAGATAGCAGGGCAAATAACAGACTATAGAATATGGGCAACAGACAACTGACAACACACAACGCTCAACAGCTGGCACATAACAGATAAACAAGAAGGAGGTCTTCAGAATATGAGCATCGCAAAAGCATTGACCATCGCCGGCTCCGACAGCGGCGGCGGGGCAGGAATCCAGGCGGATATCAAGACTTTCCAGGAGCTTGGTGTCTACGGCATGTCCGCCCTTACAGCGGTCACCGCACAGAATACACTGGGCGTGCAGGGGGTCTATCCTCTTGAACCCGAGGCGGTTGCACGCCAATTAGACTCAATTGGCGAGGATCTAAGGCCGGATGCGGTCAAGACGGGCATGCTGTTCAGCCCGGAGATTGTCCGCATCGTGGCGGACAAAGCCGCGCAGTACGAGTGGAAGAACCTTGTGGTTGACCCGGTGATGATTGCCAAGGGCGGAGCCCCTCTTCTACAGCAGGAAGCCGTACGAACCGTGGTTCGTCATCTGCTGCCGCTAGCGCTCGTTGTCACTCCCAATATTCCCGAGGCGGAGCTGCTTGCGGATATGAAGATCACAACCCTGCAGCAGCGGGAGGAAGCGGCAAGAAGGCTTACACAGACAGGCACCCGTTATGTGGTCATTAAAGGCGGACATGCCGCTGAATCAGAGCCTGCGGTTGACGTTCTCTTCGACGGGCATGACTTTATCTACCTGGAGAGCCCGCGGATTCCTACACGGCATACGCACGGGACTGGCTGTACCTTCTCGGCTGCGGTTGCGGCAGGACTGGCACAAGGACACACGGTCACGGGCGCGATTCGTACCGCGAAGCTGTTCATTCAGGCAGCCATTGAGGATGGCCTGCATATTGGCGGGGGACATGGGCCTACTAATCATTTCGCCTATCAGCAAAGAAAGCGGGGTGCGGGAGATGGCGGACAATAACCGGATTTCTTCCTCAGCAATACGGAATCTGCTCAAGGTCTACTTCATCACAGGCAGTGTGAACTGCCGTCTTAGTCCTACCGAAGTGCTGTCAGAGGCGCTTGCCGGGGGGATTACGTTATTTCAATTCAGAGAGAAAGGGAAAGGAGCCTTAACAGGACGCGGGAAGTTCGAACTGGCTCAGAACCTGATGCAGCTGTGCCGGGCACACGGTGTACCTTTTATCGTGAACGATGACCTGGAGCTCGCAATAGCTCTGGATGCGGATGGAATTCATGTAGGCCAGGATGATACTCCAGCCGGCATGATCCGCCGCAGACTCGGGGCGGGCAAGATCATCGGGGTCTCCGTCCATACCCTGCAAGAAGCACAGCAGGCCACCCAAGACGGCGCGGATTATCTGGGCGTTGGCCCAGTCTACCCGACCTCCTCGAAGGAAGATGCCCAGCCTGTGAACGGAACGCGGTTAATCGAGGACCTGCGATTGCAGGGCATAGATATCCCCTTGGTCGGCATTGGAGGCATCACGCTCTCCAATGCCGCGCCGATCATTGCCGCTGGTGCGGACGGCATCTCGCTGATCTCCGCCATTGCGCAAGCAGATCAGATCAGCGAAGCGGCGCGGGGATTTGTGAAGACAGTGGAAGAAGGATTGCGGCTGCGAGGATAAGACGGTTTATTTTACAGCGATATAGATCTGTACTACCGCATCGTCAGGACTCATATTACGCGCGTCATACAGCTCGTAATCCCCGGTGTACGCCCGCTGCTCCTCGGAGTTCTGAAAGTATGACCAGATCCGGCCCCAGGCCTCTACCACAACCTCATTTACCGGCCCCCGGTTCGAGGTGAACACCATGTACTTAGCCGCTGGTACAACTGCTTCTTCCAGTCCACTGAGGTCCGCGGATTCACTGCTGCTCAGCTCATGGCCGATCAGAAGCGTATAGGCTCCAGAAGCGTCGCTCTCATAATCCGTATACAGGGCATAAGTCAAATGGGGATTCTCTGCGTGAATCCGCTCTGCGATCGAGCTCTTGAAGTAGGCATCCCACAGCCCCGGTATTTGGCCGTTAGGCCCGGCCTCCTGGCTGTTGGTGGTTCGGCAGCTGATCCCCGCCAGTCTAAGCTCATGTCCGTGTATGTATTCTTGACTCATCTCTCATCCTCTTTTCCATTGATTTAAATTCATTCTACCTCGGAAAAGTGGACATCTGTGTGTCCGGGTTCGGATATAGGTTGAGAATTCTTTGAACCCGGCTGCGGATTTCCTGCGCGGCCTCGATCGGCTGCTCGATACGAACCTGCTCACCAAAGCTGAGGATCATCCCATAGAACCAATCATCTACCGGATATGAGCCCTCCATCCTTATCGTTCCATCGGGAAGCTGCGTAATCAGCTCAGGAGCAAACATATCCTGAACCCGATACCGAACTTCGGGACTGAAGATCAACACCACTTCCCGTTCGGTATGTCGGGACCATTCCTGATCCCATTCATAGCGATCCAGCGAAGGCGTCTCCCGAGGTACAAACAATTCTTCCAGCAGCTCAAGGTCTTGGATACGGGTTAAGCGGAACATCCGAAATTCACTCCTCAGTCTGCAGAAAGCATGCAGATACCATAAGTGCCCTTTCAGAATCAGGGAACAGGGCTCTACAATCCGCTCGGTCTGTGCTCCATGCATATTACTATACCTGAACCTGATCAATTGCAAACTCTCTATAGCCGACTTCAGCAGGCTGACCTTCGTCTTGGCGCCGGGACCCTGCCCCCAAGGATTGAAGTCAAATACCATCCGGGTGCCATGACCGGACGCCTGCAGATCAGACCTGCTGAGCAGAGTCTGCACCTTCTCCAGCAGATTGTCGATGTTCTTGTCCTCGAAGGCAGTCCCCATACCCTTAATGGCAGCAACAACGGAAGTTATCTCATCCAGTGTAAGGAACTGGCGATGAATCGTATAATGCTCCATGATCTCAAAGCCACCTGTTGTTCCCTGATGTGCGGCAACAGGGATTCCAGCTTGGCTTAACGTATCCATGTCCCGGTAAATGGTCTTGGTCGAGACTTCGAACCTGTCCGCAAGCTCAGCAGCACTGACTCGTCCACGGTTCAGCAGCAGCACGGTTATAGCCAGCAAACGGTCTATTTTCATAGCAATCCTCCTCTATTCCCGCGTTCGATGGTTGGATCTATTTGGGGATTGAAATCTTACTGGTTTCATTTCTACTTTACTTCAGGTTTTTAGTGCGGAGCAATCTTGAATAGACATCCATAACCCTGAAAGAGAGGGCTCCGCGCAGCCCGGAATATGTACTCTAACCTCATTTTGCATCGAAATGACATTGTTCCAAATTTTGCTACTCCAGCCTCAAGACCTATTTACCAAATCATTCTAGAATTCAATAGATATGTTCCACAGAAGAAAGGAACGATAAATTACATAATCGGAGGAATCACTTTTTGAGAAAACTATCATTCTTTATTGCCATTATCATGTTTGGCGCCATGTTGTCCGCTTGTTCCGCCAGTTCATCCACCGTGGATCGAGGGGCTGCGGGCGTTACGCCGGGCGAGAGCAAAAAAATCGAGAAATACAATGCGTATGTGGGGCTCAATAACTTGATGACGGGCCGAATCAATGAGGTTCTGGTTCATTATTTCGAGAAATTCGGAGCTGAAGAGCAGCCTGTAATCGAGAAGAACCTCAGCTTCATCATGCTCGGCGTTGCAGAAACTGAGCGGGAAGTTATTGATAAAGCAAGCAGTTATACCGCAAGCCAGCCTGCCTTTGCGAATGTCGATCCAGTAGTGATCCAACTGACACCGGTCATCAAGGATCTGTTGTCCGTCCTGGACAATATGAAAGCCTACTATGATAGTAAAGGCTACGTGGATGATAATTTTGCAAAAGGAAAACAGCTGCATGCCAAGCTAGTAAGTGCCAATACCGCTTACGAGACTGTCGCCAAACAATACTTCACCGCTTTGCAAAAATTGGATAACGAGCAGCGTCAGGCTGAACTGCAAAAACTCAAGAATTCAGATCAGCAGATCAGGTATAATGCCCTGAAGTTCATGATTGATGCCGAGGCTACGGCCATAGAAATGGATGAGCAGGGAATCACCGCCCGCAATGTGCTGAAGCTTGATATGGAGAAGTTTAAAGCCAAATACGACATTATGACTGAAGACTTGAATGCGCTGTTAACAATCGCAAAGGACAAAAAACGAATACAAACAGAAGGGTTTAACAGCTTCAGTATCCAGAACTATGTTGATTCAGCCACTGAGGCAAAAGCGGCCGCATCGAAAATCATTGAACGCATCCATAAGAAGCAGCCTGTATCTGATTCTGACCTCAATGGCCAGTTCCTGAATACTACGGACGGTACACCTGAGAACTTCTATTATCAGCTAAGCAAGGCAGTAGAAAGATATAATGAAATGAATTAAGCCTATCTATATAAGTTGATCTACTGATTTACATGCTAGTCAGCCGTATGAAATGTTCTTACGATCGCTGTTGTTCTCAGACTTCTTAATTGATTTTTTGATGGTAGAAGTCTAATCACAAAGCATATGCTTCCGATTTAGCTTTCTTTCAGAATCATTTCACACTCTTGCCTACAGGATTCTTAAATTCAACATATATAATGATCGCTCTTTCATAATGGGTCTCGCTAACGAATAAGCCTTATCCGCGTTCCATTCGCGGATAAGGCTTGTTGCGTCCTTGAGCATGCCGTGGGGTACTACCACAGCTTTTAGTCTTAGAGTCTTTGCTGTTCGCAGCAGTGAAGGCTCTATTTAATTTATGCAGACAAGTTCAATATCTTTGCTTCAATACTACCAGCTGTCTTAGAGTGAATTGACAAGACCCGCTATGATTGGTTTGTCCATTAGCCACACACCACATGGGTCAAGGAAGTTTTAGAAATCCATGTCATCTCTAGGTGAGACCTAGCCTACCGTAACCGGGCCCTGGTCCTTCTTGATCTGCTTACTTCTAAGCTGTCCGCAGGCTGCATCAATATCGGTGCCATGCTCTAACCGCACACTGACGCTGACATTCTGCTTCTTGAGCGTATCGTAGAACGCACGAATCGTCTCCCGCTCCGGACGCTGATATTGACTGTGCTCGTCAACCGGATTGTAAGGAATCAGGTTCACATTCGCCAGACTGCGGCGGTCACCGATCAGCTCAGCCAGTTCAAGCGCGTGCTCTCTCTGGTCATTGATGTCCTTAAGCATGATATATTCCAGTGTGATTCTGCGGTTGGTCCGCTCCAGATAGTAGTCAATGGCCTCCATCAGCTGCTCAATCGGAATGGCCCGGTTGATCTTCATAATCCGGGAACGAATCTCATTGTTCGGCGCATGCAGAGAGATGGCCAGATTCACACGCAGATCGGTATCTGCGAATTCCTTGATCTTGTCCGCCAGTCCGCTGGTGGATACGGTGATATGTCTCGCCGCAATTGCAAGCCCCTTCTGATCCTTCACAACTTGAATGAAATTCACCATGTTCGTGAAATTGTCGAACGGCTCGCCAATCCCCATTACCACGATATGGCTGACCCGTTCGCCCTGCCCTGCAGCATCCAGATGCAGCTGGACCTTCATAATCTGCTCTACAACTTCTCCGCCGGATAAATCCCGGCTCTTCTTCAGCAACCCGCTCGCACAGAAGCTGCACCCGATATTACAGCCCACCTGCGTTGTTACACATACCGACAGACCGAACTTATGCCTCATCAGCACAGTCTCAATCAGATTCCCATCCTGCAGTCTGAACAGGAACTTGATCGTCCCGTCCTTGGACTCCTGCTTCACATGCTCGGTCAGCGTCTGAATGACGAAGTGGTCCGCAAGCAGCTGAACGCACTCGGGATTCACCTCCGTCATCTCCGCGAAGTCCGTTACCCGCTTCACATAGAGGTATTCCCATACTTGGGAAGCTCGGAACTTACGATGCCCGCGCTCTTCGAGCCAAGCGGTCAGCTGCTCAAACGTCAAGCCATATATAGTTACTTTATTCATAATTATTGATCCTCTTTCCAAACGCTTGAATTCTGTCTTTCTTCTCTAGAACTACGGCTCGCGCAGTCTATATTATTGTCCCAGACTTTATTTGTGAACACAAGGGCTCCGGCATGATTTCCAGAAAAGTTACGTCCTGAGAACCGGGTTTACCCTCCGTTTACAAAATAGGCGCGGCTTAGCTGATATCCGACCATTCCATCGCTTCTCCCGTGAATAAATTAACTATATAGTATCTGTCCTTGATACAGGGAAGCGAGGTCACGTATGGCACACTCATATACCCAAAAAGAAATACACCGGATTACCCGACGCTTCGGGCTGATTCCGCTAAAGGCCGTACCTGTATCCTCCTTATACCGCAGGAATGCTGTGTTTCAGGTGACAACCGGCACCGGTACCTATGCCCTGAAGCCCTTCAAACGGAGCGAGGCGTCCAGTTCCAATACAATTCAGCAAATAAAAACTACTATACGCCACGTCAAACTTCTTACGAGCAAGAAGTACGCGCATATGCCCCGGTGGGTCCGCACGCGTAACGGCCGATTCTGGATAGAGGTTAAAGGAACTCCCTTCTATATGACTGAATGGATTCAGGGACGAGGAATGGGAGTGGCCCAGGATTATACAGCACTTGGTCGCGCACTGGCAGGCCTGCATCTCGTCCCACTAGCCTCCTCTCCAAAACATAACTCGTCTATCCTTAGCTATATCCCCGGTTGGAAGGCCAGTGCCGGCAGCTTTAAGAAGTATATGTCTGACGAGATCCGTAAGAAAGGCCGTCACTCCGAATGGTACCAGTCACATGGCCCGGCTTGTAACCGTTTGTCCAAGCAAGCCTGGGCCTATTTCAAGCGGCCATCCATGGAGAAGCTTATAGTGAAGGACGCACGTCGTCCCTCCCTGGTTCACAGCGATATTACCTCACTTAATGTGGTCATCTCGGAGAGCGGTCATTTGTATATCATTGACTGGGATCGGGTAAAGGTTGGCTCAAGTTATCTAGACATGGCTAAAGCGCTCAGGAATACATGTCAGTACAATCCTGAATTCATTCGGTCATTCCTCCTCGGCTATGAACAAGTCCGCCCGCTGTCTAGATCTGAACGCAGACTAATCACCCTGTTGTTCAGCCTTCCCCAAGAAGCTTGGAACGGCGCACGATTCCCCAACCGTGCTAAGAATCGGGAGATGCTGGACATTTTTGTAAGAACATGGCCTGAGCGTAAGCAGGCTATCCGGACACTGCAGAAGTGGTCCCATTTCTAATCCCGGATCACGCCTTCTTGTTACATGCCAAAAAAGACGGGAGCTTAGCGCCCGTCTTTTCCATTGGACAGCCTCTCTATTCAAAGGAGAAACGTCCTGTTTATGAGCTTTGTATAACCGCAGCAATCAGGATAGCCCAGCCCGCCAGGAACGCAAGCCCGCCAAGCGGCGTAATCGCGCCAAGCTTTCTGATGCCTGATAGACTCAGAGCATACAGACTTCCTGAGAATAGGATAATCCCCGCGAACAGGAACCAGCCAGCAAGGACTACCTGCGCGGATCCATTCATTTGGCCTGCAAGCACTCCGAGCAGCAATAATCCGACACCATGAATCAGGTGATACTGAATTCCCGTCTGATACACCTTCATCATATCCTCAGACAGCTTCTCCTTCAGCGCATGTGCGCCAAAAGCACCCAGAGCAACCGCAAGGAACATCATAATTCCACCGAGCAGCAGCAGTGTATTCATGTACAACAACACCTCCCAAGACAGATATTACCGGGTCCATCCAGGACCGTCAATTTAAAGAAACCAGAGGGTCTATGTATGACTTGATAGAGTCATGCTCCTCATGAGGTTCTTATTGAAGTCTCTCGATTCGCAAGAATAATTCTGATAGTCATAGAAGTAAGCCGGCATCGACAACATAGTATTTTTGCTTTTTAAGTCGCTTTGTGCAAACGTTTCCATTTTTATTTAGAAAAATTTTCCGAAAAAGTGTTTATTTTTGGAATAATTAGTGGTATTTTTACTTTGTAGTATATAAAAAATATAGGAGATGGTAGAAAAATGGTAAAAGGAATGAAGAAGTATCTATCAGGGTTGGCTTTTTTAGCGATTTTTGCGCTAACGTTTGCACAATCCGCATTTGCAAGTGAGCAACCGGCTCAATTGATTTCAGCCAATCTGTATGCTTACAAGTATGGGTATTTGTCGTTCAGCGGTAATGTCGAAGTAAGCAACCTGGACTATCAAAAAAAGGTAACTATCCATTATACTCCTGGTAACGGCCAATGGTACGATACGCCTGCTTCCTATCAAGGTCCGACAGACTCTACACATGAGAAGTGGAACTTCGCAGTTTCCACCTACAGCGGGGACACTACGAACCCTCAGCTCCAAAATGCCCAAACTGTTCAATTCGCAATCAAGTATGAAACTGGTGGCCAAACGTACTGGGATAATAATAACGGACAGAACTATTCCGTCAGCCGTTATAATTTGAGCTCAACCATTCTTGGTAAGCCGAACGTCCTTAAAGCTTTTGACTCTCTGTCCCAGAACACCTTCTCAGGCGGTGTATACGTTAAGAACCTCGACTACACCAAAACCGTTAAAGTCCGTTACACTACAGATAACTGGAATACAACCAAAGAAGGCACCGCTACCTACTATGCGCCAGCGAACTCCGATGGCAGCGTACAAGAATGGCACTTTAGCTTTAACAATATTGACTCCAGTGTGTCCCAAATTAAATACGCTATCTCTTACACTGTAAATGGACAAACCTATTGGGATAACAATTATGGCAGCAACTACACAGTTAACAAATAATCTGTAATAAACATACGTACGTAACTTATAATCGCCTTCCGGCTGCCTCCTTGGCATATCGGAGGGCGATTTCCATGTTATTTCAAGGAATTTCCAGCCAAGCTTATTCTCTGCTGCCCCCTGTCTTATTCGTGTTATGGTAAAATAAGGTGTGAAATATAGTTAAACGGGGTGTCCGGATGCGTCAAAAGATCGTTATCGCCGGAGGAACCGGCTTTATAGGCCAGTATCTTCAAGAGAAGTTCCAAAGTCTTGGCAAGGAAGTCCTCATCATATCGAGACAGCCTCATCATATTTCCTGGAGCGATCTCCCGGGGATTACGAATGCCTTGGACAACTCCGAAATGCTGATCAATCTTGCCGGGAAGTCTGTGAATTGCCGGTATAATCAAAGGAACAAGGAAGCGATTATGAACTCCAGAACGGAGACGACACAGATTCTGGGCAATGCCCTTCTGGCATGCCAGAACCCGCCTTCGCTGTGGTTGAACTCCAGCACCGCCACGATATATAGGCATGCTGAAGATCGTCCTATGACAGAGGAGGACGGTGAGATCGGTTCAGGATTCTCTGTGGAGGTAGCCAAAGCCTGGGAGAACTCCTTCTTCTCGTTCAAGCTGCCGCGAACCCGCCAGGCGGCCTTACGAATCGCCATTGTCCTTGGAGCGGATGGCGGCGTCATGACCCCCTATCAGAATCTGGTCCGCTTCGGACTCGGTGGCATTCAAGGATCAGGCCGACAGAAATTCAGCTGGATTCATATAGAGGATTTATTCCGTATTATACTGTTCCTCCAAGAAAGGAAAGATTTAAGTGGGGTATTCAACTGCTCTTCCCCTTATCCAGTAACCAATCAGGAGCTGATGCGTCAGCTGCGAACCGCCATGAACCGGGGGTTCGGGCTCCCTGCTGCGAAATGGATGCTGGAGATTGGCGCCCTGCTCCTGGGCACGGAGACCGAGCTTATTGTGAAGAGCCGCTGGGTTATTCCGGAGCGGCTTAAGAGAGAAGGGTTTGAATTTCATTTTGCCAAACTGGAGAGCACTCTTCAGGACATATTACGTTAACTCAAGCTGCCCTATGCCTGCGTACTCTAATGTACAGATCACTAGTATTCATAACTCTAGGTTTCGTATGTACCACTAGGCTCGCATCGCCAGGCTTCAATAACTCCCACTCTACCAATCTCTATAACTTATCAGCTGACAAAAAAATGGCTAATCCCCTACCACAATTGGGGCTTAGCCACCATTAACCATAACATAATTAATAAAATTACAAGATACATCCATACCGAACGGGTAAGCTGCTGTACCAGCCTATTCTTATCGTGGTCAGGCTCCGCAAATTTCCGAAGCTTCGGTGAGAAAGCACGAGCCAGAAATACAATAGAGCCGGCCATAACTAGAAGGGTCGCGACAATCCACGAGGTATCCCACGCGTAACCCGCGGTATATGCCAGCAGGATACCGGATACCACCAGGACATGTCCCATATGCTTAACCAGCCGGGTCGATGACCGGAACATCTGGATGTAGGTACCCAGCTCTGGCCATTCCGCCGCCCGCATCCTCCTTACCATGGAGATAAGAACGAAGAAAGGCCCAATGGAGGCAATGGCACTGAGTATATGAATATAAAGAAGCAGCTTATACAATAGATCCACGTTGGCTGTTAGTCCTGAACGGGGCTGAACTCGTGAACCCACACCCGCATCTGCGGCAGCCAAGGCATTCCTGGGTGATAGGACAGAATTGAATTCTTATATTCCTCCACGGTTGCAAATCCCTCTTGAACGGCATGTTCGTCTGTTAATTCGCCGAGAGTCTGTGAATAGACCTTATTGACGATAAAGCTCCGGCCTTCAAGCGTCATAATCTCACCGACATCGGCATAACGGCCGTTACGGCGAGTAGCGGTCTTGTGCCCTGCAAGAACCTTGTCAATATCCGGCTGCTGTGTAATCAGGCGGTCTATCGTGCATGATTTCGGTGGCAGTGCATCATGATTGGTATGTTCCATATTGAAAACCTCCCTATAGTTGCTTACACAACCCACTTTAACATAAATTAACAACGAAATCACACAAGTAAGACCACCCCTAAAGGGATGGCCTTACTTGTGTTACATGCGTACGAATGAGGCTGGTCTAATCCCGGCTGAACACCTTGGCAAGCAGGCGAAGCATCTCGACATACAGCCACACGAGTGTGACCACCAGCCCAAACGCCCCGTACCACTCCATATACTTGGGAGCACCCTGCTCGGCTCCTTGTTCAATGAAATCGAAATCCAGCACCAGATTAAGCGCCGCAACGATCACGATCACAATGGAAATTCCGATTCCGATCAGACTGTTGTCGTGCAGATAAGGAATGGTAATGCCGAAAAAGCCCAGGATGAAGCTAAGCAGGTATACTAGGAAAATTCCGCCCGTAGCCGCGATCACGCCAAGCTTGAAGTTCTCGGTTGCCTTAATGAGCCTGGTCTTGTAAGCCACAAGCAGGGCAATGAATACCCCCATGGTCAGCAGCGCCGCCTGCAGGGTAATCCCATTATACAGCGTCTCGTACCGTGCTGAGAGTCCGCCAAGGAGCATCCCTTCACCGATCGCATAGATGGGCACCAGATAAGGCGCTGTGGTGGGCACGAAGCTGATAATCAAGGCCAGAAACACTGCAACGATAGCCCCTCCCACCATCAACGGTACAGCATCACGCCCGCTGAAATACATGGACCACGTCCCAAATGCCCCGCCTAATAACATCACCAGTGTAATTATGGTTTTGTTCACGGTACCGTCGATCGTCATCTGATTCTGTCCGGAATAATGCCCGCTTCGTTCAAAAGCCTTGTCATTCAATGTTGGGTTGCCACTGCGCCCGATCAAGGATCATCACCTCTTGGTTAATTTGTCCTAATTCTAATACACATTATGCCCGAACCCCCTATTTTTCCTGCCAAGCAAAGACATGCTCTATGTCTATGCGGCTCTCCCCCAGTTATGTTGACAGCGCACAAAATTTTCTTGAAAAGGCCTTTATAGATCCTATAGGCCTATAAATAAACATGGCAGCCGGTCTGGATTGAAGCATAAGAATAAGGGCACAAATAAAGCCGGCTGCTAGGTGCGGCCGGCTGTCATTATTAACAAGCTCCGTCCAAATGAGGACGGGTATTATTTAGAAGAAGAGGCAATCTCATTACATGCGGTTACACAGGACTTCGCCAGTGAACAGCTCGCGCATTTGCCTTTCTTTGTTTTGCGTATATAGGAGGTTAATGTCCAGCCTGCGTATCCAAAAATAGCTGCGCCAATCACAATACTCGCTACCATGGTATATCACTTCCCTTTGCCCGTGTTTAGTTGTAACCGAGGGCTCTTCCGACCAACATGATGATATAAGAAATTATATAAGCAATGACTAGAGCATACAACACCGAGAACCAGGTCCAACGGGCGGACATCGTCTCTTTACGAATAACCCCTACCGTTGCCAGACAAGGAACATAGAGCAGGATGAACGCCATGAAAGAGTAAGCCTGCAGAGCTGTGAAATGACCTGCCAGCAGCCCCTGCAGCGTGGCTGTATCAGGCGCCGCATAAATGATATTCATCGTTGAGACTACGACTTCTTTGGCCAGGAACCCTGTGATCAGGGCGGCCCCAGCCTGCCAGCTTCCAAAGCCGAGCGGGGTAAGCACCTGTCCGATCAGCCCGCCGATCTTGGCCAGGAAGCTCTGATCCATCGCTACATTGAAGCCCTGCGGACCTGTATAGCTTAACAGCCAGATCAGCACCGATCCTCCAAAGATAAAGGTACCGGCTTTGCGGACAAAGCCCTTGCCCTTCTCCCAGGTGCTCCGGGATAGTGTCTTCCACTGTGGAATCCGGTACGGAGGAAGCTCCACCACGAACATGGATTCCTGCTGCTTCAGAATCGTCGATGAGAACAGCTTCGCGAGAAGAAGAGCCAGGACAACGCCAAGCACATATAGCGACAATACGACCAGCGCCTGATTGGACTTAAAGAAGATACCCACAAATAGACTGTAGACCGAGAGCCTTGCCGAACAAGACATCAGCGGGGTCAATATAATCGTAAGCAGCCGTTCCTTCGGCTGTTCGATCGTCCTTGCAGCCATAATCCCCGGCACATTACAACCGAACCCGATGATCATCGGGATGAAGGTCTTGCCGTTCAGGCCGACCAGCTCCATCAACCGGTCCATAACTGAAGCGATCCGGGCCATATAGCCGGAGTCTTCAATGAATGAAATGATAAAGAACAGGATAAAGATCTGCGGTACAAAGACCAGCACGCCGCCGACTCCGGCAAATATTCCGTCAAAGATAAGGGCTTTAATAAAGTCCTGAGCGCCCATGCTGTCCAGCAGCCATGTAGTCCCGCTGCGCAGAGGGCCATTAATGAAGGAATCCAGCAGATCGGATAGCGGGGTTCCTATCCATTCAAAGGTAAGCTTGAATGTGAGATACATGAACAGCAGAAAGATCGGGATTCCAAGGAACTTATCGGTAACAATCCGGTCAATCTTCTCCGAGAAGGTACGGTAACCTTCCTTAGTATGTCTCACACATTGTTCAAGATAAGTATGAATGTGGTCTGCACGCTGCTTGCGAATGTATTGAGACAGCGTTCTAACTCCAAATGTACGGCTGAGAGCCTCCTCGGTAGTCTTGTACAGCTGATCCAGCCACTTTGGATCAATACTCGCCTCCAAGGTTGCACGAACGACTGAATTCCCCTCGAAGAACTGAACCGCCATCCAGCGCGGGGATAGAATCTCCTCGGGCAGTCGCTCCATAAGCCTCGCAATGGCGTCCTCCAGCAGCTCTCCATAGGAGATAAAATAAGGCTTTAAAGCCTCACCAGACGTAGATCCCGATATAGCCTCAAGCACCTGATCGGTTCCTTTACCACTCCTAGCTACCACTGGAATTACCGTTACACCCAGCAGTTCCGATAAGCGGTTCGTATCGATCTCGAGTCCGCCTTGCCTCGCGACATCCATCATATTTAGCGCGATGACCAGCGGCTTGCCGTATTCCAGCAGCTGAACCGTCAGATTCAAGTTCCGTTCAAGCTGAGAGGCATCTACCACATTGAGTATGGAGTCAAAGGACTCCCCCAGCAGAAACCGCGAAGCGACCTCTTCATCATGGGAGAGGGGGTTAAGTGAATATAGACCTGGAAGGTCTATAAGCGTACCTGCTCCAGCCTTGAGCGTGCCGACCTTCTTCTCCACCGTCACGCCAGCCCAGTTGCCCACATATTCGTACGAGCCGGTCAAACTGTTGAATAAAGAACTCTTGCCTGTATTGGGATTCCCGGCCAGGACGATTTCATTCATACTGCTTCAACTAAAATCTGAAGCGCCTCACTCCGGCGGATCGAGATCCACTGGTTGCTTGCTTCTAAAGTGATCGGTCCGCCGAACGGGAGCCGTTTTATAATCGATATTAAAGTGCCTTCCATGATCCCGAGATCGTTCAATCTTCTGCTTACAAGCTGATTGCTGCAGGCCATATTTATGATGCGGACCGGTTTACTTAGCTCGATCTCTGTTAATTTCATTGGATTCACCCCAAATAATAATGATAACTATTATCAACTGACTAAATTATATGATAACGATTCTCATAATTCAATGCATTTTATATGGAGTAATTGTTACAGATCATCACCAATCCGTTGCACGTTGGACTGTGGGCTTTAATTGGAGATAAATGGCGTCTTTTGTATGTACTGTCTGTCTTCAATCTGCCCAAGTACGAAATCTGCGATATCGTCTGTTCGCATCTTGGTACCCGGCATGTCCTTCTCGTTAACCTTCACTCTACCGGATGCAGATCCCTCTACAACAAAAGGAAGCCTTATCAGGGTCCAATCGGCATCACTGCTCTGAAGCAGAGCAAGCTCCTTCTCCTTATCGGCCACCAGGGACGAATAGAGCACACGGAATACAGCTGCACCCAGCCTGTTGACGAAAGATTTACGATCGCCGGGCGCATTCAGAGAGCCTCCGGTGACACCAATATAACGTCGAATACCGTATATCTTCATCAGATCCAGGATCTGGCCCGTCAATTGAGTGTATATTGGGGATTTCTCCCTAGTTGGCTGACCAAAGGTATTGATCACTACATCGCAGCCCTTTAGCACCTCCGCAACAGCCTGCGAATCCCGGGCATCCCCCTCTACAATTTCCAGGTGTTCCGAACTTACCGTCAACTTTGCCCTACTTCGTACAAGCATCCGTACCGTATAGCCCTCTGCTAATGCATGCTTCACGATACCGCTTCCTACCGTACCGGTACCTCCAATGATTGCAATCTTGTGCCGGGTATTCACTGCTCCATCTCCTCCCAAGTCTCCAAATTGATAATTCCCCCATTAAATACGTACCAAAAAAAGACTCCGTTCCAAAGGAACGAAGTCTCCAAATCCGGCTGGCCATATTAACTTAAGATAAGGTTGCCAAGGCTGCAGTTGAGAAAGGAATCAATTCGTCCAGCTTACCTTCACGAACCTTGATCGCCCAAGCTGGGTCCACGAGCAGCGCACGTCCGACTGCAACCAGATCGAACTCTTCCCGGCGAAGCCGATCCAGCAGTCCGTCAATGTTGGTGTTACTCGCACCTTTCCCTTCTGTAAAGCCACTCATGAAGTCATTATCGAGACCAACAGAGCCAACGGTTATTGTAGGTTTGCCAGTCAGCTTCTTGGTCCATCCAGCCAAGTTCAGGTCCGAACCTTCGAATTCCGGCTCCCAGAAGCGACGGGTCGAGCAGTGAAACACATCTACGCCCGCTTCCACAAGCGGGGCGAGAAATTGACCCAGCAGTTCAGGTGTCTCTGCCAATTTAGCTGTGTAGACTGACGACTTCCACTGCGAGAAGCGGAATACAATAGGGAAGTCCGGCCCCACCTTCTCGCGGCACGCCTCAATTACTTCTACGGCGAAACGGGTGCGTCCGACCATATCCCCGCCGTATTTGTCGGTGCGCTTATTCGTTCTTTCCCAGAAGAATTGGTCGATCAAGTAACCATGAGCACCATGGATCTCCACGCCGTCGAAGCCAATTCTTTTCGCATCCGCAGCAGCCTGGGCATAAGCGGCTATAACCGCTGCAATCTCTTCTTCCGTCATAGGCTCTACTACCTTCTCACCAAAGATGTTAATCCCAGAGGGGCCAATCGGCAGCGCCTCCGGATTAGGAGAGTCTCCAATCTTACGATCCGTACCCACGTGCCAAATCTGTGGAATGATACGCCCACCTGCGCTATGTACCGCATCCACGACTTTCTTCCAGCCGCTTAGAGCATCCTCGCCGTGGAACCTTGGAACGTTAGGGTCCCCTGTTGCCGCAGGGTGATTAATTACAGTTCCCTCGGTCACAATTAGGCCTACGCCATTCTCTGCCCGGCGTCTATAGTATTCCGCAACATTCACCCCAGGTACGCCGCCCGGCGACCCAGAACGCGTCATCGGAGCCATCACGATTCGGTTCGAGAGCTCCAGATTTCCAGCATGAAAAGGTTTGAACAATGGATTAGTCACTTTGTTACCTCCCGTTTCATTAATTTAGTAGTATGGTTAAACATTACTGATGAGGTTGGATTAATCTTCCACATTCCAATTATATCGGGATTTTCCGAAATGTAAAATCGATTGCTCCTTCCCTCGAATTTCACGCCAAAAGCCACTCCTACGGAGCGGCTTCACCTTCTATTTTGTCCTTTGAAGCGTCTGTTCAATCGCCTGCTTCATAAGAAACCCGGCTCGGTTCCAGGTCCATCTAAGCATATCCTGCCTGCCCCGACGTCCCTTCGACTTGCACAGCTGAGGATGTTGGAAGGCAGCTCGCATCTGTCTCTTCAAGCTTTGGATATCCGGTTCGGCCCAGCGTTGACCCTTACCCGCGAAGAGGTGGCGGAACCCGCGTGAAATCGAGTGCCGACTGTTCATGCTCTGCAGCGGGCTGCTTAATTGATATTCAACCAGAAAAGCATTCCTTCTCGTCAGGAAATCCATATGTCCGCCCCATCCCGTAGCAATCACGGGCACCCCGCTGGCTAAGGACTCCAGGAAAGGCAACCCCACGCCTTCCCCGCGTGTCGGTAGAACAAAGACCTGGCCAAGCCTATATATGCTGCGAATGTCACCGGACTTCAAATGTCGTCCGATAATGACTAACGGCGCCGTCGGCTTACGAATGCCCAGCCTTTGCTTGTACTGCCGTATGCGGTCCTTAATCCAATTCTCATTCTCGGAAGGGCCATATCCATTTGTCTTAATGACCAGCAGTACAGGATCCGAGGCAGAGAATTCCTCCCAGTAGGCTCTTAAGAGGGCTTCGGGATTCTTCCGATGCTGGAATCCGAACACCGACACAAAGGTGAATCTTCCCCTTGACTCGGCTAGAGGGAGCTTTCGGTTGCCTGGTCCATATTCTCTAGCATTCACACCATGCGGCACGATGTAGATAGGAACTTTCACACCGCTGTTCCTGAGAGCCTGCTTGTTATGAAGGGAGGGCACGCAGATTGCATCAAATTTATTGATATTCGGGAGCCAGCGGTCTGGGATCCGTGTCGTCTCCCAGACCGTATTGAGAATGATGCAGTCATATTGGGCTCTAGCTATCTTAAAGTTAATCTGACTCGGGGGGTGATGGTAGATTAAGACCTTTTTCCGGGAGGAGTCCCTGGGCGCTTCCACGCTACGCCTATGGCCTATCCTCACATCCACGCCCTGCCGCCGCAAGGCTTGAACATAAGCTCGGCTGGCAATCCCAAGTCCGCTGGCCCGCTGGACAGGGCCTTCCCACACTACTTGATATCGGCTGTTCAAGGGCATACTCCCAACTCCATTTATCCTTTTCTCGCAGTATAGTATGCCGCAATCTTATATTGGGATTGGACCCTAGCAGATCAGATAACGAAATCGTATTTTTGCCTGCTATAAAAGGCCTTTGAATGGTATGATGTAGGTAATTGGTAGACTTGGCTAAACCCAGTCTAATTTTGACAACCGGAGGACAACTTCACTTGAGATTACAACTTCGAAAAAAGCTATATTTCAGCTTCCTCATCATTATCGTCTTGTTCCTGGTTACGGCCTCTATATCCACACTTCTGACCCAAAGGATCGTTCGTCTTACGGGCGATATCCTCGTATCGGAAAAGCGGCTTGAGGTTGTTCAGAGACTTAATCTTTTTGCCCGTACAGCCAATGACAATGGGGCTCACTATTTGCTCGCTCCACTCTATATTGAAGAAGACTTCAGGTCACAGTTTGAAGCTAATGTCAAGTTTCTTAATCAGGAGTTTGATCAGCTTGAAGCTATTACAACCGAACCATCAGACCTTGCCCAAATCCGTCAGTTTAAAGACAAATGGGCGGCTTATGTCGTAGACAGGCGGAATATTATGAACCTGAAGAAGGCTGGGAAGGTAACGAAGGCTCAGGAGAACTATACCAAAGACAGTTATGATCCGATCGCCTATGCTCTTCATGCATTCTCTAAATCCGAGCAGGCCCAAATTAACAGCTATAAGGACACCATTGAGACCAGCGGACGAACGATTCAGTTCGTGAACCTGCTGATCGGTTCCCTGGCTACTCTGTTCTCATTATTGATCGCCGTGGCGCTCTCGAACTCTTTGATCCGCAGGATTCTGCTGCTGCGGGCCAATGCCCAGACCGTTGCCAGCGGCATTCTTCGGGTTCCAAATCTCGACTTCAAGAGCAAAGATGAACTTACGGATCTGGCTAATTCCTTCAATGCCATGACCGAGTCTCTTCGGTCGGTCATTGACTCCAATCAACTCCTGCATCAGCTGTCCCGTAGGGACGCGCTGACAGGAATCGCTAACCGCCGGTGTTATGATGAGTCGCTGGAGCAGGCATGGAACCAATCCACAGCTGAATCACGGCCGATCTCACTAATCCTGTTCGATATTGATTATTTCAAAAAATTCAATGATATCTATGGTCATCAGGCAGGGGACCTGTGTCTTAAGCAGGTCGCTGACATTCTGCAGGAGCAGGTAAGAGAATGCGGGGGCGGGCTTGCAGCCAGGTATGGCGGGGAAGAGTTCGCCGTGCTGCTGCCAGGCAAATCAATTGAGGAGGCCTGCCAGATTGCGCAGCATTTCCAGAAGGCGCTGGCCGATCAGCATATCCCTCATACCGGATCGGATATTAGCGAATTTGTTACCGTGAGCATCGGGGTTTCTACCCGCACAGCTTCGGCTGGGGATAATCCGGGTGATTTGGTAATCGAGGCGGATAAGGCGCTGTACCGGGCCAAAGAGAGTGGAAGAAATCGCTTGTGCATCTCTGAACATGATCAAGTAACCGAAGGTGGTAGTACCCCATGACAAGACAGCTGGCAGCAGTAATAGGGACAATTGCAGTTTTACTCGGTCTGGTGTCCTGCTCAGGCTCAAGTTCTGATGAACAGCCTGTGACGTTGACGTTCTGGACAACCACTACAAGTCCCGAGACGGCGTTCTTCCAGAAACGGATTGCCGCCTTTGAGAAGGAGCATCCGAATATTAAGGTAAATATGGAAAAGCACGAATTTCCTTTTGCGACCAATGAATTCAAAACCGCTGTCCTTGGTGATCAGGAAGTGGATGTATTCCGGGCAGATAATACCTGGATTCCCGAGTATGCGAACTTGAATATTATTTATCCCCTGAATACGCTCGGCCCAAGATCAGACTCATCGGGGTTCATTAGTTCTGCGTTGAACGCAGCTACTTACCAGGAGAATGTCTATGGATTCCCATCTGTCATGGAAGTGCCAGCTCTCCTGTACAACAAGAGAATACTCAGGGAAGCAGGCTTTACCGGGCCCCCTCAGACGATGGATGAGCTGCTGAAGATGGCTAAGGCGCTGACTGGCAAAGGAAAGTACGGGCTGTATGTCACCGAAGATTCCTACTTCTCACTGCCCTACCTGTGAGCATTCGGAGGTGATATGATTTCGGACCAAGGACAGATTAAGATTGCCTCGGATCATTCCAAAGAGGCCTTTTCATTCATGCTGAAGCTGTGGCACGAGGGCGTTACGCAGCCATATGACAACTTTGACAACTGGTACACTACGATGATGGATGACTTCACCGAGGGCACTTCAGCTATGATGATTAACGGTCCTTGGGCCATTCATGATGTATTAAGCGGCAAAGAATTCAAGGACCCGGACAATATAGGTATCGCCCCGATTCCTCGGGGACCTGGGGGGCAAGGATCTCCCATCGGCGGGCACAGCCTGGTCATTAACAAATACAGCAGCCATCCGAAGGAAAGCTATGAGCTGATCCGCTACCTTACAAGCACGGAGACAGAAATCCTTCAAAGTGAAGAGTTCAAGACACTCCCGACGCAGAAAGCCGCCTATACCGATCCAAGGCTGGCCTCCGATCTTCTCGTTCAAGGCTTCCGAACTCAGCTGGATGTGGCCATGCCCCAACCTAAGATTCCGCAGAGCTCCAAATTGTACATGGACTTCACTCCGAACATGAATGCCATGCTCCTCGGGAAGGAATCCGTTGACGATGGGGTACGGAATATTGAAAGCTCATGGAAGGACCTCTTGAAATTGAAATGAGTCTAGCTGTGCGGATGAAATCCCGAGACAAAGGTAATCACTTTTTTTAACTTCTTCTTATCTGAACGGGTTATAGAACCGCGATCCATCGTAAAAGGTAATCAGCGCCGTAGCCACTCCGATGACTACGATCAGGATGAGTGCCGCGTAATCCACCCGGTTAAATGGACGTGACTTGTACCAGGTCCGCCTGGACTTATGCCCGAACCCCCGAAGCTCCATAGCTGCACTGATCTTCTCGATCCGCTCCACACTGGTCAGAATCAGCGGCATCAGGATCGAGATCATGTTCTTGATCCGCCGGGGAAGCTTCTCTTTGCGGGAGATGTCCAGGCCGCGAGCCTGTGCGGAGAACGAGATATTCTGATAATCCCGCTGAATATCGGGAATATAGCGCAGCGCAATAGATACAGAATACGCAACCCGGTAGTTCACACCCACCCGGTTCAGAGAGGCTGCGAATTCGCTGGGATCTGTCGTTAGCAGAAAGAGAAGCGCCATAGGAATGACCGTGATGTACTTCAGCGCAATATTAAACTGGTAGAACAGCTGCTCCCAGGTCACCGTATATCTGCCTGCGATATGGAAGACTTCATGCTCAGTGCCATAGATCCGAACTCCCTCAAGCGGGGAGAAGAGGAAGATGGCAAGATGATTCAGCGCGAAGAAGAATAGTATCAAGTAGAGGACAAAAGAATAATCCTGAAATTGAACTTTAGACACACTGAATGCGACCAGACTAATGAGCAGCATGGCAAGCAGACAACGTGTATCGTATGTAATCATGGCCGTTACCGACCAAATAACGAAGAAGACCAGCTTCGTGAACCCGGTTAACCGGTGAACTGGCGAGTCGAGCTTCGTATAGGTTAGCATTTTGGTATTCATTGGTTCCGCCCCCCCCTGTCATAGGCGATAAACCGGCTTACGAATTGTTCAGGCCGGTCTACCCCCGCCCTTATAGCAAGTTCATGAACCGATGTCATTTTGAGGTGCGCAGCCTCCACAACCCCCGGATTCGTCAGCACATGCACAGGACTGTCGTCCGCAATCTTGATCCCTTCAGACAATACAATGGTACGCTGTGCGTATTCCAGCATTAAATGCATATCGTGTGTAATCATGATGATGGTAATCCCTTGCCGGTTAAGGGTTAGCAGAAACTCCATCATTTCGTTATAGTGCCTGTAATCCTGGCCTGCCGTAGGCTCATCCAGAATAATGATCTCCGGACTGAGCACAAGAATAGAGGCTATGGTTACCCGCTTCTTCTGGCCATAGCTGAGCGCCGACACCGGCCAGCTGCGGAAGGCGTACAGTCCGCATACCTTCAGCACCTCATGCACACGCTCCCGGGTGGTCTCCTCCGGTACACCGCGAAGCTTCAGACCCAGGGCAACCTCATCATAGATGAGGGTCTTGGAGAGCATATGATTCGGATTCTGCATGACAAATCCAATCCGTTCCGCTCTCTCTTTGATCGAATCTGAACGGATATCCCGGCCATTCAGCAGGATCGTTCCGGAGCTAGGCCGGTAGAATCCACATATCAGCTTGGAAATGGTGGATTTCCCGGCACCGTTCCGCCCCGCTATCGAGACGATCTCTCCCTTTCCGATCCGCATCGAGATCTGATGAAGAATCGGCCGATTCTTATCGTAGCCGAACGAGATATCCTTGAGCTCAAGTACCGCCGGGTAATTCGCGGTCGGTGGGGATTCGTCCAAGCTCTTATACCATTCTTGCAGCCGGGGTCTGCAGGAATCAAGCCGAATCGTATCGACATGCTCCGGATGCATCTCCGGTGTAATGGGGCAGCCCGCGTATTTCAGAGCGGTAATATAGAGCGGTTCCCTAATGCCTGTCTCCACGAGAATGTTCGAGCCCAGCAGCTCTGCGGCTGGCAGGTCTGCCGCAACCTGTCCGTTCTGAACCACAATAATGCGGTCCACACTCCGGTGCAGCACATCCTCAAGACGATGTTCAATGATGACGACCGTCTTCCCGGTCTCCAGGTGAATCCGGTCGATCAACTCAATCGTTCTTTTGCCGGTATAGGGGTCCAGGCTTGCCAGCGGTTCATCAAATAGCAGAATGTCCACATCATTAACCAGTACACCGCCCAAGGTCGTCTTCTGCTTTTGGCCGCCGGACAGCGCGTGCGGGGAAGACTCCAGATACTGTTCAATATCGACCTTCCGCGCTGCAGCGGCCAATCGGTCTGTCATCTCAGCTTGAGGGATAGCGTCATTCTCCAATTTGAACACAATATCCTCGGCTACTGTGAGACCCACGAACTGCCCATCCGGGTCCTGAAGCACCGTACCCACCTTATCCGAGAGCTCGGCGATACTTTGTTCCTTAAGCTCTGTTCCCTTAATCTTCATGGACCCACTTATCTCCCCTGTATAGAAGAAAGGGATTAGCCCATTCATGCAGTGGGCTAGGGTGCTCTTGCCCGATCCGGAAGGCCCGACAATGAGCACCTTCTCTCCCTCATATATAGTCAAATTGATCCTATGCAGAGTGGGCTCCGACTGCGCATGGTATTGAAACGAGAAATCAACAAATTCGATAACCGGTGTCTTCATAGATAAACATCCTCTGATTAATTAATAAAATGACTGGTATTTGGGTAACAGAAAAGCCGGTGATGAACACCGGCTTACAACTCGGACGTATTCACTATGCTTCGTGTGACAGGCTTCCCCTCTTCGTACGTGACTTGGAATAAGCAAGGGCCAGCAGAGTTCCAATCACCGCTACCATCACAATGTTGGATGTTCCAGCTATCAGTCCTTGGACAAATACCTTGTTAACTGGTTCCGCATAGATAAGAATATCCAATACCGGAGCAACGAGGAACCAAGCCACTACATTCGCTATAATCTGGGCAAGATTGAACCTTATGATTTCCTTCGCTCCAAACTCTCCCTCATGAATTCGGATTCGGCCCGCGATCAGACCGATAATGAGCCCAACCAACCCGGAAGCAATGACCCAGCTGAACCAAGGCGTACCGTAGAAGATGGCGTCCTTCAGTGTATGTCCGATCAGGCCAATCAGCAGCCCGGCGTACGGCCCGTACAGCAGGGCGAACAAGGCAAGCAGGGCATATGTCGTCTCGATGTTGGTATCCGGTATAACGGATGGGATTGAGCCGAATCTCCCCAGGATGACGAATAAGGCTGAGCCAATCCCAATAGCCACGATCGTTTTGATAGACAGGTTGTTGCGCTTTGTTTGTGCCACTCTCTTATCAACCTCTTTCCCTAAATAGATTTGGAGGATGTGCCGATCCCCATAGTAATTGGTGAATTCTGCCTGTTTTTTGTTATTATACAGTGGAATACTTGGAATTACTACAGAAAGTTAGCAAGATAGCTTGGCCAGATTGCGGAATTCTTCTTGAAATTATGCCTAACGCACACGTAAGGGCCCTACCGCTAATCGGTGCGGCAGAGCCCCATAGTCTTGTCAGCCCATTCCGTAAGAATGAGCTGCAGATCAAATCATATTCAGATACGTCCTTCTTCTCTTAGAATATCCTCAAAAGCATCCACAACAGCCTTATCGTAATGACTGCCGGTAAGTCTTCTAAGCTCACCCATGGCGGTCTGTGCGTCAAAGGCCTTTCGGTAGGCACGATCCTCGGTCATCGCATCGAACGTGTCGCTCACCGCAATAATCCGTGCTTCCAGTAAGATCTCGTCCCCTTCTAACCCTTGAGGATAACCACTCCCATTGAGCCGTTCATGATGCTGCTCAATTATAGGCGCAATCTCTCCGTAGTAGGTCTCCTTAATCATTTCCGCCCCATCTGCCGGATGCTTCTTAATCATTTCATACTCTTCACTGGTCAGCCCGCTTGGCTTATTCAGAATTTCTTCCGGGACATGAATCTTGCCAATATCGTGCAAAATGGAGGCGATAGACAGATTCTCCAGCTGCTCTTTATTCAGCTTCAGCTTCTTGGCAATCTTCACAGCATACTCAGCCACCCGATCACTATGCATATAAGTGTAGCGGTCCTTCTTCTCCACTTCCTTCACTATGCTCATTAGCTTGGAAATATCTTTACTCAGGTGAACGAAGGCCTGCTCCGTAATGACCCAAAGGTACGTGATATCCGTTAGAGCCGTGAAATGAATCGGTTCCTTGAGTCCTTTTGCCGTGTAATAATCATGCGGTCCAAGTTCAATCTTCTGGTCGTCCAATTCGCATACCAGCTGACCAGATAATATATAGAAAAATTCCATTACATTTGGATTATCGCTAGGATATACAAAGAACAATCTATCCTTCTCAATGGTCTGGAGCAGAACCTCTACTCCATCTCCTCGTGAAAGTAACTTGATTTCATTCTTATCGAAGTGTACTTCTTCCAGAAATGATCCTTTCCTTCCGATTCTGAACCCATCCATTATGATCCCCCTTATACGAGAAAAAACGAGCTCGTTAAAAGAACTCGTTTTTTCTCTAGATTATACTATTTCGTGGATGGTAGGAAGAGTCTATCTTAATTTATTCCGACAACCCAAACTGGGTCGATCCATACTTCCCGATCAGCAAAGCGAACCAGCTTCCAGTAGCGCTCTACTACGATGCCCTGCTCAGCAGCCTTATTGATGGCGTTTGTCGCCAATTCATAAGTTGTGTCATAGACATCTGTAATAATCTTGTTCAGATCATCCGTATACTTATTCGTTAGTTCCTCATAATCCCCAGATCTTTGGTTCAACTTGTCCCCAAGCTGCTTAATACGCGCAGCAGCGATGCCTGCATCTTTGATATCAGGGTTGATAAGCTGAGTTGTAACCTGATCAATATCCTGTTTGATCACAAGAATCTGCTGGTCTACTTTGTTCGTCTCTTCTTGAATCTTGGCGTTCACGTCGGCAGATTGACTCTGGTCAGCTGCTTCAGAGTTAACTCCCACCGAAGGCTTAACCTTCTGTTTCTTAAGCAGATCAGCCACTTTATCCTTAACCTTCAACTTGCGGATATCAGACAGATACTTCGCTTCCAGCTTGTCCGCCGCAGCTACTCCATCCTTAATTTTCTCCTCAATCTGAACATTCGTCTGATTTATCAGCTCATAAATGGCGTCAACATCCGATTGGTTGCTTTTTGCAAAGGCACTTGTCCCAAAAGAGAATACCAAAGCCAATGAGAATAGGACCGCTAAAGCTTTCTTCATAAATTCTCCTCCATATCAATATATATTTTGACCACCTGCTAAAATGAAATCTACTAATTTCACAGTTACCAATATACCATTTACACCCAATTTGGGGTAGAAGAAAATTGTCGAATCTGAATAAAAATTTTTATTTAGACTCACGCCCCCCCGGAGCCCGAATAGACTAATACCCACGGAACAATTTTGATGAGAAGCTCTAGACTTAAATTAAGGGAAGTGAAAACAGCATGAGCCTTTGGCCGATCGTCGAGTCCCAGTATGGGATTAAAATTCGCAGCACCACCCAGGTCAAGGATGTCTATAAGGTAGAGACCGATCATGCAACCTACTGCTTGAAATCATACGATTTTCCCGAAGAGGAGGTCCGCTTTATTACACGGGTCTTGTCCTGCTTGGATGAGCACCAGTTCACCCAAAGCCAGAAGGTCCTTCCTGCGATAGATGAGAGAGCTTATATCACCCATGAGGGTGCTTACTATACTTTAACGAACTGGGTGCATGGGCAGCAGCCCAAATTCGCCAGGACCAGCGACATTAGACGAGGGATATCAACCCTGGCCAAGTTCCATCTCCTAGCCACCGGCTTTCCTGCTCTAGAGGCCCCTGAATCTCGAATCCGCTACTCAAGGCTACCGGGTGAATTCTCAGACTATAAGAGTCTACTGCTGCCTCACCGAAGTACAGGACATCTTGTAGAGCTCTGTGATGAAGCTCTGGAGCTCTTGCAGCAGCCCGAAGTCCTGGAGACCATTCAGCAAGAGCAGCTGAACAGCTCATTCATACACGGAGACTATAATTATCCCAATCTGGTCAAGGACAAGAAGAATACCATACACCTGATTGATTTCGAGAATACCTCCATGCATGTCAGGGCCAAGGATCTGGCTCATATTCTGCACCGTAATTCCTTATGGAACGCAGAGGGAATGCTTCGCTTGATCGAATATTATATGCGGTACCGCTCTATGAACACTTCAGAGCTGCACCTTCTTCTTGCTTTGCTGACAGCCCCGTATCACGTGGTCCGCAATATCAGAATTGGGGGATTCCGCTCCGCCAAGCCCATTATTCCTTCAAAAGATCAGCTTCGTAAATACCGACGTGAACTTCGTGCGTTGCTCTAGTGTTCGGATTGGCTGGATTGTGATAATTTTAAGTCGATTCATCATTTCAGGAGGCGTATCCATGGATATTCTAGAGCAGAAACCGATACTGTTAACCAAAGGAACTCCGGGTGAACCTTGCCCTATTGCCAAGACCCTAGACGTGATCGGAACCAAATGGACCTTCTTAATTGTTCGGGATCTTCTTCTCGAGGGCACCATGCGGTTCAGCGAGCTGCTGCGGGCCATGGAAGGAATCAGCCCCAAGACCCTCTCTCTGCGCCTTAGGGAGCTGGAGCAGCAAGATATCATTACAAGAACCGTCTATCCAGAGGTTCCGCCGCGTGTGGAATACTCCTTAACGGATAAAGGAAAAAGACTTGAAAGCATTTTTATCGAATTAAAACGATTTGGCCTCACCTTATAATTGGAATCCAGAGTACAGCAGAAGACCGTCTTTAGCCCATTGGGCTGAAGGCGGTCTTCTTATTTCAAGCGTTCGGGATCCTTGCCAGCGGCTAAACTATCCTCAAGGTAACTATGTGAATTATATACCACTACTTCCCTAATGGAATTAAAGGTATCCCAATCTAAACAGCACACCATAACTTTAATTTGATGTTTTTCTAAATTTAAAGCAGGGAAGACTCTAGAATAGATGCGAAGAATTGGAGGCATGATCGTGAATTTATATAATGGCAAGCTGCTGTGGGCGGAGGACAGCCAGGAAGGCCTATTCGCCCGAAGTGAAGCCCTGAACCACTATGATGTCATCATTGTCGGAGGAGGAATATCCGGGGCCCTAAGCGCTTATTCTCTTGCGGCAGAAGGACTGAGTATTGCGGTGATCGACAGGGGCAGAGCGGGCGGCGGAAGTACCGCTGCAAATATGGGGGTGCTCCAATATTCAAGTGATGTTATGCTTCATGAGTTGATCGATCAGATTGGCAGAGACAAGGCCATTCGTTTCTATAAATTGTGCCAGCAAGCGCTGAATCAACTGCAAGAGATTGCTGATACGCTGGACACTTCTTCCGACTTCACCCGCCGAAACAGTCTGTACTTTGCAAGTGAACCCTCCCATGTGGACCGGCTGAAGAAAGAGTATGACACCCTTGCCGCCCATGGCTTCAAGGTCGATTACTGGACTCAAGAAGACCTGCTCTCTCATTATCATTTCTCGAAGCCCGCCGCCCTGATCACCTACAGCGATGCCGAGGTCAACCCTGTCAGGCTCAGCAGAGGGATTCTGCATAAGTTGAATCCACATCAGGTGCATGTATTCGAGCACGTCGAGGTAACCGGAATTGAAGAGGCTGTTCATCATCTGAAGGTGCACACCTCGGCGGGCCCATTTCAGTGTTCACAGGTGATTTTTGCGACGGGGTATGATTCAGCGCCAGGCCTTACCGGGACCAAAGTGAACCTTATGCGCTCCTATGCCATCGCTACTGAACCTGTTGACGATCTCTCATGTTGGAAGGACCGGGTATTAATCTGGGAGACAAGACGGCCTTATGTGTACTTAAGAACAACTATGGATGGACGAATTATAGCGGGGGGCATGGACGAGGATAACCCTGGGGCGCCTCACAGCGAGGCATTCATTCATAAGCGTGCGGAGATGATCAAGAGAGAGGTCCATCAATTATTCCCGATGCTGAGTCTCAAGATCGCCTTCACCTGGGCAGCGGTCTTCGGGCAGTCCGCGGATAATCTGCCATTTATCGGGAGACACCCTACTAAAGACCGTATTTATTATTTGCTGGGCTACGGTGGTAACGGGACGGTGTACAGTATGGTAGGCGCTCATATTTTGAGAGATTTGATCCTGGGGCGTTCGAACCCGGACGCGGACATCGTGAGGCTTGCACGAAGCACCGATTCCGCGGAGTAACTCTAGCACATGATAGGACCGGTTTAATAGGCAGGACTGGGGCTGGCCAAGCTCTTCCTGCCTATTTAGACGTTACTGACTTTCACATAGTGAATATCCTCTGCCTTAATGAACGCGTATCAAGTATAATTTTGAACTATATGAATGATCAACATGAGGCAGGTGACAGAATTGACAGATAAAGTAGTCATAGGAATCGATGGAGGCGGTACACATACCCGCGTTATGGTGTGTGATCTGAATGGAAAGGTCCAGGCTTACACCGAGAAAGGTCCTGCTTCGATATACAGGGATGCTTCCGCCACGATAAATGTGATGAATGCTATAGAAGAGGCGCTTGGGCAAGCGGGCAAATCCCCGAAGCAAGTGCTCGGGGTCGCTGCCGGGATTGCCGGATATGACGCTGAAAGTGACTTGGAGTGGATTACACCGTTAACCGAGGTACCCGGGTTAATCTGCCCGAAATGGCATGTGAACGACGCTGTGATTGCACATCAAGGTGCCTTAATGATGCAGCCGGGAATTGTCGTGATTGCGGGAACGGGTTCAAATATACTGGCCATTACAGAGAATGGACAGCATCTTAGAAATGATCACTTTCACCATTACGCAGCCAGCGGTGCGCGGTCCATCTCTTATGATGCGGTGTACGAAATTCTCGCCGGGAATAGAGATTCTACGGACGACGCTCTTATTACAGCCATGAAGATACACTGGCATGTAGAGACCCTGTCTGAATTCTACCAGCTGGCGAAGATGGGCTTTGAAGCTGACCGCCAGGCTCGCGACCGTACCTTCGGCAGGTTCACGCCCCGAGTTACGGAGGCTGCTGCTAAGGGAAGTTCTACGGCTATGCGTGTCTGCGATCGCGCTGTAAGCCAGATCAAAGTGGGCGTCGAGATCCTGGCAAGCTCTTTTGCAAGTGAATGTGTTGATGTTGCCCTGATTGGAGGCGTCGCCAATTCCTCCTATGTAAGCGAAGCTCTGACTCGGCAGCTGCACCTTGGGTCTAATCGGCGGTATCGAGTTCACAAGCCGATCTTCTCGCCAGTGGCCGGGGCTATTCTTCTTGCCCTTCATAAGCTTCAGGTGCCGATCTCGCCAGAAATCATCACGAACCTGCAGATGAGCCCCTATGCTGCGGGCAGCAAAGAACAGCCTGCGAGGATTTAAAGCCCCGCAGGCCGGTGATTCACTGCTCCGAGTGCATACTCGGCTGCTTAGGTTCATTGGTCAAGTGCCATATTCGGCCGCTTAGACTCATTGCTTCAAGTGCCGTGACTGGCTCTTAGAGACTCACTGCTCCGAGTGCCGCGCCCGGTTGCTTAGGGAAGCAAGCCGGTGCTTCTCTTCAGTCAGCAGCTCCTCGGCCAATTCTACCCCTGATCGTCCAACGGCCATATCAGCCTGCTGCACCGCCTTCTCGGTGTGCTTAAGGCTGTTCTCGGCCTGTTCAATCATCTGCTCTGTGGGATGGCTGAGGGCCGACGATACGGCATAATGCAGCTTGTTAACTGAGTTCAAAGCCTCAGCTACCGTGCTGTTTGCTTGTAGACTGGAATCATAACGACTCATAAATAAGACCTCTCCCTTCTGAGATGGCTTCAGTTCGGTTCCCTTTTAGCATGGTTAGGGAGAGGCGATCTTATGCGCTTAATTGCTGCACCAGAAATTGATACAGCTTAAGGTCCGCCGCCTTAAGGGAACTTCCAGAGGTACGGCACAGCATGCCGAACGTCATATGGATAAGACTGCCCTCAATCCCACGAATGGCTAAGCCCGCTGGGACCTCATTCATCATAATAGCAGGCACAAGCGCTATCCCAAGTCTACTCTCCACATAATATTTCAAAGCAGTCATACTCCCTATTTCCATCGTATCCAGGGGCACTCCCCCCGATTCCCTCATAACGACCTCCAGCTTGCGGCGATAAGGACATACCGCCGAGGTAATCAACAGCCGGTGACCCCTGAAGTCCCCGGGCGAGAGGATCTCCTTAGAGGCTAGTGGATGATCCTCTGGCATAAGGACCACGAATTCCTCCTGGAACAAAGGCTCAAAGTAAAGGTCTGAAGTCAGATCCGGCGCGGAACAAAGCGCCATACTAATCTCCCCCTGAAGAAGACGCTCACTCAGCACAGGAGTATTCGCAAATTCCACGGATACCCGAATCTTCGGATACTGGTCTAGAAATTGCTTCAAAATGCCCGGCAGGCGGTAGCTTGCTGTCGGCTCTGTCACACCCAGTCTGATATGTCCCGCATTCCCATGCTGAAGTTCGGACATATCCCCCTGCAGCTGCTCCATGCTCTTCACAATCAGCAGACTTTGCTCATAGAAGAGTCTACCGGCCTCGGTTAGGCGGATTTTCTTTCCCCGTTCAAAAAGTTGAATCCCCAGGTCCGACTCAAGCTTCTGGATCTGCATGGTGACGGTAGATTGTGCATAATTCATCTCCTCGGCAGCCCGGATAAAGCTTCCTTGATTCACGATAATCTGAAACGTCTTCAAAGTCTTCAGGTCCATTCTTCCCAATCTCTCCGTTCGGAAGTTCAAAAATATTGAACCATTTATTCACATAGTTCAATTATACAAAATGCACCTAGCCCTCTACAATCTAAAGTAACAAGCCGCCGCAATCCAACCCAGTAACCCAGGCGGCAAATAAGGAGCGATGTACGATGGATTTGACGAATAAAGTGGTGCTTGTTACAGGCGGGGGCACTGGAATCGGCAAGGCAACCAGCCTCTCCCTTGCCAAGCGGAAAGCAATAGTTATTGTCAACTTCTCTCGTTCCAGAGAAGCAGCGGAGGAGACCGTTCAACAGATTCACAGCAGCGGGGGGCAGGCCATAGCCATACAGGCCGATGTGTCCAAGGACAACGAGGTCAGGGCGATGATCAGCCGGATTGTACAGCAATTCGGAACACTGGATGGGCTGGTAAATAACGCGAGCATCACGCGGCACATCACGCTGGATGACCTGGAATCGGCAACGGATGAAGTCTGGAACGAACTTATGGATGTGAACGTGAAGGGAATGTTCAACTGCGCTCGGGCTGCAGCCCCTTATATGAAAGCAGCCAGGGAGGGAGCCATCGTGAACCTGGGAAGCATCGCAGGGCAGACAGGCTCCGGCTCCTCACTTCCCTACGCCGTATCCAAGGCAGCGGTGCATGGCCTGACGAAATCACTGGCGCGAGCACTGGCTCCCCATATCCGCGTGAACTGTGTAGTTCCCGGTGCCGTATCCACAAGATGGTGGGCCGGACGAGAAGAACAAATGAATCTTCTGGCTCCACAGCTTCTGCTCAAGCAAATTTCACAGCCAGAGGACATTGCCCAGCTGATCTGCGCGGCACTAGAGCAGGAGGCCATGACCGGTCAGATCATTACGGTCGACAGCGGTCAGACTTTATAGTCAGTCATAAGATCCTGCGCTCTTGCTTCAGGATATGTGCTGATCAGGCTGTATCTGAAGAACAAGGGCAGCCGCTATAGCCAAATCAGGCATGAATTCAGGTGATACTCTGAAAATAACTAAGGGCAGTGCCACGATAAGTCGTGGCACTGCCCTTTTAGCTGTTCCACTCCAATATAACTGCGCGTCCATTTTAAATGCTCCATGGCGGCTCTTCTCAAATTGCCTTCAGGCGCGGCCTTCGGCTCTTCACATACTTTGCCCCCTCTTTGACTTGCTCATCTACGCTAGCATTGGCTTTCGCCCATACATTTTCATAATCACTTCCTACTCATTAAATAGACTTGACTTCAATTTAATTAAGTGATAATTTATTAAATACTTTTATAGTTTAGCACTAAATTATTTCCCGGTTAACTAACTCATATTCGCCCAGGAACCTGAAGGGTGAGATGATACGAACCTATCGTAGCTCTGGAGGGGGTACTAGTGGCTGAAAGTGAACTGCTCTTCGAGGTAGCAACCATGTTCAGAACTTTGCTAAAGGGAATATCACAGGAGTGGAACAAAAAGAACCAGGCTCTAAGTCTGGCCCAGTTCAGGGTGCTCTATGTACTGAGCAAAGAAGGTCCAAGGAAGGTATCCCAGCTTGCCCATGCGCTCTGCCTCACGCCTGCGGCCATCACAGGCATTACGGATAAGCTGCTCGAGGAAGATTGTATCAAGCGCGAGCGTGCCGAGAAGGATCGGCGTGTTGTCAACATTTCCATTACGGAGAAAGGAGAAGCCATAATTCAAGAAGCACAAGAAGGTCATAGTGAGGCGCTGCATTCGTTCTTCAATCTGCTGCCTGAAGAGGATATGGAGCATTTAAGACGAATTTTTGGCACCATGCTGCAAGCTATAGATAAATAATTTTTTTGAGGTGAAAGAAACTTATATGGAGCATTTATCACATAAACGAAAAGTCACGATCATGTTCGGTATTATGGCCGCCATGTTCTTTGCCGCGATCAATCAGACGATTACAAGCACAGCGATGCCGCGGATTATTTCGATCCTTGATGGGATGGATTATTACACCTGGACCATCAACATTTATTTACTTACGTCTACCATTGCGACGGTTCTCGTCGGCAAGCTGTCCGATATATTTGGCCGCAAGCCTTTTATATTAATAGGGATTCTGTTATTTATGATTGGTGCTTTCTTGACAGGCACCTCCTCTGATGTGTATCAATTCATTATTTACCGCGGGATTCAGGGAATTGGCGCGGGGATTATTCAATCTACGGCATTCACGGCTGTAGGGGACCTGTTCCCTCCGCGTGAGCGCGGCAAGTGGATGGGCTTTATGACGGCGATCTTCGGCTTCTCCAGTGTGCTTGGACCCACGCTTGGCGGTTATCTGGTTGATCACATGGATTGGCACTGGCTGTTCTGGATCTTCCTTCCGCTTGGTATCGTAGCCTTCATCATGATTCTCATGCTCTTTCCTAAAGTTGAACGCAGAGCGTCTGAAGGGATCGACTATCTGGGCTCTCTCTTCATAACAATAACGATCGTTCCCCTTCTGCTTGCTTTCTCGTGGGCAGGTACGGAATATAAATGGGGATCACCGCAGATTCTAAGTCTACTTGGCGCCACCGTGGTGTCCGCCATCATCTTTGTCTTTGTACAATCGAAAGTGAAGAACCCGATTCTTCCCCTTCATCTGTTCAAGAATAGTGTCGTTACGATTTCAAATATCATCGGCTTCATTATGAACTTCGGCTTGATGGGTGCCATGATCTATATTTCGTTCTTTGTTCAAGGGGTACTGGGAATCAGCCCGACCCTTGCCGGCTATGTCACCATGCCTATGTCAATCGTTATGGTAGTCACCAGTGCTATAGCAGGGCAGCTGATTGCCAAGAAGGGCAAATACAAGCGGTATGCTCTGATCGGAGTACCTATTATGATCGCGGGTATGGCCATTATGATCGTGATGAACAGTGTGGGAACCGCGATTCTGAGTATGGCTGTGTTCGGGATGGGCCTTGGGCTTGCTATGCCGGTCTTCTCACTGGCTACGCAGAATGCCGTATCCCATAAAGAGCTCGGCGTCGTTACAGCATCTACTCAGCTCTTCCGGAACCTTGGGGGTACCATTGGGATTGCCGTCATGGGTACGGTGATGTCCAACAACCTGACCACCAATCTGAAGAACGCTCTTCAGTCTCCGGATGCGCCGGATTTTAGCAAAATGGACCCTAAGCTGGCCAAGGAAATGCTCGCCTTCGCAAATCCGCAGACACTTATGAACAAGCCGCTGCTTGAGGCGACCCAGGCCAAGCTTCCAGCAGAAGCACAGCCTTTGTTCGCGCAGATGATTGATAACATTCGCGATGCGCTCGGCACCACATTGTCCACCGTGTTCCTTGCAGGAACGCTCGTGCTCGTAGTTGCTTTCGTCCTTGTGTTCTTCCTGAAGGAGCTTCCGCTTCGCACCACGAACCAGGCTGCGGGCGAATCCACTCCGCAAGACAGCAGCGAAGGCAGCTCTTCGCCAAAGCTGGCTGAGCAAGCTTAAAGTCGGCACCAGCAGCAGTACAAGCGAGCATATTCGAGCTTCATGCTTTGAGCTTTATGTTTCATACTATAAGTTTAAAAATCCATGCTAAGCGCTTCAGGCTTCAATTCAAAAGGCCATGCCCCGGAACACCGCGGCATGGCCTTTTTGATGGCTTGCATAGTTTCTGCATTGAGCAGATTCAACCATGCGGTTCCCCGCTGCTTGTTCCCTCTTGTGTAACCTATGGGCATGGCTAACTCTAAGAAACTTATTGCAGCATGGCCTCCGCGATGGTCAGGAAGTCCTCTCTTTCAATCTCAAGATGGCCAAAGCGGAAGCGGTAGCCCCAATTGGTTACGCCCCTGGTGAAGCTGAGCTGCTGAAGTAGGGTGCTGATCTTCACCTCTCTGCACGGAGAATAGCGAATATCACGCCGGAAGGGAACGAAGGTCTCTGACATGCGGTATTCGTACACCCGTTCATCCACGACTTGTCCAATCGCCGTGAAGGCTTGAAGCGGCTGTCCATTCGTCATATCCGTTCGAGGCGAGTAATAAATAAGCCAGTCACCGGGCCGCATCCGCTTGAGCGGTGCTGACTTGCCGTGGCAAAGCTGGGCGAAGCCGCCCGCGACTCCACGAGCCACATGGGAGGCGGATACGACGCCGATCCAGTAGCGGCTCTCATCCTGCAGCTGCAGCTCCAGCTGCTGCAATTCATTTTGCATGTCTAACGCCTCCTTATTCTTATATGGAATGAACTAAAGAAATGAACGTTTGAATCAAGGCTGATACTTGTTGTGCAAGAAAATCATTCACGCAGTCTTTAGTTCAATCCATATAACTAATCTGATTATATAAAAAGGCTACTGACACCATCCTGTCAGTAGCCTTTTTGCTGTCTCTAAAAATTTATGTCGACCCTCTACAGAAAGTAGCCTGATAGGGATAACTTCAATATCCGAAGTGTATCCCACTTGCCTTTTAGATCAGGATATCTATCGTCCCTGACCCACCAGATGCGCTTCGACTTACTGCGGGTGCACTCTGATCCGTGGATCCCTGCTCATTTGGCTTTGGCTTCGGCTGGCTGCTGTCACCTCCGGCGGATTTCGCCTGCTGCTGGGCTATCCTCTGCTCAATTTGCTTGATCTGCTGCTCCAGCCGCTGCACCTTGGCTTCCTTTGTCTTCGAATCGTCTTTGCTCTCGGACTCCTGCTTTAACTGAGATTGCAGCTTCTGCAATTGCTTCTCAAGACTGGTCGTGTCGCTGGTAGTAGACACTGCACTGTAGCTGCTGCTTCCGGTCACGGATGAAATACCCACTTGTCATTCCCCCTGCTTGATTTTGGAATTCAGACTACACTATACATAGTCAACCTAAATTTAAACTGAATGCAGCAAAAAAAAGGCAATAAACACCGGCCTTGCGGGCTGGGCTTATTGCTCGCTGTGCTACTATTTATTTAGCTAAAAAACACGTTGTCCACATTGTACTTCGCCTTAAGCTCTTGATTAGGGATCTCCAAAGTGCTTTTTGATTCTGGGTCCCAGCTTTCTCGCTTTACCTACGAACGGGTTTCTATATTTTTTTAACAAATTCAGATTTAAGCTTCATTGCGCCAAAGCCGTCTATTTTACAATCAATATCATGGTCTCCATCAACCAGACGTATATTCTTCACTTTGGTCCCCATCTTCAGAACGGATGAACTCCCTTTAACCTTAAGGTCCTTGATTACCGTTACAGAATCCCCATCCTTTAGGGCATTTCCATTGGCGTCTTTGATAATCTTCTGATCTTCACCATGTTCATTCGGTGATCCTGGAGCCCACTCATGAGCGCACTCCGGGCATACAAGAAGGCTTCCATCTTCATATGTATATTCTGAGTTACATTCTGGACAGTTTGGCAAGTTTGACATGATTTGATGATCCCCGTTTCTAATAAATTATCGTTTCATCTTAAAAAGGCACATAAGGAATTTCTTGTCCTTACATGCCTTTATAGTGTCACAGTCTTCACCTATTGACAAGCCACCTGTCAAAGGTCTTGAGCTGTCGTCAATCATGAATGCCTACATGCTCACTGCCAGATCTTAACCATTCACCCCATGCTCCGCTTCCCACTTGGATATCTCCTCACGCACCCGCGGGGCGACTTCGGTACCAAGCAGTTCAATAGCCCTCATTACATCCTTATGTGGCATGGAGCCGACTGGAACGTGCAGGAGAAAGCGAGTGATACCCACGTGCTTGCGCAGGTGAATAATCTTCTCCGCCACCGTCTCGGGATCGCCTACATACAGAGCCCCTTCAAATCTGCGCGCGGCATCAAAGCTGGCACGGGTATACGGCCCCCAACCGCGCTCGCGCCCAAGCTTGCTCATACTGGCCTGTGTGGAAGGGAAGAACTTGTCTGCGGCAAGCTCGGTATTCTCTGCAATGAAGCCGTGTGAATGCGAAGCAACCGGAAGCTTCGAGACATCATGCCCGGCATGAGCCGCGGCCTTCTTATACAGCTGCACGAGCGGAGCGAACTGCAAGGGACTGCCCCCAATGATGGCTAGCACCAGCGGAAGTCCAAGAAGACCCGCACGGACAACGGACTCTTGGTTCCCGCCGCTGCCAATCCATACGGGAAGATGATTCTGAACCGGACGTGGATATACACCAAGGTTATCAATTGCCGGCCGGTGACCGCCGCTCCAGCTTACCTTTTCGGACTCACGAATTTTGAGCAGGAGCGCAAGCTTCTCCTCGAACAATTGGTTATAATCATCCAGATCATACCCGAATAAAGGGAAGGATTCGATAAAAGAACCCCGGCCTGCCATAATCTCCGCACGCCCATTCGATATACCATCAAGTGTGGCGAAGTCCTGGAATACCCGTACCGGATCGGCAGAGGAGAGGACGGTCACCGCACTGGTCAGCCGAATTCTTGAGGTCTGCGAGGCTGCCGCCGCGAGCACAACCGCAGGGGAAGACGCCGCATAATCCTCACGATGATGTTCACCTACCCCAAATACATCCAGCCCTACCTGATCTGCAAGCACAATCTCCTCGACTACTTCGCGAAGCCGCTCTGCGTGACTAATCACCTCTCCGGTATGAACGTCCGGCGTTGTTTCTACAAATGTGCTAATCCCTATCTCCACATGTAACCCTCCTGCAATGTAGTGTCTATATTATGTTCATAAACATCGTTATAGTTACATTATATTATATAGTGACTTACATTTTTATGATAGTATGCAATTTAAGGAGTTATTATAGTTGAACTTAAGAACTCTCATAGGTAAGAGCATGACCGATTCTGAAGAAGCTAAGAATATGCCTTTCCCATCAACAATTTTGAGATTCCCCGGCGTTTATGATAACGTTTACAGTGTTGGCATTAGCGCCGATCCTGCCGTTGTTGTTACATAGTTAAACACTTATTATTCAATTATCACCCTAACACCGAGGAGGAAGTCTATCATGAGAACGATCAAGCTTGGAAGCAGCACTTTGGAGGTACCTGTCATCGCGGTCGGCTGCATGCGCATTAATTCGCTGGACAAGCCGGAGGCTGAGCGCTTTGTGCAGACGGCATTGGATGAAGGAGCTAACTTCTTTGATCATGCCGACATTTACGGCAGCGGTGCATGTGAGGAGATCTTCGCCGAGGCGATTCATATGAATGCGGATATCCGGGAGAAGATCATCCTTCAATCCAAGTGCGGAATCCGTCAAGGGATGTTCGATTTCTCCAAGGAACACATTCTGAATTCCGTTGATGGAATCTTGAAGCGTCTGAGAACGGATTACCTCGATGTTCTGCTGCTGCACCGTCCTGATACTCTCGTAGAGCCGGAAGAAGTTGCCGAGGCTTTCAATCAACTGGAGTCCTCCGGTAAAGTACGCCATTTCGGAGTATCGAACCAGAATCCGATGCAAATTCAGCTTCTCAAGAAATTCGTGAAGCAGCCGCTTGTAGCTAACCAGCTGCAGCTCAGCATCACCAACTCTACGATGATCTCCAGCGGATTCAACGTAAATATGGAGAATGAGGCAGCGGTTAACCGGGATGGCGGCATTCTGGACTACTGCAGACTGAACGACATCACCATTCAGCCTTGGTCTCCCTTCCAATACGGATTCTTTGAGGGCGTATTCCTTGGAAGTGACAAGTTCCCCGAACTGAATCAGAAGATTGAGGAAATTGCAGGCAAATACGGAGTTAGCAATACGACCATCGCAGTCGCGTGGCTGCTGCGCCATCCTGCCCGCATGCAGCCGGTGATCGGGACGATGAATATAGAGCGCCTGCAGGACTGCTGCAAAGCCAGCGAGGTCCAGCTGACCCGTGAGGAATGGTACGGCATTTACCGGGCCGCGGGCAATGTGCTGCCTTAAACGGCTGCCAAGTAGCACGGGATACAGGAAAATCGCGGGCAATTTTGAACTATACCTGATTACCTTGACCCCGCCGTCAATCCAAAGAGAGGCTCCCCCGAATCAGCGGGGGAGCCTCTCTTTATGTCTCCAGCTAAGACCCAGCTGGAGATTAATGCACCTGATCCAGCAACCGGTAAGCTTCTTCCTTCGTCTTCACAGCAAGCAGCGCTTCTCTGAATGGATCGTCCATCAGCTTGCGGGACAGCATCTGCAGCACCTTCAGGTGTGCGTTCTCTTTGCTGCTGCGCGGCACGGCGATCATGAAGATCAGCTTGGCCTCACTTCCGTCCAGACTCTTCCAGTCCACTCCGTCCTGCTTGATGCCAAATACCACGCTCGGCTTAAGCACGGCGTCCGACTTGCCATGAGGAATCGCGATATTTAGGCCGATACCCGTCGAGCTTTCTTCTTCGCGGGCCAATATGGCCTTTTTGAAGTCACCGGCAGAGCGTACGGCTCCATTTCTCTCCAAGATTCCAATCATTTCATCAATTACAGCATCCCGGGATGCTCCCGCAAGATCCAGGTCAATTAAATCCATGGTCAATATATCCGTTAATCTCTCGATATGAACGGCTGACGCCTCGTCCCCGGTTCGTTCCTGAGCCGAAGCCGCGGACGCGGTTGTCGTTACAGGTTCTGTTCCCGCATCCTCTGCGGCAGTGCCTGCTGGAGATCCAAGCGCGGCTGCTCCAGCCACGGCCGGAGCGCCGATATCCTTTTTCAGCAGACTGATAAGACCAACGGTCACCGCCGCGCCTACGATAACGGCGATGAAGAACATGAGCACATGGTCAACCGCGCCAAGCACAGCTACAATCGGTCCGCCATGGGCTACTCGGTCACCCACATGTCCGAGCATCGCGATCACAGATCCGGTCATCGACCCGACCATGATACTTGGAATAACCCGGAGCGGGTCCTGTGCGGCGAAAGGAATCGCGCCCTCCGTAATCCCGAACAGCCCCATCGTGAACGAAGCTTTACCGGCTTCCCGTTCAGATGGTTCAAATTTACGTCTATTTATCATTGCCGCAAGTCCCATACCAATTGGCGGGATACAAATAGCCGCCGCGATTGGACCCATAATTTCATAGTTGCCTTCACCGATCATAGCGGAACCGAACAGGAACGCCACCTTGTTCACCGGACCGCCCATATCGAAGGAGATCATCGCGCCTAGAATCAGAGCCAGCAGAATGGAGCTGGTTCCCTGCATACCCGCAAGCCACGATGTCAATGCCTCGAACAGCTGTGCAATGGGGGATCCAATCACGAATACAAAGATTAATCCTACAATTAATGATGCGAGTATGGGGATAATAATAATAGGCATAATGGGCTGCAGCGCTCTCGGAACCTTCAGCTTTTTGATGCCAAGTGCCACATAACCCGCCAGGAATCCGGCGATAATTCCGCCGATGAAGCCAGCCCCCGCCTCACTTCCATAAAAGCTGCCGTTAGCCGCGATAAATCCGCCCACCATACCTGGGGCAAGACCAGGTCTGTCCGCAATACTCATCGCGATGAAGCCTGCCAGTATCGGGACCATGAACGTAAAAGCCGCTCCGCCGATGTCCTGAATCGTCTTCCAGAAGGAGCCTTCCGGGATGACTAGACCGCCCGGCGTCTTCTGTCCACCGAGGGTCAGCGCGATGGCGATCAGGAGACCGCCGATGACGATAAACGGCACCATATAAGATACCCCGTTCATCAAATGGCGGTACACCGGATTTTGCTTCGATTTCTTCTCCTGCTTGATATCCTCAGCCGATCTGAGCTGTGCCCGGTAGACGGGGACATCTCCGCTGATCACCCGCTGGATCAGCTCTTCTGGATGGCGGATGCCTTCCTGTACGCCAACCACAAGCAGTTTTTTGCCGACAAACCGGTCCTTCACCACCGTCTTATCCGCTGCAATAATAATCCCGTCCGCTTCACGGATGTCCTGCTCAGTCAGCTCATTCTCCACACCGATAGAGCCTTGGGTTTCGACCTTCATCTCAATGCCAAGCTTGGCTGCCGCCCGCTGAAGGTTCTCAGCCGCCATATACGTATGTGCAATTCCGTTAGGACAAGAGGTAATCGCTAATATCTTCATAGTCATTCTCCTTTGCCTTGATGTTTCCGCTTACATTTTAAGTATAAACATCAGAAGCGTGGTTATCGGACTAATTTTTTACCGGAACTTCCGGAAAAAATGTTTTTTTCTTCCCACAAAAAAAGCAGGACCCCCTGGGTCCCGCCTGCTGCTTCATCTATAACTACTCTGAATCTGATTCACCCTTCAGCCTGCTTAGGAATTTCATTACGTCAGTCTCTTTGGACAAGACGCTCACATGAGCCGGCCGCTCACTGATCAGGGACAATTCCCTGAACAGCTGACGCACTTCCTCCCGCTCCTCATTCTGCACGGCGAGCATGAATACAAGCTGCACCTTCTCACTTCCCCAGGCAAGCGGGTGCTCTAAGGTGGCGATCGCAAGCGCTGATTGCCGGATCAGCTCCGGGCTGCCATGAGGAATAGCAATGCCTCCTCCAATAGTCGTAGCTGACATCTTCTCTCTGGCCAAGGCGCTCAGCGAGTACCCCGCTTCGACATACCCCTTGTCCGTCAACACCTGAGCCAGCTTGGTGATGATCTGTTCCGGTGTCTTGGCCTCCTGCTGGAGAAAGATGAGAAACGGTGTAGTGTACTTCAAGAATGCTGATTCTTCTCTGACGCCCGGTTCATCCAGCTGTCTGATCTCCTGCTCCAGCCTGCGCTCGTCCCTGGTCTCAAGCAGAGGGGACACCAGAACGTGAGGGATCTTCAGTTCAGGAAGATGAACCGTAGAAATAACCAGATCCACCTCATGATCCGTCAGATAGTCCTGAACCTCCGCTTTGGCCATAGAGGCTTTCACCTGCACCAACGGAAACTTCCGTTCTATCTTCGACCTGAGCAGCTGGGACATCCCAATGCCCATATGGCATACAATGATCACCTTCTTGGGATGGGCCCTGTCTTGATGAAGACGTTCAATAGAGGCCTGAAAGTGCAAGGCCAAGTAAGCGGCCTCCTCCTCGGGAATTGGGACGGGAAGCATTTCACCAAGCTCCCCCAGCGCCAGGATAACCCGGTCGAACATATAAGGATACATCCTCTTGATCTCGGCCAGCATAGGATTGGCTACGGGCAGACCATAACGAAGACGGTTCAGTGTCGCATACAAGTGGACCTTCAAGCCATTCATCAGCACATCGTCTTCGGAGAATTGAACCCCGCTTCGCTCCGACATTCTGTGAATCAGCTGATTGACTAGACCGGGCAGGTGTGAATCACGGTCCATCAGTGTACCCTCTCGTCCCCCGCCGTTCTCCTCGCGGTAATGAAGCTTACCACCAAGCAGATGCAAGGCTAGATAAGCGGCCTCCTCCCGGGGAAAAGCCACAGCGAACACCGGTCTCAGACCTCGCAGCAGCTCCTCCGCCCAAGCAAATTCCACCTTTTCCCGCAATAATTCAATTTCCTGTTCCGGGAGGGAGATCGGCTGTTTGAGCTTGGTCCGTTTGATCATCAGCAGAACATGCAGAATCAGACTCTCGAAGGCTTCATCCGTGAACGGAAGGGAGTGCCGCTTCTGCAAGGCTCTTAATTCATGGTAGACGGCGGAGACCTCGTGAGGTTCAAACTGCTTCCTCACCATCTGCCCGGTAAGCTCCGGGCTGTCAATCAGCTGGTCCAGGCGGGCCAGAGCCATCCTTTTGTTCTTCTCGGAACCTCCAACTACAAGGCCCACTCGCTGCTTGGAAATTAAGGATAAATCAAAGCGCTGCAGCCATTCCTCAATTTTGTCCAGGTCCTTGCGAATGATCGTTTTGTTCACGAAATACTCCGCGGCCAGCTCCTGAATAGCAACAGGCCTCGTATCCATCAGCAGCTGATAAGCCAGACGCAGAACTCTCTCCTCGTCAGACTCATGAAGTGACCTAACGTCCTCCGCGTACAGATCATGGAACAGCTCAGTCCGATCCGCTTCCTCAATCTCCAGATAGATACCCAGACCAGGTTTTCTCACGAGACTGGCCCCCGAGTTCCTGTTCATATATTCCTCGATAACTTTCAGATCGCTCCGGATGGTCTTCTCTGAGCATCCTGCCAGATCGGCAAGATCCTGAACTAGCCACAACCTGCTCTCTTCCGTTAACAGCGCATATAAAATCTCTTTTTGCCTATTGTTCATCCGCTTCACCTGTTATCCACTCTTATTATGGAGAGTTCACCCTTAGAAGGGCAGTCATATCATGTATAATAGCCCAAGCCGCCGCACTAATCTATCCATTTAAAACGAATTAAAGCGAAGCCTTCAGTGAAAATTCAGGTTGGACCTATATGCTATTGGCCATAGAACTGATTAGGCGGGGGCAGATTAATGAAAAAGGTAACTTATGTAAAGTTTATTCTGGATATTCTAATGGCACTTACATTTGTGCTGCTATTCAATAAGAGAGTGCTCGGGGGACTGGCCTTCCATGAGATCGCGGGGCTGGCCATTTCGGTGGCCTTCATTACGCACATCCTGCTGAATCTGAACTGGGTGGTCAAAGTAACAGCCAAGCTATTCGACCGCAAATTACCCGGCATGACCCGGTTTAGTTATCTCCTGAACTTATTATTGTTAATTTCGATGACCTTTATTGTGATAAGCGGCATATTGATCTCGGAGATCGTATTTCCGAACCTTCATATCGGCAACACACCCTGGTTCAAAATGTCCCATATCTCCGTCTCCTTCTTTGTACTGATATTAATCGGGGTTCACGTCGGTCTGCACTGGAAGTGGGTCGTCAATGTCACGAAAAAAATAGCAAGGATCAAGTCCTCAAAGGCACCGCTCGGGATCATCGCAAAAGTACTGGCCGCTCTTATTCTTTTATTTGGCGGCTATCAGATGTATTCCACCCAATTTGTCTCCAGAGTTCAGGGTATTGGGACCGTATTTAACATGACCAACTCAGGAACACCACCCGCCGGCTTCAAGCAGCGCGGAGGTGACATGCGCGGCGAGAACCCGAACTCTGGGGAGCGCCCAAATCGCATGGAGGGGGGTCACCGGGAAGGTGGTTTTGGCGGCGGCAGTCCAAATGCGCTTGGGGTTATTCTGACTTACTTCGGTATTATGGGGGTATTTGTCATTCTCACTTATTACTTAACCAAGCTGGGCAGCCGAAAAAAACGCAGAAACGCAGCAGCCGCAGAGCTGGATTCCTAATAACACAGAAGAAGTCCCCTGTTTAGAACAGGGGGCTTCTTTGTGGCAGACTATAAAAATGGGTTCCTAATCTCCCCTACCTAAGAGCGTAACAACAGTCCTTTCTTGCAATCAGGGCGGCGCTCAGCGTGCGGTCTCTAACGTCAAGGTAGACTCATTCAGACTCAGCAGCTCATTCAAAGAAATTTGATCTACAATACTCGTATCCTTTGCCCGGTCCCCTCGGTCTTACTACGACTGTACCCAGGTTCGTGATATCGCCAAGCCCCACTCCCTTAGGGAAGCTGTGGGCAAAGATGACCTTATTGGTCCCCGAAGACTGAGTTTTCTCCAGTACAGATGTCAGGGCAGCAAGCGTGCTGGCCTGCTCAGCCGGGGTTACTTGTCCGCTTAATTTATAAATTTGCACCCAGAAGGGATCGACCTGAACATTTCCCCTGCCAAAAGCCAGCTCCGCCGATTCTCTTGTTCGGCAGAACGGACTGGCCTGAACCGGAATCTGAACAGGGATTCTAAGGCTCCTCAGCACTTCCCCGTACAGCTTAGCCTGTCTTCTGCCTTCTTCTGTGAGATTCTTCTGAGTCCTGCAATTCCCGAAGTCAAGATCGGGCTGATCTTCACCCACTCCAGCCTCCCCGTGCCTGACGTATAGAATATATCCCCCTTGACGAAGAGAATTTAGCAGCGCAGGGTTCACCGGATTCCCCTCCGTCTTACTCCCTTCGGCGCCAATGATAGGCGCTGGAATCATAAGCAGCAGCATTAACAAGCAAATACCTAGCAACTTTCTCATTCACATATCTCCTCCCGCAGGCAGCACATTTTGTAGGTATCGTGTGCATTTGGTGGAACAAATAAACATGAATAGTAGACATCCCAGTCTATATTTTTAACACTCCTCATACATTATGAAAACATTCACCTCCTATACTTGGTAAAAAAGTATAAAGGGGATTATGTCTACATGTCTAAGGTTAAAGTTCTGCTCGCTTCTACTCTAATCGCAGGGATGCTGGTGCCTGCCGCGAGCGCTGCTACAAGTAATTCAGATTACGTTGGGCTACGCCAATCACTTGAGAATATTGGGGCTAGCATCAGCTGGGATAATGAAGATGCAGCTGCCTCCTTCAAGCTATCCAACGGCATCACCGGTCTCGTTACCATCGATAAGTCGAAGTACCGCCTGGCTGGACAAGAAGTTAAGCTGGCTCAGCCAGTCAAGCTGGTTAACGGGAAGACGCTCATTCCGGCTTCACTCCTTCAAAGCATCCTTGCGGAGAACAACAAGTACCGGGATGCCAAGGACGCTATTCCTACGTTCACCGTGAAGGCTCAAGGGGAGACTGAAGCCGTGGATTCCAAATCCGGCGAGGATGCGGCTGACGATCCGGCGATCTGGCTGGATCCGCAGAATCCTGCCGGGAGCAAGCTCGTGGCTACGAACAAAGCCGGGGGTATCCTCGTCTATGATATGAACGGCAAACAGCTGCAATCCTACCCAGTCGGCAAAATGAACAATATCGACCTGCGTTATGATTTCCCGCTTGGCGGCCAGAAGGTAGATATCGTGGCAGCGACCAACCGGACTACGAATACAATTGATGTATTTACCATCTCCGGTGCAAACGGTGAGCTTAAGAACGTAGTGGCAGAACCGATTAAGTCAAAAATGGGCGAAGTCTACGGCTTCAGCTTGTATCACAGCCTGAAGACCGGGAAGTTCTACGCCTTGGTGCTCGGGAAGAAGGGTGAATTCGAGCAGTACGAGCTCTCAGATAACGGCAGCGGCAAAATAGCCGGTAAGCTGGTTCGCGAGTTCCGCTTGTCTTCCCAATCCGAAGGTATGGTCGCTGACGATGAGTATGGCAATATCTATATTGCCGAAGAAGACGTGGCCATCTGGAAATACGATGCAGAGCCGGACGGCTCCAACAAGCCTAAATCGAAGGTCGACATTGCAGATGGACGCCGCCTGCAAGACGATATCGAAGGATTGACTTTATATTATGGTAAAGATGGATCCGGTTATTTGATTGCTTCCAGCCAAGGCAGCAACAGCTATGCCATTTATAACCGCACAGGAGATAACGCCTACATCAGCAATTTCACCATTGGAGATGGCGATCAAATCGACGGAACCAGCGAGACCGACGGCATCGATGTGCTGGGTGTGAACCTCGGGGACAAATACCCGAACGGTGTCTTCGTATCCCAGGATGACGCCAATATGCAGGATGGCAAGAAGCTGAACCAGAATTTCAAAATGGTGAGCTGGGACCAAATTGCTAACGGTCCTGCCAACAAGCTGGAATCCGGAAACGGTGCGGATCCTAGGCAGCTGGTGAACCGCAACACGAAATAACCAAGACCGGCAGAACCCGGCTGGGATCAAGAAGAACACATACTCCAACCGCCCGAATTAGTACTAGAGATTCGGCGGCTGGAGTATTTTATTTACAGATATCAGATCATCCTAAGGAGAGATTCAATGCTTAGCTCAAGCAACAGGTTAAAAGAGCTTCTTCTGATGCTTATCCCCGTACTTATTGCCCTACTTGGATTCTTAGTTCTGTATGACTTCCCCAAGGAAGTCGATATCGAATACCCGCTGTAGAATATATAGGTGGTGATAAATTATCTTCTACAAGTACAAATATCCGAATTAAGGGGACTTTGAGGAGACCTCTTCTGCGAGATTCCAGCTTTCGTGGACAAGTAATTATTGATAAATATAAATTTACTGAGAGCTATGACCTCATTGATATTGTATTCAATAGGAGAATCTTGAATGGGATAGGTTCCCTGTCATACACTCGGGTCAATAACGGCAAGCCTGATCTGCAAATGCTGGGTACGATTTGGATTTCAGGCAATTTTGATCAATTAAATATTTGGGTTAGTAGAAAGACTGGTGCAGCGGATCAATCGGCACCGCATCCAACTATTTCAGCGCCAGCTTGGACATATGAAGAAGCCGTATCCATTAACAGCTTGTTTCACTAGTCTGGGAACCGCAGCCGTGTGTTAGTTATATAGCTCTCACCGAATTGTCCGCCCTGCAAGATCAGATTGATTACCTGTATTCTTATAATTATGATTACCAGATCCTCCGCTTGGACGAAGCATGCCTCCAACAAGCCGAAGACCCTGCTTGCGTGTTATGAATCGCGATAGTTGCGCCCCGATATAATTCTGCACACCCGGAACGAGGTACACTTTTCCTTCCCTAAGCGCACGGAGGGCACCTTCTACGACTCTTTCGGGCGTTTCTTTCTTTCCAACAGAAGCATCTTCCGTTCCTACAACATCAAAGAAGCCGGTATCCGTCGCACCGGGACAAAGTGCGAAGAATTGGATACCCCGGTCGCGGTTCTCCCACCATAACGCCTCCGTAAACGACAGGACAAAAGCCTTCGTCGCCCCATATACAGCCATGTAGGGAAGCGGTTGAAATCCGGCGGTTGAAGCCACATTGATCACAGTACCTGAGTTTCTGCGCAGCATATCCGGTAAGAATAAGTGAGTCATATCCACAACAGCGGCGACATTGAGCATAACTTCCTCATGCTGACGCTCACCAGACACTTGTTCAAAATATCCATGTGTAGCAAAGCCTGCATTATTGACCAACAGTTCGATATCCACCTTCAAACGCCGACATTGCTGATATAACTCGCTAGGCGCGCCTTCTTTCGATAGATCCATAGATATAACCTCCGCTTTGATCCCATACCTCTTGTGCAGCTCTGCTGCCAGGCTCTCAAGCTTGCTCACAGACCTGGCCACGAGTACCAAATGACTGCCTTGCTTGGCTAGTTGTCTCGCGAATTGTTCTCCAATACCGGAAGAAGCTCCCGTGACGAGTGCCCATTTTCCTTGAAAATTCATAGTGTAGCCTCCTTTTCGTTACATGGTTATGTATTGGAAACGACGTTACCAACTGGTTAAAGGCACTCCTTTATCACCAAGAAAATTAAGATCTTTCCGAGATCGGTAACAGCGTTTCCTTTCGAACTCATTGTAACTACGCTGTTTTAGAAAGTCAATGCGATTTTGGAACATCCCACGTCTCATTGACAACGATCTATTCACTGTATAAGATTCTTTGTAAGAAAATAAGAAACATTGTTTCCAATATGGAATGAACTAAAATTCAGCAAAAGGCTTACAGAGCCAAGAGTTCGTTCACGCAGTCTTAGTTCAATCCATATATCGAAAACATGATAGCCGAAGGTGACGATGATGAGTGACCAGGATAACTCCGTTAATACGGACACAAGAGTGTTAAAAACTTATAAAGAGGCTCGCTTAGAGAATACTGAAGCTCTACGCAGACTCGTTGTTGATGCGGCAGCCACGCTCTTGCAAGAAGAGGGACCGGAAGCCGTTACGGTGCGTAAAGTAGCGCAGAAAATGGATTGCTCGACAAAAATCATATATAACTTATTTGTCAATAAAGAGGGCTTGGCTCAGCAGCTGTATCTGGAAGGCTGTAAGCTTCTCGCTAACGAATTTGAGAGGACGCCGCAAGCCGCTGATCCGGTGCAGCATTTGCTGAATCTAGGGGAGACCTTTTGGCAATTTGGGCAGCGTTACTCCAGTTATTATAAGCTGATGTTCGGAGGAGCCTTCGCAGATTTCAAACCGGACGAAGAAAGCCTGCATGGGACCGTAACCGCCATGCGGCAGTTATTGACCTTGATCAGCAATGCCCACGAGCAAGGACTAATCCCCCGCCAGTACGACACGGAATCCGCTGTACGAGCAGTCTGGGCCTCGCTCCACGGCGTTATTCATCTTTACATGAGTGGACACTTGGGAGATGTGCAATCAGCTCATGCCGTATACAAGCAAACTCTGTCCATGATAGTCAGTTCGTTGTTGCCAGATCAACGCGCCTAAGTGCACTCCAGACAAATTCACGCAAAAACAAAGTGGCTTGACGGTACTCCGTCAGCCACTTTGTTTTTGATTACCCCTTTTAGACGCTAAAGAAGTTCCAGCTGTACAAGTAAATCACAAGGCCCGCCGCTGCGGCCAGGTATAGAACCTGCATAACCGTGACGCGCTGTTTGCGGACAATCCTGACTATCAACCTCGCGATCAAGACGAATAGCAGCAGGACTGGCAGGTAGAGGAACAGGTAGGACCATGAAGGTATTCCATTAACGAACAGCTCTGAAGTCGATATGGCAAACAAGAAATAGACTACGAATAAGACAGAGACCAGGGTGCTAAGCCAATCGAAACGCGCCTTCTTATGACGCAGAATCCCCACAATCCATAAGATCAGAGCAAGAATCACCTGCAAAGGATAGACCAAGGCGAGGCCAAGAAGAATGCCAATATTCAAGGTAGGATTATAGATTGGCGAATTCTGGCGCTCGTACTCCATCGTTGGAATGGAGCTTAATGCCAGGGTGTGATTCTTCGCATCCACATAGAGCAGCTCCTGGGAGCTTTCATTCCGAAATAGATCGGGTCCAATCTGCAGATAACGCTGATCGTTCATGGTAATTACACCATCTTCCACAGCTTTCAAGGGAACTGCAGACAAGTTCTGCCCGAAGTTGAACGGGCCATGAAGATGTGCGCGGTTGGGAATATAATAGCCTTCAATGCTCTTTAATTCTTGGACGGTTGCCGGATTCGTTGCTCGCGTTAGCTTAGGGGTATCAGGGTAGAATCGATTCAGATAAGCCCCGATAAGCTGCTCTATCACGTTGGTCCCTTCCCCTGAATTGGTCGATATGAAGATGCCTGTATGCTCAGAAGGAAGCAGATACATATACGACTCGAATTCGTCAATGCCTCCGTCATGCTCGATCAGCCTAAGACCATTCTGATAACGTTCATAGAAGCCATAGGCCATCCCCGGCATGTTCTTATTGATAGTGAACTGCGTCTGATGCATGAGCTCGGCAGTCTTGTCCGAGAGAATACGGCTGCCCTCATATTGCCCCTGCTGGAGATGGGCGATCATATAATGGGTCATGTCCTCCGCCGTTGAGTTCAGCGCGCCGGCAGGGAGGTGATGAATATAGGAATAGGGGGCAGCCTTGTAGGTCCCACTGTCATAAGAATAGCTTCTTGCCAAGTTAGGCTCCGACTCTTCAAAGTGGAAGCTGGAATGGTTCATTTGAAGCGGCTTGAAAATGCGCTCACGAATTACATCCTCAAATGGCTTACCGGATAACTTCTGTACCAGGTAACCTGCTAGCGAAAGCCCCTGATTGCTGTATGCAACCTGCTCTCCAGGCTTCCGGCAAAGGCTGGGCAGACCTGTCTTTATCGCATCCTCAAGTGATACCTGCCTATCCTTATCTCGACCTACAGCATAGATGGACTCACAAAAGCCCGCCGTATGTGTCAGAAGATCATGCACGCTGATCGGACGATGATCGATATAAGATAAGTTAAGGTCCGGGATATATTGTTTGATATCCTTGCGAAGGTCAATCTTCCCTTCCTCATACAGCTGCATGACCGCCGTAGAGGTGACAGACTTCGAGATAGACCCGACACGGAAGATCGTCTTGTAGGGATCAGCGGGCACCTTTTGCTCAAGATTGGCATATCCATAGCCCTTCATTAGGACAGCCTTACCATCCCGCACCACCGACACCACCGCACCAGGCACATGATATTCCTGCATCTTGCTATTCATGAACTCATCCAAAAAAGTCTCCAGCTGCCCCTTGTCCGGAGCGGACGCGCTTACGGAAGCAGGAAATACGGAGCATAACAACGCTGCGAGCAGCAGCAAGCGTACATATCTTGATTTGATTAACAAGAGAAAGCCCTCCCATAGATGAACCTCGAAATAATTAAGTTCAGTCTATCAGAGCGGTCTTTCCCGCAGCTGTCAGAATTCTTAAATCTACCTTAAGCTTAGTTGCGGGACCGGTTCCTCTTCAGCTGGAGTACGAACAAGTGATATCACATTTAGGGGGCATACTCATTCTTCTATTCGCTGCTTCATCAGGAATTGGCTGAATTTATTAGAGCTCCATATCTCATGAGTAATGAATTTGCCATTATAGAACAAACCAAAGGTAGTCCATACAGTCGGCGCGTTCTTCGCCTCTTCCCTCGTGGTAATCCTGTAGGCCTTAAAGGGAATGCCCTGATCCTCTGCTGCTTGTCCCAACTCTTCCAGCATGCCCACAGCAAATGGACACTGAGCGGTATAATAGATGGCTATACCATCATGGTTAGGAGAGGATACTGCCTGGTTAGTAAAAGACGGGACATTCGCCTGCTCATTCCACGTCCATGCCGCTAATTGAAAGTAAGGTTCAGCTTGATCTACAATCTTGAACCCCATATGTTCAAAGAAACGTTTATCGCTTAGATACGGGTAATTCTTCTTCCCTACGATATGAACAATCCCATCCATACCACGTTCTATAGCATCTTCCTTGCAATAGTTCAGCAATTGCTTGGCATATCCTTGATTCTTATATCTGCCGGAGACCCACAAACAGTTGATATACATGTAATTGGGGGCATCAATAGGAACCCATGCGCTCTCGGCAGGTAGATATTCAATAAACACCTTCGCCCGTTCATCCAGGCGATGAAATACCAACCCCTCATCCATTCGTTCCGACAACCATTTCTTCTTCTCATTAACTGCATTCTCATACTGTTTGGCACCTAACGCGCAGCATATATGCTCAGTCCCGATATTATGCTTGGTAATTTGAATAAACCCCATGTCTCCTACCTCCAATGGCTATCATTTCAGTCGGGTGGAAGCCAGTTTGTACGCGCTGGGGAGCTATGGCTTGTGCCGTTGCAGCTTCCTTCTTTTCTCATACATCGATCGACAAAAAGCCCAAAAAAGTTTCACGTGGAGCAAATTTATTGTCTTATCTTCCAAATAAATCGAAGAAAAGGAGCTATATAAGACGCAATTAAAAATTGACTTGAGGGTAAGGTGTAACGGAGGGGAAGCTTGGAACTGTAGGAGCGAAAGCGATCGCCTTTGTCTCCGGATTTCATCCGCCCTGCGGTATAAATCAAGAAATCTGGAGACAACAGCGGCCGAAAGTCCAAGCATTCCCCGTAGTTACGACTGTACCCACAAATGTGAACATTTTAACTGCGGCTTATATAATTATTTCAGCCCTCTTATGTAACAACTTTTCCCAACATAACGTCTAGGTAGTAAATACCAAAAAAAGGAGCGAGTTGCAAGAAATGAGATTGAAAAAACGGCTATCATTTGTGGTCACTTTATCATTAATGTTGCTAACAGCTAATAGCAGCTATGCGTCAAGCCCTAAGGTGAAAACACCGATCATTCTAAAAATGAATGATTATTATGTTGCTTATACTTATCCTAAAGCGCCTTATATCGATAAGCAGAACCGACTCATGCTGCCTTTGAGAGCAGCAAGTGAGTTGTTAGGCGCCTCTGTTGCTTATGACAGTGCTTCACGTTCAGCCACGATTAAACAAAATGATAACGTAGTGAATATCCAAGTTGGTAGTCATATTGCCGTTGTAAATGGGGAAAAAGTAGAAATGGATACACAGCCTGTAATGGAAAAGGGATATATGATTATTCCTGCACGTATTCTATTTAATTCATTTGACTACAAAGTAAATTCAATTAACAACGTGATCACACTAAATGATGAACGATTGCTAAAACAAGGGCGTCTGAAATATCTTCTAGACGATGACCGTGTAGCTATATCAAGAACGTTAAATTCAAATGCGTTCCAGCCCTTGTATTACACACTCAGTACATCACTTAAAAAGAACACTACAGAACTTAACTTTAACCTTGTAGCCAAAAACATTTCCGGAACAGATATCCCGCAAGGAGAAGAGGATTTATCTACAATGATTTATTTTAATGAAGGCGGCTTATTGGACATTCCTTATAGATCCGTCGATATTAAAGATAGAGATAGACCATCTGTAAAAAAGGACGCACTCATGACTAAGCATATTGAAAATACTGGCGGGGTCGTAACTTCACAACCAAATGAATTACAGTATATCTTGATTGCAGGAAGGACCATATCTTCAGAGCATTAGTAACCTTTGCTGGTGCCGCCGCGATTAATTCAGGATGGAGAATCCGTATTTAACGAAGACATCAAGTGCCTCCTTAGACTGCAAATATGTGTAAAAGCTTTCTGCCTCTTTACTATGCTTTGTCGCCTTTACAATTCCGATGGGGTACTCAATCGGCTTATACGTTTTTGGATCTACTGTGAAGGCGACTTTTACCTTTTGCGAGGTCAGGGCGTCTGTCTTATAGACGAAACCGACGTCTGCATTTCCCGTCTCCACATATTGAAGAACTTGTCTTACGTCTTTCCCTTGAACCATCTTGGACTGCAGCGAATCCCAAAGCTTCAAATTGGTGAGCGCTTCTTTGGCATAGCTTCCTGCGGGCACACTCTCAGGAATGCCTATTGCGATGTTCTTCACATCATCCTTGGACAAGTCTATCACGTTCGTGACCCCCACTTTCCCATCTGTGAACACCACAGCTGCAAGCTCGTTACCCAGCAGCTTTTTTTGCTGATTGGTATCGATTAACTGCTTATCTACAAGGGCCTTCATATTCTTGGCGGCAGCGGACAGAAATAAGTCGGCAGGCGCTCCCTGTTCAATTTGATGCTGCAGAGCGCCGGATGCGCCAAAGTTAAAGTTCAATTTGATATTAGGATTCGCAGCCTCGTAAGTCTTCTGGATGTCCTTAAGGGCATCGGTCATACTGGCAGCCGCAGACACCGTCAATTCAACGGTTTCAGCCGGGGTAGAGGCTGACTTACTTGCGCTTTGGGCTTGATTATCCGTGCTGCTCGTTGCAGCCGTATCCTTACTCGTACAGCCTGATAGTGCTGCCATCAAGACTATGATGATAGACAAAAGCACACTAATCCTCATTGTTTTTAACATGGGCTCCTCCAGAATTATAATTAGTTATAATTATATGGATTGAACTAAAGACTGCGTGATCGATTCTTTTGCATAACAAGTGTTAGCCTTAATCCATGCGCTCATTTCTTTAGTTCATTCCATATAGTCACTACTTCATGAATTCTACACCGCAAGCTTCCGGGCAGGTGAGCGCCTCGTCACACCTTCTTCAAAGTCCAGACGTGACGGCCCGTATTCGACCTTCCTATTTTCAACTATGATATAATTAGGCTCTGAAACTAAGCGACTTATGCAGCCAGCTAGGAGGGTTCTGATATGTCGAGCGACATGTCCTATACAACCGAGGAAATCGCCAAACTTTTAAAAATATCCAAGCTTACCGTCTATGATCTGATCAAAAAAGGGGAGTTACCCTCTTATCGGGTTGGCAAGCAAATGCGGGTAGACGCTTCCGACCTGGAAGCTTACAAGCAGCGGGCAAGAATGGTCCCGGCAGCAGATCGCCCTGTTCCCGCGTATGTCCAAGCAGCAGCCCCTGCCAGCCCCAGTGGCTCGGTCGTGATCACCGGTCATGACATTGGACTCGATATTTTGGCCAAACATCTGGAGAAGCAGATCCCTGGCATTCGCCCTCTACGCTCGTTCGTAGGCAGCCTGGACAGTTTGATTTCTATGTATAAAGGCGAGGCCGACATCGTCAGCACCCATCTGTTAGATGGAGATTCGGGTGAATATAACATTCCCTATATTCGGAAAATACTCGTAGGATCATCTTATGTAGTCGTCAACCTGCTGTCCAGAAATGCCGGATTGTATGTCAAGCAGGGGAATCCGCATGAGCTTAAGAAATGGTCCGATTTAGGCCGCCTTGGACTGCGATTCGTGAATCGGGAAAAGGGCTCCGGAGCCAGAGTATTGCTCGACGAGCAGCTTCGCATTCACGGAATCAAGCCGGGGCAGCTTGCCGGATATGACAATGAACAGACCAATCATCTCGGTGTGGCCACGCAGATCGCGTCGGGTGAAGCTGATGTGGGCGTAGGTATCGAACAGACCGCCTCTATCGTCGGGCAAATCAGCTTTATCCCATTAATCCAGGAACGGTATGATCTTGTCATGCTCAAGACCCCGGCAAATCAACTCTGGATTCCTTCTCTACTGCAAATCCTTCAGTCAGATAGCTTCAAGAAAGAGCTTCAGGCGATTTCAGGCTACGATCTGTCTCGTACGGGAGAAGTCTTATTTGAAACTTAACCAACTCCTTTTGAATATATTTAGTTATAATTAGATTTATTTAGTTATATTTAATATATATCGTACCGCATTTGAATTCAATATATATGGAATGGACTCTATTTAGTTCATTCCATAATTAACTCAAAGAACCTCTTCACCTTGAAGAGGTTTTTTCCTTTCCTACTACTCCTTTAGCAAGAAATATACTAGACGGATTAAACCAAATATTAAATCCTTTTCATGTGGAACCTCTATATGTTACACTGAAGATACCGATCGGTATCTTTTATTCAGAAATCTGCCTTACCCGTGCGAGTAAATGTTATTGAATGAAAGTCCCACAATGAGAAGGAGGAGAATAGACATGCTATTGAATCAAAGCTTGGACGAAGCCAAGAAGCAATTTGAAGTCAAAACAACGGAGGACTTTCAGGAGGGAATATTCCGTTTGATTCAGGAGCAGCAGCAATCTGGTATCGTGTACGGCTTGCAGGAGGGACAACAAGCCGCAGATTTTACCTTAAATAATTCTACAGGCCACCCTATAAATCTGTCCGAACAGCTCTCACGTGGTCCTGTCGTGTTAACGTTCTACCGCGGAGGCTGGTGTCCCTTCTGCAATATACAGCTGCGAGCATACCAGAGCATTCTGCCAGATATACAGGCGGTAGGCGGCCAGCTAATTGCCATAAGTCCGCAATCCCCGGATCACACGCTCTCTCAGCAAGAGAAGGAAGACCTTAGCTTTGAGGTCCTTAGCGATACAAATGGTCTCGTAGCCTCCTTGTATAAGGTGTTATTCGAAGTTCCGTTATATGTGCAGGAGGTTATGACGAAGCGGCTCAGCCTGAGCCTGGCAGAATACAATGCCACCGATCGCTGGATCCTTCCTGTTCCCTCCACCTTCATCATTGACCAGTCGGGCGTTATCCGCTTGGCTTATGTTAACCCGGATTTTATGAAACGGCTTGAACCTCAGGAGATTCTGGATCAGTTAAAGAGAATGTAAGCCTGAAAGGCACGCGATCCGTGAACCAAATGAGGAACTAACCAACTAGTCAGACCTAATAAGAAAAGTCAAAAAACAGGCTTACAATTAAGCCTGTTTCTTCATTACGAATATGTTATTTTGAGAACATATCAGCAGTTATTCAATTGAGTCTTTCATTGCCTTGTACATATTCTCTACGTGTTCATCGACTTCATCTCTCGACATACGCAAGCGATTTACAGAAGTACCATATCCAATCTCCTTCTCACCCTCTTCCAGCCCTTTGAAAATTCCATCTGCGAACGCATCGAGTGGTTCTCCGTGCGTATGCAGCCCCGCGCCGCCCAAGTCGGTATTCACCGCCGGAGGAGCAACCTCAATTACTTCTACAGATGTACCTGACAGCTGGTGTCTCAGACTCATTGTAAAAGAATGAAGCGCCGCTTTTGTCGCTGAATAGATCGGAGCAATAACCATCGGTGTAAAAGCCAACCCTGAGGTCACGTTAATGATCGCCGCCTCTTCTTTTGCTGCAAAAAATGGAGCGAACAGCATGGAGAGATGGACAGGCACCTCCATATTGGTTGTGATCTCATTATTGAAATAACTCCAATTGTCCTTCGCGTCCGCCTTGAGAATATTGAAGCGCTGCTGGATTCCCGCATTATTCACCAACACATTCACTTCCGGATAGTTCGCGGTTACCCAATCAAACAATGCTGCGCGCTCGGATTCAATACCCAGATCACTTACACGAGTGATAAGGCCAGGGAACTTTTCCTTTGCCTCTTGAAGTGCGGTTTCACGCCGTCCGCAAATGATCACTTGATTCCCAGCCTTTAAAAAGCGCTCCGCAAAAGCTAAACCTATTCCCGTACTTCCGCCGGTGATAAGTATTGTATTTTTTGAAAGTTTCATTGCCATCCTCTTCTCCATTGTTTTATATGCGCCAGTCACCCATTTTCCATCTTATTATTCTTCTTTTTTACCCAGAGTATGTTCTGTGACACATAGACTACTTGCCATTTCACGTCCGTCCTTGGTAAGTTTGTAGCACACTTCAAATTTCCACGTTGGGGAGGACTGGGCATGTATAAGAAGATATTCGCCAGGCATCTAAGGAAACCAGATGGTTTTTTGGGCAAAATAGTTGCACTTGTGATGAATAGAACTAACGATGAGATGAATTTATTTGCAATCCATCAATTACAGATTCAGCCCAGTGATACCATCATGGAGATTGGCTTCGGAAACGGAAAGTATTTCTCTCATGTTCTAGGGCAGTCTTCTACAGGAAAGCTGGTTGGAGTCGATTACTCCGAGACCATGGTGAACCAGGTGAGAAAGAGATATGCCGATTATATTCAGCAGAATAGACTTGAGGTTATACAAGGTAGTGTGAGCCGGATCGATTATGGTGATAACACACTCGATAAGATCTATACCGTTAATACCCTATACTTTTGGCCGAATCCGACAAGCGATATTCAAGAAATATACCGTGTCCTAAAGAATGAGGGATTACTCGTAATAGCATTTAAGTCTCGGGAAGGGATGGAGAAATCAAAATTCGCGCCGCATGGGTTCACCCTGTATTCAGTTGAAGAAGTTATTGAGATTGTCAAATCCGCTGGTTTTAGACAGGTATCGCCTATACATGCACCTACAAAGAAAACCGGGATATACTGCGTGACTGCAGTCAAATAACCGTACCATTACACTGTTCATTTGGATGGTAGCAAAAAAATAACATGGATTCGTTTGAAGCTGTCTTCAATGCCCAATTGGCATGGAGGGCGGCTTCTTTTTTTACAAGAGCATGGAGACCCATGAGCGCAATTCATAATGTTTGAATCACCAACCAGAGTATTCGTACCTAGCCGCGAAATTAAAATAATTTATGTGTTGACCATATACTGTTTATTGTATATACTGTGTTCATAAGTTACAGTTTACACAATAAACAGTAAGGAGTGGTATTCAATGATTACAGCAACCCCTACTGCAACTAAGCTCGCAGGCCGCAAGGAATGGATCGCGCTTAGTGTGCTGTGTCTTCCCTTAATGGTCGTGTCGATGGACGTCTCCGTTCTTTTTTTCGCCGCACCGGACATTGCCGCGGACTTGCGTCCGACCGCTACTGAGCAGTTATGGATATTTGACATCTATGGATTCATTCTGGCCGGTCTGCTGCTGACAATGGGAGCGATCGGCGACCGAATCGGACGCCGGCGCTTGTTGATGATGGGCTCTGTGGGATTTGCCCTATGCTCGCTGTTCGCCGCTTTCTCCCAGACAGCCGGATCCCTGATCCTGGCCCGCGGCATCCTTGGGATTGCGGGTGCAACCCTCATGCCGTCAACACTGGCCCTCGTTCGCACGATGTTCCAAGACGCTAATCAGCGAACCAAAGCGATGTCGATATGGAGCGCCGTCATGGCCAGCGGCGTCACGGTCGGGCCAATTATTGGCGGCCTGCTCATTCAAAACTTTTCCTGGGGATCTGTGTTCCTCATTAACATCCCCGCGATGGCGTTGCTGCTTATTATTGCACCCTTCCTACTCCCCGAGTCCCGCAGCACGGCTCGCACCCGGATTGACTTGCTCAGCTCTCTTCTTGCTCTCGCTGCCATCCTGCCCGTTACTTACGGCGTCAAGACACTCGCCGAAGACGGATGGGCCATGACTCCTGCCTTCATTCTTGCGTCAGGTCTGATCGCCGGAATCGTATTCGTACGGCGGCAGCTGACTATCCCTAGCCCTTTAATCGATATCCATGCGCTAATGGAGCGGCGAACCGGCGGTTCGATCTTCATTAACCTGATTGCAACGTTCGCCCTTATGGCCAGCGCACTGGTCAATACTCAATTCCTCCAGTCGGTGCTTGGTTACTCCCCATTCACTGCCGCCCTGTGGAGTACGCTGCCTTCGATTGCCGTCGGTGCAGCGGCGCCAATTGCCGCCAAGCTGTCGATCCTATACGGAAGGCCGCGCATCATGGCTGGAGGCTTCGTATTGTCGGCGATTGGATTCATCATCCTGACCCAGGTACGGCTGGGAGGCTTCTCTCCACTGACCGTTATGCTTGTCGGAGCCGGATTGGTCGCCGCGGGAATCGTATCGGTCATGACTCTTGTCACTGATTATGTTGTGGGTGTGACCCCAGCGGATCGGGCGGGAGCAGTCGGGGGCCTCATTGAAACCTCCAGCGAACTTGGAGGCGCCTTCGGCATCGCGCTCCTCGGCTGCGTCCTTACAGCGGTCTACCATAATAACATATCGCCGCTTCTGCCTGCGGGCCTCTCACCAGAAGCAGCCTTAGCTGCCGGCCAGACTATTGCTGGCGCATCCGCCGCTTCGCAGCAGCTGCCCGCCGCATTATCGTCCCAGGTCATAACTGCATCCCGGGAAGCCTTCATGACCGCTATGCACGTTACGAGCCTCACAGCCGGCATCCTTCTGCTGATCACCTCAGTAATTACCGTGGTATTGCTTCGCGACAATAAAAAAGCTGCTGTCAGCAGTGCCGCTTAGACTACAGCAATCAAATAAAAGGCTATTTTTAAGGGTCTATGACCTTTAAAAATAGCCTTTTATTATTACGTAATAACCTTATTTGTCGGTTCCCCCGGACTTTCTACTGGATTGTATCCGATCCAGATACTGCTCAATTCCGTCCAGAATCCGCTGAAGTCCGAATTCGATATCATCACCGACGTTACTCTCACTTTCATTCTCTCCGGTATACGCCCCGGACGTGACAACCGGATGCAGATACGGGTATTGCTCCGGCTTGACCAATGCCTTAAGCGCGGCAGAGTAATGGAGCCCGCTGAACGTCTCCAGGCTGGAACCGGCCTGAACTGCCCGGTTGATGTCCCGCTGCAGCATCCCGCTGGACCGGGCATAGCCGCTAAGCAGAAGGACGATAGACATTTTCTCGTAATCATTCAGCGGCAATTCCCGCAAAGGCCGAAGCGCCCAATCCACGATGCGCAGATTGTTAGGTCCAATAGGTATACTCGAGATCGGAATGTCACCATACCAAGGATGCTTGCTAAAAATATTAATCGTCCCGATCACGTAATCCCGCAGCCCCTCCCTCCATTCGTGAGGGGGTCTCTCCGCGGGCAGCTCAATATCACACGCCGCATCCTGCATGAGGAGCAGCAAATCCTCTTTACTCGGAATATAGCGGTATAGAGACATCGCGGTAAACCCGAATTCCGATGCCACCTTATTCATCGAGACAGCTTCCAGACCGTGCTTGTCCGCGATGTCGATAGCCTTCGCAACAATCTGATCTATACTCATCTCGCGCTTTGGGCCTCGCTGAGGCGGCTTCACAAGCCCCCAGCTGAGCGCCGCACCGGCCGGGAGCAGCTTCCCCAATTCAACTTCTTCTGGTGTGATGTCTCTCTTCGTCATCTGCTCTAAACCTCCCTGTTGTTCAAAGCCGGCTTCTGAAGGTGATCTGCAGATCAGCCCGCTCACAAAATGCTTATGTAGTAAACAGTATATCACAAATAAGAGCAATTAGACAAAGAAACGGCCCTGTTCCGGGTATTCGAGCGCGGCGGTTTGAACCACAAATTAAAAAGCACTCTAACCATAGAGTGCCCTGAGGAGGCAATCATTAGATAACCAAAATACTTTCTAAAAACTCATCAGAAACTCTATATTCCTTTGGTCTGCGACTGACTAATTTGACATATCCCCCCATTTCTAACTTACTCAATATTTGATCTACTTTATATCTCGATTTACCAGAAAGCCTTATCAACTCGCTAATAGGAAAGTTTGCTTCTTCATTAACAAATACACTTAGATAAGTCATTATTCTTAATATATCGGATTCTTCCACTTTATCTTGCCAGATACTTCTTTTAAAAGATTCTTGAATTCGTTCGATTTTGGATAAATTGATTTCTAAGTCTTCAATAATACCTTCCTGCCCTGAAATCAGTAGTTCTAGCATGTCTATCAAATAAAAGGTCGTTTCCCCTTTATTTAATGGGGAGGGAATCTCCTCAAGAGCCTTATAATATTTTGTTTTGTTCTTATTTACTGCATAAGAAAAAGTAATTGCTGAGTACCTCTCTAAATATCTAGATAAATAACTACAAACTAATAAACGCCCTGTTCTTCCATTTCCATCATAGAAAGGATGTATATATTCATAATAGTAATGTGCAACCATAAACCGGTATAATTCCGAATGATGTTCATCATCAAGAAATTTTACTAGTGCGGTTAATGATTCAATAATTTTCACTTCGGAAAGCACACCTATATGGGTTGTGTATGGTCCATCCGTTATTTCTACGTACCCTTTTCTAAATAGTTCACCATCAGGTTCATCATCTTTATCTATTTCATCGGAGACTAAATCATCAAAAAGCCTTCTGAAGTCTGAAACTTCTGTAAAAGGTTTAATCTCATCAATAAACAGATACGTTTTCATTAACCCTGTAAAACGTTTTTGTTTCTTTTCAGATTTCATTACATCCTCTAAAACTTCTTTTAGTTCTTTTTTTGTACTACGTATACCTTCTATTTCATTATTGCTTTGAGCTTCATTAATAATTAGCTTATGGAAGTATGGCTCTATTACGAACATGGGGAGCTTACTTATCAGGGAGGATATCTTTGAACTATTCATTAACACGTTGTTATTTAGAGACATTAGTTGATGAGTATTTACATAAAATAGCTGGTAGTCTTCGTTTATTATTTGCCCTTTTTTGAATCCTCTTATGGTTAAATTCGTTAAATAACTACCATAACTATTTTTTCTCTTTTCTATCTCTTTATTATAATCTTCTATTCCCCTTTTATAAAAAACCTTTGATAATTTCTCATAATTCACACATATCACCCCTTTTATTTTAAATTATTGCCTTTTTTTAAATTATATAACCGGCACTTTTTTATTTCAAATTAAAAAGCACTCTAATCATAGAGTGCCCAGCTTGCAGATTGCGATATCTCTAAGCTATGCCCCAATACCGCTTTCCGGAACGGCGGCTGGCTTCACGAGCGCTTTCTTCTCCCATGCCCGGCTTCTCCAGCGAAGCAGCATTAGAATTCCGCGCAGCCATTCATCCACCGCAAACGCGATCCATATCCCAAGCAGCCCGATTCCAAGGTGAACGCCCAGGAAGTAAGCCAGCGGCACCGAGACTCCCCACATGGAGATCACGCCCATCAGCACGGGGAAACGCGCATCCCCGGCAGCACGCAGCGAATTGATAATGACGATATTGAAGGTTCGGCCGGGCTCGAGTACGATAGACAGTAGAAAAATACCGGCTCCGGCGGCAATGATATCGGGGTTCACTGTGAACATACCGATGATCTCATATCGGAACATCGCCGCTATACTGACGACAGCGAGCGTCAATACGAAGCTGATCCTCACGCTTCTCATCAGCCTTCGATATGCCGCCTTCATCTCTCCCGCGCCGACCATTTGCCCAATGATGATTTCGGTCCCCGCCCCGATCGCCATCGCGAACGCCATGAAGTAATTGGATACATTCATGACATAGACATGGGTGTTCAGCGCCGTGGGCCCGATTATATTGACAAAGCTTATGACCATAAGATACTGCGAGTGCCAGGAGAGATGCTCCCCCGCAGCAGGCAGGCCAACACTCATAATCTGCTTCACATACGGGCCATTCCAGGTAACATAATCCTTACGGCGAATTGGCGCAGGAATTCTGCGATATAGAATAACGAACAGAACAAGGATGCCGAGCAGGCGGCTGACGACCGTCGAGATGGCCGCTCCTGTAATGCCCCACTCCGGAAAGCCCCAGTTACCGAAGATAAGAAGGTAATTCCCTGTTACATGAATCAAATTGACCCCTAATGTCACGTACATCACGCTCTTCGTGTGTCCGCTCGACCGGATAACAGATGATACCGCGTAGGAGAGCGCTTCGATCCAAATAAATCCACCGATGATCTTTAAATAATGGCTGGCCATGCCGACCTGTTCGGGACTGAGCTTCATCAGCCGCAGGAGTGGTTCTCCGAAATTAACGAGCGCAATGCTCACAAGGATCCCGAAGATCAGGTTGATCGTAATAGCCAGTGCGGAGATTCGGCTGGCTTCCTTCTCCCGTCCGGCACCAATGTATTGGGAGACCGCAACGCTCGTACCGATTCCAACAAAACCGAACATCAGAATACAGAAGAAAATAATTTCGTTGGCTAACCCTACCGCCCCTGTCGCCTTGTCGGATATGCGGCTTAACATAAATACGTCAACCGTACCCAGCATCATGCGAAGCACGGAATCGATGAAGATTGGCCAAGTAACGGCAAAAAGACTAAGTTTTTTCCACGATGGAATACGATCTGATATGGTCACGTTGTGTATGCTCCTATTATGCCTATTAGCTGTCGCTTCCCCTAGTGTAGCGCCCGTGAGCAAAAACGTCTATGCCGCTGGCAATGATTTTGATGCCGCTTAGTTGTTAGGGAGACCCTCAATAAGCAGAGAGTATTCTGCATAACGTTTTTCCCATTCTTTTTTACGAGATTCCACTGTCCGATTCTCCAGCAACGCTTGGATGACATCCAGACATACATGCCAGCCCGTAAGATCTTTAGGTGTGTGATCTGTAATCGTATTCATCTTCTCAATCAAGCTCAACCGGCACCCACTCGCTTCAGGATACAGTTCAAACCGAACTCGGTCTTCTCCTCCCCACGTATATTCCAGTACGGAATGCAGCTTGAACTCGATAATTTTAAGTTCCTTGAATGTACCATCTGGCATGTTAAACTTGATTCCCCCTCCTTCACGGAGATCGTCTACCTCCAATTCAGAGAACCATTGCCGCAGCTTGTCATTTTCCGTAAGCATGGCCCAGGTATCTTCAACAGAATGCTTAAGGTGACGCTCAAAACATGCTACATATGTATCCTGAGTCTTCCTTATCACCGCTAACATTTTTCTCCTCCCTCTAACTGATTAGAATTAAGGACTATTATACCCCTTGTGAAAGAGGTATAAGTAGTCCTCCTGCAACTGACTATATTGCTGCACAAATAGATAAAGCCTCTATTCCGCGTCTTATTCCAGCTACTGCGGACTTCCAGCCAGCAAGGCGTTTATCCGATCAAGATTCTGCTCATTGGCTTCGGCACACATTTTCTTGGATTGCTCGAAATCAGCGGGATCCATAAAAAGTTGGCGAAAAGTAACTCGTGTCCGGTTATCCAGCTCCTCGAAGGTAGCCGTGATCTGAAACTCATGACCGGACAAATGCCTGAGCACGATGCGCTCCAGCGGTACGATCTCCTCAAAGACATTATGGTTCGGATAGTCATTCCCATCAGGCCCGTGCATGGTAAGCCGCCATGTGCCGCCAGGCCTCAAATCGAACTCGTGAAATGTATTGCTGAAGCCATTCGGCCCCCACCAGCGTTCCAGCTGGTCGGGATTCGTCCAAGTTTCGAAGACCCTCTCACGTGGAAAGTCGAACACACGCGAAGAAATAAGTTCATTGTTACCTATGATAGCAGCCATGGTGATACCTCCCTTAGAGTGTTTTACCTAGTGTATCAAGCATCCCTTTCGTGCCGTTCTGGATCGGGATGGACCCCGGAACGTTGTGAGCGATACAGAGATGCGGGTCTCATCCTAGTCCAAGGAGCAGCTATAGGCGATGCGGTGTTCCGGCTCCCTCGTTAGCGCTAACTGTATACCGGCAGCTTAAGTATAAAAGATGACGTTACGTCAGCTTCAAGCTAAATATTTTAATTAGGTCTACAAAACTATTAGAGTAAAGTTCCAGACGAAAGACGGGCGCGCTTAACTCTAAAAAATGATCTAAGCTTCCTCATCAGCGATCATACTCGCAGCAAGGCAAAAGAAATATTGCCGCTGCTTATGTACTTCATAAGGCAAGACTTCGGCAGGTAGCCTCTTCTGGTTGATCCACCAAGAGGCTACCCAGCTTGCTTTTCCGTCTTGATTGATGAGTTTTTTGCTTCTTTAAGCAGTGCATCCTTTGTTTGTTGGAAATTACGAACTGCCTTACTCAAGACTGCATAATCATCTGGATTGGACATCAGACGCGGCGGCAGTTCAAAATTCTCCACACAGCTGAAAGCCTTCAGAAGCTTCAGGTTGTTCCAATCAAAATCATGCTCTGTCGCTTTAACGATCATGACATCAATCTCATTAAAGGTAGACTTTGCTGTACCATCTTCTTCATAGGTCAGCTCGTAAGCACGGCGAACTTCCATGTTGTAAGCCGGCGAACCGACCAGTCTTCCCCATCTACATGTCTGATCGGCCACAAGTGATTTTTACTAACCATTCAATGAATTTCAACTTAAGGGAAACTGCTGGGAAAACGCATGTATGGAGAATTTCTTCATTCATTTTAAAACCGAGTGTTTCTATCTCCATTACTTCCGTTCTGCAGAGCAAGTGGAGCATGCCGTTCAAAAATATATCCGTTTCTACAACCATGAACGCCTCAAGCGAAACTAAACAGCCTGAGTCCTTATGAATACAGGACTCAGGCTTCATATAGCTGTCTACATGACAGGGGTCACTCCATGAGCAACCTTTCTTCCTTTATTATAAATCATTCGAACCCAGCTAGCAGCCAATCTTTGACCTTCAATTCAGGTTCATCAATCGTTCTATAAACCATTAATGGGGTCCAATCCCAGAAGCTGCAGCCATTTGCCATTATTAGAGCATTAATCCACTCTGTAAAACTCATAGATAGGAAGTTGAACTCAGAAATTGATTCCGTGAACATGTATTTAGTTTTTCTGGATAAGTCTATATATATTAGACTTGATGGATTGCGAGCAATTGGTAAGAATTGCGGAACAATTTCGGGCATCATTGTTGCTGCAATTTCATCTACCTCTTCGATACTAAAAATTTTAGTAAACTCACCGTAGCCAATATCAAATAATTTTGCTCCATTATGAATAGTTAAAAAAGACTTATACTCTCGAGGTAATTTTATTTGATATTGACTTTCTAACATTCTAATGTCTTGAAGAGTAGCTGGAGGTGAGAGTTCAAAGTTGGCTGAGTTTACTACCCCATCACTACCTTGAATTTCGAGGACGCCTCCGCTTGATTCTCTACGCCGCGCCAATCCATCTAATATTAACTTAATTTCATTGTCCATTAAATTGAGTTTCCCCTTTAGTATCCCTTAAACCATGAAGTAAATGCTGTGTGAATCTGATTCGGCAGTGGTATAAGATTTGAGTTTGCATTAGTCCCACCATATTCTCTAGGTTGTATATGATGAATATCTATATTAGTCCAATTGAAATTTGGGAGGTTATAAGTTTTCTGGTACCAATCTCTAAACGCTTTTCTCGTTTTATCATTCCACTCAACTGGTTTCACGGTTTTAACCCAATCTGCCCTTGGTTCTCCAACTGACTTACCAGAATGAGGATCGGTATAATTTGCTGGATAAGGTCTCGCCATTCTATTCAACAGAATAGTGGATGAGGTTGAGTGATAAGCTTTTGAGGTATCACCAGGAAAAAGAACACTTATAGTAAATTCAACCTCATAATAACCAGTCTTACTTATACTTATATTCTTAGTCGCAGTACTTCCAACCACTGGCAAAATTTTAGAGTCAAATGCAACCCCTGCCTTAGATTTAGTACTATTTCTCGTCACGCCTCGTTTCAATTCATAGCCAATAGTCATTGAAATAGCAGGTACACCTTGTGCCATGACAACTTTATATCCTACTTTGACTGACTTCGAACCAATATCTGACGTGACTAGTGGCTGAATGAGTAGGGTACCAGTCCCCTTTGTTCCAAGTGATTCTTTTTGGTCCTCTAATTCCTTTGGATCTAAAGCTTGGAAACTCCCAACTTTTCCTTCTTCGTCAAAATCTAGTTTTAAGTAAGGAACATCAAAACTTTGAGTAGGGAGTTGTTGTTGTTCCATCACATCAAAATACAGATTCCCTGCATTAAACTACTATATTTATACATTTATATCAATAAAATAGAAATAAATGCGACTTTTAAATTATCTAAAATATAAGATTCACCTAAAGTCTGGTTCCTTATTCCTATAAGAACATATAGAAAAGACGGGAAGAGTTACGCCCCGGTTATATGCCGCATTTGCAGCCGTGCGTGTCATTCCCGCTATTTCTACGTTACCAATTTATCATGGAAAAACCGTCATATGGTGTTCAACTTAGGTTCACATGAAGGTCAGGTTGTGTTCACTTGAAGTTCAAATAACTTGCTTTCATTCATGTTAAAATGATCTCTAATATAAATGTGCTTATTAAGCTGAAGGTTAGATTAGTTGAGAAGACTCCCTCCCTAAATAGAAGACAAAACAAGTCATCTATTTTTGTGCACATCATAGACTAAAATGTACTTGCTGTATATGGGAGGGGTTCGAGGTGAGATTGTTGATTCTTTTGGTAGGTGCGATATTACTTACTCTGCTGTGGACAAATCCTGATAGGTCCGATTTCGAAAAGTGGGTGCTAAAGAAGGAAGTCAGTAATTATCAAAGAGGAACTCCTTTACAGCCTGTTAATTTTCAAAGCAAAAATTATCTATTTTTCTCAATACATGAACTATCAATTGTAAGACAACAGACTGATTTTATGACTGAATACGATACCTATATGGGTGTGGGTATACTCGGAATGATATTTACAATTTTGGATCCTGCTATTGATGGCAGGCAGTCCCCATCATTTTAAGTTCGTTTCCTGCGCCAACACGGAACTTAGTTCAATAATGATGCAGAGGGTTGCTGTGTCCGTGATGGACCATTTTCATGAAAAGGATATTGAACGCTTGCCGGATGGACAGCTTATTGTGCGTAACGACCTACTCAAGCGAGCGTTGGCTGATCCGTACTGTACTCCATCATCTAACCGATGTCATTGTGCTTGAGCCTGCTTATGTTGCCGCAAAGGTGAAGCAGACCGCTCTAGATATCGCAGGTCAATATGGCATGTTGGATAAGGAATAGGGCAAGACAAGTTTTAGGCCATCCTCTACAGGATGGCCTCTCGCTTTTAAATATGATATGGACTAGTAAATTCAAGAATCTCATCGGCAGCCTGCTGATACCCGCCTGATTTTTGAAAGGATTCTCTCATACTTGCAGCGGCCTTCTTGTAAGAAGGGAGGCTTAACACATGATCTACGGCTTCGCGCAGCTCATTTGCGGTCAAGCTTGGCATTTGCAGTTGGGTGCCTGCTCCGATACTAGCGACTTGCCTGGCAATGATCGGCTGATCCGCGCTTAGCGGGATTACAATGAGCGGAACCCCATAATAGAGGCCCTCATGAGCACTGTTCATTCCACCATGTGTAATAAATAAATTGGCGTATTGCAGTACTTCCGTCTGCGGAACATAACTTTTGACGATGAAGTTATCAGGAATCTCCCCTAAATCAGAAATCTGTACCTTATCTCCAATAGACATGACCACCGTATGTTCCGTATTCCCCAATGCCTCAAAACACAGCTTATAGAAATCAATAGCTTGGTTGAGGACTGTGCCCAGTGAAATATAAATCGGGTTCTTCCCCTTGATTGCGGTAAGGTCGAAGTGATCTTCAGTGAATCGCGTAGAGATGGATGGGCCCACAAATTTATACGTTTGGTCGAACACTTCTCCATGGGGTTGGAACTCCCTTGTTGTATACACGAGAGTAAGCGGTGCCGGATTGCAGAACACCTCGTATGGGGAATGAATCTGTACGCCGTATTTGTCCTCCACCATAGCTGTCAGGCTTTGAAATTTATTATTTATAGTTTTAACTATTTCTTCAGGGGCCTCTATAAAAGATCGATCGAGCAATCTTTCGAAGGATACAGTTGTATGCGCAAAGGAAGTACAAGAGTTGATTGCAGGAAGCTTAAGGATCTGGGCAATTAGACGCCCGCAGCCAAACATGGAATCATGAATGATGTAATCAAAATGCTCATCCTTGATCTGTTCAAGCACGCTCGGTATGACAACATCAGCCGTAAGCAGCAGGCCATTAACCCTTTCGAGCAGATAATTCCTTCCTCCTGAGATAAAGGCTTTAATGAATCTTTGATCGTCAAAGGTTCTAACGGTGGCTCCCGTCTTCTCAATCCGCTCCCGATAAGCTTCGATGCAGAAGTACACGACCTCTTCCCCACGCGCAATTAACCCCTGCACTACCCCAATAGTAGGATTAATATGTCCCTCTGATCCGCCATTAATAAATAGAACACGCGCCATTTCTAGCCCTCCTTAGCGATGCTATTTGACTCTAATCACTATATCTCTCTGCTATTCTACCCGATATATGAAATGAACTAAAGAAATCAGCTGGATAAATTCCATTATGACCATAACCCAAAATTTTCATTGACAATCCGTCAAAGTTAACTATATATTAAGTGACAATGATAATCATTATCAAGTAATGAGATCAAAAATACTCTCAATATAAGAAAGGGTGCACACATGAATACCAAAAGAAGGTCCTCATTTAACACACTACTAATCTCTATTGTATTGATACTGGCACTAGCTGGTTGCTCAAGTCAAAAATCTGGTTCAACACCTGCATCAACTCCCGCTGAGGGAACTTCAGCAAGTACTGAAACTCCTACTGCAAATGCGGAATATCCAATCAAGATCAAGCATGCTTTTGGTGAAACGGTAATTGAGAGCAAACCAAAGCGGGTAGTCACCATTCAATGGGCGAATCATGATGTCGCTCTCGCGCTCGGAGTTGTACCTGTAGGCTTCTCTGCTGCAAATTACGGCGTTCAGGATGGCAGTGGACTTTTACCTTGGACAGCCAAGAAGCTCAAGAAACTGGGCGCGGACAAACCGAACATTTTCCAGGATATGGACGGCCTTGATTTCGAGGCGATTTCGGACGCCAACCCGGATGTCATTCTAGCGGCTTACTCCGGTATAACCCAGGAAGACTATGATACTCTTAGTAAAATCGCTCCGGTTGTGGCCTATCCGACCACTCCATGGTTAACCACGTGGCGCGAGCAAGTCCTGTTGAATGCAACAGGAATAGGCATGAAGGCAGAAGGTGAACAGCTCATTAAGGATACCGAGAAGTTAATTCAGGATAAGGTAAGTGCCTACCCTCAGATTAAAGGCAAAAAGGTGGTCTGGGTCAACTTCTCGGCTAAAGATATGTCCAAACTACATATTTATACACCTGCAGATCCCCGCGGCTCTTTCCTGCAAGAGCTTGGCATGGTCTACCCGGAAAGTGTGACAAAGGAGATTAAGGATCCTACCAGCTATTCCATGAATCTGAGTGCTGAGAACGCGGACATCCTTAACGATGCCGATATCTTGATCGGGTATGGCGGCGAAGACCTATATCAAGCGGTGAAGGCTGATCCTCTGCTTGGTAAAATTCCAGCAATCCAGCGGGGATCTGTTGTATTCATCGGTGACGGAACGCCCCTAGCGGCAGCTGGGAACCCGAATCCTCTCGCAATCGCTTATACCATTGATGAGTACCTCAAATTAATCGAAGGTGCTATTAACAAGATCAAATGAGCAGCAATTCAGTGTCAGGAAAAAGGGAGCTGCGCCCACACATTCCGAGAAATTTCACACGCGTAATAGTGATTTGCTTAGTTCTGCTGGGACTATGTGTGGTAGCCTCGCTGGTCTTAGGCTCTCGGCTGGTAGGGATTCATGAACTGCTCGACGGTTTATTTCGTCAAGATGTGGATTCCTACGGGGTAAACGTAGTCCGCAAGCGGATCTCCCGGACTGTGTTTAGCTTGATGTGCGGTGGGGCACTCGGAGTATCCGGCGCACTCATGCAGTCGGTCACCCGCAACCCCATTGCAGACCCGAGTATACTGGGAGTTAACACAGGCGCGTCCTTGTTTGTTGTGTGCGGAATTGCATTCCTCAATATAAGCACCGCTAACGAATACATATGGCTGGCTTTGGCCGGAGCTGCGATTACGGCTGTATTCGTGTTTGGAATCGGCTCGGTGGGGCGTGGTGGCGCCACGCCCATCAAGCTTGTGCTGGCAGGAGCGGCCACAACTGCCGCCCTGTCCTCTCTGGTCACCGCCATCATGATTCCACGCTCTTATGTCATGGACCAGTTCAGGTTCTGGCAAGTCGGAAGCGTCGGTTCGGCTTCTTGGAGTGCAATTGCTATATTTGTCCCTTTTCTGATCATCGGGGTCTTAATCGCTATCATAACTGCCCCGGCATTGAATGCACTGGCGCTTGGAGACGAGGTTGCGACCGGACAGGGCGTTCGAACGGGAACCCTTAGATTGGTAGCGGCTCTTGCGGGTGTTCTACTGTGCGGCGCGGCTACTGCGCTAGCGGGCCCTATTGGCTTTGTTGGTCTCCTGTCCACGCATGTCATACGCCTTATTCTTGGTCCTGACTTGCGATTTGTTATCCCCATGTCCGCAATTTCAGGGGCCATCATTTTGACGATATCTGATATATTCGGCAGGCTCCTCGGCAGCCCTGGAGAGCTTGAAGTCGGCGTAGTTACCGCGTTTATTGGAGCTCCAATTCTCATCATTCTAGCTATGAAATCGAAAGTGCGATCATTATGAACAATCAATCTATTGAATTTATTATGGCGGGCCGTCGCCAAAGACGCCGCCGCTGGATACTAGTTACCAGCCTCCTTGCGGCACTTGCATGTCTGCTTTGCTGCGCGATGCTTCTACTCGGGAGCACCATTTACCCGGTTAGTGATGTAATCCGTGCCCTTACGGGAGAGCACCTCAAAGGTGTGTCCTTTGCAGTGAATACGATACGTCTGCCGAGAATGCTGGCAGGTCTTTTTGCCGGATTTGCCTTCGGCCTTGCCGGCTACACTTTCCAGACCATGCTGCGCAACCCCCTTGCGAACCCGAATGTAATCGGGATTACCTCCGGGTCTAGCGCGGCAGCTGTTTTTTGCATCATCATTCTTCATGCCAGTGGAGCTGTGGTATCCGTCGCATCTGTGATTGCCGGCCTGGCTACAGTGCTGCTAATTTATATATTGTCCAAAGGAAAGACCTTCTCGGTCGGGCGGTTAATCCTGATTGGAATTGGCATACAAGCCATGCTTGACGCGGTAATTTCCTATCTTCTGCTGGTTAGCGCACAGCAGGATATTCCCGCAGCACTCCGATGGCTCACCGGGAGCCTCAATGGCTCCGGGATGCAAGAACTCCCGCCCCTGGTTATCACCGTTATTGTCCTGGCGCCTATCGTTATCGTGCTGGGACAACATCTAAGTATATTGGAGCTTGGAGAACAATCGGCTTCATCTCTCGGTGTGGACACGAACAAAACAAGGATTGCGTTAATCTTAAGTTCTGTCTGCATGATTGCTATGGCTACCGCGATCACCGGGCCCATTGCCTTTGTCTCCTTCCTTTCAGGGCCGATCGCAAAAAGACTAGCAGGAACCAGCTTCTCGGGCGTCATTCCAGCGGGTCTGGTTGGTGTTAATTTGGTTCTGGCATCAGATCTGATTGGCCAGTTTGCCTTTGAGTACAGATTCCCGGTAGGCATCATAACTGGGCTGCTCGGAGCGCCGTATCTGATCTTCTTGCTCATCCGAATGAATCGTAGGGGAGAACTATAATGAAACCGACTCATCTTTTTCAAGCCGAACAAGTCACCTCGGGCTATGATCATAAAACGGTCATTAAAGGAGTAAGCCTGGTTATACCTAGTAACAAAATTAGCGTGATTATCGGAGCCAACGGCTGCGGAAAGTCTACGCTTCTCAAAACCCTGGCCAGACTGATCAAGCCCGCATCCGGCACAATCACGCTGGACGATAGGCCCATCGGCAAAATTCCGCCAAAACAATTAGCACGAATCTTAGGACTGTTGCCGCAATCCCCCGTCGTACCGGAAGGAATCTCCGTTGCCGATTTGGTTGGGCGGGGAAGGTTCCCGCACCAATCCTGGCACAGCGGATGGACCAAAAAGGATACTGAAGCTGTTGCAGAAGCGATGAGAATTATGGATATTACGGAGCTTGCCAATCATCATATTGATGAGCTCTCCGGCGGTCAAAGACAGCGCGTATGGATTGCCATGGCGCTGGCGCAGCAGACAGACATTTTATTTCTGGATGAGCCTACAACCTTTCTGGATATCACCTATCAAATCGAAATTCTTGACCTGCTCACAGACCTTAACCGCAAATATGGAACTACGATTGTCATGGTGCTTCACGATATCAACTTGTCCGCGCGCTATGCAGACCATATCTTTGCCATGTATCAAGGAACACTGGTAGCTGAGGGTGAGCCGACCAAGGTGATTACAAGCACATTGGTTAAAGACATCTTCGGGCTTGACTGTACAGTGATCGAGGATCCCATCTCGGGCTCTCCGTTGGTATTGCCCAAAGGACGACATCACGTTAGTGGTCTTAACCCCTAACGCTGCATGCCGATCAGGTAGTAATCCGCAAGCGCCCTAAGAATTATCGATAAGAGGCGCAAGGATTATTCTCCATTAGATTTATTGGTAAAAAGCGTACTGATAAACCCAATTAAGATAATTGCGATCGGTGAACTGATCAACAGAAAAAGTGAAGCCGTCAATCCTTTATAGGTGGTTGTTCCGATCACAATCGGCACCTCAAACACGGTCTGCGTCAAGATGAACAAGACAACACCTACACAAATGCCAAGGAGCACAATCTTTTTCATAGTACTGGCAAATGATTTTGATTTCATCCTTATCCCCTTCCTTTCCTACAGCTAAGCTTTATACGCTAACCGTTGTCTCGACATATACGCGACTATGAGTAATCCAATGCTGATTGCCACATAAATGGAATTCATCACCCAGAAGGGGCCTCCTTCTGCCAACCTTGTACCCAAAAAATCAAGATAGGGTGTTTGGTTAAACGGGCCCAAATACCAAATGATCATGTAGATAACCTCAAAGGTTCGATTTGTTTTGGTCAGCACCCCGCATGCGAGAGAGAGACTGGGAATCAAAACAACGGCAGATACCCAGTACATGAAATGCTCTGCATCTCCTTCGAGGATCAGTCGTACGAGCATGCCGCCTCCTGTTACACAGGCCAGCATAAAGCCGGATACCCATACCGCAGATAACTGACGAGCAGCAAATCGCGGGCTTAACGCTACAAGATATTGCGTCTGGTAGCGTGACTCCCGACTTCCCATTCCGGACCAAAACAACAGCGGCCATATCCAGGTTATAGGCCATATCATCCATTGTGCCGAGACAGTAACGGGAATGACAAGGCATAGGACAAACAGAAGACTAGCGACGACATACCAACCGAGCGAAGCACTCTTCATCATCAAGCTCCACTCTGCATGCACCAGGGACAGAAAGGAATCACGAACGGTCGCAGGGGTAAGCGAGGACACTCGGACCGTGGAATCCATGCGCTCATACTTGACCTCTGAATCAGCTACGACGTTATTCCCATCAAGGAGCGTCTCTGAATGAGTTGAATTGCTAGCTGGTTCCTGCCGTTTCGACCTTTCGTTCATTCCTTCATTCCTAAATCCATGGAACCATAAAGCCGCCACAAGAATGAACAAAAGCGCCAGTAGAATAAGAGACAGCTGCTGCAGCAGAAGGGCTCTTGTCCATTCTACGCCTTGCCATTCAAACAACTCCAGCGGTGTATCCGGAACAAGAATGCCAATACTGTAGGTACCGGAAAAATCAGGTTTAATTGAAATGAGCCCCTTTATCATAGAAGACGTGATGACGTTTGGACCAAATACGATGGAGCTTGATCCAATACTATAGAGAAGGAAAAGGACGAAATAAATCACATTGCCTAGTCCCCCTTGCAATTCCTGTCGGGTCTCAAACAACACAGCCAGTGCGGCAACGACAGACATGGTGGGGAGCGTCATGATTAGAAACGGGGATAACAGAGGCCACAATTCGACCCGCATCTGCTCACCCCGTATCAACTGCATGATGATGGCGACTAGAATGACGACCATGACGATGATAGTCAGAATTGCATAATTACTGATCCACTTACCGATCAAATAATGCCGCTTTTTTATTGAGGTCGATGCAATGATTTGTCCAACTCCGGATCGTTCATCCAGCCCAATACTGTTCTTCACCAAGTAAAAACCAAGCAATCCCAAACAGAAGGTGGTGGAGATCGCCACCGATCCTCCAACCCAAGCGGAGTTGTAGATCCCCCGGTACTCAACCAAATACAAGGTGACATACCCCGCTTCCACAGGGGGAACGAAGAAATAGGCCGCCAACATGGTAATCCCCAAGGTGACCAGAAAGGAATATTGTCTGATTCTCTCGAGCAAATCAGCACGAGCAATTTGATAGATTATATGGAGACGGCCCACGCTATGCGCCCTCCCCCAACGCTCTGACGTGCAAGTAAGCATCCTCCAGGCTCGGTGGTACCGCAAGCGCTTGGGGAAGCGGCGGCTCGTTGGACACAATGCGAAGCTGCAATCCATCCTCTCGACGAATCGCTCCGCTAATAGCCCATTTGGTACGCGCCTCCTGTATGTCTTGATCTGGGATGGTGACCGACCACACCTTTCCCTTCACATTGCGCAAGAGCAAGGCCGGATCCGAGTTGGCTAGCAGCCGCCCCTGGGATATAATCGCAATCTGGTTGGCAGTCGCTTCAATATCCGAAATAATATGTGTTGAAAAAAGGATAATTCGCTCCCCGGACAAGTCCGTCAGCAGGCTGCGAAACCGCATGCGCTCTTCCGGGTCCAAGCCAACAGTCGGTTCATCAATGATGAGCACCTTGGGATCATTGAGCAGCGCCTGCGCAATGCCAATCCGCTGCCGCATTCCTCCGGAGTAACCGCCGATCGGACGCTTCAAGTCATGTTGCAAATTCAGAAGCTCGAGGATTTCCATGATTCGAGCCTTCATCTTCCGGCCGCCCAAGCCTTTCAAAGCAGCTGCATATTCCAAAAATTCGGTGGAATTCAGATGAGGATACACCCCAAAATCTTGAGGCAAATAACCCAATGCGCGGCGCAGCTCATCGGGATTCTTGCGAATGTCTGCCCCATTCCAGGTGATCATCCCACTCGTCGGTTGTGAGATCGTCGCCAGAATACGCATAAGCGTTGATTTGCCCGCGCCATTGGGTCCAAGCAAACCTATGATGCCCGGCTTCAATTGCAAGTTAATATCTTGCAGTGCCTGAACGGCTCCCTTGTATTGTTTACTGACCTGATGTATTTCCATAAGCATACGCATCCCCCTTGTCTACCCCCAGTCGTCAGCCATGCGCAACTTTAACGACAGCTGAGCCCGGGCTCACATAGAACACTGTAGAGCATGAAAGTATACAGGAGGTAAACGGAAGACAAATTACAGCCTAATTACGCAGAGGCAATTTGACGGATATAGAGGTGCCTTGATTGACACGGCTAGTCACCTTGATGTCTCCACCGTGCGCCAATACCAACTGTTTGGCTATAGCCATACCCAGCCCGGTACCCTCTGAAAGGAGGTCGGTTGCGGTTCCGCGGTAATATTTATTAAAGAGTTGGTCCACAGCCTCCTCGTCCATACCTATTCCGTCATCCGTAATTACGATGTGCACACTTGTATTAAGCATAATTTGAATGGTAACGTTGGTACCTGCAGGATTGTGAAGGATGGCATTAAGCAATAAATTGTGCAGCGCCCGCTCTAGCAGCTTGACGTCCAGTAAGGTTTGGATATGCGGTACATTCGTTTCGAGAAATATATTATACTGGTCAGCTCGGGGGTCATTGGTCACATCTACCACGATCCGCCGAACAAATTCAACCAGATCGATTTGTTCCCACTTTAAGGGAAGCTGTTGTTCGTGTTCGTCTAAGCGAAAGGATAAAGTCAGGTCGCCGATAAGATCCTCCATATGTTTGGCTTTTCGCTCGATCTCCATCAGAAACCCTGTTTTCTCCTCCTCTGTCCAGTCATATTGGGGGGAAAGCATCATGGAGGAATACCCTTTGATGTTGGAGAGCGGAGTCTTTAAATCATGGGAAATGCCGGCGATCCACTCCTTCTTCATTTCGTCTATCCGGCTTCTTTCCTTCTTGCTATTCTCCAAAACGTCGGTTAGGGTTTGCAGTTGGGTAAACAGCTCCTTAAACAACCGGTAGGGTCTTTTTAGCCTCCTCGTCTTAGTCGAGTAAATATTCGAGCCATCCTCTGGTTCAACATATATCCCATCAGCCAGGCGGTTAATCCACCCGATCATATAATAAATCGGCCTTCCTATCGACCAAACAAAAACGATAAAAAATCCGGAAATAATGATGTACATGCTGAGTAATCCCAACGAATCCTGCTTATCTCCCTCTTGCGGGATAAGCCATTCCGTAAGCGATATGGAACCAATAATGGCTAAAGCAAGTAGAACAAGACTAATAAAGACATGGAGTAAGAGACGAAGGCCCATTCGGTAATTAACCTTCATGGGCAGCCTCCTTCCGGGGCGGGACGAACTTATAGCCAATATTGCGCAAATTCACAAGCCCCATTAATTTATCAAAATTACCCGAACGGGCAGTCAGAAACAAAATAGGAACCGATGTATGCCTGCGGATTTGCCTACACAATTCGAATCCATCCGTGTCTGGAAGCATCACATCAAGTACAATGAGGTCGTAAGAGGCCGCCTCTATCCTGCTAATCGCTTGCTTCCCCGTGGTTGCTGTAGCCACTCTTTTGAATCCTTCTTTTTCTAATAGCTTTTCCAGCATTGCCAAAATATCTTTATCGTCATCAACTAACAAAATTTGCTCGTTACGCAACCTTCCCCATCACCTTTGTACTCGTAATCTTGAATAAACTAAAAAGCTTTCTTCTTATTTAAATATACTATAACCCAACAATTACCTTATTAGGAAATTCGCCTGTTATCCTTAATTGTAAGATTAGAGGCCACTTGTTTTGATTAGCTGCATACCCCCAAGATAAAACTTGCCGTGACGTATGATCACGGTTCTGTACAGCAACAATAAGGGCCATCCCTATTCGGGATAGCCCTTATTGTAATGCGAATTAAATTAATTGTTCTTTTTCACACTACGGCTCATTTGATTCACCGCACTGAACAAAGCTTTTATCGACGAGGTCATAATGTCAACGTCAATGCCGCAGCCCCAATATACGCTGCTATCTGAAGCCGTGATCCCGATATAAGAGACCGCCTGCGATTTAGAGCCGATCTCCAAAGCGTGCTCCTTATAGACCAGATCGCTATATTCGAGTCCGAAATAGGCTTGCAGGGCATTGCTGATCGAATCCAGTCTTCCGCTACCCGTACCTTTAATCTCCTGAACGCCGTCATCTGTCCGCAGGGTTGCAACGGTCTCAAAATCATCCTCATCGTTAATGCGGTATTTAACCAATTCGATAGGCGTATTCAGATTGACATATTCCTTAATGAAAATGTCGTATATCTCATCCGGAAGCAGCTCTTTCTGCTGATGATCGGATACGTTCTTCACACAATATCCAAAGTGCTCGCGCATCTTCTGCGGAAGATCGAGGCCATACTTCTGCTGCAGGATATAACCAATTCCACCCTTGCCTGACTGGCTGTTGATGCGGATAATATCGCCTTCGTATTGTCTGCCGATATCCAGCGGATCGATCAGCAGATATGGAACCGACCAATGCTGCGGCTCCTTCTCTTCGCGCCACTTCATGCCCTTGGCAATCGCATCCTGGTGCGAACCGGAGAAGGCTGTAAATACAAGTTCGCCGCCGTAAGGGTGTCTTTCGCTCACTCTCATTTTGGTCAGGCGTTCATATACGGACAGAATCGTTGGTAGATTCTCAAAATTCAGCTTCGGATCTACCCCGTGCGAATACATATTCAGGGCCAGCGTAACAATGTCCACATTCCCCGTCCGCTCTCCATTGCCGAATAACGTACCTTCTACACGCTGGGCTCCGGCCAGCATTCCCAGCTCGGCATCAGCTACACCGGTTCCCCGGTCATTATGCGGATGAAGCGATAGAATAACGTTCTCCCGGTAATTCAAATGATCACTCATATACTCAATCTGGCTGGCGTAGACATGCGGCATCGACATGGACACCGTTGCAGGCAGGTTGATGATAACCGGATTCTCCGCTGTCGGCTGCCATACATCAAGCACCTGGTTGCAAATATTCAGCGCAAAATCAATCTCCGTACCTGTGAAGCTCTCCGGCGAATACTGGAACTGGAAGTTTCCTTCCGTCTCCGATGCGCACTCTTTGAGCAGCTTGGCGCCACTCACAGCGATGTCGATAATCTCCTCTTTCGATTTGCGGAATACCTGCTCCCGCTGAGCTACAGATGTTGAGTTGTACAAATGCACGACTGCTTTTCTCGCGCCCTTCAATGATTCAAAGGTTTTGCGGATAATATGCTCCCTCGACTGGGTCAGCACCTGGATGGTTACATCCTCCGGGATCAAATCCTGCTCGATTAATGTCCGCAGGAAGGTGAATTCCGTCTCCGACGCTGCGGGGAATCCGACTTCAATCTCCTTGAACCCGATCTCTACCAGCATTTTGAAATACTCGAGCTTCTCCTCCAGATTCATCGGAACGATCAGCGCCTGATTTCCATCACGCAGGTCAACGCTGCACCAGGTCGGGGCTTCCGTAATATACTCCTTCTGAGTCCATTTGAGGCTTGCCTCCGGCGGCATAAAGTATCCTCTGGCGTATTTATCAACGTTTTTCATAGGTATCCATCCTTCCATCATTTTTGACACTCAGTCATTACAAGGCAGGCATAACACAAAAAAAGCCTTCCATCTCCGTTAACAGAGACGAAAGACTGTGAAATCTTACGCGGTACCACTCCAAATTCATGCCATAGGCATGCACTCTACGGATATGGGCTCCCCAAATTACAGATAACCACATATCCACCTGATGATAACGGTCAGGATTCCGGCTCCGCCTACTTCCCTTGGTTCAGCGGGCAACTCCAAGGCGAGTTCCATTCTTCTTCGCGGCTGCTTCACACCAACCAACAGCTCTCTGAGCGCTTAGAAAAGCGTACTATTCCTTATCAACGTATTAGGATATTAAAGTCATGCTATAACACCTGTGACTCATTGTCAATTGTCTTTTTTCAGTTTAATCGCTTCAGGCCGCCACATATGTAGCTGTGACTGCTTAGATTGTTACCCGGCCTGCCGGTGACTCCCCGGTCGCTAAGTACTCTCCACCTGCAAAGAAGCCTATGATGTTGATCCCCCCTAAGAAGGTCAAGATACAAGAGGCATCCAACTGGGTGCCTCTATCATGGGTAAGCTTGCGTTCATTACCAGATGGAGATGCGCCGATCCGGTGGCAGGTACATCCCGTCTTTGTCGGTGATATTATATACCTTGTAAAATGAGTCAAGCATTTGCACTGCAAAATTCACCCTCACTTTGTACGGAGCATGAGGGTCGGTCTGCAAATATCCAACATTCAGCTCTACTGGCATCCATGCCGCAAATGCGCGAGCGAATCCTTCGTACACTTTGGAGAGGTCCGCGTTCGGGTTATCGTCCGCAATATCAAGCACACACGATAATCCACCCATATCCGCAATCGTCTCCGCAAGTGTCAGCTCTCCATTGACTTTATGGCCTGGCACGAATTCAATTTTGGACAGTTCTTCTGCCACTTGTGCCGTGCGCTTGTTGAATTCGGCATAATCGGCCTCCGTCCACCAATTGGCCAAATTGCCGTCTTTGTCGTACTGGGCGCCGTTCACATCGAAAGCATGGGAGATTTCGTGGCCGATAATCGTACCGATGCTTCCCAGGTTCTGCTCGCGGCTTGCCTGTGGATCATAGAAAGGCGCTTGCAGGATTGCAGCCGGGAAAGTAATACTGTTGGTTGAAGGCTGGTAGAAAGCGTTCACCGTCATAACCGGAAGCACACTCCATATATCTATGGAATACGGTTTTTTAATTGCTTCTCTCCCCGCGGCTTCTATTGCGATCTTCTGGCTCATTAGCGCATCAAACAGGGTACCACCCTCCGCTTTGCTTGTGAAGTGGTAGGAAGGTGCCGGTGTCCATTCATCGGGATAGCCGATGTTAACTCTAATGTTCTTCAGCTTCTGAACAGCCTTGGCCTTGGTTTCGGCGCTCATCCATGTAAGAGCGTTGATCCGAACTTCGTATTTCGCGATAATCTCGTTCACGATATCTTTCACATCGTCTTTGCTGGATTTAGGAAAATACTTGCTGACAAACACTTTGTCAAACGCTTGCGATTCCATGCTTTGAGCCAAGGCAGCCGCCCGTTCCTCCACTGGAAGCTTCTCAGGCACAATACCCATTGCCGCTTTCGCCAAATCATCCTGGAATCCTTGTGTTGTTTCTGAAAATGCAGCTTCATACGCTTGGAACGTGCTTATAGCAAGCAAATCCTTGATCGTCTGCAGATTTTGATCCGTGATGAGGCTGTCGGCAAATTTAATATAATCAAGATCCGGAGTGTAAACTGTCATATTGGCCGGAAGACCGTACAGCTTAATGACCAATTCAGCCAACCCGGAGTTCGGTGTTGCCTTCTTCATCTCGTCCCAACTTGACTTCTTGAGCAACGCCTTAGGGTCTTGCATTTGTTCCGGCGGCTTAGCCTTGGCGGAAAGCTGCCTTTCAAGCTCCAATATCGCTTTTGCGCGTTCGGGAAGCTTATCCTTTTCGCCGCTATAGCGCAGTACCCGTTCAATATATTCAACGTATGCCTTCTGGACATTGGCCATAGTTGGATCGTTAGAATAATAGAGCGCCGTGCCCAAGCCCAATCTAGTGCCTACGAAGGCGGCTGCAAATTTCGTTCTGTCGCCCAATGTGTCTTCAACAGGCATGAATCCGATAAAAGGAGTGAGGTTGAACCGATCCGAGTACTTCTCGGCAATCGCTCTCAGGCCTGCAGTATCTTTGACGGCATACAATTCATCTAAATAAGGTCGAAGCTTCTGAATGCCGCCTTCACGCGTATGTATATCCGTATACATCTGATAAATTTCAGCCGCTCTCCATTCGGAGGATCCGCTGGCCGCGGCATCTTTGTTCTGCAGCAACTGCTTCATGATCTCCGATCCGGTGTCGCTCACCTTCTTCATGACATCCATGAATGTTCCAGCCATCGGATAACCGGGATGAATAACCGGATCCGCAACGTATTTCCGGTTCATATAGACGTAGAAATCATCCTTGAGTCCAACCTGTTTGGCCCCGTAGGGATTGTTGTTGGCCGCTGCTTGTACCACATAAGACAGCTTCTCCAAAAATTGCTGTGCCTGTTCGGCGGTGACATTACCGGCGGGAAGCCCCAAATCATCCAATAGTCCGAAATCTTCAAGCGCCGCATAGTATGGCGCTGCCCATGCCGGGATGTTCGCATTCTTGCCGCCTGCCTCTATACCTTTCCAGGAAAGCAGATTACAAGCGATTACGACCAGCTGCGGTCCAGTAACATTGGAGTCAGGCTGGAATTTCTTTGCCCCGGTACCCTTCATATATCCCGCAGTTACAGCGATTGCGATATCTTTTGCGTTCGGACTGCTAGAGGGTACATCAGAGAATGTTTGCTTTGGCTTGTCTACCTTAATCTGAAACGTCTGATTGATCAGTGCTGTCAGTTGGCCCCTGGTTACCAAATGATCGTTGTTTGCTGCGTACGCGCTCGTGAGCCCCATGCTAAGAGACAATAATAGAGCTAGCATAATTGCGATGGAACGTTGTAACTTTTTCAATAGAGCACCTCCCAAGTAATCTATCATCATTTATATGTTAACATAAATGGATATATAAGGATATAAATGACACACTGTTCCCTCTCAAGAACACGATAGAAGATGATATGTACAGTGCCTGCATATGTGAATAAGGGTAGCTTTTGATGAGTTCAGATGATTGTTCATCAATCAATTCAGGTACATGAGCGGAGTGAGCACGATTTGTACCTATCCATAAACAAGACAAAGACCCCTTGCCAATATGGGGCCTTTGTTTGTAAAGCGGTATTGTTTATCTGTTGATATTATATGAGGGTCTTACAGTGGGATTGGTAATTATCGTCATTAGAAGCTGATTCCTATCCCTCTTCTACCATCTTGCCCAGTGCGTCCAGCATAATGTTTGTTCCATGTTCTCGTACTTCTAGTGTATCGTGCCCGTCAAAGAATGCGGCTTGCTCCGTGAAAATTAGCTTCGTGCCTCCCTCTACCTTGATAAGCTCGATTGTTGTGATCGAGACGGAGATACGTGTGTCTCCTGAGTCCAATGTATATGTATAGACAATGCGCTGCTCTGGAACAAGCTCCTGGTATTGGGCGTCGAAGGTAAAGATCGGCCCTTCTGGCGGACCGCCGCTGCTGTACTCTCGCCCGCCAACCCGGAAATCGAAGGCGTCTGCCTTCGAGAACCACTTGGCTTTGGCAATCGGATCAGACCATGCGTGATACACCCTCTCTGGCGAAGCGGCGTACGTCTTCTCGACAACGAAAGTCCCATGCTTGATGAATCGTTCGCTCATTAATTTTCCTCCTTATGTTCGGAATCCCGGTCTTCCTCGGCAAGAAAGTCTCCTAGCAGGTCCAAATGCCGGTTCCAACTCGTTTGCCGTTCAATGACCGGCTTCTCAAATTCCATCTTCATTGCCTGAAGAAGGCTCGTGAAATCTTCAACCGTTAATTCCGCCTTGCCCTGCATAAGCTTGGATGCATATCTAAGTTGATCTAATAGTTTCTGCTGTAGCCTAATCTGTTCTTTAACTTGATTGATCTGCAGGCCTACAATCTCAAGTGGACTGATCTGCCCGTCACTTAAGGCCAACTTAATCTCCTCGAGGGTTAGCCCCAGCTCCTTAAGCGATAATATCTGATGCAAGCGCGCCAAGTTCGATTCGCTGTAAAGTCTGTGGCCCGATTCCGTCTGCCCGGACGGAGATAACAAATTGATTTGATCATAATAACGTAGGGTTCGTACGGTAAGCCCCGTCAGCTTGGCGAGGTCCCCGACCTTCCATTGTCTCTTCATTAACCATCTCCACTCTTTGGCGCTAGCTATGTACCGATAGCTCTATTGTAAAACATGACGTTACGTAAGGTGCAAGCGAAATTACGATGCTCTAACTTTTCACATTCAAAGGGAGCAGCAGAAGTCGACGAAACCAAAAGTTGTATGGCTCCGAAATTACGGAACTTCTGTAAGCTGCTTATGCTTGATAAGCTAAGATCAATAACAAAGAGGAGTGATAATCATGAAAATTTCGGTTATGGGAACAGGCAATATGGGTAAAGCTTTGGTGAAACAATTGAGTACTCATGGTACTAATTCAATCTATTGGGGTTCTCGAAATCCGGAGGAAGCACAACAGCTGGTGCAGCAATTTCAACTTTCAAACGTTATTGTATCCACGAACGAGGTAGCGCAGCAGGCGGATCTGATTATTCCCGCTTTCCATGCGTCTACATTGAAGGAATGGGCAACCGCTCATAAGGAAGAGCTTAAAGGCAAGATCATTGTTGATATTTCGAATCCGTTTAACAACGACTTCAGCGGATTTACAACGGCCTGGGGAGAGTCTTCTGCCGAACAGCTCCAGTCTTTGCTGCCGGAGTCAATCGTCATCGGCGCATTTAAGAATACCTTCTTCAAAGTTGTTGATGAGCCCATGCACCAAGGTCAAATAAGTGATGTACTCGTCACAGGAAACGATGATACTGCAATTCAAACATTTATGGAGTACGTCAAACCGCTCCCGTTTCGATTCCTTCATGCAGGCAAGCTGGAAAATAATCGAACAATCGAACGCTTCACACTCCTTGAATTAGAGCTTGCTGTTCGATATAACACCTATCCCTATATTTCTATGCAAATATTCGGAATCCATGAACCCGTAGCGGCGCACTAACCAATAAGTCGCAGAATGCGCTGGCCCTTCGAATGGTCCATGCTAGCTACGGCAATGGTCCGATGGGCATCCGGGTGATTTAAGCGTCTATACACTAGCCGATCGGAATACATCTGTGAGATTAGGGCTTCAGGCAATACCGTAACCCCTGAACCATTCACCACATAACCGAGGATGACTTCACTGAAGCCAACCTCGGTTTTTATGTTCATGGGCTCCTTAATGGTGGCGAACATTTGAGTCAGAGTGGCCCGAATCGTACATCCTAAGTTATATAGGACGAGAGGCTGGCCGCTTAACTCTATCAACGTAATTTCTTGCTGAGAGGATAGAGGGTGGTCCTTCGGCATCACCACATAAAATGCCTCTTTACTAATGTCCCCACTCCAAATGGATGGATGCATGGAGAAACGCTCAGCGACGGTTAGATCCACTTCACCTTCTAGCAACAGCTTATAGACCTCTTTTGTTGACTGTCGATACACAATCTCAACTTCATGCCCCTGTTCTTGGAGTTTGGAGAGCGACGATACCAAATATTTTGTTGCGATGTCCGGAACGGATGCGATTTTAACACGCCGCCATTTTTTATAAGGCTTCAGCCTATCTTCCAGGTCAGACAACTGATCCAGCAGACTTTTCGAGGAATCGTATAAAATCCTTCCTGCATCCGTGAGTTCAACGCCTTGTGAGGAACGTACAAAGAGCTGAACATCGAATTGCTTCTCCAAGCTTCTTAACTGCTTGCTTAAAGCAGTATGCGAGATATGCAAAACTTCACTTGCCTTAGCTATACTTTTCATGTGGGCTGTTTCTATAAAACCAACCAAGAACTCGGTATTCATACTTATCCTACTCCCCTTTTCTCAGGTAACATGTCCCATAGGGTCCCCACTCACAATTAGCTTAATTGGATGCTGAACTTCATAAGTCATATAGATACTTCCGCCTTGGAGCCAGTTCGTTGCCGGATTGGATAGAAAGAATTCAAGGGAATTTTAATTTTGCTAAACGCTCTTCCAAAATCACGCGCAGTTCATCAGGAATTCGCTCAAACTCAGCCCCTTCCCCCAAAAACAAAAGCCAATCCGCATAATACGCCAGCGCCTCAACATCGGACACGTCCAATTGAACATTAAATATCCCACTGGACTGGAACATCCCGGTAAGGTACAAAATAATCCCCGGCGGGTGCATACGCTTAAAGCGACGAATCCCGGTCGCATCCAGCTTCACAACAAGATTGGACTCCCGTTCACGAAGCAGTTTTTTATTGATAATCTCTTGCTCAGAACATTTCATCTTCAGCTCGGAAATTGCCGAGTCCCGCAGCATCTCCACTGGCAAATAACGAAACTCATCCGTATCAAAATCATAAATCTCAACCAGCCACTGAGCATTCGAGTTAAAAATATGCAGCAAAAAAACGTCCATCAGCTGCGGCCAGCCAGGATTCACCTCAAAAGTCAAGCGCAAGTGCTTATCCCGCACAGCAAGCGAAATCAGTTGGTTCAGCTCAGGGGGCGCCGCATCATCGAGCTCCAGAAGATTCGGATTGGCAGGATTCGTATTTTCAAAAAGCACGATATGATTCAGCTCGATCAGCTCGTCTTGCTGGGTTTGCGATGCGATGCCAATAAGTTTTTCAGTGATAGAGCGGCGATTTTGCAGATAAGGCAGCTGTGAATTTTTCGAGGCGATAAAGCTGATAAAAATCGCTTTCAGCTCTTCTGGCGTAAAACGGACGGCGGGCAGATACTGGTTCTGCAGTACATAATAACCGCCACCGCGCCCAAGCTCAGTCGTCAGCGGAAAACCCATCGCCTGAATCTCGTTAATGTCGCGAATCGCCGTCGCGCGGGAAATCTTGAACTCCCGCTGAAGCTCAGCGATCGTAAAATGCGCGCGGTTATTAATGTAGCGCATGATTAGGTTAATTCGTTCTGTTTTCTTCATGGTCCATAAAGTGTATCATTTTTTGATACATTTGAACAATAGAATCAATCTTGTAAAATAAAAACTTAAGGGAGCGAACAAAATGACTAACTACTCCATTCAAACCATATCGGAAAACTACAAAATGACGGCTTTCGGTGTAACACTTGAAGACTACAATGATTGGGCGGGTAATGCGGCAAAAACGGCGGCGAAAAAAGCTGAAATCACGGAAAATAGCAAGCTTGCTGAACTTCTCGCGCTCGCCGACGGGCAAGAATATCAAATCAACTACAACCTTGGCGGTAAGGCCTGGCGGGGCTTCGGTGTGATGGGTGAGTTCGACGTGGAAGGCGCGGTCGTCCTCGATTTCCTCGCTGGCGACTACCTCGTCGTGCCTGGTACAGGCGCTGACAAGGACCGCCTTGCTGACGAAATCACAGGCAAAGTTTTCGGCGGTCTGTTGCAACAAGTCACAGACTACAAATACGTAGGTCCGGGTAACTCCACCTTCGTCAAAGCAGCTGAAGATGGTACATTTTACGGTGAAATGTGGCTTCGTGCAAAAAAGGTCGAAGGCTAATCTCTCGGATAAAGGAGCGCTCGTATGGCAGATTACACGCTTGAACATAAAAAATCATTCACATTGACCGCTTATGGGTTCTCAATCCGGTCGAACTTCCAAGATATGACGGCTTTGCAAAAGGAAAAGGCTGAGTTCTGGGGCAGACTCAAGGCGGATGGACGTTTTGACAAGCTCAAAGACGCCGCAAAAGACGATCGTGAATGGTCGGTCAACGAGGTTTATCAAGGCAAACCGTGGAATTATTTCGCGGTAGAAGCTGGGAAATCCGTGGCTGATGCAACGCGCATCATCGAGTTTCCAGAGAGCGAGTACATCGTGGTCGCAGGAAACGGGGAGAAGGAAGCTTTGTTTGATCAGCTGACTTACCTTGCTTTTGGCGAGGTTTTGTCCCAAATCACGGATTATGCATATATTGGTGGTCCAAATGCGACTTATCGCAAAGATAACGGTGACGGTACTTTCTACGGCGAGTTTTGGGTGCCTGTGGTAAAAAAATAAGGATTCGGCGTTCTTTGATGTTAACAACAAGCTATTTGTGGCGGTAAATTTGGGGCCATCCTTTGCGGGATGGCCCTGTCTAATTAATTGTGTTTTGGTGTACTTATCAGCTATTTAATAGAATTCATTAACTCAAAGAAGTATTTAGGTTCATGAGTCTGATAAAGATTGAACCATGCATGTAATGTTTCCGGTGCAAATACATCTAGCACCTTCAATACATGCATCGCAAATTCCAACGGAGCTATTCCTGATGCAGTAACTAAGTTCTCATCAGTTACTGCTGGTTCCATCTCATAATATTTTTCTCCCATATAATTAGGACAAATCATTTTCATATATTCTAGATCATTGCTTGTATGCCTTCTTGAATCTAGCAATCCCATCTTTGCAAGTCCCGCTGTTGCACCACAAATCGCCGCAACAACAGTACCTTCTTTTAAGGATTTAGAAGCTTTTTTCAATATTGGTTCGTGAATGGCTTCTAACCAGGTATTTCCCCCTGGTAGAACTAAAACATCAGTACTTTCCAAAATACAATCATCAATAGAAATACTAGGTAGTATTTTCAATCCTCCCATTGTAGTAACAGGATTTTTATCACCGCCTACCGCAACCACCTCTAAAGGCGCTAATTCCTTTTTAAAATACCTGCCTGAGTTTAGTTCCGCAATTAAATAACCTACCTCCCAGTCTGACATCGTATCAAATACATAAAGATACACTTTTTTTGTATGCATAACACACTCTCCTATTGTTAATTAATCGACACACCCTATTATAAAAAAACTTTACTGACATCTTCCGTCAGTAAAGTTTTTAACTTGATAATAATGAATTAGCTCATATAGAACTTTAATATGTTCTAGCTTCAAACTAATAGATTCAATGACTTGAATAGATTTGCCATAAAGGCATAAGTCCTTGCTTATCTATCACGGACCGATCGACTTGCTGGAAGCAGACGGTGCTGCACAACCTGGACAACGATTACCTGATAATGTTCTTCCAAGCAAGCCGGAGCACATGATGATAGCCTTAATTGAACACTCCACACCCACTACACTTTACGAACCGCAAACCATAATTCGACATAGTTGAGGCCGTCTTTCGTCCCATACATTTCGAACTCGATCCCGTCCACCTGCTCATATCCAGCCGTCGGCAACCATTCGGTGTAAAATCGCTTGTAGAGCGTCTCGATTGTCTCGTCAAACTTATCCCACGGATGGGGCTCCGACGGGAAGATCGCCCATGTAAGCGCCGGAATTATTACCGTGGTGTACCCGTCCGTGTTGCTGCCATCGCCTTTGAAGGCGCTCAGCATGTAGGGGAATGTGTCCGGGTTGGTTTTCCGGTAGCTGCATACCGCGTGTACGGGGTACAAATCCCCGCTGACGAATGAAGGTAAATCGCCTGCACAAGCTTCAAGCCGTTTCACGTCGCCGTTCGCATGGCTCTGCTCCCACAGCTTCGCCGGTGTCTGCGGGGCCTCCCCACCCCCATCGGCGCGGAATATCCCTTCAATGCCGAACACTTCAAAACTTTCTTTCGTTTCGATTCTATAATTCATTGCCTCTGCCCCTTTGATCGTGATAAGAAAGGACAGACGGGGATAGGCCTTCAAAGCAGCTCCTTCTTGACGAGCCATGGCCGGCGTTATTCCATGCAACGCCTGAAACGCCCGTGCGAACGAGACTGGCGATTCGTAACCGTACTTCAATGCGACGTCGATCACCTTTGCCGCACCTCCGTTCTGTAATTCAAGTGCGGCTAACGTCAGCCGTCTTCGCCGTATATATTCTGCCAGTGTCACGTCCGTAATAAACGAGAACAACCTCTGGAATTGATACGATGAACAACAAGCCATACGGGCCGCTTCCCCCAACTCGATTTCCCGGTTCAGGTTTGTTTCGATATAGTCAATCGCCCGATTCATCCTCTCCAGCCACTCCATCTCCATCCCTCCTCTCGAATTCAAGTATAGATGGGGCGGAAAATTGCTTCGCAACGATTTGTGCCCAAAGAAGTTGCTAAAAAACTTGCCCTTATTTATGATACGTTTCAGCGTAATGTATCTAAGCACAAAGTTAGATTTGACCACAAAATCTATATCAGCATATAACGACAAAGCCGCTCCTTACAACGTTAATGGAATGGCTCCTTTTTCTAGAACAATCTTTTTATCGAACCATATAATTGAAGCCCTTAGTGATTGTTTGAATAGTAAAAAGACGATAGCTATACAATATGCTTATCTTTAAAGTATAGTAATATATGGATAGTTATTTTCCTTTGTCATCGTTATCATGAAACTAACAAAGGTGTCAAGATAAATGTGTCATTGTCGGTTTGTGAACGGTAACATAGGATTAAGATTACTGAAAATTTTATTGGTACGCCCTCTAAATATGAATATTTTTTTATTCACTAAAACAGTTTTGCACCAATGCTTTCTATTACTGGCTATTTAATTAAGGGGGGGTTATTATGACTAATGGCGAACTAATAACAGGTTCAATTAGTATTGATAGATTAAGAAATAAAATTATAGAAGGGGAAATCAAAATCCCTCCATTTCAACGGGTGTTTGTTTGGAAAAAGGAACAAATCACAGACTTAATGGATTCAATTTATAATGATTACCCTATAGGTAGTGTATTACTTTGGGAAGTAAACGAAAATCTACCTGCTTTGAGAAATATTGGAGGATATAAATTACCCAATAAAACAGATGAATTTCCACTAAATTATATTTTGGATGGTCAACAAAGAATAACTTCAATCTTTGGTGCATTTGTTGGGGATGAAATAGAAGCTGAAGATGAAACTAAAACTGAAAATTTTAATATATATTTTGATTTAGAAAGTGAACGTTTCGTTCACTTCGAAGACATTAATACTGCTCATCAAAATTTAAAAAGTAGCATATTATTTAATGTTAATGAATTTTTTGACGAAGTAGTTAAACTACCTTCTGAACTAAGAGAAAAAGCACGGAATCTGCAATCAATATTCCAAAATTATGAATTACCTACTGTAACAATTAAAAAGAGAAATAAAGGAGAAGTAGGAACTATATTTGAACGTATCAATAATACAGGAACCCCATTGTCAGCTTTAGAGCTGATGATTGCATGGACTTGGTCAGAAGATTATCATTTGACAAATGTTTTTGATCAAGTTTATAAGCTACTAGAAGCAAAAAGTTTTGAAGATATAAAAGAAAAAGTTATTTTACAGTGTTTCGGAGCTATTATTAAGAGCACTACAGTTACTAAAGATATTTTAGAATTGAATCCCGACAGCATAAGAGATAACTCTGAACTTCTGATCAAGAGCATAGAAAAGTCATTGGATTATTTACAGCAGGAATTTAACGTAATATCCGAGGATTTTTTACCCAAACAACAAATACTGGTTCCCCTTAGTTTCTTATTCTCGAAAATTCATAGCCCTACAGCTAATCAAAATAAAATTATTAAACAATGGTTCTGGAGAGTTGCATATTCAGACCGTTATTCATCAGGTACTGATAAGAAGATGGACGAAGATATAAAGTTTTTTGAAAAGATTTTGACTAATGATTTTAGTGGTATTTCGAAGTATTCCATTTCAATTAATAGTGATTTCTTCAAAACACAAAAACTTTCTAAATCTAACTCATATGTCAGAGCAGTATTATTAATGATGAGTAGAGAAGTTCCACTAGATTTAACTAATGGAACAAAAATAGATACAGGCGTGGCATTGTCTGTATACAACAAAAAAGAGTATCACCATATTTTCCCAAAAGCATTTTTGAAAGGTGAATTTAATTTAGATGATGATAAAGTTAATGTTATTGGGAATTTTTGCTTCCTGCCTTCAAATTCTAATAAAATAATTTCTGATAAGAAGCCTAGCAATTATTTTAAAAACATTATTCCACAAGAACATATTATAAGGATTTTAGAGAGTAATATTATTCCTACCGATATTACCATTTATGAAAATGATCAATACGAAGCCTTCTTAGAAGCAAGAAGTCGATTATTAATGGAGAAGGTAGAGAAATATATCTCAGAATAAAATAGAACTTAGTTTCTTTCCTTAGCATCAGTGAAAACACTGATACTTCTACTTCATTTGGTGAGGCAATGCTTCAAATATTAGGGAGTTTCGCTGAACTGGAAAGAAACCAAATCATTGAAGATGTCAAGATGGGTATGAATGAACGGGCAGAACAAGACAAATGGAATGGTGTTATTCTATAAGGCTATAACTCAGTAAACAAGCTTGTTATTGATGAAAAAGAGGCCTCTCTTGTACGGTATATCATTGACCTCTACATCAATGGTAAAGGCTATAAATCAATTACTTTGAACCAAAAAGGGCTACAAAACCAAAAAAACCTTTTCACTATCCCAACAAAACGGAAATTATCACTAATCCTTTGGATACAGGCTTCATTCGGTTCAATCAAGTTCAAAATTGGAACGAAAAGAGAAGAGCAGGTAAAAATGAAAACTTTATGCTTGTCCAAGGTGAGCATAAACTTATAATTGACCTGGCTGTTGCGAGAAGGCTAAATTAATGAATGACATGAAATCCCACAAGCCTACAGAGATCTTTCACGGTCACTTTCCACTTACTACCCTATTGCGTTGCCCGAAGTGTGGACAGGGTATGATTGGACATAGAACGAAAAACTCTATAGGTGAATATATCCGTTATTATCAATGTGCCGCATTTTACGCTCTAAAGGTTCTGCTGTGTGTAAGACCTATTTGGTAAGAACGGATGAAGCTGAAGCCTTCGTCTTTAAGAGAATCGAGCAGATTACATCCAATCCTGATATATTAGAGAAAATTTTAGGAAATGTAAACGGTAAGTTCAGAACATTAAAATAACCCCTCCAAGATCAACTTGAATATATTCAGGAGCAACTTCTCAATATTGAGAGACACATTAAGCGCTTAATTGATGTGTGATCGTAACTACAGACAATCCCCCCTTTATCAGTAGTGGAGAAGTTGGTTACGTTGGAAGATGAAAGAAAAAGCTGATTGAAACAAAGAAGGATACAGAGTATGAAATCAATAGACCAACCATTAAAGAGGTGTCTTTTGAGCAGGTTCATCAAGTCTTAACGGGCTTCTCAAAAGTAATAACGAAGGTTCAACCAGTGAAACAAAAAGACTTACTACACTCAATCATAAATAAGATGAATGTTAACGTTGGAAACAACCCCGACGAAAGAAGCGTCAAGGACATTGAAATGTTCTTTGACGCTTCAATTAACGATGACTTTGCCCTTATTTATGATACGGTTCTCCACAACTCATTATCTGGTAAAGCGGGTGTAAAAGCATTGTGTTCTGAAAACCAGAACACAATGCTTTTGATATCCGTTCTATTCGATTCCATCTCAATGGTTTTGATTAGAGCCCTTATTAGTTGTCTTTTCTCTTCGTTAGCCGCGTCTTCATAAAGAGGTATGAAATTGGACAACGCTTCTTGGATTAACGCTTTAGAAAAAGACATCTTATTACTTTTTTGAATGTGTAATTCTAACTGACTCATTTCTTTCATAATCCGTTCAATTTCACTCTCTGTTTCGTTCCGGTCTTCTTCATACCTTCTGGCAGTTAATTCACCATCTTTGTAATCTCTCTTGATCTGATCCAAGTACCTTTTTTCTTTATTCAAATTTGATTTCAACCGTGTGATTTGATCTGTAACATCGCCAACAGAATCAGAAAACTCATCGTTTAGTTTAGACAGTAACTCTTCGACTACCTGATTGTTATTTAACAATCCCTTTATAACCTTGATTACCTTCTCCTCAACTATCTCTTTCTTTATTAAATTTGAACTACAAGCCGTTTTTCCTTTGCTATGATAATTTTGGCACATGTAATAAAGGTGATATCCACTCCCGTCCCTTTTTTTCCTCTTACTCATTACTGTACCTGCCCCACATTCTGGACATCTCAATACACCTGCAAGAAAGAATTCACCTTTAAAATTGCTTGTATAGATTTGTTTTTCTTGCTGTACCTTATTTACTTCTTGAACTTTATCCCACAGATCCTTATGAATTATTGCATTGTGAGACCCCTCGGCTAAGATTGGGGTCGTCTTCCCTGACCTCCGTTTTGTATCCCAATTACGCATTTCCCCCCATTTAATTTGGCCAATGTACGCTTTTCTATGAAGGATATCTCTGACGGCTGTAACTGTAAACTTATTATTATTCTTCGTTTTATAGTCCTGACCGTTTATGATATTTACAATACTTTTATAACCTCTTCCTTCGGAACGAAGTTTAAATATCTTCTGTACCAGAGCGCTCTCTTGTTCATTGATTACCAACTCTTTATCTACAGCGTCATATCCAAGTATTTTGCCACCATTGTAAAGCCCCTTTTCAGCGCGCTTAGTCATGCCTGAATTTACACGTTCAATTATGACTGTCCGTTCATACTCAGCGAATGTTCCCAACAAAGAAATGAACATATAACCGTTTGTCGTTGAACTATCAATGTCGCAGGTGGTTATTAATAACTTTGCACCTCTAGAGTGCAACTCATGGTCGATAAACGTTAGAACATCTTTATTACTTCGTGATATCCTGTCAACTTTCCACGAAATTACTGCGTCATATTTATCTTCTCGAACATCTCTTAGTAATCGCTGTATTTCCGGTCTGTTGAAGTTTTTACCGGAATATCCTCCATCAATATAGATTGCAGTTGGATATACCTCATATCCCTTTTGTCTTGCATACTCTTTAACAAGAGTTTCTTGGGCTTCTAGAGAAAAACCGTTTCTTTGTTCTTCCGTCGATACCCTGACATATATGGCCGCACGCATTTGCTTAGATTCTTTTGTCATATTTTACGCCTCCCCATTTTTATTTTTCTTCGCTGCATATGCCTTCACTAATCCAGCAAGCACAGTCAAAACCTCTTGCCTCTTAATTTCCTCAACCGTTTTGATGCTCAAGTCATTTTCTAACGTGATTGTTTGAGTTATCTCTTTCTTCATCGATAACAGCCTCCTTAAGATTTTACTAACCCGCGGCTGTTTTGTAAGGTCCTGTATTGGTTAACAAACACAAAATATATGTTCGTCATAGTTATGTTCTGTTCTTCATTTAGGTTGTTGCCCCCAGTATATATCAAAACTCAAAAGACGAAAAAAGGATTATTAAACATAAGTAACAAAAGAACAAAAAACTTTAAAAACAAAAAAAGCGAGAGCGGAAATATATCCGCATTCGCTTTTTGACTAGATGTTTCAGGCCTAACTGTTACCTTGAGTGAATTTCTGTATGACCCTATCTAAATTGTACACAGATATTTGTTCAATAATCTCAGAAAAATCCCACGAAACATTCTTGTACCTTGTATCGACTTCAACATTGAAAACGGCATACATATAATCGCCTTCAATATTGGGGTGATTTAGTGATTTCATTTTCTCTGAACTTGAAATGTGTGGTCCGCTGCTTACTTTGTAAATCCCTAGTGCTTCCTTATTCCACGATCCTATTAAGACAATCGACTCCACACTAAAAAACGCAGGGTTAATATCTAATTCACCATCAACGAGGCCTAAACTTGAAACAAATTTGCCCTTAGATTGGACCCAATCAAATTCATCTTGTGTTTTCACTTGAGCCAAAATCATTTTGATGCTATTTACCGGCTTTTCTCTCTCTTCTGAAGCCAAACTTTTTTCTGGAATATTGGAGTAAACAGCCTGAACACTTTGTTCCTTATGAACTGAGTAATTATAATAGGAATAGTACTCCCTCATAGTTGAACGATTACATAAGTGATCAACTACACTATTTAAGAAATCAGATAAGCCCGCAATGCCAAATGCTTCACCTGTCTTTCCGGGAGAGATAGCAAACGCTCCTACACCAGGCAATAACTCATGATAACCATTCCATGTTTTATCTTGTGTACCTGGATATAAAACATAAGCACCTTCTGAACGTTTTATCGCATCTCTGTAAGAGTGCATTTTTAATAAATCCGCCCGCTTATATATACCTTCTCTTTGTCGCTCTTTCTCTTCGTCTAAGTCCTCTTCAGGTCTTCCAAATAGGCCTTCGACATTATCCACTTTATATTTAGCGTCAAAGTGAATGTGCACCATAAGTTCTTGTTCCTCAGCATCAGTAATAGAAAAATCTGCTGGCCAAAAACTTAAAGTGTAATCTGGTCTCATTTGCTGTGTCCAAGAACCTTGATCGCCTCGATCTGGTGTCCAGTTAAAGGTCTTATTATATGAGAACTGAACACGCAATTTTCGCCCCTTATTATCCCATATACCATCAATAACCAATTGCTTTCCTGACTTTAGTTTCATATACAAACCGTCAGATGACATCTCAATTAGTGATTTTACAGGTGGCTCACTTAATTTGAACTTTCTAGCCACCAAACTTAACAGTTGAAAGAATAGCCAGTATTCATATAGTAGAGGCAAATCACGCTTTCCAGAATTAAAAACATCTTCGCCACCTTCCCATATTAGTCTTGTGGCTAATTGAAACCTTAACCATGATTGCATTAACTCACGATATCCTGCTTTCCTTTGAAGAACCGTACTTCCATATGGAATATATGTCGGCTCTTGTATCCCCCTAAAAAAGTCTGCAGAAAGGGTTTCATAAAGATACTCATTAAGACCCCTAACCTCCGTCAGTAGCCTCTTATCGGCCATCCTCCGCTTTGTAGAAAGCACCTTTTCTATCTTACTCAAGAAATCAGAGTACGCTTGAAGTGAAAATTTAATAAATCGATTCTCTGGCGTATCATTCACTTCAACTTTTTCAGTAACCGTGATGGAAATAGGAATTGATGGACTATTTATACCTTTTGAGTGAAACAGTTGATGTAGTCCATGTGAAGATGGGATCGGCATTCGTCTAGGATTTCGAGCAATTTGCTTTATCGTTTCGGACGTATGCCTTACATTCTTTCTGATATCCCGATTAACTCTTTCGTCAGTCAAATATGTATGTCCGGTTGAAACAATCCTATGGACTGCATCTTTAAATTCCTTAGATTCAATTATCGATTTTAAAAAGGCAAATCTTTGTTGTATTGTATCGGGATCTTTGCCTGGATCAGTAGCAAGTTTTAATTGTGTAGGAGATTTAATATCAAGCAACAAATCATTACATTTATCACCAATGTATTGCAACATCGAACGATAATCTTCCCTGTAATTAATTTTTGTTGACCTGATTTCTAGACTCGCCCTACCGACCACTTCTCCATCGCTATTCTCTAACAAGAGTGGGAATAATCCATTAAATGAACCCGTTTCAATACGCCCTTTTTGTAATGAACCATTAATTTTACTTGGAATCACTACAGAATTGGCCCTAATATTAACCCCTGCACGGATGTCTTGAAGTTCATACTCATATACGCCGTTCTCGACCAACTGCACCCGTTCTTCATTGTATAATCGCTCTTCTGCTTGATTTAGAATGAATAACGAATTTCTTCTCTCGGCATAAATGACAATCTTCCCACAGTACTTTCTTGATTCGCCTTCAAAAATAACCTCAGTTACCTCGACTGTCTCCATATACTAAGCCTCCGCAAAACTGGTAAAACCATTTTGCTCCAACTGCTTTAGCATTCTTACAATCTTTTCGTAACTTAGCCTTAAATATGCTGCCTGCGGATTTTTTATATATTTGCCATCATCACCAACAGATAATGGATGGTCTTCTAGCATATCCATATATATTGCCTTAGTAGCCAGTTCTTTAAGTGAACCTTCATTTGAGAGAATTGCTTCTTGGTCCATACCAACTTCCCACACATGTTCGTTGTAACAAACTGCTGCCAAGGCACAAAGCAGTGGTTCTAGTTTCTTCCTCGAACCATGCAATTTAGGTAAAACCTTCTGTAGCACCTGTGCATCAAGTGCCTTTTCGAACGCAAAACCACTCGGTGAAATCAATTCAAAATAATAAATAAAACGAGCCATTTCTTTAACAGTTCTAAAACCGAACTCAGCACCATTTTCACTCAGGATATCAAAGAACAGTAATACTTCTTTCTTTAACTTGCTCCGGTTCAATGCATCATTATTCGGGCTTAAACTCGATGCTGCTACAAAGGCCCCAGCAAACCTCTTCCCTTTTCCACTCAATGCTTCTACTTGAACTTGACTTGGACTATCCATATATAAACTAATATCTTCACGGTTTACTCTAAACTCAATTGTATTAGCCCTGTCCAGCACCTTTGGAGAGAACATATATGTCGTTTCATCGACATTGACTGTCCCAATAATAAATAAGTTCTTAGGTAATCCATCTAGGGTTGGAGGCACACCATCCCTTGCTAACGAATCACTATGGAGGAATATCTGCTCATTTGACTCAATAGCAGAAAGGATATCGGCAAAATAACGTTCAACATGTGATAAATTCATTTCATCGAGAAGTAAAAAATAGGGATTCATTGAATCATTAGTTGCATTTAAAATAACATTTAACGCTTGTGTCCTAACGTATTTGTTTCCGTCCAAAGCATCTGCATACCCAAGAATATTATCCCTACTTGTCCAATCGGCGCCTACGGAAACTAATTCAAAATTGCTGGGGGTATCTGTTTGACTTGCTGATATCCACCTAGCGAATGCCTGAGATAACTTAGTTTTACCTGAACCAGACAATCCAGTGAAAATTACAAATGGTTTCGCCAAACAACTTGCAATAAATCTCGAAATAAACTCAACACTATAGTTAAGTCCTACAGCAGCAAGATCCTGATGAAATGCGGAAATAATATCGGAAATTGAGTCAGTATCGTACTCATTGGTTATCGCAGCGTCACCAATATAATAAGAGAACCACTCCTCTTCATTTTGCGCCTCGAAGTATTTGGGAGGGTTCTGAATTATTTCTTTAATAGCAGGTATGGAAGTGGATGTGAGGTGACGGTACCCTTCGCTATCAGCATTCTGACTAATAATTAGCCCGCCCCACCCTGCAAAGGAGTACCATGGTGCAATTCGAGCGGTCGGCTGATCTGTATGGACAGGCTCACCTAACAAATCGTGTAAAACATCCTCGCTTGTTGCTGAATAACTTGTGATTTGTTCCCTAGCATGTTTTATCTTTTGAATTGCCTCATCCAGGTCTTCCATTTTCGTTATCCGTAAAATCACTCTATTCATTTCTTCGAAATGAAGTTTGTTATCTAAATTGTACATAGCCTTCCAAATACATATGCATGGAAGAACATCACATGTTTCTGGCAGGCCATAGTTATCTGACGGGTTACGAAGTTGGTAGCGCGACAAGATACTTATTGCAGTCTTCGCCACCTGACTAAAAATTCTATCCCGTTCCTCTTCTAAATTGCCTTCCATAGAACGAATTCCTGTACCCAGTCTGGAAAGTCGCAATTTGTTTTCACTGTCTTTGAAAACCAACCCTAGTTTTTCATACATTTTTCGGTATGATCTAATTCTTTGGTCGGTTACCCCCCAGTCGGTAGCATCTGCTTGACCTCTATAATCATTCCAGTCATGACCATCTAATTGGGTGAATTTTTGTAAGTGCTCACGTAAATCTGCGTTTACCTGAATTTCAAGAGCAGGAAATTCCGTTGTATCTCTTGCACCACTAGGCCAATGTTCCATGATTATCGGTCACCCTCCGCTAACAATATCTCTTTAATTCTGGTAGCAATTGCCTTAGCAAGCAAAGGAGGTACGGCATTCCCAATTTGTTTTGCTGCTTGGACTTTTGTACCAAAAAAAACATAATCGTCTGGGAAAGTCTGCAGTCTTGCGCCTTCCCTCAGCGTAATTGTTCTGTCTAATTCTGGATGCCCAAATCTGCCCCTAGAGAAACTATCAAATCTCGCAGTTATAGTCGGGCTTGGTTTGTCCCAAGCCATTCTTCCATAGACGTCCAAATGCCTATGTGTGCTATTGTTTTTATGACAATCCAACTGTAAATGTTCTGGGAGCGAGTCTCTACCTTGACCTTCAGTAATTGACCTGATACGTTCAAGATTAATTGGTGAAAGTTTGTCTGCTTTATGATTATGGATTTTTTCGTCATCAGTAAACATTAGGTCATAGATTGCTTCTCTCACTGTTGCCGGTGTAGTAGCAATATTCCTAGTGGGTTCAGGAAACGTAAATTTAGTAAAGGGACCTTCCGTTTTTTCTCCAACGATAAACACACGCTGTCTACCCTGCGGGACCCCATAATTAAACGCGTTTAACTTCTGGATATGAAGCACATAACCAGCCTTCTCGCACTTCTTCTCCAATTCTCGCAAGACCGGCTTACCTCTTGTAGACAGCAGGCCTGCAACATTTTCCATTACAAAAAACTTTGGCTGTGTCTCTAAGACAATACGTATATATTCCATAACTAATTGATTGCGGGGGTCATTATCTTCGCCCCTTCTTTGAACACTAAAACCTTGACATGGTGGTCCTCCGAAAACCACATCAAGGCCATCAATTTTTCTTTTAACTTCTTCTTCAATAACTGTTTTATTGATTTGATAAATGTCTCCAACATGACCATGATTGCCGAGGTTATTATTGTATGTCTCTATACACGCCGGGTCATTATCAAGAGCATAGAGTATATTAAATCCCGCCATTGTAAATCCTAAAGACATTCCTCCAGCACCGGAGAACAAGTCAATAGCGGATAAAGTTGAATTGTTGCTCATTTTTACCTCCAAATATTCAGTTTCTCTGTTGCTTTAAATGAGCAATAACGCTGCTATACGATTGAAAGAATGGTTCTTCAATATTTTCTTCTTCATTAGGACGATTCTGACCAGCCATCATTGTAAGCACATGTGCTGCTAAATGAGTCGAGAACACAGGCGGTACTGCATTACCTATCTGCTTGTACTTATCGTCAAATGGGCCCTCAAAAATGAAATCTTGAGGGAAACTCTGTAGTAAGGCTGCTTCTCTTATAGAGAGTCCCCTATCCTGTTCTGGGTGTGTAAATCTGCCGCAGGAAGGGGTCCTACACCTAGCAGTCATTGTTATCGCAGGTTTATTCCAAGCAAGTCGACCGTACACATCATAAAAACCTTTAACTTTATCTAAACAAGCAGGTCCCACTCCAGGTGGACGTGAGCCACCATCCTTTGGAATCTGTTTTAATATTTCCACTGTTTCTTTTCTATGATTTGAAGTCTTATGCATTGGGTCATCCTTACTTGCTTCACCCGCCTTTAAAGGAGGAAGATGTCCAATTGCATCTTTAACCGTTTTGAATGATTCCCTTGAATATACAGGTGCTGGAACCCTTGGACTGAATTGTTTCGAAGCCAATACCACTGCACGATGCCTTTCTTGCGGAACACCATATTCAGCCATGTTTACGATACTTGAGGTGACTTGATATCCCTCTGCTTCTAATACGGTTTTAAATGCATTAAAATGATGCCAATGCTTCTTTGCTAGTAAATCTGGCACGTTTTCCATAATTATAAAATCGGCTTTCAACCCAACAGCGATTTCTGCAAATCTCCCTACCAAAGAGTTCCTTGAATCCTTCCTTGGATCCTTTTTGCGATGGGATGAGAAACCTTGGCAAGGCGCACAGCCAATTACAATGAGTGGGTTACTTTTATTCCTATTAGCCTCTAAAAGTTTTTCAATATCTGATATCTCCGCATTACCTAAATCTATTTGGTGTGAAGCAACACCATAATTAGTTTCATAGGTTTTATTAGCATGTTTATCGAAATCAAAGGCTCCAATATTTCGGAAATAACCCGTCTCCTCACCGACCTTATGGAACCCATATGACATTCCACCTGCACCCGCGAAGAAATCTACAAAGTCAAAGGTTTGTTGTTTAAGGGATTTACGAATTCCAAGCCAGTCTATATAATTCAAGTGGTCTTTTAGTACACTCATTATGAATTCACTTCTTTCTTTGTAGAAATATCGTATTTAAACTCGAATTCGGGCAAAATATAAAATTCTATATATCTCACAAAAAGTCCTGCTTGTCAACCAATATCCCCATTATAGCAAATATGTGTTCGTATACATAGAGAACAAAAAAAGGAGCGGCTTTCCGCTCCCTCCGGGTCTATTCTCTATCCCATAAATTCTACGCTTTCAATTGCTACTTGCATTTCTCTCATCGATGGGGTGACATATATTCGACTGACATCTACAGAACTATGCCCCAAAATATCTGCTATGAGTTCTAGCCGCGGCACCCGTTCCGCCAACTGTTTCGCGAAAGTATGTCTTAGCATATGTGGTGTTACCAAAACCCCCGTCATATCACTGTATTTTTTTAAAATGTGTTGAACTGCCCTAGTGGTTAATTTGCTCCCACGTGATGTATAAAACAAATATTCGGTATCGCCTTCATGAATACGAAGCCATTCCTGAATTGACCTATATGTATTTCCTCCTATTGGGATTATTCTTTGTTTATCACCTTTACCACTCTGTATTAGCAATGATCCTTCGGAAACATGGTTTACTTTAATATTAGTTAGTTCAAAATTCCTTACACCACTGTTCACCAGAACTGATAATATTGCTTTATCCCTAACTCTCTTTAGTTGACCAGCATGTTGCTGTGTCTCTATCGCATGAAATAACCTGCCTACTTGTTGTCGTGACAACCATTTTATTTGGTTTTGGCGTTGAATTCGTTTTACAGTGATATCTGCAGCAGGATTTATTGGTATATAACCCTCCTCATTTAAAAAGGAAAAAAACGACTTTATTGCAGCGATTTGACGGTTAATAGACGATGCCGCCAATGGAGTATTTGTTTTCCAGAAAGAAACCAAGTCGCGGATATCTGTCTTTGTCACGTTTGCTATGCACAAATCCTGTGTTGTCCCAGAATCCACCCACCTGACACTCAACCATTCAACAAATTTTTTAAGGTCCTGCTTACAATATCCTTCAATTGTCCTTTCACTTTTACCCTTTTCGCGTAAATGATCCCTGAATAAAATAATTGCATTCTCAATAGACAATGTAGAACCCTGATCGTTAGACATATTATCTTCTACTCCTTCTCTTTGTAGTGTTATGCGACAAAAAATCCCCATGCATTTAACGTATTATGTGACGAAACTTTATGCCGCTAATTGTAATATTCGTCGCCCAATTCATATTGAGCGACATAAATTTGGGTTCTTCTTTATGACCAATTGCAATTCTGGATTGGTGTTGAGGATGAAACTATTTGGACTAATAACTTCACATAGCCAGACACACATATAATTCTTTTATGAACAATGCCGCAATTAAAAACAATCCGAGTATGAACAGTATGTTTAGGACATACTGTCCGACAAGCCACAATTTATTTTCGGTTGTTTCATTTTTCCAGTTGTTCTTTATCTGATCCCATCTTTCTATGTTTCTCTTTTCAGTCTTTATATACGATGGTAGCGTCAGAACAATTAGAATCACAACCAAGAGCACTACTCCGACATAATTCATGCAATACCTCCGAATAAATATATTAGAGAGGCTCACTGACCTTGTTGTCTAAGTTTAGTTTGAAATCATCGCAAATCGTCATCTTCCAAGTACTCCCCTCCTGTGCGAGTAGTAAAACGAACTATCAAACAAATAGAGACCTACCAAAATAAAGGGCATTATCCCTTATATCTTTGGTAAGTCTCTCTATCCTTAGCATGACGGTTCCTGCTCTATCTTTTCCACTTACAGAGGCCAAGTCCTTTTTTCTTCTCCAGTTATATTCCCCTTACTTTCGATAGTGCTATCTACGCTGCATTTTAGTTATACTATGAGAACAAGCCCTATTCATTTCTCCTGCTATTTTCTCCTATCTTAATTTGAGACGATTTGCAGTCAAATAATTTTTATTTAACCCATATGGAATAAAAGACTAATGGATATCTATTTTATTCTGCCGTTTAGATTTTAATTGATTTTATTACGAGTTCTTATTCCTTATTAGGATTTTAAGGATTAATGGAAAAATATAAAATAATCCTCTCTATCGCGAGAGAAGAAATGCCCCTTTTTATGTACCACTGGACATGCTTATTGTTTCAATTTATCTAATCACAAGCCGAAAGTAAGTAAAAACGAAATCAGTTTTCATAAATTTTAATTTTCATCATTATCAGCCAAGTTTAATTAAGAATGGATATGAACAGTTATTAAAAGTATTGAAGTAACTGTAAAAGAGTTTCGAACTACTTACAAAATCAAAATGAAGAACCTATTATTCTGTTAATAGCGGTTATGAATAGATTTATTTAATACTTTCATATATGAGCCGCTAATAACACCACCTTATTATTACTGAGTTTACTATTGCAAACACTATTTTGCTGTGTTCACTTATATTTACGAATATCGTGTAAGTTTTCATCCTTTTTCATCATCTACTTGGAATCGGTTATATGGAATGATGTATGTGTTGGAATTTAAAGTTTATTTCTTGCTGATCAGTAAATATAATTAGCGAAAAACAAAAATAAGACCCTCCAAACCGTTGGAAAGCCCTATAACTTATAATCTTTTTCGTTTTTTGATAAGTGTCGTAAAAATTAGTTCCCGAATTCCGTTAACACTATGTAATCTCCACACCCGCGGCAATCAATTCGCACTTCTTCCAACTGACCTTCTGTATCAATATTATACTCGATATTATTTTCTAGAATTTCTTTTGTTTCTTCATCAGTTCTCGATTGAGTTAACTTATCAACGAAGTCCATATAAAGATTTGGACTAATCTCCAATCTCATATTCGTTTCAAAAACATACATTTTCTTTTTGATCAATTTCCGATGTAAATAAGCATGCTGACCTACCGTCATTGGTGTTAATTCGACTTTCGTTCCGCAGCGTTCACACTCAATACTCACCTTCATCCAACTACACCCCAAATTTACAAGATAATAGAATCATAACATGCACTGTTAGGAGAGAAAAGTAATGCGGCTTCAAAAGTAATACCCCTCTGTTACATTGATACTAGAAGCCCTATTCTTTCGTCCATTGTTTTTTTGATAAATTGCAAAGGGGACATCCACTATATAAAAACAGACCAGTCACCCCTACCTATTGCGAGTTAAACTAGTCTGTACTTATTATTATCCGTCTTTTGTGTATTACTGAAGCCGCATAGCCATCGTAACAAGAAGAGCATCCCCGAACATAATTCGGTATATATAGCATTCGATTTTCCGTAAGGAATCCCTTTATTATTTTGCATAGTTTATCTGAATCCTAAATCTTCAATATCTCGCTGCTGAGCAAAGGTTCTCACAATACGATACGAATTTATTGCCAGGACAATCATGACCACAATCATTAAAAAGACAAAAAGAGGAGTAGATGCGGCGTTCCAGCCTACATACCTAAATGCCCAAAAGAACATCCCTGCGAGAATTGGTAAAGTAACAACATAGTTTAAAAGCAAAAAAAAGAAAAAAGAACGATAGTCTGTACTATATCTAAACATATTAGAATCGCCTCCAAGCCTGACCCGTCTTTATCAAAAAGAAGCAGGGGAATTGTTCCACTGCTTAAGATATAAGGCCATTGATTTCGAGCATCATTGCTTCAATAAATTGATCGTCCGGTTCAGGTACAAAATTGATATGACTTACTAAAACATAACTCCATACTTCGTCTGGAATAGTCGTATAAAAAAAGTCTGTAACTTCCTCAAACAATAGGCCATCCACCGTCTGTACCATATTAGTTAAAAAATACATATAGTTTGTTTCTATTGCTCGTAGAATGTTCTGGCTCTTCACTATGTATATTTTATATTTCTGCATTGAAAACTCCAATACTTTTGTTCTGTTAAAACTCCCAAACCGGTTCACATCCATATTCATCAATCCATGCCTCCCTGATTTCTTGAATAACTTCTTCCAAGGTTCCAAGTTCAAACGTTTTATTGTATTCTTTGTAGATTTTTACGAGCACCATCATGGAGGGAAGGACTTCCCAACTTCTAATATTAATCAGTTCGTCCCCATTTGGTGCAACCACACGATTTATGAAAACCGAATGCGTTGTAAAGTGTTTTACAGTTATATAAAGTGTGTGTCCCGATGCTGTAAGTTGTTCAATCTCGTTGCTTTCTTGCACAAGTTTAGCCATGCAGTTAGCCACCTTCCGTTAGATAAATGTATTTATATCTAATTTGGCGACTAAATGTTTATATCCTGTTTTTCAGGAATTACACCTTTAAGAACTCAAATAATCCTCCAAAAAAGAAACGATTTCAGTCGCACTCTCCATATACCATACGATAGGAGGGATCATTGAGGCGATCCATGTTTCGCTACCTTCATCAAAAACCTCTACATGGTCTTTGTATAGGTTGTAACCTCTCCTAGATACCTCATGGACGATTATCCCGTTAATACGGTTTTGCTTGGTGATTGTGGACTGCTCCATTCGTTGTGTAGCCTTGTATACTGCGAGTGGGAAGATAGGAGTTTGTCCGGTTGCACATTTATAACACATGCTATGTTCACTCCATTTCATTAGAAAATATCGTTGATGTATGATAACGTGCATCTAAAATAATGACAACCTCAAGATATCTTCATTACAAGATGGAGCATGGGCAGGGACTATAGTCCTATTTTGTGTTGTGCTGTAATTCTAGAGATATTTTTAACATCTTCTTTTCATCGGAATCTCTACCAGGAAAACCGGAAATTCAATTCCAGGGTTTCTTCAATCCTCCAACTTTACTTCCAGTCTAAAAATATGGGTAAGAAACTAAAAAACCTTGTTTATCTAAGGATTGGGTAATTCAATTCCAGACTTCCAAACTTTTAATACCTTTAATAGAATGAAACGAATATTTGAATGTATAGATACCAGACACGAGAAGAAACAAAAAAATATCCTTAAATAAATCATCTAAACTTGGAATTTTGGAAATGGTGTTTTAAATCCTTATACAACGGGCTTTTTTCCCTTCCAGAGTTTGTTGCAACTTTGGTATGAGTCTGGAATTTGGAATTGATTCTTGGAATGCAAACAAAAAACAGTGGGTTATTTCCCACTGTTGATGAAAAGACCTTCTGACGCCCTAATTATTTTTCAACATATGCAATGCCGTACAGAGTTTGTTTCTGGTCTCCGTTTCTCCCCTTCTTCTTAATGACTCCGTAATGACGTTCCAAGTAACTGTAGAACTTACCGGATTTAAGATAATCTTCGGAAGTATCGATATTTATCTCAAGATCATTTACACAGAAGCGGGTATACAACTCATGCAAGAAAGTCGAATGAATGGTCGCATTTTTATCGAGTATACAATTTTCATGAACGAACTGTGCAACTGTATCGTCCTTTAGTTTATAGTTCTCAACCGCACTATTTACTTCATCACTTTCGGTAAATACGTAATTGTTCCTGTGGAGTCTCATTAGGCCTTCCATCATCCACATGAAGATGTAGTCTTTCTCTTTTAGAAATTTATCAAAAAGAGCAGTGTCCTTCTCTTCCTCACGAACTCCGTATTTGAAAGGTATAATTAGCAACCGATTAAAAAACGCGGCTGATTTATCTCCATGATTAGCAGGTAGTTCATTTACTGAGAACAACAATTTTGCTTTACTCTTAAATGTAACCGGTTCCTGAACATGTTTGATATCTGCATCAATTTCATCGTCCCCGGACAGAGCCTTGATTAAAGAAGCGTCTGGGATAGAACGGTTGTCCAAATCTGCAAATGTGTTCAATAATTTATTTTGTAACCGAGCAATCTTAAATCCAAACATATCTTGCAGTTTCACGTGACTGATATTGCTGCTATCTAAAAAACTCTCTAACAATCCGAAAACCTTACTTCTACCGTTGTTTCCCGCACCTTGAAAGATAAAGAATTTCTTTGCATCTACAGAAGAAGTAATGCAGTAACCCATGACTTCCTGAAGCACAGCCTGAGTCTTTTTATTTGGCATTACATAGTCCAAATATTTGTGCCAAGTGATTCCGTCTTCTTTAGTAAAATCAGCATAATAGTTTGCATGTATTCTATAGGTCATGAGTTCGTCGGGACTATGGCCTTCGCGGAAGGTATTAGCCTTAAAATCAAATACACCGTTATTAAGATTAAGCAGATAAGGATTTTTATTCACTTCACTTCTATGTTTATGTAATTTATGGTGGACTCTCCATTGTTCAAATACATCGAGCATTCTACTAAAAGTTCTAACAGATGGTTCCATGTCCATGGATATAATACGAATAGCATCATCCCGGTTTATTTGTTGATAGAAACCGTCTTTATAAACATAAAGTTTGTTATCAATCGTTATTGCTTGATAATCATCAACCATGTGTTCAGCAAACAATCCCGTGTTAACTTTTACGATTTCGTCATTTTCTCCGTATTCATAATAATATTTGCGATCAATGGAAGGAGGCTCTTTCTTTTCCTTTTTAGATTTGTTATTTGTACTTTTCATTGCTGTGTTTATGTCAATCACATTATCTTGCGGTTTGATTTCTTCTACAGGCACTTCCTCCATGGGGTTTACTTTAGGGGCAGAAATTAATCTGGTATTAAAATCAACACCTTGAAAATTGGACATTTTCTTCTTGGGCATTTCGTCCTCAAATGCTGGCAAACTAATTTTATTCATATTTCGCTCTCCTTTCGAAAAGGGAGAACCTGCTATATTGTACGACTCCGTTGTTTCTCCTCACGGTGGCTATGCGTTCCACCTGTTCTATCTAATTAATGCGGACTTCCGCTGAAAACTTAAAACCAATCCATATTTTCAAAAACAATTATCTAACCTGTAGCGGTTCAAGATAATTCACAAAGTTTGCATGAGTTGCTATTGGTTTGCCGACCTCCTTTATCAATTCCCATTCTTCGAATTCTAGATTTCGGAATGTTTTTCTTCCGTTCTTACTTACAAATTTGAACTCCCAAATATCTAAGTCTTCAGAATATCTCCGGTAAACATTATATCCTTCTATTTTTAATGCCTTGCCATTCCGTGATTTCACTTTTACCAATCCATATTCTTGAAACATAACTGTTTCTGATAAGGAATGAAAATCTTTGGCTTGTGCGAGCAGTCCTTCTTTTTTAGAAGTATATCCAATCATCGTTATCACTCCCTTCTGTAGAACAGAACTAGATATGTCCATCGCTGTGAACAAGAATATCTGTTCCAATTACACGTACAATTTGTACATTTATGTCTACTATCCTGCATATTTCTCCGAAATTTTTTTATTTCTGTCACAGCCCATTTCACTTATTTCTTCGACGTTTTGCGCTATGGACCGAACATTAGTTCTCGACCTATAATTATTTAAGGGAGGTGCTAGATGAATGTTGTTGGGTTTTATCCCCTTTGGAATATGAGAAAAAGTGAAATTATAAAACTGAAGGAACAGTTCGCCTCGAAGGGATTTCGGTATGTAGCAACCGCCCGTTCGGTAGACAATCTGAAATTAATCTTGCAGGAGCAAGATATAAAGGTTATTGCCATTAAAGACTTTCATGCCAACTGGAGCCCACTGGACAAGTTGCGATTAGTTATGACGGTTGGCAGCAGAAAATGGTATCACGTAGGAACCGAGGATATCCGTCTACTTGACGAAATAAGGGAGGAATTAATGTGGGAGCAGCAGATGAAGTAATTTTCTTTATACCGCGTTTGCCTGATAAAGAATTGGCAAACGTCAGGAAGATGGCCGGGGTGTGGGGGTACAAGATTAAATCTTTTGCTCATTCAGTTGAGGAGTTGGAAAAACAAATATTGTCGGAAAAACCTTTCTTATTACTACTGTGGGACGATACCAGTCTGGAACATTGCAAAGACGATTTTTATAATTTAATGATACGGTTTCAACAACAGTTTTATCTCTTTGGTAAAGGTGAAATGCACTATCCAACAGGGAATTGCTTTATGACAGATTATCATGTGAATCGACTTATTGGGGAGAACAAACCACCGCAATATTATCGAATTTAAAGTAGGCGAAAGCCTACTTTATTTATTAGTACATGGACTTGAAACTCAAGATTTATTTCTGTAGTCTCACAAAAGACCATCTACTATTTTATGTTAGACTCAGAATAATAATTGCTATTACATTGGGGGGAGATCCTGTGGCTTACACTAAACGTCATCGAGACATTTTTAATAAAGGCGAGTATCTTGAGAAAGAGAAAATTTACTTTCTAGGGAGGACAGGTGAATACGGGACAATTGCCAAACTATATAGATATGGCATTGATGCTTTTCTGACTAATGGAAATAGAAAAGCCTTTGATATTATTGCAACAAAAAATCATAAAAATGCCTACATACAAGTAAAGACATCTAAAGAGCAGTCCTTCCCTACCCGTTTTTTTCAGAAGTACTATGACAACGAGATCCCCTCACCAGATTTTTGGGTATTCGTTTATTCATTCCCTGAAACGAACTGGGTGTACAAGGAACGCTATTTTATTTTAGCACATGAAGAACTAAAGCAAATACAGGGACAATTTGTACTACCCTATTTTAAGAAGGAAGGCGCTTCAACAATTGAAGATGTGATGAGAATAGAAAAAGACAAAATACTTAATAAAAAACCAGTCGGTGTCGACAAGATTCCTCTGAATTTAATTTCGAGTTATGAAGATAGATTTGATAAGATATGGAACTTTCTTAACTAAGAAAAACGCGTCCTAAATTAGGACGCCTGAAATCCAAAATATTCTCTAACTTTATATCCAGATAGGTGCTTTGTTAACTCTTAAGTTAATTTAAGCAAGTTTAGTACCTGAAGAACCTCCGCAGGGCATTCTATCTCTACAGACTTATCCTCACTGACCCATAGTCTTATAATACCGAGTCTATCTAATGCAAGAGACACTCCATTTAACCTATCTTTAATTCTAGGGATATTTGGGTTTGCGAGCATTATTAAAGTGTTCTCGGAAGAGTACTCATACTGCTTTAATACATACAGTATTTGATCACCTAGATGTGACTTAATTTGCCCGTGCCCAAATACATATTCGTTTTGATTATTTGCCATCATACCTTTTGATTCCACAATGATGGAATAACCGCCTTTTATTCCATACACGTCATATCCTTTTTCTTTATCAACTGCAACCTTCTTAATATCCACATCCTTAGACATTAGGAAATGTGCAACTGCAGCATTCACTTCATTTTCGTTCATCATAAAGGGATCAGGGCACTTATGTATAGGAATTCGGTCTCCCATTATTTAATCACTTCTCCAGACTAGTATCTTACCTCTCTCTGTGATTCGAATCCTTCATACTTGGGCTTTAGCATACAATGTAGCGCTGCTTCAACAAAATTTTGAACAAATACTCCAGCACATTCATCAATTTCTATATCAACGCGTTCCACATTTTTCTTTATCCATAATCCAACATTTTCTTTTGTGAGATTATATTTTTTCATCTCATTATCCTGGAGAAGAGATAATGCTAAGTTGCTTTGACTACTTGCTGGATTGTAGTGGTGACTCTGTAATCGTGCCTTACTCCTTTTCCCCGCTTTACCAACCTTTAAATATTCAGAAGCAAATTTAAAGGTGTACACGTATAGTTTATCCGCACTAAACGGGACTATATGTGGATTCCCCCTATTAATTATTGATATTTTATCTTCCTCTAATTGGACTCCCACTTGTCCTAATAAATGAAGCAAATGACCCTTCATATCTAATAGTGAATTCATAAAAGTAAACCTCAACTTTCAACGTAAGGTTCAATCGTGGCACTCAAATCCCCTTAAATTAAGAAGTCCTGGCCACCAGGACTTCTTCACAAGACGTTAAAAGGTCACATAAATGCCCCGAAGTATTAATTCCATCTTTAATCGAACTTTAATCCTTTAGTTTCTTCACCACAATCAGGGCATACAGCGTCGCACTTCCGTTCATAATTTATCTTTTCTTCACCATTTAGATTGGCCGGGTACTTTTCCACCTCTTTAACAAGAAGTACTCCCCCACATTTACAAAAATACATGCTATCACCCCAATTATTTAATGACTAATTGCAATTCAGTAAGTTTAAGTGTGAAAATTTTTAATAGAAAAAATGCTCTGCAATAAACTTTTCGTTGGGCCCATTTCCTATCAATATTTTTGTGACTGGTTGTCTCTGTAGGATCAATGCGCAATCTGACTCTGTTAATTGCATTATAAAATTATTTGAATCTATTTCTTTAACATATCCAGTATCTGAGATATGAACTCCAATTTGAGTCTCTCTTATCGGAGTGTCGCTCCCCATACTTTTCAAAGCCGCATGCATTTGGGTATAACCCGCTAGCCTATCATACATTGTTAATTAACTCCTTTCAGGATTCGTAAATCCAACTACCAATATATATATATAATACAACCTTTTCTCACGTAATCCTCTACTAGATCATATCTATTACCTTGCCCTTTATCTGCTAATTTGGGTTCAATTTTAAGCGTACAAATTGAATGTAATATTCCCTACTGGGGTAACATAATAATAAGCAGCGGCATATACTGAAATGTGAAATAAAAATGAGTTTAAATTTTGACGAGTTTTTTTTTCTATGTTATTATCAACTTACAGGTGATTCCATACCGCTAAGTTGGAGCCTTAAAAGTTGGTGATTCCACACCGTTAAGTTGGAGCCTTAAAAGTTGGTGATTCCATACCGTTAAGTTGGAGCCTTAAAAGTTGGTGATTCCATACCGTTAAGTTGGAGCCTTAAAAGTTGGTGATTCCATACCGTTAAGTTGGAGCCTTAAAAGTTGGTGATTCCACACCGTTAAGTTGGAGCCTTAAAAGTTGGTGATTCCATACCGTTAAGTTGGAGCCTTAAAAGTTGGGTGATTCCATACCGTTAAGTTGGAGCCTTAAAAGTTGGTGATTCCATACCGTTAAGTTGGAGCCTTAAAAGTTGGTGATTCCACACCGTTAAGTTGGAGCCTTAAAAGTTGGTGATTCCATACCGTTAAGTTGGAGCCTTAAAAGTTGGGTGATTCCATACCGTTAAGTTGGAGCCTTAAAAGTTGGTGATTCCATACCGTTAAGTTGGAGCCTTAAAGTTTGGTGATTGCTTGAATATAGGATTGTTCGAAGAGCAACTAGTTGCTCTTTTTTTCTTACGTTTTTAAAAAATTACATATGTCGTATTGGTATAGGGGATCTAATGGACGTTAAATTTTATACAGTAACTGATGCTTACATTGATTATCTTCATTCCTTTGATAAGCGGGTACAAAAGCATAAAGATGATGGGTACCCTAAACCCTACGTAGGCATAATAATGTCAATGGGAGGTTTTAATTATTTTGTTCCTTTATCATCTCCTAAAAGCAAACATGCTACTATGAAAGAGAATATAACATTTATTAAAATCTTGGATGGCCAAGACTTAAAAGCAGTTATTAACGTTAATAACATGGTTCCTGTACCAGATTCCGAATATGAATTATTAAAATTTGAGGATTACAAACAAGAACATCAAGATCTCCTTAACAAGGAATACAACGAAGTAAAGCGAATAGCAACTAAGATAATTCGAAATGCAACAAATCTATATAGGATGGTAACTGTACAACCCGAGGAAAACAGTGGTTATGTGAAACTTTGCTGCGATTTCAAAATGCTTGAACAAAAGTCTCAAGAGTACAAACAACCACAAAAACAAGCAAATTAGAAATCAGGGGTGCTGTGCCCCTGATTTTCTTTATTCCCCCATGAAATTACTTGGTAGGGAACCAATATCAACCCTAAACTCTCCTTTTCGCTTTACCACTATTTGTGATACGGTTCACCGTATCACTATTGCCGCGAATCTCGAAATCGAAGGAACAGTTGCTTGGCTGGGGAGTATGCAAGCAGACAAAGCCTCTATTCCATCACTCGGAATAGAGGCTTTTATTTTCCATTGAGCTTACCTGCTTTAATATTCTCCTTTAATCACAAAAAAAGAGCCCCGAATTGTTCCCGCTAGTTTGGACTTCTGCCTGGCAAACTTGAACTTCGCTTCTAGCTCCTTGGGTATCTCCATCCCCTCAGAAAGCTTAAAACCAACGGCCCGCTTCTTAGGATCATCCACCGTATACATGACATTGAGCGCGAGCCCGTCCTCATAAAAGACATATGTAAACTTAATATTTTCTACTTGAAAACTCGATGTCTCAAGCGGGGTGGCCGCGAACTCAATATCACGTTCTTCTTTCAAAATCCGCTTCACGTAATCAAGGCTCTCCTGGCTCTCACTCGCGGGTACAACCGTGAATTCATGCTTGTATTTGTTCATAAAGTAACGAGCCTCATTCGCACGTAGCCCAGCAAGTGCTTCTGCTACAGGTGATGACTCTAAACCAACTGTTGACACATCTTTGAAATCAACGATATAGGACATTGCAATCCCTCTTTTCTCACTTTATTCCAAGCTTTATTTTTAACGAGTGCCTCTTTTCAAAAGATACGACGTTATGGCGCCAAAACCCTGCATTTCGGCGAATTGAGGTTACTTTTGAGAATCCAGAATGAACATCGATGCATCTTGTCCCATGAATATTTTACTTCCGCTATAAAAAGTTCTGGACGTAACTTCCCTGTACCCGATTTGGGTCATAATTTTAGTCAGCTCATCTTGATCAAAGCCGTTATGAACGAGGTCTGAAGCTATATTCTCATTCTTATCGAAATCGACGATTAGTAAATGTCCTCCCTCGTTCAGAACCTCGTATAGCCGGGATAGGACGAATTCAACATCCTTAATATGAAGCAGAACCTGAGCCATAAAGATATAGTCCGCCTTTAAACCCGTGAGACCGCCCTGTTCAAAGTCAAAGCATAACGTATCTGCATTCTGAATATTCATTTCAGAAATTTTCAGCTGAACTTGATCAATCATGTTCGGTGATGTATCCAGAAAGAGCACAGAACGAAACTCGTCTAATAAGTTCATTCCGACAAGGCCCGTTCCACATCCAAAATCGATAGCATTCTTGCCTTTAGCGTCAACTAACAATTCCCGGATCGCATCCGATGATACCTTGGCGATTTGAATTCTGCCAGGAGAGTCATACTTATCCGCAATCATTTCAAACTTATCCGTATTTCCCATTAGTCTCTCTCCTTTAGCCTGGTTCTAAGCAAACTACGGTCGGATCAAGACATGACCGCCCTATATCCTAAGGACATCCATTTAGGCTTTTATGTCGATACGGTACATTCGGCTAGCTCCCTTCATTCGTGTAGTCATCCACTTTATATATAATGGTCTCATAGCTGTCCGCCCATAATGCTGAGGGAGCATTCCCCGCGTGAAGGCTGCTCCGTCCCGTGCGGTAGAGCAGATTGCTTGGATTTGTTATAAATTCTTCTGCCAGGGAGTCTGTATCAAACTGAACGAGCACAGATTCCGCGGACAGATTCACGATAATTAAAAACTTAATGCCATTATGCTGCCTTATGTACGATAACACCAGCTCTTCCGAATTACGTATGAACTCTAATGTCCCCGCCCAGAATGCCGGCTGATTCGTCCTGAGATGGATCAGGAATTTATAGTGCTCGAACAAGCTTGTATTGAACGACTTCCAGTTGAGCCTATACTCATCGAATAGGGACGTCCATGTGGCCATCGTATTCTCATTGAACTCCTGTCCCATCATGATGAGGGGAACACCTTCCAGCGTTAGTAAAATCGAAGCCGCAGCTCCTGTATAATCCGTACCCAGGTACTCCGATATTCGGGTCTGCTCTTTATCCTCCAGCCAATTCATTCTTAGGGAATGCTTGGGGAAGCTGTACTTGTAAGAGTCATATATCGCGATAAAATCTGCCTGTATGATCGTTCTGTCCATCATCTGACGAATCAGAATGCGGGGATTCCCATTGTAGGTCAGATCACAGGATTCAAGATGATGATACTCATCGTAAGACTGGGAGATCAGGATTAGATCTGTTTTCACTACCTGCAAGGCCTGCTTGATCTCCGTGAGGAAATCATAGGGGGTAATATCCGAATCATCCAGCCTTATTCCATCAAAATCAAACTCGGTAATCCAGTATTTCATAGCTTCAATTACATATTCCCTCATGCCCCGGCTGCTGAACTCCAGACCGGCAAAATACTCACGGTGGGGCACATCATAGCAGATCTCACCTTGTTCATTATGCGTAAAATACTCGGGATGACTTCCCGTTAGAATATGGTCCACGCTTGTCCGATTCAAGACCCAATCCAAGATGACTCGGATCCCATTCGAGTGAGCTGTGCGCATAAAATACAGCAGATCCTCTTTGGTTCCAAACTCCGGATCGATCGAATAGAAGTCTTGGACCGCATAGGGGTCCCCGTATTGGCCAATTCTGCGTTCTTGTCCCACTTCGTTAAACGGCATCAACCACAGCGTATTGATTCCCATATCCTTAAAGTAGCCTATCTTATCAGCCAATCCCCGGAATCCGCCTTCTGTAAACGCGCGGAGATGCAGCTCGTAAATGACCGATCTCTTAAGCCACTCGGGACTTGGGAGAGCTGTAAAGTTCTCATACATATAGCCTAGGCTGCTGCTCGAAATCTCATTTGTGCGGATGAGTACATCCCCATTCTCCGTTACCGTAATCGAGGAATTATTCTGTCCGTCCTCCGATATGCTCGGATTGAGCGGGTCTACAATCCACTTGGTATCATTCAGCACAAATTTATAGAGGTGCCTTCCCTTCGGAATAGGCAGTTCAATCTCCCAACCTGTCCCATCTTCCATACGGTTCATATAGTGTCTATCGCCATTCCAATTGTTAAAAGTTCCAGCTACAGCAACACGATCAACAGGAGTATCCGAATAATAAATAAAGCGTACGCCCTCAGATCCCTTTGTTGGAAATTCGTCCAGCATGGCAGGACCTCCTTAATTGCAGATTCCCTTCTATCGTATCTGTAACGAGACAGGCTTCCAATATCCAATACCACTCCATCATTATGCTATTCTGTTGTGTTCATCCGATCGCTTTCGCTCTACAGTTCCAAGCTTCCCCTCCGTTACGCCTTACCTAATGTCACTTTTTAACTATGCCTTATAGAACGGTAACGTTAGCTCTGGCAATAATTGCGTCTTTAAAGCTCTTCGGGGAACAATGATGGACTCGTCTAAACAGCTTGTAGAAGTGTGACAGGTTCGGCAGTCCGACCTGTTCGGCAATCTGGGCAATGCTGAGATCTTCGGTCAACAGCAGGCGTTCAGCATATTTAATTCTGCGATGAATGACGTAGTCCGTGAACGTAATGCCCAGGGTCATCTTGAAATATTTGAGGAAATAGGTATAGCTGAAATTCACGAGATTACAAGCCTGCTCCACCGTGATTTTGTCAGACAAGTGAGCTTCCACATAATCGAAGACTAACTTCAGCTTGGCATAGTTCATCGAACGATTGTGTTCTAACAATCCCTTATGATCATGACGTAACAATAGAAAAAGACATTTCTTCACCAAATAGTTAATGGCCATCTCATAGCCTCTTTGCTTCTGCTCGTGTTCCTGCTGAAGTTCGATTATTGTTGTGTAGAACCGCTGCTGTAGTTCTGAGCTATCCCTGAACAGCGAGTTTAACTGCACCAGCGGCAGCAAGGATTCCTGAAACAAATACAGGAATGGAAGCATATTGGAATCCAGGAAGGCTTCCAGCTCAAATTGGATCACCACATAATCAACCACTTCGTTCGGCTTCCTCAGATCGAGATGGGGCTCACGGGAGCCCAATATGAGCACATCCCCCGCTTGCAAGTGATACACTTCTGCTGGTGTATGGATTTCCATTCTTCCAGATCGTACAGCGATGATCTCCAGCTCCGGATGGAAATGCCACCCATGCTGACATATTGCCGCACTGTGAAAGCTGCGCACTTGAATACGAAGCAGCGGATCGTTGTATAGAATCGGCTCTTCAAATAATTCCATCTACTTCATCTGCTCCTCGATTACCTGCTGGGTCCCGAGCAAAATCAGCTTCAATCCGAACTCAAAAGCTCTATCGGTCCCCATTAGCTCGAACAGTCCGTTCGTGAACATCCTCCGGAACAGTCCCGCTTCCGACTCACTCATAGAGTCCAGGAGCTGAGTCATCTCCTCACCCGGAAGCTCCTTCTGCTCCTTAAGAACAGCGGAGACATTGCGCTGATGCTGATAATCATCCAGAACAAAATAGTAGACATAATTCACTAGCGTAACAACGACTTGCATCTTCTGCTCTTGATCAAGTGGCGTCGATTCCACACAGAGCAGCATACGGTTGGTGAACCGGATGATGTCCGGTTCGTGGGGCAGTGTCATCATCATGAGCTGCGTGGAACAGGGGTACCTGCTGAGCACACTCCGTATTGTTACCGCAAGCCCTATCAGCTGCTCCTTCCAGTCCCCCTCGGAATGGAACTCCTCCAGAATTACCTTCGATACCTGGCCCGCCAGACGCTGGTAGATATTCTGCTTGCTCTTGAAGTACCAATACAAAGAGGGAGCCTGAATCCCCAGCCGATCCGCTAATCGCCTCATGCTGAATTTCTCGATATCCCCCTCTCCAAGAAGCTCCCAAGAAGCTTCCAGAATCTTATCCTCCGAAATCTGAGGCTGCTGCTTTTTCATCCGTATCCGCCCTTTTATCTATATAAGTTGAACTAATGATTTACGTGCTAGGCTGCCGTGTGAAATGTTCCTACGATCGCTGTTGTTCTCAGACTTCTTTATTCATTTTCTATGGTAGAAGTCTAATCACAAAGCGTATGCTTCCGATGTAGCTTTCTTTCAGAAAGCTTTCAGGCGAACGCTCCGCTTCTCCGGAAGCATTTCACACTCTTGCCTATATGTAAACCTTAAATCCAACTTATCTAACAGTGTAAGTTTATGCTTTACAGGTTCATAGGTTCATGATATCATCTAACACTGTAAGGTTCAAACTAACACTGTTAGATGGAAATTCAAAATTAAATCAGAAAGTGGTGACCCACATGGATGCAGAAAACCTCCATTACTTTGAAAAAGCACCGATCGCCAAAGCCGTTGCTCATTTCGCTGTACCGATGATGCTAGGCACGTCAATGAGTGTGATCTATTCCATCTTGAATGCCTATTTCCTTGGAACACTCCACAATACCGCCATGTTAACCGCACTCGCGCTAACCTTGCCGTTATTCGCGGTCATTATGGCATTGGGCAATTTGATGGGTATCGGCAGTGGCACATTCATCTCTCGCCTGCTGGGAGAGAAGAAATATGAGGACGTCAAGCACGTGTCCGCCTTCGCTTTTTACAGCAGTCTAATTCTCGGTCTTATCGTAATAGCCGTTGGCCTCCCGTTAATCGATCCAATCGTTCATGGCCTGGGGGCGACGCCTGAATCTTTCGGATTCACGAAGGACTATGTCACAGTTATGCTTATAGGTTCACCATTCGTCGTACTCTTCTTCACACTGGAGAATATTGTGCGCTCGGAGGGTGCAGCGATCACATCAATGGCCGGGATGATTCTCAGTGTTGTCGTGAATATTGTTCTTGATGCGCTGGTCATCTTCGTGTTCCACTGGGGCGTGATCGGCGTTGCGTCGGCTACGGTCATTTCCAACCTCGCAGCGAGTGCATTCTATGCCTTCCATATGGGATATAAGAGCCAATTCCTAACAGTCTCCGTGAAATGGTTCAAGGTGACCAGAGACATTCTGGGCAATGTATTCAAAATCGGAGTTCCCGTCTTTATTATGAGTATCTTCCTCGGTGCGATGTCGCTTATCTTTAACCATTTCCTTGTTGAATATGGGGATCCGGCCGTAGCGGCTTACGGGATTTCATCACGTCTGCTGCAATTTCCCGAGTTCATTCTGATGGGATTATGCGAGGGGGTCGTGCCGCTCATTGCTTTCTCTTTTACAGCTAATAAATTACGCATGAAGCATACGATTGGATTTACGATCAAAGTCATTGTGGCGCTGGCCGTCCTGTTAGGCGTCATTGTCTATCTGATCTCAGACCACCTTATCGGTCTATTTACGAATGACCCGCAATTAATCGAAATGGGCAGCTACATTCTGCATGTAACGTTCTTATCCTTGTTCATTACAGGAATGACCACATTGTTCACGGGGATCTTCCAGGCAACAGCGCAAGGAACCGCAGCCTTTATTATGTCAGTTATTCAAGGGATTACTCTGATTCCTGTGCTCTATATCGCCAATCGGATGAATGGCTTCCATGGGGTGGTCTGGTCACTTGTCATTGCGGATGCGGCCACGTTCCTACTTGGCGCCATTATGCTGTATGCTCTGCGGACCAAATTGCAGCCGGATTTGGAGAGTTTAGTACATTAGGTTGTTGAGAACTTTAGTACTCTAATATTGGGTAAAATGTAGATAGAATGAATCACGCATTCCCTTGACAACTGCCGCAAATCGAGATTATGATTAAATAACCAAATATTTAGTTGTTTGGCTGATAACGAACTGGAGACGATGCACCCATGCAGACCCATAACTCGACACAACTTGAGACACTCGTCCATCAGCAGCTAAGGGAATGCAGTCCAGTCTTCCTTGCTTTGGCCGATCCTATCCGGCAGGATATTATTATGATGCTTACGAAGCACGACTCACTCAACGTTGCTCAGATCGTTGAACGATCACCGATGTCCAGGTCCGCCATTTCCCATCATCTGAAGATATTAAGACAAGCCAAGCTCGTCACTTCAACCAAAATAGCCACCGAGATTTATTACAGCCTTGATATTGAGGGACCCGTACTGCTGCTGAAGGAATTCCTCGCAACAACGGATCGTATTATCGAGATGAAGACTGCCGGGGCCGAATAAGGCCCTCTCTTCTCACACTAAATAACCAAATAATTAGATATTTAATCATTTGGTCTTTAGATATTTTATAATTTAGGGGGCTTAATCCACATGAAGACTGTCCTGATTACAGGCGCGTCCAGCGGCATTGGCAAGGCATTCGCCGAATTGTTCGCCAAGAAGAATTATCGCATCATTCTAGCATCTCGTAATGAAGAGAAGCTTGACCGTATTGCACGGCAGCTGGAGATCAGCTATGGCGTCTCTACGATTACCATTCCCGTTGACCTGGCGCAGAGTTCGGGTCCCGTCCTCCTGCACGAGCGGCTGCAAGAATTAGGCATCCAGATCGATGTCCTCATCAACAATGCAGGGATCGGCTCCTTCGGGCCGCTTCATGAGATGGACGTAAGCTCCGAGCTTGAGATGCTGCAGCTCAACGTCCATTCGCTCTCCCATCTTATGATGCTGTTTCTTCCAGCCATGGTGCAGCGCGGTAGCGGGCACATTCTGAACGTAGGATCAACCACCTCGTTCTATCCTTGTCCGTTCAGTGCCAACTATTCCGCTTCCAAGGCATTCGTCCTCTCGCTCACCGAAGCCGTCGCGAATGAGCTGCAAGGGACCGGGGTCACCGTCACGGCATTATGCCCCGGGCCTACCGGGACTGAATTTTTCCGCACCTCCAAGATGGATGGGCAGAAGGTTGCCAACCCAAAAGGCCTCATGAGCCCGCAGGCTGTTGCCGAAATTGGATACAAGGCGTTGATGGGCCATAGAACGTTCATTGTCCCCGGCTTCCAGAACTGGATACTCACGCAGGTGCCGCGCTTCTTTCCAAGAAAGCTCGTCACCCATGTTACGCGAAGTGTATTGGAGCAAAAGCTGTAACATGCATGCAACTCAGTAGTTCAACTTATATAGTTAGAAAGACAATACAATAGGATAGCTTGATGTACATGAACCAGGTTCTTTTTGAATGAATGACCAACAAAATAGTCTGAACATATTACGTCCTCGCTTACTTCTTCATTTCTGAAAAATGGAGGGCAAGGGTTCAACATGGAATTCCTTTTCGTTAACATCATTCTTTCTAAGGTTATTTGATATTTGCGAATATACTCATCGGTTCGAAATGGATTTGGCAATGAGTCCGTCAAAACCACATCACTATACTTCAATACCTCTTCAAGTTCTGTATGGAACCTATAGTTATGCGACTGTTCTGTAATTTCATTGCCGGCTGAACTGACGTGGTTGAAATTCAGATTCATTACTTTCGCCACGTCTGTCCAGGACCTGGAGATATTACCCGCAGGACCGACGAAGGTATACACTAAATCCCTATAGTTGCTTCTTGCCTCACTGATTGAGTATAAGTCCGCTAATATTTCGCATGGATGGTTAACCGAAGTCATTGCGTTGACAATGGGAATCGTTGAGTGCTTCGCCATTTCTTTAATTTTCGCAAAATCTGAATGCCTGACAACTATACCGTCTGCCCAATTCTCTATGTATTTGATCGTATCAACGAGCGCTTCCCTGCGGTCTAATGTCTCTGGAGAGAACACAATACACTCCCCTCCCAAATCCTTTATTCCTTTCTCGAAAGTAATTCTTGTTCTTAGGCTGCTCTCGGGGAAAAATAGAATAAAGTTCTTACCCTGCAGTAATCGCTGGCTGTTATGTTCCCGCAATCTTCTGGTTAGATCAAAGATCTCCTCGATTTGGATAGAAGAGAGTTCATCCACGTTCAGTAAATGCAAATTCACCAACTCCTCCGAATGGAAAGTGATATACTCGTTGTATGATAATACGATGTTATGTATTTTTATTCAACCATCAAAAAGATACAGACCAAATTAAAAGACACCCTATTCGGGTGCCCTCCAAAATCCTTGTATCAATGCCGCACTTCGATCTCGGAAGCTTGGCGACTTAAAAATTGTCTAACCGAAACATCTACACTCAGTCCTATAGCACGGCTATAAGCCGAAAGAGCATCTTCTACTCGATTCGTCCGCTTATACAAATGACCAGCAAGCGCCCAATAAGGCTGATAGTTCACTACCTCCGCGGGGGGAATAGCCTCCAGCAAGACAATGCCGCTTTCCGGTTCATAAGCCTCTGCGACTGCAGCGGCTCGGCCGACCCATGCCCCAACTCCAGGGTGCATCCGAATGAGCCCCTCATATAGCTGTGCAATCGCCTCCCAATGGGTACGCCCGGAGCTTGAACGATGTGCATGCACCGACTGAATTGCAGCCATAAGTTGAAAGCGGCCGATCCTGCCTGCCCGCGAGGCTGCATGAAGATAACTCTCCGCTTCCATGGTCAAATCTATATCCCATCGCGTGCAATCTTGCTCAGAGAGAGGAACGTAGTTCCCCTCTTCATCATGCCGTGCCTTACGCCGCGCCTCACAGTGCAGCATGAGTGCCAATAGACCGTAAATCTCCGGCTCGCGGGGAGCGAACCTAAGAAGCAGCTTCCCTAAATATATGGCCTCCTCCGCCAAGCTCCCGCGATCGTCCCACCCGCTTCCGTAAGCTGCATATATGGTCTCCAGAACGGAATCGAGGCGATCCGGGATTTCTTCCTCATCAGGCATTTCAAAAATGAGGCGTTCGGCACGGATACTTGCCTTTATCCGAGTAAGGCGCTGGCTCATGGTGGAAGGCTTGGTGATGAATGCAGACGCAATTCGGGCTGCATCGATTCCAAGCACTGACTGCAGCATAAGTGGTGTGCGCATCACAGGATCAATTGCAGGGTGAGTACAAAGAAACATCATCCTTAGGCGCTCGTCTGGAAAAGCGGTGCTTGAAGAAGTCAGACGCTGTGTATCCTCAGACATCGCAACGATTGTAGGCAATGCACTTTCGGATACACGATTACGACGGGCACGATCGATAAGCTTCCTTCGGGCGGCCGTAACTAGCCATGCTTCAGGCTTATCCGGAACACCAGCTTTGGGCCAAGTCTCTAGCGCGGCAAGAAAAGCGTCCCCGATGGCATCCTCAACAGCCTGCAGGTCCCGCCAATTTACAATTAAATAGGAGAGCACACGGCCGTAAGCATCACGTGCGATTTCTTCAATGACTTGATTTGTGTACATAGAATGATTACTTCAACGCGGGAATGTTCTGTCTGACCTCAACCGTATCGACGGGTCCTCGGGCGGCCCACTCTAATGCAGTATCAAAGTCTGGAACATCAATCACGAATATCCCGCCGAGCTGCTCCTTCGTCTCGGGAAACGGTCCGTCTTGAACCACCATCTCACCACCGCGCCGCTTCATCGTCGCCGCTGTCTCCGGAGCATAGAGTCCTGAACCGAACACCACAATTCCAGCCTCGCTCAAAGCATGCACATAGTGTGTCCAGCCTGCTAAGTATTGTTGTTGTCTGGCTGGATCCGTTCTTGCGGCAAAGTCCTCCTGACTCTCGTAGAACATCAAAGTGTAATTCATAAAAGCTCCTCCCTTATAAACTATTGGAATTTGATCTCGCTATAATGACGTATCAGCTATTCCGATTTCTACATTATGAAAAACTTTTTATTTAAAGCTTGCTTGCTATGCACTGATAGAATGTCTTTCTAACTTCATTTTCCCTTGGATTATTATCCATATATCCGCCAATTTTGTTCATAACATAAGCATAGCCAACAGCGCAATCGGGATCGGCAAAGCAAAAGGACCCCCCTGCACCTGGATGACCGAACGCATGTGGACTGCTGCCGAACATGCGACCTGAGATCGGTTTCCAAAAACCGAGAGAATAGCCAACCTCACATCTATTTACATGGTCATACCAACCATTTGAAGGAGGTACAGCAGGCTTCATCATCTCAATTATCGTAGTCTTAGATAAGTTTAGCACCTTCCCCCCGGTTGCGAACTCACTATATATGTTGGCCATGCTTCTTGCATCTCCGACCCCATTACCTGAAGGAAACTCAATGGAAAGCATCTCTCTTCTATTAAAGTTCTCATGGGCAACTAACTTATTGGGATCCACCATGCTTCGTGAGGTGAGTGATCTTGGATTAAGGAAACCCATGAGCAGCGGCCTGGGGATCTCATGTAGGTGAAACAATAATTGGAGCGGGCTATTCATTCCTTGTACAGCGGCAAGTCGATTTTGCGGAATATCATCAGGGAGGCCAATATAAAACTCTGCATCTAAGGGCTGTGCTACCTCCTCATGAAAAAACCTTCCCAGTGTTCTCCCCTTAGGGTCCACTCTTCTAATGACTTCTCCAATGAACCACCCGATCGTCCAAGTGTGGTATGCATGCATACTTCCTGGCTGCCACTCAGGCTTTAGCTCTGCAAGCTGCGAAGCAATCTGGGAGGTGTCTAAATCCGAAATTTGATGAATATGTAATTGATCAAGCGTACACAAACCAGCTTGATGTGCTAAAAGCTGCCGGATTGTAATATCCTCTTTCCCACTATTTCCGAACTCTGTCCAGTAACTCGATACTTTGGCATCATAGTCAATCCAACCTTTGGAATGAGCAACCGCCGCTGCAAGGGCGGCAAAACCTTTTGTGCTCGAGAACACGGGCACCAGCGTATCCTTTTCCCAGCATTTATTTAGACGGGGCTCAGCTGAGCCTCCCCATAAATCAACTACCTTTCTACCTTCATAATAAATTGCACAGGCTGCCCCGATCTCCTTTTTATCAAAGTTATGTTCAAAAGCATCCCTTACCGGTTCAAATCCCGCTTCTACGTACCCACTAGCTTTCATGCGAGTCATATTAACCCTCCTAAAAGGAAACAATAGTTTTCTTTTGCTAAAAAAATAAAAAGCTTACAAGAAGCTTCTAAAAACAAACAAAAAGTATTGTGTTAGGCCATTCTTAATGTCTTCCTTATCTGAATGATTACGCAGTACGTCAATCCACCCTGATACAAGGCCTACGGCAATTGTTCTTACAAGGACCTCAACATCCGGCACAGCAGGTATATTGAAGTCTGAGAGATGCTCTTGCAGGTTCAGCGAGACCATGGCGATTAATTCCTCGTAAGTACTCCGATATTTGGTGCCTTCCGAAGCATCAATAAGCAGTAACATTTCATCCCGGTAGTCGCTCATCAAGTTTACGAACACTTGAAGCTGCTCATGTGCCCTGGGTGTCTTGTTGCTTCCGGCTTCATGTTCTTTAATAAAGGAATATAATTGTACTTGTACCTCCGAGACCAGGTGCTCGAAGAGCTCATCTTTACTTTGAAAATATTTGTACATATTTCCAATCGTAGTTCCCGCGCTGGCCGCAATTCTCCGTGTAGAGGATAGCTGAAATCCATGCTCCATAAATTCATGCTTAGCCGCCTTTAGTAAAGCCTCTCTTATTTGAGGCTTCTGAACTTGAACCATCTAACCACTCATCTCATAAGAAATCACGTGTTTTCTTTTATAGTAATGCAAACTAGATGCTGTCGTCAATCGAATGATCGAATCTTTTGCCTGGTACCGGGTAAAGTCATTACCTTCTTCATCACACAACAAAAGCCGCTAATATAGCGGCTCATAGGGGGAGGCAATTTTTTTGATGAGTAGTGATTCTATCAAAACCTCTCTGAAGCTGTTGGAGCATGGCCGATGGGGTCAGCGAGAGAGTGATTCACCTCTGACTTTCCCTCTGCTCCACTAGGTAAAACATATAATCGGTTGGGACCCCGGTATATCCTTGCTGCCTTAGCATCGCAGTCACATTGCCCCGGTGATATGTTCCATGGTTGACCACATGCCGCAAGATATCGGAGAACTGCGTATCAAGGCGGCCGTACTTCGGATGCTCGATCGTCATCGCCTTGTCAGGGTCAGACGTACACCGAAGCAGATCACGGAACTGGGCGGCAGCTCCGGTGAACAGCTGATGCATCTCGTCCACGGTTTTGCCCTGCGCTTCCTCTGTCCAGCCTGGAATCCTCAGGAAAATCTCTCCATTTGGAACCTCCGCGAGCACAGACATATATAGCTGTTCGAACAAGTACATGTGTCCGAGTGTTTGCGATATGGACGGGAACACGCTCTTGACCTCCGCATGGAACACGTCCTCCGGAAGTTGCTTCAGGTGGGCGAACAACTGGTTGTTCGCCCATACATGATATTCGTACAATTGATGGGCGTGATGAAGCATGGATGGATTCACCCTTCCTTTATTATCATCATTTGGCTGCGCAGCCTTGTCTCTATTGTATACCGGGGGTGATGACAAAACCTGTCAGCAATGTTCAATCGAGGTCATTGTCGTAATGTTTAGCGATTTCATATGCTAATTCCCGGACCCGAAGCTTGAGCTCCAGCGGCTCCCGAATGCTAATAGCCGTGCCGAACGTCATTAGATACTTCGGAAGGTACTTGTTCATCGTGGGGACGTCGATCAGAAACCGTGCCTCCCGATCAGTCCGTTCGGTTAAATAATGGCGCAGATGCCAATGGCCGCAAACCTCGCTCAGCGTGTCCGGCTCTCCCTCAATGAGGATGACCGTCATCGGCCCGTCCGCCTCCCGTTCCCGCTCCGACTGGTCGCGGAAGTAGGCGGATGCGGAGAAACGCTCCGGCTTCTCGAACCGCGCATCGGTTGGCTCCAGCAGCCCGATGCGGTCCACGCGGAATATCCGCTCCGCCTGAGAACGGTGGCAGAACGCGACAACGTACCATTCGTTTCGGTCATAAGCCAAACCGTACGGATCAATATCACGCTCGCCAGTCTCCTCCACGTTCGCTTTGCGGTAGCTGATGCGGACCGTTCGCCCGTCCTGCGCCGCCTGCTCTAAGTCCCGCAGCAGCGGAACGACAGAAGACGGACGCGCCGGAGAGATCACATCCAAACCGCTCGCCTGAAGGGACAGTTCATGACGCTGCTCTTCGTGCAGCCCGTTCTCCACCTTCTTCAGCGCGCTTTCCAGCTCCTCCGTATACGGGTAGCCAGCCCCTTCCGCAAATTTAAACGCGTCAACAAGTGCCTTCATCTCTACGGAGTTGAAGAACAATGGCGTCTCTTCGAAGCTTTCCAGAATGCGTATCCCGCCGTCATGACCCGATTCCGCTACTACCGGCACACCGCTGGCGCATAATGCGTCAATATACCGGTACACGGTACGGACGCTGATCTCCAGATTATCCGCGATCTGCGCGGCAGTGAGCTTCCTTCCGAATCGCAGCATCCAAAGCATGGACAGCATATTATCCCATTTCGCCATCTAAAACCTCCCTCTTTTCCTCGTGAAAATGAAATTGAAATCGAACTAGCATTAAAATGAAAGTATCAAGCTAGATGGATGCTTTTACGTGTCCCATTGTCATAACGTATAATGTAATAAAATTCTATGCAAGGTGTGATAGCATGTCTCCCCGTACAAAGAAACAGAACAAGGCCATTTGAGAGCAGCGCAAACAAGAGATTCTGCAGGCAGCCATTCACGTATATGTGGCAAAGGGCTATGCGGCAGCGAACTTGAGCGATATTGCGGATCAAGCGGGTCTTGCGCATGGATTGGTCTATTACTACTTCAAAAATAAAAGGCAGCTTTTTCGGGAGCTTTACGAATATATGAGGGACCAATCGCTTCAGTATACGGCGGCATATTTCGAACAGGATGCACCGGTACTCGAACAATTCAAGAACTACGCCGTGCTTGTCTGCGAGCGTGCCATCAAAGATCCTAAGACCCAGCGTTTCTATATGCGAATCAGCCTGGATCTCCATCATCTATATGAGCCTGGTGAATTGTCGCCCTTTGACTGGATGAAGTGCTTTATTAAGCCGATGGCCCAAGCGATTGACAAAGGAATCAAAAATATAATCGACTCAAGGAGTGTGATTATTTGCCAACAATTCGCAAGGAAATTTGGATTGATGCCTCACCCAAGCAAGTATGGGAGGCTGTCAGCGACGTAGGTGCCGTTCATTACCGTCTTGTCCCCGGCTATACCGAGAATACCCTGATCAACGGTCACGAAAGAACACTTATTCTGCCCAATGGCGGGATAACACGCGAGTTCATCCTTTCAAGTCTTTTCTGATGGCGGCAATGGCGCGAAGCTCGTCTGGATCACCGACTTCCTTCCGGAGCATCTCGCTCCCGAGATTCAAGCACGTGTACATCGGGGAGCGGAGGTTATGAAAGAGACGATTGAGGCCGAAGCAAAGGGAGCCGCGCGATGAGAATTCTAGTCGTTGCGGCTCACCCGAATATCGAACAGTCTCGCGTTAATCAACGCTGGTTGGCAGAATTGCGTGGATACCCCAATCAAATAACCTTTCATGAACTATACAAAGCATACCCGGGCTTTGCCATCGATGCGGATAAGTTTTATGGCGCGGTCAAGGCGAAGGATGACCAGATCAATCATAGCGCCTCTTCTTATGTGGAGCACATCACATCTCCCGATCTTAACCCCATTATCGTTCGAAACCGTATGCTAGCCGAAATGAGTAAGAACTATTCAAATTAAGACCACCCGAGTAGATTAGTGGCTTCTAGCCCCTAGTCACTCCAAAGAGATCTGAAGGGAGAGCAAGTGATTCCTTCAAGACTTCTCTGAAACTTGTTGGGGCATGACCAATGAGGTCACCGAGAGTCCCGCTCGCTTGCGTGAAATCTCCGTTCCGGCTTGCTCGGAAAATGCCCAGCAGCATGTTAACAGCCGCTTCAGGCATGCCTTTGGACATGAGATAATCCCGGTATTCGTCATCGGGCACCACTACTCTGCGAATAGGGCGGCCGGTCAGATCCGAAGTCATGGACGCAATATCATCCATACGAATGGCTTCGGAGGCAGTCAGATTAGGCGTGGGGCCATCAAATTTGTGTTCCATAAGAATTGCCGCAGTAGCTTTTGCCAAATCAGCGTGAGTTGTCCAGGCAATCGGGCCGTCCTCCGGAGCGATCAGTTCCCCTGTCTGGATGGCCTCGCTAAATAACGGTAACGCTGACGCGGCGTAAAAGCCGTTTCGAAGCGACGTGAACGCAACTCCTGAATTGGCAAGCAGCTCTTCTGTAGCGGCATGGTGAATCATAGGTGGAAAGTACGACACCGGGGAGACCCCCATGTGGCTTGTGTAAAGTATTCGCCCGGCACCAGCTTTCTTTGCCGTATCGATCGCCGTCTGGTGATGGCGAATGCCTGCCTCTCCAAGGGTGCCTGAAGATACGATGAGCACCTGGGACGCTCCCTCAAAAGCGTGGAGAAGACCCTCGCTATCTTCGAAATTACCCTGCCGCACACGAACTCCCTGGTTCTGCAGGCCCTGCGCCTTAACCACATCGCGAACACTCACACCAATCTCCCCGGCTGGCACGCGCTCAAGCAGCTGCTCTACGACCGCCCGGCCTAATTTTCCATTGGCTCCTGTAACGATAATCATTTCACCAATCACCCTTTCCCTTTTTTACTGAAGATCAAACAGAGTTGCTTAATATCCAGTTTTTGTGTAACGATAAGTGGGATAAGATCAGGATAAAAGGCTTGAGTCTTGCGAACAACCAACAGTACGCTGAGAATGTCGCTTTCCTAACAATTGTGCTTTTTTGTCTGTTTTAGATCCCATGAGAAAGCGTGGTATAACATGCCGGTTAACGCTAATGATCCGCGTGTAAGGAGAACCCGTCAATTATTAACAGAGGCCTTCTATAGTCTTCTGGAAGAGAAGAAAAATATCTATTCGATCTCCGTGTATGATATTGCAGCTCGGGCGACAGTGAACCGGGCAACCTTCTATGCTCATTTCGAAGACAAGTTTGCCTTTCTTGAGTATTGGATGACAGAGAAATTCGAATCGATCATACATAAAAGAATACCGGTTGACGCGAAGCTCACTTCGGACAATCTGCAGACCCTTGTTCAGACCCTATTCGATTTCCTCTTCCGGTTTCGGCAGTACATCACTTTGGGTGACAGACAGTTTGAGCCTCTGTTTGAAACTGCTATGCAAAAAAAGCTTTACCAGCTCCTGCTCCAGTGGCTGTGTGAAGCCGATGTTGAAGGTATTTCACAGGAGAGCATGGAAGCAACGGCTAACGTCATCAGTTGGGGTATTTTCGGTTCAGCCGTGCAATGCAGCCGGGACCCTCAACAAGAGAAGAGCGACATATTGATCAAGAACGTGTTAGAGGTTGTGACGTTGAATTTGGCACCCTATCTTGAACCGACATAACCGATAAAGATAGCGTAGAAAGCTCCTCCTGAAGCAACGCCGCAATCATTCGCCCGAAAGCTTATAAAGCAATTTTAAGAATAGCCACCTCCTCAGCTTGCTTCTGGGGAGGTTTTTTATGTCCAAATGCCGGAACAAACCGATTCTGATCAACTAGCATGTACGACTGAGGCTCATTATTGCTACTACTTATTGGCATTCTTAAGCGCCGCGATCACATCGGCAACCAGCCGGTCGGCACCAGCGATAAGGCCGTCCGGGTGGTGGGCCATACCCAGTCGTACGACGACCAAGTGCTCTGAGGGGACAATCACAACATGCTGCCCCATGTTGCCCATGGCGAAGAAGGCATCATGCGGCACATGGGGCATACCCCATGGAAGGCCATACGGCGCATTGCCGCTTACTGCTCGGTTAATCCAGAATCCGGCTCCATATCCGGTATTCAGCGTCTGTGAGGAAGAGTATTTGACCCACCCCTCCGGGAGGATGCGCTCCGAGCCTGCCATCCCATCGTTCAGATACAAGAGCCCAAAGCGAGCCCAATCGCGCGCTGTGGCCAGCATCGACATGGCGCCGTTTGGCGTGCCGGTAGCATCGAACTCCAGAGTTACGTTCTTCATCCCCGTCGGCCCAAATAGTTCACGCTGCGCCAGTTGTCTTACATCCGAGGCACGACCGCCGGCGGCATCACGAATAATGCGTGAGAGAAGAATATAATTGCCGTCCGTGTATGCCCACTCGCTTCCAGGCGCAGCGGTTAGCTTGGCCTTCTCGGCGAAGCCCGCCATGTCTCGTTCGATAAAGACCATTCGGGATGCAGGGTCGAAGCCGGAACTGGTCTCTTTAAGGGCGAGACCGCTTGTTTGGCGCAGCAATTCATCTATTGTGATGGCGTGGCGCGGGTCTTGTTCATTGCGCCATGCTGCAATGGGGGCCAATTGCCCGACATTCAGCTTGCCCTGACGGACCAATATGCCGATCAGTGCGTTGGTGACGGATTTGGTCGCCGAATATCCGAGCAAGGGTGTGTTCACCCCTACGCCAGGAGCATAACGTTCGGCTACCACCTTACCGTCCTTAACCACGACAATGGCCTGGGTGCGTTTAAAGGGGGGCTTCTCTCGCTCAGCAAAAGCCCGGTCCAGCGCGGCACGCAGCTGCTCGTTCTTAGGCTCCACCACACCCGGTCCAGCGATCTCGGCAGCCTGTGGCTTCACTTGGTCAGCAGGGGCTTTAAAATCAGCGGCTGCAGCCAGATTGGCATCTTCTGGGCTATAAACTAATGTGCAGCCTATCCCCTCGCCGTACACCGCCCGAGTTTTGTACAATCCCGCGATGGTCGTCGTGACTTCACGTTTCTCACGGTTAACGTTATAGTCCATCAAACCGCTAATGTACTTAATGGCCCCTTCAGGCTCGATCATATCGCTGTACACCTGATCCGGGTTAAGGCCTGATACAAACGTTCCGGAGCAAATCTCCTTGCTGGCAAAGCCCGAAGCAACCTTCAATGGCTGATCAAGTACAGCCAACAAGCAGGCGAATAAGGCAAGCAGAACTCCGATAACAAGCAGCGTTAATCTGCGTTTACTCCTGAGAAGGGCCCGGAAAGGATTGACTCTGCTGAATTTCCCCGATTTCATTGAAAACAACTCCTCACACCCCTTGTATACACTGTATACTAGGTATTATAAGTATACAGTGTATACCCGTCAACTTCTTTGCGGTATACTAGGATTATCTTATTTTTCAGGAGCGTTGAACTGTGAACTCTAATAAAAGTAATGACACACCAAAAAGTACCCCTCCCCGTAAAGGTTCTGTTCGCCTTAGCCGGGAGGCTATTGTTGAGCTTGCACTCCAGATTGGGGATACGGAAGGAATGGGTGCTGTGAGCTTTCGGCGCTTAGCCCAGGATTTCAAAGTAACACCCATGGCTGTCTATCGGCATGTAAGCAACAAAGAGGATCTATTGGAGGCCATGACCGAACGGATGCTGGCCTCTTTCGATATTTCAGCCGTGCAGGCGGTCGATTGGCGGGAACAAGTACGAGGCTTTCTATACGCTCTGCGTCAGGTATTGATCATTCATCCCTCAGGCAGATCATTACTGTCCAGACGTTCCCTGCCTTTGACCAACAGGCTCACTCTCTTCGAGACCTCGCTTAGCATTCTTCGTAGAGCTGGCTTTTCGCCTCAGCAAGCGTTCTATATTTTCGAGCATCTTCTGAATCAGGTCGTGTCGCTCGTTATTACTGGGGATGGTTACGTACAGGGGTCGGAGGAGGAACGTAAAGTGTGGGGGGCTAAATTGCTCGAATTCTACGGTGGCCTTCCGCAGGAGGAATATCCCTCACTTGTAGAAGCAGCCCCGAGTATCGCCGCTTGCGTCGATACAGATCTTCACTTTAAGTTCGGTGTAGACCTCCTGCTCGCTGGACTTGAGGCCATGTCGGCCTCCTCACAATCAAGGAGCCTGTAGGGAGATTAGCCATGCTGTTCAGTGGTAATAACTTAGGGCCGCCTTTACAGGCAGCCCTATCGACAAGCAGGGAAAACCCGCTATTCAAATTTTTGCTGTCCCAGCAACTTTGCAGACGAGCTTCATTATTCTTAAGGATCGCCTCCCGATTGGGGCTGCGAGTACGTGGCTTATCTTAAAAAGATCATACATGACGTTGCGACATTCGGGCTCTTCTCTCTGTATTAAGGTTATCCGTTCAATACCAACTCCATTGCTGAACTCTTGAGTTTAAACCCTCTCTTTTCATAAACTGGCTTCCCATCTGCAGAAGCGGTTAGTATTATTCGACCGGCGTTATTACTTTTTGCATACTCAATACTCTTGTCTAATAGGGCCGTTGCGATTCCCTTTCCCCTAAAGTCAGGAGTAGTGTACACATTCATTATGTAAGCATCCATTCCTAAGAGATTATGTAAATATGGTGGACGATTGATTATAATTAATCCGATTGTTCCAATAATTTGTCCTTGAGATTCTGTAACAAACGAGATGTAATCTCCACTTTTCAAATGTTTCTCATAATACAGCCTGTTAGCATTCCTGACCTCTTCCAGCTCCTCCTTATTTCCCATCTTTCCAACCTCTTGAAGCAGGGCTATTCGAAGCTCAACAAGATTCTCCAAATCGGAGTATTTCGCACGTCTTAAATCAAACTCCATATTTGTAACGCTCCCCCCTGAACAATGTATAATTGCTTCTACACCGAACAATGACTGTACGACCATGCGCCTGAGCTAGGGCTCAATCTCTCGAGGGTCTCTTGGCCTACCTCACCTGATTCTCATAATAGGCTTTATCCGCCGCTTTGCGACTTTTACCTCCAGTCCAATAACCTAGAATTACATGGGGGCTTCTGAACAGCACCCAATCTCCCAGCTTGTCGAACTTCCTGGCGGAGGTGAACAGCTTTGCTGTACGTATAGTACCGAACCGTCTTCCGCTCTTTTTGCCGTACTGCTTCAGACGTTTCGCAAAGTCCGCATCCTCCGTCATCAGCATTTCTTCGTTAAAGCCTCCGATGGCGATAAAATCTGCTTTCCGGCACCAGAACATCCCGACCGAGATATTCCCGTACTTTAGCATGAGCGGCAATAAAATAACCAGCAGTGAGCAAATAATCCCGAGCGATATCCGTTCCATCTGGATGGCTCCTACTCCTCCGCCAATAGTACTTTCATCTGACAGCAGCCTTTCCACCTCGGATAACATATTCTCCGACATACGGCTGTCAGCGTCGATAGACACAATCCACTCCCCTCTTGCAGCCTTCACACCGGCATTGCGGATGACAGACAAATTTGGGGTATCCTCCTGGATCACTACACATTCATAAGCGCGGGCAATCTCCTCTGTCCGATCCTCGCATCGGTTACTAACCACAACCACCTCAATGGTTCCACTAAATGACTTCGCCGCCCTCTGTATCGATTCCAGGCACTCTCCTATATACTTCTCCTCATTATGTGCCGGAATAATGACGGAAAGCTTAACCCGCCTGGTATCATCCGCTTTAATAAACATGTTATCTCCTCCTATTGGCGCTTAATGCCGGTTAACAACAGCTCGGTAGACTTCCGAAACAGCACCTTCATCTCTTCTTTGGTCATAAAAGCATAACTGTCGCTCAAACCGGAGTAAAAACTTAACACAATAAAAGCCAGCGTTTTGGAGTCCTCGTCTTTCAAGTACCCCGCGGCAATTCCTCCTTCAATAAAATCCTCAAAATTCTTCATATAGCTATTCATTACTCCGACAAACCTGGCTATAGTCTCGCTGCTGGCACTGGTACGTAGAAAATCCTCCGCCGCCTTCGACAACGGTCTTTGCAATGTATCCACGAAATGATCCGCAAATGCATAGAGCTTCTCTTCCATTCCGATGATTCCATCTGACCGTCTTGACCAATCCTCCCAGGACCCTGTGAATACGCTTTCCGCAATGTACACGAACAGATCTTCCTTGTTCAGGAAATGGTGGTATACTCCGCCCTTGCTGCAGCCTGCTGCACGACAAATATCTTGAATGGAAGTGGCGGCATACCCCTTTTGGGAGAACAGAACTTTCGCACAGTCTACAATACGCTGCTTGGTTACCTTATTATCTTGATTCACATCCTACATCCCTTTCTTATCTACATACCGACCGTCCGGTATGTAGATAAATTTACCATTTATTTATACTGGTGTAAACCCATAACGCAAAAAAAACCGCCCTTTGGTGATGCGGCAGGGTCAACCCACCACATCCAAAAGGAACGGTTTCTTTGTACATTTACTATACTATGGACCAGCTTAACGCTACAGCAGTTCTTTGCGCAGCTGCTCCGGCGATTTCGGTGACAGAAGGCCGAACGGGATATCGAATACGGTATATGCGCCGGACTCTCCCTTTTGTGCCAGGCGGTAAGCCGCGCGGGCATAGGCAACCAGCACGCTGGCGGTAAATTCCGGATTGCTGTCCAGCTTCAGGCCGAACTCGATAATCTGCGTATTCCCCGCTCCTGTCTTTCCGCTTCGGATAACATGACCGCCATGCGGCATTGCGCTATGTTCTGCGGCCAGCGTCTCTTCGCTTACGAAATGAACCACAGTCTCGTAGTCTGCAAAATAATTCGGCATGCTGCGGATCGTCTCCGCAATTGCCTCGCGATCTGCGCCTTCCTCAGCCACTACGTAACACTCACGCAAATGCTTGTCACGAGTAGATAGCTCAGGGTTCTCCCCGCTGCGTACGCGCTCCACTGCTTCTTCACGCGGAATGGTGTACTGGATGCCGTTCTTGACGCCGGGTACACGGCGAATAGCGTCGGAGTGTCCCTGGCTCACGCCTTTACCCCAGAAGGTGTACTCGCTTCCTTCCGGCAGCATGGCTTCTGCCAGCAGACGGTTCAGCGAGAACAGCCCCGGATCCCAGCCGGTAGAAATGACACTGACAGTCCCCGCCTTACGGGAGCTGGCTTCCACTTCCGCATAATACTCAGGAATTCGCGCATGGGTATCGAAGCTGTCGACCGTATGGAACAGCTTCGCCAGAGCAGGGCCCTGTTCCGGCAGATCGGTTGCGGAACCGCCGCAGAGGATCAGAACATCGATTCTCCCCCGGTAAGATTCGATATCGTTAATGGACACCATCTGTGTGCCGGCCTCTAATGTGTTAGGATCGCGGCGCGTAAAAATCGCTTCCAGTCTAAGATCAGGATTCTGCCGGATTGTCGCTTCAACGCCACGTCCGAGATTGCCGTAGCCAACGATGCCGATGGAAATAGGTTGAGTCATAGTTGTGTCCTCCATTTCAATATATGCTGGATCAGATCCAGCCGCGGGCGCTCATCGCTTCACTGATCCGTTTGATGGAGATCATGAAAGCCGCAGTCCGCAAATCTGTGCCGTGCTCACGGGACAAGGCGCGAACCTCATCATAGGAAGCGTACATCCGCTGAGACAGACGCTCAAGCACTTCTTCCTCCGTCCAGTAGAAGTTAGCCAGGTTCTGCACCCATTCGAAGTACGATACGGTTACGCCGCCAGCATTAGCCAGAATATCAGGAATGACGAGCACGCCTTTTTCCTGCAGAATTTTGTCTGCCTCTGGAGTAGTTGGGCCGTTAGCCGCTTCAGCAATGATCCGTGCCTTGACGTTCGCTGCATTGGCACCAGTTATCACATTCTCAAGTGCAGCCGGGATAAGGATATCAACATCCAGCTCCAGCAGTTCTTCGTTCGTAATGATGTAAGACGCACCGTAGTCGGCCAGCTTGGCATGGTCCTTAAGCTCATAAACCTTCTGCAAGTCAAGACCTTCCGCCTGATACAATCCCGTTCTCGAATCGCTGACCGCAACAACTTTACAGCCTTGTTCAGCAAGCAGTCTAGCCGCAATCCGTCCGGCGTTGCCGAAGCCCTGCACCGCAACTGTTGCACCTTCTGGAGAGATGTTCAGCTCCTTAAGCGCAGCGAGCACGGTGTACACGCAGCCTTGCGCCGTCGCTTCATTCCGGCCTTTGGAGCCGCCGAGGATGAGCGGTTTGCCTGTGATGATGCCCGGCGTGTTAACGCCCTTCAGACGACTGTATGTATCCATCATCCAGCCCATAACCTGAGGTGTCGTGTAGACATCTGGTGCTGGAATATCTTTATCAGGACCGATGAAATCAGCGATAGCTTCCATAAAGCCGCGGCTGACACGTTCCAGTTCGCCCTTGCTCATCTCACGCGGATCACAGATAACTCCGCCCTTGCCGCCGCCGTATGGCAGACCTACTACACCGCATTTAAAGGACATCCACATGGACAATGCTTTAACCTCGTCCAATGTAACGTCGGGATGGAAACGAATTCCGCCCTTTCCTGGACCAACCGCATCGTTGTGCTGGGAACGGTATCCTTCGAAGACGACAACTCTACCGTCGTCCATCTTAACTGGAAAGTTAACGGTCAGTACACGTTTCGGTTTCTTCAGGATATCGGTAATATGTTGTGGAAGCTGCAAATAGGCAGCCGCTTCATCAATCTGTTTTTGCACGATTTCAAAGGGGTTCAAGGTCTCTTGCGCCGACCCTACGTTTTCTTTAATGCTCATAAGCTTCAGCCCTTTCTCCATATAATTTTGCGATTCACCGCTTTAAAGAGGTCAGAATACATCTTACATCATACGTCAGTTTTGTAAAAGACTTTTTTCGAAGAAATCAGTGAATTTTTTCCATCGGGTCGATACAAAATATTTATCAAGCGCTTGAAGGAATGGTGCATGTAATGCCGATTTCAGTGTTAAATCCACCCAAGTCAGGACCGATGAAGTGATTTTCACAGTTGAAAAATAGAATATGGGATTGTAAAATCAGACAAGTGATCGCTTTTAAAACTAGATATGAACCAACTGTATAACCTCTGGAATATGGCTGGAGGGTATCTACCAGGAACCTAAAATCCTGACTACAGAAAATGAATTCATTCGTTTTTTGTAGTCAGGATTTTTTGCTGTTATCTGTAAAGGTCCTTAAGAGCCATTTCTTCTAATCTCAACTAAGAAAGGACATGAAACAGTAGTATGAATTTGAAAGTTATTATATTGGCATTATCGACCGTTGCGGTTGGTTTGGTTGAATTAATCGTTGGCGGGATACTGCCGGCGATCTCCGGCGATCTAAACATTTCATTAAGCACTGCGGGGCAGCTTATCTCGGTGTTTGCGCTTGTCTATGCAATTGCCGGGCCTGTTCTGCTGGTCTTGACCAGCAAGATTGAACGCAAGAAATTGTATCTTACTTCCTTGTTTATCTTTTTCATCGGCAATGTATTGACATACTTCAGTCCAAACTTTGCTTTTATGATGGTAGCTAGAGTGTTGACGGCAACTAGCACAGCACTTATCGTTGTGCTTTCTTTAACGATTGCTGTTAAAATTGCTGCTCCTGCCCACCAGGCAAAAGCTTTGGGACTCATTTATATGGGTATTAGTTCGTCACTTGTGTTAGGTGTACCACTCGGAATCCTGATCTCCAATATGTTTGGATGGCGGGTAATATTTCTTGGAATCGCTGTGTTATCGATCGGATCCATGGTGCTTATTTCATTATTTTTGGGGCATATTCCTGGGGAGAGGACAATTCCACTTTCACAACAATTGAAGGCCTTAGGAAATGGGAAAATAATCAGTGCCCATCTTGCTACGATGTTTATGCTAGCAGGGCACTATACGATTTATGCGTATTTCACACCGTTCCTAGAGACAAATCTTCATCTTGATTCCAAATGGATTAGTATCTGCTATTTTGTATTTGGCATTGCAGCTGTAGGCGGCGGGGCATTTGGCGGTACACTTTCTGATTGGATCGGTGCTCGCAAGAGTATCATCATCGTGATCAGCGCATTTGCTGTTATATTGTGCTTATTACCATTAACAACTTCTTCAATCTTCTTATTCATCCTAACGATGATCATTTGGGGGGCACTCAGTTGGAGCTTGGCGCCCCCTCAACAAAGCTATTTAATTCACACCGATCCAGCTACGTCTGATATACAGCAAAGCTTTAATAATTCCGCATTGCAAATTGGTATTTCACTTGGGTCAGCAATTGGCGGATTGGTGTTAAACCAAACTGGCTCGTATTCCAGTACAGCTTGGTTTGGGAGTGGAATTGTCATGATTGCGTTACTATGCGCAGTTTTTTCTTTTACGAGACCGACAATATCAAGAGAGCACAAGGCTTCGGACTAAGATAGGGAAAAACTGTGGAGGCACACCCATCAGTACTCTTCCGTATAGCTCTAGTCCAGTCGATGCTGTAGTCAGCGCATGATTGGAGCCGCCTCTGATGTCCCGGAATATTTGAGATAAGCGATTGGAATCGGCAATAACACTTCCTCCGCTCTCTGCCATTAGCATATCTACGGCTTCCCAGCACAGCATGGCTGCATAGGTCATATCCGTCTGCACCTGTGCCATCTCCTTTAGACTAAACGGTGCTGTAATCTGCACATGACGCTCCAAATTGTCAATGGTTCGACTGATATGAAGATGAGCGGATTCGACCTTTATAGCCGCAAGTCCCACTTTATACTGGATATGACCCACTGCAGCTTGAGAGCTATGGACAGTCATTGCAATTCCCTTGTGAGGTGCTTTCTGGGCAAAATACTCGACAGCCCCTCTAGCGAGTCCGAGAATCGCGCTTATTCCCGTTGTGATGCTGATAATAAGCTGTGCGTAAGGCTTGTATCTGTCACGCCCTTCCAGTTCGGCGGGCTGCCGGTCTCCCTGTTCGGTGATGGTGATGACATGTTTGTCAGGTATAAACACATTTTTGAGTTCCAGACTATTACTCGCTGATCCTTTCAGGCTCATCGTATACCAATCGTCAACGATTGTGACCTCACTCATGGGTACAACGGCCAGCATCATCTCCAAATCCATGCCTTCTTGCATGGATTTGGCGTCCTTGAGGCTCAACAGGGCATGGGTTGCATGCTTTGAACCTGAACCGAACCCCCAAAAGCCCTCCTCTACCAAATACCCTCCGTCTACTTTCTTCACGACCGCTTTACGTGCCAGCAGGACAGAGCAGAAACGTATCTCCTCTACCTGGTTATAGATCGACTCTAATACGTCCGAAGGTAATGATAGGGATGCGTTATAGTTATTTCCGTTGATGATTTGAGCGACCCAGCCAACAGAACCATTCCCCCTAGCCAACTCGGATATAATCTCAATCATAGCTCGGATACTAACCTCATGCCCCCCGTACTCCTTCGGTGTGCCAAGCTTAAACAGCCCCGCATCCGATATCTTCTGAATTACTTCATCAGGAATATGTCGTTCTTCATCAATCGTAGTGCCGAACTTCTGCAGATAGGGAACTAACTCGGTAGCACTCTGAAGCAATTGCTGTTCAAAAGCAGTAAGTTGGCATTCTGTACTTAAGTTGGCCATTGAAATCCACTCCTTAATTAATTATACATCTGTATATTTAAGATGCATTTATACAGTAAATGGTATAATGTATAATTAATTTCAACAACCGATAAAATCGTAAGTTTGTCGATAAACGATACAGAGAGAGGAATCTGTCATGGATAATACAACAACTGAAGACCTTCGAGTCCGAAGAACTCATAAGCTCTTATACAATGCTCTGTTAGATTTAATGGAGAAACACCCGTTCGGGAATATAACGGTGAAGCAGATCTGTGATCTAGCGATGGTACATCGAACTACGTTCTACACGCATTTTCAGGATAAATTTGATCTACTATCACGCGCTATGCAGCAAATTGCGGAGGAGGAGTTTAAGGGCATTGTCGATGTATCTTTTTCCCCATCCGATAATTTTAGAGAGTTATTTTCTTTGGCAACCAAACATAAGAAGCTGTTCTCCATTCTGTTGGCCGAAGAGAGGGACTCCTTGAGGAATCTGCTGCGAAGAGAGATGGGGAGGGGTATCCGGGAATACTTGGCCAAGTATAATTCGATTGAAGAGAATTCCATCGATATGCAAATTAAGATAGAGGCTTACATCGGAGCCGTGCTTGGTGTGATAACTTGGTGGATTGAGAGCAACATGCCGATCGACCACGAAGAATTATATGCAAAAATGAACATCTTCTCAGAGTGGAAGTTCGCGGATTAACCCCGTATTCCCTTACTGTGAGTGACTGTTCTATCCTCCGTACTTCAGCGGGCAGTGGCAGCCGATGGATGCCGGCTTCCGCTTTAGAAGGATTGACTTAGAACTGGGCCTTCGTATTCGGCCTATCGTCTTCGTAGTGAGCTCGGTAGATAGCAACTTGAAAAGGACTCCCTGAGCAAATAGCTCAAGAGAGTCCTTGACGTTTGAAGCCTATTCGTTAATGAATTTAATCACTTTCAGCATTCTCTCCAGCATAACCGTTCCTTCGGCGCGAGTCGCAGGGGCTCCAGGATGAAGCAAACCGCGCTCATCCCCTTTCAAAATCCCGAGCTGAACTGCGGCCGAGATCGATGGAGCGGCCCAAGCTGAAATGCTGCCTTTATCTGCAAAGGATAAAGTCGTTGTTGAACTTGGCACGGAGGTTCCGGCAAATTTCAACGCACGTTCAAAGATAGCAGCCATCTGCTCACGGGTAATGTTATCGCCAGGCTTGAACTGATCACCCTCGCCTTTAATCAACCCCGCGGATACAGCAATACCTACTTCTTTGTAGAACCAATCTGACGACTTTACATCCTTAAAGGATGTAGTTCCGGTACTATCCGATAACCCGAGCGCTCTAACTACCAAACTAGTAAACTCGGCACGAGTTATGTTCAGTTGAGGCCCGAATTTCGTATCCGTTATACCATTAACAAGTAAATGGGAGGCCATCTTGGAGATATTTGCTTCGGCCCAATGACCTTTAATATCCGCAAAGGATTTAGTCCCTGACACAACCGCATACGTGCTGTTGCTCGTACGATTAATTACGGCTGAGATCCCCGTTGAGTCTTTAGTGAAATAGGTTGGAACCGGGATCAGGCTGCCATCCTCATTCACCTTAACAGCTACAGTATGAGAAGTATCGATCGTTGCACCAAGATGAATAGAACGCTGCACATAGATATTGTTGAAGTTGTCGATTTCTTGTCTGGTTCCGTCAGCCTTTACCAACTCCACGGTGAAGGTTGTCGGCGAACCAAGCAGCGTTAACCCTTTCCGGGCCGTCTTCTCGCGAATTTGGTTCTGCTTCTCGTCATTGACCTGAGATACGGTTACCACAATCGTATCAAGTTGGCTGCTGCCCAATGCTTTGAGCGGCAGATTATAACCTCCAAATGGAGTCACAACCAGGATAGAAGCCTCAGCACCACCCTTTTCCACAATGGCCTTCGACACATCTGCAGGAATGGACACGGCCACTGCCTTAGATCCTTTTACCTCAGGAATCGAGATGACAAATGCCTTAGCGTTATCTTTGCCGCTTTGAATACTTGCAATCGCCTTCTTACTATCCAGGACGACTTGAGACAATCCGGCAGCATCCGTTTGAACAGTCACTGCTGAGGAGAGGTCGGTAACAACCGCACCTGCCGGAAGCATTGGATTATTCTGCTCCGTAGCGGGCGGGTTGGTACTTGTCCCCGGATTCGAAGGCACGTTGGTTGAACCGCTTCCGTTACTGCCTCCGTTTCCACCTCCGTTATCACTTCCGCCTCCGTTACTAGGTGGCGCAGTCACGTTAAAGTTGGCTGTTTTCACATTCGTTCCTTGCCCTACAACTACCGTATATTGACCTACCGGCCATTTTGAATCATTTGACGGAATCGTAAAGGTATCTTGATAGGCCCCATTTACAACATCCAGGACATCGAAAAATAAGTTCAATTGGTTAGGTCCGATCACTTTAATGCTGACTGTGGACACAGGGGAAGTACCGGAAATAAGCAGTGAGCTTCCCTGAACAACACTCGCCGGAACTTGGACGCTGAGATCCATCGCCGACTGCTCTACTGGAGTCGCATACGCCGCCGAAGCGCTTGTCATAGCGACCGCGAGGGATATCGATAAAGTTGCTAGCATTTTTTTAGGCACGGCAGATTTCCTCTACTTTCTTAATTTTTATTTTGAAGCACTAGCGGTTCTGCCAACACGTTCCCAATATCAGTGGTGCTGCTGATATTGTAGTTATCTACAACGAATACTTTCAGCTTGTAATTGCCACCGGTGACATTAAAGAACGTAGAAACATCTTGAGCTGCCGAGCCGGATGCTCCAACTGCATTAATACCTACAGGTTTGTTGCCGTCCATCAGCATGAAAATAACGACCTTATTCGCTACGTCTATCCCTATCGGAGTTTGCGCCACATTTACGGTTGCCGTTACACCAGCTGTAGTGCTAAACGACTTTTTCGTAACTGCGAGAGCGTACAAATCTGGAACTTTGTCGATAAGCTTTTCACCAGAAAGCGTTTGGGAATTCGCCACAACGGTCGTCTGTACCGAATGATCTCCATTAACAACCTTTAAGGTATAGGTGCCTCTTGGTACCTCAAAATAATAATGTGCTCTAGAGGCATTATCTGCATTTGCAATTAGTCCATAGCTGCCATAATCGGATTGCTTTTCATCGCCATAAGCAGCGGTTAACACGTTGCCATTTTCGTCTGTCAAACTTACAGTAATATCTGTTTGTGCTGATCCGCCTAATACGACATCTCCAGTAATGTAGTGCTTATGCGTATTGTCTTGATCGCTTTTTTGCACATCAGCTTTAAACACTGCTGTGCCGCCTGGAATATATGGAACGGTCCAGGTCAAGTTAGGATCTGCTCCCCAAATCGTAGTATTCGCCGCATCTTTCCGGATTGCTTTGAATTCATATGTTGAAGTTGCTTTCAAGTCCATATTAACCTGCCAGTAGCCATTGCCTAGATACTCCGCGGGAACTGCATTAGCTGGATTCCAACTTCCGATCGAATTGCTGTTACCAACAATAAATACCCTCGCGTTAACCGGATCGGCCTCTGGATCGTAAATATTCATAGAAACATGCTGCTTAGGCAATTCACCTAACGTAAGCGTTGTTACAAATGGATCCAGCAGTTTAGTCGGTTGCCCATTTGCTTGTACAACATCCTGCATACGCAGCAGTGTAAAGATATCATAGTTATATTTATTCACAACATTATAAATCGTTTGGTAGTCCTCGGCATTGCCAACAGGCAGCGCATTCTCGCCCTCCAGCGTAATGCCTTTATCTACAGCCAATTGCGAAACCTCATCGATCAGAGTCTGAGGTTTACTGTAATTTGGAGCCTCACCATTGCCGTTGGCCTGATTCGTCATTTCCAACATGGTGAAAGTCAGATCAACGTTATTTGCCTTATACAGATCGAGCAGTCTGGAGTAATCATATAGTCCTGTTGCATGTTCAGCGGAATGAGGCGCATCTGGGTTGCTATACTGCCAGTGAATCCCCGGTACCTTTGCACTTAAAGGAACGCCAAATTCAGTATCAAGATCTGCGTGAGCTTTAGTGATAATGCTTGTAAAATGGTTCTCAAGTGTGCCCTGATACCATGTCAGGAAATCAACCCCGTAAGGTTTCTTATAGTCACCGCTAGAATAGAAATCGTCGCCATTTGCAGGAGGTTGAACTTCAGAGAAAGATGTGAGACTAGTTCCCCATGCTGTATTTAGTGCATCAATGTCAGTGTATTTCTGCTCCATCTTGCTCTGGAAGTCAGCAACCGCGGCCTCAGAATAAGCCTGGAAATAGCCGTTATCTGGATACTGCCAGCCATCAGCAAAGTTGTAGCTCGGATATCTCAGCTCACCAGCAGGTCCAAGTCCGATATGGAACTTTTCGAAGGAAGTCTTGAATTCTGTCATGTTCGCAGCAAACGATTGGAAAGCGCCATCATATAGATTAACGGCTTTATCATACCAAGGTGCGATATACTCTTTGTCGTAATAGCCCGACTCCGATTTGAATTGCATTTGCTCTTTGTCGTCCAGATCCCACACCCAAGTAGGGATTGGATAGTTACATGTGTCTCCTACGTTACCGCCGCATTGGTGGAAGGAGAAGATTGGAGAAATTTTCAGGCCAGCATCTTGGATATGTGTAAAGAGATTTTTGTAGTAGCTCCAGTCATACTCCCCTTGCGCAGGTTCAAAGTGGTTCCACCACATGTCCACTTCTACCCCATAGACACCCTTGCTCTTCAAAGTAGCCATCTGCTTATCGAATGCAGCAAAGTCAGTTACATCCTGCAAATTAAGCATGACAACAATCTTCGCATTGCTGCTTGCGTTGGTGACAGGCGCCATTTGGGTACTGCCAAAAATCATTGCGATTGTTAAAAGGAAGGCCAAGATAAACTTGACGGGGTTCAACCGCCGGGTATTCTGCATTAACAACTCTATCATCTCCTCATTTTCAATTGTGTTACCGTTTAAACCAGTCAAACTTCATATGGTACGCGATGAATAATGTTGGTTATCCCCCCTAGACATAATTGAAGCAGCCTATTTGTTTGAAGTGTCTCACTGCCTTGGTTGTATCTTATCGTCGGGCTGCCGCAATCGTTTGCATAAATAGGTAGCCTAAAGAATGAGAACGCATTCAAAAAGGTCTTACGGTTTATACCACAAATTTAGCATGGTACATGATGAATCATGTTCGTTGTCCCCCCCTAGACAACATATGGAGCAACCTATTTGTTTAAAATGATCGCTGTCTATTGGTATATCTATCTTCGCCAGGACATGCAATCGTTTTCACAAAAAGGTTGCCTACTGTAATGAAAATCTTTTAAAAAGGGACTTGCCAGATGAAAACGCATTCAAAAGGTGAATTATCTTCACCCTAGGGGCAGGAAATATTTACCCCTGTTATCCGAATTATATGAGAACTATTTTCATGTGTCAACGAAATTTTCCTAAAGCCAAACAGCCCCCACCTAGCGGTGGGAGCTGTGACTAAAAGATACTTATAGCGGCTCAATAACCAGGCCCGAATCATAGATGGAACAAAGTCTAATCAAACTTTTTCATCGATTCAAATAATCGTCTTAAATGATCTAGCAAGTCGCTTCTTTCCTCTGGGGACCAATCGGCCAAAGCTTCGCGCATAATACGCTCACGGGTGAGGTTAATCGTGGAGATTACTTCCTCCCCGTATTCCGTCAATTCAGACACGCGAATGCGGGAATCTGAACTTGATGGATAAGTGTGAACCAATCCGGCGGTCTCTAACTTGTCGATCTGCCGACTGACGCTCGAATAGTTCTTCCCCATCATGGCAGCCAAATCGCCGACACTTGTCTGGCTTAGATGCCCGATACCAACGAGGATGCGAAAGGTTGCAGCTTCCAAATTCACGCCGGCACTGGCAATCATCTTCTTATCACGATCTGGCCGATTGATTAGGGCCATTAAATCAATGAGTGCTTTAAAAATTTCATTTTCTATCATTCTCTATTTCACCTTTACAACTGGACGAGGCGTCAGCGGGGCATTCCAGGCCTCTTCGATCTCTTCAAGAGCAAACTCTGCTGTGGCAATAGTTATCTTCCCCTCAGCAGCCATTTCAAAAACACCTTTAACAGCGGATAGCATATCCGCTTTAGAGACACTTTTGCCTCCGCTGCCTACGAGTTCGATTGTGGATGAGCGTAAGATAGATGAAGGTAAGTGAAGGCTTTCTTGGCCAGATGAAGTTCCGATGCTTACAAAGCGGGTTGCACGATCGCTATTTGTCTTAGCAAGAGCTGACATAATGGCGAGTGCGCTGTCGCCCCAAAGGTAATCCAATACTACATCAACACCTTCAGCAATAACTGGCATTAGGGAGTCTTCAAACACCTTTTGTCCATTGTCGGCTGTCATATCAAATGCAATGGCCTCATCGGCATCAAGAGCTTGCAGCTTTGATTCGTTACGTCCCGTTACAATGACCTTCTTAGCCCCTAGGCCCTTAGCAATCTGAACTGCTAAACTACCAGATGCACCCGTAGCGCCATTAATCAATACAGTTTGACCCGATTTGAAGCCAGCTCGAAATACCAATGCAGCCCATGAGGACATAGCCGGGTTGGCGATAGCGGCTGCAGTGACATCATCAAGGCCATCCGGCAAACGAACAATCAGTTTTTCCCCTACCATTGTCTGCTCAGCCAAGCTGCCATAAGGTCCTGTTGGCATCGCAAAGTAAACACGCGACCCATCTTCCGTAGTTCCAACACCATCCATACCAGCTACAATTGGAAAGTTAACTTCAGATGAGTAGTGCATGCCCATGGATCGGAACTTGCTAACCCGGCTCAAGGCCGCCGCCGTAACGTTAATTACAAGCTGTCCGTCTGTCGCAACGGGGGAATCAAAATGACCCATTACGGGAATGGTCCCTTTTTCCTTAACGATTGCTGCCCTCATAGTTATTGCACCCTTCTTTCACTTAAAATTATGTGCATTATGCACATAACTGAGTATAACATGAATTGAGTGCATTATGCACATTTGTTTCGGGTCTTCTTAGAGCCATGCTGACCGACTCAGACCCACATCGGTCCCCCGGGCTTCATTAATGAATTTTGAAAACAAGAGGGTCTAGGAAATAGGGAGTGGAAGAACCACGACAATAAGTGGATATCTTCTTCCTAACAATTAAAGAACTCTATGTTACTTGACCGCAGGTAGACGGAAGCCCTTCGCAATGAGCCACACGGCCAGAATCATTTCATTGGCAAAGACGGGAACTGCCAAGATTCCTCCCCATGTAGACAGTTGATCAATGACCCCGAACATTTCCAGCAAGGCAGCAAGCATAATGAGTACTGACCCTGTTATGCCCACCAAGGGGATGAACCTAGGTACAAGTCCGGACTTATAAAAGATATAACTGTACATCATCGTATTAATTCCCAGGAAGAAGTTGGGCCCGAGCAAAAAGGTCCAGTCATGAATGGCTTTTAGCAAGCTGCCCGACACATGATACATCGCGGTATCCGGTGCGCCCGCGGCTACATACTCCTGGCTTAAGGTAAGCAGGGACAATACGCTGATGACTCCGACCGAAATGACAACGGCCTCCATAAACCGGAAGCACACGTGCCATATCGCTATAGTCCGGTTATACGTCTTCAGGAACGGGAACATGACGGTGGCCGTACCTACCGCAGACACGACAAGCAGCAGCTCCATAACCGCCCCCAGGACCACCTGACCCGCATGCGCAGGGCCTTGAGTTAGATAATCCGCATCGTTCAGAAGCGGTTTATACAGAATAACTCCTACTATAGCTGTAACCGCAGCAATAATGAACAGTACCCCTGCGATTCTTGATGCAGTTTTCGTCTTGAGATCCATAGTTCTCAACTCTCCTCTGAATTTTGTCCGTAAAAGAAAACCTCTTCGAGCGGCAAGTTAAAAGCGTGCGCAATCCGAAATGCCAGCTCCAGTGACGGGGAGTAATTTCCCTTTTCGAGAGCCACGATTGTCTGTCTGGTTACCCCTACCTTGTCGGCCAGCTGCTGTTGGGTCATTTCATTATGATTGAACCGTAATCTCCTTATGTGATTACCAACAAGAACTTTACCCATCTTAAACTCCTCTCCTGTAGTGATACATCCTCGATACAGAGCCGATTACGTCTGAAAGAAAGCCGGCAGCGATGAGGACGATGAACATCATCTCTAGGGGCTGGTCAATAACCAGAGAGCCCATAGCTAGAATAAAACCGATGACGAAGACAAGGAATGAATTCCGGAAGGCTAGCAAGTCAATCCGCTTATCCAGCTCATCGGCGAATGCAGGTTCCTTTTCCCCAGTCGTTATCCGGAAGATGATGTTGAAAATAATGCTGATCACGATGTGCGCTGCAATGGAGACAAGCGTCAATACAAGGACGAAGGAGCCCCAATAATGAAGCATTTCCTTTGAATTCGCTGCTCCCCCTGGATACAGCGGGTACCTGTACAAGCAGTACACCACAAAAATGAGAATCGAGCTGATTAACGAAACGATGCTTTTCTTTTCCTGATAGGTCATGGACATTACCGCCTTCACAAGTAAAATATATTAAACATAATGTATACTAAACTATACATTAAGTCAACTTTATTATACAAAAAGACCGACCACCACCTGAATAGGTCGTGATCGGTCTAAAGTAAAAAACAACATTTCAATCAGTAATCGCGCGCCGCATTGAACCAGCGCACAGCCATTTCTTCCGTTATACGCTGGCCAATCAGGTGATCAGACTGGCTGAGCTGCCACACTGCTTCAGCAAGGTCTTCACGTTCCGTGGTCTCAATACCTTTGAGCGTATTGAATCGCACTGTAAAAGCGGTAATAACCGCCTGGGCATCGGCAAGGCTGCGGGCCTGAGCTAAGTTTGCTTGCGCAGCGTCGTAAGCTTCGTTAGCCAGCTTAGCCAGACGCTTGGGCCAAGACGAGAATGGGCGTCCGAACTCGGTCGACCACCACTCCGGCTTACGCAATTGGCTCACTGAAGCATGTCCGGTCCACGGACGGGCTTTGGCTCGTGCTTTCATTTGCTGCTTCAGACGCTTACCCGTGAACTCCTCCACATTGTATGCGATACAACTGTCAAGCAGCGGCCACACATCCAAGGACGGGAGGTCCGCCAGATCAGGCATGAAACGCAGCTCCAGATTCGTTAACCGGGTATGATGGGCTAACAAGTCCAAGCCGCAGAAGTTCCCCCACAAACTCAGTGAGCTTAGGTTCGGGAACCGGTTCAGACACTCTAGCGAGACAGGCTGCCCCAGCGGTGCGTTCTGCAGCGTCAGGCTCGTCACCTGGTGCAATTCACCCAGATCAGGCATCAAGAAGGGAGGAACATTTTTGCGTCTGCTGGTCCGCGGCGCAAGTAGCAGAGAAGACGGCAGATCGCCAGTGGCAGAGAAATGCGTCAGATCCCCGTATACACCCAAAAGGAAGCATCGCTTCGGAAGCTTCAAGCTTAGTCGCCCATTAGACAGATGCAATTTGATATGGAGACTATGCAAATCAGACAGGCTGGCATCCACTATCGTGTCCTCAGATAGGATCGGAGTCCACGTCATCTCTTCAATGGGACGCTTCTGTGCCCAGTTGAAGAAGCCCGTGTCACTTCCTGTATAATGAAGAAATCTAGGCCAAGGTGAGCCCGCCGGTGTGGAAAAGGCATCGAATACAGTCCAATCAATGGGCGCATCCGGCTCGACGTGAAGGTCTGCCTTTTTCCCCAAGTCCGAGGGGCCAATCGATAGACTGCCCGCACCGATTTGTCTAACAAGAGTGTGGCTGCCCGGGCCTGTCAGGTCGATGGGATAACGGCCATCCTCTCTAATAGAACCGACAGGGGGACGAGCTTGGTTATCTTTTGGCATTCCTATCATCCTTTCTTCCAAACCATAGTAACATCATCGTGTAACTGAAGGCTTTTCACTCGATATTTCTCATACGGATTTATCGAATAATAGTCACCCTAAAATCTGTATTAAGTGTTGCAGGACGTCTTATTTTGTCGAATAATAGAATATGATGACTAGAATCCTTACAATATCCAAAGTGCTTACAATTCTCCAAAATGGTTATGCAAATATTAAAGAGTGGGGGTGATTAAAATCATACAACCAACCGAAGAACAGGATTATATTGTTGAGTCAAAGCGGAAATGTATCGAAGCAGGAATGAATCCAAATGAAGTTAGAACACCAAAATGTTCGATGTCAGACCAGGAATTGTTAGAAAAAAGAAACACATACAGTGAGATTTTATCCGTTGTTGATTTCTTCTCAAAAAAGATCTTAGACTCGCTAAGCGGAACCCCGGTGCTGATTGTAATCTCGGACGAGAATGGATACTTGCTGCATATGGTTGGCGATGAAACCATAAGAGCTACAGTTCAGCAATTAGGTATACAAGTAGGGGCACAATTTACCCAAGAAGACATGGGCACGAATGTTGTAAGTTTATCTCTTCAACAAGGCCATCCGGTGCAAATCGTAGGATCAAATCATTATCATACGGTCCTTCATGGCTCAGCATGCTACGGTGTAGCCTTTCATTATACAGATAACAACGATTTACTCGGAAGTATATGTATTATGACTGCAACTGAATTGCATAATCCCTTTTTCTTAACCATGTTGTCTACAGTAGTTGACTCTATTGAGAGAGAGCTCCTGCTTAGGAAACAGAATAGAAAATTAAATATGCTAAATCAGATTATGATTAATAAAAATAGAAATGGCATTATAATCACAAATGCCGATGGCACCATTACTGCAGTGAATAATTTTGTCGCCGACTCCTTCCATATTCTCAAAGATACCAACATTGTTGAGAGAAGTACACAGCAGCAAGAATGCCTGATAAGCAGCCACATGAGTCAAGTCATAACTAATAAGGTCAGTTTTGATAATGTGCAAATGATTTTAAGGACCGTAGATGATCAAAAAGTAGTCTGTTTGTTCGACGCTCAACCCCTCTATGATGAAACGAACAACTTTATCGGTGCATACTCTCAGCTTAGAGATATTACGGAACGTTATTTGAGTGAAGAACTGAACAATTATTTGGCCTATCACGATGAATTAACATCTTTACTCAATAGACGCTCACTTCGCGAAACATTACATGAGTACATTTCCTCTTCTCCAACTTCTGGTGAAAACATTGATCTAGTACTCATGTTCCTGGATTTAGATCACTTCAAAACCATTAATGATGCTTTTGGACATTCTAATGGGGATATTATACTAAAGCAAGTCGCTGATAGGCTGACCAATTTCCTGGGGGACAAGGGCAACGTATACAGAATGGGCGGGGATGAATTTATTCTCCTGTTTCATGGCCTAAGTGAGCAGCAAGAAGTCACTCAAGTAGGTGAGAGAATTATTGAGATATTCAACACTCCCTTCACTATCAATGGTTCCATGTTCCACGTAACTGCGAGTATTGGTATAGCCATCTATGATGGGACTGACGCTGAATCGTTCATGATCTACGCAGATCATGCCATGTATAGGTCGAAATCAAAGGGAAGAAATAACTATACCCTGTTCGATTCTAACATGAAGTCCAATTCTAGCGAAAAAGACAAACTATCCTTGGAGCTTGCATTAAGAGGGGCTTTGGAAGCTAAAGAATTTATCGTGTACTATCAACCACAAGTTGACTTTACGACTAAGAAGATTATTGGTCTCGAAGCCCTTCTAAGATGGAATAGACCAGGATATGGCATTGTAGCGCCCGATGCATTTATTCCCGTCCTGGAAGAAACTGGATTAATCTCTCAAGTTGGTGAATGGGTATTAAGAGAGGTTTGTAATCAAAGTAAGCGGTGGGTTGAAAAGGGGCTTCCCAAATTCAAAATGGCGGTTAATCTTTCTTCCAAGCAATTTCTTAATGATAACCTGGTTGAAGTCATCTCCAATACCTTAAGGGACACGGGGATGGATCCTAATTATTTAGAACTGGAAATTACAGAGACGATGACCATGGATGTGGAGCGCGCGATTACCGTGTTAGACCAATTGAACGCTTTAGGAGTAAGGATTAGTATTGATGATTTCGGAACGGGTTACAGCTCGCTAAATTATTTGAAGAAGTTCCCTATCCATACTCTGAAAATAGATAAATCTTTTGTCAGAGATATCATGTCAGATCAGAATGATTTGAATATTGTGAGCACCATTATCTCGATGGCGCACAATTTAAATTTAGATGTTGTAGCAGAGGGCGTAGAAACAGAAGATCAGCTCCATTTTTTACAAATGAAGAAATGCGATACTGTTCAAGGATATTACTTTAGTAAACCTCTCTCTGTTGATGAATTTGAACAATCGTTCTACCAACTAAATGACGATATAAAATTCAAATCCTCAAGCGGAATGGGTGACTAAAGTGAAAAAGGTTTCTGAAATACTAGCAATACACTTTAAAAAATGGGGTATCAACCACATATTTGGCATTCCAGGAAAGCCGGTTACTCCACTCATTCTGGATCTAAACAATATCGGTATCGAGTTCGCATTGTCCAAACATGAGTCGGGGGCTGGATTCGAGGCGGCTGGTTATGCATTAATGAATAATAAGCTGGCCGTTGCTATTGGAACATCGGGCCCAGGCGGTACTAATCTTTTAACAGCTGCCGGTCAAGCCAAAGCATCTCATCTACCTGTTTTATTTATTACTGGACATCCTTCGATCAAAGATTCAGGCAAAGCTTTAGGTCAAGATTCAACAATGTTCGGAACAGACCTTGTTAAAATGTTCGAACCTGTCACCAAATTCAGCGCCAGAGTGGAGAGAGCGGAGACTTTCAAAGCTTATTTTCAGCATGCCATAGAAAAAGCTTACTCCGGAGTGAAAGGTCCGGTTCATCTATCCATAGCCGCAGACGTGTTAGCTGAGCGTATAGCTGAGTTTGAAATGGATCTGCCAGAGGTGATCCACCCTGTTGCTCCAAACTTAGATCAGTGTTTAGATTTAATTAATCGTCCTGGCAAGAAAGTTATTTTCGTAGGCAAAGGCGTACATTCGAGCAGGGCATACCTGGAAGTGAAAATGCTTGCCGAGATTTTTGGTATTCCAGTCATGACCACGCCGGGAGGTAAGGGGGCTTTTGAGAGTAACCACCGCTTATCGTTGGGGGCTTACGGGCTTGGAGGAACTGAGGAAGCTAGCGCCTACGTTGAGTGCGGTTTAGATTTGATGATCGTCCTTGGAACTAAACTTTCCGATATGTCACTTGCTGGTCTGAACGCTTCCAATTATCCGAAAAACGTCATTCAATTTGATTATGATCAGACTTTCATAGGTAAATCTATCGAAGTAGAAACATTATCCATTGTAGGCGATATCAAAACAAATCTAAATGCGTTATTTGATCGACTTCACTCTAAAGAGGCAATTAAGATGCCCTTTAATATAGATGATTATAAAATGACGGAACCTTTCGAGGAGGGCAATTCCAAGGGAAGTACATCTCCAATGACTGCAGTTGAAGCTGTTAAAGTGATGAACACAGCTTTAGATGAGGATACGATCCTTTTTGGCGATGATGGGAGTCATACGTTTTATGCTATCAAATATTTTGACGTTAAGATGCCCGGCACTTTTTATTTTGATGATGTGTTCGGTACCATGGGCCATGCTATAGGGTATTCTATTGGAGCCCAGCTCGCCAATCCCCATGCCAAGGTCGTCTGCTTAACCGGGGACGGATGCACCTTTATGCATGGAACCGAGATTTCCACTGCGGTGAACTACGGGGCTAATGTCATTTTTGTCGTATTCAATAATGGGAAAATCGATATGGTCGATACCGGAATGTCTCTGCACTTAGGAAAAGCTGTGGGGACGGTGTATAACACGATGTTAGATGCTCAAAAGTTCGCAGAATCTATGGGCGCTCTTGCATTCAAATGCTACAATGCCCGGGAACTGCAAGACTCGATAGAGAAGGCTAAACTTGCCAATACAACGGTTGTGATCGAAGTGATGCTTGATCCATTCGAAATTCCACCAACCACGAAGAGGGGATAATATGAGTAGAAATCCAGAGCATTATAACAAAGGAATCGAAGTTCTAAATGAGATGGTCGGAGCACCAGGGTTAAATGCGATCGAAGCATTTCAGAAATTCTATCCCGACTTTGCGGATTTTCTCGTTTCATTTGGCTTTGGAGAAATTTACTCCAGAGAAACATTGGACTTCAAACAAAGAGAAATGATCACTCTGACAGCGTTAATTTCACAGGGTGCTTTTGAGCAATTGGGTTTTCATCTTAATGCGGCCCTCAATGTCGGAATGAGCCCTAAGGAAATCGTTGAACTCGTCATCCACTGTGCCGCTTATGTTGGTTTTCCAAAAGCATGCAGTGCTATGGGACAAGTCATGCTTGTATTTGAGCAAAGAGGTATCGCCGAAATTAAATGATTTGTCAGGTTACATGGAAGGAAGAACCCTTGCTCGTGAAGGGTTCTTCCTTTTTCATATTCGATAGCCTCTTATTTAATCTTGCCTTATGATCGTCCGTGTATTGAACCATCAATTCAGACAGCAGCTGCCTGATTCCTGCACGCAGCTCCTGCGGCTGTGAAGGGTCTTGTCCAGCTTATTTCACATTTTGCTTCAGAATCTGTTAGTGCGCAGTGTAGCCGCCATCAACAAGAAGTGTTGTCCCGTTGACAAAGCTAGCGTCATCACTTGCTAAGAAAAGAACGGCCTTCGCGATTTCTTCGGGTGTTCCCAGTCTGCCTTGCGGATGAAGGGAAGCTAAATATTCCTTAGTTTGAACATCAACCTTAGTTAGTAAAGGAGTGTCAACATAACCAGGACAGACAGCGTTAATACGAATCCCCTCTTTTGCATAAGCCGTACATAAGTTTTGGGTTAATAGCTTCACCCCGCCTTTTGCAGAGGAATAGGCTGTTGGATTCGGCAGGGAAACAAAGCTATGAATAGAACCCGCGTTAACGATGACACCGCCTGTGCCCTGTTTAAGGAACTGTTCAATTGCATATTTATCGGACAGAAACACGCCTGACAAGTTAATATCTATGGTTCGCTTCCATTTGTCATAGGATAGTTCATGGGCTGGTGCATCATCAGCGACTCCGGCATTTGCATACATAATGTCGAGCTTACCGTATTTGTCCACGGTCTCATGAATCAGCCTTTTGATATCTTCCTCTTGGGTTACATCTGTTTTAATAAATAACGTATCATACCCCTTCGCGTTTAACTCTTCAGATAGGTCTTTACCCCGTTCCGCAAAGTCGGCAATGACCACCTTCGCTCCTTCTTGAGCAAAAAGGCGAACGGTCGCTTCACCAATTCCGCTTGCTCCGCCGGTTATAATAGCTACTTTACTTTCAAGTCTCATTACAAATACACACCCTTTCACTTTAAATCATTCATGCTGGCAAACTTTATCATTGATCAATGATACTCAAAAAATTCATCGATCCAGCCGCTGCTGTAATATATTTATACCCGCGGGTCCTTAATTGGCCAGTATGGGCTTAACCTCTCTGGCAACCCCTCTAAGACTTCTTCCGGTATCTCCTTGACCTTGATATCTACAGCAGCCAATCTGTTATCTGGTCCATTTCTTCTGAATGGCCCCTTTCTTCCCCAACTTCCTTCTTCCTAAAATTTTACTATTGATGTAACATAACACAAAGAATAACTTAGGAGGACTTACATGATAAACAGATTCCGTTGGATTAGATGCATCATCATTCTTATTGCCCTTATCGTTGTACCTTTTGGAGCTATAACAAGCGCCGCCAGCGGTGCAGCCCCGGCAAAAAGCAACTATTATTTCGTCTACAACAGCACGAAAGTCGACGCTAAGGATCTCGCAGCTATCAAGCAATATGTTGCTAAGTTCAAGAACACCAATAACATCTTGTTCGACGCAAATACATATAAGGAAGCCACCAAGCTCTATGACGCCCTGAAAGCCGACCAGAAGAAGCGTGGCGGCAAGGTGGCCGGGATCCAAATCTTCGGCTTGGCCAGCGATGTGCCTTCCTTCACCTACACCCACAAGCTGAAGTTCTTCTCAGCCAAACCTGAATGGGACGGGGTCGAGGAGAACAAGAAAGAGAAATACGTTTCCGACTTCCTCTATTCTAACTTCAAGAACGACAGCAAGTACCTTAAGGACGTCTCCGTCTACGGTATCGTGCAGCAGAATCTTCCGATCAGCGTCATTCCGGAGTGGCCCGTCTCCCGCCTGCCGCTGACGAAGGGGGAAATCGCCAAGTACATCGGCAATTACGACGCCTACCGCAAGCAGATCAATGGCAAATCCGTTCCGACCGTTGCCGTTTCGGCCCCGTACCAGTTCCAAGACGGGCTTGCTCAGGATGACATCGCACTCTTCATCAAGCGCCTGAAGGAAGATAAAGAATTCGGTCTCTTCAAGAATACCAGTCAGCGCGCCTACTATAAGGACCTCGCCGCGAGCTTGACGAAGGAGAATAAGGCCGGAGTTATGGATCTCGTGGTGGGCGGCCGGGGCGACAAAAGTGGGGCAGAACAGAACAAAGTTCTCTTCTTCGACCGCAAGAGCGTCATCGGCCTGAACACGAACTACTATACGGCCTTCCTCTGGGGCTTTGATGCCGCTAATGGCCTGGATGCGAACAGCGTCGTCCATGACGGCCTGGCGAAGGGTAAATTAATCAACCCCATCGCTCATACCGTCCCGACGTTCAACAGAGCAGCCAATAATTACTTGTGGCTCCATGTTCCCACCCCGGAGGGTGAGACGGGCGACGACTGGAACGACTACGTCGCATTGGACAAGGAACATCTGGAGTGGGACACTCCGTTCTTCTTCGTCTACAAATATTACGAAGCGATCGGAGACGGAAAGTCCCGCCTGCAAAGCTTCTTCGAGGCGAACGCCGCCTATGCAACCCTGACCGTGGCCAACAAGAATACCACGCGATTCTTATTCGGATTTAACGCCACGTATTCAGCGATCGGCTTCGGAAATCTATTCTCGCTGCACTACCTCGGACTGGCCGACTACTAACGGGATCACGCCTATACTAGGTCATTGGGGCGGCGACCTCCAGTTCCACGCCGTGGGACGTTTAACCCGTGGCTTATATTTGTCCTCAAAACCCTACATAGGCCAAATATCATTAGAGTTGTCACGTCAATTTTTCACTTCTGTTAATAGAACAGAAAAGAACCCGAAGGCATCAGCGGAACCAGCTGAAAACCCTTTCCATTATGGAAAGGGTTTTGCCTTATGCTTCAATATTCTCCTTTAATAACGAAGAATGTTCCTCGAATTGTCCCAGCCAGCTTGGACTTCTGCCTTGCAAACTTGAACTTCTTCTCTTCCAGCTCCTTAGGGACTTCCATCCCCTCAGATAGCTTAAATCCAACAGCCCGCTTCTTAGGATCATCCACCGTGTACAGGACATTAACCGCTAGACCATCTTCATAGAAGACGAAGGCCCATTTAATATTTTCAACTTGAAAGCACGATGTCTCTAGAGGCCTAGCCGCAAACTCAATACCACGTTCTTCTTTCAAAACTCGGTTCACATAATCAAGCGTCTCCTGGCTTTCGCTGGCGGGTACGACCTTAAATTCGTGCTTGTATTTGTTCATGAAGTACCGGGCTTCATTCGCCCGTAAGCCAGCTAGCGCTTCTGCTACTGGTGAAGACTCCAGACCAGCCGTAGACACATTTTTAAAATCAACGATAGGCGACATCCTCATTCCTCCTGCTAATCTCATTTACTTCTGCACAACCGGAACCCACATTTCACCATATACGAGGCCATCCCGCTGCCCCATCTCAACTGTTGCATTGGGTCCGCCAACATAGGCGTAATGATCGGCTGCTGGCAAGACTTGACCAAAGGCAACACCCGTAAGCATACTACTGAGCTCATCAGCCGATTTCCCTTCACCTTTAACAACGAGGTATTGCCCCTTTGGGAATTGGATCACTCTATGTTCTTCCGGTATCGATGAATCTGTCATGACGCCAGTATAATACATCATCTTGTGATTGACCGCTTCGCTCACGGCAAAAATATAGTCGTTCGCAGCAATAGCCTTTAATGTGTCAAGCCTTCCATCCTGCTCCACTGCCCGCCAGAAATTCTCCTTCTCCTTGTTGATGCCAGCATAATCCGTGTAATCACTCTTCAGCTCCGTTCCAACACCAAGAACGATAAAACTATCTTTTTCCTCATAAGTATATGTTGCCATGATCCCAGCTCCTCTTTTAAATTGATATTTTGATTTGTTTGTTCACTTGATAGATTAGACGCAGTTAAAAAAATGACATGTAGGTAAGGCGTGAGCGGAGGGGAAGCTTGGAACTGTAGGAGCGATAGCGACCGCCTTTGTCTCCGGATTTCAACTACCGGGGATACATCAGGAAATCTGGAGACAACAGCGGCCGAAAGTCCAAGCATTACCCGTAGTTACGACTGTAACCACAAATGTGAACATTTTAAATGCGTCTTATATAGATCTATCTTAACAATAAATCGTGTCAAAATATGCCACTGTTTTTCACTTCCCACTAGAGTTTGCGGCTTTTCGGACGCAGCGCCCAGGAAGCGATGCCAAGCGCGGCATAGACAAGTGGAAGAATAACATGGAACCCATAGTCGCCATAATCATTAGCGAACACATGAGATAAGGCCGCACCCGTCATTAGGAAGAAGATACCGCTATAAGCCCATTCCTTGAGCCGGGGGAACCCTGGCATTACAATTGCAATGACCCCAAGCAATTTCCAAACTCCGAGAATGTTCGTGACATATAACGGGAAGCCAATATTCGTCACTAGATCGACATTGCCACCATATCGCATCAATTGCCCGATACCGCTTAATGCAATAGAGAATGCGAGAAATGCTGTGACGGTCCAATAAGCGGCCTTCCTTCCAATTCCTCCTTTAATTGATTCGATTATTTGTTTTTTCACTTGCTGGGTTTATAATAACCTTAAATCATGTCAAAAAATGATACTGTTAAGAGGGCCTATGAAAAAAGTTGAACGGATTAACATCATTATGCGGTACATCAATAACCGCGCCCATTTCACCATTTCGGAAATCATGCATGAGTTTAACATCTCCCGCTCAACGGCAATTCGAGACATCCGGGAAATTGAAGCGATGGGAATGCCTCTAGTCGCCGAGGTCGGAAGAGACGGGGGTTATTTTGTGATGCAGAACTCCGTCCTGCCCACTGTCCGATTTACTGATAATGAGATCAAAGCTCTTTTTATCGCTTTCATGGCCACACGAAATCTGCAACTCCCTTATCTCAAGAGCCGCCAATCTTTAGCGGAGAAATTGCTCGGCCTCATCTCTGAGAATCAGCAAGACGACCTTGTCCTATTAAATCAAATCTTGCTCTTTGAAGGGACCAACCCCCACAATCCTGACCTGCTTGATCTATCGGATCTGCCCCATCCTATGTTAGAGCAACTCATCCAGATCCTGCTTGTGGACAGCTACCTAGTGGTTACCGCCGAGGAAGGAAGAGTAATGAGGTCGTACCCCATCTATCTCATGCACCTATATCGTGAGAAAAGCTCTTGGAAAATTGAAGGCTACGACCTGGAAGAGGAGAAGAGGCGGATTATTTCCGTCGACAATCTAACCGATGTCAAACCATACCCGGAGAAGAAAAGAATAAGCAAGAAGAAGATTATAGAACAACTAAGCAAGCAGGAAGAAGCCTTCAACGTAGTCCTCGAACTTGGTCCTAAGGCCATTGCCCAGTTCAAAAAATACCATCCAATAAAAATAACAATTTCCTACACGAATCCTTACCAAACTACGGCTATATTGAAGACCTTCATCAACGTTCATCATCCGGATGAATTGGCCGAGATCACAAATTGGCTGCTTTTCTTAGGTGAAGATATCAAGGTGAGGGAACTACCGACAGAAGTTGTAGAAGGATTACAGATGAGGGTGGATGTTTTGGGGAACAAGTAGGTTATTCAAGTCTCGCAAGGAATTGCTCTATTTGATCCATATAACCTGGCACCGTGATTTGCCGGGGTGCGAATAGACTGATCATGAATGCCCGAAGGTCGGAGTCAGCGGTCTTCTTGCTGAGCATCGAATGCTCTGCGTCAGGGAAGACCGCAACCGTCAGCAGTTCCGGCTTTATTTTATTGCGATATACACGCTCCGTCTCCTTCCAATCCACATGAATATCCTCTTCGCCTAGAAGCAGGAGTACCGGCGAATTGAAATGATGAAGATCTTCCGCGGCGTCCGACAAGAAGTTTTTACTGACAAAAGTCCATCTGTCCTTCGACATCACATCATTTCCCTGCGCGATCTGGAGATATTCGTCATAGCCAGCCTTCTTAATTAAGAGCTGCCGTACTCGGTCGTCATATGCTTCTTCAGCTTGAATGTCTTGTTCCGAATAACCGTCCTGGATCATCTGCTCGCGCGTATGATAGGCTCCTTGCCGCAGCCAGTTAATAGCCGGTGATACAAGGATGCTAAAGGCTAGCTGCTCCTTCCCGGCAAGCTTAGGAATGACCCATCCCGCCTGGCTGGCGCCCCACACCCCGATCCTGTTCGGATCGATCATGGGCTGCCGCCGGGCCCATGCAATCGCCTCGCGAGCCTCATCTACCCGATCATCCATGCTCTGCTCTAACCAGCTTCCTTCAGATCCGCCGATCCCTCTTTTGTTCAGGGACAAGGAGGCATAGCCCAAGCTGGCTAATCGCTCCCATAGTGGCTTATACCCATCATCGTGTGCTGCATCAATCGCCCCATCCCCATGGATAAAGAGGACTAAACCCCGCTGATCCCCAGCATTCCTCGGCAGCACCAAAGTTCCCGTCAGCTTGCCTGCGGACGATGGGATCTCAACCTGCTGCTCTACCATGTCAAAACGGTTTTGCTCTAAAATATAAATTCCTGTGCCTCCAATTAGCATTACGAAGATCACCACATAAATCCATACTTTCTTGTTCCTCATGGTCTCTTTAAATACCCTCCCTTCCTTTGTACCATATAGTCCCACCTGGATTCGTTGAACAACAGATGCAGTATATATCGCTTCTCTCTGGAATGGGTTTGGAACGATAATTGGTCATATAGCTGCTTAGCACGCGGGTTACTGCCAGAGACATGCAGGCTTAGACGGTCCAGCGCCGGGTTCATGGCTACAGCTTGCTGTGCCCATTGCAATAGAAGCTTTCCTACACCCTTACTTCGCTGGTCCGAATGGACAGCAAGGTCTGCAATATAACATTCGTAAGGCTCGGGCTCATGATCTAGTACATACAAGCCGATTAGCAATTTGATCAGGTTCCATCGGCCAAATTGGCTGAGAATCCTCCATGGCGGCAGCCTTTGCTTGTTCCTTTTGATGCCATGATCCGGTCTCCATTTAATCGCAATGCTTCCAATTACCTCTCCCTGATGCAGAGCAACCATTCTTTGAGTTGATGGTTCAGCCCGGACGTATTCCAGCAGTTGTTCGAAAAACAGAGCCAGATCGTCCTCATTCATGCTCGTCAGCATTTGAAACTTTCCATAGAATGCTTGAGCCAGTAATCGTCCAACCTGCCCATTATACTGGGCCTGCATGGGCTCTATCGTAATCGGTACCTTCCCCATGTTCAGCCCTTCCCTTCTGAATTGGCAACCGACGTGATCAAGGCTTGCAGCTCATAGTGCAGCTGGTGGGGACTAAATAGAGATAAATAAGATCTTTCAATGACAACGAGGGGCCCCTGTAGAGGGATGGATTGTGCAGCGGCATAGTCGAGGAATTGCTCAATAAGGTGCTCAAGCTCTTCCTCATGGATCAGACATTGCAGAGTAAGATACTCCCCTTGCGGTAAGGAAACATCTCCCGAAGCTTGCGATTCCAGATATAAGGTAACGGTATTCGAACCGTCATATAAGTAATGGATATCTAACTCAAACAAGTTCGGGACGCGGCCCGCCTCCTCAGCCAGCCGTGCCGCATCAAGCCTCGTATGGGAATCCAGCTCAATGAACCGTCTGAGAAATGTGAGATCACGCTTCTTCACTTGGAATTGGTTAGGCTGCAAGCTGAAGCTTTGCTCCTCATGCAGCACTTTGAGGATGAACCGCTGAAGTTCCTGAAGGCGCTGCAGCTCCGCTTCGATACCCTGCAAGGAATGATGAAGCAGCTGCCGGTGCTGATCCGCTGAATAGGAAGTCATGCAAGCTTTAATGGACTGAACAGGTACCTCCAATTTGCGGAGCAGCAGGATGCGAGCCAGCTCGTAGATTTGGTCCATACCATACTTCCTATACTGATTCGTATCCGTGTAAGCAGGCTGAAGAATACCTTTCTCTTCAAAATAACGAATTTGATGAACCGACACGTTCATCAGCTTGGCTAGTTCACTAATCGTAATTTCGCTCTTGATAACAATCACTCCTAAGGATGAAGCTTGGAATATCTCAACGATACACCCTAGGTCTGACCTAAGGTCAAGACATATTAGAGTTGATAAGCCCTCAGGTAATTAGACAAATGCTCCTTGCCAACAGCCACATGCCGGTTATCCCCTTCCAGCTTGCTGGCCATAATACTCCCCTCCAGAATTGAAAATATAAAGGAGGCCAAAGAGCTCGGATCCAGATCTGGGCGCAGCTCTTTGCTTTGGATCCCCTCCAATAAGATCTGATGAATGGTGGCCAGAAAGCCATTCATGGCTGTAGATGCCTTCTCCCGTAAGGAAGGATGCGTATCATCGCTTTCCACGGCCATGTTCAGTACAGGACAGCCGCCTTTTACTGGCGGGTGATGCACAACATCCGCATAGACATCGAAAATCGAAATGATTTTGTCTATGGCTGACTTCTTCCCCTGGGTAGCAAGGGCAAATTGTTTCGCAACAATCTCTAGTGCATAGGCGAAAGCCTCCAAGGCAATTTCATCTTTACTGCTAAAGAAACGGTAAATTCCGCCTTTCGTAAGTCCTGTTGCATCCATAATTTCATTTATCGAACAACCTGCAAACCCCTTCTGATTAAATAGTTCAGCAGATTTAATGATGATATGCTGTTTCGTTTGTTCTCCCTTTTTCATGACAATCCCCCGCTAAAGTGTTGGTGTCTAAAATGTATCATATTGGTCTTGTTAAAAAGAATCCTATCCGTTATTATATCAGAGACCGATCGGTTTCTAAAATTATATCATATCGGAGGCGACTATATGTATACCATGACGATGCCAGATAGCAGTTTAGCTAAAAAGGCTGCACAGCTTGTCAGCGAAATATCTCCTGAATTTCTGTACAATCACTGCATGCGCACCTATGCATTTGGGGATTCCTTAGGCAAAAAGTACGGTCTCAAGTATGACCAGGAGCTGTTCTTTCTCGGTGCTGTCCTGCATGATGTTGGATTGACGGAACACGTGTGCCGTAAGCATTCATTCGAGCATGAGGGTGCCGACCACGCCGAAAGATTTCTATCCAGTCATGGAGTTTCTCAAGAGAAAATCGATGTAGTGCGTGAGGCCATTATTTTACATGCTTCCGAGATTGCCGCAGAGAAGCAGCCCGAGATCGCTTTAGTACATTTTGGTGCCGGAATGGACATATTAGGCTTACGTGCAGAGGATATATCCGAGGAGATTGTAAAGTCAGTTCTGGAGCTATACCCGAGGCTGGGATTCAAGAAGGCCATTATAGAACTCATCAAATACGACGCCGAATTGAAGAGTAACCATCAGCAGCAGAGTAACTTAAGTGCAGCATTGCTCCAAGCGGGGTTTGAGCGGTGGGTGCTGCATTCTCCTTTTGCAGAGTAAGGACCACCCCGGCTTCGTCTTATTTGTGATCATGCCTCCCTTAACCAGACTAACGCAAAAAAGGCGCCAAAAAGGCGCCCTCTCCAACAAGTCTCCTCATTACCCTCCCGCCAGTGTATCCTTCCGTGTGAGGATCCAGGCCTGAGGCAGGCCTATCCAGAAGCCCGAAACCGGCATAATGACAACCCCCATCACACACAACGCAAGCAGCATCCATCCTAAAGCCGGGGGCGGCGAAATTTCTCTTTTTTTGATCAACCAATCCGTTATATATCCGAGCATGATAAACAGAAAACCGAACATCATGAACCAGAACGAGGTTTCCCGTTCCCACTGCCCCCCCTGAACAGTATTCCACACACCTTCGGAGAAAATCGGCTGTAGATGTTTCATAAAAAGGGCTAAACCGACTACGGTATGAAGCAGTCCGGTCAACATGATCAGAACTCCGATCTGCTGTTTACTTTTGCTTACTGTCATATGCTCACTCCTCTTGATCAATTTGGCTGGAACGGTCATTCATTCGAAATGCTTATCTTACGAGCGGTTTTGGTCGGAGTACTCGGCTCCTCCAGCGTATCGATCGCACTATCAATGACAGCCCGTGAAGCCAGCAGCCATTCCTTCATAGCATTCCGTATATGCCTTTCGGGTTGGTTGTGCTCCAGCTGTTCCAGGAATCGTTCTGCCAGAGACAAACCCTCCCGAGCCCGCTCCAGACCAAGAGTGCTCTTTCTCATGTTCATCACCCCTTTTCCCTAATATCCCGCTCACCGAAACGGATAATTAACCGGTCCTCTGCGTACTTCGCACCCGCCACCGGCCGTCCCATCAATAGTCTTGGCAGAATCACCTTACGCTTGTAGGCACCCGCATTCACGGTCAATTCGTCACCCGCCTGTGTTAAGTCCAGATCAGCCTTATCAACAAAAGGAATCGGGAGCTCAAGCAGCAGCTCTCCGTCCTCCTCCCGGATCGTCTCCGTTCTGCCGCGGTACAGCATCCCGGAGGGATCAAGAGCCCCGAACACGATATCCGCCAGCTCCTCAAGAACCGGTATTCCGACCACCTCCTGCCGCATCATAGGTGCCTTCAGAATCGGCAGCGGCTGGAAGTTCATCACGATCTCTTCCTCATATTTCTTCTGAAGGTTTCGCCAATCTGCCAAAAAGCCTTCCCCCGCTTCATCCGGCAGTATCCGGTTGACAATTACCGCATCCGTATTGAACCCGAACAGATTCAGATAAGTGAACGAGCGCTTCGCTTCAGCAAGCACTATCTTCTCGGGGTTCAACACGATTCTGACCGATGTTGTCTCCGGGTCCAGGACAATCCTCTGCATATCTCCCAGATCCCTTGCAAAACGCTCGATGCTGTCCAGCACATGGTCGGAAGGAAGTTCAACATGGTTAACCAGCTTCGCTACCGGCCGGACGAACTTAACTAACTTGCGTTCATAAGGGAATATCTTCTCCAGCCACCAATTCAGCACGTTGGGATAACTGAGCAGGCGCAGAGTCTCTCCGGTTGGGGCGCAATCCACCACCAGCACGTCGTATTCCCCGCTTTGAGCATGCTTCTTGATCTGCAGTAAGCTGAACAGCTCCTCCATGCCGGGAAAGACCAGCATTTCCTCTGTCGTAATATCCTTAAGCTGAGCCTTATCGAGCATGGCCGATATCCAGCCCTGCACCGCCCCCCAATTGTTCTCCGTCTCTCTTAGGCTGTTCACTTCCTGACCCCACAGATTCTCACTAATCTGTACCGGATCGGGCCCAATAGATACCGCCAGCGAATCCGCCAAGCTATGTGCCGCGTCCGTGCTGAGTATCAGTGTTCGCTTCCCCTGCTGAGCCAGCTTGACTGCAGTGGCTGCAGCAATACTTGTCTTGCCGACGCCGCCCTTACCCGTGTAGATAATAATCCTCATACCGCTCACTCCCTTTTAGTACGATTTCGTAGTATTTGCTTGTAAAAAAACCGGTGTATAACCGGTCATTCCTCAATGTTAATTTTTCTCGCTGAGGTCTTCTTCACATCCTGCCTTACAGGACCTTCACTCTGGAATACCTTGGCTGCCTTAAGCAGGAGTCTCGTAAATTCATCTAATTCCTCGGGTGTAAAAGCCGATTCCAGCCTTCCGAGCATTTCTTGCATGATGTGCTCCCATTCCTTAGCTAGCCGCCGTCCTTCCTGTGTTAGCGTGACAAGCCGCACCCGTTGGTCTTGCGCAGATATAGCCCGGGCGATGAGTCCCTTGCGTTCAAGCCGCGTGGCAATGCTGGTCATCGAGCTTAGCGGCGCTCCCATCTCGGAAGCAAGCTCCGACATCGTCTGGTCTCCTCGAAAGAGCAGAATCAATAGCGTTGACAAATCTGAACGGGTTACCTTTTGTTCCAACTGCAAGGTATCCGTCATGAAAGCGAACGGACGTAAACCGGTCTTAAGGAAGAGGTCATAAAGCTGCTGCATACCGGTAACTCCTTTGTAATACGATTTCGTAGTAATTTCTGTTTTTATATTAATACGATATCGTATTAATGTCAACGAACTCTGTTCTAGCAAATGTCCGCGTCTACACTCCTACCAGATGAAGCCTGTCCGTGGAGTGCTTATCCAATACCTGCAAGTTACCTAGAATACGGTTCTGCGGGCAAGCTGTACCGGCAGATTCAAGACCATCCCGCAAAGGATGGTCTCGTCATTAAAACGTATTATATACACTTTCACATTCTTCCGCGGTTGGTTCATAAAAGCAGTGCTTCTTCCATCGTCCTGCGAGCGGCTGATTATACCAAGTATCCGGGCAGGGTCCAGGATTTTCGAACGATCCAGGGCGGAAATACCATAGGGAGAATTTGGCCGGCCAATTCCGCTCCCCATTTACAGACCGCTGCGCCAACCGGCGTTCCCTATCTCTTGCCTTTTGATAGTACAAACCATGTTGCAGTGCTTCGAACGCGTGCGGCTGATTGATCATTTGGGGAATTGTCCGGATTCCCTTAAAATCGGAGCAATTCGCTCTTACTCGGTTAATGCCGACATTTCCAACAAGGAGCATGCCTTGTTCACCTTCGGTCTCCGCTTCAGCTCGAAGCAACCTTGCCAACATATCAATATCCTGTTTCCTGGCTTTTACAACTGACATTCTGCTCACCTCTTTAGATTTCTAGACTCATCATATTGTAGGCGAAGCGGTTATGTTACTCTGACAGGATAGAAAGCGATAATAAAAAGCCTAGGAGACTAGAAGCTAGGCGCATTATACTCTTCGAGAGCACAGGCCAGCTTCTTTCTGACCGCCTCTCTGAGCTCCCCCGGCTTCAGCACGATCGCTTCAGCGCCGAACGAGAAGAAATATTCGGCAAAGAACGGTATTTCTGAGGGGGTGATCCCCATCTCAAGTGTGCCTGTGCCGTCATTGGAGTGATGTACTTCTCCCCAAGGGAAAATCCAGCTCTTATTTCGGAATAACTCCACCCCTTTTGCCGTTAGCTTCACTTGAACACCTACTCTTTCCCGTTGGCTGTAGAAGTGATGACCCCAGTTCGTTAAATCCACCTCTGAAACATCCACTGTAGACGATAACGCTTCAACATCCGCCAAAACGGCTGCCTCTATCCGATCTACCCGGAATAACCGAAAGGCTTCTTGCAAATAGCAGTAAGCTGGGCAAAACCAATATCCCTCATGGGCATATATACCGATAGGTTGAATCGTTCTCCTTCCAGTCTCACCCTTTCGGGATCCGTAACTGATGGTTACAGGCAGCTTCCTAATGGACGCTTGGAGCAATATCTCAAGGCAGTCAGCCTGTTCTGAACGTGTATGCGTGAAGAAGTCAATTCGGTTCCGCATCTCATCTATCTGACTTTTCACATCTTCCGATAGATACCTGTAGAATTTGCGAAGTGCGGATTCTGCAGATGCCTCGAAGGGCAGTGAACTGAAGTGCCGAAGAGCGTGGGAAGCAAAGAATATGGAGAAGGCCTCATTTTCCGTAAATGAAATCGGTGGAAGGGTTCGCTCAGCAAGCACCTGGTATCCACCTCCCGCACCGACTTGAGAGTATAAAGGTACTCCCATTCCACTCAGCTCCTGCAAATCGCGCAGCATCGTTCGGGTAGACACCCCGAATTCTTCAGCAAGCTCCTTGACGGTGAATTTCCGCTTTCGGTTCACGGCCATCATCAATTCAATCAAGCGCCTCGACTTTCCCATGATATTCACCCATCCCCCCAAATTATTGTGACAAGTTTTGTCATAATTGTATTATACGCTATGAATAAGCCGGATCGCTGGAAGAGGTTACGGCAGAATACGATTAAAAAAGGAGATGGATTGTTCTATGTCTAGAGAACAACGTAAAATGCTGGATGATCTGCTGCGGCATCGTGAACCCGCCAAGTCACAAAGCGTTCAGGAGATGCGCGCGAACTTCGCTGCCATGATGGCGGCAATGAAAGTACCTGCGGACGTGCGAACCGCACCTACGAATCTGGGCAATCGACCAGGTGTGGTCGTTGACCCCCTACAGGATGCACGCCCGGGAATTATTCTCTATTTCCATGGTGGTTCGTATATTATGGGATCCCCTTACACGGCTATGTGCCTTACCGCGAATCTCGTCAGCAAGACCCGTGTCCGGTCCGTCTCACTCGATTACCGCCTGGCTCCGGAGCATCCGTTCCCTGCGGCGCTTGAAGATGCCCTTGCAGCCTATCGCGAGCTTCTGGAGGGCGGCGCTCAGGGAACGTCTATCGTACTTGCTGGCGATTCTGCCGGTGGCGGTATTGCCCTCTCAACTTGCCTGATGGCTCGGGACGCAGGCCTGCCGCTGCCAGCAGCCGTAGTCATGTTCTCCCCAGGATTGGATAGGACACACTCTGGAGCAAGCATAGATAGCAAAATAGGGCTCGACCCGTTCTTCACGCGTGAAAGCTTTACATTTACGGATACCATGTACCTTGCTGGACAAGACCCGAATCATGAACTCGTGAGCCCCGCCAGGTTCGCCGACCTAACCGGATTCCCGCCGCTCCTGCTACAAGTCGGTACTAACGAGCTGCTCCTTGACGATTCCACGCAGTTAGCCGACCGTGCGCGGGCAGCCGGCGTGGATGTAATCCTTGATGTTACCGCCGACGTCCCGCATGTTTTCCAGGCTTTCACCGATATTATCGATGAAGCCGATCAGGCCCTGGATCGTGCAGCGCTTTTCATTACACAGCATCTCATATGAACATGACGTGTATTGCGTTCAGTTAACCACCAAATATATATCAGGGATATGAACAACAAGCCACTCAGCTGTCTGGTGTGGACATCATAGAAAAACTCCCCTTCAATCAGCCGGTTTATTGAAAAACCCTCGCTGTTTGAAGGGGAGCATATTAACAAGCTTTGAAACATCCCTTGCTTATGGCTGTGCTGTTCAGGTTCACTTCCAGACCTCAGTACCATTCTGAAGCAACTGGTAATTATGTGCCTGAGTCGCTTCCATGATGTCGGCGTACCCCCAGAAGTTAGAAGTAACATCCGACCACAGGGATGGCCCGTCGATGTGCTGCACACGGCGCTCAAGCACACGGTTCATGATGACGACCGCTTCGGCACGGGTCACTGCTTGGCCCGGGCGGTAGGTGTGGTCCGGATAGCCAGTTACATAACCGGCAGATTCCGCCTGAGCGATGAATGTGCGCGCCCAATGGCTGCCGATGTCAGAGAACTTCGTGTCCGAGGCAGCCCGGAGCTGCTTAAACTTCGCCACCACCACCGCCATTTCGGCACGGGTGACTTCGGCATCCGGACGGAAGGTACCGTTCGGATCACCGATCATGATTTTCAGGCCAAATACCTTCGCTACGGATCTGTAAGCCCAGTGGGAAGCTTTCATGTCGGTAAATTTCGGGCTTGCCGAAGCGCTTGTATCCTCCGGCAGCAGGCGCGCGAGAATCGCCGCCAGCTCTGCGCGGGTGAGATGCTGGCCGGGACCGAACGTGCCATCCGGGTAACCGTAGATGTACGGTTTGTGGGTGCCCGAAGCGACAGACGCTTGGGTCATGCTGAAGTTATACTGTACAATCGTCTGTCCGACGTGAATCAGACCGCTCCGGATGTAGCTGGTATCGCCTTGCGCTTCATCCCGGAGGTCATTGCGGCTGTCATAGAGAGAATAGCCGTCTTTCTCCGCAACGATGTAGTAATCGGCGTCAGGGTAGACCATCCAACCGTATTGACCCCCGTCACGGGTAGTCTGCGGGTTATGGTTCTGGTTCGGAGCCATGTCCGGAAGCTCCGGAAGGACGACCGGTGTGTCCGGCGTGCGGCCATTGTCGCGATTGAGCTTGGTATCCGCCCAGTACAGCGTGGTTTTGACACCGTCAATCGGTTGATGCGTGATCGAATCGGTGATGACGCCGTACGGGTCGATGAGCTCAACCTGAATGGATGCAGAGCCGCTGCTGTTGACAGTCAAAGTGGCCTTTTGACCAGCAAGCTTTTGACCGTTTGGAGCAACTACATTCAAGACCATCGCATAGGTGCCAGCTGGCACGTTCGGAAGTTCAAACGTACCCTTACTGGTGATTGGAATTTCCGGCAAGTTCAGCGGGCTGCCGTTCGCACCGAAGATTTTCGCGGACATGGTCAGATCCGAGCCGACTTTCTTCATCAGGTCCTGCATTGATGAGCCCTTCGTGGAATCATTATTGCTGGTAACGACTACGGTCACCTTACCCTGGGTGGTGGTTCCCGGAGCTGTACCTCCGCTGTTCTGCACAGGAGTGCGGGTCACCTTCAAGGTGTACTTCTTGGTAGTTCCATCTTGTGCGGTGACTATGACGGTGATCGGATTCTCACCGCTGGTCAGCGAGATTTCAGAAGAAGCGCTGCCGCTGGTGACGACTTCCCCGTTGACCGTTACGGTCGCGGTGGAATCAGCCACCGTTGGAGTCACGGTCACTTTGCTGACCGAGCTCCCCACCGCTGCGGTATACACGGTCGTAGTGGAAGCGAAGCCCGGCTGCAACGGACCACTGCTCAGCTGCAAATGGCTCAAGTCTGCATTACTGGAAGGGGCCCGATGAACGGTCAGTGTATACGTCTTCGTTGAAGTCTGGTCCTCAGCTGTGACGACGACGGTAATGATTGTGTCGCCGACAGCGAGTGAGATCGGTGCCGAAGCGCTGCCGCTGATGACCGAAACGTTGTTGACCTTGACCGTCGCGTTCGCATTATTAACCGTCGGAACGACAGAGAGTTCCGAGACAGCGTTGCCTACATTCACGGTATATGTGGACGTACCGGCCGAGAAGTCCGGATTCAGATCGCCTTGGCTGATTGCCAAGCTGCTAAGAGTCGCATCGCTAGATGGAGCGCGGTTCACGGTAACCGTATACGTCTTGACCGAACCATTTGGCGCCGTAACCTCAACCGTAATAATGTTGGTACCAACGTTCAGATGCTGATTTGACGAAGCAGAACCGCTCGTCACATCTGCCTCATTCACCCTTACAGTCGCATCGGTGTCTGCAACGGTCGGCGTGACGGTGACATCGGTGACTTCGCTGCCGACATTGACTGTGTACGAGGTAGTCCCCGAAGCAAAGACCGGACTCAGCTCACCAGAGGAGATCGTCAAGTTGCTCAGATTGTTGTTGCTGGATGCTGCGCGAATGACGGTTAGCGTATAGGTCGTAGATGAGCCGTCTTCAGCTGTCACCTGCACAGGAATGGTGTTGGAACCGACAAGCAACGGAATGGAGCCTGAAGCTGAGCTGCTGGCAACTGTCGTTCCGTTTACTTTCACGGTTGCCGCGAGGTCAGATACCGCTGGCGTAACGGTCAAGTTGGTCACAGCGTTTCCTACATTCACCGTGTAATCGATAATGTCGGACGAGAAGCCTGGATTCAGTGTGCCCTGGCTGACGCTCAGAGAGTTAAGACTGGAGTTGCTGGAAGAAGCCCGATTGACGGTCAAGGTGTACGTCTTGGTAGTCCCGTCTTGTGCGGTGACTATGACGGTGATCGGATTCTCGCCGCTGGTCAGCGAGATTTCAGAAGAAGCGCTGCCGCTGGTGACGACTTCCCCGTTGACCGTTACGGTCGCGGTGGAATCAGCCACCGTTGGAGTCACGGTCACTTTGCTGACCGAGCTCCCCACCGCTGCGGTATACACGGTCGTAGTGGAAGCGAAGCCCGGCTGCAACGGACTGCCGCTCAGCTGCAAATGGCTCAAGTCTGCATTACTGGAAGGGGCCCGATGAACGGTCATTGTATACGTCTTCGTTGAAGTCTGGTCTTCGGCTGTGACGACGACGGTAATGATTGTGTCGCCGACAGCGAGTGAGATCGGTGCCGAAGCGATGCCGCTGATGACCGAAGCGTTGTTGATCTTGACTGTCGCGTTCGCATTATTAACCGTCGGAACGACAGAGAGTTCCGAGACAGCGTTGCCTACATTCACGGTATATGTGGACGTACCGGCCGAGAAGTCCGGATTCAGATCGCCTTGGCTGATTGCCAAGCTGCTAAGAGTCGCATCGCTAGATGGAGCGCGGTTCATGGTAACCGTATACGTCTTGACCGAACCATTTGGCGCCGTAACCTCAACCGTAATAATGTTGGTACCAACGTTCAGATGCTGATTTGACGAAGCAGAACCGCTCGTCACATCTGCCTCATTCACCCTTACAGTCGCATCGGTGTCTGCAACGGTCGGCGTGACGGTGACCTCAGTGACTTCACTGTCGACATTCACTGTGTACGAAGTAGTCCCTGAAGCAAAGACCGGACTCAGCTCACCAGAGGAGATCGTCAAGCTGCTCAGATTGTTGTTGCTGGACGCTGCGCGAATGACGGTTAGCGTATAGGTCGTGGATGAGCCGTCTTCAGCCGTCACCTGCACAGGAATGGTGTTGGAACCGACAAGCAGTGGAATGGAGCCTGAAGCTGAGCTGCTGGCAACTGTCGTTCCGTTTACTTTCACGGTTGCCGCGAGGTCAGATACCGCTGGCGTAACGGTCAAGTTGGTCACAGCGTTTCCTACATTCACCGTGTAATCGGTAATGTCGGACGAGAAGCCTGGATTCAGTGTGCCCTGGCTGACGCTCAGGGAGTTAAGACTGGAGTTGCTGGAAGGAGTCCGATTGACGGTCAAGGTGTACGTCTCTGTTGTGGTGCCATCTTGCGCAGTCACCAGCACAGTGATCACTGTCGAACCAACCGGCAAGGTGATGGAAGACGAAGCGGTTCCGCTTGCAACCGCAGCTCCGTTAACCTTCACCGTGGCGGTGCTGTCCTGTACCGTCGGCGTCACCTGGAGAGAGCTGACCAAATTGCCAACATCCAAGGAATATTCGTGCGTGCTGGACGAGAACACCGGTGACACCGTCCCTTGCGAAGTCGTCAAATTGCTCAACAGGGCATTGGACGATGCAGCCGCGCGGGTCACCGTCACTAGGTACGACTTGATCGTCGTGCCGTCCTGCGCTGTTACATCAACGGTGATCGGATTAGCTCCGACCGAAAGTGCAATGGTGCCGGAAGCCGTGCCGCTCGGCACGCTTGCGTTGTTAACTTTAACCGTCGCATGCGACTCATTCACCGTCGGTGTGACGGTGAGGCCCGTAGTCGTATAAGGCACGCTTGCGGTATAGTTCAGCTGGCCCGCCGTAAAATCCGGATCTAACGTCCCTTGGCTCAGCGACAAATTATTGAGGGTCGCATCGGACGAAGGAGCGGCCATTGCACGGGTCGCCGTGATGGTGTATACCGTCTGCGAAATACCGTCTTGCGCGGTGACGCTAACCGTAATTGTATTTGTTCCTGGGTTCAAAGGCACCGTCAGATAGCCATTGTATAACGGAACATCCGTCCCGTCGATCTTTACCGAAGCTGCACTGTCTGAAAGTGTAGGTGTGACTTTAAGATTCGAGACTCCGCTGCCTACGCTGACCGAATACGAGGTCGTACCGGAAGCAAACACCGGTGAAACAGAGTATCCTTGGTCAAGCCCTAGTGCGGTCAGCTTGGAATCATTGCTGTAATCTTTCGTCCGAAGGACTCCCGCAGTGCCGACCGTTACGAACCGGTTGTGGGTGTCACCGGCAACTGCATATAATTCCTCCGTCGTGTTGGCGTTCCCGAGAGCGGACCAAGTGATGCCGTCACGCGAGGTTGTGACTGCACCGCCCGCACCGACTGCGACAAACTGATTACCCGCATAAGTAACGCCGTACAGAATAGAATTGGACGACATCCGCCGTGCCCATGATACGCCGTCTGCCGACTGATAGATGCCGGAATCCGCCGCAATGACATAAGTCGGCAATCCGTCAATGACCGCGTACGCAATCATGTTAAGAGTTTCATAAGAAGGACCCGGTGGGGACTGTTTGGTCCATGACGAACCATCTGGGGATGTCCAGATGTTAGCGTTGGTTCCAACCGCAACAAACTGCGGGTTCCCGAGCGTATCAGAGCCGAACGCAACTGATCGGAAGTTGGAAGCGCCGCTCTTATGGATGCCGCTCCAATTAATCCCGTCCGTTGATGTGGCTATCGCGGCGTTGTCCCCTACCGCAACATATTTCGGGCTGCCATAAGTGACTCCCCAAAGCGTATCACTCGGCGTTAGACCGGGAACGATACCGCCATGCCAGGAAGAAGCGTTATCGGTGGAGTACAGCATCTTGCCGCCGAACGCCGAGAACACCCATTTTCCGCCCGCATAGAGCGGTGTCATAAGCGTGTACGCGATTGAACTCCAATCCGTTGCGTTCCATGTCTGCCCGTGGTCGGACGAGACAACCACGTTCGGCGAGTCATCGCCCGCAACGAAGATTCCGTTGCCGTACGCCACACCGCCGAAGTAACCCCCGGTATTCGAGTCACGGGACGTCCATAAGGCGGCAGCCTGGGCCGTGTTGGCAAAGTCGCCAGCTCCGCTGCTGACAAAAATCAGGATAAACGTCATACAAGCACTGAAAAATCGAAGAACATTTTGTGATACAAACCTTTGCGGCACTTGTGGCCCCCCTATTAAATAGTAAGTTGTCGAAAAAGATCGAGAATTTTCGATAGATTCCAATTTAATAGTAGGGGATAGGAAAAAAGTTGTAAATATTATTACTTAAGAAAAATTAAAGGTTGGGGCGAAAGCACCGAAACTTTCTTTATCTTATTAGTGATCTGTAATCCCCTTCTTTGTTTTCACATCACTGGCCAAAATACCGCTGAATATAAAAGATAACAACGAACCAGCAAAGCAAATTGCCGCAAACATGCCTACGGCGGAAAAACCGTTAAAAGCCGCGTAAATCATCCCTGCGATCCAAGAACCGAGCGTTGTCGCAGCATACATGATCGAATTGGCCAAGCTGGAGATCGTGCCGCGGATGGCCGGATTTAATGAATTCAGCATTCCCAGTATTAGTGGAAAAACGATCCCCATGTTTACAAATATGAAAAAGTAGACACTTTCGAAAACTGCAACCGATGGCAAGTAAGGCAAAGCAATATAGCATGCGATAGAGACAAGAAAGCCCACAACCAGCGTATTGAAGCGGTTTAGTGTTTTGATCACATAGGCACCGCTGAAGCTGCCGATTATATTCCCGATACCTAGAAAAAACATCACGCCCCCCGCTTGGTCAATGGAGAGGTGAAAGCGATCCGTCACCCATTTTCCTATGAATGAAAAAGCTGCGAAGAATCCGCATTGAAATAAAAAGTGAGCGAGGAAGGCCACTCTAGCTGTCTGACTATTCAATAGAGGGATATATCTGCTGAAAATCGGAGTCTTGGTTTTTGTGTCTTGATTCGGCTTCATTTCGGGCAAAGCATAGAAGATGAATACCGCCACCAATAATGCACATGCTCCGATTGTAAAAAATGAATAAGACCAATGAGTTGAGGCAAGCAGGCTTCCAATAGGAATGCCGAACGCTTGGGAGGCAGCCACACCCGCCATAACGATTCCGGATACCTTGGCGATCTTGGGAGCTTGGAACAGCACAGGGATTGAGGCCCACACTTGAGGCGCCGTAAATGCCGCGCTGACTCCGGCTAGAAAACGGAATAAGAGCATGGACCAAAAACCTGTAGCCAAACCGCATAACATCGTTGAGACCGAGAAGCAGACCATGCCGTAAAGCATTACCTTTTTGCGGTCCCAACCATCGGAAAGCGGTCCGGCAACCAGCGCAAATATGGCATAACCTAAAGCATAGGCTCCAACCATCCAACCCGAGTACTCAGTCGGGATATGAAACAAATTTTGAAGTGTGGGGATGAGCGGAGAAATCAGAAAGGTATCTGTGCCGATAACGAACATGACGAGGAAGAATAAGATTGTTAATCTAAACACGTTATTTCACCCTTTCATTTAGTTTCTTACGGGAACGATCGTTCTAGAAAAGGCAGTATTTTATTAGGAGGGAACAACTATCACTTTGCGATAAACTTCATTGATATTTTAGCTAAACGCTGAAGCTTTTCTTTCGGAACCGAAGTTCTTGACATTACTCTTATTCCAATTAATACATTATGCAGATATTCCGCCAAATCTTCAGCTTCGTACTCAGACGTGAATTCATCGTTCTGCTGTCCCCAAAAAATGATTTCTTTAAGTTTCTGCTCTGATGATGTAAATGCTTGAGTAGATTTTGCATCAACCTCGGAATCACGAGTTGCTAATTCCACCGCCGAATTCACTGTTAAACAGCCTGAAGGCAAGTCCTCATCTACATGAAGTCGAATCATAAAATCAAAACAAAATTGAAGTGCTTCCGTTGCAGTCTTTGATCGTTTAATTCCACTATTAAGAGCAGCGCCGATCTTGTCTTCATAACGTTGCATTGCTTTTAGAAACAACCTATGTTTATCGCCAAATGTGTCATACAAGCTTCTACGATGGATCCCCATATGGTCAACCAATTCGGTCATCGATGTCTTCTCGTAGCCCTGTTCCCAAAAGAGCATCATCGCTTTATCCAAAACCTCAGATTCATTAAACTCCTTGCTTCTAGCCATTTTGATCCCCTCCTGATCAAGAGGATAACATATTGAGAACGATCAGTAAAGAATTGATGAAACTACTTATGATACGGTTCAGCTTAACATCGCTATCAGCGAAATTGCTAAAGGAGCTGCCGTCGACAGCTCCTTCGATCTGGTGTGCGCGTATTGTCATTTTCCGACCTGTTTGCCCACTGGAATAATTCCCATTTGGACAATCATCCAATCCCATCCTATCGCAGTGAAATATACTGTCGTATATATGATCTGGAGGTGCCAGAATGCTCCAACAACTAAACGGAATTGTCGGCGGGAATCAGCCGATTAAGCTATCACCCGGAAAAAGAGTTGATGTGCAAACCATTGTGATAGACGTGCCTAACAGGAAGAAGCTCGTGTTGAAAAGTTTGAATTTTCTGTTGTCCAATGATGCATTCATCTTCAAGGTTGAGGCATTACCCTCAACCGGGACGTTCACGGTTCGCGGCGGCTCCGGCGATCTGCAACTGAACAAAGTCCTGTTCAACAACCGGACCGGGGACACAGTCCGTATCTTTCTAAATATCGCCGTCATCAACAGCGCTCGAAATACCCGTACGCTGAACCGCAGTTCCTGCTGGCTTTTGAAGCTTGCGCGCGTTTGAGCGACTGCGGAGCGAGGAAGGCTAGGAGCTATCCATCCGTGGCATGATTGAGCCGGAGAGTGTATTCGGCCAGATGAAAAACAACCGGAGATTCCCGCGCTTTCTGCCTCGGGCTTGGACAAGATGAGCCTGGAGGCCGGATGACTTTGCCTTGCTCCTAATCTGCTCAAGGAAGTAACAACAGACCTAACACAAACGGGACGAAGCAGGTAATTCCTCTGTTTCGTCCCGTTTGGCTATTTCGACTTAATTTCAGCTTTTTGCTTCAACTTCAAAGGGCTTTGGGACAGCCCCTGCAGTTCCTATTCCTCATCCTCATGTTCGCACACGACTTCAGTGAACTGATTTAACGGAAACAGAGTAGGAACTCTCCGGCCTGGCATCTTGATAAACTCGACAAAATTCCTCCCAACACGGATTAGTCTCCCTTGAAGCTCTCCGATATCTTCTGCGGTGGCCGTCAAATCAAATGGCTTTGTCTTTTTAACAGGCTCGTTAAGGACAATATAGAAGGAGGTTTGGGTATTCACTACAGTTGATCCCACTGTAAAAGAGGACGAGGTCACATTGGAGAGCTTTCCTGTTGTTCTTGTCAGCTGCGGAAAGCCAGGTTGGAACACCGTTACCGTCCGACCTACAATGGGCTGCAGGCGCTGAGCCAACGTGATGTTCTGGGGAGCAGGACAACCATGAATGTTTTTACTGCTCAAAGATACACCCCCTGTAAAGTATTGTTGACTCTCTATATATTCTGTTCCCGTGACGAGGTTTGGACACACCGTGAAAATTGGCGAGGGGAACAGACCGGATTAGGCTCTTAGCTGACCATTTAAAGTATGGGGGTAAAAAAACAAAAATGACCCAGGCAATTTTTATTATAAGATCCGACGAAGTCGGAGAATCTAACGTTCATGAGAAAAGGAGGGAATAAGGTCTCAATGAATACGCCAACACTAGCGCCGCACGAATCGATGGAACTGCATGAAGCGTTAAACTTCAAAACGCTCTGCCTCGCTAAGTCAAAACTTATGCAAGGCCTGGTCTTTGACCAAGAGCTAAAAGCGTTAATGCAGAAAGACGTAGTTCAATCCACACAACAGATCGCCGAGCTGCAAGCACTCTACGCAAGAGCTCCTTTCCAAGCACCCGTTCCGAATAACCCGACACCAATAACACATTAAAGGGGAACGCCAATGAATACCGATTATTTAGACCCGATTAACTCATTAAACATGCCGGAAATGGCAGATATGACTTTTGCAATGGACTTCCTTCTTCGTGCCAAAGAGGGGGTGCGCAATTTATCTATCGCCCTGACGGAAACGGCCTCTCCTGACGTTAGAGCGCAGCTGCGCAATCATCTTATGCAGGGGATTGAATTGCACCAAGAAATCTCGGAACTCATGATTCGCAAAAAATGGTTCCATCCTTACGAGTTGAACGAACAATACCAACTCGACCAGCTTTCCGCGAATAATACGGTGATGATTGGACAGATGGATTTATTCCCGGATGATACATCGCGTAAAGGGATGTTTGATCGAACCCCAGATGAGCATATTGGAGGACATGAAGCATGAAGGCGGTAACGTATCAAGGGATTAAAAATGTCGTGGTCAAAGAGGTACCGGATCCCAAGATTGAGAAACCGGACGATATGATCGTAAAAATCACCAGTTCCGCCATTTGCGGTTCGGACCTTCACCTGATTCACGGGATGATCCCTAACCTTCAGGAGAACTATGTAATCGGGCATGAACCGATGGGGATCGTAGAAGAAGTAGGCCCCGGCGTGACAAAGGTAAAGAAAGGCGACCGTGTAATCATCCCGTTCAACATCGCATGTGGAGAATGCTTTTATTGCAAAAATCAGCTGGAAAGCCAATGTGACAATTCAAACCAACACGGGGATATGGGAGGATTTTTCGGCTACTCCGGAACGACCGGCGGATACCCTGGCGGGCAAGCCGAGTATTTACGAGTTCCGTTCGCAAATTTTACCCACTTCAAGATTCCCGAAAACTGCGAACAACCGGACGAAAAGCTAGCCTTGATCGCCGATGCCATGACGACGGCATTCTGGAGTGTAGATAACGCAGGCGTAAAAAATGGGGATACGGTCATCGTGCTCGGCTGCGGTCCGGTCGGACTTCTGGCCCAGAAATTCTGCTGGCTGAAGGGAGCTAAGCGGGTCATCGCCGTTGACTATGTCGATTACCGCTTACAGCATGCAAAGCGAACGAACCATGTGGAAATCGTAAACTTCGAACAGGATAAGAATATCGGCAACCATCTCAAGGAAATGACCAAAGGCGGTGCCGATGTCGTCATTGATGCGGTAGGAATGGACGGCAAGATGAGCGATCTCGAATTTCTAGCCAGCGGTTTGAAACTGCAAGGCGGGACCATGAGCGCATTTATCATTGCTTCTCAGGCTGTGCGCAAAGGCGGGACTATTCAAGTCACTGGGGTATATGGTGGACGTTATAACGGATTCCCGCTGGGCGACATCATGCAGCGCAACGTGAATATTCGTTCCGGACAAGCTCCGGTCATTCACTATATGCCGTATATGTATGAGCTGGTTACTTCGGGCAAAGTAGACCCTGGAGACATTGTTACGCACGTCATTCCGCTCAGCGAGGCCAAGCATGGCTATGAAGTGTTCGATACAAAAACAGACAATTGCATTAAAGTCATCTTAAAGCCTTGAAGATAGATTAATAATTGGGGGAAATTTAAAATGAATTCTAATTACGCCTTACATGAGACGCTGGAGGTTCATGAAATAGCTGCGTTCAAGACCGTTTGTATGACCAAATCAAAAACGATGCAAGCGCTGGTAACCGACCCGGAGCTCATGCAAATTTTGCAGCAAGACGTGCAGTTATCACAGCAGCAGCTTCAGGAGCTCGGTGGAGTGCTGTCTAAAGCGACCTAAAGGAGATAAGAACATGAACACAATATTAGAACACATGACAGGGCTTGATACGCTGACCGACGAAGTCATCGCAATGGACTTTTTGATGAACGCCAAGAGCGGAGTCAGAAACTACGCCATGGCAGTGACCGAATGTGCCACCCCCGAAATCAAGCAAATTTTGTTAAGACAGCTAGGCGAAGCCATAGATACCCATGAAAAGATAACAAACTACATGATGCAGCGTGGCCTATACCATCCCTACCATATTTCCGAGCAAATTCAGCTCGATCTGAAAAATATTCAGACCGCTGAGAACATTCCTTCCTGATACCATATTCGTTCCGTCAAAACGCGCACAGCCACCTTAGTTGGTTTGGGCGCGTTTTTGATTTTAGTCTTTATATTCTCCACTACAGTATATACTGCACGGCCCATCGAGGCGACGTTGATCGTGCGCGAGCCCTTACTAGCCTGTGTTTGTATTTTTATTCGTATAATTGTATAATCATGAAAATATGAATGCTGGGGGTGTCGCTATGTCAGCTTTGGTAAGACCCGCAGAGCTTGAGGATTTAACAGGTTTGACCGAATTAATGTATGATTATATCGTCGGTTTTGCCACACTCTACTTTACATTTAGCACGATGAAGGCGGATAAAATTGCTGTCATGAACGACCTCTTCGTCATAGAACCCTTTAGAGATTCAGAATTGGAATCCCGGCTCTACATGACATGTAAAAATTACTGCATTGATCAGGGATTCGCCAACATGACTTGGATAACCTCAATTAATAACACAAGAGCACAATCCTTCTTCAAAAAAATGAATGCAATCCAAGGGAAGGATTGGGTGCACTTCTCTATTAATTAAGCCGCTTGTATGGCGTCTCCCAGGCTGAAATTCATTTATCCAATCGAATAGACAGGAGAGATCGCGTTGCAGCTCTCAGATTCCACTTATTCAGCAATTAGAGCCCTATGTAAACAAGGCGATGACTTAGTGAAGACAGGCGACCTTGATGCCGCCAAGCAAAAATATATTGCAGCCCTCCGTTTATTGCCTGAACCTCATCAAGAATGGGAGGCCGCTACCTGGATATATGTAGCTATAGGGGATGTCCACTTTTCATTGAAGAATTACGATAAGGCCTTCAAGTGCTTTTTTAATGCCGTTCAGTGTCCGAAAGGGCTCAGTAATCCGTATATTCATCTTCGGCTGGGGCAGTTATATTACGAACAGGGGAACCTTGAAAAGGCAGCTGACGAGTTAACTCGGGCTTACATGGGCGCCGGCATAGAGATTTTTATGGAAGACGACCCCAAGTATCTTGAGTTTTTGGAGACAAACATAGAGATTTGAAAGTTTAGGTTACGCAGGCAGCTGGAAATTGCCCATAGGGTAGCTTCCATACTTGGCAAGCAGCTAATATTAGAAATTTCGCCGTCACTTAGGGTACGGGTCTCCGCGCTGTCAGTAACGGCAAGTTTTAGGGCCATCCTTTGCGGGATGGCCCTGTCTATTTAGAGATTCTTTATTATGCTATGGCTCCCCGATTACTCTCAACTACATACGTACCGGAGCCCCAACACCAAGTAGCCCGAGTCCTATTCTGAGAACCGCCCCGATAGCCGCAGTTAACTGCAACTTTGTTGCCGTCTCCACTGGGTCGTTTGTCAGAATGCGATCGCTCCGGTAAAAGCGGTTAAAAGCCTTTGCCGTATCCAGCAGATGACGTGCAACCACCGACGGCTCGTTCAACCGAACGGCCTCACGCACGGCATCTGGGAAGCCGTCCACCGCCTTTAAGCAGGCCCATCCGCTCGATCCAACTGAAGCAAATACCTCCAGTTCTTTAAAATCGAGGGGATTGACCCCTGCAACCTTTCCCTTCTCGATCAAACTGGCAGCCCTCGCATAGGTATATTGGACGTACGGGCCGGTATCCCCATCAAATCGAAGCATCTCGTCTAGCGAGAAATCGATCTCCGACATCCGACTTCCTCTGAGATCATCAAAAATTACCGCGCCGATACCAACAGCCTTCGCCACTTCAATGGCTTCCTCTGGACTAAGACCGCCCCCCGAAGCCACTTCATGCGCCTTTTGCACAGCCTCGTCTAAAACCTCGTCCAGGAAAACGACTTTTCCTTTTCGAGTCGACATCTTCTTCCCTTGCACCTTAATCAAACCGAACGGCACATGCTCGCAAGAATCGGCCCACTCATGGCCCATCAGACGAAGGACAGCGAATACTTGGTTGAAATGTAGCGTCTGCTCCGCTCCTACGACATAGAGGATTCGATCCGCACCCATTGCGGACTTCCGGTAAATAGCCGTTGCCAAATCCCGCGTTGGGTAGATTGTCGTACCGTCCGATTTCAGAATCAGGCATGGAGGAAGCCCTTCCTCTTCCAACCTCACGACCTGGGCCCCGTCGCTTTCCTCCAACAAGCCCTTGTCTCGTAGCTCATCCACTACAGGAGACATCTTGTCATTGTAGAAGCTTTCTCCCATTACATGATCAAATTTCACACCAAGTCGGGCGTAGACCCGGTCGAATTCTTCCATACTTACCCCGACAAAATAGCGCCAGAGCCGCTCCGCCTCCGGATCGCCCTGCTCGAGTCGTCGGAACCAGTCCCTTCCTGCATCCTCGAGTGACGGATCGCGTTCCGCCTCCTCATGGAAACGTACATATAGTCTGAGGCTTTCCTTTATCGGTTCAGCATTGAGTTTGTCGTTATCCCCCCATCGTTGGTACGCTTCCATCAGCTTGCCGAACTGTGTACCCCAGTCGCCGATATGGTTCACCTTCACCACATCCCAGCCACACGCACTGTACAGGTTAGCGAGCGCCGAGCCAATGACGGTAGAGCGCAAGTGACCGACGCCGAACGGCTTAGCAATGTTTGGTGAGGACAAGTCGATAACGACACGCTGTCCGCTTCCTATCTGTGAATGACCGTAGTCCGGCTTGAACGCATCTGATGCGATTCGCAGCCCCCAAATCGTCGGCTCAAAGAACAAGTTAACATACGGGCCGAGCGCTTCAGTGCGAATCCCCTCCACAGATGCGGCGCCATCAGGCATGTTCAGCTCATTCGCAAGATCAGTAGCTATGACAGCCGGGGCCTTTCGTAGCGTCTTTGCTAGCGTAAAACAGGGGAAAGCCACGTCGCCCATTTCCGGACGCGGTGGAAGTTCGAGCAAAGCCAGCACATCCTCTCTGCTAAGCCCTGGAATAAGCGGTGTAATGGCTTCGGCTGCGGCTTCTAAAATTCTCATAACTGCCGTCCTCCTTCAATAAAAATAATAAAACCTCCGTCTCTAATAAGAGACGGAGGTTTATCCGCGGTGCCACTCTTCTGGAACACTCCGATCTATTCACACACCACAAGTGAGAAAGAGAGAACGGTAGTTCCTCTTGATGCGATAACGGCAACTGCCGGGCTGACCTACTGTGGTCTGCAGGACCGGTTCAGACAGCCAACTCCCGGGTGCGCTTCCTCCGCGCATTAGCACCGGCTCCCACCCCCCCGGCTCGCTGTTGCATGCTAACGCGGACTACTCTCCCGTTCATCGTCGATACTATGATTGTCATCATTTTAGGGGATCGACCATAAAAAAGCAAGTTAGTTTTATATTGGAAAATAACTCTGTTTTGAACTACACTTGAACAATTCTGCCCGTTCAATCCGCTTCAAAGAACTTGCCGTCACTTAGGGTACAGTTCTCCGTAACGGGGCTAACGGCGAAATGAATAATATCCTTATTGGAGAATCGAGTCTTTTAAAAAATCCTGGAAGCTGATTGGAGGACGTCCGATTAGATTTTCCAAAGTGGGATCGATTTGCGAGAAATCTCCCTGCCGGCTTGCTTGAAAGATACCTGTAAGCAAATTGATGATCGCTTCCGGCATTCCATGAGATGTCAAGCGTGTCCGATATTCCTCATCGGACACAACGATATGCCGAATCGGCTGATCCAAAATCTTGGAAGCCATCGACGCAATCCCTTCCATATCTATTGCCTCGGAGGCCGTAAGAGGAGGGGTAATCCCACCTAGCTTCCCCTCTGTCAAGATAGCCGCTGTAGCTGCAGCCAGATCCGAGTGAGTCGTCCAGGCAATCGGGCCGCTCTCTGGGACTATTAATTCCCCTGTTTTCAAGGCATCGCTGATCATCAATAATGCTGAGGTGGCAAAAAAACCGCATCGTAGCGACGTGAAAGCCATCCCTGAAGATTTCAGAATCTCTTCTGTAGCCGCATTGGTGAGCATGGGCGGGAAATGTGATGCCGCAGATGAACCCATATGGCTCGTGTACAGCACTCGGCCCACCCCAGCCTTCTTGGCCATATCAATGGCGGTTTGATGCTGGCGGACAGCCTCTTTTTCTTCTAAAGCGTTAGAAGAAACAATGAGAACTTGCGACGCTTGTTCAAAGGCGTGAAGGAGACTTTCGGAATCGTCGAAATTTCCTTGTCGAACACGAACTCCGCGTTCTCTTAGATCCTGTGCCTTGCTCACATCCCGGACACTCACACCAATTTCCTCCGCAGGAACACGCCCGAGAAGCTCCTCAACGATCTTCCTTCCCAAATTTCCGTTGGCTCCGGTAACAACAATCATTTCTGCATGCATCCTTTCATTTACTTCTCGTAGAATGGGTTTCTTGCCATACGATTTAGTTTGTGAAATCATAATCGTATACGTAGAAGATAAAAGGATTGCGCTCTGCCAACAACCTGCAAAAAGCTGTTTTTGTTGTGTTACCTACATATTCATCCTTTTGTCCGTTTATTTAAGTTCAAGGGAAAGAGGGGGCCCTATGTCAGTCAATCCTGATGATCCGCGTGTAATAAGAACCCGCCAACAGCTCGTGCAGGCGTTTAACGAGTTGGTTGGGGAGAAGAGGAACTTTTATTCCATTTCTGTACATGATATCGCAGCGCAGGCCGCTGTAAATCGAACAACATTCTATGCCCATTTCCAGGATAAATATGATTTTCTTGAATACTGGAAAACAGAGAAGTTTCAAATTTTTGTAAATGACAGACTGCCAGATGATGCAAGCTTCAATGCGGACAATTTGCGAATCCTTATTCAAACGATCTTTGATTTTCTGCTGCACGCCAGGCAGTACAGTACGCCCGGAGACAAGCAGTTTGAAACCATATTTGAAAATGCCATTCATAAGGAGCTTCATCGACTTCTGCTTAAATGGTTACATGAGGCGAATAAGCAGGGCTATTCTCGTGATAAAGTGGAAACTAAGGCACTCGTTGTAAGTTGGGGTGTATTCGGGTCGGCTTTGCAGTGGAGCCGGAACCCTCAAGACCGCTCTGTGGAATGGATGGTAGAAGCAATCATGGAGGTTATTTGGGCTGATCCTCAAACACCCAAGTTTCTAGATTTCCTGTAAGATGATGATATGAAGAAAATACTATCTTTCATGGATTGGGGTATATTCGCTCTTCGTCTATACCATTATATTTTGCTGTTGTCCCAGGCCCTGGCAGCAAGTGGGTTTTCGAACCGGACGTTATTCAACGTAATCTGGCTGAGCATAGCCCTTATCATCCCTTTGCTGTTCTGGTTCCCCGGCCGCCGAATGAACAAAGTCTGGTTTTGCCTACTGGAGCTATTGCTTGGCGGTTCTTATTATGTGTATTCTGTCATTCATCCAGATCTCACTTCAAAAGCGGACTACCTGCTGCCGAGCCTTACAATGGGCTACTTATTGACTAAGCGATCCCTTTGGATCGTTCCCGTAGTTGCCTCCATTCCTTTCTCCTATCAGTCTTCCTTAAGATTATCTTGGGAGCAGACCCTAAGTATCGGAACAGACAATCTGCTGTTCTGCTTCATCGGCATGTGGGCAAGCTTCGTCGCCCATGCGTATGATCAGAAGAATAAACTGGTTATTGAAGTGGAGCAGCAAAATAAGCTGTTAACACACTACACGGCCGAGATCGAGAAAATGACTTTGCTTGAAGAGCGTAACCGCATGTCCAAGGAGCTTCATGATACACTGGGGCATTCCTTTATCTCACTCATTCTAAGCCTTGATGCTTCTATCGCCCTGATGGATAGCAAGCCTGCCGAGGCCAAAGATCGGTTAATTCGCGTAAGAACATTGGCTGAGGGAAATTTGGACGAAATGAGGAACATCGTACACGAGATGGGGGAAGAAGAGGAATCGAGCCTGATAAGGCAGATTGAATCCCTTGCGGACCGTTTCCGGGAGCACACGGGTGTGGCCCTGACTTTGAGTCTGCCGGAGACAGAGCGGTCCATACACTTTGAAGTACGACAAGCAGTCCTTCGGGTCATCCAAGAATCCTTCACGAACGCACTAAAACACGGAAAAGCATCTCAGCTGCATCTGGAGCTTAGATTTTCAGAGAGTAATCTGCAATTGTCTGTTCGAAATAACGGCCAACCGATCGACAAGCTCAATTACGGCTTCGGCTTGACCACGATGACACATCGGGTTGAGCGGTTGGGAGGCAGCCTACACCTATCATCTGGGGAAGGAACTCCAGCTATAACTGAAGTTCGATGCGAAATCCCGCTGAAAGGAGTGATACCGCATGAAGAAAATTAAAGTGCTGCTTGCTGATGATCAAGAGTTAATTCTCGAGAGCTTACATATCGTGCTGTCCATGGAAGAGGATTTGGAAATTGTTGCCTTATCCAAGAACGGGGAAGAAGCAGTGAAGGGCTGCGAGCAGTTTATGCCGGATATTGTGTTGATGGATATTAATATGCCCGTCATGGACGGCGTCGCCGCAACGGCCCTAATTAAAGAGCGAATACCTGCAACCAAAATCATCATGCTGACCTCCTATAAGGAAGTAGAATATGTGTTAGCGGCGCTAAGCAATGGAGCTGAGGGTTATCTGCTCAAAGCCATTCATCCCAGAGACCTGGCTGCAGGTATACGGGTGGTTCAGGCGGGAGGGACATTAATCTCGCAGGAAATGGCGAGTAAATTGATTAAGAACATGAACCATGCCACCCCTGCGAAAAATAATGAATTCGGGCTCACTGCCCGTGAAATAGAAGTGCTGCATAAGCTGGCTGCTGGCCTGCGTAATCAAGACATTGCCGAGGCGCTGTATCTTAGTGAAGGAACGGTTAAAAATTATATTTCAACAATCTATTCGAAGCTCAACGTGAAAGGAAGGCGGGAGGCCTCCCGTAAAGCCCGGGATTCAGGAATTATGGATCTTTAGCCATAGAATAAATGATGACTAAAGCGCACTGTCTCTTTATGACTTTTGCATCCTATACTCAGAGCATCAAACAATAGAGGATGGGGATGTAAGACATGAAGAATGACAGGAAGTTAGGTGCTCAGGGTTCATTTTGGCGCTTTCCAATCGTCTGGATGATTGCGGGGGCTATTGGTATTGTTCTCATAAATATGCTATTCCAGCAACTGACAGAGCAAGGAGGGATCGTTTCTCTTATTTTTACACTGGTGATGGGATTTCTGGCCCTCTTGGTTTATAAGCTCACGATGACATACCTGGCCCGGCGGCCCACGCCAGAGATATCAAGAAAGCGCGCAGGGATTGAAAGTGTCCTAGGGATGCTAATCGGGACCCTCTTTATCGCAGGGTCCGCTTTTATGATTATGGCTCTGGGAGGTTACTCCTTTCAGTGGGCAAGTTCCGCGGATACGAGTTCCGTTCTACTAGCCTCCATTGGATCAGCTTTAGGAGGAGCCATTGTCGAGGAACTTATCTTTCGCGGACTTATGCTTCAAGCCATTGATCAATTGGGGAGACGACCGCTCGCACTCGCAGTAACCTCTCTATTCTTTGGAATTGCCCATCTTGGAAATCCAGGGGCGACATTATGGAGCGGGTTCGCCATAGCCCTCGAAGCAGGTGTTCTGCTTGGTGCCGCCTTCTTGTGGCGGCGGAACTTGTGGTTCACCATGGGGCTGCACTTTGCTTGGAATGCCATTGAAGGCCTGCTTGGCATTCCTGTCTCTGGACACCCTGCTAACGGTCTATTTACTGTGCAGGTGCACGGTGCCGCACTTCTCACAGGGGGCAATTTTGGACTTGAGGGCTCTATTGTTCCGGTTGTGGTTAGCCTTCTGATCTCTATTGCTATGCTGATTGGGACTGCAAGGAATCGGAGGATTGAGGTTCGGAACTGTCAGCCAAGGCGCTCAAGGACCATCGGCGAATGACGTGGTCATTCCCCGCGCTGTCTGTAACGGCAAGTTTTAAGGCCATCCGCGGCGGGATGGCCTTTTCTGGTGATATGTGCCGGGAAATCGGAAATGATTCCTTATAAATGTTGAAGACCTATCCGGTTGCCTTCGCTGTCTTTAAACATCCCCAAATAGCCGGCGTGCTCACCCGCATAGGTTTTCTCCAACACCACTTGTCCACCTGCTTCAGAAACTCTCGAAAGAATAGTGGCCAGATCTGGCTTTCCATCAAGGTATACCGTAACGCCATCGGCAGAAGGCTTATGCTGGGGACCTTTCACTAACGCCCCACCGTTTAGCTGTTCCTGAACCGGGAAAAACGCGTATTCGGAATCCCCCAATGGCATCAACTCCATCTCCACCTGGAAAATTCGCTCATAGAACGTTTTAGCCCGCTCCATATTCGACACAGGAATCTCCACCCAGATAAACAAACGTTGCAACATTCTCCAATCTCCGCCTTTCATATCAATTTGCTTTCAGAACTAAAGACGAACAAGCGACCGTAAAATCATCGGTAGGCCGCTCATTTTTGAGCACCCTCCTACTTTACTATTTGAGATGAGCTTACATTGCTTAGTTATACTATCGCGGGGTGGAGCAGCTCCGTTGCTCGTCGGGCTAAACGATCTGGTATAATGGAACCGAAGAAACCATGAGACAGAAAGGACTGAACAGCAATGCCGTTTCAAACCTATCTCCCTCGGCCTCCTTTGTCTTCCTTCATTGCCTACTTCTGGTCCTATACCGGTAAGAATCCGCCACGGTCGAGAAGGCTCACCTTACCTGACGGTTCGATCGATCTCGTCATTGATCTGTATGATCGTAAAACTCGTATACACAATCGATATGACAGAGAGACAACACTAGCATCTTCTATAATTAGCGGGCCTCACACCGATTATTATATAACTGATTCTTCAAGCGAGCGGTCCATGATTGGCGTACATATCAAGCCAGGCAGTGCTGGCACGCTTCTAAAGTTGCCTTCTATTGCGTTAAAAGACAGGCATGTCTCGTTGGATGATTTATGGGGGATAGCGGCTACTGATCTGCGTGATGAGCTGCTTTATTCGGGCACGGTAGAAGAAAGATTTCGTATCCTTGAAAAATACTTTCTGTTACGAAGCGATTGGTCAAGGTCACCGCATTCAGCCGTCCAGTTTGCGATTGCCTCGTTTCAAAGACCGCAACACCCCGAATCCATTACGAACATGGTTGCCCAGATGAACATGAGCGCCAAACGGTTCATTCAAGTTTTTAAGGATGAAGTAGGACTGACACCCAAGAGGTTTAGTCGTTTAATGCGGTTTCAGAAGACGGTGCGTCTAATCAGACAGAGCAATGATATCGACTGGGCCGATCTTGCCATGTCTTGCGATTATTATGATCAGTCCCATTTCATTAAAGAGTTTCAGTCCTTTTCCGGCCTCACTCCGACCGAATATCTCGCTATAGAAAGCCTGCACCCCAATCATATCCCTCTTACTATCTAGATCCCGGGAAAAATATACAATACAATATCTCATTCGTCCCCTTACAATGCAGAAAACAGCTATTACATTCTGAAGTTTGGAAGGGGAGATCAGCTATCAAGATTCCATTCAAAATCAATGTTCCGCAGTCCGATCTTGAAGACTTAAGAGCGCGGTTGCATCATACGCGGTGGCCCGACGATGTGGCTGGCGAAGGCTGGTCAATGGGTGCGGATCTCGGTTATATGAAAGAATTGATCGATTATTGGCGAACCCAGTATGACTGGCGTATTCATGAAGCCAGATTAAATGCCTTACCGCAATACAAGACTGTTATAGAGGATACGACCCTTCATTTCGTGCATGTTAAAAGCGAAAATCCAAATGCGGTGCCGCTATTGCTCGTTCATGGTTGGCCCGACAGCTTCTACCGATTTCACAAGATGATCCCTCTGCTATCCGACACCTTCGATCTTGTCATACCTTCGATTCCCGGTTTTGGGTTTTCAGATCGAAAGACCACAACACCGAAGAGAGTCGCCCACCTGTTTGCCAAGCTGATGACAGAAACAATCGGATACGAGAGCTTCGCGGCTTGCGGCGGGGATATCGGCACTGGAATCGTGACAATGCTATCCACACATCACTCCGACGTTGTGAAAGCGATCTTGTTGACAGACGTTGGTTATCCAGCCGGAAGAGAGGATATTGCTGAGATGTCCTCTGCCGATCGGCAGTTTATGTTAGACACGCAGGCCTGGGTTCAGTCCGAAGGCGCCTATCTAAAGCTGCAAGCTACCAAGCCGCAAACGCTTGCCTATTCGCTTAACGATTCGCCGGTTGGCTTGGCATCTTGGATCGCCAGCATGATCCGTTCGGGGGCTGGTGAAGGAACCGTAGATGATGCATTCGGCGGAAGGGACGAACTTCTCACGAATATCATGATCTATTGGTTGACCGAGACGGCCGGCTCGGCCGCACGCATGTATCGGCTAATTGTAATGGCCAATCAAGCGAATGAAGATAGCGCTCCTCCGATCACAGCGACACGTAGAGTACCGGCAAGTATCGCGCTCTTCCCGCGTGAAATCCAGTTCCCCGCAAGCTGGGCTGAACGTTCGGTACATGTGCGAAGCTATAACAAGATGCCCCGCGGCGGTCATTTTGCAGCGCTGGAGGAACCCGAACTTCTGGCCAATGAACTGAACCGATTTATCCCAATATATTATTCTGATTCGGGAGGAAGTCCATAATGGAATCCATGAGAGAACGAAGCATTCCCTATCAACGTATGCACAATCTGCTCATAGCTGGCGGGAAGATGGACAAAGGCGAACAGGTTGTCCGGCAGCTCGGCGCTCTGCAGGCGCAAGATTATCATCAGGCCCTGTGGGCAGTTGGAATGCGTACGAAATCTGCAACTGTGGCGGATATTGAGCAAGCCATCGAGGATCGTAAGATTGTTCTGACTTGGCCGATGCGCGGTACGATTCATTGCGTGCATCCGGAGAACCTAAGATGGATGCTCCAACATTTGGCTCCGCGCATTCTGGCACAGGATGGGCGAAGACTGGCACAATTGGAGCTTAACCAGGAGATCATCGAACGCTGCAGGCAGATCATTTATGACGCCTTGCAAGGGAACAAGCGGATATCCCGTCCCGATCTTATGCAATTGCTGGAGGATAACGGTTTTCACACGAAAAATCAGCGGGGCTATCACCTTCTATGGTATCTTGCGCAGAGCGGCCACATTTGTCTTGGACCGAGGGAAGGCAAGCAGCAAACCATTGTTTTGCTAGATGAGTGGGTGCCTGCCGCCAAGGAGTTATCCCGGAGCGAAGCGCTCGCTTTGCTTGCGGAACGATATTTTGCGAGTCATGGGCCGGCAACCGTACAAGATTTAGCCTGGTGGGCTGGGCTCACACTCTCTGACGCAAGACAAGGCGTCGAAGCTGCGCGATCCCGGCTGGTGTCGGAGAAAATCGGCGGACAGGAGTATTGGACAACCGACAACGCCCCGGCTTTCGCAATGGATGAAGAACCGAGTATTTATCTGCTGCCGGGATTTGATGAATATTTGCTTGGCTACAAAGACCGGAGCATGGTATTAAACGCCGCGCATGCCCGCCATGTTGTCCCAGGCAATAACGGCGTATTCATGCCAACGATCGTTATCGACGGCCAAGTCTCCGGCTTATGGAAACGAACCATTAAGAGTAAAGGGATCGACATCGAATTTCATCTGTTTACACCTCTGAGGGACAGAGAAGAGCGAATGATTGAGGCTGCCGGGCGATATTGCGAATTCATGGGACTGCCTTTAGCGACAACCTCCTTTCAACTGGTGGAATCTTAAATGACCAAGGAGGAGGAAGTTATGAAATACGCTTATGTTTATGTACTGGATACGATGGCGGATTGGGAGCTTAGCTTTGTTACTGCAGAGCTAAACTCCGGTCAATATTTTAAGAATCGCGGGAGTCGTCTTCCCGTACGAACAGTCGGGGCTTCCAGCCGTCCTATCACGACGAAGGGCGGGATGACGATTGTGCCAATGCGACAATAGATGAGATCACACATGAAACATCCGCGATATTGCTTTTGCCGGGTGCTGATAATTAGAAAGATCCCATGAACGGACCAATCATCGAAAAAGCAAAACAACTGCTGAACGCCGGTGGCCATGTTGCAGCCATATGCGGAGCGACACTTGCACTTGCGGATGCCGGGTTGCTGGATGATCGTCAGCATACGAGCAATAGTCCGGAGTATTTGAACTTATCCAGCCCCTTGTACAAAGGCGCTGCTCGATATAAAGGCGAGAAAATTGTGGCCGATGGCAATCTGATCACAACCGGTTCAGCCGGCGCACTAGAGTTAGCTCGAGGGTTATTGCGCTGCTGGACCTTTTTGCGGAAGAGACGTTAGAAGCTTGGTATAACTACTTTACTTCAGGCGACCCTAAATATTTTTATGCGATGATGGAGACGCTGCAAGAGAGCAATTCATGAAAATCTCATGAACTCAGCATAGCTGAACTACTCTTAAGCGTGAATTGACTATAGTCTAATCAGACTATATAATACGTTTTAGTCTAATTAGACTATAATAGTGTTTTAAAGGAGTTAAGACTAAATGATAAAGTCATTTTTAATGTTGGGTCAGTCTAATATGGCGGGCCGTGGATTTTTGCATGAAGTTGATCCTATCTATAATGAAAAAATAAAAATGCTGCGCAATGGACAGTGGCAGATGATGACAGAGCCGATTAATTACGACCGTCCGGTTTCCGGTGTAAGCCTTGCGGCGTCTTTTGCCGATGCCTGGTCGAAAGCCAATCCCGATGAAGAAATTGGTTTGATTCCTTGCGCGGAAGGCGGCAGTTCCTTGGATGACTGGCATCCGGAAGGCATCCTTTTTCAGCATGCTTTGTCCGAAGCCCGCTTCGCCCTGCGGTCCAGTCAAATCTGCGGAATCCTATGGCACCAGGGTGAGAGCGACAGTTATCGTTCGCTGCATGAAACTTATTCCGAGAGATTAACCCTTATCATCGAGACCCTAAGACACGAATTGAATCTTGAAGAGGTGCCATTGATCATTGGCGGACTTGGTGATTTCCTTGGGAAGACCGGTTTTGGACAGCATGCGACAGAGTATCGGCAGGTCAATGAACAATTGCGGCACTTCGCTAACGAACAGCAAAATTGTTATTTTGCAACAGCGACGGATTTGACGGCGAATCCTGACGGCATTCATTTAGACGCGGTTTCGCAGCGCAAATTCGGCTACCGTTATTTCGAGGCGTTTTCGAAAAAGTGTCATGTCATGCAACCCATTCCTGGGGAGGAGCAGTCGCTGAATGTGGAGCGCGATTATTCGAAAACCGAACAGATTTACCTTCATAGCCTAGATTTAGCTTCGGGTAAAATCACGTACGCAGAATTCGAGGCACAGATGGCGAAGGTGATGAACCAGTGATTCCCTTACTCATCCTTGGCTTGCTCATCCAAAACCCCGGCGCTCACGGCTATGAGCTGCTGGCCTTAATGGAAAAACGCCATTACAAATACATTGTAAATTTCACAAAAGGCTCGTTTTATTACAATCTGCAGCAACTTGAAGAAAAAGGTTGGATTGAACAGATTCACGAGAATCCTTTAACCAGTGGGCGCGAAATTCGGAACTTTAAAATCACCGAATCGGGAAAGGCTGAATTCGAAAAATTAATGGTCAAATACGGCACCAAATCGGAATATGTGAACCTACCATTTTACGGGGCACTGCTCTTTGCTGATGAATACGACAAAAACAAATTGCAGGAACTGATCCAATCGCAAATAGACCAGACTAAAGCCCGAATCGCTCTCCTTGATGAATACCTGTCCAACACACAGGAACTTCCCGGCACAATCGATTACTACCGCCGCATGAACGAAAATTCCCGTTCCCATCACTTGGTTAATTTAGAGTGGTTTGAACAATTGAGAGCAGAAATAGAGGGACCTGTTGAATAATACAAAAAGAAGCTAAATAAACTGCTCCCCAAAGAATAGACACTTTGAAAAAGTGGTTAGGCTGTGGGAGCCTTTTTGTATACTGGTAATGGATTTCAAATATTGCCAGGAATCATTATTGTGTTAAACCAGCACTTGTACTGGCTGGCCACGGAGTGCGGTCATCGATCGTCCGTCTCGCCCCGTCCGTGCATGGTAAGGGAGAGCAGGGCTTCGTTCCGACCCTCATTGGCATCGCACGGGAAAAAGGGGGTATCGGCCTATGTGGGGGACGGACTCAACCGGTGGCCGGCAGTGCACCAGTTGGATGCGGCACGTCTCTTTAGACTGGCGCTTGAGTCGGATCGCGGACCTTGAACAGGGCCACTACTTCAATAACTGAAACCTCTCTATCTCTAGTGGCAAGTATGGGCCATCCCTTTGTGGGACGGCCCTTCGCTTTCAAACGAATTAAATTCCTAATCCGGGCTTCTGTCTTCTTAGAACTTGCCCTTACTTGTGATACAGTTCTCCGCGTTGTCTATAACGGCAAATTTTAAGGCCATCCTTTGCTGGATGGCCTTTCATCATGGCCAATTTATGGGAGGATTCTCTCCCACAAGCAAAAGGCCGACTTCCTTATTCCATTTCATTTGGAGACGTTAACGGATTTTTGAGGGCAGGGAGTAGGACGCCGTCGATTAGTGAAGTGTAGAAATGCTTGTCGAAGGTTTTGCCCTGTACGAGTCCTCGATAAGAAGCCATTGAAGTAATAACCTGGCAAGCCATTTCAATGTCCGCGCGGGTGGAAATTTCACCGCGGCTGACGGCCCGGTGCATGAGCTCACGATTCACTACAGCCCACGGTTCGAAGATCTCTCCGTTAACCGTTTCCGGATTCTGCGATAAAAAGGAGCCCAGGCCTGCGAGTACTCGAAGTTTGCGTTCACCCTCTTCGATCGATTGCGGCTTCAATAGCGCGAGCAGATCATTGCGCAGTGTTCCCGTATCGGGCAAGAGGTCAAGCTCAAGATGATTTCGATTCATCCAGGTCAAGGCGTCTCGGACTAACTCTGTCTTGGAGGACCAGCGGCGATACATGGTCGCCTTTCCGGCCTTTGCTCTAGCTGCGACCATGTCCATGGTCATTCCATCAAAACCAGCTTCGGCAAGGATGTCGATTGTCGCCTCCAGGATTTGAGCATCCCGCGTGTGATCTCGTTTTCGGCCTAATGTTTTCGCTGGTTTTTCCGATACTTTGTCAGCTGATTTGGATCCGACTGACTCTTCTTTTTTAATATTATCCATAAAATTTAACCCTCTTTTTCGATACTTTATAATTCCGGAACTTGACAGTCTCGTATTGCGATGCTTTAATTTAAGTATCCCACACAGAACAGGGAATTTAAAGGAGGAGTATACCATGGACAAAAAAGTCTGGTTCATCACGGGAGCCTCTCGCGGTTTAGGACGCATATGGGCAGAAGCCGCGCTCACGCGTGGCGATAAAGTTGCGGCTACCGCCCGCAAATTGGAAGACGTTGCCGATTTGAAGGAACGTTTCGGGGATCTCGTTCTTCCCATGGCACTCGACGTAACGGATGCTGAGCAGGTCCGCCAAGTCGTTCAGCGGGCTCATGCCCATTTCGGCAAGCTGGACGTTGTCCTCAACAATGCCGGTTACACCTTGGTCGGAATGGTCGAAGAGGCAAGTGAGGCCGATGTCCGCGCTCTGTTTGATGCGAACTACTTTGGTTATCTTCGAGTCATCCAAGCCGCCTTGCCACTCCTGAGGAAGCAGGGCAGCGGGCACTTGCTCAGCGTCTCGAGCTCCCTTGGGATCGAGGCACGGCCGCTCATCGGCTTCTATTGCTCCTCCAAATGGGCGGTCGAGGACTCCACGAAAGCCTGGCGCAAGAGGTCAAGGACTTTGGGATTAAGGTGACGCTGCTCGAACCCGGTGCCTATGCGACCGATTTTGGCGCTTCAGGTAAGCGAGTACCGGAAATGGACGTCTATGCCGATGTACGGAAGCAGGTGTTCACGTGCCTATCAAACGAAAAACGCGGCAACCCTCAAGCGACTGCAGAAGCCGTTCTCAAGATCGTGGACGCAACGCAGCCCCCACTACGATTTGCGCTCGGCTCGGAAGTCTTGCCTACGGCACGTGGCATCTATGCTGACCGTCTAGCTACCTGGGAAGCCTGGGAGACTGTCTCGAATGCAGCGCAAGGCAACCCTATGCAATAAGCCGTATATATATCAGATAACCAACCGGCTTTCAAGCTCTTCTCGATTCGGTCAAGTTGCTTCCTGCTTTCGTTCTGAACGTCGCGACGCTTCTTGCAATAGATGAAAAAACCCGGCCTTTGTCGGACGGGTTGATTCATTTCGTATATTTGGGGATGTTACGTTCCAAGCTAAAAGGGCTTATGGGTTGGTGGGGATAACGACTTTACTCTTCTTAAAGTCCGGGCATCCATCTAAGCCCCTATACCTTAAATTGGCCTAGAAGCATGCAAAGAACCCGGCTGTGAACGACCATTCCCAAGGCGAAATATCCGCCCTACTTATGATATGGTTCACCCCGATTAATCTTCACCGCCCGGTAAATCTGCTCCACCAGCACCAGCCGCATCAGCTGATGCGGCAGAGTCATGCGCCCGAAGCTTAGCTTCGTCTGGGCGCGCTTCAGCACCTCGCCCGATAATCCGTTCGAGCCGCCGATGACAAAGGCGACATTGCTCGTCCCATAGGTGCCGAGCTTGTCCAGATGGGCAGCAAGGTGCTCGCTGGACCACAGCTGCCCGCCGATGGCGAGGGCCACGACATGGGTGTCCGACTTAATGTGCGCCAAGATGCCCGCGCCTTCGCGCTCCTGCACCTGGCGCATCTCCGCGTCACTCATGTTCTCCGGCGCTTTCTCATCCGGCACTTCGTGCACGGACAAGCGCAGGTAAGGCGCAAGACGCTTACTGTACTCCGCAATGCCCTGCACCAGGTATTTCTCCTTCAACTTCCCTACACACACGATCTGTATATTCATAGCGATATTGCTCCTTATTGGTCATTTGGTATGAAGATAATTCTAACATTGCAGTAACTTGAGATAAAGCCATCCATCCGCACGCCTTGGATAATTCACGATTCCCCATATAAGTCATGTCTGCACACGGTTCACTTATTCAGCTTGATGACTATATATATCCCACAGCCTATACACCCGAGCACACGGATAATCCGTGATATCCCAGAAAAATTGTAGTACACTGAGCAAAACCCACATCCCCATCAGAATACGCCCCAGTTGCTCACATACTCCTATATATCCATTCATCATACCTAACATAGTAAGGTGGTTTATTTAGTGAAAATAGCTCAAGTTACTAGATTCATATTCATGCTATCTCTAAGTGTGCTCTTATTAGCCGCTTGTACAAAAGGCGAACTCAAGTCAACTCCTCAACAAAGCCAGAGCCAGAGCCAAAGTCAGTCTCAGACTCAGCCGCCGGAACAGGAACAGATTCCCCAGACAGCGGGCAAGGACACACCTGAAGAAAGTGCACCTCCCAAGCCTGAAGATTCTCATTCCGCACCGGCAAGCACAAGCACTTCTCAGTCTCAGGCTGCTCAGAAGCAGAGCACTTCAGCCTACTCCCTCGAGGATTACGAAGGCAGCTGGATAGATACGAAGTTCAATCAGAGTACCTGTGATGATTGCCTGAACTCTATTCAGATTAACAGTAATAGCCCTGACAGCGGCACGCTGTACTTCGTTATGTATAATACTTACCGGGTGACGGACTCAGGAGCAGAGATTAAGCTTAGAAATAATAATACAGCAACCTTTCAGTTCAACGATGATTCCGGTAGAGGAACCGGTACAATCACACTCGAGGCCGGGCAAATTAAGATCAAGCTCAAACTCAGTTCAGGCCAGGACAACCTCAAGGAGGTCTACAATACAGAGCGGACCTTTGTACGGGACCCGTATAAGAACATGACTCATCAGGATCCCATCGCACTTATCGAGGATTACGCCAGAGATAAGGACGAGCTGGATAGCTTGAACTACAAGCTTGACTCCAGCGTCGAATGGAACGAGGACATCGATGGAACCGCCGAGCTTAAGATTGTTGTGGGTGTGGATGAGAATAACAAGATTATAAAGAGGTTTTCGGTAAATACGTTAACTGGACACATCAGAGACTTGTCTTCTAACTAAGCTTATTGAACCCTCTTCAGGTTCATATATCCGCGTCTATATAAAATAGCGACCGCTCCTGATCACCCGGAGCGGTCGCTATTTTATTTCACCAATTCTCCCCTATTCAACCCACACACTAGTCTGCATTTCGCTCAATGTCCCAATTTTGCAAAAATCCCAACCCTCCCCTGCAGGATCTGCATACACTGCATTATCAAACAGCCGGAGGTGATCATCTTGAGCGATTTCGGACATTGTCACAAGAAACATCGTCATCACAAGAGAGTGAAATTGGTTGTTCTGAAACCTGGTCAAAAAGCAATTGTCGTATGTAAACACAAAAGACACCACAGAAAATTCTGGTAGTCATTTTTAGGCTGTTAAGCGAGGGCCCTATTATAGGGCCCTTGCTTTACTATTTTTCATAGATTATAAGCCCTTCACGGTTCTATTGTACCGCCTTCATCCACTGAGAACATGCTTATCCCGCCGCCTGGTTCCGGCCGCTGCACTTCGCCTTGTAGAGCTGCTTGTCCGCCGCTTCCACCAGGGTACGCGCATCCATTCCCGCTGCAGGAACCACACAAGCTGCGCCAACACTGATCGTTACATAGTCCGCCACCTCGGACTCACGATGAGGGAGGTGGCGTTCCCTTATATCCTCGCACAACCCTTCTGCTGTCTCGATCACGAGAGCAAGCTCATATCCAGGCAGAATGACGGCGAATTCCTCACCCCCATAGCGGCTTAGTATCGCCGAACTTTCCCTTTGCTCCAGCGAGACTTTCAGTGTCTGGGCCACCTCCCTAAGGCACTCGTCACCTTGCAGATGCCCGTAGGTATCATTGTATTTCTTGAAGTAGTCCACATCGATGAGCAGAACCGCCACCGGAGAGATCTCCACCAGACATTTACCGAACTGCTTCTGGAGCTGATCGTCAAAATATCTCCGGTTATACACGCCGGTCAGACCGTCGATGACGGACCACTCCCTCAGCTGAAGATTAAGCTCTTCCAGCTTCTTATTGCTCTCGGCAAGCTCTAATGTCCGCTCCCGTACCTTCATATCCAGGCTGTTATTCACCAGAGCCAATTCCTCTGCGAGCAGCTCCGTCTTGTTAAATGTAAGCGAAAGCTTCTTGGACAGAACGAGCGAGAAGCAGAATGTGAACGCTGCAACGCCTACGGCATTGGAGCTAAGCTCCGCTACACTAAGAATGGAACCAAAGATATCGAACAACACCGCCAAAGCGAACACGATGTAACCTGCCAAGGCATATAATGCGCCTTCCCGTTTATGTACGGCTGCCCGTATTATGGCGAACAGGCCATAAACTGCGGCTAACACGGCCAGGATCTGATAGTACAGCAAGACCGGATAATAGATATATGACGGAGTCAAAATGGTGAATATCGAGTACAAGGCTGCTGCAGCCGTAATGACCCTGATGTAGATAACTGGAACCTCAGCAGGGAACAGCTTCCTAAGGAACATTGCAATTAGCGGAACGCCGATATAGAGACAGATATATTCCATTTTGGAGGCAAGCGCCCAGGGGAATTCCGGGAATAACTTCGTTATAAATACCTCATCTACCATAAGACTGCGGAGAGCCACAATGAGGCAAAATGCTGCGAAATACAGTAGTGACGTGTCTTTCCGCCGAAGAAGAGCAAGCCCAATATGATAGACACCCGCCATTAGAATAATCCCTAACAGAATGGCAGTGAAAATCGTCTTCCGATCATGACTTGCCTCGATCTCATCAGCGGGTCCATAGCGGATCGGTTCCCACATACCTCCAGCATAATTATCATAATTGGATATCTGGATAAGAATCTGCACCTGATCCGACTTTGGCTGGAAATAGACTACCTGGGTTGATTTTTGCGGTACACTGCTCTCCGGTTCTGTCCCTACCCTGCCGCTGACCGCCACTAGGCGCCCATCCACCCATAGATTATAATTCGAGTACATGACTGGTATAAGAAGCCCCTTCATCTCTCCGGGATTGCTTACCTTCAGGATTAACCTATAGGTGGCATAACCCATTCTCGGAAGATGTTCGCCCTTTAGGGTGAAGCTGTTCCAGTTGTCCGGCATATCCATGTACCCAGTCAGCCGCGGCCGCGGTACTCCTGCTGCGAAGTCAGCTGGTTCAAGCAGCTGATGCCAATATAATTCATAGACTCCTCTTAACTCAGAGAGTCGATTCTCCTTGTCCCATGCGGTGACATCGAGCACCCCTGGTCTGCTCTGAACAGGAACTGCTGATTCACCAATCCGCAGACTACAACCTGTTGCTAATAGAGTGCTGATTAGCATGATCAATCCTAGTCTTATTATCATAAGCTGTGCTCCCTTGGTGACATTGGGTATTGAATTTCAAGAACCTCTTCACATATTATCGACTTTAGAAGCGGCCTATTGAAGACGCACAGCGGGATTACTCCCGGCCTAGCATGAATGAGGCCTATATCCTAAAGGGTACAGGCCAATTGTACTATATTTAGTTTGGTTTTTGTTTACATTATCAGTAAAGGAAGAAAGAGAGATTTGAAGTCTACTCATATAAAATTAGCAGCATATACAAGAGAAATTCCTGCACTATACAACAAAGGGACGCCTTAGGCGCCCTTTTTAGCGAATATCTTATCCGTGCCCTCTACGGCAGGTTCATTTATACTACCAGAAAAACAGCCGCCTGGTCGCATTGCGAGCACTTCACTGGCGGATCCCAATCCGAGAACTCCGTCTCCTTCAAATCAACGATATCAGGGGCATCCTCAAATTCGTCCACGAACATATCAATCGCCAGTTCAACATGATCTTTGCATACTACGTACATAAGCTAAAGCGCATCCTTTCTATGCTGCAATCTCCATTTGGTCTGTCAGGGAGCAAGTCCCTCTACTTAAGTTCTACCATACTCCCGGGCAAAAGAAAACCGCATCTGCATGAAGTGGGTGGTCTTTAGCTTAATTCGTTACGTACCAGATCGAACGAACCAGAGGGATTGAATTGACTGTTCCCCTATGCAATCAGGCTTTCTGGCGATACTCAGACTTAAGCCCATTGCCCGCTCCAGATGGCTTGATCTTTCCCGCATTGCGAACTGAAACCATGGGGACAAGGGCAATCGAATTCGCTCCTACAGTTCCAACCTTCCCCTCCGCCTGCGCTTCCCCTGCAAGTCACTAACTGACCGCCTAACTACGTATACTCTAGATGATCTCCTTATGGTCCTTATGCTCCTCCTTATGCTGCTTATGCTCCTTACCCCGTGACCGACTTTGAACATCCTCTGGCACTACAGCATCGTACAGGTACATTTCAAGCTCCTTCGCATACTGACTTCTCTGCTCCGGCATCCAGCCAAGGGCCTCGGCCATATAACCTATAACCGGAGCCTTCCACTTCCGGACCCAATCGATATGGAACAGGAGGGCTCCAGTTCGGCGAATGAAGAAATCCGCCGGTGTGACGGCCATCTCCTCCTCTAGCGCATACCGGAGAGGGGTTAACACCTCGAGGGGCAGTGAGCCAGGGCCGGATAAGCCCCACTCCGAATCAACAGAATCCACAAGCGCAAATAGTCGATCCACGTTCGAGCCATAGCGGGATGCCCAGCTCGCCGCCAGCTCTCTTGGTACTCCGCGGCTTATGCCTTCTGCCGTCTTCTTCAATACAAACGCCTTGAAATGTTCAGAGCCTCCAACCTGTCCACCCGATATGGGCATCAGCTTGGTCGGGCAAGACGGGAACGGGGAGTGCCCCTCGTCCTGAAGCTGAGCAGCTACCTTATCCGTAACCGTCTCAGCCATCTTCCGGTAGCCGGTGAGCTTGCCTCCGGCAATCGTAATTAACCCGGAGGTCGACTGCCAAATTTCGTCCTTGCGCGAAATTTCCGACGGGTCCTTACCCTCTTCATAGATCAGCGGACGCACTCCTGCCCAGCTGGATTCAATATCCTCCGCCTTGATCTTTACCTCAGGGAACATATAGTTGATGGCATCAATTACGTACTGCCGGTCCGCCACCGTCATCCGCGGATGGCGGATATCCGCTTTGTATACCGTATCCGTGGTCCCCACGTAAGTCTTGCCGTCCCGCGGAATCGCGAACACCATTCTTTTATCCGGTGTGTCGAAATAGATGGCTTGGCGCAGAGGGAACCGCTTCTGATCAATAACGAGGTGAATCCCCTTGGTCAACTGCAACGTCTTGCCCTGCTTGGAATGATCCAGTCCGCGCAGCGTGTCCACCCATGGGCCTGCCGCGTTCACAATCTTGCGAGCCCGTACCTCATAGGTTCTGCCGCTGAGCAGATCGATCACTTGTACGCCTACCACAGTTCCCTTATCATAGATAAATTCTGTTACCTTCGTGTAATTCACCGCCTTCGCTCCGCGCGCCACCGCTTCCTTCAGCACCTCGATCGTTAACCGGGCATCGTCCGTGCGGTACTCCACATAATAACCGCCGCCTTGAAGCTTCGCCCGCTTCAGCAGAGGTTCCTTGCTCAGCGTCTCGGCCACCGAGAGCATCTGTCGCCGTTCGCCGCGCTTCACACCGGCCAGGAAGTCGTACACGCGCAGGCCAATGGACGTGGTGAACTTCCCAAAAGTTCCACCCTTATGGAAAGGCAGCAGCATCCATTCGGGTGTCGTTACATGGGGGCCATTCTCGTAGACGATGGCTCTCTCTTTTCCCACTTCAGCCACAACGCCGACCTCCAGCTGCTTGAGATATCTAAGCCCGCCATGCACAAGCTTGGTCGAACGGCTGGAGGTGCCTGCGGCGAAGTCCTGCATCTCCACCAGGGCCGTTCTCATTCCCCGGGCAGCCGCATCAAGCGCAATTCCCGATCCGGTAATCCCTCCGCCAATCACCAGCACGTCGAGAGCCCTATCGTTCACCATGTCTAGCAGAATCCGCTCTCTCCCCTTGCCCGAAAATGTAGTATTCATGCTCCCGCTCCTCCTCTCGCTGGACGCAAAAGAGACCACAAGTACGCAGCAGCCGCCCGATTATAACGACTGAGGTGTAATGTGGTCTCTCCTGTTCTCCTGACAAATGATTAACTTGTGGTTATGATACCATAATCATCATTACAATCCAAGCAAGATATCCAGTGGTTATTTGAATGCCATCGCAGCATGAACGGCCCTTTTCCATCCCTCATAGAGCTTATTCTTCCGCTCTTCATCCATCTTCGGCTCGAATACCCGCTCTAAGCTCCATTTCTCGCAGATCTCGTCTTGATCCTTCCAATATCCAATCGCGAGCCCCGCCAGATATGCCGCGCCGAGTGCCGTCGTCTCATTGATGACAGGCCGTTCAACCGGCAGCCCCAGAATATCACTCTGGAAATCCATCAGGAAGTTGTTCTTCACTGCCCCGCCGTCTACCCGCAGCGTCTTGACCGGGATGCCGGAATCCTGTTCCATCACATTCAAGATATCCTTCGTCTGATAGGCCAGAGATTCCAATGTTGCCCGGATAAAATGTTCCTTCGTCGTTCCACGGGTAAGTCCGAACATCGCGCCTCTGACCTCGCTGTCCCAGTAGGGACTTCCAAGCCCTACAAAGGCCGGAACCAGATACACTCCGTCTGTCGATTCCACCCGCGCCGCGTACTGCTCGCTGTCTTTGGAATCCCGGAACATGCGCAGGCCGTCGCGCAGCCACTGAATCGCAGAGCCCCCCACAAAAATACTGCCCTCCAGCGCATACTCCACCTTGCCATTAATGCCCCACGCGATGGTGGTGATCAGCCCATGCTTTGAGACTACAGGCTCCGTGCCCGTATTCATCAGCATGAAGCAGCCGGTTCCGTAGGTGGATTTGACCATACCCTGCTCATAGCACGCTTGGCCGAACAGGGCCGCCTGCTGATCTCCCGCCGCTCCCGCAATCGGCACCTGCTGGCCGAAGAAATGATAATCCGCGGTATGACCATACACCTCGGAAGATGGACGAACCTCGGGCAGCATGGCCTTCGGGATATCCAGAATTTCAAGCAGTTCATCATCCCACTTCAGTTCATGGATGTTATACATCAGGGTCCGGGAAGCATTCGAGTAGTCAGTTACATGGACCGCCCCGCCAGACAGCTTCCAGATCAGCCAGGTGTCGATCGTACCGAATAGAAGCTCGCCCCGTTCCGCACGTTCCCGCGAGCCCTCCACGTGATCCAGAATCCATTTCACCTTGGTGCCCGAGAAGTAGGCGTCGATCAGAAGACCTGTCTTCTCCCGGAATAGACCGTCAAGGCCCGCGGCCTTCAGCTCATCGCAAATGCCTGCCGTCTGTCTGGACTGCCACACCACAGCGTTATAGATCGGTACTCCTGTCTCCTTATCCCAGACAACCGTCGTCTCCCGCTGGTTCGTGATTCCGATGCCCTCAATCTGGCTTGGCTTCACACCAGACTCGGCTAAGCAGGAGGCAATCACGGCCAGAATGGAGCTCCAGATTTCATTGGCGTTCTGTTCCACCCAGCCCGGGTGAGGGAAATACTGCGGGAACTCCCTTTGCGCCGTATAGACAATCTCGCCCTGCTTATTGAACAGAATAGCGCGGGAGCTGGTCGTACCTTGATCCAAAGACATGATATATTTCTCCATAAACGGATCCCCCCAGTTAGTTGAATGAAATAGATTAATTTGATCGGTCAAAAAGCCTTTCATTCTGATCCATATTGCTTGATTAACGCTTCATTCGAGGTTGTGACCGCGCTTGCCCCGGGTTGAATCAGGTCCGCGTGCAGCAGCATCTTTTTCCCATGTTCCCGGGCCACCGAATAGATGTTCCTCAGCTGGGCCACATGCGTGTCTAGGAAGACGGCATACTCGTAAGAGCTCTTTAGAATTTTCTCGAAATGCTTCATATGTCGGGCGGCGGGCAGTATCTTTTGTCCATGAAAGGCCATACCATCCCTCTTTCACTATAGTGATTTTAGGTCAACATATCCAATTGGTATCTATATAAGTTGAACTTAACAATTCCCCCTAGGCAAGAGTGTGGAATGATTCTCATGTGTAAATCAATAGTTCAACTTATATTTTACGAGATTGGCACCAACAACATGACAGTGCGTGACGGAACCGAACAAATATAAAGAAACAGCCCACTCTATACCGCCCTTGCAAAAAGCACCCCTTCAGGAAACCAAGTTCCTAAAGAGGTGCTCACTCACACATATAAAATCATGTTATTTCTGCGAATCAGTATCCTCGGCAGGCTTGTCGGTCAAGGTAACGGTCAGGGTCATTTCCTTGCCATCGCGGTACAAGGTCACATCCATCTCTTCCCCAACCTTCTTCTCATCGTACAAATATTTGCGCAGGGCCAGCGTGGATTCCACCGGCTTGTGGTCCAGCTCGGTAATTACATCGTTCAGCTTGATCCCGGCCTTCTCCGCAGGTCCGTGAGACTCCAGGACAAGTACTCCCTCTGTAATATCGGTGGGCAGCTTCAGATCCTTGCGCTGTTCATCGGTAAGCGGAGCATAAGGATTATTCAGATCCAGAGAATAGACCCCGAGATAAGGGCGGATCACCTTGCCGTGCTCGATCAGATTATTGACGGTATTCATCACATCATCCACGGGAATCGCAAAGCCAATCCCTTCTACACCCGTATCCGAAATCTTCATCGTGTTAATGCCGATAACCTGACCATTCAGGTTCACCAGGGCGCCGCCGCTGTTCCCTTCGTTAATCGCCGCATCGGTCTGAATTACTTCCTGCTCCCAGTCATACACGCCGTCCTGATTAAGAGACACCGGAATAATCCGGTCCGGGTAGCTCACTATGCCGGATGTGAGGGTGTCACCGAGACCCAGCGGATTCCCGATCGCAATGACGGTCTCTCCGAGGCGAAGGCCTTTGGACTCGCCCATCTCGGCTACCGTACTGATGCCATCCGCATCCATTTCCAGAACAGCCAGGTCGCTAACCTGATCCTTGCCAACGACGGTTGCTGTTCTCGATTCTCCGTCCACCGTCACGATCTCAAGGTCCTTCGCATCGGTAATCACGTGGGCATTCGTAATAATGTAGGCCTTATTATCTGCCTTCTTGAAGATAACCCCCGAGCCGAGCGCAGCATCCTCATTCGCCTTGGCCTTGGAGGATGAGTTAGCCTGGTGGTTCAGAATGCTCACGACCGCCGGCCGTACCTTGGCTGCCGCTTGAACAATTCTTTCGTAGGGATCGCTGTCCGTCTTATGCAGGAGACTCCCGTTCAGTGCTCCACTTTGCATCTTGGAGGGAGGACTTGCAATGAAGCTGTACAGCAGAACAGCAACAACCGCACTGAGTACGGAACAGATTAATGAAATTTGAAATGTGCTGAAGCTCCTCCGTCTCTTAGACCCCGAGGACCATCTGCTGCTGTCCGTGTTCGTCCTGCGAGTTAGCCGTCTTGATACTTTGGTGGAATAAAAGTCGTCGTCAAACAATCCCATGGGTAATTCTCTCCCTCCGTTGATACGCTCCCGGTACTTTCCTTGTCCTTGCATTATCTCTCTATATGTGACTGCATTATTGCTCTTGTTCTATCTCTTGATCAACCACTCTTCGTGGCTGCATGATATTTGAAATAATGGAGGGGACTTACGTGTCAAATTAAATATTCGCCTCTTCATGTTATGCTTTTTAAGTATCCATGTATGAGGGCCGGACTCGCTGGGTAGGCAATCTTTTTTGCCCGGCCCAAGTCTAGGCTTCTGTCCATAAGCTCTGCATTACATGACGTTATGAACATCCATTTAGTTACTATCTTAATGACTATTTTTTCAAGAAAACAGGAATGATTTGCCTTATAGATGATTACACTAGTACAAGCTTCATAGATATATTTATTCTATCAAAATTAAGCCCGCTGTAGGAGAAATAAATTACGGTTTTTATTGGGAGTACCGGTGTATCCGTTTTGGAGCATTGGCTTACAGCTTGCTGTATACACTTTTTACCCGATTTCGGGGTGTCCTACCCTGTGAAGGTGCCTGTTTTGCAAAAAAAATACGCTCAAGAGGAGCTGAACTTATGGATCAGTTGTCATCCCCTATGAACGAAGTTAATATCATGGCCAAGCTGGCCGATCTGAAAGACGAGCACTACCATACTCTGCTTGCACTCAGCGTTGCTATTGAATTATTGATTGAGAAGGGAATTCTGTCCCGGGAGGAAATCGCCAGAAAGGCTGCCGAGCTCGATGCCTTTATGGTTCCCCCACCCTATCCCACGGTGTAGGCCGGTCATAGTAGGTCTCACATAGCTTGAACTCGCTGTCCTTATAGAAGCAGCCGCGGTCTTCCATCGCGCCGCGCACAGAGAGCTTGGCCAGATCGAGCATATTATGCTCGCGGCTGAGGTGAGCCAGATAGGTCCGCTTCAAGCGGCCATTCAGCAGCTCACTAAGCGCCTCACCCGAGGCTTCGTTCGATAGATGCCCCATATCGCCAAGAATTCTGCGCTTCGTATTCCAGGGATATCGTCCCATTCTGAGCATCTCGATATCGTGGTTGGCCTCAAGCACGAGTACATCCGAATCCACAATCGTCTCTTTCACTTTATCGCTGGCATAGCCAAGATCAGTTACAACACTCAGCTTATGCTTCCCGTCCTGAAACACATAACCCACCGGCTCGGCTGCATCATGAGAAATTGCGAAGGATTCTACCCGCAGGGACCCGAAATCTCGAGCCTCTCCCGTTCCAAATACGATACGCTGATCGTCCGAGAGCTTCCCCACACTTCGGCTCATCGCCTCCCAGGTCTTCTCATTTGCATAGACGGGAAGATTGTATTTACGGGCCACCGCGCCAAGACCCTTTATATGATCCGAATGCTCATGTGTTATGAGTATTCCGGTAAGCTGATCTCCTGTTAAATCACGCATTCCCAGCAGCTCATCGATCCGGCGGGCGCTGAATCCCGCGTCAATCATGAGCGTAACCTGACCGTCCGTAATCACGGTAGCATTGCCGGTCGATCCGCTGGACAAGACTGTAAATTGTATCCCCATAATCCTGATTACTCCTTTATTTTCTCTGCATCCGGGCTAATCACGTCTCCGTTGCCCAGCACGTAATACTTCTCTCCACTACCCAGCGTGAACCGCCACGCGGGAGCGGCAACCTGGGCGTCTGAATTGAATACCTGCCCATAATAACCAAGCTCAATATCGGTAACAATCGCCTTGGACGGCAGGAACTTATCAATCAGGAAGCCTAGCGCCTTGGAAGCGGGCAGCACCTGCTGCATCTTCTCTTCATCCATCTGAACCACTTCGATGGCTTCCATCCGGTAAGACAGCACTTTCTGATTGCTGTAATTCAGCTCCAGATTAATATTGAACAACGGCCACTCCTCCAAGGCAAGCGGATGAAGGACGAAGACACTGTCCCTGCTGCTCTCCTGGTCATAGCGGTAATTGCCGATCGAAGGAATCTGCGCTTCAAGAGCACTCACCAGGTCCTTGGAATTAAAGATCAGCCGGCTGTCCACGGGTTCTGCGAGCTTTACCGGCTCCTTGCTGCCTGGCTTAAGCAGCCGGTAGTTAATCTTCGGCAGCGCCGGCGTCTCCGCCGGAATCTGGGCCCTGACCTGGATCTGCTTCTCGTCCATGCTTCTCTGCGTACTCTCGGCCAGGGAGGTGAGATCTAAATTGGCACTCGCCTGGTCCTGCTTGTCCATCCACAGCTGATAGCCTAGAACCAGGTTAAGCAGCAGGAACGCGTAGATCAGTACATTTTTGGCTCTGCCCCAATGCATTATTCACCCTCCCTTTCCGGATATTACTGCAGTATTTCTCTCTCCCCATTTGCGAACACCAGCATCCATACGGGCGTAAGCGTTAGCCCCTCGCCTGTGAGTGACGGCCGATAGGCCGGATACAACCAGCTAATCGTTCGCTCCTTCGCGGCCGAAGCAATTAACGCATTCAGCTCTTTGCCTCCCGGAAGCTGCTTCTTGAATGTCTTATTTGTGCCCGTTCCCTTGGTATAGATCAGTGAGCGTTCATAACTCGTCACCGTACCCTGATGCATATCCAGTCTCATTACACCATAATGGAATCCCTCAAGATCCAGGATAGGCAGCGAGCGGTAATATTGCTGGAATGCGATGGTATCCTGTCTACGCTTACTGTCGCCATTATACCCGGCTTCACCGGATACCTCCATCCGGTAAGCCCCTCCGCTCCCCGCATCCCAGCCTCCATGCTGGTTCACGAAGTCCACGGCAGACAGCGCATTCTTGCCGAGGCTGTTATCCGTACCGCCTGAGGCGGCCGGATCGGTATAATTAATCCAGTTCTGATTCTGCTTAAATTGAAGGCTGCGCTTAATATCGGTATAGATCTCGGACCCGTCCTTCTCCCGGATGTTCCGGGTAATACTAGGGTCGGAGAACAGACTCTTCTGCATCTGATCCGTAGTGAACACACCCATGCCCAGAGTAACCTGAAGCGCCTCAACCTTACCCTCAGGGACATAATAACCGCTGTCCATCAAGGTGTAAGAAGGCGTCCACTCCTTGCCGAAGCCAACCTGCTGCCGCACATCCTGCACCGTCAGGTCCGCGTTCTTCGCCTCGTAGACTGTACCGCCCTGCGAACTGAAGAAGAACGCCCGCACCTTATCCTCGTTCTTCACATTATAAATAAGAATTCGGTTGATCATCTCCTCTTGCAGCAGCGGGTCATTCGAGATCTGCATAACCTTTTGCAGCAGGGCCACCGGCACGCCAGTACCAAAGCGTAGCTCAATTCCCTCGTTCTGCTGACGTATCGTATTCCAGTTCGTACCGGCAGCATCATAGCGCTGAAATCCGCCGAACACGCGGCCCTGCAGCCGGGTATTGATTAATTTATAGAAGGTGGAGCCCGGATAGAAGAGCGTATGCTTTCCCGTACCCATATGGAGAATCATCTCAGCAGGAAAGACCAGCTCCTCCGCCTTCATCTCCGCGCCCATATTCTCGGTCTTCACGTAATCGCTCTCTGATTTCACGACAGGGTCATTGCCGGGCAGCCGGTAGATCAGGAAATAACTCTGCACCAGACTGCAGGCGATAAGCAGCACCAGAACTGCAGATTTCACGGTCTCCTTCACCGCTCATGGCCCCCTTTCTTCTCAACCGGCAGCGTAAATGTTACTTTGGTGCCCGTGCCAAGCTCGGATTCCAAGGAGATCGTTCCGCCGTGCGCTTTTACAATTTCCCGGGCAATGGATAACCCAAGGCCCGTGCCTCCCATATTGCGGGAACGCGCCTTGTCCACCCGGTAGAATCGCTCGAAGATCCGGTCCAGATCCTTTTTCGGAATCCCGATTCCCGTATCCTCGACCGAGATCGCCAGCATCCCTTCGTCTGTTAAAAAGGCCCGGATAGTAATTGAACCTCCCGAGGTGTATTTCATCGCATTCGAGATCAGGTTATCGAGCACCTGGTCGATCTGGTCTCGGTCGAACCATACCTGGCGAATCCCATCCTCAACAAGAACACGAATTTCAATATCCTTTTCCTGCATTTGAAAAGAGAACCGGTCTGCCACCTCGTCCAGCATCTCGTTAATATCTGTCTGCTGCATGCGCAGCGGCGATTCCTTGGAATCAAGCCGGGAGAGATGCAGCAGGTCGGTGACCAGGCGGATCATCCGCTCGGTCTCATTCTGTATGACGCCGACGAAGCGCGGCGCGAGCTCTTGATCCTGAAGCGCGCCGTCTTCGAGCGCTTCCGTGTAGCTCTTGATGGTCGTCAGCGGTGTGCGAAGCTCATGGGAGACATTCGCCACGAACTCGCGGCGGGACGCCTCCAGCTTCTCCTGCTCCGTGACATCCTGCAGCACGGCTATCGTGCCAATAATCCCGAATTCCCGCCGGTGAATCGGCGTGAAGGTCACACGCACCAGAGAGGCGCCGCCTTCAGGCGTGGCGATCTCCAGCAGCTCTGTCGGCATGCTGCCTTGGGCGAAGGCCATGCGCCCATCCTGGGACAGGCTCAGCAGACTCTGAATGCTTGTCCCAAGCCTGTCCTCACCTTCGGTGAACAGCATCGCGCTGGCTCTGCGGTTCATTAGAATGACCGTGCCGACTTCATCGGTCGCGATCACCCCATCACTCATATTCGTAAGGATGGAGGCCAGCTTCTCCTTCTCCTCTTCGTTCTGGGCCAGCGCATCCCGCAGCCGGCTGGTCATGTAGTTGAACGCCTTGCTCAGCTGCCCGATCTCGTCATTTCCGAGCACCGGGACCTTCTGGTAGAGCTGGCCTTCGGCCACCGCGGTCGCCCGGCGGGTCAGCTCCTTGATCGGCGATGTTATCGTATGCGCCAGAATCACGCCAAGAATCGCGGTCAGGCCAAGCGCCAAGAGAATCCCGGAGATGAAAATACTGTTAATCCGGTCCATGGTGGCATACAGCTCTCCCATGGATGCCGCAATATAGATGGCGCCGACGATTTTGCCATCGTTGACGACCGGTCTCGCCACCACCTTCTTGCGGACATTATCATCATCAATAATGTATTCTTCGTTGTCCTCAATACCTTGCAAGGCCATGCTAACCACAGTCTGGGTATTCTTGCGCCCCACATAATCCGCATGAGACCACTTGGAGGTCTTAAGCACCTTGCCGCTTGGGTCCAGTACCTGGATCTCCGCCCCGGTCTGGTTGAACAGATTGTCTACAAGCACACCCAGATTATCCAGCTTGTCTTCTCTTGACTCCGCCGTCCCGGCTGCCCCCAGGTTCTGCGCAGCTAGCACGGACAGAAGCTCGGCCCTTGCCTTCAGTTCCTGTGTAAAGTTGCTGGTTAGGGAATTTTTCATCGCACTGACGAAATAAACCCCGATCAATTGCATCGCGATCAGGATTAATAAGACGTAGATAATAATTAATTTGGCTTGAATCGTCCGGAAAAAGGCGGGCAGCTTCAGCTCAAGCTTCATGCTAGAGTCCACCCGTCTTCGAGCTGCGCATCAGATAACCAAGCCCCCGCCGGGTTAGAATATACTCCGGCTTGCTAGGATCGTCTTCAATCTTCTCGCGGAGGCGCCGAATGGTCACATCCACGGTCCGCACATCCCCGAAGTATTCAAATCCCCATACGGCCTGCAGCAGATGCTCCCGGGTCATCACTTTACCGGCATTACGCGCCATATAATAGACAAGCTCATATTCACGGTGAGTCAGATCAAGCGGCTCCCCGCTCTTATATACGGTATACATATCTGTATCTATGAATAAATCGAACAAATGAAGTCCCTGCTTGCCGGCATCATTCTCAGCGGTCTCGCCTGGCTTGCTCTGGCGGCGGCGCATCTGTGCTTTCACTCTCGCCAGCAGCTCTCTTGTGCTGAAAGGCTTGGTCACGTAATCATCGGCACCGAGCTCCAGACCCAGCACTTTATCAATTTCGCCGTCTTTGGCGGTCAGCATGATGATCGGAGTCTCCAGCTTGGCACGCACCTCACGGCACACGTCCATGCCGTCCTTACCGGGAAGCATCAGATCCAGCAGGATCAGATCCGGTTGTTCAGACAGCGCAAGATCCACCGCACTGATTCCGTCAAAGGCAAGGATGACCTCATAACCCTCTTTTTCTAAATTGAACTTTAGAATATCCGCAATGGGCTGTTCATCGTCTACCACTAGAATTTTCCCCTGCATTCTCTCTTGTCACCCCATATTTTCAGGCCTCTCGCCCACGCTTCTTCTATTTTAACATACCTGAACCGCTCCATCCTAAACTGGCATTAAAAATAACCTGAAAGGACCACTTCCCCTTCCATTCTCCCAGTCAGGCAACCAAAAAAGAGCACTCCGAACACGTCTGTCCGTGTTCGGAGTGCCCTACCTGACTATCTATATAAGACGCAGTTAAAAAATGACATGAAGGGTGGACGTAATAGAGGGAGAGCTTGGGTAGGAGCGAAAGCGATCGCCTTAAAGCTTTCTGAAAGAAAGCTACATCGGAAGCATATACTTTGGCTTTCTGAAAGAAAGCTACATCGGAAGCATATACTTTGGCTTTCTGAAAGAAAGCTACATCGGAAGCATTTGCTTTGTCTCCCGATTTTATCCGCACAGCGGTATAAATCAAGAAATCTGGAGGCGGGCAGCTGCCGAAAGTCCAAGCATTCTCCGTAGTTACGGCCGTTATCCTAAAATGTAAAAATTTCAGCTGCTTCTTATATCACCTTAAATATTTGATCGGGTTCTGCAACGACCCGTTCTTATGAATCTCGAAATGAAGATGAATGCCGAAGGAATGACCGGTATCACCCATGATGCCAATATGCTCACCTTGTCTCACCTTATCGCCCCGGTTCACGTCGATCCGGCTAAGATGCCCATACAGTGTCTCATATCCGTTGCCATGGTTGATAACAATACAGTTCCCGTACCCGGTCTTAACCCCGGCGAAGCTGACTGTACCGCCATCTGCGGCCATAATGCTGTAATCGGAAGAGATCATATCAATGCCCTTGTGCATCTTATTCCAGCGCTCACCAAAGGTGCTGGTGATTGAATGGGCAACGACCGGCCATGCGAATCGGCCGGAGCTCGAGGTACTAGCCACTTTAGCCACTTTGGTCCCTTGAAGAATCACTTTAGGCTGGGAAGGACTTGTAACCTTTTGACTTAAGAACTGCTTCTGAACTACTTGCCCATTCTCCTTCACAACCCGGAAGGACATAAGCTTCTTGCCGCTTACTCCAGGGGCGACGACTTTGGTTACGCCTTTGCGAAGCTGATTGGTCTTCCGGACTTCGACCTCCGGACTCGTTACCGCTTCCTTGGCGATGCTCTCCACCGTCTTCACAGTAAGGACAGGCCTACTTGCCGATAGTTTCAAGCTCTCCCCAATCTGCAGCGCCTTCTCCTTGATACCCGGATTCATGCTCATGAGTTCCTTCCGGCTTATCCCTGCTTGCTTCGCAATGGAGCTGAATGTATCTCCTGGCTTAACCTTGTAGGTCACCGTCTCTTGTTCGCCCTGGGTCAACAGCTTCAAAGCTTCCTCCGTAGACAATACCTTCGCTGGATCAGTCTCTACCTGACTCTGATCAATTTTCTCTACGAAGACAGCAGATTCAAGGCTTTCTTTAGGCTGAGCCGGTGATTTCTTAACCGAGCCGGGCGTGTAGGAAGTCTGCACAATCTTATTTGCAAAAGCAGGTCTTGCTTCCGGTATGTACTTGTTCTTCACTTGGCTAAGTACGGATGCTGCGGCAGCTTTATCTTTCACAATACCGATGACCTTCCCGTCCACCTTCAATTCTACGCCCACAGCGGTGGGCTTCAGAAGCTTGTCCAGCCTCTCGAGGGCCGTATCCTGATCAATATCCGCCTTATAGGCCTCTTCATACTCCACTTTGATGTCATCTGTATCAAGCTGAGTGTTTGCATCTGGATATTTAAGCTTGTATTCTGCCTGCTTGCGGTTATACAGCTTCGTAAGCTCTTCCTTATGACGAACCGTGCCTACTTCTTGTCCGCTCTTATATACACGATAGTAAGGTACTGTATTCGCCTCGACATACTGCTGCCCCGCCCAGAACAGACCTCCTGCAGCCAGCAGACCTCCCGCCGCGGCGATGATACTTAAGCGCAATTTCGATCTTGTATTGGAACCTTTCATGATGTTCTCCTTTTTCACGGTTGTTTAAAAGGTTTCAAAATTTTAACCTTTATGACACTTAATAACCTTAACATACCCCTTACTGCCATTTCAACCTTGCCCAAAAAAGCTAAAAACCCGCTTAAAGTGCGGGCTTTTCCCATATACCTCATATTGGCGTGTTTAGGTTTTTGATGACACTTTTGTTAATAATAACTTGAGTCCAGGCTATTTTCCCAAAATCTTCATCATTTTCGCATATTCGCTTTTGTCTAGATATTTGGACATGATCTGCTGAATCTGGATCATTTCAGCCTCTGTAAGTCCATCCTCCAAGGAAGCTGTGATCGATTGCATTTCTTTTTGCGGCAGCTTGTTCATCAAGATTTGAAAGATATCCTCCTTGTCCTTATCCGGCAATTCCTTTTTCTTTGCGGCCAGATCATCAGGTGTGACCACAATATTCTCTCTCGTACCGGAAGAGGACGACGACTCTTCTGCAGTCTGGCCTCCCATAACGGGCAAGGCATTGTCAGGGACATCTCCCGTGTCTTTCTCATCTGAGGGACTATCACTTTTGTTCTCATCTTTATAACTCGATCCTTTGGAAGCATTCTCGGCCTCTCCAGTTGCTGAAGCACTGCCGGAACTACTAAATTCGCTGCTGCTCGTGCCTGAGTTATTGTCCCCAGATGCCTTATTTTCATTCACTATTCCGGTTTTCTGGCTAGCGCTTGTCTGCTCTGGCTTTGTCCCTGAACCCAGACCTACAGCTCCCTTAAGCAGGCCCCCAAAGCTCGAAGGCTGACCCTCCCACTTAATATTCAGACTCGTTAGTAGGGACTGTACATAGGTGTTCACCACATAGCCGGTTGTAAGCATGGTTAGCCCGCTAATTAGTATCGTACCCAGCACGATCATAGCGGTCCTCGTCAACCATTTCAATTCGGCTCCCTCCTTCTCTCTGGCAATCTATCTATTGATCAGTATTGCCAGATTCCTATGACTTTCTACTTCTCCCCCATGAAAAAAAGCCCCTTTCCGTAGAAAGAGGCTTCTTGCGTTTGACAATTACTCGTAAATTGGCAGTACTTGATTCGTCTGATTCCGGTTACGACCAACCGAGAAGATGGCAATTGGAATTCCTGTCAGCTCGGATACCCGTTTCACGTAGTTACGGGTTGTCTCTGGAAGGTCCTCCAGCGTCTTCGCGCCTGTAATATCCTCGGACCAGCCTGGAAGCTCCTCGTAGACCGCTTCGCATTCTGCGAGCATCTTCAGACTTGCAGGGTAGTGGGTGATTACTTCACCGCGATACTTATACCCGGTGCAGATCTTCACCGTCTCAAGCCCGGTAAGAACGTCCAGAGAGTTGAGGGACAAGCCGGTCAGACCGCTCACACGGCGGGCATGACGAACCACTACACTATCGAACCAGCCAACGCGGCGTGGACGGCCTGTTACAGTTCCATACTCATGCCCAGTCTCGCGGATCAGATCCCCAACTTCATCATGAAGCTCTGTAGGGAAAGGACCATCGCCGACACGGGTAGTGTAGGACTTGGCCACCCCAATAACCTGCTTGATCTTGGAAGGGCCTACACCCGAGCCAATACATACGCCCCCTGCGGATGGATTGGATGAGGTCACGAATGGATAAGTACCTTGGTCGATATCCAGCATCACACCTTGCGCACCCTCGAACAGGACCTTACGGTTCTCATCAATAGCATCGTTAAGAACCACAGACGTATCTGTAACATATGGACGAATAAATTCAGCATATTCCAGGTACTGCTTAAGGATTTCTTCCACATCCAGTGGATCCCCGCCGTATACCTGCTGGATAATGTGATTCTTCTCATTTACCAAATGGCGAAGCTTAAGCTCGAACTCTTCCGCATCAAGAAGATCAGCGATCCGAATGCCGTTTCTAGCCGCTTTGTCCATGTATGCAGGACCAATCCCCTTGCGGGTTGTACCGATCTTGTTCGGTCCTTTGCGGTCCTCTTCGAGCGCATCCAGAACCATATGATAAGGAAGGATGACATGCGCGCGGTCGCTGATCCGCAGATTGTTCGTACTGAATCCGTTCTCGTGAATATATGTGATCTCCTGAATCAAGGCTTCCGGATTAATAACCATCCCGTTCCCGATGACACAGATCTTATCTTCATAAAAAACACCGGATGGAATCAAGCTCAGTTTGTACTTCTTGCCATCAATCAGTATAGTGTGACCGGCGTTGTTACCGCCTTGATAACGGGCCACCACATCAGCGCTCTCCGCCAGATAATCCGTGATTTTGCCTTTGCCTTCGTCCCCCCATTGTGTTCCCACAACGACTACTGTTGACATGTACATTCCCCCGTCGGTGCACTCGCACCTTTATTTTCATTCAAAATAGACGCCTTATCAGCCTTAATTGGATTGATCATTTCTCAGGCCTCAATCCATATAGCTTCTCGAACGCCTTAGACTTTATACATTATGCATCCATTTACTGCCCTAAAGCAGCAATACAAGTGTACCAGCCTGCTTTTTTAAAGTCAAATCAAAAACGAACAATCCCACACCCCCGTGCGGAATTGTTCGGAAATATACATAGTTATATGAAGATGAGTTCAATAGTTCTGAGCTGTTACCCTGCAAAAGGATCCGCATGAGCCCGCTCATAATTTGCGAACTTATTATAATTCTTCAAGAAGACCAGCTCCACGGTGCCTACCGGACCGTTACGCTGTTTGGCGATAATAATCTCGATAATATTCTTCTTCTCTGTCTCCTGATTGTAGTAATCATCCCGGTACAAGAAGGCCACGATATCGGCATCCTGCTCGATGGAACCTGATTCCCGAAGGTCAGACATCATAGGACGCTTGTCCTGACGCTGCTCCACGCCCCGGCTGAGCTGGGACAGAGCGATTACAGGCACTTCAAGCTCACGGGCAATCTGCTTCAGCGTACGGGATATTTCGGATACTTCCTGCTGGCGATTCTCGCCCGCTTTCCCACGCCCGTGTATGAGCTGCAGGTAGTCGATCACGATCATGCCAAGGCCTCTCTCCTTCTTGAGACGGCGGCATTTGGCACGGATATCGGCCACGGTAACCCCTGGCGTATCATCAATATAGATCTCTGCTTCGGAGAGGGCGGCAATGCCCATCGTCAGCTTCGACCAGTCATCATCACTCTTGAAGTCACCTGTCCGCATGACTCCCGCGTCCAGGTTCGCTTCCGCACAGATCATCCGCTGTACTAGCTGCGCCGCGGACATCTCCAGACTGAAGATCGCTACAGTCTCTTTACTGCGCACGGCTGCATTCTGAGCGATATTCAGAGCAAATGCCGTCTTACCTACGGAAGGACGCGCAGCCACAATAATCAAGTCATTGCGCTGAAATCCGGAGGTCATCTTGTCCAGATCGGCGAATCCGGATGAGACCCCGGTCGTCGTTCCCCTGTTCTGATGCAGTACCTCCACACGCTCGAACACGTCCATAAGCACGTCACGGATGGCAATAAATCCGCTGCCGGATCTTCCGTTGGAGATCTCCAGAATCTTGCGCTCCGCGTCGCTCAGCATACCGCCTACATCATCGCCGTTCGTATACCCGTCACTTACGATCTGGGTCGCGGTGCGAATAAGCCGCCGGAGCATTGATTTCTCTTCTATAATTCGGGCATAATAATCCACGTTCGCCGCTGTCGGCACGGCATGTGCTAGTCTGGCCAAGTGGCTGACCCCGCCAATCTCCTCCAGCTCGCCTTTATCCTGCAGGCGGGAGGTCAGCGTGATCAGGTCAATAGGTTGGTTCGCCTCGCCAAGCTCGATCATGGTCTCATAGATCATCTGATGTGACTTATCGTAGAAATCCTCGGTACGCACCCGTTCCATCGCTGTGATCAGCGCTTCGGACTGGAGCAGAATGGCACCGAGAACCGCCTGTTCTGCTTCTAGGTTCTGAGGAGGAATTCGATCGACAAATAACTCTGTGCCCATCATGCCCATGTTATTCCTCCGTCACTTGGACCTTGAGCGTTGTTTTTACTTCCGGATGAAGCTTCACAGTAACCTGGGTTACACCGAGTGTTCGGATGGGATCGTTCAGTTCAATCTTCCGTTTATCGATCTTCACGCCAAGCCCCTGCATAGCCTCTGCAATCTGCTTGCTTGTAATTGCCCCGAACAAACGGCCGCCTTCACCGGATTTAGCCTTAAGCCCAACGGTCATCTCTTCAAGCTTCTTGCCAAGCTCGATAGCCTCTTCCTTCTCCTGCTGCTTACGCTTAAGCTCCGCTGCGGATTGGTTCTCAAGTGTCTTCACGTTGCCTTGGGTTGCCAGCTTTACAAGACCTTTAGGCAGCAGGAAGTTCTGTGCGTAGCCTTCCGATACTTCCTTCACCTGTCCTTTTTTACCTTGTCCCTTTACATCTTGCAAGAATATTACTTTCATTCAAATAACCCCTCTTCCTTTTCGATTTCGTCTAGTACTTCCAGCAGCCTCTTCTCGGCCTCCGCCTGTGAGCATTCCAGCTGGGCGGCCGCATTCGTCAGATGTCCCCCGCCGCCAAGCCGCTCCATTACGACCTGCACATTCATAGTACCCAGCGATCTTGCGCTGATCCCGATCAAGCCATCTGGCCGGCTGCTGATTACAAAAGAGGCCAGCACGTTCGTCATATTAAGCAGCGTATCTGCAACCTGGGCGATCAGCAGCTGCGGTATTTTACGATTCGGCTCGGTTACCGCAAGCGCAATGTGCCCATGAATCATACGGGCATGCTTGATAATCTCCGCCTTCTCGATATACTCCTGCAGATCCTCCTTCAGAATGCGCTGCACCATTACGGTATCTGCCCCGCCGCGCCGCAGGAAGCCTGCCGCCTCAAAGGTCCGTGATCCGGTATGAAGCGCAAAGTGCTTCGTATCCACGGTAATCCCCGCGAGCAGCGCGGTAGCTTCGAGCGGGCTGAGCTCGACTTTCTCGTGGATATATTGAAGAAGCTCGGTCACAAGCTCGCAGGCAGACGAAGCATACGGCTCCAGATACACGAGCACCGCCTCGTTAATGAATTCCTCACCACGGCGGTGATGATCGACAATAACTACCCGGCGCGCTTCACCCACAAGTCTAGGCTCCATGGTCATCGAAGCCTTATGGGTATCTACAATAATAAGCAGCGTATTCTCCGTCATCAGCGCCATGGCTTGATCCGGGCTGATGAACCTCTTCTTCAAGGCGTCGTCCTTCTCAATTCGCTCCATAATACGCTCTATTGCTGGATTAACCCCATCCAGCACAATATGCGCCTCGACATTATACATATCCGCCGCTTTGAGGACCCCGATTGAAGCCCCAATTACGTCCAGATCGGGCACCCTGTGACCCATGATAATGACGCGGTCGCTCTCCTGCATTAAATCCCGCAGCGCATGGGCGATGACCCGCGCACGGACCCGTGTGCGCTTCTCCACCGCCGTGGTCTTGCCTCCATAGAAGCTCAGCCTTTGTCCGGACTTCACAGCAGCCTGGTCGCCCCCGCGGCCAAGCGCCATGTCCAGACTCGATTGAGCCAGCTCGCCAAGCTCACTGATACTGTCTGCGCCAAAGGCAAGCCCGATACTCAGCGTCATCGGCACCTTCAGATCAGCGGTCATTTCCCGCACCTCATCCAGAATCACGAACCGACTCTGCTCAAGCTCCTTAAGTGAACGGTGGTTGAACATCATCAGGTACCGTTCGGAGGACAGGCGGCGCAGGTATACTTTATACTGCTTAGCCCAGGCTGTAAGCGATGAAGCCACTCTGGCAATCAGCGCGGCCCGCTGCTGGTCATCCATCCCCTGGGAAGCCTCGTCCAGGTTGTCCAGCATGATAATGCCCAGGGCCAGACGTTCATCCTCATATTTCTCCCGCAGAACGGCAAGCTCTGTCATGTCATGAACATAAATAAGCCGCTCATCCGCTTGTATCGTTAATTCATAGTTACGCTCATTGATAATGACTTCAACCGTAGAACGGTTGTGGTCGCCCTCCCGCTTGTCTCTGGACAATTGGGGCAGGGGAGGCAGCAGCTCGGTGAGCGGCTGCCCTACCACAGTTCCCCGGCCAAACATACCGGTCACGAAGCGATTGTGCCACTCTACCGTCTTATCTTCCGCATACAATATAACACCAAATGGAAGACGGCTGATCGCCTCGCCCTCCACTCTTTTAATCCGAAAGGTCAGTTCCGTAATGTACTGAACCATCTCCTTGCGGAATTTGCGCTCTGCTTGCAGCATTACATAAGCCAAGGCTCCTACCAGACACATGCTTACCAGACCCAGAACCCAATTGTAATAGGATACGAAAATGACAAGCAGCAGCATGAGCATGAACGCCCACACGGTCTGATAGCCGTACCAGCGCTTTTGCAATAAATTTGGCATGCCTTCTCACCCTATCGTCTTGATCTAGTAACCATGTCCCGCAGTGGAAACGCAATGTCAAACAAACCGATAATCCAGAGAGGGCGAATGAATATTATAGCAATCGTAAGCAGGATAGGAATCGCCAAATTCCATTTCTTAACGTGTGCCAGATAAAAGAAGAATCCCGCCGCCTGAATAATAAAGCCGAATTGAAGCAGCGGCATCAGATTGAGGAGTACCGTTCCAAGGAACCCCTCCCCCGCAGCGGAGCCTGCGAACAGCTGAATAATAAGCCCAAGGCAGTAATACCACACCAGGGAACGCGGCAGCCTAAGCTCCCGAAACGGCTTCATTTTGGGCGTAATCTGTCCCATGCTGCCTAATGTTGGCCTAGAAATTGCATGAGTTACTACTGCTATTGCGAGAGAAGTCACCGTCATTGTAAAAGGAATCGTTCTCACCGTCAGATCGGATAGCAGCTGTGTCTTCTCTTCCGTCCAATTCAGGCCCGATGCCAGGTTGCTGGCTGTCATATCCCGCAGCGGAGTCGCGGCCGTATTGATGACATCCTCAATAGTCTGTGCGAGATTAAAGTCAAAGAACACCGTGCTGACCAAGAGCAGCAGAATGAACTCCACCAGAATGGTGGCTGCTCCAACGATAAGTGTCCGCATGGCGGGCGCCCGTTTCTTATACATATGACCCATAGTAATAGAAGGGATCAGGAAATACAGCGGCACCAGTACGAAATAAGGGCCTAACAAAAATAGCAAGAGCAATAGTACAGGTACAACGTGCAGTATAAATGAAGTTCTCGACAAGGTCGTGTACAATATCACGCCCGGCACTAGAAGGAACAAAACCGTGACCACAGTCAACGGTGTTACCAGAGATAGCAGGAGCAGAAAGTAGACTATGCTCCAGGCAACAGATGTCCAGTGAAATTTCAATAGGTTCACCTCTTACGCATATGTTCTTCCAATGCAGAAATATCTTGATACCAATCTTCAAGCTGATGGCCTTCCTGCTTATGCCTTTTCAGCTTCTCCATAATACTCTCATCCAAATCACGGAATGAGATTCCAAGCCGCCGTCCGAGAATATATCCACTGACAATCAGACTGGCCAGACTATCCGTTATCCTGGTCGTGCTGCCTTCCCATAGAGCTTTGAACAGACGGGACACGTGATCAACCACTTCGGTTTTTAGCCATTCAATGACTTTGGCCCTCTTGGCCACATCCATTTCTTTGTGCATGGTAGACCGATCACTCTCTCTCCTAGAAAAAGCTTTATTCTCCATTATAGCATAAATCAACTTTTCTACCTAAGCCCAGGGTGGCCAGAGCTGCAGGGTCTAGCCGGTCCTATTGCCCCGGTGCGATCTCACTGCGGGACACGAATTTCTCACAATATTCTATGATCTGACTCCGTCTCACAATGCCGATGAACCGGTTCATATCATCAACAACAGGGACAAAGTTCTGTACCTTGGCCAGGTTGATCAGATCCTCCATATCTTCATCGATCGAGACCGGTTTGTTATCTACTCGAAGCGGGATATCTTTAAGAAGGAACCTTGAGGCGTTCTCGAAGGTTACCTGTCCTTTGGAGTTCTTCATATACCAGAGCAGATCCCCTTCGGTTACAGTCCCAACATATACTCCGGTTTTGTCAATGATTGGGACGGCCGTGTACCGGTGGTATTCCATGCGTTCCAAGGTCTGTCTTAAAGTAGAATCCAGGGTTACCGAGACAACATCACTCTTCGGGAGCAAAAAAAATGCAATATTCATTTCAAAAATAATCCTCCTCTATCCTCTCTCTAACCGTGAGAAAGTATAAGTCCCCTATTGGTACGTATCAGGCCGGACATTGTTCCGCTCAGGCGAAAAAATCGGCAGCCGGTACTCCGGACTGCCGAATAGATGTCTAACTAGCTCATATACAGAATAGATACAGTCCTAGAGTCGCTTCTGTATATATTATGGCATCTCAAGAACAATCATTCAATTACTTGCTTCTCGGGGAGCAGAAGCTGTGCATCTGTCGTATCCGGATTCGACCAGCTTTCTATCAGTTTCTCAGCATAATCTACATCCTTCTTGTCCGCCAGATCATAGAAAATATTATTAATGCGGGTTCCCTCACCCATGATCGTATAACTATAGATCTGCGGCGGATTATCGCCTGTCAGCAGCTGCTTCGCAAGATCGATAAGATTGCTTGGGAGAATATCCGTCTTGAAGTTGGCGCCCGCAATGTCCATAAGTTCAGGAATCTTTGATACCTGGTCGAGCTGAAGCACCCTTTTTACCATCGAATTCAAGAAGACTTGATGTCTCTTAGTCCGGTTAAAGTCGCTATCCTCGCGATAGCGTACATAATTGAGTGCATCCTTACCATTATAGATCGGTTGGTTCGCTTTGATCGTAAACTTCTCGTGATCCTTATCCTTATTCACAATGTCTTTGGCAATCGGCAGCTCTACACCGCCAAGGGCATCGACTACATCGCGAAGTCCCTTGAAGTTAATGGCTGCATAATACTCAGCCTGATGACCGAGGAAGGCTTCCACTGTATCTTTGGACATCTTCTCCCCGCCGAATGCGTAGGCGTGATTGATCTTATCCTTCTTACCCTTGCCGACAATCTCCGTATAGGTATCTCTCGGGATCGAGATTAGCAGAATTTTATTTTCCTTAGGACGTATTACGGAGTAGATCATCGTATCTGAACGGGCAGGCTCATTATCACGTTGGTCAACACCCAGCAGCAATGCAGTGAACGGCTTGGTCTGGTAGACTACCGGCTTTGGCTGCTCTCCCTGCAGGGGTGCATACGACTTCTGAAGCTTCTTCTCCACATGGTTAGATAAAAACATATCAAATGCCATTACAGCAAGTGGTTTCCGATATACATATATACCCGCGCCGAGAACAGCAACAACAAGGAGAATAATTCCCCAGGTCCTTAACCTGTTTCTTTTCTTGGGTCTCACTCTTTTCAATTTCTGATCCGTCATAACCCTGCCTCCAATTATTTGCAGCTTGAGGACTTTATCAGTCCTAATCTATATGTCTTACATGGTCTGTCTAATCCAGTTTCATACCGGCCAGCCATGATCACAGTCGAACTTAAGGGAGTACTCTTAGTCAAATTCATAATCATTCTCTTAACCGCTCGTTTGGCATAACAGCGCCAAGCCTCGAGCCTCCTTCCATCGCGGCAGAAATGTGCATCATCATTATCCTATTAACAAAATATAACTCTACTCTTCATTGTACCTACTAAGAAACGCCAAAACACTACAAAAAGGTTAAAATCCTTATGCACATCGATCAATATAACCTATACAGCTAGCATCTATCAACTATTAAACACTGGTAGTATTGCTAAATGGTATACAGCCATGTCGTCTTCTTAATTATATTTATAAGGCTGACGTCCGGTTCCAAAAGCTCTCGCTCCCACTTCTCCGGCATCACTTCACCTTCACCTCTACACAATGGTAATAATTAAGTTCATGTGAAATAGAACACTCCCAATTCATCACAAAAAAGCGGGCAGAGAATCTCTTCTCTACCCGCTTAACTACTATTGAAGTGTCTTCAATTCATTGCCTTCAAGCAATGGGAAGTGGCAGGCAACCTGTCTGCCCGGAAGAACTTCTTCCAGCAGCGGCTCTACCTGAGCGCATTTCTCCTGTGCAAGCGGACAGCGAGTATGGAACCGGCAGCCTGATGGCGGGTTCGCAGGGGATGGAACATCCCCCTTCAATACGATACGCTCCCGTTTGCGCGTTGGTGATGGCTTGGGAATAGCCGACAGCAGAGCTGCTGTGTAAGGATGAAGCGGATGAGCGAATAACTCTTCCGTCTCAGCTACTTCGACCATTTTACCAAGATACATAACCCCAACCCGGTCTGAAATGTGTCGAACCACGTTAAGACCATGGGCGATGAACAAGAAGGTAAGGCCCAGTTCCTTCTGCAGCTTCATCAGCAGGTTGATTACCTGCGATTGGACAGATACGTCAAGGGCCGATACAGCTTCATCCGCAACAATAAATTGTGGATTGAGCGCAATCGCCCGGGCGATACCGATCCGCTGACGCTGACCGCCTGAGAACTCATGCGGGTACCGGTTTCGGCGAGTTGGATCAAGGCCTACCAGCTGCATCAATTCAACCACCCGGTCGTCGATTTCCTTGGCGGACATATGACGGTGAACACGAAGAGGCTCACCAATAATATCCTTAACCAGGAAGCGAGGGTTCAAAGAACCGAAGGGATCCTGAAATATAATCTGCATTTCTTCACGAAGCTTGCGCAGCTCGGAATTGTTCAAGGAGTGTACATCTTTGCCATTGAACAGAACCTCACCTTCCGTAGCACTCTGAAGCTTCAGAACAACACGGCCGAAGGTTGATTTACCGCATCCAGATTCACCAACGAGCCCGAATGTCTCACCTTTACGAATCGAGATGGATACATCATCTACGGCTTTAACATTTCCGACCACACGGTTGAGTAAACCAGCTTTAATCGGGAAATACTTCTTAAGATGCTTAACCTCAATCAAGTTATCTTGGCCATCTACTTTGGGTTCCTGCATACTCATTTCGTTTCGCCCCCGTTTCTGCCAAGTAGGACAGGTGCCTTATCCTCATACAGCCAGCATACGGCGGAATGATCATTGCCTACTTTGAAGTCAAGTGGCTCCTGGCTCTTACATTTATCCATGACATGCGGACAGCGAGGGTGGAAGCGGCAGCCTCCTGGAAGATTGCCGAGACCTGGAATGGTACCTTTAATGGTATACAGTTCCTTGCCCCGAGTCCCTTCGAACCCTGGAATAGACTGAAGCAGCCCAACTGTGTAAGGATGTGAAGGATTCGCAAAAATCTCTTCTACCGTTCCCTCCTCCACAATGGCCCCCGCATACATGACCGCAATACGATCAGCCATCTCTGCCGCTACGCCCATATCATGGGTAATCAGCAGAATGGACATACCCAGCTCCTGCTTCAACTTCTGAAGCAGATCAAGAATCTGCGCTTGCACCGTTACGTCCAGAGCTGTTGTAGGCTCATCCGCGATCAGAAGCTCAGGGTTACAGGCCAGAGCCACCGCGATAACAACGCGCTGACACATCCCGCCTGACAGCTCATGCGGATATTGCTTGGCACGAATCTCGGGTGCTGGAATACCTACCATTCTAAGTAGGTTAATGGCTTCTTTCCAGGCCTCCGAATCACTCTTGTTCTGATGAAGCCGAAGACTTTCTGCGATCTGCTCGCCCACCGTGAATACTGGATTCAGAGCTGACATGGGATCCTGGAAGATCATCGCAATCTGGTTGCCGCGGATTTTCCGCATTTGTTCCTGATCTTTAGCGGCCAGGTCCTCACCGCGAAATTTGATCTTCCCGTCCAGGATAGCGCCGCCAGCATAATCAATCAGACGCATGATGGACATGGACGTTACACTCTTACCACTGCCGGACTCTCCTACGAGACAGAGCGTCTTTCCTTTTTCTATTGTTAAAGAGATGTTATCCGTCGCTTTGACGAATCCCTTCTCTGACATGAATCCGGTTGTCAGATTCTCTACTTCGAGTAATCTTTCCGCCATTGTTTCAGCCTCCTCTGGGATAACGTTGCTTTTTGTCTAGGGTCCAGAGCGTCACGGATGCCATCGCCGATAAAGTTTACCGCCAACACTACGATCAAAATGCATAATCCCGGGTAGACCGCCTGCATTGGATCTGTAAGCATAAACTCCTGAGCATTGCTCAGCATGCCTCCCCAGCTTGTATCCGGAGCTTGCACACCCAATCCCAAATAAGATAGCGCAGATTCACTTAGAATGGCGGAGCCAACCATCAAAGTGGCATTTACGATAATCGGGAAGCTTGCATTACGAAGCAAGTGTCTAAAGATAATCCCCCAGCTCGATACTCCGATAGCTTTTGCAGCTTCCACGTACTGAGTTTCACGCAGCTGCAGGAACGTTCCCCTTACTAGACGCGCAATCCCCATCCAGCTGGTGAAGGCAAGGATCATGATCATATAACTTACCTTGGAACCAAAAATAGCAAGTACCAGGATATTCAAAAACAGCAGTGGGATAGAGTTCATAACATCGACTAGACGCATAAAAATAGTATCGATCCAACCGCCGAAATAACCTGAAAGCGCACCAATCAATGAACCGATAACAACGGATGCAGCTGCTACAACAAACCCGACAATAAGTGATATCTGTCCGCTGTACAGCAATCTGGAGAATATGTCCCTTCCCAGCTCATCTGTACCTAACACATGGTTATCCGTCCCCGGTGCCAGATTCGAAATCATTAAATCAATGTTATTGGGGCTAAAGGATGTAATGAGCGGTGCGAGAAATGATCCCGCCACGAAAATAAGTAATACAACCAGTCCCGCCATGGCAAACGGATTGCGTACGAACTTCTTCCATACAATCATCCAGGGGCCTGGGGGTTTCTTAAGAGGTCGTGAAGTCGGCATTTCCTCAGTGGGAGGCTGCACTCCAGGTTGTCCGCCCGGAACAAGATCTTGATTCATATTTACACTCATGCCGATTTCCCTCCTTTGCCCAGCTGTACCCGAGGGTCAACAATAGCGTATAGAATGTCGGCAATCAAGTTACCGATTACCACAACAACTGCTGTAATCAAGGCGATCGCCATAAGCACCGAATATTCACGAGCCACAGCCATTTCAATAAATAGCCGTCCCATACCTGGCCAGTTAAACACTCTTTCTGTCAAAGCCGCACCGCCAACAAGAATTGGCAGGTCGAGACCAAGAATCGTAATGATCGGAATGAGTGAATTGCGCAGAGCATGCCGGAAGATAACTTTGCGTTCCTTAACACCTTTAGCGCGTGCGGTACGGATATAATCTTGTTCTAGCACCTCAAGCATACTTGAACGTGAATACTTGGAATAAGCCGCCAGGAACCCAAGAGTTAGAACCGAGATTGGCATAATCATATGCATAAACAAATCTGCCAGGTTTCCTTCTTTACCCATCGTCCACATATCCGAGAGCGGCAACCAATCCAGCTGAATCGCGAACAGTTCCTGCAGGAGTATACCGAACCAAAAGGTTGGCATTGCAAAACCTATATAAGCAACGAATGAGCCCGTCTGATCCGAAAGTCCATATGGCTTCGTACTATTGTAGATACCCCATGGAATTGCTATCAATAGAGATAGAATCCAGGCTGCGCCCATTAGGATTACTGTATTGCCGACCGTAGGCCAGAGGATTTGTCCAACAGGCACGTGATTTTTAAAGGTATAACCCAAATCACCTTTAAGCAATCCGCCTACCCATTTAAAATATTGAACATATATTTTTTGATCCAGCCCTAGATTATGTGCCTGGATTTTAGCCGCTTCCTGCGAAAGACCCGGGGACAGGAATATTTGAGTAGGACCACCTGGTGCCGCATGAATCAGACCGAAAGTGACAATACTGACGAGAACCAGTACCAATAGTGATTGCAGAATACGACGAATGAAATATTCAGTCATTAACTTTCCTCCCAGGATTGTACCTCGTACAACCTATTTAAGCCTGAAAACAAAAAAGGGAGAGGAGAAGATTCTCCTTCCCCCTCGTTAGTTGTCTTGCAATTATTGAGTTACCCACCAGTTTTGTACGTGGAAGAAGTATCCATAAGGGAGGGATGCCTCTGGTGCATCATCCTCTGCATATTTCACGCGTGATCCCAAACCTTCTGGTTGACCATATTGATACAAGAATACATATGGAAGATCTGTAGAGATTTCTTTACCAACTTCTTCATAAACTTTCTTACGTTCCGCTTGATCAACTGTAGAATATCCATCTACCCACAGCTTGTCGAGCTTCTCGTTTTTGTACCAGCCCATGTTTTGACCAGTTGGCGGGTAGTATTTAGATGAGAAGGTCTGTTCGCCATCTGGATCCGGGTTGTTCAGGGACCAGGACAATAATACTGCCGGGAATTTACCTGGGGTCAGGTTGTTTTCAGCCCATGATGAGAAGTCGATTGCTTTAGGTTTAACTTCAATACCTACTTCTTTCAAGTTCTGTTGAATTACAGAAGCAACTTGTTGACGACGGCTGTTACCTGCGTTGTACTGAAGCTCGAATGAGAATCTGTGGCCATCTTTAGTCAGGATACCATCGGATCCTGCAACCCAACCATCTTCAGCAAGAAGCTTCTTAGCCGCGGCTGGATCGTATTTATATTCAGTCACAGCAGATCCTGGGTCAGCCCATGAACCTGGAAGGAACGGTGCATTCAGTTTAGTACCGGTGCCTTTCAGAATGTTGTCAATCATACCTTGGCGGTTAAGAGCTGTAGCAATCGCTTGTCTTGTCTTCACGCCTGTAAATGGTACGAATTTATCTGGGAAGTTCTCCGGTTTGAAGTTAAAGGCTACATACTCATATTGAGGTCCTGGAGCAAGAAGCACGGTAAGACCATTCTTCTTCTTCACTGCTTCAACCTGAGTAACAGGGATAGCTTGAATAAGGTCGGTATCTCCCTTGATCAATGCTTGAACCTCTGTGTTCTGGTCCGCATAGATTTTGTATACTACTTTGTCAATATGCGGTTGTTGACCCCAGTAATTAGGATCTTTCTCGAATGTCAGGTATTGACTTTGTTTCCACTCGGTCCATTTCCAAGAACCGTTAGTAACCGTTTTAGCTGGATCTTTACCGTAAGGGTTATCTTTCAGCTGCTCAGGCTTCACGTCTTTAAGCACGTGGTAAGGAATCAATTGGTTGAACAAGCTGTATTGGAATGGTGCAAATACTTGCTTCAAAGTAATCTTGACAGTTTGATCGTCAACTTTCTCGAGTTTGTCAACTTTATCAAATTGTCCAATACCCGGGGAACCGACTTTAGGGTCACGGAATGTATTAATTGTAAAAATCACGTCATCCGCAGTTACAGGCTGACCATCACTCCACTTAGCTTCTTTTTTCAGCTTGACTGTGTAAGTCTTACCGTCTGCTGAAATTTCCGGAACAGAAGCTGCTAGGGACCATGGCTCGGCAGCCAAATTACCTTTGCGGTCCAAATCATACAAATTCGCCATTACGAACTTTGCTGCATCTGCAGAAGCTGTATCAGCCACAAAGATTGGATTAATAGATACGATATCGGAGAAGCTGCTAAAAGTCAGTGTTCCCCCATCAACCGGTTTATCTGTAGATTTGTTAGTATCTACGGCGGAACCTGTTGGAGCTTTAGTAGTGCTGCTCTCGCTTGACTTGGTATTGCTGCATCCTACAAACAACGCTCCAACCAACGTTAGTGTAGCTAATAGGGCAATCCATTTTTTTGTTTTTACCATAAACGCGTTCCTCCCATTTCTAATTCGTTGTCTTGCTTTTCCTACCCTCCGGATCGAAGCTAACCTCACGTATTCCTAATTCTGTCTACGATATGAATGAACTGATTCATCCATAAGCTTACGTGGTCAATGACCCCCCCATGTTTCAGAATCCTAGAATTGTTTAATTAACCTCTAATATATTGTTATTTCAATATATCCTAATAAAAAAAGCAATAATATACATGTGTTTACTCGGGATTATAACTTTAGTGGCAATCTTTTGTTGTTTAACCCTAGTTGATTTGTTAACCATGGGTCAATTTAATGTTAATGCCATCCATTATGTTTTCCAAATAAAAACACTATATTATTAATGCTATGATTCATTATTAGTAAATAATATACATTAAATTTACTAAAATTCCAACTACATTTACAGTTAGTTTTTAATTTTTTTTTAATGTTATGTATAGAAAATACTTTTCACTAGGGGTTAATAAGATATGCAAGCTTAAAGAAAGCTTAAACTCCCCTCGCTCATAACAAAAAAAGCAACCAAAAATTGGCTGCTTTCTATAGTCAAATACTACTCTGTTGTGTAAGGCAACAATGCGATTTGACGGGAGCGTTTGATTGCAATTGTCAACAAACGTTGGTACTTTGCACTAGTGCCGGTTACACGGCGTGGCAAAATTTTACCGCGTTCGCTGATGAATTTCTTCAACAATTCAGTGTCTTTATAGTCAATGTGAGTAATTTTGTTCACAGTGAAGAAGCACACTTTACGACGTTTGTTACGGCCGCCACGGCGAGCCGGTCTTTTGTCGTTGTCTCCGCCTTCTCTTGGTTTAAAAGCCATGCTGTATCAGTCCTTTCCAATATTAAAATGGCAAATCGTCATCCGATATATCGATCGGTTTCCCGTCATCGGAGAATGGATCTTGATTGCCTCGGGAATTATTGCTGCCGCCACGGTTCATACCGCCGCCGCCGCCTCCAAATGCTGGAGCTTCCTCCCGTTGACCGCTTCCGCCACCATCACGGTTCGACTCCAAGAAACGGACATTATCGGCGATGACTTCAGTAACGTATACACGTTTACCTTCGTTATTCTCGTAATTCCGTACTTGAATGCGTCCTTCGACTGCGGTCAGTCTACCTTTACGTAAGTAGTTGGCGCAAGTCTCTGCCAGCTGCCTCCACGTAACGACCGGTATAAAGTCCGCTTCGCGTTCTCCGCCTTGTGAGGTGAATGGTCTGTCTACCGCAATAGTAAACTGGGTGACCGCCACGCCCGCTGGGGTATAACGCAGTTCTGGATCACGGGTAAGTCTTCCGATGAGAATGACACGGTTCAACAATCTGGTCCCCTCCTCTGAGCGATAAATTTACAAACACATATTAAGCAACGTCTTTTGTAATGAGATAACGGATAACTTCGTCGGAAATTTTCAAAATACGTTCCAACTCGTCAATTACATCCGGAGTCGCAGTAAAGTTCACGAGAACGTAAACTCCATCACGAATCTTGTTGATCTCATACGCAAGCCGGCGTTTGCCTAAAACATCATGTTTTGTAACTTCCCCGCCGTTTTGGATGATGCCTTGGAATTTTTCGACTACAGCTTGAAGAGCTTCTTGTTCAAGATCTGGACGAATAATGTACATCACTTCGTATTTGCGCATATCTTTCACCTCCTCTTGGACTCACGGCCCCCAATGCAATGCTTGGGAGCAAGGAGCGAGCGTAAACTCGCACCATAGTAATATAACAAATTTGAAAGCCTGATGCAAGTGAAACCAAATGAAACAAAGAATATATGTTCCTAATCCGTTATGAACTTCCATGTCTTCTCCGTCACATCCTCACATGAACTCACCAAGGAGCGTGCACACTAAGTCGGCAATACCTACTCTAATAGTGGAAGGGAGATCATTGATTATGGGCGAGCAGACTGAGTTTGAACCAGGAGATAAAGCGCCTAACCCGGGCATTTATACTGAGGTAGGCGAAGCGCGCAGCTTCCATACCCAAATTCAAGATCCAAAGCGGGTTGAACTTGAACGGGGTGACATCTTCCCGGAGACAAGCAAAAAGAATCGCAAGTGGAAAAAGGCTGAGAAGGCCCGCGTTCACTAGTGTAATATTTTACCAACCGCTTATTGGTATAACATCTCTTCATTCTGCACATTCTATGTTTAGACGGCGTACAAGAGAGGTGTGGTTCCGTTGGACCTGTTCAGCGAAACATCCGTAAGGAGTCTTATTCACAACTCGATGTACAGTGTAATGTAAAGAAATATCCGGTGCTTTTTCTGTGAAGAAAAAGGTTGCGGGTGTATGCTTTAGTTCTCTGGTTAGGAACGTGAGGCGCCCAAGGAAGACCCCTCTTCCTGGTGCTTCCAGCGTAAGGTTGCAATTGCCGAATGTCTCCTGCATTTGTGTGAGAGAAGAATTCCGAATCGTGCGCCGTCTACAACAAAGAGGTCCCCTATGGGGGCCTTTTTAATGTGCTTAAATCTCAATTTACAACAACAAAAAAACCTCCGTGGATTACGGAGATTTATCTCATTTCATTATTAAATTCAGAAGTGGCGGAAAGAGTGGGATTCGAACCCACGCACGCCTTGCGACGCCTAGCTGATTTCGAGTCAGCCCCCTTGGGCCTCTTGGGTACCTTTCCGCAGTACTAATGATTTTAACATATTGCAGTGCAGTTTGCAATATAGCCTGACCTTCCTTGGCTTACCTTTCCGCTCACAGGCGGGCTATATTGATGTCGTCTCGCTGCCTTGGTCCCCTTCTGCTGATCTTAGTACCTTCTTCATATTCTTTTCGAACTTGGCCCTTGGAATTAACACACTATGCTTGCAGCCCACACACTTAATCCGTATATCCATGCCCATTCGGATAATCTCCATTTCATTGCTGCCACAAGGGTGATTTTTTTTCATTTGAACGATATCACCAAGCTGAAATATTTTACGTTCCAATACATACAACTCCTTCGCTCAATGTCTAAGCCTAGATTACTGGTGTGCCCTTTATGCCTCTGCAGCAAGCTCACCCTCGGCTTCATCCAGGGCCTCCTTTGCATAGGTCTGGATCTCCCGTTCTACCTCTGAACGTTTGCCTGGCAGACATTCACCAACGATTCTGACTACATATTCACTAGTGGTAATAGATTGTACCCCTAATACATTAGGTACGTTCGCCAAAGCCTCGGTGTTCTCTTTCAGTTCATTCATCGACTTCCTCAGAATATCAAGGGAATCATCCAGCTTCCTTTTGTTGCTTATCGGGATATCGACAACTGCAAGCGCATTATTAAGCGAGTAATTGGTCACATTGGTAATCATGCCATTTGGAATAATATGTACCTCGCCTGTCCAACTCACCAATCTCGTCGTTCGCAGCCCTATGATCTCCACAGTCCCTTTCAAGGTTCCTGTCTGGATCACATCGCCTACGGCGAATTGATCCTCAAGAATAATGAAGAATCCGGTGATCACATCCTTGACAAGACTTTGAGCGCCAAATCCAACAGCTAATCCAAATACGCCTGCTCCCGCTAGCAGAGGAGCCAAGTTAACTCCGAACTCTCCCAGAAGAAGCATAACCATAACAAAGTTGCTCGCTATAGATATGACATTCTTGAGCAGCTCACCTACAGTTGCGAATCGGCGTGGATTCACATTAATCCGACTTTCCTCATGGCGCTGCAAGGAATGGTCAATGAATTTAAATATGATTTTGATAAATAACCGGGTGAGGACCATTATAACTACAATTCTTATGCAGGAAAATAAAACATTCTCCCACATGTCTATATTTGTGAACCAGTCCCAAATCTTAGCTTTCCAAGTTAACGCTGCTTGCACCGCTTGATTTGCCGCTCCGTATGTTGAGTCTGCAGCGAAGAACATGTGGCATTCCCTCCTCTTTCCATACAACAAGCCAGGACTTAATTAAAGTGAAATTACTCTGCATCTAGATCTATCGTAACATAACCCTGTATTTCTTTCGAATAAATCCCTCTGATCTCTACTCTCTCCGACTTTACAATATCCTTCACCACAGTCAAGCTCTCAGGTTCAAATTGAATAGAAAGCGCACATCCTGCTGTAATCTCCTTCGGCGTCGGGAACAAATCCATTTCAATCTCTGCGTACTCGAGCAGCATCTCAGCACGCAGCGCCTGCTGGGTAGAATCAAAGGCCATCACAAGCCAATTATCCATCATTCATGTGTCTCCTTCTCAAGCAGATTGCAGGTATCACCCAAGTATAAAATCTTCCTAATATTCATATACTAACTACTATATTAATTGAACTAAAGAATCTGTAACCGCTAAGCCTCTCTCCTATATTGAATGGAAAGGAAGATTCTATGTCTCACACTGATCCAACTTCTGCCGCTCAGGAGATTCCCTACTTAAAAATTGTTCATACTGAGCCCGGTATACATTCAGCTATTATTCATCGGCTTCTTCTCCATTTCACTAAGCTAAAGGCTGGGCAGGAGATCGTTATTGTCTGTATTGGTACAGACAGGTCCACAGGGGATTGCCTTGGCCCGTTGGTGGGGACTGCCCTGTCCAAACTGCAGAGCAACAAGTTCCATCTCTATGGCACTTTAGAGGAACCTGTGCACGCTATGAATCTTCAAGATACACTTCTTCACATTCAGCGAGTTCATGATAATCCGTTTGTGATTGGCATAGATGCCTGCCTTGGTCAATCATCCAGCGTCGGCTGTATTCAAGTCGTTCACGGTCCTCTTCGTCCAGGCGCGGGGGTAAATAAAGAACTGCCGCCGGTCGGCGATATCCATCTTACGGGCATCGTCAATGTCGGCGGCTTTATGGAATATTTTGTATTGCAGAACACGCGGCTTAGTCTTGTTATGCGTCTGTCTGACATTATTGCGACCAGCCTGTTTGGTGCTATTAAAGAATGGGACCGCAGTTTTAGACCTCTTGCTCGGCAAGATGAATGGCGTCCTTTTCCTCAGGAGAGAGTGAATAAGGCGACTCTCCTTTAACCACTGGCTTCGCATATACATAAGAGCCATCCCGATTATAAATTCCGGTCAGAACGATTCCGTCTTGCTGGCTATCTATAAACGCTATAGAGAAGCTTAGCTCATTTCCGCGTTCATTAAAGGCATTATATCGCTTAATGCCTATTTTTGCTTTTTGCTTAGGCAAGAGCTTCTGGATGGATTGCAGTTGCCGCTGCTGATCCCCTTGCTCATCCTCAATGGAATCCAATTGAACCTTGAGATCAATGAGGAGTGTCTCCAGATTTTCCACTCCTGCACCTGCCATCATAATCTCATATTTACGGCGCATCTTCTTCAGCTTGCTTCCCTGAACGATATTCCAGATGAGAATTAAAATAAATAACAAAGCGGTTCCCACGATGATTAGTCCCAATTGTTCGCTGACAAGATTATTTAATTCCAACATCCCTGGCTCTACCCCTCTATAATGATCTATGCCTTATATAACTGCTGCATTGCCTCTATAAGTACGTTCACTTCATGGGCAGTGGTAGAGTAGCCTACACTTGCTCTTACTGCTCCCGTCAAAGTTGTACCCGCTGTCTCATGACCTAATGGAGTGCAGTGGTAACCAGCCCTCACTGCGATTTGATATTCCCGATCCAATCGAAATGCCACTTCTGCGGCATCTTGATGAAGTACATTAAAAGTTACAATTCCAGTCCTAGGTTGTCCCAGTGCTGGACCGAGTAAGCTTATTCCAGGAATTCCCTCTAACCCCCGCATAAGCTCCTGCGTCAATTGCCATTCCCGGGTATAGATTTGCTCTACTCCCTCAGCAAGCACTTCTCTTACCCCTTCACCTAAGCCGGCAATACCTGCTGTATTTGGGGTACCTGCTTCATAACGATCTGGACGAACTGAAGGCTGCTCTAGCTCTTCGGATTGGCTTCCAGTCCCTCCATGCAAATGTGGAACCAAATCTATATCAGGGCTAATGTACAGCCCTCCCGTCCCTTGAGGTCCCAGTAACGCTTTGTGACCTGGAAAAGCAAGCATGTCTATATTCATATCCCTGACATGGATCGGATATGCTCCTGCTGTCTGTGCAGCATCAACAAGCAGTTTAGCACCATGCTGATGAGCCATTTTGGCAATTTCCTCAATTGGGGCTATGCTTCCAAGTAAGTTAGAACTGTGGCTACAAACCACTAATCGAGTATTTTCCCTAAACGAACTTCTCATACCTGACAGATCAATTTCTCCCTCAGGACTTACACTTATATACTCAACCTTAACCCCCTGAGTACGCTTTAGAAACTCTAATGGGCGCCTCACGGAATTATGCTCCACCATCGTTGCAATTACATGGTCTCCTGGCCTAAGGAACCCCTTAATAGCAAGGTTAAGCGCGCTTGTTGTATTAGAAGTAAAAGCAATATCTACAGGGTTCTCTACGCCGAGCAGGGTGGCCAATCGGCTTCTTGTCCTCATGAGGAATCTACCGGCTTGAATAGCCATGGCATGGTTTCCCCTGCCCGGATTCGCCGCACTTCCTGAAAGCGCTTCTCCCACTGCCTTAATAACTCCTGCTGGCTTAGGCCATGAAGTCGCTGCATGATCTAAATAAATCACTACTTCCCCCCTTCCCTCCGGGTCACCTTCACTGTCAATCTAAGATCAAGAAAGACATACCTCCCCCATTATATACAAGGGGAAATATGTCATTTCATCATTGGAGCATGTCAAGTAATCTTTGCAAATCCTGTTGGCTAAAATAGTTAATTTCGATCTTGCCTTTATCTTTAGCCGGCTTGATTTTTACTGTGGTCTTGAATCTTTCGCGTAGAGTTTCCTCAACTTCTTCAATATAAGGATCTCTCTTCTTAGCAGCAATCTTCACTTTAGAAGTGTCAAGTTTTTTGCGATCAAGCTGCTGCACTGCATCTTCCAGCTCTCTAACACTCCACTCATTTTCGATACATTGTTTAGCAAGCTGTTTGATAATTGCTGAATCTTTCAATCCAACAATGGCTCTCGCATGTCCCATTGATAATGTTCCACGTGAAACATACTCCTTCACCTCATCAGGAAGGGCCAGCAATCGAAGAAAGTTGGCAATGTGAGAGCGGGATTTACCTACTTTTAAGGATAATTCTTCCTGGGTTAATTCAAACTGATCCATTAATCCTTGATAAGCCACAGCAATCTCCATCGCATTTAAATTCTCACGTTGAAGGTTTTCTATTAGGGCAATTTCCATAACCTGCTGATCCGTGAAGCTGCGTACTACGGCAGGTATAGTAGTATTCCCACAATACTGAGAAGCTCTAAATCTACGCTCCCCTGCAATGATTTCATAACCTTTAAGTACACTTCTGACAATTATCGGCTGAATTACGCCATGCTGACGAATTGATTCTGCCAGATCCTTGATGGCTTCTTCATCAAAAGTCTTACGAGGCTGGTAGGGATTTGCCCGAAGCTGATTAAGTGGGATTTCTACCACCTTGTCATCATCACTAACAGAAAGCGATGGAATCAGCGCATCAAGTCCTTTCCCCAAGCGCTTACTCATAAGAAATCACTTCCTTTGCCAATTCTAAATACACCTCTGCCCCTTTAGAGCGAGGGTCGTACGTAATAATTGACTGTCCGTGAGAAGGCGCTTCGCTCAGTCTAACATTGCGTGGAATCACGGTTTTGTAGACCTTTTGCTGGAAGTACTTCTTCACTTCTTCAATAACTTGAATCCCCAGATTGGTTCTGGCATCGAACATGGTAAGCAGAACACCTTCAATTTGCAGAGAAGTATTTAGATGCTTCTGAACAAGGCGCACCGTATTTAACAACTGACTAAGTCCCTCAAGGGCATAATATTCACATTGAATTGGAATCAGGACAGAATCGGCGGCAGTTAATGAGTTGATCGTCAGGATGCCTAAAGAAGGAGGGCAATCGATAATAATATAATCATACAGGCTCTTCACTTGCTGCAGAGATTTCTTGAGCCGCACCTCACGCGAAATCGTAGGCACAAGTTCAATCTCAGCCCCAGCCAACTGAATCGTAGCAGGAATCATGTCGAGGCCTTCAATTTGTGTAGGCGTGATTGCTTCTTTGGGATGAACCTCATTGATCAGAACATCATAAATGCAGTTAGCAACATCAGCTTTATTTATACCAATACCGCTGGTCGTATTCCCCTGTGGATCGATATCTACAAGTAAAACTTTCTTCCCCAGCGTAGCCAGCCCGGCTCCCAAATTGACCGATGTTGTAGTTTTTCCTACACCGCCCTTTTGGTTGGCAATGGCAATGATTTTAGACAACCTGTTTCACCTCAATATTATTTAAGAATCTTCTTGTAGATCCATACAGATGAATGGGTTGGGTTAATTAGACCCTTTCACTCTGTACCATGTGTGGGTCAACTCAAAGAGGCAGCTACAAAAAGACAGAAAAAGCGGCTACTGCTGCCGCCTTCTTAGCGCAAACTTGCCCATTAACGTTTAGGTATCTTAATGACGATTTCATAATGATCCTCATGATCAGTTTCGGCCGTCTTGATCTGCAGCCCTGAGCCTGATACCATGTCGATCGATTGCCGAATCGTATTTAAAGCAAGACGAACATCTTTGGTGAAAGAAATACGCTTCGTTCTCTTATTTTTGGCTACTTCTTTATAAAAAGCAATTCTTGCTTCTGTTTGTTTTACATTCAAATCTTTGGCAATAATTTCTTCCAGAACCTTCAGCTGAAGTTCTTCTGTATCTAATGAGAGAAGAGCCCTGGCATGACGTTCTGTGATTTTCCGTTCCATTAAAGCATTCTTCACGACTTCAGGTAATTGCAGAAGGCGAATTTTATTAGCGATCGTAGACTGACTCTTCCCTAATCTCTGTGCCAGACTCTCTTGAGTCAGCTGGTGAAGATCAATTAGATTCTGATAAGCAATAGCTTCTTCAATGGAGGTCAGATTCTCACGCTGAAGATTCTCAATTAGGGCAATGGATGCGGCTTGGGAATCATTAAAGTCCCGAACAATGGCAGGAATCGTCTCAAATCCAAGCTTCTTAACCGCACGCCAACGACGTTCCCCTGCAATAATCTCATATTTCTCATTCCGGTAACGGACCACGATTGGCTGAATAACACCATGAGTCTTAATCGTTTGACATAACTCATCAATTCTTTCATCGTCAAAAACTGTCCGAGGCTGATAGGGGCCGCCGACAATGTTATCTACCGGAAGTTGCTTTACTTCTTCCCCGCTGTTTCGTTCGGTCAACCCAAACAATTTAGAAAATTGTTCTTTCATTCCGTAGATTACCACCTAATTTCATAGTAGCATAAGGCATTGCCTTATGGTCTTCATTCACAAAGGAATGAGCTAATGGCATCCGATAAGGGCCTAGAATCCCCCGACTTATAAGGAATAAATATCCGGTTTTAGAAGGAGATTCGTATGCTTTGGATATAATATAATCTATTCTATCACTTTTTCCTCTATAATCCTATTCTCTATCTTACCAGTTTATATTCAATCATTCCAGATGGAATGAACTAAAGAAGTAAACGATTGGGCAGGTAGTTTATTGTGCCATATTATCAACCTCGTAGTCTTTAATACAATCTAAAGTTGAAATCACAATCAATCTCCTTAGCCCAGTAATTTCATTCTAGGTAACATTAAGACAGACCACAAATGGAAAATTTAAGTAGAAAATTCAAGCCCCAAGATGAATTGTTTCACGTGGAACACAAAAAATACCAAAAAAAATAACACCTCTATATTAGAGGTGTCTTTAAAGGTGTTCCCGCTTTTCGCGGATATTTCTTAGGTGTTGCAGCAATCTTTTTGATTACAATAATATGCCGCTCAGAATTCTCCACAGGAAGGTTAAAGTTATGACTCTCTACTAAAGAACCCTTTAATTCCTTCATACTGTATGCAGCTTCCTTAATCTCCTCATTTGGATCATTGCCCTTCATGGCGGCAAACACACCACCTGGCTTCACAAATGGAAGACAGAACTCATTTAGTACAGCTAAACGTGCGACTGCTCTCGCCGTAGCGAGGTCGTACGAATCACGATGTTCAGGTAGTCTGGCAATATCCTCTGCCCTGCCATGGATAAGCTGCACATCCTTTAGATCAATCGTGTTCACGACATGCTGAAGGAATGAAATACGCTTGTTCAGTGAATCCACGATCGTAAGCTTAAGATGAGGGAATGCGATTTTGAGTGGAATTCCTGGAAACCCCGCTCCTGACCCTACGTCAATCATACGGTCAACCGTATCCATTCCTTTATAGAAAGCAAGTGTTAATGAGTCATAAAAATGCTTCACATACACCTGATCCCTCTCCGTAATTCCGGTTAAATTCATTTTCTCATTCCAGGATACGAGTTCCTGGAAGTATATATCAAGTTGTTCAAGCTGTTTATCACTTAGCTCAATTCCCTTGGTCTGAATCAAGCTGATAAAATCGGACTGAACTGAATCCATAACTTATCCTCCTGCAGCAGTTACACGATTATAATGTTCAAGATATACCAGAAGGATTGAAATATCAGCAGGGGTTACCCCGGATATACGCGAAGCCTGGCCAATCGAGATCGGACGGATTCGGTCCAGCTTCTGTCTTGCCTCCATCGCTATACCATGAATATCATCATACCTGATATTCTCAGGAATTTTCTTCTTCTCCATTTTCTGGAGTCGTTCCACATGGAGCAGCTGCTTCTCAATGTAACCCGCATATTTGATTTGAATCTCTACCTGCTCCTTCATTTCATCATCCAGTTCAAGTGTTGAAGGAGATAATGGCTCGATATGAGCATAGCTGACTTCAGGACGACGAAGAATGTTTAGCAGGTTGCTTCCATCCTGAATCGGAGCCGAACCAATGGATTCCAGAATTGGATTAACCTCAACTGGACGCACCTTAGTTGTCTTAAGACGCTCAATTTCAAGCTCCACATTCTGCTTCTTGTTAAGAAATTGTTCATATCTATCCTGCTTAATCAGACCAATCTCATATCCAATAGGTGTGAGACGGAGATCAGCATTGTCATGACGAAGAAGAAGCCGATATTCAGCTCTTGAAGTCAGTAGACGGTATGGCTCATTCGTTCCCTTTGTAACCAGGTCATCAATAAGAACGCCAATGTAACCCTGGGATCGATCAAGCACTACAGGTTCTTTCCCCTGCACCTTGCGAGCTGCATTAATGCCAGCGATAATCCCTTGTCCCGCAGCTTCTTCATATCCTGAAGTTCCGTTCAATTGACCCGCCGTAAAAAGGCCGGGTACAAGCTTAGTCTCAAGTGAAGGCCATAGCTGCGTCGGCACCATCGCGTCATACTCAATGGCGTATCCTGTACGCATCATTTCCACATTTTGCAGCCCTGGAATCGAGCGTAGAATCTGCAGCTGAACATCCTCAGGCATACTGGTGGATAATCCTTGAACATAATACTCAGAGGTGTTCTTGCCTTCCGGCTCTAGGAAAATCTGATGTTTAGGCTTATCGCTAAACCGCACAATCTTATCCTCAATGGAAGGACAGTATCTTGGACCTGTTCCTTCAATTACACCTGAGAACATTGGGGCACGATGAAGATTTGCATTGATAATCTCATGGGTTTCAATCGAAGTATACGTAAGCCAGCAAGGCAACTGCTCATTATCAGAGCCTTTAGTTTCATAGGAAAAGAACTTCGGCTTCTCATCACCAGGTTGAATCTCTGTCTGGGAGAAGTCGATGGTATCTTTGTGAACACGCGGTGGTGTTCCCGTCTTGAATCTTACGAGATCTAAGCCAAGCTCTTTGAGATGAGCGGCCAATCTTACTGAAGGCTGCTGATTATTTGGCCCGCTTTCGTACATCAGCTCGCCCATAATGATTTTACCGCGCAGATACGTACCCGTAGTTAACACCACTGCTTTCCCGCGGTACTCCGCCCCTGTCTTGGTGATAACTCCTACACACTTTCCATCTTCAATGATTAACTCTTCGACCATCCCTTGGCGAAGCGTTAGATTCTCTTCCTTCTCCATGGTTTCTTTCATCGCATGCTGATACATGAACTTGTCCGCCTGAGCACGCAGGGCATGAACGGCAGGTCCCTTCCCTGTATTCAGCATCCGCATTTGGATGAAGGTCTTATCAATATTGCGGCCCATTTCCCCGCCTAGCGCATCAATCTCCCTAACTACGTGGCCCTTTGCAGGACCACCGATAGATGGGTTACATGGCATAAATGCGACCATATCCAGGTTGATAGTAACCATTAGGGTACTGCATCCCATCCGAGCTGCTGCCAAAGCAGCCTCTACGCCTGCATGGCCCGCACCCACGACGATAACATCATAATCTCCCGCCGGGTATCCCATTATTTCTTACCTCCTTATATATCGAGCGTTCCACAGCCTTATGAATCTCATCATAACCGCAATCAGAACCGTTTATTTACTGAATTATATAAGCCGCAGTTAAAATGTTCACATTTGTGGGTACAGTCGTAACTACGGGGAATGCTTGGACTTTCGGCCGCTGCCCGCCTCCAGATTTCTTGATTTATACCGCAGAGCGGATGAAATCCGGAGACAAAGCTTATGCTTCCGATGTAGCTTTCTTTCAGAAAGCTTGTAGGCGATCGCTTTCGCTCCTACAGTTCCAAGCTTCCCCTCCATTACGCCTTACCCTCAAGTCAATCTTTAACTGCGTCTTATATAGCGCCAATGTCACTAAAATAACTACATCCACCATCATACCACGATCCAGGCTAATAAACCGTTCATCTAAATTATTTCCCTAAACAGAATTGAGAGAATATTTGATCCAGCAGTGAATCTGGAGCCGAGTCCCCTATAACCTCTCCAAGCTGCTCCCAGGCCAGCCGTACATCAATTTGATAAATATCAATGGGAACCCCTGAATCTGCGGCTTCATAAGCATCCTTCAAGGAGGCTGCCGCCTTGTTAAGCAGTGCAATATGCCTTACGTTGCTGACATAAGTCAGATCCCCTGATTCCAGCTGCCCTCCCAGGAAGAGATGAGTAATTGCTTCTTCAAGACTTTCCAATCCTTCTGAAGTTCTTACGGACAGCTTAACCCGGTTCTCCTCTGGAAAATAATGCCCAACCACCTCTAAATCAATCTGCTGCGGAAGATCACTCTTGTTGATCAGTACAATAACTTGCCGATGCTGAATTTGCTGCATCAACTTAATCTCATCCTCATGCAGCGGCTCCGCCCCGTTTAGCACGAATAGAATCAGATCCGCTTCATTAACCGCAGCCTTGGAGCGCTCTACCCCAATTTGCTCCACCACATCGATCGTCTCCCGGATCCCCGCCGTGTCCAGCAGCTTGAGTGGAATATTGTTAATGGTTACGAATTCTTCAATCACATCACGGGTAGTTCCCGGAATGTCCGTAACAATCGCTTTATTCTCTCTTACTAATGCATTCATCAAGGAAGACTTGCCTACATTCGGCCGGCCGATTATAGCTGTCGTAATCCCCTCACGGAGAATCTTCCCCTCATTCGCCCGCTTCAATAATAGGTCGATTCCCGTCAGAGCCTGAGTGCATTTCTCTTTGATAAATTCTGAAGTCAGCGACTCTACATCATGCTCTGGATAGTCAATATTCACCTCGATATGCGCAAGAGTCTCCAGCAGGGTCTGGCGGATCTGATGAATTCTGCGGGACAGATCACCTTCCACCTGCTTCAAGGCAACCGAGAATGCCCGGTCAGACTTAGAGCGAATCAAATCTATAACCGCTTCGGCCTGTGATAAGTCAATCCGCCCATTCAGGAATGCCCGCTTGGTGAACTCCCCGGGTTCGGCAAGCCGGATTAGGGGCTGCTTCAGCAGCAGATCCATCACCCTTTTCACCGAAATCACTCCGCCGTGGGTGCTAATCTCCACCACATCCTCTGTAGTGAACGAGCGCGGTGCTCTCATCACGGTGACGAGTACCTCTTCGAGCTTGTCTCCCGTGACCGGATCTATAATGAACCCATAATGGACGGTATGGCTATCCGCATCCACCAAAGGGGTCTTCGAACGAAGGAGCCGTCCAACCTCAGCTACCGCCTCCGGCCCACTCACCCGAATAACGGCAATTCCGCCTTCCCCTACAGCTGTTGAGATCGCAGCTATTGTATCTGTAACCATCTTCTCACCTCTTCTATATAAATAAAAAGAAATGACGATTGCCCAAGGCAAACGTCACTCCCATTACATTCATTTACTTTGTCTTACTGTAATAACCACTCTGCGATTGGGCTCCTCGCCCTTGCTGTAGGTCTTCACTTCTGGATGATTCTGCAGCTTCGCATGAATCACCTTACGCTCCTGGGGAGACATAGGCTCCAGGGAGACTTCCTTCTGTGAACGAACCACTTTACCGGCAAGTCTCAGAGCCAGTTCCTCCAGTGTCTTCTTCCGGCGTTCCCGGAAATTCTCTGCGTCCAGAATCAACCGAATGAAGCTATTCGAGTAGCGGTTCGCTACGATATTCGCTAAGTATTGAAGAGCATCAAGGGTCTGACCCCGTCTTCCTATTAGCAGCCCAAGATCAGAACCAGAAATGTTAAGAATCGTGCTGTCCTTGCGGTGCACAATCTCTACCTCAACCTGCAGGCCCATGCTTGCACCTACATCCGAGATAAATGACGCCGCCTCTTGAAAAGGATCTTTGCCTGCATGCTGAAATTCTTCGCTGCTTAAAGCTGGCTGCTCTATAATCTCTACATGAGTTGTTTCGACCTTTGGCGGTTCTGTCATCGTATCGGTAAGCAAAGTAATCTCTACTTTTGCTTCCTTAACTCCGAACAGACCCAGGAATCCTCTTGATGGCTGCTCCAACACTTTCACGGCAACTTGATTCTCGGTGGTGCCGAGCTTAGCCAATCCTTGTCTAACAGCATCTTCAATGGTTTTTCCCGACGTCACAACTTTGTTCATTTCTTCTTGTTGGCCTCCTTGTTGGTGCCTCTTGCCGGTGTACCGGCCTTCAGATTAGATCCACCTCTCTTGGATTTACCGCTAACAGGTGCAGCATCAACAACTGCTACTTCACCTGCTGGTTTCTTATAGAGGAAGTAGTTCTGAACAATCGTGTAGATATTACTGAAGAACCAATATAAAGGAAGTGCGGAAGGGAAATTGTAAGCCATGATAAAGATCAATACAGGATAGATGAACATCATGAACTGCATAGGTCCCTGCATTCCGCTCGGATTCATATTGGACATCATCTTAGTCTGAACGAATGTACTTATTGCGGCTAGTGCCGGCAGGATAAACAAATGGTCCGGTTGGCCAAGCTGAAGCCACAGGAACGGATGCTCCCGGATTGCCGAGTTGTAAATAATAGAGTTATACAGCGCAATGAATACAGGCATCTGAATAATCAGCGGCAAGCAGCCCGCCATTGGATTAACCTTATTCTCCTGGAATAACTTCATTGTCTCCTGCTGCTGAAGCTGCGGGTTATCCTTGTACTGCTCCTTGATCTTCGCAAGCTGCGGCTGGATTGCCTGCATAGCCTTCGAACTTTTAACTTGTTTAAGGGTAAGCGGCAAAATAATTGTCCGTACAATAATCACCATGACCAGGATCGCCAGCCCGTACTCTCCGCCGAACCACTTGGCGAACGTATCAAGAGCAAGTGAGAAATAGTAAACTACATTTCTTTGCCAGAAAGAACTACTATTAGCCATGTCTTCTGTAGTGTGTGTTGGCGTTGCACTTGGTGTACAGCCGGCAAGCAGAACAAGCAATCCGACCGCCAGTGCAATAAGCAGCCACCTGCTTTTAGTTGACTTCAATCGCGACACTTCATAACCCCTCTCTTAACCAATCCATCAGCCTAAATCATACCATAATTAAACAGACAAATAAACAAGCTGTCAGGAGCGTGAAGCCCTTACAAGACCTGCCTTCCGAAGTGCATGGAGTACGCTTTTCTCGAGTTTCTTATACTCCATAGTTACCGCACCTTTTCTTACAATAAAAATAATGTCTACATGATCCCGGATCTCGCTTTTGTGCAGCCTTACAATCTCCTTGATCAGGCGTCTCATCCGGTTGCGAACAACCGCATTGCCGATCTTCTTGCTCACGGAAATGCCGAGCCGGAACTGTTCAACATTATTCTTCACAGACCAATAGACTACCAACTGGCGGTTAGCAAAAGACTTGCCATAACGATACACCCGTCCAAAATCAGCCCGGTTTCTTAAACGCAGTTTCTTATGCACGACAAATCTCCTTGGAATGCACACCTAATTTATAGAAGAGATGTACCCTTTAACTTTCTTGTATTATGATCCACTCTGAAAGCCCTAAACCAGCAACAGATTCAAGAAAACCCGAAATAGTCTAACTCAAATTACACCCTCTTATGAAAAAAAGACCACCGCAGTGGTCTTCACGCGTATCATTTACGCACTAAGTACTTTTCTACCCTTCAGACGGCGAGCAGCCAACACCTTGCGGCCGTTTTTTGTGCTCATTCTCTTACGGAAACCGTGAACCTTACTACGTTTGCTCACATTCGGTTTGAAAGTCGGTTTCATATATTGCACCCCCTCACAGGATTACTGTCTTCTTCTTACTATAAATTCACCGCAGAAAAAGCCTTTTTACATTTAACCACGAAACCCCCTTAAAGTCAACCAAAGACCCTTCTTTTTCAAATAAAAAAATGGGCTTCTTCGTGGATAACTTCATCGCGAAATCACTTATCCACAAAAAAGAGTCACATATTATAGAAAAATGATTTATTCACATGTGCATAATTATTTTTAGGCTAACCAGAGTTTCTTATACCTCTTATTCATTTAGGTAAAAAATACCTCTGATATCGCTTACATTTCTGGTTTTCAGACGACTATGGCTGGGTTAATATAAGTTGTATACAAGTATACCTCTTGTCGTAAAGGAGATGATTGAGGGCGATCTGCTGGAAGAATCCTAGAACCCTCTTACGGAACTATGCTAAGATCGAGATATGCGTTTAATGACGTACACTCGAATTTTGATAGGAGAGTTATGGATGATACATTATCCTTCTTCGTGGCTCCAAGGGGCTTCCCTGGGTGAATCGATCGCTTGTGAACTCAGATTGCAAATTATTAAGGGTATAATAAAACCCGGTGAGGTTCTGTCCGAGAACCGCATTGCGGCGGACTTTGGTACGAGCAGATCACCTGTACGTGAAGCTATGAGAACGCTCTCGGGCGAAGGACTTATTCGGTTAGAACGAATGGGAGCTGTGGTGCTGGGGCTCAGCCTCAAGGATGTGGAAGAACTGTATGATGTGCGCTATCTAATAGAAAGCTTTGTACAGCAGCGCCTGCCGGTAATGAAATTAACGGGCCTTATTCCTTCATTGAGGCAAATGATTGACAAAATGGAGCTGGCTGCCAAACATCGAGATGTTGTCGATTTTTCGTTTCAGGATTTATCGTTTCACGAAGCCATGATTCTGGAAGCCGATCACACTCGAATTCTTCACCTTTGGAGGAGCATACGTCATATCGTGATGACCGTAATGCTGATCACTACGGAAGAGGTATTCTCTGAAGGGGACGATAAGGTTCAATTTGTAGTAAATAAACACCGGATCCTTGTTGATGGACTTGAATCCAAGAAGCCCGACCGTATTGAAGAGGTAGTTCGTGAATACTTTTCAGATTCCCGCACTACACTTCATCACAGCTTCCCTAGTCAATAGCCGTTCAGCCCCAATTGCAGAAGCATCAGCTTCTCTTCATTCAACTTGTCGACAAGTATACAGAATAAGAAATTTCGGAATAGCTAACCTTATAAAGCAAATGGGTAATAATTGTAAGCGCTTTTAAATCATAATATAAAGGAGCACTACTACATGAATAGCATCTTTGGGTTAAGTCATAACGTTACATTGTTAATATGGACCCTCATTGCCATCGTTTTTCTAATTGTCCTAATCTCCAAATATAAATGGAATCCCTTTGTTACGCTGCTAATCTCGGCATTAATGCTTGGACTTCTTGCCGGTATGAAGCCTGAAGAGGTCATTAAATCTCTAACCGGCGGTCTTGGAGGAACACTGGGTACCATTGCGATCGTCATTGGACTTGGTACCATGCTCGGCAAAATGATGGCCGAATCTGGCGGTGCAGAACAAATTGCTACAACTTTGGTGAACAGATTCGGTGAGAAACGGGTTCACTGGGCTATGATGTTCGTCGGTTTTATTGTGGGTATTCCCGTCTTTTTCGAAGTCGGCGTTATTCTCCTGATTCCCATTGTATTTACGGTGGCTAAGAAGACCAAAATGTCTCTTCTCCAAATCGGGATTCCAATTTTGGCTGGTCTATCTACAGTCCATGGTCTGGTACCTCCGCATCCGGCTCCAATGATAGCAATTGGGGCTTATCAAGCGGATCTTGGCAAAACTATTCTTTACTCTATACTGGTTGGTTTGCCTGTAGCCATTTTCGCTGGTCCTCTATTCGGTAAATATATTGGAAAACGTATTAAGGTAGAGCCGCCGGCAAAATTAGCTGAACAGTTCGCGCTTAAGAGTGACCGGGGCCTTCCTGGCTTTGGAATTACACTGTTCACCATTCTTCTTCCAGTAATCTTGATGTTGATTGGATCTGTAGCCAATATTATGGATCCGAAGGCTACAAGCGGTCTTACCCGCTTCTGTGAATTTATTGGTCATGAGATTATCGCGTTGCTCATCGCGGCGGTCTTCTCCTTCTTCTCACTAGGTTTCGCAAGAAAATTCTCCAAGGAGGATATCAGTAAATTCACCAGCGAATGCTTGGCCCCAACGGCAACCATCATCTTAATTATTGGTGCGGGTGGCGCATTCAAGCAGGTTTTGATTAACAGTGGTGTAGGAACTGCGATTGCCGAAATGGCAACCAGTGCTCATATTAATGTAATCCTGTTCGCGTGGCTTGTAGCTGCCCTAATCCGTGTAGCAACCGGCTCAGCTACTGTGGCTATGACTACAGCTGCGGGCATTGTTGCTCCAGTACTGGCCATGACTCCGGGTGCGAACGTAGAACTCGTCGTACTTGCAACCGGTGCCGGCTCGATTATTTTGTCCCATGTGAATGACGCGGGCTTCTGGATGGTTAAAGAATTCTTCAATATGACCGTACCTCAGACGCTGAAGTCATGGACAGTGATGGAGACTCTCTTATCCGTTATGGGACTTGTTCTCATCCTTATTCTCAGCGCCTTCTTGTAAGGCGCAGCAATACAGAAAGAAGGTACACACATGCATCTCATCAACTATATGATAGGTATCGATATGGGTACGACCAGCACGAAGGCGGTTCTTTTTGAAGAGAACGGCAAGGTCATTACCTCGGCAACGATTGAATATCCTCTACACACGCCTAATTCCTCTGTGGCTGAACAGGATCCTGAGCAGATCTTTAATGCCGTGCTGGAATCCGTAAGACAGGTTATGGTAAAAAGCGGAGTAAGGCCTGAACAAATTATGTTTGCGGCTTTCAGCTCCGCAATGCATAGTGTCATTGCTGTCGACGAGAACGGCACACCGCTCACAGCTTGCATTACCTGGGCAGATAACCGCAGTGCAGCCTGGGCGGACAAGCTCAAGCACGAAATGGGAGGTCATGAGATTTATTTGCGGACAGGGACACCGGTTCATCCGATGTCCCCCCTCACCAAGCTGATCTGGCTGCGTGAGGATCATCCTGAAATTTTCAACCGCACAAGTAAATTTATTTCAATTAAAGAATTCGTAACGGCCAAGCTATTCCATGAATACGTGGTTGACCATTCTATCGCTTCATCTACCGGGCTGCTGAACTTACAGCAGCTCGATTGGGATGAAGAAGCACTGCGTATAGCAGGAATTAAGAAAGACCGTCTGTCGCAGCTCGTGCCAACAACTTACAGGCTGGACAAGCTGGATCCAATATATGCAGGGGTGATGGGTTTGCTACCATCAACCCCTTTTGTCATCGGGGCCAGTGACGGGGTACTGTCCAATTTAGGTGTGAATGCTATAGAACCGGGTGTCCTTGCTGCAACTATTGGCACAAGCGGGGCAATCCGGACGGTTGTGAACAAGCCTCTTACCGACTCGAAGGGGAGAACGTTCTGCTATGCCCTGACTGACAAGCATTGGGTGATTGGCGGCCCGGTCAATAATGGAGGAATGATCTTCCGCTGGGTTCGAGACGAATTCGCTGCTTCCGAGGTTGAAACTGCCAAGAGGCTCGGAATCAACCCTTATGATGTCCTAACTAAAATTGCCGAAAGAGTGCGTCCCGGCTCTGATGGCCTGCTCTTCCACCCTTATTTAACAGGGGAAAGAGCTCCCCTGTGGAACCCGGATGCCCGTGGTTCCTTCTTCGGGCTCACCCTTCATCATAAGAAGGAGCATATGGTTCGTTCTGTGCTAGAGGGTGTTATCTTCAACATGTACACCGTCCTGCTGGCCATGAAGGAGCAAATGGAGCCATCCGTCATTCAGGCTACTGGCGGATTCGCCAGATCCCCAATTTGGCGCCAGATGATGGCGGATATCTTCGATCAGGAAGTGATCGTCCCAGAGAGCTTTGAAAGCTCCTGCCTCGGCGCTGTAGTGCTTGGACTTTATGCTATGGGTAAGGTCGACTCCCTCTCCATCGTCTCAACCATGGTGGGCCCTACTCATCGCCACACGCCGATCCAAGAGAATGTGGAAATGTACCAAGAGCTCCTGCCGATCTATATACGTATCTCTCGTAATCTGGAGGAAGAGTATGCAGCCATATCCAAAATTCAGCGAAGAATCCTGGACAAATGATTATAATCCTCGCTGTGTATAACTGAAAATCGAACGATTTTCAGAAAATTTTAGTTAAAAAATGAGGCTTATATATAGAAAAAGATAAACCGGCTGAACCCGAGGAATTGGGGACAGCCGGTTTATTTTTAGCACAACCTGTGAATAATTATTTTTGGTTTTCTACAAGCTCTGTCGAAATTTAAACAATTTATAAACAATATGTAGTGGTGTGAATTATATTTATACACAAGTTATTGAATTTGTGGATAAATTCCTGCTTTACGTTGAAATATAACACTTCTTTTGCTATGATTGAATTGTTTTCTTTGTGAATATCTCAGTTTTTCTTATATGTTTATCAACAGCCTGTGGATAAAATTGTGAACAATTTGATTTTATACTTTGTGTATATCCTCCCGTTTCACTGATTAATGGGGATAACTCCCCCATATTTCAGTTTTTTTCGACATTCCACGCATGGCTTTAACCACAATTGGAAGATTTTAAAGGAGTGACAGTCT
>NZ_CP194783.1:0-58616 GCF_050995535.1 Paenibacillus sp. SN-8-1
GTTTTCCCCTCTTTAACAAGCTGATCCACCATGGATTCCGGGTTGAATTTCCGGCCAGCCTTCGCAGCGTTTTCGAACCACTCTTTTGCTCCTGGAACTTCTTCAAAAACTCTATCAAAATAATCTTTTGCCACAATACTTCCTCCTAATGATTCAAAATATTCAGACGGTGTTCATCTGCTGTCCAAAGAAATTAAAGTGTTAGACTGGAAAATAAAGTTGTAGACTAAAAAATATAGCATTAGACTAAACTTTGTGTCACATCAGTTAATCCCCAACTAAATGTTATCTCACGTTTAGTTATATTTTCGCTTTCTTCACGAGTAATTTGCATAAAGCGTATCCCTTCATCTGTGTAATAAATAAGTTGAGGGTGATCATTGATGTCGTACTTTATATACCCTAGTAACTCTATCCAGAGTGCATCGATGTATGGGTAAATCCAATCGAAGAACAACTCCGCTTCGCCTCGATCCTTATAACATGCTCTCCCACCGCGCAGCTTTAAATAATAGATGGTCTGGCAATTCAGTAGGCTCTTGTGAACTATGCGAAGCCATATACTCTAGTATTTCAGTAATATTTTTTGGAGTTTCTATTTTTAATTTCATACGTATATTTAATTCAGCAAAATCGCCCATGAAAAACCGCCTCCACAGTCTAAAAATTTATTTTCAAATTTAATCCGACTCAGCGTATGAGTATTAAAGAATAAGTGGAAATGCTGAGTCATATTATCGCTCTCCTTATAAATGAAATCCGTTAATTGCCTGATCTATAATGTCTTGATTGATCCCTATGTATCTCATGGTGATAGACGGAGCCGAATGGTTGAATATCTGCTGGAGAAGTGCCACATCCTTGTACCGCTTATAAAAATGGTACCCGAACGTCTTACGGAGCGTATGCGTACCAATCTCGGCCAAACCAACCTCCGCAGCTGCGCGGTTTAGGATACGATAGGCCTGTACACGATCAATGTTTCTCCCGGTCTTCCTAGATGGAAATAGTGGATCTTCATCCTTCTTGCCCTTGATGTATGTGTTAATGATTTCTCGTAGTTCTGCATTAATTGGAAACCGTTTTTTCTTACCGGTCTTTTTCTCACGAATTACAATATGGGATTTATTCCGGACATCGTATACCTTTAACGGTAGCAAATCACTAATACGAAGCCCGACATTGATCCCCATTACCATAAGAAACCAATCGCGTTCGGATCGACTTCGGAGAACTTCCTTCATTTCCTCGAGCTTCTTTACGCTCCGAATCGGTTGAACAAATTCCATCTAAATCGCCTCCGTTATACCATACGGATTAGCGAACAAATGTACTCAAGATATTCAAAGTGTTACTTGCTCAAAGTAATATCAGCAGGCCTTCCCGTCCAGCGCTCTCGATCATGTTCACGCCATTGTGGGTTGATCTTGGTTGTTTCTTCATCCAACACTTTTGAAATGGGATCTGCAGCTCTCGGAGTGTCATATATCATAGAAACAGCCTCTATTACCCCAAGCCCGTATTTTTGGAGAAGAAGTGCTGCGAGACGAGGAGTTTCTGCCCCTCTTTCCACATCCTTTGCCCTTCCATCTGCGTATTCCTTTACTTTGAGTACTAGGCTATCTATTGCTAAATTTTCATCCATTCTCAAACACCCTTTCTATTTAATATGATTCATAGTCTTTTTGTACTGTTCAGGATTGTTGCTCTACTTAACAATGTCGTCTAAGAGATACCAGGCCTGCTGTTCTGGATCACGGAATGAATTAGAAACAGCAATGCGAATCTGAATTTCTCCATCACGATTAGCCTGATTAAAGAAGAATACTTTCCGACTACCCACATGATCCGTACCAGCTATAACCCACTCAGTTTTCAATTTCTCAAATCTATGCATCACTAAAATCATCCTCTCTTTTTAATGAACCGTATGCTTCTACTATTTCTTAAACACTGTTCTATTCATTATGATGTCTTACTTCATCGTGAAAATAATAATGCTGGAAGTATTCTTTTGAAATAATCGGATATTTTATTTCCTCTTCCTTTATTTCGAGAATGTTCAACTACTTTTTCAATTAATAATAACTCAATAAAATTTTCCAAATCGTACTTTTCACAGTACGGATGAGCCTTTCTAACTTCATCAAGATCTTGGATTAATGATGGGTGTAAATTCAAAGTAACTGGGACTAAAACAATCTCTTCCGAGAATATTGGAGTATACAGTTCACGAATGAGCATTAAGTTACCTTCATTAAATGATCCGGTAGTTACAATTTCTTTTGCTTGTTCGATTAAATGAAGTCTTGATTTCACAAAACTTTTGATTTCATCTACTTTTGAATTCTCGCCGGCATCACTCAAAGAATTCTCTTGCAATGATAAATCTATTAGTAATGTTTCTTTATCTTCAATTCCGAAAGATGGTAATGTATTAATGATTCTCTTTAATTCCTTTATATTTCGATTCATAATATATCCTCCCTATGAACAGATTATTCAAAGTGATTCATCCAAACGAATTAGCTAACTCACTCTTAAGTTCCTTATAGACTTTCATAAGATTATTTAGAATTTTTATCTTTTGATTGGGTTTCAAATTATCGTCTTTCAAGACATCTTCTGTGCATTGGATAGTAAAAATATCTATATCTTCTTTGTTCTTCACAAGAGATCGTCGATAATACTCTACACTACCTTGTTCGTAGATAGGCTCGTCAAGAATCCCTTTCTTCTCTGAGTCAACCCATTGTACCTTTAAAAAAAATAACCGTTCTTTCATTCTGTTAAGTTCCTCTGTTATATTCTTGGGAACATCCGGGTTGTTATTGATTTTTAGCCGCAGCTCCTCAACATCCTTTTCCAGATCATTTATAAGAGGCTCCAGCATCGTCCGTAATGTTTTTACCTGGTTCATACTCATCGCCCTCCTTAATATTCAACATGCTCCCTATTCAAAGTGATTCATTCAAGCGATTTAGCAAAAACAAAAATGGCAAAGCTAAGCGCGATAACTCCACTACTTAATATTGCTATAATATCAGCATATTTTTTATTTAGTCTTGCCCCAGCAGTAAGCCTTAGAAACACTGCAAAAATAAATCCTGTTACGCCTATGCCTAACGAATACCAAAACAACTCCATAATTTATCCTCCATATTCATTTTGTATAGTAAGCGACAACTGTATTAAATAGCTCACCATAATCAAAAGCATATTTCTCTTGCATTGAATGAACATGCTCTTTTAGACTCCCTTCATATTTCTTGAATCCATTTGTATTTTTGGTATTCAAGAAGTTTAAAAAATAAATTAGGACTAGGATATCGTGAATCTCATTAATCAGAGCTTTGTCTTCTTCAAGGGGAATGTAATTATGGCCGTTTGCACCCACCTTTTCAAATTTGATATGGAAATCTCTTCTCATAGGGAATAGAGTGAATATCCATGTTTTCTGCCTGTCACCATTAGTTATTGAAAGTGAAATGCTTAGATCAGAAAAAGTGTAGTATACGCTACCTTCTTCCAATGTTTTTTGCCATTTTGATAATCGAGTTCGAGTTTTAACGATTTCATGTAGGAAAAAACGACTCTCAAAAAGTAGTAGCAACTCAGTTGTATTCATTCCAAGTTGAGCATCATTTGATTTTTTATTACGGTTTTTAAATAGCATCGACTTCACCTTCCTGCGAACTCTATCTATTCATTTTGATTCTTTGTCAGGGATTCGCCCGTCGTTCTCTACAAGAAAAGTTATGTATCGAATTTATAATTCTATATTAACATAGTTATGTATTGAATATCAATGGTTTTAAGTATTTTTTCAGTACATAACTTATCTTATGTACTGAAAAAAACCGTCTCCTGAATTAAGACGGGAATTAAGGTTTAAGCAATTTAATTTTAATAAATCTAAACAAAAAATTGATAAGAATGGGAAGAGATAGAAAAACCAAAACAAATACTTTAACATCCCACTCCTTAATTCTACCCGAAAAAATTACATAACCTATCGCTCCATAAATGCAAACCCTAGCGATCAGCCCTAACAAATTTCTCATTGAATATAAAAAGCTGGTAACCACCACAATAATTAAAAGATCCTGTAGGTAGCTCAATAAAATCCTCCCTTCTTTTCACTCCAACAACTTACTTTATCCTAATTATAACAGCACTTACTAAATAAACCTATCGAATATATAAAGAGTTGTTGTGCCACAGGTGCGGCCCAGCAGGTATCATAATCGTGATACCAGGCTCTCCTCGATCCAGGGCCGCAAACAGCTTTCAACGACACTAATTTTTCTTTCCCATCCATGAGGAAGATCAACAGAAACAAACTGACTACCGCCCAGAGTCCGGCAATGATTCCAAAGACCATGAAAAGAGTACGGATGGATTGGTAGACCGCAGAGATAACCCATTTTCCCACCCTCCAAATATATTTTTTTGGGATATATTAACTTTATAGGAAAATTACCGATATTCATTTGGAAGGAGGAATTTTATGTATTCAAGGGAATTAAAGATAGCTTGCTCTAAGCAACAGTTGGTTAGTGTAAAGACAAAGGATGGCAAGATACATATAGGTATGCCAAGTGAGTCAGTATTCTGTGATCGGATTAAGATCCAGGGGGAGAATGAAGTTGTTTCCATACCACAAAATGAGATTACTCATGTGATGAGGCTTATAAATTTCAAGTGAGAAAGACCCCTATTGTATGGTAAGTGTACTTAATATCCAATTTGGAAGGAATTGAACTACATAATGAAATTACTTTATCAAATTATAATTATATTTTGTATGTCTATAGGACTGTTGGGTTGTTCCAACCAGTTGAAAGAGGCTAAAAAGAATGCTGATGCTGGTATGTACATGTATGAGGACTCGCAATCATTAGAAGGTGATGATGCAGTTAAAGCAGGGTTAAAGTGGCTGTTCGGTATATTGGATGAGACTAACCTTTCAGAAAAGCAAATGGATAGCGAGTTATTGGACAAAAGAAATAATGTATTTCATCTACTAACCGATAAATATATGATGACCGAGGAGCAAATCGGGGATATCTCGGGTATAAAGGATGATAATAAGCGCAATGAGAAAATCGATAGTATTTATATACCGATAGCCATCAAACTTGCAGAGCAACAAAAAGTAGCAGAAGTAAAGAAGCTGGAAGCACGTACACAGAAATTATCCGATAGTGAACCCCAAATTGGTATGACACAGCAAGAGGTTGAATCTTCGAAGTGGGGGAAACCAAAGAAGATAAATACTACGATCACAAAGTACGGTAAAAGCGAGCAATGGGTATACGATAACTATAGATATGTGTATTTTGACGATGGAATCGTATCATCAATTCAGTTTTGATCGTTAACATCAACTAACAGGACGTTAGTTGAATAAACAGGGGTAGTCTAGGATTTTATTTTCCAATCCTGGACTACCCATGTTTACGTATTCGAGTCAGTCTAATACTTCGCTTTTATCTGATATCCCAAAAATAATGCAACCAATAAATAAACGAATACGTATTCGTTTACGTAAACATTTACATTAAATTTTTAAAATATAACTCAAAAGCTTCATTAACAATCCGGGTCTTTTCCCCACGCCCTCCTTCAAAGCTTAATTCATCGAGCCTATCCTTCAATTCATTCTTTATCCAAACGGTGTCTCTACGATAAAGTTCTTCAAATTTCTTTTTTTTCGCTCTTCTCGGAATTTGAACTTCTGCTCCTGTATTTGCAGTATCAATAAGTTCGGCGTGGACCGCACTGGCACCTGTGCTTCTGATCTTATTTTTCAACTTTTCCATATTTGATTCAGACACGATCAATCAGCTCCTTTACAAAATCACGATAACTCTTCAAGGCAGGATTTAATTCTGGATTATTGCTAAAACCATTAATTGAAAGCCGTCCAATAGCAGCTGTTCTAGTCATTATGGTTTCAAAGCAAAGATCCTCATATTCCTCTTCAACCAGCTCGATCAGTGCCTTATTATCTGTTCTTCTTGAGTCGATTAGCGAACGCAGAATGCCGGCGACCTTCATATCCTTATTGACCATCTCTTGAACATGAATACAGGTCTCCAAGAAGCGACCCAGAGCCGAATAACAAAACTTACTAGCTTCAAACATAGCCACAACCGCATCGGAGGCCGCTAGTGCATTAATTGTCTGATCTCCTAACGCTGGAGGCGTATCAATTATAATGTAATCATATTGATCCTGAACATTTTCTAATGTTTCCTTTAAAACCAAGGATCTATTTCCTCGATAAGACTCATATAACCATGCCGGGAACCTAGCTAAATGGTCCTCTGCAGACAATATATCTAATCCTTGAGTTACATTATGTATGTACTTACGAGCATCCCTTTCTTTTAAAGCTTCAAAGACCGTCTCTCCGTGAAAATTATAAATGTCCTGTTGAGTCAACAACTCAGTCAGATTTCCCTGTGAATCCAGATCAACAGCTAAAACCTTTTTCTCATACTCCTGGCTTAAAATATGCGCAACTATTCCGGACGTCGTCGTTTTACTGGAACCACCTTTCTGGATACCAAACGAAATAACCTTAGCCACTAAAATCCCTCCTCTAATCATTCATTATTTAAGATAAGAATAACATAAACAAACGTACACGTAAACGTATATGTTTACTTTCCGCCCAGTTAAAATAATTGTTGTTGTGCCGCAGGTGCGGCAAGACAGGTGTAAAAGAAGGTCACCTCCTTCTAATAAATTTATCATTATATGAAAAAGTAGAAATAGTACATCTAAATCAAAAGCCAGCCTAAACAAGACCTCCTTTAATCTGTGGAAAAGTCTATTTAAGAAACTAGATTATCCACAACAACAAAGAAAAGGTAACGAGCTATCGCTCGTATTTATTGAAAACATATCTCCCCACACCCACCCCTACGTTGAAGGTGAACTGAAATTTAGTGTTGACAGTCGCTGCCGGGTTATGGCAAGGACCTTGCGTGCTGGACACAGTTCACCTTATCCCGAAGACATTAAAATCAACGGAATAAGGTAATAAGAAATACAACATGGTCCTGCCGCCACGCATCGAGGGACGGCTCCCGGCATTGTTTCCTACACGCGCATATCAGCGCCAGCTGCTTACAGGGCAAGTTACCCCGGATCGGTTAACGGTTCCTATGACCAATCCTCCACCATAGATATACAGCTACTTCTCAAACCGTGGTCTTACCTCCCTTGAACGGTTTCCAGCAAGGTTCTACCGGTAATTCACCACGTACTATTCGGAACGGTCATGGCCCCCGATGGAGTCACATCGGTATGGGGCCATACTTCGTATCGCTTATGCTTGTCTTTCTACTTGCTTCTTATCTCCCGACAATAGGTATAGAAAGACTAATGGAGCTTCACGAGCGCTGGTTAAGCGCTAATGGCCACGGCTGAAACGTGGCAACCCCCGACAATAGCAGTACGCTTGGCATAAGTCTCCCTCCCGTACTACGGACAGTTTTTTACGTGTTCTCCTGCCTCATGTTAAGCATAACCACGCAGCTTGGCGATAGCTGACACAGCTTAGTTCTTAAAAAGACAATAAGAAACTAAGCCTTCGAAGTACACTTTTAAAAAATGTTTTCGAACGCCTGTTATTTAGTTATAAAACTTCAGTCTGTTTGCCCTATGTAAAGAAGTGCTCAAATACACAAAAAAACCCTCTGATTCCAGTACACACCTTTAAAAAGGCATCAGGAAAGAGAGAGTCATGGCTTTACTTTAAAATTAAATATGAGGTATAATACCCCTAGAAATTAAAGTAAAAAGCTCATGCTCTTAGGAATCTATAGAATGTCTCCGTCGCCAAACTTAGCCATTCTATAGATCAGGTGTGTGGGCTTTTTTATTTATTTAAAGGATTAATTTAGCTATTCTTTTAAACTATCATTATCATACGACAAAAAAATTAATGTTGGCAAATTGAAGCAATTCATATTTTCCGTAGTAAAAAGGATGTTTTCGTTAGTATTTCCGTAGTAAAAAGGATGTTTTATCCTCGTTTTCCGTAGTCCAATGGATGTTTTGAATACTTCTAACAAAATTCGACGTGTTCTTTAAGAAAATTCATACTTTTTGATTTTTTTTGATTCAATTTCCGTAGTAAAAAGGATGTTTTATTTAAATTTCCGTAGTAAAAAGGATGTTTTAAGTATTCAAGCACTTATGATTAAAAAAGTACCTAACTTAAAACTTTAAAAAAGATCAATTTGCTCAGGTAACTCACGGGATCGATCTAAAGTATTGAGAAAAATAGGATTTTTCGTAACCGTTAAATACCGCTCATTCAACCCCTGCTTCTTCCCCGAGAACTCATACCGATCAATGAATCCTACAGCCTGTAACTCTTCACATGCATGCTTAATCCGTTCAATGATTTTGTACACCTGCATAATTGGCTCACCGTTGTCTAAAAAATGAAAATGTCCAGCTAATGTCGATAACTCCAATGTCACTGACTGATCTGGATATGAGGATACCAGCCAGTACATCCCTTGGGCCAAATAAGATTTTAGGTCATTCATTAAAATCAAAGAAACATCGAACAAATTACCTTCCCGATTCGCCTCTACTAACCATTCCGGTAAACGGATCTCAAACTTGTACTGATAATGGTTGGTCGTCCCTACTTTACGGCGAAAAACAATCTGATCTATAAGCCGCGTAAACGCGATCTCTTCATATTCGGAGTTTTTTGAACGTTGATATTGGGTTAAGGTTACCTCTATATTCATGAGGCGCATAAGAGACTCCTGGATCCGCTTATAATTAGCCGATCCATCAGTTAGCCCTAGCTCGTTTAGAATATCAGCATATTTAAGCTCAACCGATGGCCTACCAGCTACATTCTTCTTAAACCATAGAGACTGTATAGCCCCCATAACGCGCGCCTCATAAGTTGTCAGCACTTCACCAGTCGTATTCTTGATATGAACAGACCGAACCCCGTGTGCTGTCGTCATCGTCTGGCTTGAAGCGTTTTTAGGATTGGCTGAAAACAAGGCGTGCTGTGCAATATTCGTATTAATGGGTACAACCTCACGCAAATACTCAACAGATTTAACTCGAAGCGCTCGTTCTAAAATTTCTATTTTAGCCTTAATTAAGGCATGATCAGCGTCGTTATTCTGCAGCTGTGTTTTTAGTCCTTCTGCATTTTGATTGGCATATATGAAAAGGGACTTCACGGGAACACTTTGAATCAATGCTGCACTGAGTTCCTCTGCAGTTTCCTGATAAATGGTTGCTGCCTTTAAAGGATCTGCAAGTCGCTGTGTTTTCTTTACAAATTCCCTTGCTATAGCATTTAAATGAAACTCAACTTGTTGGTCAGATTCGCTCACGTGTCTTCTAACCTCCTAGACTTTATATCATAATGATTCGAACCACATTACTCAATTCTACAATTGTTGAACTGTTTTTGTATATATAGAGGGAAACTGTTCAAGCTACCTATGTTATTAGTGGGATCCCTTCGAGTAATTATTACTTACATAAAGCCCTACACCCTGTTAAGGATGAGACAACCACCAAAGGGAATAGATGAAGAAGACAAAACCCATATAGTTTACATATACGTAAACGTAATTATAAACGTGTGTGTAAATGTTTATGTTTTTACTTGCAGTTAGGTTTTAAACCTACTCCCCCAACCGGGGAAGGGGCCCCGGTTGGGGGCCGCTAGCATAACTCAAAAGGCGTCTTCAAATGAGATCCCTAATATATAATCAGCTGCTTTCTGCGCTTGCCCAGCGGCCTGAATAATTAACCTCTTGTCATCTTTAAGCTTCCTTAGCCAACTACCCACATATGCAGCGCTGTTTTCTAGGGTCGTATTGTCTATTCCAGCCACGCCGCAAAGCATAGCTGCGCCAATCTCAGCGACCAATTCCTCTTTGCTGTAACTCTCATCTCCAAACGCGGCAATCTCGGCAATGCCCTGCCGATTTAACCGCTTTACATGGCCTGTACTGTGAACATGTTCATGAAATAGGGTGCTATAGTATTCCTCCGGCTTTGTATAGTCACAAAGGGGAGGAACACTTATAGAATCAGTAGACGGGCGATAGAATGCCCGGCCTGAAGCAAACATGACTCGTGGAGCATCAATATAATTAGCACAAATTTTCTCGGCTTCCTCGATAGGATCATGCTCATAGATTTGATCATTTCTTTTGCTCTGCAATCCTTCACATTGTTTATTAATATCGAAAACATTGTAGTATCGTAAAAAAGGAATTTTAACTGGTTTTCCACTGCTCTCATCCTCTTTATCAAGCCATGTCCAAAACACTACAAATTGCCCTTTCTCTCCCTTCTTGACTGTCCCACCAGCTTCGCTTATCTGTTTAAATGTTGCATACTCACCTGGCTCCAAAAGCATGGTATTAATCCCTCGATAGGGCTTTTGAGACTTCCAGTTAACAGCTGCCCCCACTCTCCATGGTCTGCGCCAAGGTACAATTCCCTTTTCTAATAACTGAATCATTCGGTTAGTTACCATCTCATAAATTTTCTCGCTCATGTGATCATCTCCCTTAAGTGATATAATGGAGAGGCGAAGGGTCCCAAATTCTTCGCCCCAGCCGAATTGCTCCCATAAGCAACTCGGCTTTTAATATTCTTCCGGTAACAAAAAAGTCGTCACACTCCGATCATGCTCGGTGATAATCCAAAAATTTATGCCGTCCGCACTTGTGTACGCCGATACTAGCCGAAATCCGTTTGCTAAGGCTTCATTGTTGTTCTCCCAATCTTCCTCGCATACATCGCCCCAATCGCCGCCATGATGCCTTGTAAGTGCCGAAATAAGGTCTACTTCCTCTACCACTTCCATAACTCCAGGTGTTGCCACAACTTGACCTAACGGAAATAACCCGATAAATATATGTGTCATGCGCTTTTCCTCGCCTTCATTTTAGATTTTGGTGGTGAAGAATCGGTATTTACCGATTCTCCACCACACGCACTGTCTTCCGCTGCAGATAGAACGTTATCGCCGCTAGGCTTGTACTGATTAGCTGTAACGTAACAAGCAGAATCAAGGCCCTCACTCCCTTCCGTTTCGGATTTCATTATGATAAAATGAGGTAGGAACCGATGTACCGGTTCCTACCCGGATTACGGGTTATCTTGGCTTATTACGCTTGGACTTCGACCGCTGTGAACGGTTGGAGTCCTTTTCCTTTTTCCTCGCTGACATGTATTCCAAAAGCGCCTTAATCACCCCCAAAAACTGGATCATGACCTGTAACCCTGCCGCGATGATCGCAAGCATCAAAAGCTCCTCATTCTGCATATTTCTCACCTCCTCTCAGATTTAAATTTCTTGCCCTTCCCCCTTACTCGGACACCGCTTGCCTGTCTAGCCCGAGCGGCAATGAGCGGAAGGTTTTAAGGTTTGTGAGCAGTTTCTTGCTTGCTGCCTTGCCTTGTCGTATGTAGTTTTCAAAGAACAAAAATCACTCGTTATACCGTAGCCGTCGCAGATTTAAGACCATATAGGTTCTCGCAGGGCAAGGATGCCCGAAGGGACGACAAAAAGTTTGTTGAGCGATTTCCTCAACAAACTTTTTTCGCCTTGCGCGGAGAGGTTCTATATGGTCCCATGCGACTAGATGGATACGGTATGACGAGTGACTTCTTTGAAAAGCGAAATACGGGAAGGCTGCACGCAGGAATACCCCTGCGAAACGAGCCTTCCGCATCGTCGAACCAGCATACAAAGGTTTTGCTTCGTGGATTTCCCCGGATGGTTTTAGGAACGATGATGGGAATGGAGCGATAGCGGAGTGAAATCATGGTTCCGCTACTTCGTAAAACACGATGGTTGTGGAGCGACAAGGGAGCGGAGAAACCATGATGTTTAAGCGTTACCCCAGAGGTCTTTGCTTCCTTGCGAGTCCCGTTAAGAATCCCATTGGAACCCGGCGCTTTTTCGGGGTCGCTTGGGATTTAGGGACGGTGAACCGGGGGAATAAACACCTGTTTGGGTTTACATCTATCTACCAAAGTGGTAACTCAGACTTGAACTACATAAAGTAATACAAAGCAAGCAACGATTTCTTAATATTGTTTATGTATACGTAAACATCAATGTATATGTTTACGTAAATACTTACATTAGTTTTTCTCTCCGTATGGATTCCGTCTTTTTAAATTAAGGAGATCAGATCCCTTTCCAAACCTGATCCTCTCTGATTAACCGGTACAATTACCGCGGTTAGTTAGAAATCTGAGACAAAAAATCATCCCCCACTTCCTTACAAGGAACAAATAATACCAAGCAAAAGTCTTTGCCTGCTAAACTCAATTAATTGCCCTTCCTCCATACCTGTTCAATAAACTCTTCACGAGTACCTGCGAAAGTCTCCCCCAAATGTTGTAGCAGAATATCCTTCAATCTTCCCTTCTTTGGATAAAGCACCTTGTTTATTTCGTAGTAATAAACATTCCATCCCTTGGTTGAACGGGTACAAATTAGACGAATTGACCGACCCTCATACTCCAGGGTAAATTCAAGTTCATCGTTCATTCTTTGAGACTTTCCTTTTATAATATCTCGAATATGCATAGTCTCTATCACCCTCTCTCAAACCAGTGTTATTTCATTCATGTAAAGCACGTCTCCGTCTGCTGCTTATTATAAAGGGAGAATTGTGCCATTCTGTATACTATACAAGGTCGACTCGATCCCTGGCATCTAACTGTTGTTACACAAGTTACCTAATCCCTTCCATACAAAAAGATCCTGCCAGCACATAGCCAGCAGGGTTACTTTTAGGCCCTGAGTGCAATTAAGCTCTATAAGCTAATTTTGAACATATGGAGCTTAATACATTTAATCGATTGATTATTATCGACATAACCAATACGATGTAGTAGCTTTAATGTGCAAATAACTTTTTAATTGCAAAGCAGGCGCTCTCGATAGAGAACACCTGTTTTTTAAGTATTTTTTTATTGAATAAACCTTGGTTGTATAAAATCTAGATATGGATAATTAGAGCTATTTGTAAATGCGATTCTAAGTCTATTGACACCTGTAACATCCAATTCAATGTTTTCTATAGCTGTTGCATCAGAAATAATGTCAGGACTCGTATATAGTAACTCTCCATCTCCATATATTTTTACGCTACCCAATTTATAAGAATCCTTACCCTGCCAATGGATATCAGGAGCCAACCCTGCTTTAAAACTTTTGTATTCGCTGTTAATAATGTAATCAGCCGAATGAACTCCTCCAGAGTATATATCGTCCAGGAAGCTATTACTAAATGATTCATTCATATTTGTTGTTACTTCACCGTCACTGAAATTATTGTAATAACCTGAAGTAGAATGAGGTTGTAATTCAGTAAGATAGATTACTTTTCCTTCAGGTTGTTTGCCTACGTAAATACTATTCGTCTTACCTTCCCAACCAACCTTTTTTCCAAGAGCTTCACTTACAAATCTCAGGGGGACATAGGTAGTTCCTTTATAGATAAATCCCTGCTGGTCTGCGGATGGCTTTTTTTCTAAGCCATCAAAGTAATACTTTAGATTTTGAACAACAACGTCAATCTTGGCTGTTCCGGCGGCAAATACTGCAGTACCTCCAAATAGTGTGGCTCCCACTAAAATACCTGCTACAAAATGTTTTGATTTCTTCAACAATTTCATTCCACCTCGTGATTATACTGGGACTTTTTTCCTAGGGCTCATTCTATACACTAACGTGCCTCTTGTCTAGTAAAAACATGGAAACGTTAAACTTTAGAGTAGCCCCTAACATCTGCCCTCTTTATCCCATTGCCCACCTGTCATGGAATAGAGGTGTTTTAATATGTTTATATCCCCGATCTTACTAGAAATGCCCGGGCTCCATGCTCTCTGTAAATGTTCTCATCGCGTTCCACCTGCTTTTAGTTGTCATGCGTAAAAAAACAATAAAGCCGAGGGTCTCATCCCAAACGGCTTTATTCTAAATTAATTATGTTGTTATCCTCTTACCTACGAAGCAAATCTAACTCACATCTCCAAAAGCATCTAAAGGAGTCAATATAAACGAAGGATGTCTAAACCAATAGTTTGACCAATATTTTCCGTCCTCGTATAGTGCGTTATCTTCGGTGAGGCCCATGTCATCTCCACTATGGACCAACGTGGACTTTTTCTTATCCAGTTTCCAATTTTCGAAAGTCCAGCCAGCATCTTCGGCATTGTTATATTGAACGGACTGATATCCTGATTTTCCGTTTCCACGTAAAGACTTCCCATGCATTGTGAAAATGGTATTTTTAGTTTTAATCATTTTGCCTCCGTCAATATAAAACAATTCAACCGTACTTCCAACAGAGGCTTCACACGTCGAAACAGCAATTAAGTCAGGACTTCCTTTGATAAGATAAGCTAGATTCAAATTTCCCGCCGGCATAAAAGTTCTCTCACCAATATCTAAAGTTTTTACTTTGATATCTCCTTGTTTTACTATGGAAATTTTATATTTACCACTGTAGGCTTTATCTCCTAGATTGGCACAAGCCCAAGGCTCCGTTACTTTTTCTACTTTTTGTTTTTCGGAGTAAAGGTATACCGCATATTGAGACTTTCCATCGCTCATTTTAAAACTGTAGAGACTTTTTTTAGATAACGAAGAATTTGCGCTTGCTGCATCCGTTTGTTGTTGGCCAAATGCTAACACAGAAGGGATGAGGATAGACAAAAAAACCAATAAAAGCTTTTTCAAATTGATGTTCTCCTTTGTCATTTTTATGTTGTGAAAACGAACTACTAATACTGTAATCTATCTAAATAACTAGGACAATACAATATTTGGAATTAAAGTGTAGGTCTAATGGTATGTGCGTAGTGACTTTGGTATCAAAATTTTAAAGTTTTTTATCATGCAACACTACCTGAAAGAATCTTCAAGTTAGTTTTTTTGCAACTTATGACCCTCGGAACAAGTTCACTTAGTCGTAAGATAATCCCCATTCAAATGCAAAGAATAGTGATAGCAACGAATAAAGTCATGGTTCCACTTCTCCATGAAACATGATGGTTATGGAGCGACAAGGGAGCGGAGAAAGCATGATGTCTAAGCGTTTCTCGCAAGGTCTTTTTTTCCTTGCAAGACCCGTTAAGAATCCCACTGGAACCCAGGGCTTTTTCCGGGATCGCCCTAGATTTAGGGGTGATGAACTTGATGAAAATCACCTGTCTGGGTTTACATCAATCCACCAAAGTGATGTCTCAGACCTGAACTTCATAATGTAATGCAAAGCAGGCGAGTAATCTCTAAATCCATCCATCATTATTATGTACGTAAACATATACGTTTACATAAATGTAAATGTACACTTATATAAAAAGATTCTGCCTAATTTAAGGATGGCTATTTTTTACATTGATTAACGAACGTATGTTTGGTTATAATACAAACAAATGTTCCTATTTTGTGGAGGCGATCATCATGGAGAAGTATATTGGAGAGATCGTTGAGATTATCTATTTAGATGCTGCAGGCAAGATCACGCAGCGAAAGATTGAGGTCCACGGGATTCGTAATGGGTTGGTCCGATCTAAGTGTTTGCAAAGCGGACAGCCGAGGGCTTTCAAGCTAGATAACATTCTTGCCATTCAACCTGTTCAAGGCGGTGTTCGGCGTGCTGTCTGATTTTGAGCGTAAGTTACTCCGGATCCTGTGGAATTACTCACTAAAGTACCGTCGAATGCCGGTCATGAGTGAATTGCAACGCCTAACAGGTAGACATAATGCCGAAGATATACAAAGAGGCCTGGTGGTACTGGAGAAATCTATTTATATCGCTTGGGAGAACAAATCAAAACTCCAGAGTATTAAGATTCTGGAAGGGTGGGAAAGAGAGAACTCTTCTAAGCCAAATTATTTTACTGGTAGCAATGTGGATTACTGGACGGGATACTAGAAGAGTATTTTATGTAGGGTAAATACGTAACTGCCTGCCCAGTACCTAACAGGCTACCGGTTATCAGCAGCCTGTTAGCTCCATTTATATTATTAATACTGGTTATTTTATTGGTTTTACTGTTCGATCTCATGCCGCTCTCTTTTGGCCAAAGTAATAAATTCTCCCATGATCCCCAATTCATCAACCGTAAATAGTGAAGGTGATATCTTGAACCACTCAATCAAAGATTTAGAAAACAACGAAGTAATGATAAACAACTGAACATTGGTGGCATCCACATCATATTGGTCAAGATTGAGATAGTAATGGTGTAAGTTCATTAAAGCATGGTAAGAATTATGCGCATACATCGATTGTTGGTTATATTCATAAGCATTATTTGTTTTACTCAGGATCGTTTCATCAACGATTTTCATCCAAGAGGGCCGCCAGCTTTTTTTAAGGACCTTTATTTCTTTGTCGCAAAGCAATGAAAAATATTCGTTTTCTTTCAATTGTAAATCAATCTGTTGAAGTTCTTGAAGCGCCTGAATGTACTCTTTAGTATCTTCATCATAACGTAGAAATTCTGAAGTACTACCTCTTTTATACAACAGTACTTTGCATTCTATTTCGCTTTCATTTGAAGATTGATTATAAATATATTCAAAAGTTAAATAAGTTTCAAAACATGAACGAATCAAAGTTTGAATTGATGCTATATCAAGAAAGGAGTATTTTCCGCTTGGGTTTATGGTTCTTTTATATGTGAGTTGCATTATACTAAAGAACTGAATTTTAAATTTTTGGTACAAGCAATTCATTAAGAACTCTGGTTCACTTGTACACTCTCTTTTCACTATTTCCTGAGAGATCTTTTGAAAAATTGAATCAAGATAATATTGGACATCGTGATTCTCAATATGGTCACCTGTATATTTAGTAGTCATTTAAATACTCCTATTCTCGATCTATTCCTTGTTTGCGATCCCTCTTCATATCAGACTTATGGTATCGTGGACAACAAAAAGAACGAGCAACCGTTCCCCCTATTCCACATTTAAGCTTAGCTTCCTGCTTATCAAGATAAGTCACCCCATTACTTACTATGAAGAAGTAGTAGGTCAACTTTATGCCCATCGTTAGTGCTCAATTGTATAGAGATGTTATCCACAGGTTGAGGCTTTGGTGTATTACCAGTTGACCAAAAATTAACAGCTTGTCCTTTTTTCAAAACTTCTTTACCATTTATAGTTCTAGCAATAAGTCCAAATTTAGCTACAATTGCGTCTTCCATTGGACAAATCCTAATGCTGGAGTAGAGAACACACTACGAAGTGTGTAAAAGTCAGGAATAGATCCGGACAATGTTACAATATTATCTGTAAATACTAAGTAGTCATCTGGCAAATTGCGGGCCTTAGATAAGAACATTGATGTATATACACTTTTCCTTTTAGTATTAATGTCGCCATCAATCACAATCATACGCTTAAGTTTAACATCACCAATATTCTTAACAGTTTTCATGCTTTTACCTCTGATGTCAGCGAAAGTGTTATCATCTCGATACTTATAATCAGTAAAACTCGTAATATTAGTCCCAGTTCTTCCGACTTCTCGCAACTCATTCAGGTCTGGGTAGTTGTTCGGATCTTTGCCTTCAATGTCCAATTATCTATATAACATTGTAACCATTTCCGCCCTAGTAGTTGCATTACCAATACCAAACTTCCCACCTGGATTTCCACCCATCAGTTGAGTTCCTCTAACCAATGCCAAATAAGGAACCATAACTTCTGGAATCAAACCACGTTGATCTTCAGTAAATGGCAATAGGGTATCCAACGTGTCAGCATAAGCTTTCTTAAATTCAACATTACTTTGCATCAAAGCAGTGCCAAACCACTTAGCAACATCACCTCTGCTCAGTGCAACATTCGGATTAAACTTCGTCCCAATACTATTAGGATTCAACACACCCATAGCAACTGCCGTATTAATTGCATCACTTGCCCAGAAACTTCCTGGTACATCCGTAAAAGTTGCCTTTGGCGTTGTTTGAGGTTGGAGCTTAGTGGCACGCACAAACAGAGTAATAAACTCTGCTCTCGTAATGCTAGCATTCGGCTTAAAGGTACCGTCTGAATAACCACCTACATACCCGTTCTTCACAGCTCGTTCAATATCAGCACGTGCCCAATGGTTCGCAATATCCGTAAACTTAACATTCGGGTTAACAGCTGCTACCTTCACTGTCTTAAAGTCTTGCATGTTACTTACTTCTACATGGTCAAAAAAATTACAGGCTGATCCGACACTGCTCCTGCACTTGGAGCTAAGAGTGCCACGCTCAAGACAATTACCCCAGTTGCTGTAATAATCTTATTCATTCTTCACACTTCACTTCCTTTATTTGTTATGAAACTTTCTGTATTTCCTCCTACTAACGACTATGTAAATTATCCAAGATCTCATCAAACTGATTTTATCTTTGGTTGCTCTGTCGTCTAAACCTTTAATTCTTAGATTGTAATTAACAACTATGTTCTTGCCCTAAGTCTTACCGATTACCTCCATTTCACCAATCCTCGCATACAAATATTGTAACGCAATCACACATTAATTACCTACAACGAAGCATAAAACAATCTTATCCGCTGAACGAATACTAAACAGTTCTAACACTGCTCTGCGACTGATTCGTTTAATCAATTTAGACCTTGAGAGCGAACTGCTCACTAAAAGCTTCGTCATGCTCGAAGTAAATTCCTTATATTTCCACAAATCACCACCCATCTCTGTCAGTTAAATAAATAAATTTATAGAAGTCACAATTTACACTTTTTATTGTCTAAAACTCTATCAATTGGGCAAAGCTAGTGATAGAGGTGATTAGTCATGTTCGGACTTGGAAAAACGCGGACTCCCTTCGGGAAATGGATCGACAAAAAAGGGATTACGCAAGAATGGGTAGTCCAAGAAACCAAACTAAACAAATATACGATAAGCAAATTAGCAAACCAACCGGATCATATGCCTAGCGGCCGAACAATGAAGAGAGTCCTACAAGCATTACGAAAAATCGATCCAACAATCAAACAAGATGACTTTTGGAGCTTCTAACACAATCTAAGTATGCCCGAATTTGTTTGTACATACATTTACGTTTACACTTACGTAAACATAATCATCATTACTAAAAAGTGTTTACCGTCACCATGTTAAGTCTAATACCAACTGCAGAAAGGGTATACTATAACTAGAGGGGAGGGTGAAATGATGACCATTGTTATCGCGTTATCGGCATTATTATTCGTCGCTTGGCTCCACGCCGTAATTTTGAGGATCAAAAAGAATGATTCGGCATACAACAAATATGTTTTTGGAACAGCGTTATTTTTGTATCTTCTTTGTAATTTCATCCAAGCTCAAACATTTGAACATAAGACGGTTTTCAATCTCCTATTCTCGATCTATTCCTTGTTTGCGATCCCTTTTCATATTTGGCTTATGGTATCGTGGACAAAGACAAAAAAGAACGAGTCGCATTGATTCAGCTTAGGACAAGTGGTAGTATAGAAGTATAGATCTTAAACTTTTCGGCATAAATTAAAAAGAGCCTTTGCCGCTGCGAACGGCAAAGACTCTAGGACAAAAGCTGTGGTCGAACCCCACGGCGCGCAAAGAATGAATCTAAGCGAAACCCACCGTTAGGCCGCCAACCTTACGCGGTGGGTTTTCGCTTGTTTAGCTTCCGTCTAATCCATCTGTAAAGCTTCCGAATACTAAACACAAGGCTTAGTATGGTTGCAATCCATTTAAGGATATCCAGTAGCGCCACAAGTGCGACCATAGCAGCACCCCCTTTCGGAAGGCTACGCCGTGATCGCTCCACCGCTTTAAGTCCATACCTAATTATACCACGAATAGATTGTCCAAATTTACACTTTTTATTGACTAGACGTCAATCAAATTGGCAAAGCTAGTGTTAGAGGTGTATGGCATGTTCGGACTTGGAAAAATGCTTATCCCCTTCATGTAATGGCTATCACGAATGAATAACCAGTCCAGGGAGGTTGCAATTTATACGGCAGTGTACGTATACTAACATTTTAAAACACTTACGTTTACGTACACATAAACGTAAGTGTTTTAGTGACCAAATCTATATACAATGTGTTAAAATAAACTATCATTCACATTCCATATCCATTCACAGAAAGTATGTGGTTTAATGCAACAGATTCTTCAATTTGGAAAAAGAACCATACCTTTTAGTGTTCAGGAATCAAGCAACAGGAAAACACTTAGCATTTCTGTTGAAGATGGTCAGGTAATGGTTACGATCCCAACTGGAACAGAAGAAAAAACCTATAGACAGATCTTACATAAAAAAGCTCCTTGGGTACTAAAACAACTTGCTGAATTTGAAGAAATGAGCACGGCTACCCGTCGGATTCTTCAGTTTCGATCGGGAGAAAAGTTACCCTATCTTGGACGTTACTACCGGTTAAAGGTCCAACAGGAAAAGATCGTTGCTCCAAAGTTTCGTTTCTTCAAAGGACAATTTGAAGCCAGTTTACCTGAACAGGTATCCACGGCCGAACATCGAGATCATTTATATCCTTTATATAGAGACTGGATTATACAAAAAGGAAAGACCTTCGCAGATAAGCGAATTACTCGGTTCACCCAACGTCTAGGAGAAGTACCCAGCAATCTTACGATAAGAAGTATGGAGAAACGCTGGGGTAGCTGTACGCGAAATAGACACATTCTACTCAACTGGCATATTTTTCTTGCCCCGGTTTCAATGGTGGATTATGTGCTCGCACATGAACTTGCTCATCTTAAAGAAATGAATCATACCCCTGAATACTGGAATACACTACGAATGTTGCTGCCGGATTATGAAGAAAGAAAAGAATGGTTAAGAATAAACGGCAGCCAGCTGTATGTATAGGAGTACGTAAAAAGAAGAGCAATTACGCTCTTCTTTTTTGAAGTCATATTAAAATTGCGTCTCAGCTAGTGCCGAGAAATATCCAGTAAGCATATTCGCATCGTCCATACTTTTCGTTTTTTTCAGCAATAGTATTTTTAGATCTGCATTTAGCTTACGCCGGAAATCCAGTTTAGACTTCCAATCCGGAATAGACATGACACGCTTTTGAAAGTAATGATGGACTTCCACTGCCCAATCTTTCAATTCCGTCTCTTCACGCTGCCCCTCATACATTTCCATGAACTTATTGAAATAAGGCTCTTGCTCTTTGGATAGACCACTCTGCGTTTTTCCAGCTTCTTTTTCGACCAGTTCATCGCGCAATTGCTGATATTCCTTCAATAACTCATCTATCGTCAACTGACGCTCTTTGAAACGATTAAGAAGCTCCTCTAATCGGACGGAAATTTTAGTATAAAAAACCTCGTCTTCTTTGATTTTGACACTAATCTCTTTTTTAATCGCATGTTCCATTTGCGCTGCTTTAGATTCCGGAAGTACGTTTTTCTCCACTTCCTCATTAAATCCAGAGTCTAACAGATGAATGGGATCACGCAGTTCAATACCCTTCATTTCCAAATATTTATGGACCAGCTGCCGTACCTTTTCACCACAATCTGCAATATCTAGCCCATCGTCAACGGCAAATCTGGATTTTGCGAGTTGCCGGATTAAACCTGCAAACTTAAGGTCGGCCATATGTGGTTCAGCTTTTGGACTTGGCATAACTTTATCCATACTTGCCGCAAACCGTTTATAAGCTTGATCAAAGTCTGCACGGTCATCTTCATCTTTCAGACGTAACACTGCTTCTTCCTGCTGATCTTTCGTTAGACCATCAAAAAAGCGCATTACAGTACGATTTCGCTGTTCCAGTCGTGGTAGCTCTTCATCAATTGATTCTAATGCACCCCGTACATCACTTGAACTGAAAATAGTCAGTGCTTGATCCAAAAACCTAGAAACGCCAAAATAGTCTACAATCAAACCATACTTCTTATTTTCATCATAACGCCGATTCGTTCGTGCAATCGCCTGCAGTAAATTATGCTCTCGTAGAGGCCGGTCTAAGTACATCACCTGTTCAATCGGCGCATCAAAACCGGTTAAAAGCTTATCGCACACAATAAGCATAGATAGTTTATCTACCTCATAGGGTTGCTTAAACCGCTCAATCAATGCCTTCTCTTCTTCTTTGGAGATATGATACAGTCGAAGATCCTCTTCATCATTATGCCCGGACGAGAATATAACAGCCGATTCAAATTTTCCTGCAGCATAGGTTTCGATTAACTTCTGATATTGCATTGCTGCTACCCTGGACACGGCAACAACCTGTGCTTTATAACCATTCACGAGAATATGACTCTCAAAATGCTTAACGATATCTAGTGCGATTTGTTCCATCCGGTCCGGTGCTGTCAGGATCAACTCTTCATTCACATGCTTTTGTTTGATCTTTTCGCGTCCGTCTTCATCAAATTCATAAAATACGCGTTCAAACAGTTCATCCAGCGTCTCACCCTTCACCTGCAGCTGAGGTAGGCGAGACTCATACAAGATCGGAACCGTTGCACCATCTTCTACCGCTTGTTCTATAGTATACTTATCTATATATGCACCAAACTTAGCTGTTGTGGACCGTTTTTTCTTATCGATCGGTGTACCGGTAAAAGCAATGAGTGTAGCATTCGGCAACGCCTTCCGCATATTAAGCGCTAGCCCTTTATATTGTGAGCGATGCGATTCATCTGTCATTACAATAATATTTTCTGCCTTCGTTAAGACCGGAAATCCTGTCCCACCTTCTTCCGTCCCTTGGAACTTTTGAATAAGGGTCATTACCGTTGTTCCCGGGCCCTTTGTTAGTTGTTCTTTTAAATCCGCCACGGAAGAAGCTTGTGTAGGATTAGGGAAATTGCAGTTTTTAAAAGTCTTTGTGATTTGATTGTCCAGATCCTGTCGATCTGTCACGATCACAAGCATTGGATTTTCTAATGAAGGTACACGCCGCAGTTTCATGGCCAAATACACCATTGTTAGTGATTTTCCTGACCCTTGTGTATGCCAAACCACACCACCACGATCATCTGGGCGTTCTCCCATGACAATCCGATCAATCGCTTTATTTACCGCGCGATATTGCTGGTAGCGAGCAAGCTTCTTTACCTTGCCGTCATATACGATGAAGTTGCGCATGAGATCCAGGACTGCTTCTATCCGTAATACACCTGCTGCAAGGACATCTTGTGGCCGATCACTACCCACTTCTTCAAGAGTGAACGGATATGGATCCTTCCAGAGCCCGTAATGCTGTGGTCGGGATCCGATCGTACCGATACGTGCACGGTCCCGACTCGTAACAATAAGCATTTGATTGTACCAGAACAATTTAGGATGAGTCTCCTGATAACGATTAAATTGACGTACCCCTTCTGGCAACTGTGCATCCCATTTCAGTTTCGGGCTTTTGCATTCAATGACAACAAGAGGAAGACCGTTAATATACAAAACAACATCCGGACGAATTGTATCGCTAGCATTCACGTAGCTGATCTGATTTACAACAAGGAAATCATTATTATTTAGACGCTCAAAATCAAATAACACAACAGTCTGATTCTTCTTACCCGTACCTAGATCCTGCTGTACCGCTACACCATGGCCAAACAACTTATCATATACCAACTGATTCGCAGCAAAGCTATCTGTTTCTGTAATCATCGTTAATTCGCCGATGACTTTATCTATATTACTTGCTGTCATCCACGGATTTAGCTTTTCCAGCGACTTCGCAAGTCTCTTTTCAAACACTAGGCTCGTACGGGCACGTCGTTCTTTTCGTGCATCGACTTCCTCACCTGTTAAATATGTATAACCATACCCCTGCAATTGCCGGATTAACGGCATTTCGACTTCCGTCATCTCTAACTGATCACGCATCTGCTTCACCTCCAGCGTTATATATTAAGGGACGGCTTACACCGTCACCCTTAACTTTCCTGTCAGTAATTGCTGCATCAGACCTTTTTTAAGCTCAATTTGCTTTTCTTTTTCTTTTTCATAAGAGTCGATTTGTTCATCGACAGTTGAAAGGATTTCAGCAATTTTTTGTTGTTCTTGTAATGAATTGGGTACCACTATTTTAGTATTTTCAAAGTCCTTTAAGTTAAGGTTGTTTCTTCCATCACCCGTACTAAAATTATAAAACTGTTGTTTTGCTACAACTGAATTAAAATAACGCATTAAATAATCAGGAAGAATTACATTAGATTTCACGCGCGTATTTAATGTTGCAAAACCATGGCAACCTACTAAATCTTTTGTTATCAACGCAGAAGTGCCAATATCTCCTGTATGGACTGTTACAATATCATCTAATAATAACTTTTTTGATTCATGTAAATTTGAAAAGTCTCCATCTAAATAAACCATCTGCCTTTTCGAGATATAACCTTCTTTTATATCGGAATTACGAATTAAAGGTATACCATTATCTACATAATATTTAGTCATTGTAGTTACTAATCCGATCGAAAGCTTACATGAGATATCTTTCAATAAACATATCTCCCATGCAACCGGAATCTCCCCCAATTCAGTCTGTTTAAATTCTGTATGTCCAATCCCTTTAGTAAGAAGCTGTTGCATCAGACTTTTTTTGAGTTCCTTTGTTTTTTGAATGAGTTGTTCAGTATTTTCAATTTGCTCATCAGCTGTTGAAAGAATTTCGGAGATTTTTTGTTGTTCTTTTAGTGGTGGCATCATAATTTGGAGATTGGATAAATTAGTTAATCCAATTCGTAATCTAGTTGTACCTGTGCTATTAATTTCAGCTTGCTTTCTAAAGTATGGAGCATTAATTGCGTACATTAAAAATTTCTTATCAAATCTCTCAGTGTCAGGGGATAACCTAATTGAATCTGAAGCCATTAAGAATCGTGGAGCATGTTCCGGAACAATACAAGCTCTCGCTACAGGTTCAGCCATTTTTGCGATGACGATCTCACCAGGATAAATATTACACTTACCTAAAGAATCTGCTTTTTCTTCAGTTGTGAAGATACGATATTTATTATTAAATTTACCTTCTAATATATTTTGAAGCTGAATTATTTGGACGCCTGAATCTGTATATTCTTTACTTGTTAAATCTGACCCAAATGGTCCTCCCGCAAAAGAATACCGATCATCACTTTTTCTTGTTTCACCTAATTTTATAAATTCCCATTTATCCGGTATTAGACTCAAGTCCCAAGTCGCACTATCATCTAATGTTTGTCTTTCATCTTTAGTAATCATTATACATCACCAAATCCTAGCTCTTTTAAATATCCGCTTAGTTTTGCTTTAATATCAATATGGTCATTTTCAAGATGTTTAATTTCCTCTATAACACTACTTATGTCGATTTTTTCCTCATCTACTGACTTATCAATATACCGAGTTATATTCAAGTTATAATTGTTACTTTTGATCTCTTCTATCCCTATAATACGTGCATATCCCTCAATATCCTCATAAGTATCAAAAACATCAACAATTTTTTTTATATCTGAATCACGCAGCGTATTTTGGTTCTTTCCTTCCTGGAAACCTGCTTCAGCAGCAATAAATAAAACATTCCCTTTACGCTCTTCTGGTTTATTACGGTTAAAGATCAAAATACAAGCCGGAATCCCCGTTCCGTAAAACAATCCTGAGGGCAGTCCAATAACAGCTTCAATCAAGTCAGCCTCTAAAATACCTTCGCGAATCTTCCCTTCAGCTCCACTACGAAAAAGAGCACCATGTGGCATAACGACACCAGCCACTCCATCATATTTAAGGGAAGCAATCATGTGCTGAACAAACGCATAGTCGCCGGCATTTTTAGGAGGGATCCCAAAGCGGAAACGACCAAACGTATCATGGTCTGCGGATTCACGTCCCCACTCTTTTAGTGAGAACGGAGGATTCGCAATTACACGATCGAATAGCATCAACTCGTTATCCTCAACCAATCTAGGATCTCGAATCGTATCACCTTTACGAATATCGTGGTCCGGCAATCCATGCAGCAATAGATTCATCTTGGCGATACTCCATGTATTCAAGTTTTTCTCCTGACCATATAGAGAAAGTGACTGTGGGTTTCCTCCTTTACCACGCACAAAATCTACGGACTGAATTAGCATACCTCCAGATCCACAAGTCGGATCATAGACTCTCATACCTTCTTCAGGCTTAATCAGTTTTACGATAAGCTCAACGACTTTCGATGGCGTATAAAATTCGCCGCCCTTCTTTCCGGCATCATCCGCAAATTGGGCAATCAGGTACTCATATGCACGACCCAACATATCTGGTTCAGACAAATTACTATTTGTTAAATCAATAGTTGAGAAGTGTTGCAACAACCGTTGCAATACTTCATCTGTCAATACTTCTTTACGGTTAAAGTCAATCGGCGTTAATACACCTTCCAGCGTTTTATTTTCATTTTCTAGTGTTTCAAACGCTATATTAATAACTGATCCAATGTCCTCAGCATTTTTTCGTATTTCTTCCCAACGTGATTCCACCGGAACAAAAAATTGATATTGTTCAGGGTCTTCCGCCAAGATCTCTCCGATTTCTTCACCATGTTCTTTTATTAATTCGAACCGTCTTTCATGAAATACATCACTCAGACGCTTGATGAAGAGAAGTCCAAATATGTAGCTTTTATAATCACTGGAATCAATGGATCCACGCAAAATATCCGCCGATTTCCAGAGATGTGATTCAAGTTCTTGTTGAGTTAATTGTGCCAATATGGGTAATCTCCTTTGATATAAAAATGTGTGTCTTTTTAATTTCTTAATCTTGTTGGTTAAATGTGCAAGTATCACACATATATAATAGAAGAAAAAAGTCTAAATCTATGATAATTATATGTTTTAGGTCCTACTTAAAGTCAAAAGGTTATAGGATAAACATACCACAAAATGCAAATCAGAATGTTGTTAAATGTTTCATAAGGAGACAGCGATCTTAGTAGCACCTAAGTATATTTTAGTCACCATCCGGTTACTGTAATCCTAACTCATACTCTTTCACTCTCCTGTAAAAAGTTCGATGTTTCATATTCAATTTTTGCATTGCTGCAGTAGCTGTTATCGCGCCTAATTTCCATTCCTGGTATACCTGAGTGAAATCTCCATCAATTACAATCTTAGGGCGACCAAATTTAACCCCTTCTGCTTTAGCCACTTCTATTCCCTCAGCTTGGCGTTGTCGATTTTTCTTCCGTTCTTGTTCTGCCACGTAAGCTAGTAGACTTAAGAACTGATCTTCCATTACTTTACCGAAGTCACCCATTACCCGAAAGCTCTGAGAATTAAATAGAGTCTCGTTATCCAAACAGATAATATCTGCATTTAGCTCCCGTGTAATATATTTCCACTCCTTTATGATTCCGTCATAGTCTCTTCCAAGACGATCTAATGCATCGATGTAAACTAAGTCCCCCTCTCGGATCATCTGACGCATAACCTGATACTGTGGTCGATTAAAATCCTTTCCACTTAATTTATCTACAAATATAAACCGTTCCTCAACACCTAATTCCCGAAACTTGATTAGTTGCCGGGTTTCATTTTGGTCTTTTGCGGAAACACGTCCGTATGCTAACTTCAAAGTGTCTCCCTCCTCTATTTTCGTGCCAAAAAGTAACGGTTCACTAACGGCACGTGCCTAAAATTATTTTAGGGTATTTTGGCACGATAAAACAAGTTATTTTTGCTTATGCCTAAAAGCATGCTTTTTGACATACATTATAAAAAAATACATTCTCACATATGTATACGTAATTGTAAACGTAAATGTATCAAATAAGGTTGTTTCGGTTGTTTCCATCGTTAAATCTAAGAGGCACCATGAGTCAATTCCATTTAAAAAAATGTTTCAATGCTAAACGAACTTTTAAATAAGATAAGCTTCATTTTTTCCAAAACATCAGTTCTATTAAAATATAAGACCATATCTCCGTAGTACATCCTGAAAAGGCATCTGTGATTCATTGAGGATTAATACTTTATAGAATAAGTACTCTTTAACTAACTTATTTATATTTTTTCGATGAGATTGATTCTGTACTTCAAAAGCAACAGTGAGTAAATTTATATTAGGGTATTTCTTCAATACTTTTTCGTGCCTTTCGCAATCCTGCTTTATGTTGCTAAAGTTGGATTTGACTTCAATTGATGCTATTGGCTGCTCATCTAAAAATACAACAAGATCGGGTTGTTGTCCTGCTAGGTCTATATTATGAGATACGGTTATGATTCCGGAATCAATTGCTCTTTTATTATAGTAATAGAAGGCTCTTGAGAAAATAATCTCTGTTAAACCTGTTAAGTTATTTGAATTTAGATTTTTGCTTTTTAGTGACATAATAAATTCTAGGTATAAGTTTGCTAATTCGTGGCACGTTAGGTTTTTATTATTATCTACGATATAGTTGTCTATGTTGGAAAGAATATTGCTAAAATTCAATTTAAACACTCACTTTCTTTTGATTTTTCGGAAACATCCAGATTTCAAAAATTAGCCGGACAAGTTTATATGATTGGTATGAAATATAAGGGAATCGCAAAGAAATATGACGCTTCGCTTAACACCGTAAAGAGCTGGCAGCAGCATTGAACGTAAAAAGAGACCCTGCCTACACATAGCCGGGTAAGAGTCTTTATTTTCCTAATCAACACTAACTTTATTTTTTGTTAGCAAAAGTGTATACAAAACCCGGCACGAGTTGCTGGCCGGGTCAGAAATAAAGTTGTTACGGGTACCCCTTGTTGTATTTGGTAACATAAATCTAATTTATCGTATAAAAAAACTCTCAGGCCACAAAAATCAGCTCGAATGAGTCCTCATTCCGACCTAGTGAATGATTTGACTTAATTTGGGCAGTCCAACATATGCAAAGTAAAAAACACACCCAACTAAGCACAAAGAAGCTGTAACCTGGAAATACAATCCTCGGAGTCTAAATCCCAGTTTAAGCAATGCGATTATGGCGATAGCCGGAAGTGCCAAGTATAGACCCAGTACATGGACGATGGACATAGCTGCATCCAACATAGTCGATTGGATGCCCTGGAATATGTCTTGCATATCATTCAATCTTTTTCCTCCTTATGTCTCTCTTTTAAATAGGCCCCCTCCCCTTGGGAGGGCCGTAATCGTAATCTCTATTTCTCTCTCCGAACCCCTTTAAATTTATCGCCAGTTGTTTTTTGGTCCATAAAGCGCCCTGTGTCAGCGTTTCTCTTTACCCAATTTCCGTTTGGTGCCTGAAACTGGCTCCGATTGTCGACTGCGCCTTTGCGGTAGCCTTGACCTGTGTTTTTAGCCATTATCCGGTCTCCTTTCCGTTAACATATCTCCGTGCCGCACAGGATGCGTCCGTTAACTAATTGATTGATCTGTTGACGCTATTCGGTCTCTTTTTTATCTGTGCTCTCAGTTTGTTGTTTCTTTTTGTTTGTGTATTTTTGATGTTGCTCCTCGGTCACCTCAAAGCAAAAGGCTTCTAAACCCTTCTGGCTTGCATAGAGACGCTGCCCGTTTCGCAATGTAATATAAGGCGTACAAACAAGCATGATTACTCTCACCTCCGGCGTAATGAACCTTGCCGAAAGACCAACACAATGGTATCATTAAAACCACGTTACCAAGCGGAGTTTTAATGGCGGCGACCATTGAAACAAATCTATCGTACCGTTGGTCCTCTGACAGGACAGCGGTATTTTTTTTCTCTTCCCACTATCTCACCAACCTTTTATCAAATTTCATTTAAACCCTGTTGTTTTTTTGGTCTTGCCGCTCGGCAAGACCAAATTTTAGATGGGTGTTGCATACACGTACTGCATACCTTCCGAAGACTTTTCCTCAAAACGTGTGGCCAAACCATGCTCGTACAGCTTTTTGAGTTTCACACTGAAGTTCGTAATTTCTTCCTCGTACTCATCAGCGAGCTGTCTTGCAGTCGCCCGGCCTTTTTGATGAAGCAGTGTGGCCAGCTCCACTAAATGCTTTGGGAGTTTATCGCCAAGGATGAACGCTTTTTCAGGCTCTTTCACCCATACTGCCTGCTTCTTCTTGTCCAGAGCGGAACCGATATTTTCCTTGTGGTTGCTACTTAGGTTGGTTAGCACAATGCGCTTACCTTGTAAAAGGGCGATGTTCTCATGGACATGAACTATGATCTCATCCGAGCAGGAAAAATCGATCGCTTGAACATGACTAAAATCCAGGGCCACCACATCATGTTCTGCTGAAAGTATTAACGGCAGAAGCGCCTCGCGAATTTCCGAACCGTCATCTCGAAACAGCAGGAGTGTAGCCTCTATCACTTGCTGGCTGAGCGCTCCAATGTCGATGGTGGAAATTGCAATGGTCATTTGGTTCCACCCTTTAAATAAAATTTGTTTAAACCTGTCATTTTTATTATATGAGCAACCTTCCCAGTTTGTCAACCTAAACGCTGTGGTAACTTGAATTCGATTTGAGTTCCCACAAATGATGACCGTCTTGGCGTAATTTTGAAATCACCATCCGGATCGATTAATATTTCTGCTCGTCCCGAACGGACATACAAGGTTCCATTGAATTTCCTGATTTTTTCTTTGATCCCTTTATACCCCGTGCCACCATCCTTCTTACTCGACCTCTCCTTTACAACAGCCACATTCAGTGCCTTCTCATCATCTGGCATCATGATTGTAATGTAGTCACTTTCTTCAAAGGTTCGACGGATACCGATTCCCTTATCTGAGATACAAACAGAAGCATATTTTACTTCGGAGTGCGGAATCCGATACACCTGGGCACAAACATAGCCATAGGACTTACTATGGCGTGGAATATTTCCAAGAAGTTCAGAAAGTATGACGATAAAGTCATTCACATCATCGGCGTCATATAGAAGTTCATTTTCAAGAATTGTCCTTGTCTGGGTGTTTACTATATTGACAGCTGCACGCGCATCATGCCGGTATTCTATTGGCGTAATGGTAAGCATGGTTTGATTATTTTGATTACGGGGTACCTGGCTTTTTAGTGCTTTAATGTCGTGGGGCAAGTTAGTATAGCGAGCGGCAACGTCAAAGAACCCGGCCCGTTCCAGATAGGTTGCTGCACTTCGCGAACGCGGATAGTGGATCTCACCAATATCGAATCGGTCAATTAACTGTAATAGGAGAACCATACCATATGGCTCGACGAATGAGACTCCTGATAGATCCAAGAACGGCAGCTTATTAGTGCCAGAAACGATAATGTCATCAATCACATTGTTTATTTTCTCGCGGTCTAATGTCCTTTGAATATAGGTCATAATATTTTTGCACTTCCCAGCAACTGGTTTCGATTTAAGCCTATTTTATCATATATAATCGATCAGCGCGGTTCATTAAGTGAGGTAACAATTGCTGAAAGTGGACAGCACGGATGGCTGCCCATTTATAAAGGAGAGTAAGTTATTCTACTCCGTCATTTTCTTTGTGGCTCTAGCCGTGTTGTCCCTAATTGCTTGGTGTCATCCAGTTGTTTTAAGATTCAAGCACGGTTCAGTGTACAATAAATATGTGGTTTATGACGGCTCTATTGGTGTACATTGCTGGCAACTACATTCAATCCCAAACGTTTGATCATAAAACGATATTCAGCTTAATTTTCGCAATTTACTCTTTGATCGCAATTCCATACCATCTGTGGTTAATGATCTCTACAACCAAGCAAAAAAGAGTTTGAAAGAATAGACAGTATTAAAGCCCTCTAAATGCTCTCAGCGCAATTGGATAGTTAATTCCTTGGAATAGAAGGAGGATAGCCCCAAATAGAGAATAATATCTCTAAAGGAGCTGTGCGATTTGATTAATAGGGACAATCGAGATGAACTTGTGTTAGCTATAAATCGTGTCCAGAAGGTTGTTTTACTGCTTGTAGATGGAACTGAAGTAACCGGATTGCCTAAGTGGGCTCTGGATAACACACGTGTTCAGATATGGGCACAGTCAGGATCCACTTGGGTACCGGTTCAAGAGATCAAACATGTAACGAGGATAATACCTTTCAATAAAAATTGACTCCCATTACTTACCGCCTTTATCCGATTTGCCTAGCGCTATAACGGAATAGAGGTGTTTTTGTTATGTTTATATCCCCAATGTTACTAGAAACGGCTCCTGCCCCATTTTCGGATCCACGTTATATCTTTGAACCTAAGATCGATGGTCACCGTTTAATATTTTCACAGCAAAACGGCATAGTTCGTTTATATACACGTCATAACAACGACTGTACACGTCAGTATCCCGAGATTGCCAGCGCCCAATTTCCGCATGACGTCGTTTTGAACGGCGAAATTGCCTGCGTAGATCCTCTGACAGGCGTATCGGATTCTGAATCCGTTATGTCTCGTTTCCAGGCGAAAAAGTCCGATATGATTACGCAATTAACCGGAAGACTCCCGGTTACATTCGTAGTATTTGACGTTTTAAGTTATAAGGGCAAGGACCTCCGTAAGGAACTGCTAATACAGCGCAAGGAGATACTCGCAGGGCTATCGCTACCTAATGCTAACTTCGGCGTTATACCGTTCATAGAAAGCGCCGGTGAAGCGTTATTTACGCAGATTCAAGCGCGGAAAATGGAAGGCGTAGTCGGCAAGCGGAAGGACAGCGCCTACTATAGCCGCCGGCACAGTGCATGGCAAAAGATCATCAACTGGACGTATGCCGACGTATTCATAACGGGTTACCGTAAGGCAGAGTTCGGCTGGCTGGCGGCCGTGCAAACAGATAAATGCGCGAAGATACGTCCGGCAGGAATCATCGAGCTTGGCGCTAATCCAACGCATATGAAGGCGTTTTATGGCGTAGTAAAACCGCTGATTACCGGAGAAGATCGCGATTTCGTTTACGTGGAGCCGCGGATTCGAGCACGCGTGAAAATGAGAAATTGGACGAAGAAGGGGCTATTGCGGAGTCCGGTGTTTACGGAGTTTATTATATAACTAAAAAAGATCCTGCCAGCACATAGCCGGTAGGATTTTTTATTTTCCTAATCATACTAAGGTCTGGCCCCCCCACCTACTAAGATAAGTTCATGCCTTTGGTTGTAATTTATACATTCAATTCACCTACATTAGTGAGGACACAAAATCTTCGATTCCCGGGAAGCTTTGAGAAAAGAGTGTCTATCAGAAAATAATTACTGGAGGTTTTTTTATGGGAAAAATCGTTAAGTACGTTTAGCAGCATTTATTCCTCAAGCTTGGAATGAGTACATGCGTACACCAGAAGTAAGTGTTCAGTACAGGTTTCAATGTACGGGAGCAAGGTGCGGCTAACACCACTAGTACACGATTTTCCGCTTTAAAGACGGTTGGCTGTTGAATAAAGGTGACGCTTAAGAAAAAGTAGACCGACATCCTCTCAACAAAAGGACGGTCTGCTTTTCCTTTTTTTTCAGTAATTAATTCCTTAGGTAAGGAATGTTTCTCATCCGATCAGTAACTAATCACTAAGGTAAGGAATGAATTTTCCTATAGTAAGGAACTATTCACAACTATTTCTAAATATCAGTAATTAGTTCCTTACTGATACGAAGGTAAGTGATTATTAGTTACTGATATTAGAAGAATAAAAAAAACAAACTCCCCTGGAATGGAATAGAGAGTTTGTTTTTAATGCTAATGTTATTCTTGGATTTGCTTTACTACATTGAACAAATCATCAAGAGTACCATTTACTGTAGATGCAGTGAAAAGGTGATTCTTTGTAATCAAATGAACAACCTTTCTTTTTTCCCCATCTACATATGCTGCAACGTTACCATTGATATCTGTAACTTCAACCTTTTCTTGAGAATAGGCTTCTTGTAATTTTTGAACACCTGCATCTGGATCAATTTTAGAAGGTGCTTGACTGCAAATTACTTCAGCGCCATTACTTAAATGATACACTGTTCTAAGAATGTATCCTTCTTCCGTTTTTCTTGCAGATACTTTAGATTCACTTGGAGTAACGGCTGAATTAGCTTCTACAGAGCTTGTCTTAGCCTTTCCATTTGAAGATTCCAGGATAGCTTTCGGAAGCAGATTCTCTCCATTAGGAACTTTTAAAATATCAACTACTCCAGGAGGAGCTTCAGCTTGTTTATCTGGCTTAACTAACAATTCTGATGGATTGTTAGCTTGAACTTGTACTTGAGCTGGTTGGGTTACTTGTACTGGTGACTTTTCACCCTCGGCAGCGAACGACTGTTGATAAAGGAAGCTACCACCACCTAAAGCAATAACTCCAACAACTCCTGCAATAAACAGTTGTTTTTTCATAATATCAATTTCCTCCTTTTAGTAGACTGTTCCTGATCCAACCAAACTGCTATCACTCTTATAACGCAAGTAGTATTTTAAACCGCCACCAGATTGATTGATGTAATCTACCCAATATGTTGTACTCTTACCAGTCCAAAGGTAGAACGATCCATTATAGGTTTCTACTGTGGTATACTCACTCATTTTATTCCATGAACCACTGCCGACAATACCATCAGAAGTTAAACCTTCACCAGATTGAAAAGCTTTTACAGCCGAAGTTGTGCCTGATCCATAACTTCCATCAATGGTTCCTACTTTGGCAGATTGACCAAAGGCATATAGATTTGCTTGTAAAGCCCTGACATACCCACCGCTAGAACCACTTTGGAGTTTAGGCCACCCAGTGAAGTCATTTGAAGCAGCACTAGCTACTCCAGCCAGCATAAGAGAACCAACTAATGATACTGATAGAGCAATGGCACTCAATTTCTTTTTTTTCAAATCGTCCTCTCTCCTCTGTCCCTAATATTATAAACCTTTCCATAAAAAGGCTCATAATATAAACAATAGAATAAAAAGAAAAGTAACGAATAATTTTGTAAAAAATTATATAGAGGTATTTAATAGCCGAAATGTAGCAGCACCATAAAAAAAATATGGAAAAAAATTGGAAAAATGACGAACTAGCCTCGGCCGGACGTGCAGCAGCTGCTCCTTCTTCTTCCGGAGCTCGGCCCAAACAGCTAACAAATCATCCAGGGCAATCCCGAAACAGCTTCTATGTCATGTTGCCACTGAGTTACATTGTGTTTAAAGCTCTAATTGACTCCTGAATAATTCGTCTTTCACAGGTTGGGCAGCTATACGCATATTCTCTATTGTATCAACTGTTGTCTTATCTCTGTTTGCCACTTCATCAATCACCTTAAACACATTCTCAGGATAATTTTAATAAGGAAGAAACTTAGTTTTTAAGTATTCTTCATATTCAGCGATAATCTAATTATAATAAGAACAAACGTTCCTTATTAGAGGTGACAAAATGCCAGCGATCGACCACACTCCTGAAGACACTGACTATGTTAAATTATATTTAATACTCCCCCTCATTCTGACTGCTTTTGAACGAGATAAACGTATTGCTGAAGCAACCTTTAAGACTCCTCGGCCTTATATTGAATTAATCAACGAAGCCATCAAGCGTGTGGAAACAGACATAAAAGAGATACGTCGCATGATGCGAACACTTGGGATAAAAGTATATGAAGAGCAACTTACAGCTAAAGGGATCGAGGCCAAGTATCTATGCCGAGGGTACCAGCATAACTTCAGTATGCTTACCAACTTCTTGGCTGCAGAGTCATCGGTTTTAATGGAGAAATACTTAGGGATAGACGTTGTAATGAAATACATAAATCGATACGATCCGCGACCTGACAAGCACGGGGAGCGGATGCAACCGGGGCACCTAAAAATATAAAAGACCACTCTGATTAGCCAGAGTGGTCTTTGTATTAATTAGTCGAAGTCACTATATATTTTTCTTCTTCATTTTGATCCGGAAGGGAAGCATAAGATCCAAAGTTCGCTTCATCGACGCGCCAAACCTTCTGACTACCATCGTACAAAGACTTTATAGCTAGAGTGAATACTTCCTCCTTCTCAGGAAAATAATCCGTTTTTAGCCGCTTATAACGAATTACACCTTCCATCTTCATAACTGGATTGCCGTCTTTATCAATCACGATCTTAGGTGTCTCTTTATTAAAATAAGTTTTTATCAGTTTATATTTGAGGTTACCAAACAACGAGGGTGTATATTCATTGGCTTGCTCTACTCTGAATTTTTCAGTGGTGCTTTTAAACGGTTCTGTACTTTGTTTAACACTAGCTTGCGCGTATTCTTCTGCGAATTTGATGTATAATTCATTAGCTGCCTTTTCATCTGGCTTAAAGTAAAAATGGGAACCACTACCTAGAGTGTAGTACATTTTATCATAATGTGAGCTTTTAGTTTCACCCCACGGAAAACTAGCTAAGAGCTGCACTTCCATTGAATCCTCTTCCTTAATTGGACCAAATTGAGTTGATTCAGGATCACCAACCTTAATTCCTGTTTTTTCTCCTTTAAAAAGAATCTCGGCTCCCTTTAATTCTTTCGATAAATCCAGACGGTACCCATCTAAATTAAAGATAAGCTCCTTACTGGGTTTATCTCCAGCATTAACTGTTTTAGTATCTCTTAAGTTGGTCCAGTTAGATTTTTTTATCGCTTCAAAAGTATAACTCCCGGCCAAAAAAGGCTTCTGTAAATCGACAGTATTCATATGTTTGCCGTTCACCTCTAAGGTTACATCATCGTCCACATTTTTTAGTGTTAGATTAGTAGCACTTGGTAAAAATACATACTTATCGAAGAAAAATAGTGTTTTCCCTTGTAAGGCAACCGTATAAGGAAAGTCTGCGCTGATTCTGTTGGTCTCATTTAAGAGCTGTAAGGTCATTTCCTTATTATTTTTAGCCGTTTTAATGAAATACTTAGCTGATTCTTCCGCTGTAGGATACGACTGCATTCCAATTGGCATCAAAGAGATAAGCAATTGAGGATCATTATTATCTATTGCTGTGCTGATCTTCTCCAAAACGCTCTCACGAGAATTAACTTTGTTTAATAAGAACATGCTTATAATTACGACTAATATTAGTACGGCTACTATACTAAATATCCATTTCTTTTTTTGCCTCAATATAAATCCCCTCCATTTAAATAAAAGGGCCGAATAAAAGCAATTCGGCTTTAACTTACATCTGTCCTGCAATGACCTCGTTCTTTTGCTCAGGACCATCAGGAATCATTACAGGAGCTTTTCTCAGATGATCAAATTTACCTTGCTTAATCTCCCTAATAACATCTTTTAAATTAATTCCGATATCACTTAAGAGCACAATAGTATCCTCAATGTTTTTAACTTTTTGCTGATGTTCGACCTCCTTGATCTGCCTGGCTATTTTTTTTAGTTCTTCTTCAATTTTGTCCTTTTTCTTTTTCAATGTATCTTCTTTTTCCATAAGTTTAAATAATTTAGTATCTTCTTCCATAACAAAAAACCCTCCTTAACGTTGTTTTAAGGTACAGACAGCAGCCCAATAAGACCGAATAGCAATTTCGGCATTTTCTAAAGATGAACACTTTGCAATACGAGGAATAACGTATTGACCTTCCATTGTAACGTGTAATTCAACGTCATCGTAATTATCTATTTCTTCCGGTTTAACGACTCTATGAATCAAACAATAATTAGAACATTCCTCAACCAAATAGTCTGATGGCTGAATTTCATTGTTTAAACGAACTACAGGAGCTTTGTATAACATCATAATAGTTACCTCCTATTAACAATCATAATAATCATGCTTGTATCTGAGTTGTTTATAGACAAATACCAGAAGTCCAATAACAATAAGAATTGACACCCATATAATCGTTTTTGTTGTACTAGGGTCTACAGCGAATTGAGGCTTGGGTGAATCCTTAACGGCTGAGTTAGATGTGTCTAGACTTGGATCTGGCGTAATTACATTGTGAGATTGAGTTGTAACAGTACCCGTCCCTTTATCCTCATTCAACCATTGTTTCACATCCTCTTCTGTTAGGGTTTGTTTCGTTTTTTCCGAACTACTTTCAGACTTCCTCGCATTTGGCTTTAGTGCTAACTCTATATTAAACTTTGCAATTTCCCCATCTTTGACCACTAATTGCTCAGCAGATTTGATGTTATAATCAACTGCATTTTCACCGACAACATTTATGAAATCCAATTTATATATGCCTGGTTTAACCTCGGAGGAGAAGGAATATTTACCATCATGATCGAGCCTAGCCATTATATTCCCCTGCACTTCAGAAGAGAAATTAACAAGAATGGTTTGGCTAAAGTCTGTTGGAACAACTGCCTTCAGTTCAAGTGTGGTTAATTTCCCCTCCTTCACATTTCCAGTCTTAAGCGTGGATGGTTGTGCCTTTTCAGTTCCATTGGCAGCTAATGTTTCCTGCTTTATAGTAGAAGGTAGAGTTGTTGTTCCTCCTTCTGCAAAGACAGGTATAGAAGAAAAAATTATAACGATGATAAATACGAATGCCGAGCAAGAGATAATACGGTTTCTCATATATTCAACTAGCCTTTCTTAAATAAGATTGGTCTTCTTGGATACTTAAAACCTTTATAGCTGCTTACGATAACGCCAGTTCCACCTTGGCAGTGAACATAGAGATTATTTCCTTTTTGGTCCTTCCCGATATAAATACCAATATGATTAACCCCACCTTGACCTGGTATATTTTTAAATATCAAATCGCCGGGTATCATTTCATCTTTACTAATAGAGTATGTTTTGCTCCATTGATAAGTGGTTCCGCCAGAGGAAAAGGAATTCCCCAAGCCTGTAGTTTTGAAGGACCAGTCAATAAAACCACTACAATCCAATCCATAAGGTTGAAGTGTCCCAGTTTTTTCACTACCGGGTGCTGTTATCTTCATTAAGGTTCCCCATTGATCATTCCATCCAGGACCGCTTTTACCTCCCCAAAAATAGCCTACTTTCCCCACCAAGGTTAATGCTGTCTCTATCAGCTTTTTTCTCGCTGCTCCTATATCTCCATGAAGATTTTTCAACAGATCCTCATATTCAGATGGAGGTAAAGTAGATCCAGATCCAGATCCAGAATCAGTCCCTCCACCGGGAAGGCTTTCTGCTAATTCGGGAAACTGTTTCTGAATGGAACCTGAAGTAACAAGTCGTCTTGCCCACTCTTGTTGTTCTTCATTGAAGCCAACCTTACTAAAAACATCTTCCATATCATACGAGTATACTTTTATAATTAATCTTCTCTTCGTCACGTCATAGCAATATTGCTTTCCTTGAATATACGTGCACTCCGATACCGTATATGTTTCTGTAGCAGTTTTAATTTCATTGAATTTTGGATAAAGTTCCTCTAAGTATTTTTGCTGTTTTTCCGAAAAATCTATATTCTGTTCGAAATGAACAGTTAATATTGCAAATAACTCAACCCAATTGGCATGTATCATGCCATCTTCATTCATATACTCAGTTCTAATGTCATCATAACTACTCTTCTGCAGAGCCTGTATCTCGGCTTGAAATTCATTATTTAACTGCTCTACGATCTCTTTGTACTGTTTGGCGTTATCCTCATCTGTCATGAAGAAAGCACCGGATGCTGAAGTAATGAGTCCTCCTGCACTGTTCGTAAGCATCATCATAAAGAAAATAAGTGCTCCTATAATAACCCCGACTAACCAGACTTTTGGGTTAGTCACAACAGCTGTCATTAGTTTCTTTCCTATTTGCTGAGCAGCGATACCCAAATATTCTACAGGAGATGAAACTACCTTCTTCAGACCTGTCTTTATTCCCAGAGAAGTATATTTTCCTTTTGAGACATACTTACTACTTAATGTCTTGATTTTTTTTACATTATTCGCAGCCTTAGTTGAAGAAACTACGTTCTCCCTAGTTTTTCTGTGGGCTGAAAGAACTCTTGTTTTAGTACGCCGATTTCTTAGATAGTTGTGGGCTCGCTGCATCCGGCTTGCCGTCTTCTTCACGTTATGATAAGTATTTCTAAGCTTCCTAATAGAGTCTCTAGGCAGTTCTAAGGATTGAAATGTAATGTCAGCATCCTCATGATGATGAGGGTCTAGTGTCCTGATGGTCTGCTTAACAGCTTTTCGAGGAAGAGCTTTTATTTTTTCTTTTGCTCTTCCTTTAATATGACTGCGTAATGAAGCTCGAATAGAGGGGGCATTCACTGGTGTATGCCTTGTTAACTTCAAATTCTGCTTTAAGTTTCTCTTAACTTGTATCTTTTTAATATTCGTCCTTGAATCTCCACGGCTCTTTGTTTCTTTTCTCTTCATGCCGTATTCTCCCTTTCAACCTCCTCTTTCCTAACTTCCTCCACCTTAGTGGTCATCATCTTATATAGTTTCGTATCTCTCGGGAATTCATCATGAAAAGGGACTATCCCTTTACCTTCACCGTTACCTATAAACATCAGTCCTTGACCACTATCGGCGTTTGTCACATAACTAAGCTGCGTCTCTGAGATATCAAGCAGCGTTGCAAGTTCTCTCCGGTCGGATTTGGCCTGATTTAGCATCATGAGGAACATAGAATTTGAGAGCATTGTCCTTGCAAGGTCTGATTTAAGCAGATCCTCTACGTTTTGTGTAATCCCTGTTGGAATACCTCCCCATTTCCGAGCTCTCTTGTATAGTTCATACAGGAAGGCCGCTGAATATTCGTTGGTAAATAACAAGTAGATTTCATCAATATAAATCCAAGTGTGTTTACCCTTGCTACGGTTAACTGTGATCCGATTCCAAATTTGGTCAAGTACAATGAGCATCCCCATGGTTTTAAGCTGTTTTCCTAAATCCTTGATGTCAAAACATACTAATCGATTGTCTATATTAATATTCGTTTTGTTAGAAAATACAGACAGGTTCCCCTTTACGTACAACTCAAGCGCCGTGGCAATCTCCAAGGCCTCCGGGTCCTCTTGCTGTCTTAACTGTTCATAAAAGTCAATCAGTGTCGGTATATCGTTCTTGTCAAAAGTCATTAAGTATTCGCGATATGTGAGCTTTAAGCAACGGTCGATAATCGACTTTTCCCGTGGTGAAAGACCATATCGCCCACCGACTATAACTTCACATAACGAAAGTACAAAATCAGATTTGAGCACTAAAGGGTCATCATCATCGGCATAATCCATTGTCATATCTAATGGATTAATGTAGTTCTTGGAACCGGCAGAGATATGAATGACTTCCCCTTTGAAATTATTAACAAGCCTGGTGTACTCGCGTTCAGGGTCAATAATAATAACATCATCATCCGTATTCAGGAGGACATTGACCATTTCCCGTTTAGCAGCGAAGGATTTACCCGATCCTGGTGTTCCTAAAATAAAACCATTAGGTGTGTCCAAAGACAGTCTGTTGAACATAATGAGTTTCCTTGAAACTGCATTTAGACCGTAATACATACCACCCTCTTGAAATAACTCCTGGTTTGTAAAGGGCATGAATATGGCCGTACTTTCGGTTGTCAAGGTTCGGGAAATTTTCAGTAAATTCAGTCCATATGGTAAGCACGAATTTAACGCATCTTCCTGTTGATAATGCAAAGTACCTGTTTGGCATAAAAATTTACTTGCAATAGCTGTAATTTCCTTAGTATCTTTATTTAGTCCCTCGATTGTATCGGAGAAGTGGACAATCACGATATTGGTTAGAAACATCTTTTGATTCTTATTAGTTAGGTCATCCAGCAGCTCCTGTGCTTCGGTAAGAGAATGTTTTAATTCATGAGGGATGAAGGCTTCCAGATAACCATTTTTCAAACTTCGTTTTTGATACTCAATTTTATTAGCTTCCATACCAGTAATCTGCTTTTTAACGATTCTCAAAGCTCTATACGAGTCTACGGATTTGATATTCATGGTTAGTAACAAATTGAAACTGAAGTCAGTAATCTCACTGAGAAATTTATCATTTAGAAATGTAGGTAAGTCTTTAATATAAACAGCCCGGGCGAATTTATTGCCAATAATCATATGATCTCGCTTGAAAGTTAAGGAATCCGCAGCAATCAAGTCTTTAGTTATAAGACCCTTCCGTTTATGCTCAGTTGGTTTGTAATTAAATTGCCCTTCTTGCCCCATGCGGTAAACATCATGTAGCAGCTCAAGTCTTTGATTAAGATCAAGTCCGGTAATTGAACTACCCATCCGTTTAAATACGGATTGTGTTTCTCGCTCTATTCGATCAAAGGTATGTCTGGCCTCTTCGGGAGAGATAGACTCAATGGATACAGTAACGAATTTCTCTTTCTTTATTTCATTTTTCCCTCCGGAGATTTTACCTTGGATCATTTTGTTGTACTCTTGTCGGAACGGTTCTATGTGGTCATTTTTAGATGTAATTACAATTTTTTCTTTAAATTCTTCCTTGTTAAAACTTTTGTTAACTATAGTCACTTGGAGATTGACACTATCATCAAAAAAGTTTAGGAACTCACAATATTTTGAAAAAACCTCTTCCTGATCATCCTGTTTACCTACTTGATAGTTAATGTCCACATAAGAGAAGGTTTTTGAATAACGATTTTTTCCATGCTGTAGAATTCCATCTTCTGTAGCCAATGAATAAGGAATAGACTGCTGTGATGATCTGGGAATTCTAATTTTCTTTTTTGCCTTTTTTTTGCTTAAGAACACCACGCTTATCCCCTCCCTTTTTTTCTTCCTTACTAAGGACCTCAAACAAATTTACAGTGATATACTTCCTTTTCTGCGGATATATAAATTCCTGTTGGATTACAGATTTCAAAAACTGTTCGAAAGTCAGACCGTTATAGTTGAAATATCCGATTAAGAATAATGGAAGTGCAATGAATATAACCACCCAACTTGCTCCGTCTGACCCAATAATATTTCTACCAAACCAATACAAAGGCACATTTATTAGAATGGCAATCCCGGTGCAAATTAATTGCCTTAGAGTTAACCCAAAAAACAACTTTTCTTTATAGGTTCTGATTTCTTTCGGTATCCTTACTTCGATCATAGTACCTCCCCTTAATAACTTATTTCTTGCTATGCTTGGGATCAGTCACCCATAATTTTTCTAGCCCATGAACCTGATTTAATTACAACCATTAGCAAAGCCAAAGCGGTAATTAAAGCTTTCCAAATTGCCATATCGCTTCCATTCCCTGTAAAATTCCCAAATGAAACATTAGCTACAATCGCAACGTACACAATACATCCGATAATAATGATAATTCCTTGCAGACAAACAGCAGCGTAATCAAAGATAAATCTCTTGCCCTTATCGATAAGTCCATCATTAATGAACGTGGCTATAGGTATGGGAGCAGCAGCTGTGTAGATTAGAAGCTGGAACAGCCGTCCAAAGACAACCAGTATAATGACCACCTTTATGCCTTGTAAGATCCATTCAAAAGGCGTTAACTTAATTTCGTACAACATTTGATCGAACCATCCCATATCTCCGTATGCAGATTCCATAGCTGAAAAGTCAATTTTATAGAGTGACGCATTGGCCCCAGCAGAACCTACCATACTTGAAATGGAAGACGAAACAGAGAATATAATTTTCAAAAAATCTAAAGTATGTTCCATAACAAATTTTGCAAATACCAACTTCAGTAAGCTGGAGACAATTGTCTCCATCCGAAAAAATGCAAAATTCATAGATTTGCTAGTGAAATCGAGCAAAAAATAAAGCGTCAGTAAACTGTAAGCAATCGGCAGTATGGCTTGATGAATTTCTGTTATGACTGAATATACTCCTGGATGCTGTGCCGGTCCTTGATTCACTAAACTTGTTACTTCCGTAATAATCCCCGCAAAGCTCTCAAATGTTTCTTTTATTGATTCAACTGGAGAAGCCAAGGTATTCCACCACCCTCATTATCTAAAACAGGGGGCAAAAGCCCCCTTATTTTTTAAGAACCCAATCCGAACAAGCTTAGAGATTGCGTAATACCGAACACCAAGAATCCAGCAGCCAGCGTCTTCATACCACGTACTTTTCCGTCTGCATCATCCTGTTTAAAGCCCAACGCTAACTGAACAGCTCCGAAGAAAGCTACAACTAACCCAATCCGACCTAACCATGTAGCAATTACACCGATGATCGAATCAAACTTATCCATTCCGGCCGACGCAGGTGCAGCATAAACGCTTGTAGCTGAAAAGAGTAAGACAAGAGCAAGGCAAGCCGACTTAACCATTTTTTCACTAGTAAATAAATTGGACAACTTGGTTTTAAGGGTATTTTTCATATAAACAATTCTCTCCTTTATAGGTAAATTGATTGATTTAAATTAAAGCGTTTATTTTCTTTTCAATTTCATCCATTCCCTCTACGTCAACAAGGTTAATCTCTTCTTTTCGTTCTTCAAGACTTTGATCTGGGAACCGCAAGTTGAATCGTTCTAAGGATAATTCCGCAATGGGTTCATCGGTCGCTATCACCTCCTGCTCAGAATCAAAATAGTTACCATGATTGAATTCGTAAAGAAGTTTATAGTTTGGGTGCCGTTTCAAATTGAATTTCTCACTGAAAAATGGAGGCAATCCGCGAATAAATAGAATACAGTTTTTATCCGGCATCTGGGCGATCTCGTCTATGGTCATTAAATCGCGTCCTAAGCTTCCATAATTCACGCTAGAAGAACTGTTACGTCCTCTGGATTGGCTCGAATTACGTGTATCTATGGTTTGCTTGCCTAGCCTTTTATTCACCCATTCCAAGGTTGACTGTTCTTGGCCCCCAAGGAATAAAATCGTGTCACAGTTCCCGACAATCGTTTCCCAAGTGTTTTTATACAAGCCCTTAAGTTGGCTCATATTTTGAATAATGACGGATACGGAGATATTACGACTTCGCATCGTAGCAATTAACTTATCAAAATCAGGAATCTGTCCGATATTCGCAAATTCATCTAACCAAAACTTCACATGATACTTTAAGCTGCCTCCGCTGACAAAATCAGCTTGATAGTACAGTGAATCGAATAATTGGGCATACATCATCGCAACAATAAAGTTAAATGTAGTGTCACTATCGGGTATGAGGACAAATAAAGCAGTCTTCTCGTCACCCAGCTTGTGCAGCTCAAGGTCATCCTCCATAAAGAGCCTTTCTACTTCTTCAATGCCAAAAGGTGATAAACGTACTCCTGCAGAAATTAGAATGCTCTTGGCTGTTTTTCCAGCAGCCATTTTAAAGATGTCATATTGTTTTACGGCAATGTGATTCGGATTCTCTTCCCGGAGTTTTTCAAACAGAAAATCAAACTCACTTTTGAAATCTTCATCATCCTCTTTTACGTTTGCCAACCTTAGCATGGTAAAAACAGACTTGAAGTTATGTTCAAACAAGGGCAACTCGTAGAAGATGTATAGAAATATGGCTTGCAGTAAGGCCGTTTCTGCCTTCTCCCAAAACGGATCGCTGCCACTTGTTTTGCTACCGTTCGTATTCTTAATCAGATTATTTATTACTTTAAGAATGTCACTCTCCTTTCTTATGTAGACAAAGGGGTTATACTTACAGCTTTTTCCCATGTCTATCAGGTTAAAAACTTTGATCTTATATCCAAGCTGCTGTAAAGCATATCCGGTATCACGAAGCAATTCGCCCTTCGGATCGGTAATCACCATGCTTGTGTTGCCTTGTAAAATATTCGGTTTAACGAAAAATCTACTTTTACCTGTACCAGCACCACCGATTGTTAGTATATTTAGGTTCTTTCTTGACTTTGTTGTATCCAGGCTTAGCCTCTCGGTGTTAGTCAAAATGATATTTTGAAACTTGTTTCCATTTTTAATTCTTCCCCTGTGAGCATTGGTTGCCCAACTGGCCGTTCCGTGTTCCTTTCCTGGCAGTAAATTTTTTTGGTTTGTTATCTGATAAAGCAGATATATACCTACCGCGATGAATTCAAAGAATATAATCCGTATTGCCTGTTGATCTGGCCATACAAATAAATGGTTCTGTATACTTGCCAATGTGCTGTCACTTAACTTTTCAATATCTATAGTCTTTATGTTGAAGGGCTTATGTGATGTGTTGATTACGTGGTGTATGTGTAAGGTGATGTATGCAAGTGCAACATAGAAGAGAAGGCATATAATGATTAAATTTCGATTTTTCCGTCTTTTTTGTTCATTCATCGCCCCCCTAACTCCCTATTTCTGTTTTTTTCAGGTGGGGCCTGTCTTTGTGATTCCATTAATGGTCTTATTTCCTGACGCCGTTCTTCCAGGCTAAGCCTTGAATTAATACGCTCAAGCATATCTCTGGCAACTTGGCTCCTGTCTTCAGGATCTCGACCTAATCTGTCTGAAAGCGTCTCACGTCCCTTTATTTCAGCCTTTTCGAATTCAAGATCACTTGTTTCACGTTTGAAGTTAATATCCTCGACTTTTATGCCATAACTTTCAGCCAATTGACGGTGTTGAGCATTATTCAGATCCAAGGTTACGCTAGGAACCCTGATTCTGGATTCATCAATCATTTCATATTGTCCATTTTTCTCATTAGGTTCAATCCGTGCTACTTCACTCGTTGTATCATTTTCTCGGTGATTTACCGCCGTTAGACTTTGTTTTCCAGCCTCTATTGCTGGACTGTGCTCAGGTATAGGTTCCTTTACATATACAGGTTTTTCCGCTTCCATACGGTCCATAATTAATGAAGCCTGTGCATAGTTATAACCTAATTCCTCTTGCAGCTTCGGTATGGAAATCTGCCCCTCTTCTCGGGCTAAATTAACAGCAGCCTGATATCTTTCATCCTGTCTCCTTTCTGCATTCTCCAAAATTTCATCGATGTTGAAACCTTCACGCTGTGCAAGATCCCTTTGAAAACCAACTTTTGTATCCAACACCGCGTCATGAACTTTTATTTCACTCTCGCTAACGACTTCATATTGTTGGACTTTATCTTGTTGAATCGTACTGTCATTCGTAGGGTTAATCTTGTCTACGTTCACACCTTCATGTACAGCAAGATCACGCTGAAAGTTGACTTTCATGTCCAGAATCGCATTCGGAACCCGAATTCGGTGATTATCTACAATTTCAAAAGGTACTGCTTTTCTTTCATCCAGTTCATTAGAGGACAATTCCTTCTGGACCAGGCTCTCCAAGATGCTCTTTACACGATTTTCTTCACTCGATTTGTAAAATACCGAATGATTACCTTGATCATTAATGATCGAGAAGGAGACAGCATATTTTTTAGCTTTTTCTGCAAATTCCTTTAAATGCTGCTTATCCAGATCAAACATTTTAATTTCTTCCTGACTTTTAAGTAGCTTTTGTAACGACTTTTCACCAGGACGATCTTCTCGCTCTCTCGCTTGCTTGATCAGGTGTATTAACAACAACTTCATAGATTCATTTGTTATCTTCATAGCTTCCCGAGATAAGTCCACCCCTACTCGAGTCACGACCGATGCTACATCACCACCTAGTTCGGACAACCTAATCATCCTCCTTAATCAATGTGGTTTCATCATCAAGCTCAGAGGTATCAGCCCTCAAAGCCGTTGCAATTTTTATGATGGTATCATGAGTCGGGTATTTCCTATTGCCTATTTCGATTTGACAAATTGTCGGTTGTGGAACTCCTGATCTTTCAGCAAGCTCCATCTGTGTCCATCCTTTCTCCAGTCTTTTTTTTTTGATCCATTTGTATATAACCTGCACCTCCTTGATTTCATTATATTCGTAAACAAATAATATTTCAATAATTATTTATTTGTTTACAACTATTATTTTAATTGAAGACTCCTTGTCTTTTTTTCTGGTATGATCTATATAACTAAACTCTTAATCATAGGTGTGGTGGATAAATGGATTTGAGCCAAGAAATCGGCGCTAATATTAGAAAGTACCGAAAAGCAATCAACATGACTACAACTGAATTAGGCACCCTTTCAGGTACTTCACAAAGTACTATAAGCCAAATCGAAAAGGGACGATCCACCAATATCGAAACACTGATTCACATTTGTACGGCTCTTAAAGTGACACTGCCTGAGTTGCTTCCTGCTCATGTGCTGTTCACTGGGAATGACAACGCTGATAGGAAGCAACTGCAGGGTGTCCTTAATGAATTGTCAGATGCTGAAGTAAAGGCCGTGCTAACCATGTTAACCACGGACATTATCCCTGCTCTGAAAAGCATCACTCCCCTTGTTAAATTAATAGAAGGTTTAGACTCCGAAGAACGGGATCTATTAATCAAACTGTTTTATTCGTTAACGAATAAAGACTTTTAAGTACAAGCCTACGTGCGTTACTGACCCTAATTCATACACTAAGTCCTCACCAGAAAGCACCTGTTAGTCAAATCAATTCATTAACGAATAATGTTTGACAATTGCTTACAAATTAATTATTAATTAGAAATGAGCTTTTTGTAAGGATTAACATATATAGCCCCAAAGGGGTTACTATCCATCACCCCTCCTAATCCTCCAAACAGGTTTAATATATATAAAGACAAAATAAAAGTGGCTAGCGCAAATTGTGCGTAGCCACTTTAAATATTCTCGATTTTCAATTAATTCAACCTCACTTAGTCTTTTTTCCTCTAAGTTAACTATATTAAGCCACCAGATTTCACTTTTTTCACAGCTTCTTTCGTAGTCGGGGAATGGAGCTTCTTAAGAATTTTTTTTATTTGACACTTTAGCGTGTTTTCTGATTTTACTAGCCGCTTTTCTATCTCCGTACGTGTATACCCCTTTTCGACCAAATCATATACCTCTCGTTCAGCAGGAGTCAATTCTTTAAGCTGTTCTTCTTGTTTGAGTCGGCAATAATCCTTAACCAATATCTCAAGCGGAGATTGCTCTAAGTAAAGTCTACGTATCAAGCTAGGGATTTCGCAAACATTCTTCTTAAGCACATAGTTCACAGCGCCGGCTACAAAGGAATTTTTAATTACTTCATCATCATTTATAGAAGTAAGCATAATCATTTTCCAGTTTCCGTGGTCCTTAAGTTCCAGTGCTGTATAAATTCCATCCAGGTTGTTGTCAGTCAAATTAATATCGATTAAGAAAACATCAATTTGTTTAATAGCATTGGAAAGTCGAATGGTTTCCTCTTTAGTCTTTGCATAGCCAACTAGCTCCATATCTTCTTCACGATTTAACAAGGTTTCAATGATTTTTTTCCAATCGGGATCGTCCTCAACTAACAGCACCCTGATCTTGTCCATGTAATCATCCTCCTTTACGAGGGAATATAAGTTTAACAGTTGTTCCCTCATTAACAACGCTATCGATTTGCATGTTGCCTCCACTTTTAATCATAACGTTGTAACAGTACGATAAGCCTAAGCCAAAATTTCTATTACTATTTCCCTTTGTGGTAAAGAACGGATCAATAATGTGAGCTAAATTATCTTTGGATATCCCACAACCATTATCCCTGATAGAAACGATTACGTCTTTTGCGCGATTCAATGATGTTGTTATTGAGATGTTACCACTCGTCTCAATGGCTTCGACCGCGTTTTTTAGAATATTAAGAAACACTTCTTTTATATGGACACCATCACATATGATTTGAATGTTTGCATCGTACTGCTTATAGAGCGTAATACCCTTGTCCATTGGTCCAAGAGATAAATACTCTATACTCTCATCAAGCAGTTGACTTAAATTACATGTCCTCTCATCCAGCCTAATTTCCTCCGACTGATTCTTAATCCTTTCAACCATATCAATTAAGTGGTTAGAACATCGATTGATTATTTCTAAGGCCTCTTTATAGGCTTCTTCGTCTGAATTACCATTAAATGATTTTATAATATGCAAACTAGTATGGATTTTATAAATTTGGTTCTTTATAGAGTGATTAAGTAAGCTTGTACCCGAACTTATTGCTTTCATCGTATTATCAAGTACATGCTGTTCAAACTTCATCTTCACCCCTAAAGCTCCAGAGAAATAAGAAAAGATGATAAAAACAATAAATGAGTAAACGATCGATATCGGAACTAATCTGAATAAATTCGTATCTGGGTTAATCATCTTTGCTATACTATCAAAAATCAAAACAGATAATATAGAAGGGACGCAAATGGACAAGGTAATAAGTCGATTAAGCTTCTTTGTCCATGTTTTTTCATTAAAGTAAGCAACAAATAGTAAAAAGCATGAGAACAAATAGTACGGTGTTATCCATATCAAAGCAAATTTAAAATTAATCTGATAATGTATCGGGTCAAAAGGAGTAATGTAATACATGATGACAATCGGAATGACTAAAAAGTAAGAAAGATACTTTTTAACTTTATGTGGGATACGTCCATAAGAAACAATCGAAAACATAATAACAGCATATGGTGTCACGATCTCGGTAACAAAATTCAAATGGATACGCAGGTGAATCAATACAGAACGAAGTGTACTGCTAGTAATATTTATTTGATCCATAAAAGGAATTATGGTTTCCGTAATGACATAAGCAAAAGCTCCTACACTACCGCAAAGCATAAATAGTGCTGTCCATCGTGCTTGTTCAGACTTCGGGTTCGTAAAAAAGATAATACCTGCGGTCAATAGCAGGATGAGGAACATTAAAAAAATCATGCATGTAACTTCCTATTCAGTTCACCAATTGCTTTTAGTATTTCTTCTGGATGATGAACCAGGTAATCAGGACTTGCTTTGGATAATAATTCAGCAGAATCAAACCCCCATGCAACCGAAATAATTCGGATATTTGATTTTCGACAAGCTTCTATATCTCTCAATTCATCTCCAATGTAAATAGCTTCATCCCTGCTTGTTTTCGTCTTTTTTAGAAACGCATTGATCGTGTGGTGCTTTCCAAAAAAGTTTTTGGCTGAATATACATGATCAAATACATCCATATTATTGTTTTCTAAAAACGTGCGGATACTTGGCTCCAAATTTGAGGAAATAATGCTTAGGGTAAACCCCTTTTCTTTCAATTTGTAGATGAAGTTATGCATTCCCTCATTTGCTTTTAGGGATTCGATCACTTTCTGATACCGGTTTTTTGCATACATTCCCAACTGTGGAACTCTATAAAGAGGAACCTTTAATACTTTACAACGATCCGCAATGGATAACGAGCTCAAATACTCGATTTCCTCTTCTTCAATAATCTTATAGTTATACTTGTGAGCAAGCTCATTATAAAATTCCACCATCAATCCTCTGGAATTAACAATAGTCCCGTCAAAATCAAAAATAATTGTACTTGTCATTTTTAGTGCCCACCTTATAGCTCGTAATTTACATAATCCACTATTACCATACAATACCATCATATCAAATAGTTACCTGATCAACATGTGACCATCCACCCCTTAAAATAAGCCACAAAAACCGTTTTTCTCAAACTTTGGCTTCATCTATCCCTACTTTTGTCTTTGTTTTTAGTTCCCTGGTCTTTGTCTTTACCTTGTCTGAGGTCACTAAGAAGAGAAGTTCTTTCGCTTAACGTTTTCTCAATTGCCAAAAGCTCAGAAAGATTATTCCTTGAAGCATCTAACTTGTTTTGTAATTGCTCTATCTTCATTTCATGTGTTCTTTTCTTTTCAATATAGGTGTTAAATTCATCGTCTTTGATTTTCAACTTATCTAACTGCTTCGCTGCCTTCTCAAACGTTTCTAACTCGACCTTGTACTTTTTCTTCAGAAGCAGCTTCTTCATCGGTGAAGCCTGGACCTCATCAGCTATTGGTTTGTAATGGGTATATGTTTGAATGGTTTGAACGATAATCCCCAGATTGCGATTCATTTCCGATGCTTGGTTCAATACAGAATGGAGATCTTGAATCTGAGTCTTTTCTTTATTTATCATTTGTTTCAAGTCAGACCGGCTTTTTAAATTTTGTTCCGTAATGAACTTAAGATGTTTTGACAACTTAGATATTTCAATATCCGTTTTAAAATCTCTTCTCATACGATAAATGCCTTGACGATCGGAGGCGTTTCGGTTTGCTAAAGTTCTAATTAGCGATATGGCGAGAATGAAATTGACTGCAAGGGAACCACGTCTATATTTATACTGTTGTGCCGCATCTCGAATTTGCTTTCGAGATGTGCTATGTCTAAACTGATATTTAAACTTCGTAGCTGCATCATTGAAGTTGAAGCGTTGAAGCGCTACCCGTTCTTTGATCCTTTCCTCGGTATACTCAGGCCCCAAGGTTTTTCCCCGAACCGATCTCTCCATACCGGGAGCTTTAAACGTCATATACTTCACGTTACCTTGCTTCATGACGTAACCAAGCTGCTGCATTTTGATCATAAATTCATCAAAGGATTTAGATTCTTTGATGACAGCATCAATATCTGTTCGTATATGCGCTTTCCACGAAGTCCCCTTCTTCTCTTCATTCCATTCTTTATAAGACTTTGGTACAGACTTCTCATTAAAGGGAATAACGCTCAAATTGTATTCACGAGCAACTTCATCGGACAAGTCTCTAGCATCTTGTAAACTTTGTTTGCAAGCATTGAACTTCCTTCCATCTATTGCGACCGAATTTATGATGATGTGATTATGATAATGTCCTTTGTCCATATGAGTGCTAATAATGAACTGATATTTGTTGCCAAACATTTTCTCGGCCCACTTCAATCCGACTTCATGCGCTTTATACGGATCATTGATTTCTTTTTCTTTGAACGACTGGATAAAGTGAAACCCCAGTGTTCCAGTTTCTTTACCAAACTTCTTCTTGTTTGCGGTCATTTGTTTATACGCAAGCTTGTCATTGGAAGCACAATTCACACCTGTCACCAGGCAGCCATAGTCTGTCTTTTTGTCGTTGACGATATATTTTAAAGAACGGTTTAAGGTCTTCCGTATAGTTAGCTGCTTGACGTATGGCAAAGTTATCACCCCTCATCGTAGAACTTTTCGATTTGACTATAGATCCCTTCCAATTGCTTTTTTAAATATCTGATTTCATCTTTAGTTACATAATCGACTTCATTTGCCCTTCGAGCGACTTGGTTTATGTTATTTCCGATTTTATTAATTTCGTACACCAGCTCTTCAACACTAGAAAAATCCCTCTTGATGATGTAACCTTCCAATGCCATTTTTCTGAGGTACTTACTTCTATCAAGTTCTGCAATCACGGCTTTCTGATCAATCCGATCTAATTCATCGACCGTACAAAAAAACTTAACTTCCTTATCTCTATAGCGATTCTTAGCCAATGTATCACCTTCTCTTTATTCGGGGTCTTAGGGCACAGCCCTAAATTATCGGGGTCTTAGGGGGAACCCCTAACAAGCTATTTTTCGGAAGTGTGGCTACACTTCCAATGCTTGCTACCACTAACACCAAACGAACTTATCCATAATTTTACTATTTTTGCCGACTAATTACAAGGAAAGGGCTTCTTTCTTATGTCTTTCCTCACGAAGCGTTTTAACTCCGTTGCCGCTCTCGGTCATGGCTGCCCAGACAGGCTAGCACAGGGCTTCTCATTGTAAAGGCTTCGCCTTCCTTCACTTTGTTCCGGCCCCTTCGGGATACAACGAGCCTCTCACCCTGTACTATCCAGCCATTGCGGCCATGCCCCTTCCGCTCTCACTCCGTAAATGAGATGGTTGTAGACTGAGAAAATAAAGTCTTAGACTGACGATGCTTCATTAAGCAAACTGGCAGGTTAACGTGGTGATGAAGTAGAACTATTATTTTGGGCACAAATTGTATTACGAAACACCGCTTGAGGAAATTCTCAACCCGAATCAATATCAATAGGATTCGAAGGAATGGTTGTTTCTGATAATTCCGTCAGTCATTCTTTGCTGAAAAAACGATTCTACAAGTGGGGGATACTATGAAGAAGGAACAAGAGGAACGGATTAACGTTTTGATGGAGTATCGTTTTCAAACGGAGGAAGAAAGGGAGAAATTAGCCTCCTATTTGGACACGAATTACGGCAAGCGATTGAAGTCCGAATTGCACAGTCTCGTGAATGAAAAGCGATTAAAACCGATAGTGATGGAGTATGTATTGATGCAGTATGCAAAGGAGTATTACAGTTTCCACATGAAAACAAATGCTTGGGATTCGGTCAGGTATTATCTCGAAAATATTCCAGAGCTGTTTTCATTTCATGAAGTGCTCCTTAGAGATGTTCCAGTGTCGAAGCATTTCGTTATTATCAATAAAGAAGCAGAAAATGAAATGGAGAAAATATTTGCCTATCAAAAAGTGGAGTTCATCAAGCATGAACATGTGATTCCTGATGGGCGGACGATTTGCATATACATCGTTTATTTGGAGAATCCAAGAGACTATACCTTAGATACCGATCCTGTTCGACAATCCTGGATTATTGCTGAGGATGCCGGAATTCGAGTAGGATTTCACCGCTATCCTACGCAAGAGGACATATTAGGTGGGGTTGTTAGGTTGGGTCTATATAGATCCTTCCCTATTGAGAAGGAAAACCACTATGGGGATTCTTCAAGTGCAAACGGCGGATTTAGAGAAGATCTTGGTGCAGGTTTCAAGTCTGCCTGGGAAGCTAATATTGCAAGACTTTTGAATCACAAAGGGATTGAGTGGGCGTATGAGAAGAAATTCATTCAAACCGTTCATGGAGCCTACATTCCCGATTTCAATGTGATAGCGAATGATCGAGCCTATAACATTGAAGTGAAGGGCTTCTGGGATGATCGCAGTATTAAGAAGACGGCATCAGCTAGAACGCAAGAGGAAAGTGAAGGTGAGGTCATTATCATTGATAGTGATCTTTACGGACTCCTCTGTGCAGCCTATGAGATCGTTATTCCGCATTGGGAGAAGAGCTTGGTTTCATCCAAAAGCCAACGGATTCCTGTAGTAGGAATAAACGTAGGAAGCCGTTTAAAGGCGATTCAATCGCTTAATGAAGGAGATGCCTTACAGCTTGTTCGTGAGCCAGAGAATCCGTTTGACAAGAATGCAATCATGGTCTATACGAAGGATGGTCGAGAGATTGGATTCATGGCGAAAGATTGGGCATCTATCTTTGCCTACAAGATGGACATCGGATTCTCCTATGCGTTAACTTTAGATAAAGTTGAAGTCGAGAAAAAGGTTGTTTACATCCAAGTAAAAACAATGCCTGCGTCCGTCGAGCTACTTAATGGGATCCCGGTATTTTAATAATCGCAACCATAATCGTGAAAAATCCCATTGCCTTGGGGAAAGACGTAATAAAATAACGGCAGTCTAAGACTTTGTTTTCTCGTCCATGACTGCTGCTTTTTTTCGATACTTGGGTCCAGTCTAATACTTATTCTTCGGAGTCTGACGGTATTGCAATTCGAAAAACCGCACGGGTTCAATACATCCAGTCTAAAACTTAATTTTCTTCAGACAGTTAAAACAAAAACAAAAATCCACACCCAATTTTGTTATAAGTGTGGACTATCTTTCCTTCTTATTTTCCTTTGACGTAGAACGCTTTTGCTTATTTTGTTGATCTCTAACTTCCTCAATCCTATCGGACAAAGATTTTCTATGACTGCCTTGATCCTGCTCTTGAATCTGTGTTTTGTCTCGACTCAGAATCTCTTTCAGTAGCTCAATCATCGGCCTGTGATCTATTTGTTCAAAACCAATTCTTGAAGCTTCATACCATTTCTCCCGGTCCTCATTCGTAAGGTTAATTCTATGACCGGCTTGCTCGGCCACGATCCTAAGCCATAGTCTTTGTGTTCGGCCATTTCCCTCAATGAAGGGATGAGCAGCATTAATCTCATTTACAATTGGTGCAATCTTCTCAGCAAATTCATTTTTGCTCAGACCTCGTAAATAGTTCTGTTGCTTTAACCTAGCAAATTGGTCCTCCATCCAGGATTTAATAAATTCCGGTTTCGCGAACGGAGCTGGACCACGACCAGTAGTATAATCCCGTTGTTGTCCTGCCCAAGTATAAACATCTTGAAACAAATGTTTATGAATGGCTAGGAAACCTTTATAAGTTAGTTCTTGTGTTTGCTTTGGCAGAGGTTGCCGTATACGTTCCACGTTAAAAAACAGTTCTGCTTGCTCTAATAATTTTGGATCACGAATATCAAGTTTGTTTTTGAAGACTTCTGTTCCGGGATAAAGATAGGATTCATAAATCTTTTGTTCTTGATTAGCTTTTCGGGATGATGGCAATATTAGTGTCCTCCCTTCTCCTTCTCCTTAATAAACCGTCCGATCATTTTAATCCTTTCTTCGACCTCGTTGATCCCCAATTTATCCAATCTTGCTACAAAGGATTCTATGTCCTTATCAGGAACGACACCCTCAATAAAATTATCTACTTTCACTTGTTCTGTTCTCCACAAAATATCGCCCGGCTTGCTGGAAGTAAATCGGTTTCCTACATCCTTGCCTATAATTTTTCCCATAGTATTATCCCTCCCTTCTTCTGGATTGCACGATTTCTCTTGCCTGATCTACAGTATACCCCTTTTTAATATAATGGTTCTCTTCTATATATTCGATATGACGATTAACTTTTTCAGGCATGGTCTCCGGGGACCAATTTTCATTAATTGCTCTTCGTAGAAAATTGACTGGCGATTTAACAGGTCGTGGAGATTGACGCATAATGAGCAGCAGCTCTAACACACGTTCAAATGGTAAAGGCTTAAGTAATTCGATTGCCTCAAAGCTCGGATAAGTAAGCGTGGCAATTTGATAAGCTGTTGCGATTGCAGAAACATTACCGGATTCCATTAGTGATGTACACTCCCTTTCACTGAATAGAAGAAAGGCTTTCTAAAGCTTCCCTTCTTTCCTGTTTGCTTGATTTTGTGTAAATGCGTGTGTAATTGATATTAGAATGACCTAAAATGTCGGCAACTCTCTGAAGAGAGTACCCTGCTTCTACAAGATCGTGTGCCAGTGTATGCCTCGGAACATGTGTTGTTAAATCATGAAGGCCTGTTTTTTCTCCCAAGGTGTGATATAAGTATTCAATACCTTGCTTCGTTAATTTCCCGTCACCTCGCGAAGATGTGAAAAGTTTCCGCGTCTTTGGATCGCCTCGTTGAGCTATCCATTCCGCTAATGCATTCCGTAAATCCTTGTTCATTTCAACGCGCCTAGCCTTTCCACCCTTGCCATCTCGGACAAAAATGTACCCACTCTCGAAAGAAATATCTTCAGGTTCCAGGTCTAGGACTTCACTAAGTCTTAATCCTGCATGAAGCTGTACATAAACAATTGCTCGATTTCGTGTGAATTTCCAGGGGTTTTTTTCGGCTGATTTATCATCATTAATAACCCGGAGCAGCTTGTTCCGTTCAGCGCGTTCTAACCACCTTGGGTCTTGGTCAAAGTCCGGTGCGATTTTTTGTGCCTTAACCTTTAAAGCTGGATTACTCTGTATATCACCCGATTCACATAAGAAATTAAAAAAGGTTCTGATTGATTTCAGTGAATTGTTTACCGTACTTATTGAATATCTTTTTGGAGGCTGCTTTCCCCTCTGATAAGTTGCTTCATTTAATAAATACTTTTTCCAATCCTGAAGATCACGCCCAGATACAAGGTCTGGATAAAATTCAGTTTTCCCTAACAATTGATTATGCCAATTGATAAAACTTAGAGCCACAATCAAGTAACGATCAACTGAATTAATACTAAACCCCTCTTCTTCTAACCACTCTTTATAATCGTTTAACAAGGATGCCATTTTTTCACCTGACTTTATTTATTTCTGCCAACAATTACTCGAACAATTCTTGCCGTACTACTTTACCGTTTTTAATCCTATTATCAATTTGATATTGTTTGTGGAATTCTCCCACCTGCATTGGTCTGCCATTATATAAAATGTCACCTTCAGCCGGACGAACCTCCTGATCGATTTCAATTACAAGTTGATTGCTATTTTTGTCCAAATACGCGTCTACTATGATCTTTTTAATTCCCAATAACTGTTTTAACTCTGTAAAGTCAACAAAAATAGCTTTTTCAGTTTTTCTCATCTGGTGCACGCTCCCGTTACTCTCTAATCACTAATCGATTATATTAATAGTTACCAAGTTTCCCTCTTTTGAACCTTTTGAGCCACTTTACCGCACCGACATTGATACAGCTTAAAATTTGGATAAATTAACTTTGACGGATGGATGAAATAATGTATATGCTTACCTGTAGCTCGCTCAATAAACATAAGTAGCTTTTCCAAATAGCTGGCTATCCCCTTTGAAGTTACTCTATATTCAATGCGTTCCAATTGCCTCTCTCCTCTAAACAACATAATATTCAAACGGTGTTCATAATGCGTAATTTAGTATTAATTCGCAAATAGCAAACATAACTATTGAAGCACCAAGAAGAGTAAATGCTTTTGATAAAGATTTACGGATATAGGCTTTATCTTGCGAAATTACTTCAGCTGTAAATTTAGATTTCTGATATCTTAAATTAACCAAAAGAGAAGACCACATTATTAGATTTGCAAACCCCCAAAAAGCCACAGCTCCACATATTGCATAAAGAAACCATCGCAAAAGCACTTCACTCAATTCACTCATTAGAGATACCTCCAAACAACATAATATTCAATCGGTGTTCATTCCGTAGGGTAGTTCTTCATGATCTCGGACAGTACACGCTTTGCTTCTTCCGGGTCTTCCGGAAGCGTAATTTTTTCG